>JACPYS010000033.1 GCA_016195915.1 Betaproteobacteria bacterium | reverse complement strand
GCGATTGGTCAGCGCCGTGCTGAGTGAAATCGACGATGAATGGACTACCGCAAAAATCTACCTGACCATGAAATCGTGAAACTTAACCACGCGACAGAAATCGTTCACTTACGAAATTACAGAAAAGAAGTTGCTTTATCCGCAGTTTCGTTTGAATCACAGTTTTATAGCGCTTAAAGGCCTTTCAGGCGTCTTGCTCGTCAAGTTATTTAGTCCAGGCAAGACGATAGTTTGGTCGACCGAGCCGCAGCTGGTCGGCACCAAACTAACAAGTCACGCGGAACATCTTGACCGCGCGATGATGGGTGAAGTGCAGGCGATGTTCAACGCGGCAGACCGATCCCTCAACGACGTAGAGAAACTGCCGCATACGCCGCTTATCGAATTCTACGTGCCCTTTTCGCTCGTCGCGTCAGGCGCCGAGGGCGACAAAGTCAACGGCGTCTTTGCGCTCTACCGTTCTCCGCAAGAACTGAACGACACCATCAACCACGGCCGGCTCCTTCTTTGGCTGGTCACCGGCTTGGGCGGCGTGATCCTTTTTGTCTCCCTCAACAGGCTGTTCAAATCGGTGTACCACCGGCAACGCGAGGCGGAATCGCGATTCATCAAATTGAGCGCCGAGCACGAGCGCATCATGCGGGTCGAAAAGCTCTCGGCCCTGGGGCAGATGGTGAGCGAAATTGCGCACCAACTCAACAATCCGCTGGTGGGCGTAGTCAACCTTGCCGAACTCGCGGAACACGAGGCGGATAACCCGGAGCGGGTACGGGAATTGCTCGGTAATGTCCGTAGAGCGGGAGAAGACTGCCGTGAGTTCGTTCAGCGCATGTTGCAATTCAACGAAGTCTCGCGCTTCGAGCCGAAGCCGACGGACATGAACGAGCTGACTCGGGAGACGATCATTTTTTTTCAACAAAGTATGGCCGGACATCCCGACGTCACCTTAGCGGCACCGGATCATCCGCTGATGCTTGACGCCGATCCCGTGCTGATGCGTCATGCCCTTTTTAACTTGATTCACAACGCCGCCCTATCCGAGCCCAAGGGGCCGGTGGTGGTGTCACTAGCGCACGACGACAGCAAAGATGTCCCGGGCTGCCGGATCGCCGTGTCCGATCGGGGTTCGGGCATCAAGCCCGAAGTGGCGGCTAGGCTATTTACCCCGTTCTTCACGACCCGTTCCGGCGGCACAGGCCTCGGGCTTTCGGTTACCCAACACATTGTCGCCCAGCATGGTGGCAGTATTCACGCGGGGAACAACCCAGGGGGCGGTGCGCGCTTTGTCATCTGGCTGCCGGCATCGAGGTGAACCAATGAAAACGGAAATCCTGCTTGTTGACGATGATTCCTACACACGGCGTCTGTTCGAAGGTTTACTGCGTTCCGGCGAGACCGCTTTGCAAACGGCAGCCGACGTGGCCCATGCACGGCGGGCATTTCACGAATCCGATTTCAATCTTGTCATCCTCGACCAGCGACTGCCCGATGGCAGCGGCTTGGATCTATTCGCGGAAATGCATGCCGAGCGTCCGCAACAGATGGCCATCCTCATTACCGGGTTTGCCGATGTGCGAGATGCCATGCGAGCAGTGCGTGACGGACTGTTCGACTATTTGACCAAACCCTTCACGAATCTGGATGAGTTGCGGACAGTGATAGACCGAGCGCTGGAGATGGACCGCGCCTACCGCGAGATCGTCGCTTTGCGTGAAACACTGGGAACCTTCGCAGGCGGGCCAATCATCGTCAGCCGTTCCGCCGTTATGGAAAGAGTGCTTGCTCAGGCGCGGCAAGCGGCACCGCTGGACACCAAAGTCCTGATCGAAGGCGAGAGCGGCACGGGGAAAGAGGTAATCGCCAAGCAGATCCATGCACTGAGCAGGCGTGCCAAGGGTCCGTTGATGGAAATCAACTGTGGTGCGCTGTCCGAATCGCTCCTCGAGGCTTCGCTGTTCGGTTACGAGAAAGGTGCGTTTACCGGGGCGGGGAAAACGACGCCGGGGTATTTCGAGGAGGCAGATGGCGGCACGCTATTGCTCGACGAAATCACCGACATGAGCCCAAAGCTTCAAGCCAGTCTGCTGCGCGTACTGCAAGAGCACACCTTCACCCGCCTCGGAAGCACAGCACAGCGATCAAGCGATTTCCGCCTGATATGCGCGACCAATAGGTCTCTGGAGGCCGAGGTCAAAGCGGGCACTTTTCGCACCGATCTTTTCTATCGCATCAACGTTGTTGCGATTCGCCTCCCGCCGTTGCGTGAGCGTCCCGAGGACATCATGCCGCTCGCGCTGCTCTTTCTGGAGCACTTCCGCAGCAAGTTTGGCAAGAGCGTGGGTCCATTTGGCGCGGACGCAATTGCGAGCATGGAAACGGCCCCCTGGACCGGGAACGTGCGCGAACTGCGCAATGCGGTGGAACGCGCCGTGGTAATCAATGGAGGAGGGCCGATTACACTGGCGGACTTGGGGATGCCCGGCGGTCTTGCCCGCAGCCCCATACCAGTCGCGCGGCCATTGCCGTATCGTGAAGCTCGAGAGGGCTTCGAGCGGGAATACTTCAAGAATCTTCTTCAATTGGCCGGCGGGAATATTTCCGAGGCTGCTCGTTTGGCCGGACTCGCTCGGCAGAATTTCTACAATCACATCGAACCGCTGGGACTCGTATCGGGTTCGTAACACCTGTCTCGTGGTCGAGACGACAGTTCTTCCGCCGAACCGTTTCCTGAATACCAACTCCCTGTTCGCTCGCGATTATTTCGCAACCCAGAGCATGGCATGGGGTTTGCGAGTAGTTGCGCATAGCTAAATTCCCGGCGTGTGTAATGTTGGCCGCAGTTGTGCTCGCGGCCGAATCGGAGATGCTCAGACGGCAACTCGCGCATGAGGAATGGCGACCATTTCTTGTATTTCGGCTAAGGGGAATAGGATGAAACTGAAACTTGCGGTGTCCGCCGGATCGCTCGCACGAACCGTCGCGGCCTATGCTGTGTTTACTGCAACGCTTCTTGCACTCCTCACCGAGAGCGCGTGGGCGGTACCGTCATATACGCGCAGATACGGCATGGAGTGCTCAGGTTGCCACACCATGTGGGGTGCCCTGAACGCCGCGGGGGTCACGTTCAGGCTTAGCGGCTACCGCGCGATTTTCGGCCAGAACCTGACTCCGATCGTCGAAGACACCGAAGTCGCGAAGGGGGTCACCATTCCGTCAACGCTTCCCCTGTCATTCATCACCGGCGTGGGAATCGATTCCCGAACGGAAAAACGCCAAGTCACCGGAGCCGGCGGCTCAAATGTCACCTCGAAGGGGACGAGTCTCGCCCTCGAGGATGCCAGCATCTTCATGACGTCGCCGGTCGGGCAGCATTTCTCAGGTTTTGTCGAATTTCCTATGTACGAGACGCGGGCGTGGGAGTTCACGCCGACAGGTAATTTCGAAGCGAGATACAACACCAACCCCGGACGCCAGGTCAAATTCAACACCGAATCGCCGACCTTCGAGGTGGCGAAGTTCTGGTGGAACAACCTTTTCGGAAACAGCTTGCCGCGCGATAGCGTCAACCTCCTTGCCGGCATCACCCATCTTCCGACGGCCTACGCAGCGGGCAAGGTACGTCTGTCCGTCAATCAGTACCTCATCTATGAGCGGACGGCCCTAAGTCTGATCAGTCCGAGAAGGGTAAACGATGTCGTGGGCGGGGATCCCAACGATTTCCTCTTTAGGTTGAGCGAGCCGCAGGTCATGGCCGAGGCGAACGGTATGCTCACATTCGGGAAGCCGGTTAGCGACACGGCGAAGAGGGAAACGTTCTGGGCAGAGTACCACCTTGGCATGACCAACGGCCGCAACAATAGGGCCGCTGACAACGCCAGCAAGGACCTGTACGGTCGCTGGGTGATGCGCTATTTCAACCAGTCGCTCGGCCTATTCGGCTTCCGCAGTACCGACTCCTACAGCGACGCGCTTCGCAACACGGGCTCGTTGGGCGCGGGCAATTCGAGCGCTACGGGAATCATGTCCGGAAGCCAGAACGCCAATAAAGTCAACCGGTGGGGGCCGGACTTCACGCTGAGCCTCGCGCCCGCGGGTATTCCTGTCTCGCTCGAGAACCAATTCATGTACAACCGCGAGAGCAATCCCACTGGATTCGGTCGCGAATTCAAATGGCGGGGCGGGTTCAACCAACTCAATTGGCAGGTGTCGAAAAATACGATGCTCTACGGTCGTTACGACTGGCTCAAGGGCGGCGCTTTCGACGATACGGGTTTGACTGTCAATGGCAACACCGGAATCACAAGGTCGACCCCGAAGGAGCGCGACTACGTTATTGGCTGGCAGCACCTCTATGAGCAAAACATCAAGCTGATCGCCGAGTTCCGGAGCCACAAATTCGACGACACGGCAACAGGTGCGCTAATCCCGACCCTCGGAGTCGCCACCACGCCGGCGCGACTCACCGACAATGGGTTCACGTTCCGCGTGATGTTCGGGTTCTGAGTCCACTTCCAGCGAGTACAAGCTCGTCCAATCAGAGGGTGACACATGCAATCCCGATTTCGAGCGCTGCTGCTTTGCCTGCTTGCCGTGCCGGCAATCTGCCTCGATGCGGCCGCGCAATCCATCGATGCGGCGCGTACTGCTCGCGACAAGGCGAAGGCGGACCTCATCAGGGCGCAAGACGCCTTCGACCGCGCCGACGAGTCCTATATCAACGCCCTGGGCGGTGCTGCGTCCAAGCCTACCGCGAAGACTGCCGCGCCCACGCCCGGTGGAACACGTCCGGGCACCGTCACATTCAGCCTGAGCGGCAGTCGCGCGGTAATGATCAATCCGCTCGACTTCAGAGGGCGGCTCATCGTCGACGGTCAGCCCGGTGCGTGGACCCAGCACGCGTCGGGCGCGAAAGAATTCGTGCCGATGGGCACATACTCGCTCGCATACGAGGTGCAGAACAACGAACGGAGCGACGCCATCAATCCGCAATGGAAGACGATATGCAATGGCAACCTGCCGCTTAAGACCGCTACGATCGTCGATGTCGCGCTCGCGCAAAAGATCACGTGCAACGTAATGCAATGAGATCAACAATCGTCAGTCTCGACAGGGGAGGCAGAACGTGAAATTCACGCTTCGGACCGCAGCATTTTCTGCGTTGCTCATCATGTTCGGCACCGCGCAAGCAGGCGGGGATGCTTCGGCAGGCAAGGCCAAGGCGGACGCCTGCGCCGGATGCCATGGCGCAAACGGCGAGGGGAAGGATCCCTACGCGCCGTTGGCGGGCAAACCGGTAGACGAGTTCGTGCAAGCGATGAAGGACTACAAATCGGGCAAGCGCAAGAATGCGATCATGAAGGCGCTCGCGAGCAAGCTCAGCGAGGAAGACACGGCGAATGTGGCTGCTTACTATGCTTCGCTCAAGGGCAGGTAGATCCGAGAACCGGGTTCGCTGCCCGCGCTTCGACCACGATGGAGGCCACGAACCGGGGCACGAGTTACGTCATTAGCGATGCCCCAACCGCGCCCCCGAGATGCGGCTAATCCGTGCTGGCCGGCACGATATCGGCGTCAGGACATGAACCCCAGGTTTGGAGACGATACCGGAGCGAAGCGGAAGCTGCACGCGGCGCGACTTCTGCGGCTGGGACTTGCACCGGTGCAGGTCGCGGCCATGGTCGGAGCATCGCGTCAAACCGTATACCGTTGGCGCGCGGTGCTCGAATCCGAAGGGACCGGTACCCTGCGTCCATTGAGCAGGAGCGGACGGCCACCCCGGATTGGTGCCGATGAGTTGTCGCACTTGAAGCTGGCCCTGCTCGAAGGTCCCGTCGCGCACGGGTTTGGCACTCCGGTGTGGACGCTCAAACGGGTGCAGCTGTTTATCGAACGACGGTTCGGCGTTCATTTTAGCGAGGTTCATGTCTGGCGACTGATGGGGAAGATCGGTCTTTCACGCCGTCGGCCCGAGCAGCGTGCGCTGGAGTGCAATGCAAACGCGAATCAGCGCAGGAAGAACCGGACACGGTTGCGGCCCAGGGGATCATCCTCTGCGAAGGCCATTTGACTCTGTTCGCCGAAGCGTCGCGCAAGACTGAGGCTGCGGCTATGCCGCCATCAAGGTGTTGGAACGCTCGGCCATCACACGCGGCGTGGGCTTCACGTTCATCATCATCTGGAACACACCGGCCGTGATGCCGATCACGACCGCGGCCTGCCAGGCGCGGTCGTAGTTGCCGAGCGTGCTGTAGATCAGTCCGCCGCCCCAGGCGCCGATGAACGAACCGACCTGGTGGCTGAAGAAGGCGACGCCCGAGAGCGTCGCCATGTAGCGCAGGCCGAACAGGTGAATGACGAGCCCGCTCACCAGCGGGATCACGCCCAGCCACAGCGTGCCCATGGCGGCCGCGAACACGAGCGTCGATGTCGGCGTCGGCGGAACGAGGAAGTACGCCGTGATGAACAGCGAGCGCAGTACGTAGATGCCGCCGAGCAGCACGCGCTTGGAATAGATTCCGCCGAGCCAGCCGAACAGGTAAGACCCGATCACGTTGAACAGGCCGATCAGCGCAAGCGCGTTCGCGCCTACCGAGGGATCGATGCCGCAGATGTCGAGATAGGTCGGCAGGTGCGTGGTGATGAACACGAGCTGCAGGCCGCACACGAAGAACGCGGTCGCGAGCACCAGATAACCTGGATGTCGCATCGCCTCGCGCACCGCGTCGCCGACGCTCTGGTAGGCGCCGGTCCCGGTGTCGTGCGCGAGCTTGTCTGCGCCGCCAGCGAGGAACGCCGCGGGCAGCATCACCGCCACCAGGCCGAGAAACCCCACCAGCGCCACCTGCCAGCCGCTGGTGGTGATAAGCGCCTGCGCCATGGGCGACGCGAGCGTGAGGCCGAGCGAACCGATCGCCGACACGCTGCCCATCGCGAGGCTGGTGCGCGCGGGCGACACGGCGCGCGCCGTCACGTTCATCGCGATGCTCGAGGCGGTGCACGAGAGCGCGAGCCCGATGCACAGCCCGGCGCCGAGCGTGAAGGCGAGCGCCGAGCTTGCATAGATGCTGGTCACGATTCCCGCGCCGTAGATCACCACGCCGGAGAGCGCCACCGGGCGGGCGCCGTGCTTGTCGGCCATTGCGCCTGCGAAGGGCTGCGTCAGTCCCCAAACGATGTTCTGTATCGCGATTGCGAGCGAGAAGTCCGCCGCGGTGATGCCAATGTCCCGGATCAGCTGCGGCTGAAACAGGCCCCAGCTCTGTCGCATGCCCATCGCAAGCGAGAGCATGACCGCGGCACCGCCGAGGATGGTCAAAACCTGCAGCCGGGTAAGGTCTTTGCGCTTCATGACCCGGCGATTATCGCCTACGGAAGTTCCTGCGCGGCGTGCCGCAGCGAAACAGATCAGCCAGCGGCGTAAATGCCGACGTGAGCCGCAGACTCTTCGATGCCCCAGATGCCGCCGCCATTCTCCTGCATCGCGACGCGCGCGCCCTCGACCTGCCGTGCCCCGCACTCGCCGCGCAACTGGCCGACCAGTTCGTAGATCTGCCCGAGGCCGGTCGCACCGATCGGGTGTCCCTTGGACTCAAGACCGCCCGAAGTATTGACCGGAATGCGGCCGCCGAGGCTGGTCGCGCCCGATTCGGCAAACTCGCCGCCTTCGCCGAATCCGCAAAAGCCGAGCATTTCGGTCTGCATCAGCTCTCCCATCGAAGTCGCGTCGTGTACCTCGGCGACCTGGATGTCCTGCGGGCCGAGACCCGCCTGTTCGTAGGCGGTGTTCGCGGCCAGCCGGGTGAGGTGGTGTTCGAGATCGTCGACATCGCGTTCCGAGGCAGATCGCATCACGCTGGCGAGCACGCGAACCGCGCGCTTGCGATCGAAGCCGTAACGCGACAGCGCCTCACCAGTGCAGACGATCGCCGCGGCCGAGCCATCGGAGATCGGCGAACACATCGGCAGCGTCAGCGGGTAGGTGATCGGCGGGGCCGCCAGCACCTCGTCGGTGCTCATGGCCGCGCGAAACTGCGAGCGCGGATTGTGCACCGAGTGCGTGTGATTCTTTGCCGCGATCAGCGCCAGTTGCCGCTGCGTGATGCCGAAGCGCTTCATATAGCGGCGCGAGAAGCCTGCATAAACGTCCATGAACGGGCTGTAAGGTTTGCTCGAGGTCGACCCCGCGGGCGGTTCGACGCCTTCGCCCATGGCAATGAAGCGGCTGCGCGTCTGCTCTACGAGCTCCAGGTCCCAGCCGGAATCGAACACCCCGAACATCTTCGCGCGGTCGGTCGAGTACATCTTCTCGGTGCCGACTGCCAGCGCGACATCGGCGCTGCCTGAGCGGACGTAGGCGACCGCCATGTGGAAAGCCGTGCTCGCGGTTGCGCACGCGTTCTCTACATTGGTCACCGGGATGCCCTGCAGGCCCAGCGGCAACAGCGCGACCTGGCCGCGGATGAAGTGCTGGCCCTGCATGTATCCCTGCCCGCAGTTGCCATAGAACGCCGCGCCGACCGCTTTCCGGTCGCACGCGGCATCGCGCAGCGCTTCTTCTACTGCCTGCGCGGTCAGCTGTTTCTCGGTCTGATCGAGATGACGCCCGAAAGGCGTCATTCCGACCCCGACAATATAGACTTCCTGCATGCGATGCCTCCCGCGGCCGCCTGGGTCGCCGTTATCTACCGGCCGCGATCTACCACTTGGTCACGTCGGTTGGCATCGTCAGCCAGTTCGGCGTTGCCAGCTGGTACTTGCCGTCCTTGACCCACTCGATGCGCACTTTGCCGCCCTTCAGGGGAAACGGCGCATCCTTGGTGTACGTCAACGTCGGCAGGATGCCCATCAGTTCGTCTTCGGTGAATGAGCCGGTGGTCAGCGCCTCGTAGACTGCGGCGCCGGTGAGCTTGTCACCGCCGACCTTCTTTGCGGCGTGCTCGACGGCGCGCACCGCCAGCAGCCCCTGGCTGATGCCCAGCAGGTTCAGCGGATTCCACTCTGCAGGCAGCCCATAACCCTTGGCCAGCGCCTGGTAGAACTCCCAGGCTTTGGAGTTCTTCTCGGCGGTCGAGGCGATACCTGTGACCACCAAATGGCCTTCCCAGGGTACGTAGCTCTTCATCGCCTGCGCGAGTGGCCAGATGGTGTGCCACGGCGCGGCAAGGGTCGGGATGTTGACGCCGTGCAGCTGCATCGCGCGCATCGCGGCAGCGGCCATCGTCGTATTTGCAGTGCCGATGATGATGTCGGCCTTCGCATCGATGACTTTCTTCATCTGACTGGACAGGTCGACAGGCTGCGCCTCGATCCACTCGGTGATCACCACCGTCGCGGTGCCCTTGGGCTCGAGCACGGTCTTGATGTACTTGTCGATGCCCTTGACGAGGTCGACATAGGCCGGCGACGCCTGCGACGACATGAATGCGACCTTTAACGGCCGCTTCTGCGGATTCTGCGCGGCATACCAGACCAACGCGGTCGTCCACTCGTGCACGTAGGTGGCGCGAGCGTTGAATACCCACTGGTTCGGATGCCAGCCGAAGCCGTAGCCGGGCGGCGCGTAAATGACCGGCACCTTGTCGTTGGGCAGCCGCTGCTGCAGTGCATTCAGATCCGCGCCGCCCAGCCCGAGCGCGATGATCGGTTTCATCTCGGCGAGAATGCCGGGCCACATGCTGGCCACGACGGTGCCGTCGTAGCGGGTGTCGTACTCCTTCAAGCTAAGCTTGACGCCGAGTTTCTTGCCGTCGTTATCGTTCCACCACTTGAGCACCGCGCCGCGCGCCATCATCTGCTTGCCCAGGTCCGCGAAGGGCCCGGAGAAATCGAGGAGTCCCGGTACCTTGTACTCGGTCTGTGCCGTTGCCGCGGTTGCGGCCGCCGCGAGCGCCAGCATCACGACTGTCTTCGAAACTCCACGCCAAATCGTTACCATCGCTGTCTCCTCAAAAAATGGTTATCCCAGCCAACGCTTGCGACGCTTGTAGTGCTTCACGTCCTTGAAACTCTTGCCGTGCCCCGAAATGCTCATGCCGAGGTAGAACTCCTTGATGTCCTCGTTCTCGCGCAGCTCTGGCCCGGTCCCGTACAACACGATCCGCCCGTTTTCCATCACGTAGCCGTGGTCGGCGACCGCGAGGGCCACATTGGCGTTCTGCTCGACCACCAGGAACGCAATGCCTTCCTGCCTCCGCAAGCTCTCGACCAACTCGAAAATCTCGGTGACGATCATCGGCGCGAGTCCGAGCGATGGTTCGTCGAGCAGGATCAGCCGCGGCCTGGCCATCAGCGCCCGCCCGATCACCAGCATTTGCTGCTCGCCCCCTGAGAGGTAGCCCGAGACGCGTGCGCGCAGGTTCACGAGCTTCGGAAAATAGCCATAGACCTTGTCGAGCACCTGCCGGCGTTCGGCGCGGTCCTTGAGCACCTTGCTCCCGACCAGGAGATTTTGTTCGACCGTCATGTGCGGCAGGATCCTGCGGCCTTCGACCACCTGCACCAGGCCGCGGCGCACCAGGTTCTGCGGCTCTTCGGTGTGGATCGGCACTCCCTGGAACTGGATGCTGCCGCTCGTGACCTCGCCGTCCTCGGATCGCAACAGCCCGGAGATCGCCTTCAGCGTGGTGGTCTTGCCCGCGCCGTTGGCGCCCAGCAGCGCGACGATATGCCCTTCCGCGACCGAGAGGTTTACACCTTTCAGTACGAGGATCACGTCGCTGTACACGACTTCGACGTTGGTCAGTTCAAGTAGCATCGTCCATTCCCGATTCGCTCGTACCCATCGCTTGACCGGTGCTCCGCATCAGTGCGGGAACGGCCAGATACGGTAGCTCTCCTTGACAATGTTCCATCGGTGTACCAGCCCTCTGGGCTCGAAGATCACGAATACGATGATCAGGCCACCGAGCAGCATGTTCATCGCCGCGAACACGAACTGGCCGCCGAGCGTCGGCAGCAGGTCGGTGATTTGCGGGCCCACCACCGTGATGAGTTCCTGCAGCAGCCGGATGACCACGGTTCCTACGATGGCGCCCAGGATGGAGCCCATGCCGCCGACGATCAGCATGCCAACGTACCAGACCGACAGCCACAGCGTGAACTGGTCGGCCTGGACGTAGCGCACGTAGTACGCCCACAGCGCGCCGGCGACCCCGGCGTAGAAAGCGCCGATGAAAAACGCCAGCGTCTTGTAGTAGAACACGTTGATGCCGATCACCTCGGCGGCGTTGTCGTTGTCGCGCACGGCGATGAACGCGCGACCGGTGCGGCTGCGCATCAGACCCCAGGCGCCGTAGGTCATCAGTGCCGCGAACGCGAGCACCAGGTAGTAAATGCGATTGTCGGTGTCGAACGCGAAGGAGCCGAGCACGGCCGGATCCATGCGCAGCCCCTCCGACTGTCCGAACCATTCCTTGGGCAGCTTGAGCATGGCAAAAGTGAATATGTACTGCGCGGCGATGGTCGTGAGCGCCAGATAAAAACCCTTGATGCGCAGCGCCGCGAGACCGAACACCGCGCCGAACACGGCCGCGCTGATGCCGCCGATCGGAATCGTCATCAGGAACGACCAGTGCAGATGCACCGCGAGCGCGCCTGCCGCGTAGGCGCCGACACCCATGAACGCCGACTGCCCCATGTTGATCTGTCCCGCGCAACCCGAGGTCAGCTGCAGACCCAGCACCGCGATCAGGGTAATGCCGATGACCGTGGCAATCCCGACGGCGCCGCCGGGGCGAAGGAAGGGCAGCAGCAGCAGTACCGCAACGAACGCGGCGAACCACAGCCACTGCCAAGGCGTCCGGATCAAGGCGCGGTCCTGCGCATACGTTTCAGCGTGCACGCCGCCCGGCAAGGTCATGCGGCTAGATCCTTTCGATGGTTTTCCAGCCGAACAGCCCGGTGGGACGGATCAGCAGGACGATGACCATGATCACGAACGGAAAAACGGCGGCGACGCCGCCGTTGAAGATCGGGTCGAGGAAATAGGAGGCGAGGCCCAGCGCGATGCCGACGATGAGGCCGCCCAACACGACCCCGCCGATGGATTCGAGACCGGCAAGCAGCGCCACCGGCAGCGCCGCGAAACCGATGTCCGAAGCGAGGAACGTCATGCCCTTGCCATTGAGGAAGATGATCGCGGCCACGGTCGAGAGCAGTCCGCTGATGCCCCAGGCCACCGCGATCGAGCGCGTGACCGGGATGCCCAGCGACAGCGCGGTCTGGTGGTCTTCGGCGACGGCGGTCATCTCCAGGCCGAGCTGGGTGCGGTTGAAAAACCAGGACATCGCGGCCGCGACCACCAGCGTCAGCGCCCCGCCGATCACCATCGCGCGGTCGAACACCAGCGCTCCGACCTTGACCGCCGCCATCGGCAGCACCGCCGGGAAGAACCGCACCTCGGGCCCCCAGGCGACCAGCACCACCCCGCGGATGAAAATCAACAGACCGATCGTGACCATGACGAACGCGAACAACTCCTCGCCGACCAGCGACCGCAGGATCACGCGCTCGATCAGCACGCCGAGCAGCACGCTCGCGAGCAGCGCCAGCGGTACCGCGGCCCACACCGGCAGGTCGAACGCCGACATCAAGGTCCAGACCAGGAAGGCGCCGACCACGACGATTTCGCCCTGCGCGAAGTTGAACACCCGCGCCGAGCGATAGATGATCACGAAGCTCATCGCAACCAGCGCATACAGCAAACCCGTCAGCGCACCATTGGCCACCTGCGATAGCAGGCTAGTCATGGCCGGCCTCCGCCAGACGCGAGCTTGGGTCTTGCGCATTGGCCGCGGCGAGGCTCGCCGCGGGCACATCGAGGTCGTTGACGTGCACCGTCGCGTTCAGCGTACCGGTGCGTCCGTCCTGGTACTTGATCGGCACGGTGGCGCTGAATTCGCGTGCGCCGGAGTAGATCGCATCGATGAAAATCGAATACTTCTGCTCGAGGTGCCTGCGGCGCAGTTTGCGCGATCGGGTCAATTCGTCCTCGTCCGGGTCGAGTTCCTTGGGCAGATTGATGAAGCGGCGCACGCGCGAACCTTCCGGCAGCAGATCGTTGACGCCGCGCATTTCCTGACCGATCAGCTCACGTATCGCCGCGTTCTGCGAAAGGTCGGTGAACGAGGTGTAGCCGATGCCGCGCTGCTCGGCCCAGCGCCCGAGCGTGCTCAAGTCGATGTTGATGAACGCCGCGACAAACGGTTTGTCGGTATCGCCCAGCGTCATCGCGTCCTTGATGAAGGGGCTGAAGCGCAGGCGGTTCTCGATGAACTGTGGCGGGTACTTGTGACCGTCGGCAAGCTGGCGCATATCCTCGGTCCGTTCCAGGTAAACGAGTTCACCGTGCCCGGTGAGATGCACCGCGTCTTCGGTCCGGTACCAGCCGTCGACGAGCTTCTTCGCCGTGGCTTCGGGGTTCTTGTAGTAGCCGCTAAAGCCGATACCGCCGCGCACCTGCAGTTCGCCATCGTCGCTGACCCGGTATTCGAGCGGTGTACCCAGCTTGGGGTGCACCGGCAGCCAGGAGCCAACCGTCTCGAGGTCGTACGCATGACCCTGGTGCGACGTGAGCAGGCCGACCTCCGTCGCGCCGTAGATGTTTCTCAGCGGCACGCCCATCGCCTGGAAGAAGCGAAACACCTCGGGCGCCATGCCCGAACCGCCCGATACCGCGATCTCGGCCGACTGCAGCCCGAGACAATCGCGCAGATGGCGCAACACGGCCAGGTCCGCGAGCACGTACAGAAATCGCCGCCCGAGGCTCACCTGCCCGCCGGCCAATCGCGACAGATTGACGCGGCGCCCGACGCTCATCGCGGCCTCGTAGCAGGCGCGCCGGATGCGCCCGGCATCCATCATCTTGGCTTCGAC
This sequence comes from Betaproteobacteria bacterium, assembly GCA_016195915.1. Classification (GTDB taxonomy): domain Bacteria; phylum Pseudomonadota; class Gammaproteobacteria; order Burkholderiales; family SG8-39; genus JADGRQ01. Next base: position 50,730 of record JACPYS010000033.1, on the reverse strand, counting down.
CAGGGCCGCAAGACTTTCCCACTGCCGCGGGCTGAGCATCAGCGCTTCGGTACCGACCTCGCGGATATTGTCCTGCACCGTTTCGGGCTCCTCGGGGAAATTGACCACGAACGGCGCCACCAGGCCGAGCGTCAGGCCGAAGTACTGCTCCGCACCCCACGCCGGCGAGATGTAGGAAAGATACTGTGTGAACGGCTTGAAGCGCACTGCGCCGAACATGCGCGCGGGGGTTTCGAGCAGGTAGCGGTGGGTCAGGATGCACGCCTTGGGCAGGCCGGTGGTGCCCGAGGTGTAACTGAGCACCGCGATGTCGTCGCCCTTTCCCGCGGCAAGCGCCTGGTCGAATTCATCGGGTAGCCGTTCGATGCGCGCGCGTCCTTTGGCTTGCACCTCGTCGAACGACAGCAGCTTCGGATGGTGGTAGGTCCACATGCCGCGGTTGTCCCAGCAGACAATGGAGTGCACCGCGCCGAGTTTCGGCTCGAGCTCCAGTGCCTTGTCCACCTGCTCCTGATCTTCGCAGATCACGACCACCGCTTCAGAATGTTGCAGGATGTATTCCATTTGCGCGGCGGTCAGGTCCGGGTACAGGCAGACCACCTTTGCACCGATGCATTGCGCCGCGTACTGGCTCCAGAACAACTGCGGTTCGTTCTCCCCGACCAGCGCCACCGTCTCGCCGCGCTTGACGCCGAGTTCGGCCAGTCCGATCGCGAGCGAGCGCACCTGGCCGTAGACGTCGCCCCAGGTGTAGCGTTGCCAGATGCCGAAGTCCTTCTTTCGGTGCAGCACGCGCTCGCGGAAACGGGACTCCTGATAGCGCAGCAGCTTCGGTATCGTATCGATACCCGCGTCCAGGATCGCATTGAAATCGTCCCACGAACCCGGCAGCGGCTGTGGCAGGCTCATCGGCGCATCCTCATCGACGTACCTCTGCGCCCAGGTAGGCCTTGATCACCGTCGGATCGCTCTTGATGGCCTGCGGATTTCCGCGTGCGATCACGTGACCCCAGTCGAGCACGGTGATCCGGTCGGCGATGTCCATCACGACGTGCATGTCGTGTTCGACGATCACGATCGGGATGTCGAGCGCTTCGCGTATGTCGATCACGAAACGCACAATGTCCTCCTTTTCCTCGAGATTCATGCCCGCCATCGGCTCGTCCATCAGCAACACCTTCGGGTCCATCGCCAGCGCGCGTCCGAGGTCGACGCGCTTGCGCAGGCCGTAGCTGAGCGAGCCGACGAGCTTGTGGCGGATATTCTTGATCTCGAGAAAGTCGATGATCTCCTCGACTCGGCGGCGCTCGCGCAGCTCTTCCGCGTGTGCCCAGCCGCGGTAGATAAAACCTTCCAGCGCGCCCGTCTTCATGTGCAGGTGCCGGCCGGTGAGGAGGTTGTCGACCACGCTAAGCCCGGCAAACAGTTGCAATCCCTGGAACGTGCGCCCAACCCCGAGGCGCGCGATCCGGTGCGGCGCGAAGCCGGTGATTTCCTGCTCGCGCAGGAACAAGCGTCCCTGCTGCGGCAGGTTGAACCCATTCAGGCAATTGAGCGTGCAGCTCTTGCCGGCGCCGTTGGGGCCGATGATCGCGTGGATTTCGCTGGCGCCGATTTCGAACGAGACGTCCGCGAGCGCGGTGACTCCGCCGAAACGCAGCGTGATCCCATCAACCCGTATGATCGGCGCCGCGGACCGGGCCGGCATCGCGGCCGATTCGGACACCGCAGCCACATCAGGCACGGGCGAAATCCTGTTTGACCCGGGCGCGGTCGAGCAACCCCTGGGCGTTCTTCGGCAGCGCGGCGGCGAACACCAGATGTTTGGGCCGCTTGAAGCGCGCGATCCGCTCGCCGACGAACTCGATCAGTTCCGCGGCCGCAACCGTCTGCCCCTCGCGGCAGACACACACCGCCTTGATCGCCTCGCCCCACTGCGCATCGGGTACGCCGAATACCGCCGCCTCGGCGACGGCCGGGTGCTCGAGCAGCGCTTTCTCGACCTCCGCGGGGTAGACGTTTTCGCCACCCGGCTTGATCAGCTCCTTCGCTGGCGAACGCCCGCCGTACCACAGGTAACCGTCTGCGTCGAAACGCCCCATGTCGCCGGTGTGGTGCCATCCATTGCGAAACGTGAATGCGTTGTCGGTATCGCAGTTCCAGTAACCACTGAACACCAATGGTCCGCGCACGACGATTTCGCCGGTTTGGCCTGCCGGCAGCGGCCGGTCCAACTCATCGACGACAAACACACGGTTGAGCATCGCCGGCTTGCCGGCCGACCCGGGCCGTTCGCGGAACGGGGCGATGGTGACCAGGCCCGACAACTCGCACTGCCCGTAGGCTGCCCAGAAGCGCGCCGACGGACACACGGCTTCGAAGCGGCTGATCGTATCCGGGGTATCGAGCCCGGTGAGGTGGCGCAGGCTCGATAAGTCACCGCCATCCTTGGCCGTCTTGTCGAGCAGGGTGCCCAGCATCGGCGGGAACTCCGCGAACACGCTGACCTTTTCGGCACTGATTGCCTGCAACACCGCTTGCGGATCGAATCGCGGCAACACCACCGTGGCGCCTCCTGCCTGCTGCACTGCCAGCATCAGGCCGAGCCCGGACGCGTGAAACAGCGGCAGCACCGCGAGGTGCACGTCTTGCGCCGACAGATTCCAGGAGCCGGCGAGTTGCAGGTTCGCGGCCAGAAGTCCGCCGTGCGACAGCAGCGCACCGCGCGGCCGGCCAGCCACCGCCGCCGTGTGCATGATCACGAAGCCGCTGTCGCGAGAGCACTCGGAAGCCGGTGCGCGTGTGCCCGCGCCTGCGCGCGCCAGATCTTCGAAGGCGCCGAAAACACCGGCAGTCCCACCCAGCGAAAAAAAACGCTCGACAAACGGAAACCTGTCGCGCGCCCCTTCTATGATCGCCAGGTATTCCGCGCCCGCGACGATCGCTTTCGGCGTGGTGTCGGTGATCACGTGGGCAATCTCTTCGGCACTGAGGCGCCAGTTCACCGGGACCAGGATCAGGCCGAGACGCGCCGCGGCGCCATACAGCTCGACGTACGCGAGACAGTTTTGCGCCAGCACCGCGACGCGCTCGCCAGCGACCAGCCCGATGCCCGCCAGAGCGGCGGCAAGACGTTCGACCCGCAGCCTGTATTCGCGATGGCTGATGCGCTGCCCGTCGGCAACGAATGCAAGCCGTTCGCCGTGCACCTCGGCATTGCGATCGATGACGTCGGACAGGGTGAAGTCACGCAGTCCCATCGGTTCCTCCGTTAATTGGCCCGCGCGATGTTACCGTCCGGTAGAACGCTTGAGCAACGACAATCGGGAAAACGCTTGCGCAATGACAACGACATGACGCTGCGCAGCAATCGCGCGGCGCGAGTCCGCTGCGCGAGCAACGCGCTCAGTCGAGTGCGGAGCGCCCCGGAAGACCGATGTCATTTCGCGCAGGCGACCGCGCCCGACGCGATCAGGTCGCGCACTTGCGCCTCGTCGATGCCGGTCTGACGCAGCACTTCACGCGTGTGCTCGCCTCGCAGTGGAACGGGCCTCGCCTGCGGCGGCGGTGAATTCGAGAAGCGAGGCGCCGGATTGGCCTGCAGCATGGCGTCGCGGGTGGAGAACACCCCGCGCGCGACATTGTGCGGATGCCGGGCGGCCTCCTCGGGATCGAGCACGGGAGCGAAACACGCGTCGCTGCCTTCGAGCAGCACACACCACTCGTCACGCGTTCGCGTCGCAAACAGTTCGGCAAATCGTTGCCTCGCCTGCGGCCAGCTGCCGGGATCGTACTGCCGGGCAAAGTCCGGATCCGCGGCCAGGCCGAGCCGCTCGAGCAACACGGCGTAGAACCCGGGTTCGAGCGACTGCACCGCGACGAAGCGGCCGTCGGCGCAACGGTACGTGGACGACCAGTGCGAGCCGTCGATGATGCTGGCGCCTCGCTCGATCGCAAGGCGTCCCGAGGCACGCAGCGCGAAAAGCAGATTCAGCATGTGGGCCGCGCCGTCTACGATCGCCGCGTCGATGACCTGCCCGCGGCCCGTCGCGCGCGCGTTCAGAATTCCGGCCAGCAGGCCGATCGCGAGATAGAGTGCCCCTCCCGCGACATCGCCGACCACCGTGGGCGGCGTGTACGGTGGGGTTCCGGCAGGACTCGCATACCACAGTGCACCCGACAGCCCGAGATAGTTCAGGTCGTGGCCGGCCGCATGCGCCAACGGACCGGTCTGCCCCCATCCGGTCATGCGGCCGTACACCAGACGCGGGTTGCGCGCCCGGCAGGCCTCGGGACCGAGCCCGAGGCGCTCCATCACGCCCGGGCGCATTCCCTCGACCAGGCAGTCGGCCTGCCCGGCGAGTTGCAGCGCCACCTGCACCCCCTGCGGCGACTTGAGGTCGAGCGCGACTGAACGTTTGCCACGATGCTGGATTGCGGCCCCACCCAGGTCGGAGATGTCGCCGGTCGATCGCGTGCGCTGCACCAGGACGACCTCCGCCCCAAGGTCGGCAAGCAGCATCGCGCAGAAAGGTCCAGGGCCGATGCCCTCGACTTCGAGTACCTTCACACCCGCAAGCACACTCATGATTGACTACCCGCCTTGCCGATGCGCCTTTTCGCTGCCGGTGGCTTGTTCCGTGACGCCCGGCTCGCGCCTGCGCGGTCATCGCGCGCGCCGATGCCTTCGATGAGCAGGTCGAAATAGGCGTCGCCGAGTTCGGCAGCGCTCCTGCGGGTGGGTCCGGCCTCGTACCAGAACGCCATCCAGTTCATCGCGCCGACAATCGCGCTCGCGACGATCCATGGCTCGCACGGCCGCAGCGACCGATCGTCGATGCCACGCGCGATCGTCTCGCGGATCTTGCGTTCGATTGTACGGCGTGCCTTCCGGAGCCTGGCGAGGTTATGCGGGGTCAGCGTGATCAGGAAGTGCCGGGCGACGCACACGCCGAATTCGCCGGTGATCCAGCTCGCGTAGCGCGCGACGACACGGCGCAGGACGTCGGCGCCGCTCTGCGCGCCTCCGCCGAGTGCGATCAACTCCTCCATGATTTCGTCGAAACCCGTCTGCTGGATCTCGACCAGGATGTCTTCCTTGTTCTTGACGTAGTAGTACAGCGTGGGCTTGGTGACGTTGAGCGCTTGCGCGATGTCGTCCAGGCGGGTGCGCTCGTAGCCTCGCTCGCGAAACAGCGCGGCCGCGTTACGCAGAATCGCGCGTTTTTTCACGGACTGCTGCTCGTCGCGATCCGGCGCGGTGCCCGCCCAACGCGCTTTGGCTGATCGAGGCTGCAACCTGGTTGCCCGCGTCGCGTGGGTCATGGGATCAGCGCGCGCGTACGCGCGCGGCCGCGTCGAGCCGGATGCACTCGCCATTCAGATACGCGTTTTCACAGAGGTACGCGCACAGGCTGGCGAACTCGGCCATGTCGCCGAAGCGCTTCGGGAACTCGACCGCCGCCAACAGCGATTCGATCGCCTTCGGGCTCAGAAACTGCGCCATCGGGGTGTTGAACAGTCCCGGAGCGATCGAGTTGACGCGCACGCCGATCGCGGCGAGTTCGCGCGCCGCCGGCAGCGACAGGCCCACCACCCCGGCCTTGCTCGAGGAATACCCGGTCGTTCCGATCTGGCCCTCAAACGCGGCGATCGACGCAACATTGATGACGACACCACGCTCCTCGCCGTTCTCCGGTGCGTTGCCGGCCATCTGCGCGATGCAGTGCGCCATCACCTGGAACGCGCCGACCAGGTTGACCAGCACGGTGCGCAGAAACTCGCCGCAGTTCGACGCGCGCGCGTCCTTGTCGAGGATCTTCATCGGCGTTGGAATGCCTGCGCAGTTGACGCAGACGTCGATGCGGCCAAATCGCTCGACGCCCGCCTGCACCCCGGCCGCGACCGCGGCCTCGTCGGTGACGTCAACCAGCTGGTAGAGCGCGTTCGCCTCGCCCAACTGCGCAACGAGCGCCGCGCCGGCCTCGTCGTTGAGATCGAATACCACAACCTTCGCGCCCTTTTCGCGGACGAAATACTCCGCGGTGCGCCGGCCCAGCCCCGAAGCGCCGCCCGTGATCACCGCAACCTTTTCTTGGAGCCTCATGATTCGCCCGATCGATCGTTACTTGACACTCGACGGATCAGCGCGCGCGCAAGCGCGTGGCGGCGTCGAGCCGGATACACTCGCCGTTCAGATACGCGTTTTCGCAGATGTACGCGCACAGGCTGGCGAACTCGGCCATGTCGCCGAAACGCTTCGGGAACTCGACCATGGTCTTGAGCGACTCGAGCACCTTCGGGCCCAGCGACTGCGCCATCGGCGTGTTGAACAGCCCCGGCGCGATCGAGTTGACGCGCACGCCGATCGCCGCGAGTTCGCGCGCCGCCGGCAGCGACAAGCCGACCACGCCAGCCTTGCTCGCCGAATACGCGGTCTGCCCGATCTGGCCGTCGAACGCGGCACCGGATGCAACGTTGACGACGACACCGCGCTCCTCGCCGTTCTCCGGTGCGTTCCTCGCCATCTGCGCGATGCAGTACGCCATCACCTGGAACGTGCCGACCAGGTTGACCAACACGGTGCGCTGGAACTTGCCGCAATTCGACGCGCGTCCCTCCTTGTCTAGTATCTTCATCGGCGTGGGAATGCCCGCGCAGTTCACGCAGATGTCGATGCGGCCAAAGCGCTCGACGCCCGCCTGCACCCCGGCGGCGACCGCGGCTTCGTCGGTTACATCGACCCGCTGGTAGAGCGCATTCGCCTCGCCCAACTGTGCAACCAGCGCCGCGCCGGCATCGTCGTTGAGGTCGAACACCACAACCTTTGCGCCCTTGTCGCGGACGAAATACTCCGCGGTGCGCCGGCCCAGCCACGAGGCGCCGCCGGTGATCACGGCCACCTTGCCTTGAAGCTTCATGATGTCCGCTTCGATCGTTTCGAGTTACGAACCCGGGCGGTGCCGCCGCGTCACGCCCGGCCGTACAAGGTGACGACCGCGGCACTGCCCAGTCCCAGATTGTGCTGCAGCGCGAGTTCGGCTCCGTCGACCTGCCGCGCACCGGCGGTGCCGCGCAGCTGGTGCGTCAGCTCGTAGCACTGAGCGAGACCGGTTGCGCCCAGCGGGTGCCCTTTGGACAGCAGCCCGCCAGAAGGATTGACGACGATGCGTCCGCCATAGGTGTTGTTGCCGTCGTCGACGAATTTCTCGGCGCCGCCCTCCGGGCACAACCCCAGCGCCTCGTACGAGAGCACCTCGTTCTGCGCGAAGCAGTCGTGCAGTTCGCACACGTCGATGTCCTCGGGCCCGATGCCGGCTTGTTCGTAGACGTGCTGCGCTGCCTCCCTGGCGATGGCGGTGCCGACCATGGATATCATCGAGCGATTGCTGAAGGTGCCCGACCGGTCGCTGGTCATCGACTGCGCCAGGATCGCGACTTTCGAGGCGATGCCGTGCTTGCGCGCGAATTCCTCGGATACCAGCACTGCTGCGGCGCCGCCGCAGGTGGGCGGGCAAGCCATCAGCCGCGTCATTATCCCTGGCGAGATCGGCGCCGACTGCAGCACTTCGTCTTCGGTGACCTCCTTGCGCAGCAACGCCATCGGGTTGTTCATCGCGTGGCGGCTCGCCTTCGCCTTGACCTTGGCGAAGGTGGCGAGGGGAGTTCCGTAACGCTGCATATGCTCGCGCCCGGCCCCGACGAAATAGCGCAGGGCCAGCGGAATCGCGGGCTCACCGACCAATTCGTCGGTCAGCGCGTCGAAGCGGCCGAACACCGAGGGGCGATCGGTCCAGAACGCGCTGATTGCGCCGGGGCGCATTTGCTCGAAGCCGACGGCGAGCGCGCACTGCACCGCGCCGCTCTGGATCGCCTGGCGGGCGAGGAACAGCGCGGTCGATCCGGTGGAGCAGTTGTTGTTGACGTTGACGATCGGGATGCCGGTCATGCCGACTTCGTACAGCGCGCGCTGGCCGCTGGTGGAGTCGCCGAAAACGTACCCGGCGTATGCCTGCTCGATGACGCCGTACTCGAGCCCGGCGTCTGCGAGCGCCAGGCGCACAGCTTGCGAGCCCATCTCGTGATATGCAGGGCTCTGCCCCGGCTTGCTGAACGGAATCATGCCGACGCCCGCGACCAGTACCTTGCTGCTGTTAGCCATGTTCTTCTCCCTTTGTGAGTTGGGTTGCGCGGCACGCGCGGAATCTGCGCACGCCCGAGCCATCCAGCGCGCTGACAACGTCGCCGCTGCGCGCCAGGTGATGCAGGTGGGCCAAGCTCTCGCCCAGCGCGAGCACGTGCGCAATTCCTTTCAGCGGCCCCGGAAACAATGCCTTGCTGACCTGGTACGCACTGCACGGCTGTCGCGCGCAGGCGGCGAGGGCACTGCGCAGTTCGCGCTCGTGGTGCGACCGCAGCTGCCCGACACGCGCGTGGATACCGCGAAACGGCAGACCGTGGGCCGGCAGCACGAGCGTTTCGTCCGGAATCGCGAGCAGGCGTTCGAGCGAAGCGAGCCACTCCGACAGCGGCTCGGCCGACGGATCGATCGCGGTGACCGAGATGTTGGTGGAGATCTGCGGCAGCAGCTGGTCGCCGGAGATCAGCACCGAGCGGGACGCGCAGTAGAGCATCGCGTGCTCCGGCGAGTGGCCATGGCCGATCAGCACGCGCCAGTCGCCGTCGACATGCGGCACGCGTTCGTGCTCGCGCAGCCTGCGAAAACTCAGTGGCATCGGCAGGACCAGGGCCAGGGACGTAAAGATTCCGTTGGCCTCGCGCGTCAGCTCGGCGGGGTAGCCACTCTCGTGGTAGAACGCCGCGTGCTCCGCAGGTATCTCGGTCAGCATTCCGGGCCAGGCGAGCCGCCAGTAATATTCCCTCGGCGTCATCAGCAGCGGCGCGCCCGAGCGCTCGCAGAGCATTCGCGCCAGGCCGGAGTGATCGGCATGGAAATGGGTGCAGACGACGCCGGCAATCCGCCGGCCCGCGAGTGGACCGTCGAACAGGGACGCCCAGACCGCGATGGCCTCGGCTGTCGCCGGGCCAGTGTCGACGACCAGCCAGCCATCGCCTGCGGCCAGCAGGTACAGGTTGATGTGGTTCAGCGTCAGCGGCATCGGCATGCGCAGCCACAGGATGCCAGGCGCGATTTCGATCAGCGAGGCGGTGTTCGGCAAGCGAAACGGATAGACCAGCGCCTCCGGCTTCGCCATTGCGGCGGCGGGGACGTCGCAGTGATGTTGCGCCGTCATCATGTTACCGGCCAAAAGCTTATGTTACCAGAAGGTAGGATCGGCCTGCAATCCCTTTGGCCGCCGTCACGCAGCATGGGCCAGTGCGGCAAAACAGAGCGTGCTGTCACTCGCTCGCCGGCTGCTCCAGGCGCTTGCGGAAAGCGACGTAGTACATGAGAGGTATCAACACCAGGGTCAGCAGCGTAGAAACGAACAGGCCGAAGATGAGCGCGATGGCGAGGCCGTTGAAGATCGGGTCGTCCAGGATGAACAGCGCGCCGAGCATCGCCGCGAGGCCGGTCAGGACGATCGGCTTGGCGCGCGCCGCGGCGGAGCGCAGCACCGCGTCGCGGAACGCCGCGCCTTCTGCGGCCTGCAGGTTGATGAAGTCCACCAGCAGGATCGAATTGCGCACGATGATGCCTGCGAGCGCGATCATGCCGATCATCGAGGTGGCGGTGAACTGCGCGCCGAGCAGCGCATGCCCCGGCATCACGCCGATCACGGTGAGCGGAATCGGCGCCATGATGATGAGGGGGGTGAGATAGGACTTGAACTGCGCGACGACCAGCAGGTAGATCAGGATCAGTCCGACCGCGTACGCGAGCCCCATGTCGCGAAACGTCTCGTAGGTCACCTGCCATTCCCCGTCCCACTTGAGCGCGTACTGGCGATACGGATCCGAGGGCTGGCGGATGAAATACTCGCCCAGCGTGCCACCTTCGTCGAACGGTTTGGCGGCGATCTCGCCGCGAATGCCGAACATGCCGTAGAGCGGGCTGTCGAGCTTGCCGGCCATGTCGCCTACCACGTAGGACACGGGCAGCAGGTCCTTGTGGTAGACGGGCCGGTCGCGTTCATTCTCGAACGGACGCACCAGTTCGGAAAGCGGCACCGCGGCGCCGTTCGCCCCGCGGACGCTCAGCTTGAGCAATTCTTCAACTCGGGAGGCCCGCTCCGGGGGCAGCGCAATCCGCACGGGCACTTCATACTTCGCCTGGCCATCGTGCAACGCGGTCGCGTCGGCTCCGGTGAGCGCCATGCGGACCGTGTCCACCACGTCGCGCTGCACCACGCCAAGCAGCGCCGCTTTGCCCTGGTCCACGCGCAGCACGATGCGCGGCGCGCTTTCCTCGACCGAATCATCCACGCCCACGATGTCCGCGGCATTGGCGAATGCCTCGCGCACGCGCTTCGCTACACGCAGGCGGCCGGCCTCGTCGGGGCCGTAGATCTCCGCGACGATCGGCGCGAGCACCGGCGGTCCGGGCGGCACCTCGACCACTTTGACGCGCGCGCCCCATTTCGCTGCCACCTGCTCCAGCGCGGGACGCGCGGCCTGGGCGATCTCGTGGCTCTTGCGGTGGCGGTGAGACTTGTCCGCGAGATTGACCTGCAGGTCGCCGAGCTCCGAGGCCTGGCGCAGATAGTACTGGCGCACCAGGCCGTTGAAATTGATCGGCGCGCTGGTGCCGGCGTAGGCCTGGTAGTCGGTGACCTCGGGAATGCGCGCGATCACGGCACCCATGTCGCGCAGCGCGGCCGCCGTGTTTTCGACCGGCGTGCCCGCGGGCATGTCCACCACCACCTGGAACTCGGACTTGTTGTCGAACGGCAGCATCTTCAGCACCACCAGTTTGAACGCCGCGAGCGAGATCGAGACCAGGATCGCAGCGAGCACCGCGAGCCACAGGTTCCTGCGGTTGCGGGCCGCGCGCGGAGAAACGAGAAACGGCCCGAGCACGCGGTCGAACAGGCGATCGAGCCTGCCGGGTTGCGCAGCATGCACGGCGTGAGCACGGCGCAGCAGCTTGCGCGCAAGCCAGGGCGTCACGATGAAGGCGATGGCAAGGGAGATCAGCATGCCCATGCTGGCGTTGATCGGGATCGGGCTCATGTAAGGGCCCATCAGGCCGCTCACGAAGGCCATCGGCAGCAGCGCCGCGATGACGGTGAAGGTGGCGAGAATGGTCGGGCCGCCGACTTCGTCCACGGCCTGCGGGATGACTTCCGCGAGCGACCGCGGGTCGATCCCCATGCGCCGGTGGATGTTCTCGACTACCACGATCGCGTCGTCGACGAGGATGCCGATGGAGAAGATGAGCGCGAACAGCGACACGCGATTGAGCGTGAAGCCCCAGGCCCACGAGGCGAACAGCGTCGCCGCGAGGGTCAGCAGCACCGCCACGCCGACGATCACCGCCTCGCGCCATCCGAGCGCCGCGAATACGAGCGCCACGACCGAAAGCGTGGCGAAGATCAACTTCTTGATGAGTTGCTGCGCCTTGTCGTTCGCGGTTGCGCCGTAGTTACGCGTGACGCTGACCTGGACATTTTCCGGAATCACCGTCCCGCGCAGTTCATCGACGCGGCGCATCACCCGCTCGGCGACGTCCACCGCGTTTTCGCCTGCCTTCTTGGTGATCTGCAGCGTCACCGCTGGATGCTCCGCCCCTTTGGCGCCGGTCCAGACGTAGCGCGAGGGCTGGTCGGGGCCGTCGATCACCTCCGCGATATCGCGCAGGTGCACCGGGCGGCCTTCGGAAGCACCGACCACCAGATTGCGCACATCCTCCGCGCTCTCGAAAAAGTTTCCCGTGTCGAGCGCAATCTCGCGGTTCCGGCTGAGCAGCTTGCCCGAGGGCAGCGAGGTGTTGGAAAGCGCCAGAAGGTTGCGCGTGTCGAGGGCGGTGACCCCTTGCGCGTTCATGCGATCGGCATCGAGCAACACGCGCACCGCGCGCCCCGGTCCGCCCAGGGTCGCGATCTCGCGCGTTCCGGGAACGCGCTTGAGTTCGATTTCCGCCGCGTGCGCCACGCGTTCCAGTTCGAACGCGCCCGCCTGCGGATCTTCGGTCCAGAGCGTGAGGGCGACGATCGGCACATCGTCGATGCCCTTGGGCTTGATGATCGGATCGCCCACGCCGAGGTTGGGAGCCACCCAGTCGCGGTTCGAGTTGATGGTGTCGTAGAGCCGTACCAGAGCGTCGATCCTCGGCACGCCGACCACGAACTGGACGGTGAGCACCGCCATACCCGGCCTCGACACCGAATACACGTGTTCGACGCCGTTCATCTGCGAGAGCACCTGCTCGGCGGGCGTCGCCACCAGCGTCTCCACGTCGCGCGCGGAAGCCCCGGGAAACGGGATCAGCACGTTCGCCATGGTGACGTTGATCTGCGGCTCTTCCTCGCGCGGCGTGACGATCACCGCGAACGCCCCGAGCAGGATCGCGAGCAGCGCGATCAGCGGCGTGAGCTGCGAACCGAGAAAGAACCGCGCAATGCGCCCTGAGAGCCCCATGCGTTTGGCCCTCAGCGCACCGCGGGCCGGTTCGCGGCAATGCCCGCCTTGACCGGCTCGAGCGCGACGCGCTCGCCCTGTTTCAATCCGGAGAGCACCTCGACCCAGTCGGGTCCCGATTGTTCGCCCAGCCGCAGCTGGCGCAAACGGGGCTCGCCGCTGGGATCGATCACATAAGCCGCGGTCACCTCGCTGCGCCGCAGGATCGCCGAGCGCGGCACCAGCAGCTTGAAAGCGCGGCCGACCGTGAAATGCGCGCGCGCGAAGATGCCGGGGTAGACGCCGCGCGTCGCGGCGGGAAGTTGCAGGCGCACCCGAGTGGTCTGCGTGCGCGGGTCGGCGGCCGGAAGAAAGCTCAGCTCGCTCACCTCGATCCATTGATTGAGCGAGGGGACCTCGACCCTCGCCTTGCCCGAAGCGCGCGCCGGCGCCACCTGCCCCTGCGGCAATGTCGCCACCACGCGCATGTCGGCGGGATCGAAGCCGGTCATCAGCGGTTTGCCGGGCGCCGCCATTTCACCCAGCTCCACGTGGCGCGCCGCGACGACGCCTGAATAGGGCGCGACGATGGTGGCGAAGCTTCGTTCCGTGGCGGCCTGCCCGGCGCCCGCGAGCAATGCTGCGACACGCTCCTGCGCGGCTTTGTAATCGGATTCGGCCTTGTCGAGTCCAGCTTGGCTGACGAAGTTCTGACCGCGCAGTTGCTTGGTGCGCTCGAACGCCGCGCGCGCATTGCGCAGCGCCGCTTCCGCCTCGCGCACCTGCGCCTCGCTCGCTGCAACCGCCTGGCTCGCGGCGCGTTCGTCGATGCGCACGATTACCTCGCCCTTTTTCACGTAATCGCCGACGTCGAAGCGCAGTTCCACGATGCGCCCGGAGATCTGCGCGGAGACCGTGGATTGCTTGACGGCTTCAACCACGCCTTCGGAGCTGTAGGTGAGGTCGACTTCGCGGTATTCGACGGGGGCGCTCGCGAGTTCGGCCGCGCTGGCGTTCAGGGCGAGCAGGGCGGCGAGGGATGCGGAAAGGGTGCGTGGAATGATCATGGAATCTTTGCGCAATTCAGGTGAAGGCAATTGTGGCGCGCATGGGTCGATGATTCCGTAACCGGTGTCACATATTTGAGGGCCCACCGGCCCTGTTCGCATGATTCGGGATGTATTCGAGCGCGGTATTGACATTGATCAATCGGCAGCGCCGTCGACTTCGTCGAACTGTTGGTAACCCCGGTTACAGACATGGCTGCGGCGCCGGACGATGCTCGCCTTGGGCGACCAGAATATGAAAACGAATCGCATCCCGATTGCTCTTCTCGCGTTTGCGGTACTCGCTGCCGCCGCGTTCGGCGTCTATCGCGGGTTCCTGCACGCGACGCCCGTGCAGACGGTTGCAGCAAGGCAAGGCGCCATGCCGGTGCGGATTACCGGCCCGGGGACCGTGCAGGCGCGAATTCCGGTGACGCTGGGGGCGCGGGTAACGGCAACGGTGACTGCTGTTCACGCCGACCACGGTGATTCCGTCAAGCGCGGCCAGCTCCTCGCACAACTCGATGATCGGGACCTCTCTGCGAAACGCGCGTCGGTGACTGGCCAGCAGGATACGCTGCAACGCAATGCGAAGGCGGCACGGGCGAACATCGTCAAGGCACAGGCCGACGTCGACCTTGCGCGCAGCAAGAAGCGGCGCGATGCGGAGCTGTTCGCTACCGGCTACCTCTCCCAAGCCTCGCTCGATGCCTCCGATGCCGCGCTGCGCGCCGCGGAGGCGAATCTGGACAATACGAAGGAGACCTTCGCCGCGCGCGAGGCGGAAACCGGCACCCTCTCGCAGGAGGCGCGTTTCGCCGACGCAGTGCTGTCCTTCACGCGCATCGCCGCTCCGATGGACGGCGTGATCATCCAGCGTTTGGCGGAGGTCGGTAGCACCGTCGTGCCCGGGAGCCCGATGTTCCGCATGGTCGATCCGGCGACACTTTGGGTGGCGACGCGTATCGACGAATCGGTGGTCGGACGCGTCCGGCCGGGAATGCCCGCAAGCATCCGCCTGCGTACCGGTGAAGTACTCCCGGGCAAGGTGGCGAGAATCGCCCGTCAATCGGACGCGGCCACGCGCGAACTGGAGGTGAACGTCGCGTTCGACGTTCCGCCCGAGCGCTTCGCGATCGACCAGGAAGCCGAAGTCACGATTCACGCAGGCGAGGACAAGGGCCTGATGCTGCCGATCGGGGCACTGGTGCAATACCAGGGAAAGCAGGGCGTGATGATCGTGCGCGATGGTCGCGCGCAGTTTCAGGCGGTCGAGACCGGCGCGGCGGACACCGCGACGGTGCTCGTGCGCAAGGGCGTCGCAGCGGAGGACGCCGTGATCGCGGCGCCGCAGAGCGTGAAGCCGGGAATGCGCGTGCGCGGCAGCGATACGCCGGGTTGATGGTCGCGGACCACCGTCTCGAACCATGGACCTCGCAGTCAAGGACATCCGGCGCCACGTCGGCAAGTTCATCGCCACCATTATCGGCGTGGGCCTGCTGCTCACGATCGTGCTGGTGATGAACGGCATCTACCAGGGCAACATCGCGGACGGTGTGTGGCTGATCGAGAACACCGGCACCGACCTGTGGGTGGTGGAGCGGGGGCGCGGCGGTCCGTTCAACGAATCCTCGCGCCTGCCCGCGGATGCCTACAGGAGCGTTGCGGCCACGCCCGGTGTGGCCCGGACGGGCCCGTTCATCGCGTACTCGGCGCAGCGGGAGATCGGAGGTGCAAGCCAGCAGTTCACGATCATCGGCTACGACGTGTTCGGCGGGCTGGGCGGTCCCGGGCGCATTGCGAGCGGAAACGCGATCCGCGCGCCGCACTACGAGATGGTCGCGGACGACAAGCTCGGCTTGCACCTGGGAGAATCGGTGCGCCTCGGTACGCGTTCCTACACGGTCGTCGGCATCACGCATCTCGCGGTGGACGCGGGCGGCAACCCGCTCGTCTACCTTTCACTGCCCGATGCGCAGGAAGTGCTCTACCAGCAGGACGGCCGCGCGCTGGTTGCGGCGCGTGCCGCCGGTTTGAAGCGCCTGGAGCTGTCGGGCTACAACCCGGAGCAGGCAGCGAAACTGCTGCCGCTGCTCGCCGGCGCAACCGACACCATCAGCGCGGTACTGTTGCGGCTCGCACCCGGCGCCGATGCCGAGGCGGTGCGCGCGCGCATCCGGGACTGGCTGTACTTCAACGTGTACACCATGGACGAGGAGCGCGAGTTGATGCTCGAGGGGCGCCTGCGGCGGATGTCGGCGGTGCTCGGATTGTTCCGTTCCCTGCTGGTCGTCGTGTCCATCGTGATCATCGCGCTGATCGTATACGTGCTGACGATCGAGAAGATCCGCTCGATCGCGACGCTCAAGCTGATCGGCGCTCCCAACAGCGTGATCGTGCGGCTGATCCTCGAACAGTCGCTGCTGCTCACGGCCGCGAGCTTTGTGTTTGCATGGTCGCTGGTGCAACTGATCGGTGAGCGCTTCCCGCGTACGCTGGTGTTCCTGCCGCAGGAGACCGCGGTGACCTTTGCGGTGATGCTCGCGGGCGGGGTCCTCGCGAGTTTTCTCGCGATTGGCCAGGCGCTGCGCACGCCTCCGCAACTGGCGCTCGGCGGCTGAGATGCCGATCGTCGAGGTGAGCGGCCTCAACAAGACCTTCGGCAGCGGGGAACTCGCGGTGCACGCGCTGCGCGACATCCACTTCACGGTGGAGGCGGGCGAACTGGTTGCGCTGCTAGGTCCCAGCGGCTCGGGCAAGAGCACGCTCCTGTTGTGCATGAGCCTGATCCTCGAACCGGGCAGCGGCCGCATCGTCATGAATGGACAGTCTGTCTACGATAGCGGCGCAACCGGCATCGACCTGCGCCGCTTCCGCCGCGAGAACATCGGGTTCATCTTCCAGGCAAACAACCTGATCCCGTTTCTCAATGCGAGGGAGAACATCTCGCTGGCGCTCCAGTTGAACGGCCGCAGCAAGCGCGATGCCACGCGACGCGCGCAGGAACTGCTCGAGTACCTCGAAATCGGCCATCGCGCCGAGTCGATGCCGGCCAACCTGTCCGGCGGCGAACAGCAACGCGTGTCGATCGGGCGCGCGCTGGCCAATCAGCCGCCGCTGATCTTTGCCGACGAGCCGACTGCGGCGCTCGACACCGAGCGGGGCATGCGCGTGATGGGCCTGCTGAGGAAGATCGCGCGCGAGCGCAATTCGGCCGTGATTACCGTGACCCACGATCAGCGCATGATCGAGGGCTTCGATAGCGTGTATCACATGCAGGACGGGCGCTTTGTCGATGCCGCCGAGGCCGCGCACTGACGCTGCGATGTGGGAGCTTTCCTAAAAGAAACGCACCACGCGCAGGCCGGCGGCCTTACCCGCATCCGCCATGGTCTTGTCCGCTGTCGCCATCTGCTGGCAATGAATGCTTCGCGCTATCGCGAGGTGCAGAGCATCCAGGAATCGTAACGGGTATCTCCCGAGGCTCGCGAGAAGACCCAGCGCCGCGATCAGATGCTCGTCCACGACTGGGTACACCTGCAGCGACCCTGCACTTTCTCTGGATCGTGCCGGTGGTGAAGGCATGGCCGAGGATCACCGTCGGGCTCTCGCAGCTCACCACGCGGATGCGGTGCTTGTCCCGGTCGCGCCGGTCGAGCACCCCCCAGTCGGCGAAGTGCCCGGGCGACCGCCCGAGGCGAGCTCAGGCGGCCGCCAGCGTCGCCGCGTACAGACGCGTCTCGGCCTCCCTGCCGCGCAGCTGCTGCGGCCCGAGGTCTTCCAACGCATAGCGATGAACGCCGTCCAGCCTTTTCAGCGCATCCTCGGACACGAGGAAAGGCCGGCCCAGTTCGCGCGTCGCGTTCTCGATGCGCGAGGTCGTGTTCATCACGTCGCCGTGGAACACGATCGCGCGCCGGCTGCCGCCGATCTCGCCGGTGACCACCTCGCCCGCGTGCAGCGCCGCGCGCAGCTTCGGCACCGCGCCGAACGCGCGCTCGAACTCGGGCGCCGCGCGCGCGAGCGCCGCCTCGACCGCGAACAGACAGGCGAGCGGCTGCGCCTCGGCGCGGCCCTCCGCCACCGTCCACGTCACCACCACCTCGTCTCCGACGTACTGGTAGACCTCGCCGCGGTGCTCGTCGATCGGGCCGGAGGCGGTCTGGAACACCTGGTCCAGGTAGCGGTGCACAGACAGCGGCCCCAGCCGCTCCGCGACCGGCGTGGAACCGACGATGTCGATGAACAGGAAAAAGCGCTCCTCCGCGCGCGGCCGCCGGTAGCGGCCGACCACGATGTCGCGGAAACTGCGCTCGCCGATCAGCTGCGCCGCGTGGCGCAGCAACACCATGAAGAACAACGTCAGCGCCCACACCGCGGCGACGAAGCCGCGCGGCAGGTTCGACTGCACCTGCGCATCGAGGCTCGCGGCGAGGTCCGCGTCGAAGGCGAGCAGCGCGATGCGCGGCCCCACCCGGCCGAAGATCACCACCGCCACCACTGCGAAGTAGACGGCGGATTTCACCGCCACCACGGCGACGAAGGGCGCGCGGCCGAGCGCTCGGCCCAGGCGCGTGGTAGGGAGGAAGATTTCCGCCCCGCCCAGAAGCCCCATCAGGATGAACGCGTAGATCGCCGTGCTGAGCGCGCCCAGCGCGGCGCCGGCGAGCGGCGGCTTGAAGGCGGCGGCGCCGGCGAACACGCCGAATATCGCGCCGAGCAGCACCGCGAAGCGCATCGATACGCCGTAGACCAGCCATTGGTGCCTGCGTGACACGGGTGCTCCTCCCTGCGGGCATTGTATCGGCGGCGGAGGCGCGTTCGCGGCGTCCGTCGCGGAGAACTACGAACCGAGCTTCAATCCGGTCGAGTTCTTCCTTGAGTACAGGCCCGACGACAGGCCTGACGTCGTGCTGCAGCACGGCTGGCGGCTATCCGTGGACAACGCTTTTCTCGGTTCGTGGTGTCCGCACTTCGGGGTCCGGTTCACTCCTTGCGCTCGTAGTGGTCGTTGATCAGCTTCAAGTCGTCACGTTCCTCCGTCGTGAGCGCGATGTGTCGTCTCAGTCCGTTGTTCTCGACCGCAACGAGGCACGCTTCGAGATCGTGGCCGTATTCCCTCAGCAGACGCTCTGCCGCTCCGGCATGCAGCAAATACGCCTTGAGTCCAAGCTCCAGCGCGTGGCACAGGAGGTAAGCGGCCGGCAGGTAAACCTCCGAGCGTCGATCACTCAGCAAGCGATCTGCCGCCGCAAGGTAGCTGCGCGCGAGCGCCCAGAAGGAAACAGGATCTTGGCTAATCTTTGTACGCCCGTTCGTCGTGGTAGGAACATAGCGAAGAGTTGTCCCAACCGCCGCGCTCCACACTGGATTGGACGAGCGCCGTCTCGATTCGCGTCCGTGCGTCATCGGCGTTCGAGGGAGCATAGTGCTGGACGAGCGCTTCCGCGAATGCGTCGGGCCTGACAATGGTGGTACCGCAAATGGAGCAGCTATCCGTGGCTCCCAAGGCGTCAGCCCAACTCTCCACGTCGGCCTCGCCCTGCGGATCTTCCAACTGCGCTATCAGTTCCTCAACCGTGAACGGAAGCGACGACAGCATTTCCCGCCGGGCGTTGCGGTCGATTTCTCGGAATTCTCTTCGCGCCTTGCGCCGCACGTACTTGAATGCTTGCGCTTCGCCGCCGGCGAAGGCGTGAAGGGCAGCGAGAAA
Organism: Betaproteobacteria bacterium; assembly: GCA_016195915.1. Lineage (GTDB taxonomy): Bacteria > Pseudomonadota > Gammaproteobacteria > Burkholderiales > SG8-39 > JADGRQ01. Next base: position 31,452 of record JACPYS010000033.1, on the reverse strand, counting down.
CACGTCTTCCGCGCCCATGCGCACGCCGATGATCGACCGATACGCCCTGCCGACCTCTTCGCGAAAGTCCGGACGCCCAAGGGTCTCCGGAAGCTTTTCGAGCGATGAAATCTCGAGCTCTTCGCATAGGTTGAGCGCTTGCCGGACTAAGTAATCGGGTGGCGACCTTCCGAACACCTCCTTGAAAGTGAACGCGAGGCCAGCGGACGAAATTGAGCGCAGATCCGGCCGCTCACTTGGCGCAACAGCCTCCTGTACCGCCCGCTGGCGGATGGCGCTGGCGATACTGTCAGCTGTCGCCAAGATGTTCGAGAGTTCCCTGGATCGTCCACGCAGATCTTCGGGGAGGCCCGGCTGCTTGTAGATGTCGCCGTGGGTAAGCTCTGCCCAGGCGTCCTGCAAGCGCGTGCGAACCTGCACTTCGCACGGAACGAGCTCCGGGGCGAACGTGTCGCTGACATCGAGCCAAAAGTTAATGTGAAGCGCTCGATATCCGCGCTGGTTCGGCGCTTTGATCCAGTCCTGGATTTCGAACGCCGCTTGATCCCCGGGAAGGAGCTCCTTTAGAAGCTCGACGAATCGATAGACATCTTCCGCGTTGTTGCAGACGACCCGGCCGCCTATGACGTCGCCGCAGCGAGCGAAGGCTTCGTCGCCGTTCCATCCATTTCTGTCGGCCTTGCGCTGGAAGCTCGGCAAATCCTTGATGCGAATGGCGCTCACGTGAGCCCGCACTAAGGTTCGGTCCTCAATGGCGCCTTCGATCTCTCTCAGCATGGAGCGAAGCTTCCCTTTTGCACGCCGCAGGGCCGGATACCAGCGTTTGTACGATTTCCCAAGATCTGTCATTGCGTGGAATATGTGCGGCCCTTTATGACTGCGCACATCTGCGGCAATGGGCCAAGACCGCCCAACGCCTTGGGAACGAGAAACATGTTCGACGGTGAAAGGAAGTGGCGAAAATGCCGTTCGATCTCGCCGATGGGCAGGTCGGCCAGTGCGCCGCGTTGACCAAAGCCAACCGGGTGTTTGTGGCATACGCGCCAGCCACGGTCGTTCGGGTTCTCGAAGCCTCCCCGCAGGGCTCGAAATTCCGCGAGAGAAGGCTCCGCGGCACCGGGGGGATTTCTGAGATCGTGGGGCGAAGCTCTCCCGAAGTGACCTCGCTGCCAGCGGGCAGCCGCACGATCGGTTCCCTGTCATCGGGATCGACGGTCATATCGTAGCGAACGAAGATGCGCCGACCCATCTCGCCCTCCGGCAGATCGGCGCTTCGAGGCACTAGAGGGTCCCAATTGGAGTCATTTACGGCCTTCCCAGAAACCTGGCCAAGTCGCCCCACTTTGTGGCCGCGCAACGCCACGACGATATGGTGGCCTACGTCGATTTGCTGAAGCGCCCCGCGGGCGTGCCTCCAGCCGGACTCGTTTTCGCCCTCGGACTTGCCCGTCAGACGGTAGCCCCACTTGCTGTACCAGCCCACCCCAACGCATTGGTGCCGATACCACCGCTGCCACATCCCGGAATATCGGTCATCCATGCAGTTCATCTTCCAGAGCGGCACAGTCCCCCCAAGCTGTGGCTTCATTGTATGCAACAAACCGTCGGAAGCTAGAATCCAGCATGACTGCGCGGCAAAACGATATTTGTGGCCATCGGCACGTAATCGGCAACGCGGGAGTGCGGTCACGGGGTTGGTAGCGCAAGCAAAGCGTGATTTCTGGCCGAGGTATCGTCGGCTGGTCCAGAATAGACGCGAGCCAGCAAACGCCGTTATCCGGGGACGTAAACCCGATCTTCTTCTTGGGCACCAGCCAGGTTGAGGGGGGGATGTGAAAAGGCATTTACTGTATAAGCATACATTACACTTCCGCTTGGAATCTGGGGATGTCGTCGCAAACTGCTTTGGAATCAATGGGTAAACCGTACTCAGAGGAGATCGCCAGTCTTTCCGGCACGCTGTCGTGGGCGGCAGCGGAGAGCGTTGAAGGCCTCGTCGCCGCGCTTTCCCCGTCGTTCGGCAGGCCGCTGCTCGCGATCGGCTCTGGCGGCTCGTTGACGGCTTGCCACTTCGTCGCGACGCTGCATCGTCGGCTGGCGCGGCAGCCTGCACGAGTGTGCACTCCTCTGGCTTTCCTGGAAGAAGGAGCGTGCGGAGCGGAATGTGCGTGGTTCATTAGCGCAGGCGGGTCGAATGCTGACATCCTCAAAGCGTTTGCGGTGTCCGTGCAGGCAGAACCGCGCGTCATGGGGGTTTTGTGCGGAAATCATTCGAGCCCGCTCGCACGGGCCGCGGAAGCATGTGCCTATTGCGATCTGGCGCTGTTTGATCTGCCCACCGGCAAAGATGGATTTCTCGCTACGAATTCGCTTCTCGGGTTTTGTCTGTTGTTGACGCGGGCGTACGATATCTTGTTCTCCGGCGAGACCCGTAAGTTCAACCCGTCTAAGTTGCTCTGTGACACCGTACTGCAAGGTGCGAATGCAATAGCCGAAGAGTTTTCGCGGGTCGAGCGCGTTCTCGAGCGGCAGACGCTTGTCGTTCTGCACGGTGCCGCGACTCGAGCCGCGGCTTGCGACCTGGAGTCGCGTTTTACGGAGGCAGCTCTGGGCTGTGTCCAGGTGGCCGACTACCGGAACTTCGCCCATGGGCGCCACCATTGGCTGGCCAAGAACGCAGAACAATCGGGGATTGTCGCGTTCATCGGATCGGAGGAGCGCGAGCTTGCCTCCCGGACGCTCGCGATTCTCCCGAAGACCGTCCCAGCATTGCAGATAGCATTGTCTCCGGATTGGCAGCAAGGTGCCCTGGAAGCGGTGGTGATCTCGCAGCGCCTTGCGCAATGGAAAGGCGATCTACGAAGAATCGATCCTGGCCGGCCGGGCGTCCCGCCATTTGGGCACGAGATATACGAGCTCGACTACGACATTTGTAAGGGCAGCGGCTCCTCCGGAAACGTCGATGCTTCGACCCGCGCAATCCTCGAACGCAAAATACGGCAAACCGTGGAGCGGCCTGCCACGCTTGAGGTGATGGAGGACTGGCTTCGAGACTTGAACGAGTATCGGATGAAGCTGCGAAAGGCGAATTTCGCAGCAGTGGTGTTTGACTACGACGGAACGCTCGTTGGACCGAAAAAGCGGACGGAGCCGCCGGAATCCGACATCGCACGCGAACTTGTACGTCTAGTCGTATCAGGGATCACCGTGGGAATCGCAACGGGCCGCGGGGTATCGGTGCGCGACGCACTGCGCCGTGTGTTGCTGGAAAAGCATTGGGGAAATGTCCACGTCGGCTACTACAACGGCGCTGAAGTCGCCCCGCTGTCCGACGATTCATCGCCACGTCGCGAGGGCCCGATGTGCGAGGAGCTTGCAATAGTGGCGCGCGGGCTTCACGCTCATCGGGAGCTTGCCATTTTGGCGAAGCAGACCGACCGTCGGCACCAGATTACGCTCGAGCCGAAAAAGGCCGTCGCCCCGTCTGCACTTTGGGCGCTGGCCAACGAAGTCGTGAGAACCATCGGGATCCAGGGTGTGAGAGTCGTCCAGTCTGACCATTCGGCCGATGTGTTGGCGCCAGGGGTATCGAAGCGCAATGTCGTGGGGCGGGTATGGAGCTTGGTTGGACAGTCGCTGGCAGAACCGATCTGCATCGGCGATCGCGGCTGTTGGCCTGGCAACGATTTTGAATTGCTCGCAGGGTCGCATTCGCTGAGCGTCGACGAGGTGAGCGGCGCTGCCGATCGATGCTGGAATCTCGCTTCGCCCGCGACTCGAGGAGTCGAGGCTGCGAAGGAATATCTACTCAGACTCCGGCCGCACGAGAGCGGGCGCGGCGTAGCCTTCATCGTCGATTAGGGGAACAATGGAATCGCGTCTTGCGCTGCGCGTCCTGGGCGAGATCATGGGCTGGCCTGACGAGCAGGCGGAGAAAGAATTTCGCTGGCTCAGGTTGATGGCCAGGTTGAAATACAATGGCTACGAGGACTTCCGCGCCGGCGCTCGTTTTCTCGAGAGCCTGGCGACGTGGTTGCAGCAGTTCGACAGGGAAGATCGGGCGGTTGCCTATGAATTCGTTCGACGCCGACTTATCTATATCGGCGAGAGTGAGCTGCAGCGACTCGTGGAGCTTTTCTATCCACGCACGCTCGAGAAACGCTTGCTGCGGCAAGTGGCAGCAATCCGGTCGATCCCGCCGTACAAGGTCTGGACCGTACATGAAGCCCGGGACCAGTTCACGAAACTGCGTCGCCAGACTCTTATCATGGCGCTGAGCGACGGGGCGCGCGTCGATCAGTTGAGGCGAGCGACGACGCCGATCTTGTCCAACGAGCAGTTCGTCGGAATGACCCAGGTCGACGACGTGAAATGGGACGATCTGGTTCAAAAGCTGCGGACCGAATCGAAGGACAAGGACGCCAAGTTCGCTCAGGTCGTTCTCGTGGATGATTTCATGGGGACCGGTTCGACGGTCTTGCGACGGGAGAACGGCTCATGGACGGGGCGGCTCGTCCGGTTCCGGCACTCGATCGATCGAGTGCAGGGAGGCGTGGCGAGTCTTTTCGAACCGACATGGAAGGTTGTCGTGCACCACTACATCGCGGTGCCTGGGGCCATTGACGCCGTTGCGCAGCGAGAGGTCCAGGCTCGCGGCGAGCTTGGGGTGGGCAATTGGTTTCCGGAGGTCGCGTTCACTTACGAACTCGCCATGCCCAACGAGACCAGCATGTCCAGCGACGCAAGACTCGTTCGGCTGACAGAGAAGTATTACAACTCGGCGATCGAGACGGACAGCACGCGCAAAGGCGGGTACGACCGAATCAACCTCGGATATGGCGCATGCGCGTTGCCGCTTGTGCTCGACCACAACACCCCGAACAATTCCGTGCCTTTGCTGTGGGCAGAGTGCGAAGCGAGCGACCGCGACGGTACGAAGGAACCTGAGACGCGACCTCTTTTCCGCCGCCGCCAGCGGCACGTGTCATAGTCGTGAATCCATTCACGAAACGGGCGACCGAGCTATATCGCGACGATGTCGCGTTTCTCCAAGTCGTCAGTCCCGAGCCGCTAAACGTCTATTTCGGGCCCGCGGCGAAAGGAGATGTTCTCTTCGATCGCCTTGTGACGGTGATCGGGACGCCGGGCAGCGGGAAGACGACGATGGCGAGGCTCTTCCAGTTTCCGGTGTTGCGCGCGGTATTGAGGCAAAGCGATACCGACACCTATCGCCCCCTCCTTGATGCGCTCACGCACTGCCGGGCGATCGTCGAGGACCGCCCAGTTGTGAGCGGCTTTCGCTTGCCGCTCGAGGCGGAATATCGCGATTTCTGGGAACTGCCCTACAAGGACGATGTCAAGTTCAACCTGATGCGCGGCCTGCTCCAGGCGAGAGCAATGCTGGGCTGGTTGCGCAATCTCGAATCGAGCGACATTCCGCTGGATCGCGTGCGCATCGTCCCGAAAGCGGGCACCGAGGCGGCGACGCAGGCGATCGGCGGGATTGAGGGCCCTAGCCTCCTGGCGCGCGCGCAGGAAGTCGAGCAAGCGATCTATCAAGTCTCCGCCGCACTGGTCGCGCCCAACGTCGATGACCTGAATGCGCAGGCCGTATCGGCGTATCGGCCGTTCGACGTCGTGACCGAAATTCTAGTTCGGGACGGCGCGGAGGAGTTTCATCTGCGCCCGCTCGTGATGTTCGACGATGCGCATTCTCTGCATCAACGTCAGTTCGACCAGTTCCTGAGGTGGCTCATCAAGCGGGAACTGGCTGTGTCCCGCTGGGTGCTATCGCGTCTGGATGCACTGTCGCCAGAGGGCGTACTGCTGGGCTCTAAGGCATTGGTTACGGAAGACGAGAATCTACCCGGCGTGCAGCGCGGTCGCGAAATCAAGGTCATCACTCTTCAAGGCGAATCGCTGGGAGACAGTCGGTCTATGGGGCGGAGGGCCTTTCGGCGCATGGCCAAGGACATGGCGAACCGCTACCTCCTCCAAATGCCGACGTTCAGCCGAAAGCGCGTCACGGACTTCGCGACCCTTATTCAGTCGGCGCCGGAGTCCCTTTCGAGCTCGCAGCTATCCAAGCTCGCGCAAACCGTGGACGCAAAGCAGGACAAGCTGGCGCTTAGCGATGAGGACAGGGCGCAGATCGAGAAACAGATCGAAACATATCTGTCCGGTGCGGAAACGGTCGATATCGGCGACGATATCAAGCTGGCGATGCTGAAGATCCTGATGGCCCGATATGCCTCACGGCGACCACAGGTGAGTCTGTTTGGAGACGACGAGGAGCGGCCAGAAGGACGTCCGGTCAGAGCGGATTCCGGCGTTGCAGAAGGCGCGAGGTTGCATCTCCTCCATGAATTCAGGCGTCCATTCTTTTACGGGATCGACACGCTTTGCGACGCTGGCAGCGAGAATGCCGAGCAATTCCTTAGGCTTGCAGCAGATCTTGTCGATCGGAGCGAGATGCTCATCATTCGGGACAAGAATTTCACGCTGCCCCCTCGGGTGCAGCATGATTTGCTTCGCGAGCGAGCGGATTCCATCATGAATGAATGGAATTTTCCGCTGCATCCTCAGGTGCGCCGTCTGAGTGCCGCGATCGGCGATGCCTGCGTCGAACGAAGCATACGGGAGACCGCGCCGCTCGGTGCTGGGGCGAACGGTGTTGGCATTCTGGAGGAAGACTTCGCACGTATTCCCGAGGAGCACCCCGCGCTTGCCCGCGTACTGCAATTCGGTGTTGCGTACAACGCTTTCAGCCTCGTCCGAAACAGGGTGGTTAAAGACAGAAAGTGGTGCTTGATTGAGCTGTCCGGGGTTGTCGCCATTCATTTCGGGCTCACACTTCAGCGGGGAGGATTTGTCGAATGGAACCTTCGAAAGCTGTCCGAATCCGCCGGGGTAGCGGCCTAGCATGGCGTCGCGTCGCAGTGCATGGGAACGATGCGTCTCTCATCGGGGCGCGTCGGAGGTCAAAGAATTCTGCACGAGCTATCTGCCGTCGGTTGAGGCAGGCAGGGTCGGAATTATCGCCGCGGCGGGGTTCGATCCGCGATCGTGCCTCGTTTCCCGAGAGGTGGCCGCAAACGTTAGAAACGTTAGTAAGGCCGAGGCCATATTTGTCCGAGAAGAGCGCCCCAGTCCGGAGGCGGATCTCTTGGCGCGCGCAGACGCCAACCTGCAGGAGCTAATAAATCTCTTTCCAAGCCACGTGATTCTCAGAGTCAATGTTCTCGACGAGAACAATGCCGTGGTCGCGGGACGCAACATCGTTTCCGAGTTGCAGCGTCTGCGCAACGAGGACCGATTCGCGTGGACAGACGTCATCATCGACGCCAGCGCCTTGTCGGTCGGCATCAGCTTTCCGCTTATCCGCTATTTCCTCGAGCTGGCGAAGGCGGGGCAGGGGCCTCGCAACGTGCACGTCATGATCGCCACGAACGCGCTGCTTGATGAGGAAATCGAGCCGATCGCCTCGGATTCAATGGCGTACGTCCATGCGTTCCGCGGGGCAGTGACGCTTCACACGGCCACCAAGGCGGCGCGGCTGTGGCTGCCTCAGCTTGCTCGCGGACGCGGGCAGATCCTGGAGAGGATCTTCCGCACCATCGCGCCCGACGACACGCTGCCCATCCTGCCGTTTCCCTCATCGAATCCAAGATTCGCCGACGAGCTGATCGCGGAGTATGTGGAGGAGTTTGAATCGGTATGGGAAGTAAGCGCGGGAGATCTCGTTTACGCCGATGAATCAGATCCCTTGGACCTCTACCGCTCTGTGCTACGCATTCACGATGCAAGCGCGAAAGTATTCGCGGAGACCGGGGGTGCTGTCATGATTATTTCGCCCATTGGCAGTAAGGCGTGCGGTCTAGGGGTTTTGATGGCCGCCTACGAGCGGGATCTCGCCGTCGCCTATGTCGAGGCGGTCGGATTCTCTGCAAAATCTCTTCCGGCAGCGGGGCAGCCAGTCGTCCCCTGCGATTTGGTCCATCTCTGGCTGACAGGCGATGTCTATGCCTAGTATGGAAACCGTCGGCAGGAGTAGCCTAGCGCCAATGGCGAGACGCCCGTCCGTGTACGGCATCGGCTTTCTCGCGCTCGATGTCGTGCGCAGCGCACTGCGTAAGACATCGGTGAACGCCTACGCGGGGGGCACATGCGGGAACGTACTTGCCGTTCTCGCCTATCTCGGATGGGGTGCCTATCCAATTGCGCGGCTCAACGGCGACCCGGCCTCCGAAAGAGTCAAGACTGATCTTCGTAACGTAGGCGTGATGCTAGAACTCGCCGAGTGTGCGCCAACCGTCAGCACCCCCGTCGTGTTGCAGATCATCAGACGGAGCGCGAACGGAATTTCGCCGCATCGTTTCGAGTGGGCCTGCCCGGAGTGTGGCAATGCGTTACCTCGGTTCAAACCTGTGCCGGCGCGCGCAGTGCCAAAGATAGCAGCGAGGATGATCGATCCTTCAGTGTTCTTCATCGATCGTATTTCACGGTCCTCGCTTGAGTTGGCAAAAATCGCCAGGGAACGAGGAGCGCTTGTTTATCTCGAGCCTTCGGAGATCGCCGATCCAAGACTTTTCGGGGAAGCGCTGCGGGTCGCGCATGTCGTCAAATACTCCAATGACCGGCTCAGGTCGCTGGGGCATGACGCACGGATGTCGGGCATTCTCCTGGAGATCCAGACCTTGGGCTCGCAGGGACTGGTTTACCGCAGCCGGCTGGCCAGAAATCCTGCATGGGTACACCTGCCAGCAGTGCCTGCGCCGATCTTGAGGGACGCCTGTGGCGCCGGTGATTGGTGTTCGGCCGGCGTTATCGCTCGCCTTGGATCGGCCGGACTCGACGGCCTGTACGGCGCGGAGCAGGGCGATGTCGCGGACGCGCTGCGGTACGGCCAGACGCTTGCGGCGTGGAATTGCAGGTTCGAAGGCGCGCGGGGAGGAATGTACCGCGTCAAACGGTCGATTTTCGTCAGGCAGGTGAGAGCGATGCTGGGGGGAGTAACCGCTTTAAGGGTAAGAGTAAGCGGCGAATCGGGCACAGTGAGGACCTCGTTGGTGCCTGGCGTCGCGTGCCCTGCATGCCCGTCGCGCCCGCCCAGAGCGCTTACCAACGCCTAACTGGGCAGGCGTTCCTGCGGTAGAGCGCTAAGCCGCGATCCGCAGTCGCTGATCGCGCCGGCCTCCAGCGGAGCGTTTCGTCTCACGCGCGAGTTGCTCCCTCAGTTCCATCAGAAGCACTCCAAGCATATTCTTGCCTTTTCCGTTGACTTCTCCCCAAAGGCGATTGACGGCGTTCTCCACCGTTCCTGCCTCGACGAGGCGGGCGTTCCCCGTTGACAACAGCAGCTCACGCAGGTCGGCATGCTGAGTGAATTTCGCGCGTAGCACCGCTCGCATCCGGTCGAACTTAATTCGAGACCAGTCCGGGACGATGTCCCACTGATAGAGGCCGTGCGCCGCCATCGCCAGAAGCGCGGGCGATGGAGCAGCCAGGATCCAGTTCCGTACTTCGGGGCGCCTTGCTTTTGCTACTTGATACGCATGCTCCGCGGTCGGGAAGGTCTGACCGTCGAGGCTCAGCGCCCGTCGATATAGGTTGCTGAATGCGCCGTAGGGTTCTTCATTGGAGCGATAGAAGCGAATCTCAGCGGATTTACCCATGAAGGCTCCTCTTGTTTTGGCTTTTGTACCTAGTGGCATAATATGCACCACAATATAGCATAATATGCAATACGGCAAAAAACGACTAGCAAACAAACCAGCGCACCAGGATGTGCTGGCGGTATTTCAGTTCGTCTGGAAAGACCTCAACGTCCCCCAGGCGGAGATCGCTCGGGAGACTGGTCTCGACCAAGGGTCTGTCTCGAAGATCCTTCGGGGCTCCTTTCGCAATCTCGAAGGTCGTGCATATCGGCTTTGGAAATATGCAAAGAGCCGGGCCGACAGTGCGGGCTACAAGGCGGGGAAGTCGTCGGGCGGGAAGACCGATCCGAGGCTGGTGGAGAAGATTAATCGGGTCTGGGATCGGACCGACGAGGGCGCTGAGGCGCTTCTGAAGCTGCTCGACGCCGCAGATATGATTCAGAAGCGCCGAATTTCCACAGCCGTGAGGCGGAAAGATTCCAGCACCCGCGTTGTTACTCGGCCGCGCCGTGCCGCCGGGGACTGATCAATACGCCAAGGGTGTAACCTGCTTGTAGACCGCACCAAACCTACGCGTGTTTCAACTCCGAATACGGTATAGGTCTCAGTGTAGCCCGCGAAGATTGCCGCGAATTCTCATAGCGGAAACGTAGTGCTGCATCATGGGGGTGTGGCCGGTGGCGTTGGCGTCCAGGTCGTTCATGGCGCAATTTGACTGGCATCGGCGCGAGGAGGCAAGCTCTGGCCCATTCCAACCCATTTACTGCGGAAGAAATCTTGAAATCCTTGCGTGCGCAGTTCACTCTCCACTTTTCAAGCGCGCGGCTATGATTGAGTGGGAGTAGCGGCCGCGCCGAGGTCGGCGAGACTCGGCTGTCTTGTCCAACCCGTCCTCAACACCTCTCGATTCTCGAGCGCTGACACGGTCGTGCCGGATGACGCAGGGCGCCTCTTGACATAGCTTGTCGAGCCGCATTCGCGTTGCTCCCCGGATGCGGACGCACTGTTGTACGAGCGATGCGGGAAGGGGGCCGGGCTCGCTGCCGACGCCTTGCCCGGTGGTGGACTGCAACGCTCGCGCGATCTGCGCGCGAGCCCGGTGTGGCAATGTGTCAAGCGCCATGCGGGAGAGTTGCGCGAGTCCGGCTGTATGCGGCGCAGCGCCGAGCAACAGGTCATCGAACGCCCCGTCGCTTGCGGCGATCCGGGCGAGGGATTTGCGCGCATCGACGGCGACACCTTACGTCACGAGTTCCTGCTTGCCGACTCGTGCGAGACCCAGTACTTCTGTCCGAGCTGCCACCAAAAGCGCGTGCTGCTGTATGGCAAGTGGATCGAGGAGAACGTGCTCGCGCCCGAGACGGGGGAGGCGCCCTGTCTTCCCTCCCGGCGCACCGGCAGTACGTGTTCACGCTGCCCAAGCCCCTGCGCCCGGTCTTCAGTCGGCAGTGGGCGTGGCCTGTTGACGGCTTTCGAGGTGCGCTCGCACAAGGAGCTGCACGCGCAGCTGAACGAGTGGTCGGAGACGATTCCGGAGGAGCTAGCGCAGTTCGAGCTGCTTGCCGTTCATCCGGCCGCGGTACTCGCGTCCGCCGGCATTGAAAGAGATTTCCGTGCCGGAGACCTTGCCGTCGGCAATGGGGGTGGTCTTGCCGCCGGCCTCCAGCGTACCGGAGAATTTCTGGAATTCCTGCTTGAGGACGAGCTTGCCCTGCGGCAGGTCGTAGCTGCCAGCGGCCTGGGCGGGGACAATCCACAGCAGCGCGGTGCACCAGGAGACGGTGCAGCCATTGTGGTTGCCGAGCTCGACGCTGTCGTCGGCTTCCCAGTCGCCCATGGTGAAGGTGTTCGAGACGATGCGCGTGCCGGGCTTGAGCGCGAGGATTTTCGGGCGCAGCTTGAGGTTGATGTCCGGCAGCAGGAACATGGTGATGACAGTGGCCTTGGAGAAGTCGGTCTCGAAGAGGTCGGCTTTCACGAACCGGGCCTTGTCGGTGACGCCGTTCTTCGCGGCGTTGCGCCTGGAGAGCGCGACCATGTCCGGGTTGTACTCGATGCCGAGCGCGCGCGCGCCGCGCCGCGCGGCGGTGATGACGGTGCGGCCGTCGCCGGAACCGAGGTCGATGACGAAGTCCTTCGCGGTCACCCGGGCCAGATCGAGCATCTTGTCCACCACCACCTGCGGCGTCGGCACCCAGACGACGTCCTTGCCTTCCTGGAACGGCTTGGGTTCGTACTCGGGTTCCTTCTGCGCCTGCGGGAAGGCGAGAGTAGTCAAGGCGGCGAGCAGGAGGGCGAGGGCGAGGCGCTGGATCACGGCGAGGCTCCGGGCATGGAAGTGGAGGCGGATAATATCGGCCAGGGAGGTGTCGTGAAGCTTGCATCGGCCTGCTGTTTCGCTGCGGCAGTGGTGTGCGCCATGCCGGTGCAGACGGCGCTGGCAGCGCCTCCTCGAAGCGCGGGTGCCGTAAGTCGGGGTCTGCCCCCGGGTCCCACCAACATCCCGCTGCGGGTGTTGCACGCGATGGCGAAGCCGGCGGTGGATTTCACCGGGCCGGAGTTCACCGCGCTGCGCGACCGGTCGCTTGAGCGTCTGAAAGGGGTGCTGAAGACCTGGCAGGGCTTCGTCATCGCCTACGCGGCTTCGGGCCACGGGGCCTGGGACGCGAGCATCGCCAATCTCTTTTCGCCTGGCGACAAGGTGCTGGTGTGCCAGGCGGGCTACTTTTCCGAGAACTGGTCGACGACAGCGCGCCAGTACGGGCTGGAGGTCGAGGCGGTGGTCGCGCCCGATCGCCGCGCGATCGATCCGAACGCGGTGGCCGAGCGCCTCGCGGCCGACAACGGGCATGCGATCAAGGCGGTGCTGATCGTGCAGAACGAGACCGCGACCGGCATGCGCCACCCGGTGGCCGAGGTGCGCGCGGCGATGAACCGCGCGAAGCACCCGGCGCTGTACCTGGTGGATACGATCTCCTCGCTCGCTTCGTACGACTTCCGCATGGACGAGTGGGGAGTGGACCTGGTGGTCGGCGGCTCGCAGAAGGGGCTGATGCTGCCGCCGGGAATGTCGTTCACGGCGATCAACGCGCGCGCCTGGGAGGCCGCGCAGAATGCGCGCAACCCGCGCCGCTACTGGGACTGGCGCACCATGGTGGAGGGCGGCAGGCAGTTGCGCTTCTGCGGCACGGCGCCGATCGCGTTTTTCTACGGGCTGGACGAGTCGCTCGACATGATCGAGGAGGAGGGGCTGGAGAACGTGTTCGCGCGCCACCGCCGCCTCGCCGAGGCGACGCGCGCCTGCGTGCGCGCCTGGGGCGCGGTCTCCCCGCGCGGCGGCGGGCCGGAGATCTACCCGCTCGATGCGGAAGCCGCCTCGGATTCGCTGACGGCAGTGCTCTGCCCTCCTGGGCACGACGCGGACCGCGTGCGCGCGATCGCTTCCGAGCGTTTTGGCGTCGCGCTCGGCCGCGGCCTCGCCGCGCTGCAGGGGCGCGTGTTCCGCATCGGCCACATGGGCGAGCTGAACGAGCCGATGCTGCTCGGCACGCTCGGCGGGATCGAGCTCGCGCTCGCGGAGGCGGGCATGCCGCACGCGCGCGGCGGGGTCGACGCGGCGATGGACGCGCTGCGCGCGCCTGCGACGGCGCGCATCGCCGCCGTCGCCTGAAGGAGTGCGGCATGACAATCCTGCTGGATGACCGGCGCGCGGCGCAACGGATCCTCGATCACATCGAGAACCGTACCACCGACCTTGGCGGCGAAATCTGGCGCGAACCGGTGGCGAACTATCGCTCGGAAGAACGCCTCGCCATGGAAGTTCAACAGGTCTTTAAACGGACGCCGACCCCGTTTTGTCCTTCGGCTGCATTGCCGCAGGCAGGCGCGTACGTGGCGCGCGAGGCGGCGGGCACGCCCATCCTCGCCGTGCGTGGCGAAGACGGCACGGTGCGGGCATTCCGCAACGCCTGCCGCCATCGCGGCATGGCGGTCGCGAACGCTACGGGTTGCGCGAAGTCCTTCGTGTGCGGCTACCACGGCTGGACATACCGGCTCGACGGCAGCCTGCGGCATATCCCGCACGAGCACGGCTTTCCGGGCCTGGACAAATCCACGCACGGCCTTGCGCCGCTCCGCGCAGAAGAAAGCTGCGGGATGGTATTCGTCACGCAAGACACGCCTGCGCTCGAAGACCCGGCGCTCGACGAACTGGCGCATGTCTTTTCGCCCGAGCAGCAGCTCTTCGCCACCAGGGAGCGCGACATCGCGGCCAACTGGAAGATCCTGCTCGAAGGCTTCATCGAGGGCTATCACATCCGCGCCACGCATCCCGAGACCTTCTACCCCTACGGCTTCGACAACCTCAACCTCGTCGAACCCTTCGGGCGCAACAGCCGCGTGACCTACCCCTTTCAGCGCATTGCCAAGCTCGCCAGGGTCGCGCGCGAAGAACGCCGCGTGGATGGATTACTGACCTACGTCTATCACCTCTTTCCCAACGTGCTCATCACGGTGCTCTCGCGCCACACCAACGTGGTCGTGCTCGAGCCGCTCGGCATTGACAGCACCCGCAACATCACCTACACCCTCACCAACCGCGGCGCCGACCAGGAAGAAATGCTCAGGGAAGCCAAGCGCGACGCCGCGTTTGTCGGCGAGGTGGGCGCAGCCGAGGACCGCGCCGTGGTCTGCGCGATCCAGCGCGGGTTGGGGAGCGGCGCGAACGAGGTGTTCACCTTCGGTAAGTTCGAAGGCGCAATCGCGCATTTTCATCGGACGCTCAAGGCGGCGCTTGCGGGTCGCGCGCCGGCCGCGTGATCCGCTGATTGCCAGACATAGGGAGCACCGATGGCGATCACTCAGGCAGACAAGGCTCAACTCTTCGAAGCCCTTCATCAGGCGCCGGGCGCCTTCGTGATTCCGAATCCCTGGGACGGCGGCTCGGCGCGCATCCTCGAAGGGCTCGGTTTCAAGGCGCTCGCGACTTCCAGCGGCGCCTGCGCCGGCACCTTCGGTCGGCGCGACGGCAGGGTGACGCGCGAGGAGGCGCTCGATCATGCGCGCACCATCTGCGCTGCGACCGAGCTTCCAGTTGCCGCCGATCTCGAAAAAGGCTTTGGCGACGCTCCTGCGGATGCGGCCGAGACGATTCGCCTCGCCGCCGAAACCGGCCTCGTCGGCGGCTCGATCGAGGACGCAAGCGGCAACAAGGAGAAGCCCCTCTTCGATTTCAGTCACGCCGTCGAGCGCGTCGCCGCAGCCGTACAGGCGGCCCGCGCGCACCCTTTCCCGTTCATGCTCACGGCGCGCACCGAGAACTTCCTGCGCGGCAATCCCGACCTGGACGACACGATCCGCCGATTGCAGGCTTTCGAAAAGGCGGGGGCCGACGTGCTTTTCGCGCCCGGCCTGCCCGACCTCGCCGCGGTCAAGACCGTTTGTGCTTCACTCGAGAAGCCCTTCAACTTCATGGTCGGCATCCGAGGCAAATCGTTCAGCGTCGCCGAGCTTGAAGCCGCCGGGGTAAAACGCATCAGCCTCGCCACCTCCCTCTATCGCGTTGCGATGACGAGCATGCTCGAGGCAGCCCGCGAAGTGAAGGACAAGGGATCGTTCGGCTACCTCGAGCGGACCGTCACGACGCCGGACATCTACAGCTACCTGCGCTCCTGAAAGTCCAATCCGGCACGGCGCTCGAAGGCGGTCTATCCGGCCGCGAGCGCGGACAGCGATTTCGGATCGGTCACCGTAACGCGCTCGCGCTCGAGCTTCACCCAGCCCCGCGTCTCGAAACTGCCCAGCAGCCGGCTGATCACTTCGCGCGCGCTGCCGAGTTCATCGGCGAGAACCTGGTGCGATGCGCTCACCACTGGTCCGCGGTGAATGAGCAGCCGCGCGAGGCGCTCGTCCACACGCTGGAAGGCGACGGCCTCGACCAATTCCATCACTTCTGCCAGCCGCGCTCCGTAGGCCGAAAACACCAGTGCGCGGAATGCTTCCTCGTGCACGATGAGGTCCTGGAACAGCGCCGGAGGCACCAGCAACAGGGTGACCTCGGACTCCGCGATGCCATTCGCGGAGTAATCGGAATGGCCGAGCAGGCAACCACCGGAAAGGATGCAGCTCTCTCCCGGCTCCACGCGATAGAGGAGGATTTCGCGCCCGCTCGGCGCATGCATCGCCACGCGCACGCTGCCTTCGAGCACGAGCGGAAAGCCTGCGCACGGTGTACCGGGTTCGAACAGCACCGCGCCCTTGGGCGCGCGGCGCAATTGCGAACCCGCGAGCAGCGCCTCGCGCCGCTTCCCCGCGACCTGGGCGAGGGCCGGGAAGCGCTGCAGCAGCAGGACTTCGATGTTCCGGGTAATCATGAATGCGACGGGTGCTGTGGGCGAATTCTACCTTCTCGCAAAAGACGAAAAAAAGCCGGAAGGATCGCTTCCGGCCTTCAAGGTCCGCGATTCGCGCTCAGCGCGCGTCTTCCTTGCCGCAGACGCTCAGCGCCAGCGCCTTGCGGATTGCCTCGGGCGATTTCATGATGTTCATGAAACTGTTTGCGCCCGCCATCGAAAGATCGGGAAAGCTGATGGCGATGCGGAAGCGTGCGTACAGCGCATAGACCTTGTTGTCCGAAACCAGCAGGTCGTAGGGCAGATGGGCAGTGGACTTCAGGTCCTTGAAATCGATCTCGCTCATGATGTACCTGTCGTCCATGAACTTGCCGGTATCGCCGTCGCCCCTCATGGCCACCCCGAACAAGGCCTCCTTCTTGCCCGGAACGTCGACGCGGTACGCTTTTCTGACTCCCTGTTTGCCCGCCGCTAACCCGGTTTCGACCGCCTTCACGGCCTCGTCGAAACTGCCGTAGGTGGCAAGGACGTTGGGTTCGTCGAAGTATTCCATGCCGAACATGTAGTGATACTTGCGCAATTGTGCCGGCGTGAGGCCCCTGGCGCCGAACTCCTCGGTATCGCCCAACGCAGCCTTCAACTTCGCCGCGGTGTCCTTCAGCTCGCCCGCCATGCGATAGGCGTTGGCCAGGTAGACCGGGTTGGTGTAGGAGACCTGGACTTCGTTTCCGACCCTGGTCACCGCAACGCGCTGTGCCGCACCGAAACCTCCGTGCTCCGACTTGGCAGCAGTCACCCGCAACTCATCGTTGGTCACCGCGATGATCGTGGCATTGGGATAAGGCGTGTAGCTTCCGACGACGACGAAGCCGTTCCTGGCGAGCGCTGCCTTGGCAGCGTCGGCCTTCGCCGCCACATCGCCCGGTCCTCTTGAAGCCAGCACAAATGGTTTCAGCACCACCTCTTGCGCGAAAGTCGCACCGGCGCCGGCGATCAACGCCAGGCAATACAACACCCTGAGAACTGTCCTCATGGCTGCTCCCTCATGGTCGAAAAAATGGTCCAGGCTTGCGCCAAGAAAAAGGGCTGAAGGCGGGTTCGCTTTCAGCCCCGATTCTTCCCTGGCGTCGCTGCGCGTTACTCGAATTTCCTGCCGTACGCGATGCCGAGCGCGTTCTGGTACATCTTGATGGTCTCCGTGCCGCCCGTGCCCAGTCCGAAGCCGGGCGTCCAGGTCTGGAACAGGCTCGTGCCCGAGACGGATTTCTGGTAGGCATGCATGTAGGAAAGCGTCAGCTCGGATTGCTTGTCCAGGTCGTACGTCGTACCGAGCGTAACGTGGTTCTGCACTACGCCGGGGGCCAGGATATTGAAGGTGACGTCGCGTGCCTGGATGGGGTTCTTGCTACGGTTGTAGCCGGCGCGCAGCGTCCAGCGGTCGTCGTACCGGTACTCGACGCCGAGTTTGACGACGTCGACGTTCGACCAGCCGAAACCGCGGCAGGAATTGCATCCCAGCGAGTTGTTGATGAAGAACGACGCGGCGGTGCCACCGCCGTTGTTGGTGCTCGGGTTGCCTACTGACGCGACACCGCCGTAGTTGATGCGCTGGTAGTCGAGTGCAACGGTAAACTTCGACGCGGGCTTGAACGCGATGCCGATGTTCCAGTTCTCCGGCATGTCGAAGTCGCCCTGTTCGGCGAACAGACCGGCGTACTTGTCGAACTTCTTCATGCGGATCTTGGTGGAGTAGGCCGCCCCCAGCGTCACGCTGTCGGAGACTCTGCCCAACCACCCCAGGCGCACGCCGAAACCGGTCGAGCTGTCATAGCCGTTGTTGGTCAGCTTGCTCTGGTCGTTCGAGAAGGCCGAAAATCCCTGCAAGCCGTCAGCCTTGAAGCGTTGGTAGCCGATCAGCGGCGATATGCCGAAGGAGTGCTGCTTGTTGATCTTCATGGCAAAGGTCGGGGCGATGACCAGCTGCGAAAGGTCCACGCCCAACGGACCGCTGCCGCACAGCAGGTTGTACGGCGCGGGCGTGGTACCCGCCCTGGAAGGCGGGAAACCGAGAAAACCCGGGCAGGTAAATGTCGAGCCGGGCGCGGTCGAAATCTGACCGCCTGGGTAGGTGGTGTTCATTCCGCCGTTTCCGTACACGCTCACGCCGACCGACATGTTCCAGCCCAGCATTTTGTTGTAGCCGAACTCCGGGATGTAGAAGTTGCTCTTGCCGCTTTCGGCGCTGCCGTTCAACCCTGCGGCGCTTCCGGTGCGCTCGGCGCTGCGCTTCGGGCTGAACCAGTCCAGCCCGACATCGAGCCGGTCGCCGACCCACACCATGCTGGCCGGGTTGTTCGCGCCGCCGAAGGAATCCAGCGTCATTGCCGTCGCCGCGCCGCCCATGCCTTTGGCCTTCAGACCGTAGCCGTGCTGGAAATAACCGTCCGTGGCGAACGCAGCCGCAGGCGCGAACAATAGCGCAAGCGCAGTAAGCCTGAACAGCGGTTTGGTGAGTTTGCTCACTCTCGTGCTCATGTCACTTCTCCCGTTAAACGAATAAATTGACTTCTGCTTTTTGCGCCCGCGCCAGGAATGACGCGGCGCCGCAGTACTCTTTGACTTCCGGTATGAAATCGCTGTGGCTGAACCCGAAAAGGTCCACCGTCATCTGGCAGCCGAGCAGGTTCACGTCGGCCTCCACGCAGGCATCGCGCAGCTCCACGATGCTTGCCACACCCTTGTTCTTGATGGTCTGCTTCATCAGGCCGGTGGCCATGTTCTCGAAGCCCGGAATGATCGATTGCACGGCATTCGGGATGTTCCACTCGATGCCCTTGAACCAGTCCGGGCCGAAAGGCATTTTCATCGGCATGGCGGGATTGCCGAGCGGGCTGATGTGCAGCGCGAGATCCTTCTTGAGCAGCGTGAGACCGTAGAAGGTGAAGAAGATCGATACTTCCCAGCCGAGCGCTGCTGCGGTCGAAGCGAGGATGAACGGCGGATAGGCCCAATCGAGTGTTCCCTTGGTCGCGATGATGGTCATCGCCGGGGTTTTCGCGGCTTCGATTGCGGCCAGCTTCGCCGGCAGAAGGGCATCGAGGCGCTCGTTGATCAGGCGGTCCAGCTCGGCGGTGTCGGGTTGCGCGGCCATGTCGGGCTCCTTCACGTCAGGAACATGTGCAGACTAATACTCCCCGGCAGTATTCGCAAGTGTAATATTTGATTTAGGATAAAAGTGTTGCGCTGCGTCATAAGTAATCGAAATCCCGGTCGCAGGTTTGCGAAGTTCTTGCGCCTCGAGTGACGCCAATATACTATGGTGGGTATAGGAGGTGAGCGATGTCCCGTCCGCAGATGCACGATCCGGAAGCGAAACAGGCGATGCTCGCAAGGCTGGCGCGCATCGAAGGGCAGGTACGCGCGGTGCGCAGGATGGTCGACACCGACAAGGAATGCGAGGAAATCGCGCAGCAGCTTTCGGCGGCACGAAAGGCGCTCGATCGCGCGTTCTACGAGATGGTCGCCTGCCTGATCAAGGCGGGCGGCGCCGAACGCCGCGTCGAGCGCGAGGCGAGCGCGGGGCATGTGGCCGAACTGCTTGCGCGTTACGCCTGAGCGGTTGAATCTTCCGCTTTCCGGGTTTATAAGAGTCTCCTTCCATTCCAACACAAGGCGAACCGACATGAACTTCGACAAGGACCTCGACGCACGTGGACTGAACTGTCCGCTTCCGATCCTGCGCGCGAAAAAGGCGCTCACCGGCATGCAGTCCGGCCAGGTGCTGAGGATCCTTTCCACCGATCCGGGTTCGGTGAAGGACTTCCAGGCGTTCTGCAAGCAGACCGGCAACGAACTTCTCTCGCAGTCCGAGGCGAACAAGGAGTTCACGTTTTTCATGAAACGCAAATAGGCCTCCCCATGAGGTTCGCAATTGTCGCCGCGGCGGTGCTGTTGTGTTCCGCGCCGCACGCGCACGCGCAGGACGCGACCTACGCGCTACGCTTCCTGACCCCCGAAACCGCACTCAAGGCGGCGCAGGCTGCGCTGAGGAAATGCCGCGACAACAGCTACCAGGTGGCGGTTGCGGTGGTGGACCGCATGGGGATCACGCAGGTCGTGCTGCGGGACCGCTTCGCGGGCCCGCACACGCCGGACATGGCGATTTCGAAAGCGTGGACCGCGCTCAGCTTCCGCACCAACACGAGCGAATTCGCCGATGCGACGCAGGCCGGACGCCCGCAGAGCGGCGTGCGGCACCGGCCCGGCATTGCCGCGGTCGGCGGCGGCTTGCTGGTGCAGGGCGGCGGAAACCTGCTTGGCGGAATCGGCGTGTCGGGCGCACCCGGTGGCAAGGAAGATGACGCCTGCGCGGCGGCAGGCATCGCCGCGATCGAAGAGAGCCTCGCGTTCTGACGGTCAACGGCTAGCTGACGCGCAGTTGTCCATCTTCACGACGCGGCAAGCCCTGTTGTCCCAGCCTGGCAACCGTTCGATACAGCGCTTGGTGTAAGTTGTAAGCCTGCGTATCGCAGTGCATGGTTGACATGCCGCGATACAAGCCCGCTGTGTTTCGTCACGCTTTTTTCCTCGCCTGGTGGTTGAATTGATCCGGGCGGGATTGTCGTGTGCGAAATGAGGAAGTTGCGATGGGCAGCAGCAGGTTATCGACTGAAGCGGAAAATCGGCGCGGCGACGCGAAGCCGCAAAAAATCGTGTGGCTCCCGGTGCTGGTCATTCTCGTCAATCTCGCTGGCCTGGGGCTGTTGGTTGCGTACAGTCTTCTGAATCTGCGGCCGGATCTCTCGACGCTGCATGGTCCAGAGCCGCACGCCTTTGTCCAATGGACGGTCTTGCTTGCCGTCCTCGCGCCCGCGGCTGCGTCCCTGATGCATGTCTGGCCGGTCCTCGGGTGGTTGCGTTCCAGAACACCGGAACCGACTGGCGAAGCCCCTGGCGATGTGCCCGCCACGATCGCGCAGCGAGCGGCCAATGCACCGCTCGCGCTCGCGGCCTTCTCTCTGCTCGGGTGGATTCTCGTTACAGTACCCGCCGTCGTCCGGTCGGTGATGATTGGATCGGACATTCCGTTCGGCCTCGCAGCGCACCTCGTTCTGCGCCCGGTTCTGGCTGGACTGATTGCCGCGACAGCCACTTTCTTTGCGGCGGAGTACGTCTGCCGCACTCATGTCTGGCCTGCACTCCTCTCCGGCACACGGATCGCGGGAAACCCGCGGCTACGGAGAGTGCGTGTTTCACATCGTTTGCTCGTCCTGTGGCTCGCCATCAGCGTTCTGCCGCTGGGCGCAGTCGCGCTCACGACCTACGCGCGAGTTGCGGGCGTGGATCTGGCGACCGATCCGTTGCTCGCGCGTGTCGTCTCCGTCGTATTGCTGATCGCGGGCTCGGCGGTCGTGGGTGGGGCGTGGCTCGCCTGGCTCGTCTCCCGCTCCATCGCGCGACCGCTCGAGACGCTCGAGACAGCGACGGCCCGTCTGCGCGAAGGCCGCTTCGACACGCGCTTGAGCGTGAGCACCACCGATGAACTCGGTTCGCTGGCCGAAGGTTTCAATCTCATGGCCGGGCGCCTGTCGCAAAGCTATGCCGAGCTCGAGACTCGAAACCGGGAGCTGGCCGAAGCGCTGGATCGCGTGGTATTTCTGGAACACGTCAAGCGCGGACTCGACCGCTTCGTTCCGGACGCGGTCCGACGCGCCATCGAGAAAGACCCCGAGTCCCCGGCCCTCGCAAAGAAAGCGAAAGACGTCACGGTGCTGTTTCTCGACATCGAGGGTTATTCCCGCCTCAGCGAGCAATTGGCGCGACCGACTCTCAACGCGCTGGTCGAGCGCTATTTCTCGCTGTTCCTCGCATCGATCCGCGCTGAGGGTGGAGACATCAACGAGACGGCTGGCGACGGCCTGATGATCATCTTCCAGGCGGGCGAGCGGACTGCCCACGCGGCATCCGCTGTCCGCGCGGCGCTTGCAATCCAGACGCAAACGAGTATGGCCAACCGCGATGCGGTAGAGGGGCACCCACCGATCGTCGTCAACATCGGCATCAGTTCCGGTGAGTGCGATGTCGGGGCCACGCGGTTTCACGGTCCGGCCGGGGAACGCTGGACGTTCACCGCCAGCGGCCCGGTGACGAACCTTGCGGCGCGTCTCGGCGATCACGCGTACGGCGGCCAGATCCTGCTCGCCGCGGAGACAGCGAACCGAGTAGGCGATCGCTTCCCGCTGCGCAGCCTGGGTCCCGTCTCGCTGAAGAACCTGTCGAACAGCGTGGACGCATGGGAGGTCCAGCCGGATCGGCCGGATCATGACGGTGATTGATGCAGGTCAATCGTCTTCCATGCGCCGATGTTGCGGCCTTCGGGCGCCGTCCCGAATCAGAGTTTCGCCAAGCCGCGTTTACGCAATTGGTGCGTCGTCACGCCGACGATGAGCTTCAAGGTGTTGTTGTGTCAGCCTCATTTTTCTGGGTCTCGCGTGAGATCGGATTCGTTCATCCAATGACAAACAAACGGCGCTGAGATGCCGGAACTGTTTGCGATCGATATCACGGTCTTCTTCTCAGTGTTCATGCGCCCAGCGATAACGAATCTTGAGCCTGTTGAGATGCGTCCACGGCAATAACCCCTCCTTTTGCATACGCCCGACCACAATTCCCGGCGCGATGCCGACCCGCTTTGCGAAAGTCTTTACGCCGTGGTTCGTTTTCGGAACAGCTGCCAACCGTGCAGCATCGGCAGACGAAATCAGCCAACCGCCAGCAAAAGCATCGGCTGCATCCTCGTCCGCACCATCGATCCGGTCGGCAACATCGACAAAGAGCAATTTCTTACCGTGAAGCAGTAAATGCCCCGCTTCGTGAAACAACGAGAACCAGAAATGGTCGTTGGACTTGTGGCGCAGACTGAGCATGAGTAGCGCTTTCTCAGCACTCAGCCAGCGCGTTGCTCCGCTCACCGGACAGCCCTTGGGGGCCGGGACAAGCACAACCGCCACGCCAGCCCGGGCACAAGCCTTCACAAGACGTGGGATGAACACGGCTGGATCGCCCTCGTTGGTGAGTTGGCGCGCTTCGCTCAGGACTTGCCTGAACACCGTCTTATCGAACGCCTTGCAAGTGATGAGCTCGGCCTCGCGCTCGCCTTGCCGGAGCCAAACGGCGACTGCGCCGACGTCCTTGGCGAGTTTGGCCGAAGCACGGAATGCGGCCAACGGGTCCCTGTACTGCTTTTCCCAGGCTTCCACCGAAGCCACGCCGAAGAAACGCAGGCATTCGCGGACTTGATCGCCTTTGTTCTCGAAAGATCGAATCCAGCCGAATCGCACCATCTGTTTGATTGGCAGACGTTGCAGCCATTCCGCCTTGCCCAATAGCGCTTTTCGCTCCCCCAGCCGCGCGAGTGCCTCCCGGTACTGCGCTTCGCGCGTCATCCAGAAGCGCATGGTGCTGCCGAGCACGCGCTCCAGCTTCACAGCCGTATCCTCGGTGATTGGTGCCTTACCGTTGATCAGCAGGCTGATGTGCTTGGTGGTGAATTCCGAGCGCTGGGCAAGCGCCTGCTGTGTCCATCCCCGTTCCTCGAGCAGGTCGGCGACCGTACTCCCGGGAGGAGACACCCAATCCGGCACAAATGGGCGAGCGACGTCAGTCATGGTAATCCCCTATGAAAACAATGCGTACCTTGTTGACCTGATTCCATGCAATCGATTTTTCCGCGTTTCTCGGTACCGGGACGTGGAAATGGTAGATCATTTGGCACTTGGTTTTTAACGCTTCCGCCTTCTGGAGTGAGCAAATCATCCGCCGAGCCAGCCATCGGGCTCGGCCAGCACGGAGATACGGGAGGTCAAGTCCGCTTAGCCCAAATGCTGCGCGTCGGCCGGTGGCCCGATTGACGAGGATCAACATCGTCGCGCAGCGCACTGGAACAATGTGAGCGTGAGGCAATCGCCGTGACTCCGTCTCCGTTTACCGAACGCGCGCAGTCGGTGCTCAGGGCGCGCGAAGCACCTGATGCGCGCAGGGCGGCGAAGGAGTTTGCCGCTCAGGCGAGCCGCGACACCGCGTTCCAGCTGGAAGCCTGCGTTGCTTGCGGCCAGTGCGCCGAGGCCTGCCACTTCTACCTCGTCACTCGCGACCCGCGCTACACCCCGATCTACAAGCTGAAGCCGATGCTCGATACCTACCGGCGCGAGCGCGCGCCGTTCTCGATGGTGACCCGAGCGCTCGGCCTGGCTCCGCCCGAGGTCACCGCGGAGGAGCTCAACGAATGGTCGGAGTTGCTCTACGATTCGTGCAACCTGTGCGGGCGTTGCACGCTGGCCTGCCCGATGGGCATCGACATTGCCGGCCTGGTGCGTCGCGCGCGCGAGGGCATGTCGGCCGCGGGCTTCGCGCCGCCCGACCTCTATGCTGTCGCGGAGCGCGCGCTCGAGAGCGGTAGCCCCATGGGTGTGCGCTGGCCGGCGCTCAAACGCCAGATCGAACTTCAGGAACGCGAAACCGGGCTCAAGATTCCCGTGGACGCTCAGGGCGCGGACTACATGCTGGTCTTGTCTTCGATGGAGGTGATCGGCTTTTCCGAGATCATCGGCGCCCTGGCGCGGATCTTTCAACAAGCGAAAGTTTCTTGGACGATCCCCAGCGCCGGATTCGAAGCGACCAACGTCGGCGTGCAGATCGGGTCGCGCGACGTGGCGGCGGCATTGTTGTCGCGGATCGTCGATGCGGCGGAGCGGCTGAAGGTCAAATCCGTGATCAGTCCGGAGTGCGGCCACGCCTACTCCGCGCTTCGCTGGGAAGGGCCGAACCTGCTCGGCCGGCCCTATTCGTTCAAGGTGGTGCAGATCGTCGAGTTGCTCGATCAGCTTGTCCGCGAGGGCCGGTTGCGCACCCGCGGCAAGGACACACGCCGGCTGACCTTCCATGACCCCTGCCAGATCGTTCGCCGCGGCGGCCTGCAGCAGGCGCCGCGCCGGCTGATGAATCAGGTGAGCGACGGATTCGTAGAGATGCAAGACTCCGGCGCGGCCAGCTTCTGCTGCGGCGGCGGTGGCGGGGTCAGCGCGATTCACCGGGCCGAACAACTGCGATTGGCCGCGTTCGAGTGCAAGCAGCGCCAGGTCGAAGCCGTTGGCGCCGAGGCGATCGTTACGGCCTGCTCCAATTGCCGCGATGTGCTAGAGGAGGCGATCGAACAGCGCGAGATGACACTTCCGGTGCTCGGGCTGACCGAACTGGTGGCGCAGTACCTCGAGCCGGAATAACGCAAATGGGCGTCCTCGAGTTCGCCCGCGGACCCGCGCTTTGGTTTTCGCTGGCCGTGATGATCGCGGGCAGCCTGTGGCGGATTGCGGGAATCTGCCAGCTCGGCGGCCGGCCGGATCTCTCCGAGCCGCGCAGTGCCCGGCTTTGGGCCGGAGCGATACGCGGCATCTTCAGCCGGATGATTCCGCGGAAGGAATTCCGGCACAGCGGCAGGATCGGCGGCCTCAACGCCTGCGTCTATCACATCGGGATCGCCGTGATCGTATTGGGCTATCTGCCGCATATCCATTTCATCGGGCGCCTGACCGGGCTGCTGTGGCCGCCGCTGCCTGCGCCGGTGGTGTATCTCGCAGCAGGATTCACCTTCGTGGCATTGTTCATCGCGCTGGTGGAACGTCTCACCGACCCGGTGCTGCGGCTGCTCTCTGGCTTCGACGACTATTTCAGCTGGCTCGTCGTGTTCCTGCCGCTCGCCACCGGCATGATCGCGATCAATCAATCGTATTCACCGGGCGCTGCGCCTGCGTTGCCGCTCGATCCGCGGCCGCTCGCCATCCATTTGCTCAGCGTTGAACTGCTGTTTGTCTGGCTGCCGTTCGGCAAACTGGCGCACACGTTTCTGGTCTTCATCTCGCGCGGGGTCACCGGAGCCGCGTCGGCGCGCAAAGGAGCCGCCATTTGAAGGCGTCGCGGCGGTGAGTCTCCCAAATGTGGAAACCTAATCCGGCCGCAGGCGCCGTGTTGCCCAGGCACTTGTTCGGCTATGTCTGGCAGGTGAGCGGCTGGCATCAGCTTGGATTGGCAGCGCTTTCGGTGCTCGTGTTCCTGCTGAGCGCAGTGCCTCTTGAACTGCAGCGGCGGATCGTCAATGACGCGATCGGCGCCAAGGCGCTGGAGTCGATCCTGTGGCTGGCCCTCGCCTACGCGGGTGTGGCGCTCACGGAAGGCTCGATCAAGCTGATGCTCAATGTATATCGCGGCTGGGTGAGCGAGAGCGCGGTGCGGAGTCTTCGCAGCACCATTTTTGCGCTTGCGGGTGTGCAGCCCGAAGAAAGCGGCGATGCGCGCGCCGAAGCCGAGGGGACCGAGATCTCGATGATCGTTTCGGAGGCTGTCCCGATCGGCGGATTCATCGGCATCAGCTTTTCGGAACCGCTGCTCCAGGGCGGCATCCTGTTGAGCGTGTTCGGCTATCTGATGTACCTGGAACCCAGAATCGCGCTGTTCAGCATCGCCGTATTTTCTCCGCAGTTGATATTTGTTCCACTGCTGCAGGGAGCAATCAATCGACGGGCGCGCAAGCGCATCCAGACATTGCGGGATGTGAGCGGAGGCATCGTTGCGGACCCGCTGGGCGGCAGCGCCGCGCATCCGGAACAGCAAGCGCGGTTCGACAGCGTGTTCGATCTCAACATGGGAATCTACAAGCTCAAGTTCTCGATGAATTTCCTGATGAACCTGATGCATCACCTGGGCGTCGCCTGCGCGCTCGGCATCGGCGGATGGTATGCGGTGAAGGGGCAGATCGAAGTCGGGACCGTCGTCGCCTTCGTTTCCGGCCTCGCCAAGGTGAACGACCCCTGGGGCGACGTGGTGAACTGGTTCCGCGAAATGATGGAGGTCAGGATCCGCTACCGGCTCGTTGCCGAGGCCGCGAGCGGGCGTTAGGGGCGCGGTGGCCGAGGCAGTCTTCGGCACCTTCCGAAGCGGTCCTGGGAATTCTGCTTCAGAATTCTGGCATTTGCCGGGAAGGAATCGTAGTATCGGCCGGACTGGGAATCAGGAGATCGCATGAGATTGTCGTCCCTTGCCCGCCGCCTGGCCGGCGCGGCCCTGCTGGGCGCGCTCGGGTGCGCAAGCGCTTTCGGGCAGGCGCTGAGCATTGTCACCTCGTTTCCGAAGGATCTGACCGCGGTTTACAAGCAGGCGTTCGAGAAGCGCAACCCCGGCGTAAGAGTCGAGATCCAGAACAAGGGCACATCCGCGGGCGTGGCCTACGTGCGCGAAGCGCCCGCGAACAACAAGCCGGACATCTTCTGGGCTTCGGCGCCCGACGCTTTCGAAGTACTTGCGAAAGACGGCCTGCTCGCCAGATACGACGGCGGGAACCCGGCGGTCCCCGCGAAGATCGGCAGTTATCCCATCAACGATCCGCGGGGCTACTACTACGGCCAGGCGCTCGCGGGTTACGGGCTGATGTGGAACACGCGCTACCTGAAGGCGCACAAGCTGCCCGAGCCGCGCGAGTGGGCGGACCTGGTGAAGCCCGTGTATCACGGCCATGCCTCGATCTCATCGCCGTCGCGCTCCGGCACCACGCACCTCACCGTGGAGACGATACTGCAGGGAGAGGGCTGGGAAAAGGGCTGGTCGCAGATGCTGCAGATCGCCGGCAACTGCGCGGCCATCACCGAGCGCAGCTTCGGCGTCCCGGAGGGCGTGAATAACGGCCAGTACGGCATCGGACTGGTGATCGACTTCTTTGGGCTTTCCGCGAAAGCATCGGGTTTCCCCGTCGAATTCCACTATCCGTCGGTCACCGCCATCGTGCCGGCCAATATCGGCCTCATCGCCAACGCGAAAAGCGCCGAGCTCGGGAAGAAATTCATCGCCTTCACGCTCTCCGACGAAGGCCAGCAACTCCTGCTCGATCCGAAAATCAGCCGTTTGCCGGTGCTGCCGGCCACCTACGCAAGAGCGCCGGCGGGCTATCCGAACCCGTACGGCGGCACGATCAAGGCGAAAGTGAACTTCGATTCGGAACTCTCGGAGCAGCGCTATTTCCTGGTGAGCGCGATCTTCGATCACGCGATCACGTTCCGTCACAAGGAGCTCGCGGCGGCGAGCAAGGCGATCCACGACGCGAGCGCGAAGCTCGCCGGCAGGAATCCCAAAGCCCAGGCACTGCTCAAGGAAGCGCGCGAGCTCGCATTCACGCCGGTGGTCGGAGCCGACAAGGTGAAGGACAAGGCGTTTCTCGCACTGTTCCGCGACACCAAGCGCGACGCCGCGAAGACCAGGCAGATCACCGGACTCGAACAGTACTGGAACAGCGTGGCGCGCAAGAACTACGAGCGCGCGCAGGAGCTTGCGACCCAGGCCGCCGCGATGGCGCGTTGAGCCGATGGCCACCGGTCCGGGGCAGGCCGGATATACGCGCGCGCAGCTCGCGGCGGCGCTCCTGATTGCCGCTTTCCTCGCCGCGTTCCTGATCGTACCCGTCGGAATGGTCGTCTACGTCGCCTTCGCCGAGGCGGGCGGCGGCTTCACGCTCTCGCACTTCGAGTCGTTCTTCCAGATTTCGCTCATGCAGGAGTCATTCTGGAACAGCCTGTACGTCGCGGGGATGTCGGTCGCGTTCGCGACGCTGATCGCGGTACCGCTCGCGTATTTCACCGTCCGCTTCCGGTTGCGCGGCGCATTGATCATCCAGACGCTCGGCGTGCTGCCGCTCATCATGCCGCCCTTCGTCGGGGCGGTGGCGATGCAGCTCATCTTCGGCCGCAGCGGCTCGGTCAACCTGATACTGCAGGACGCGTTCGGCGCCGGCCTGCCGGTCATGGACGGGCTGAACGGGGTCATCTTCGTCGAGGCCCTGCACTACTTCCCGTTCGTTCTCATGAATCTGGTGGTCGCGCTGTCGAACCTGGACAGCGCGATGGAAGAGTCCGCGCAGAACCTCGGCGCGAGCGGTTTCCGGCTGTTCCGGCGCATCGTGTTCCCGCTCGCGATGCCCGGTTACGTCGCCGGGGCTTCGCTGGTGTTCGTGAAAGTCTTCGACGACCTCGGCACGCCGCTGGTGCTCAACGTCACCAACATGCTCGCTCCGCAGGCGTACCTGCGCATCACCTCGATCGGCATCGACGATCCGATCGGCTACGTGATCAGCGTGCTGATGATCGCTTTCTCGCTGTTCGCGCTGTGGGCCTCCGCGCTCGCGCTGCGGGGCCGCGACTACGCCACGCTCCAGCGCGGCGGCTCCAGTCTCGCCCGGCGCCGGCTCGAACCACGGCAGGCGGCCGCCGCCTATGCGTGGATCGTTTGCGTGCTGCTGCTGGTGCTCTCGCCGCATATCGGCATCCTGCTGCTTTCGTTCGCCAAGGTCTGGAGCTTCAGCGTGCTCCCCGACGCGTTCACCGTGCAGCACTACCTGACGGTGCTCGAGGATTCGCCACGCATGATCTGGAACACCGTGCTCTACTGCGGGCTCGCGGCGTTCTTCGACGTGGTGTTCGGCACCGCGATCGCGTATCTGATCCTGCGCACGCGGCTGCCGTTGCGGCACACGCTCGACTTTCTGGCGAGCGCGGCGCTGGCGATTCCCGGGGTGGTGCTCGCGATCGGCTATCTGCGCACGTTCCGAGGTCTCGAGATGCCGTTTACCGGCGAACTCCTCACCTCGTCGTGGATCCTGCTGGTCATCGCCTACGCGGTCCGGCGTCTTCCGTACGCGCTGCGCTCCTGCATGGCGGCGCTGCAGCAGCTTCACGTCTCGCTCGAAGAAGCGGCCGAGAACCTCGGCGCGACCAGGCAGCGCGCGATCGGCCGTATCGTCGTGCCGCTCATGGCGGGCGGCATCCTCGCCGGTTTCGTCACCAGCTTCATGACCGCTGCCGTCGAGCTTTCGGCCACGATCATGCTGACGGCCTCGCAGAGCGCAGCGCCGATGTCCTACGGCATCTATCTCTACATGCAGTCCGCCGCCGGGCGCGGTGCGGGCGCCGCGCTCGGCGTGCTCGCGGTGCTGATCGTCGCGCTCGGGACCTACCTGTCGCACCGATTCCTGCGCGGCCGCGCCGCGGACCTGGACAGGCAAACCCAGGATGAATGAAAAAGTCAAAGTCGAAGCACAGAACATCGCGATGGGCTACGGCGGGAACGTCGTGCTGCGCGACGTGAACCTCGTCATCGAGCCCGGCGAGTTCTTCGCGCTGCTGGGGCCGTCGGGTTCCGGCAAGTCGACGCTGCTTCGCCTGATCGCGGGCTTCAACCACGCGCGCTCGGGGCGGCTCCTGATCGGCGGAGCCGACGTCTCCGGCGTACCGCCGTGGTCGCGAAACGTCGGCATGGTTTTCCAGAACTACGCCTTGTGGCCGCACATGACGGTGCGACAGAACGTCGCGTTCGGACTCGAGGAGCGCCGGCTGCCGAAGCATGTCATCGCGGACAAGGTGCGCGCCGCGCTCGCGCTGGTGAACCTCCCGGAATACGGCGAGCGGCGGCCGAGCGAGCTCTCGGGCGGACAGCAGCAGCGCGTCGCCCTCGCGCGAACCATCGCGATCGAGCCGCAGGTGCTGCTGCTCGACGAGCCGCTGTCCAATCTCGATGCCAGGCTGCGCGTCCAGATGCGCAACGAGCTGCGCGCGCTCCAGCGCAAGCTCGGCATTACCACGATCTTCGTGACCCACGACCAGGAAGAGGCGATGACGACGGCGGACCGCATCGCGGTGATGGACCAGGGCGTGATTCAGCAGATCGGCACGCCGATGGACCTCTACGACAATCCGGCGAACCGCTTCGTCGCGAACTTCGTCGGCAGCATCAACCTCCTGCCCGGACGCGTCTCGAACGCCGCGGACGGCGGCGCGGTTTTCGACTCGCCCGTCTTCGGCCGCATTGCGATTGCGCGTGCGCCGGGGTTCGAAGGCGAAGCCGAGGCCGCGCTGCGCCCGCACTCGCTGGTGCTGGCGCAAGCGCCGGATGACTCGCGTCCCTTCTGGCGCGACGGCGTGATCCTGGAGCGGGAATTCCTCGGCGAGTTCGTGCGCTACATCATCGACGTCGCAGGCGCGAGCCTGACCGTCGACCGGCCGCACCATGTCGGTCATCCCGTCTACGCGGCCGGGCAGCCGGTGCACGTCGGCGTGGACACGGCGCAGTTGCGCTTGCTTCGGACCGCCTGATACCGGCTCGTTACCGAGGTTACGATGCCGCCGAAAGGCCGACTACGAAGGCGGCGCAGAAATCCGTTCGCAATCGACGCTGATGCGAGGCGAACGGAGCTACGGTCAGGCTACATCGGCAACTACTAGTATCGTGACACGTTAATTACGGAACATGTTATCATGGCGCATCTCCACTGAGCGAGGGATGCGGACGATGCGCCAAACCGAACTGAATCTGAGCAAACGGGAGCGTGAAGCGGTGCGACAGTTCCGATCCAG
>JACPYS010000032.1 GCA_016195915.1 Betaproteobacteria bacterium | reverse complement strand
GAGGGGCTGGATGTTGTGAAAACCGAGGTAGGTCCAGGGGCTGGAGCAGTCGAAGAAGAACTCGATCATCTCCGGTTGTCCGTCAGGTGCGCAGCGTCGCGCACGCTTTGCGCGGTCTGGCCGAACAGCGCCTTGCGCGCCTCTTCGTCCATCTTCGGCGCGCGCAGTTCCTTTCCGAGATCGACCACGCGGCGCACGGCGGGGCGTTCGAACACGGCGTCGTACCAGCGCCGGACGTGGGGAAATTCGTCGAGCGGCAACTGCTGCGCCTTGTAGGTGCGCACCCAGGGGAAGATGGCCATGTCGGCGATCGAGAATTCCGTGCCCGCCACGTGTTGGCCGGTGCGCGCGAGTTGCGCATCGAGCACTCCGTACAAGCGGTTGACCTCGCGGCCGTAGCGCTCGATGGCATAGGGGATCTTTTCAGGCGCGTAGAGCAGGAAATGCCCGTTCTGTCCCGCCATCGGTCCGAGGCCGCCCATCTGCCACATCAGCCATTGCAGCACGGCATTGCGCCCGCGCAGGTCCGCAGGCAGGAAGCGGCCGGTCTTCTCCGCCAGGTAGATCAGGATGGCACCGCTTTCGAACACGGAGACCGGCTCGCCACCGCCGGCGGGGTCGCGATCGACGATTGCAGGCATGCGGTTGTTCGGGCTGATGGCAAGGAACTCGGGCCTGAACTGCTCGCCACGGCCGATGTTCACCGGCACCAGCGTGTATGGCAGGCCGCATTCCTCGAGCATGATGGAAATCTTCCAGCCGTTCGGCGTGGGCCAGTAGTGAAGATCGATCATGTGGGGGTCAGGTCTTGCGTTGATTGGTTCCCAGCCGCGCATCGACCAGAGCGACCACCTCGTCGACCACGTCGGAGTGCATGCCTTTCTGTGCCGCGATGGTTTTTATCAGACGGTCCACGCGTTCGATGTGGGGCGCGCCGCCATAGAGCGCGCGGGCCGCGGAGGACGGACCCGTGAGCCCCTGTGCGGCGTTCGCATATTTTTCAAACGGCACCAGGTCCTTCTCAGCCGCGCCCAGCAACTTGCACAAGCTGCCTACCCACTCGTAGACCGCCCGCGACGCTTCGATGTCGCTGTGCACGGCGTCCTTGATGGATCGGATCCCGTCTTTGTGCACGCAGCGGTAGTTCCCCGCCAGCAACATGCTCCACTTCGCGAGCGGCACGAAGACCGAGTCGTGCACCTTGAGCTTGACCGGCAGTTCGATCTTTCCGTCACCGGTGTCGAGGCGCGCCGCTTCGATATCCGATTCCAGCTGCCGGAGAATCGCGGTGTGTGCGTCGGACACGAACCGGGCCGACTTGAAATTGGTTGGCAGCCTGACGAGCAAGACATTCACCTTTTCTTCCGGCGGGCGGGAGGCTTGCGGATCCGGGCTGCAAAGTGTCATCAGTGCCGGGTCGAAGCTGTCCCAGACGGTCGGGTCCGTATAGCAAGGCCTGCATGCATCCACGGAGACGCCGGGAATGCGCGCCAGGTACGGCAGCGGCGGCATGTTCATGATCGACATGCAGGGAACTCTTGATTTGGCCACCGCATTGAGCAACTCGCGCACGCCTTGCGAACAATACTGGGGTTCCTGCATTGCGAGCGCAACCAGGTCGTAGTCCGCTGGATTGATCCCTGCCGGGGCGCCTGCGGACAAGCTGCCCGGAAGCCTTCGCGTATCGACTTCGACAAGAGTTTTGCTGCCCTTGACCGGCATGCGCACCCGCGCGCCTTCCTTGTTGATCAGCTCCGCCTCGGGTGGGAGGCACACGAGCCTGACAGTGTGTCCCGCGAGCAGCAGCTTGGCTGCCAGCAGGGAACCGTAAGACGCGCCCATGATGAGAATTTTGTATTTGGTTTGCATCAATACCTCCTTTTCTTTTTGGGAGAAACCTGCGGCACGCCGAACCGCAGGGTCGCTATTCTGCTCGCTTCGCACGTGGTTCGTCGCGCCGCGAGTGGTATTTCGCCGGACTCGAAGCGTGCGGACGCTCGGGCGTCGTCGCAGGCTTGGTCGTGGGTGCAGGCTTTGCGACGTGCTCCGGCTTTGGAAGCGTATGAATCTTTGGTGGTGCCGCGACTTGCGCGGGGATCACCGTGCGCTGCGAGGGTGGGGTGGGGGTCACGGCGCGTTGGGTGGGCGGCGTGAATTGGCGGACTGGCTCCCGCTTTGAAAACTCCGGGGTGCGAGTGGGACTCGTCCGCGCCTGCGGGTCGCGGCGGCATTCGATAAGCGAACCATCGCGGGACATGTAGAACCGCCAGCCCAATCCCTTGGCGGCGCAGCGCTGGCACTCCGTGTACTGCTTCCCGCCGATTGCGAGGGTATGGCAATTTGTCCACGCGAGGTCTGATGCACTCGCGGTCTCCGGCGCCAGGCCGATGAGCGCCGTGGCCAGTGCTACGAGAAATTTCGATCTGTCGCAGCGCATCGAGCCCACCAAAGGCAAGCGGCCCTCCAAAGACGGGTATTTTATTCCGTCGCGCTCGATGCGTTGCGCTTGATCGCGGTTGCGGCGAACAGCGCCTGCCCGGCCCAGTAGGTCAGGATGATCGGAAACGACGCGCCGGGGAGAGGCTGGGCGAAACGGTGGATGCCGATCAAGGTGTCGGAAAAAGCAAATAGCAGCGCGCCTGCCAAGGGGCCCCAACGGATCAGGAAATCATCGTGGGGTTGCAACGCGCAGGCCGCGGCGCGCCAGATCATTGCGCCGATGATCGTGACGTAGATCAGCAGGGGAATCATCAGTGGACCTGCACCCGGCAGCATCAGCCAGAGACCGGTTCCCGCGTAGACGCTCACGGGTACCAGAAGGACGAGCGCGGGAGTGCGATTCCACTTCAGGAAGGCGGCGACATATAAACCGTGGCCGATCGCGAAGGCAATCATGCCGGGCAGAAAAGCATGGGGGAGCGCAAGACAAACGTCGCCTACGGCGCCGGCGATGAGGCCCCATGCAATCCGGCGTCCGGCTCCGGTGCCGGCGTGGCGCCAGACCGCGACGGCCAGCGCGACGACGGGCCAGGGTTTGGTCAGTAGCTTGACCCAGAACAGGTCCTGCGCCAGTCCGATCAGGTAAAGGCAGGCGGCCAGCGCGGCGGAAACGATGAGCAGGACGGGCTTCATTTGGTACTGTTCAGTCCGGGCGCCAAAAGAACTTTGGCGAGCGGCAAGATCGATTCGTGAGATTGGCGCGTTCGCGTCCTGCCGTGCTCCCCGACAAAGGCGAATCTGGACGCTCTTGGGAATCGAAGAGGTGGATCCGTAAATCTCGTTGTGAACGCCGGGCCCGCGAACTGCTGGCGCATAGGACGCCGCTGAAGACCCGTCCGTTCCGCATATCGTTAAGCAGAGCTCTATTGACCGCTGGCCGGTGGAAGGATGGAGATCATGTCTTCAAGATACGTTTGGTATGAGCGCCAGCCTAGTTCGAGATTGACGATGTAGTGTGAGACAGGGCGGGGAGCCAAATAGTCTAGGACATAGCCGAGATCGAAGTCTTGGTCGTCGCTGTAGGAGATTGCTAGCTCTCTGAATACTTGACGAGCTATCAGATTGGAAGGTTCGCCTTCCTCCCAGTGGTTGTACTGGATCCGGCCAGCGTATATGAGCAGCCCGATGGGGATATTCCTTACGAGGCGGCCGACGCAGAAAACCGATCCGGGAGTAGATGCCTTCACGTTCAGCTCCTGGCAGCGTGCAGAGCTGATCGTGAGTTGACCGAATCTCTTAATTCCCATGTAAGCAATCTGTAGGATCGACCCGGATAGAGCTGCGCGGGAAAACTCAAGACCGAAGTGGGCGTCATACGCCTTGAGAAATGCCTCGTTCTCCTTCTTCGCCATGCGGACAATGCCGTCGTGACCACGGAATCGAAGAATAGACGGCAAGCGGCCTGAATTGTATGCGGCCAAGCCGCTAAAGAGGTGCTGGACGGCGGGCCCAGTCTCTTTGACATATGAATGCAGATTCACTTTATATACTTGAGACGCGCATGGATAAGCATCAGACTGCAGGTCGTGACAGGCCGGTAATCGGGGAGACCGCCTATTGGGGATTCTCTTTCGAAGATTACTGACGCCAGCCTCTCAGCCGCATACACTGCCCCTTCATGTCGAGAGCACGGATCGCGTCTTGTACTGGCGCTGCATCTCTCGTGCATTCGTACCAATCGCGTCGAAAGTCATCTTCATTCTTGGTTGGGTGAGTCCAAGGGGCACAACCCACTAGCAAAAAGACCAGAGCAACCGTAGCCGATTTCATGCGTTGGGCTCCTTTTTCTGCCGATGGATTCGTGACTTCGTCTTTACCTTTGCGACGTGTGGATCTGGGGGTGTATTCAACATCCGCCCCAGTACGTCATCTGAAGTTGGGATGGCGCGTTTCTTTTCTTTGGTCATAGACGGAGTCTAGGCCGTGGATAGGAGCAAATCAATCGTGATTACTCGCGAGATGGAGGATGCCGGGATCGACGCACTTTTCGAGCATGATGGACCTGCTCGCGATGACCGGGATCTCGTTCGGCAAGTATTTCTAGCCATGCTCGCATGTTCGGCTTCCGTTTCGGGCAGTCGGACAACGCGCTCGGTATTACGTAAGAAAGCATCTCCGCGTGCCAAGCCGTCTCCATGACGCCTTCCACCGTGACCCTCTTCCATGGGAAAGTAAGTTTCCTTCGCGCCATTTTCGAGATCTTGATTGCACCAAATGGTTTGCGCCCTACCCAGCGGCCATGGACAAGATCATTCCGTTTACCGTTGATTTTTTCGACGCTATCCAAAACTGCCAAGAGATGCTTTCTTTGTGGGCTCTCCTGAATCCAAAGTCCAACTAAGGTAAGGAGCATTTCCAGCTTTACTCGAAAACTGGTGAATTGGCCTGTGATTGCCGAGCCGGTGTAGCTGTCAATATCAATCAGGTTGTAAATTGCATGATCAATTTCGGATTCAAGAACGGAAAACCAGATCGTGAGAAGGCCTAATGGCTCAAGAAATTTCTTCGAAATATTTAGACGCTCTATTGATTCTTCACTCGCCATGAGTTATTCACCAAAATAGAAGCGCAGCATCATTTCGCTTCTCGCCCCTGATTGATTGCGAAGGTAGTTTCCGCCGCCGCTCGATAGCAATTCACCAGTCCTAGAATTTCTACTTTATGCAGAACTTTTTGCTTGTTCTTGAGTATGTATTCCTCAGTTCTTCCAAGAGAACACTGAAGTATGACCTGAAGCGCCGCTGCCTTTGCTTCCGTGGAACGGACCCGACCTTCTGCAAAGGTACGGAACGTAAGTGCCATGCACTCCCAGACGAGTAGTTCTCGCTCAGGATTCCCGTCGAGCTCGAAGCCCTGCACCCAATCATCGAAAGATTTCGGGTAGACTTCGTCGAGTATCGCTTTAAGCGCTCCAACGCGCGCGATGAAGCTGCTTGTTCGTTGCGGCAACACTTCTTGCTATTCCCCAAGGTTATGGCTCTTACTAAAATCCCATTTCTCGAAGTTCAGAGACGAGGGATTTTTGCTCGATGTCCGCTTTCGCGAGCCATTTCTTAGCAGACTCCTCTGTAGCGGCAATACGTGTTGCTATCGACAACGCATCACCGGTTTGGTCAAGCTTAGTGATGTCGAACCCCACTCGATGTGGTCCGACGCCCTGCTGCCAATCAGCGAGACAAACATATCCTGCTTTCAGATTGCCTCTCATTTGAGGATCGGTCGTGGTTTTCAACAGAACCAAGAGCGCCTGTCTAATAGTTTGCTTCGGGTAGGGCAATTCGCGCTCATCTGCCACCGTCCCGGGTACGGGACCATTTTCAAGAATGGCACTGTAGGCGCTGACTATCTCTCGACATCGACCCAAATCCGATTCGGGCTTTTCCAATTTGCCGCGGACCGCGTCAATCACTTTCTCGAAGATACCCATGATGTTCTCGCTCGATGCCAGGTAACACCCAAGTCTACGGATACATCAAAAGGATAACCCCAAGATCCCGATTCCGGAAACAACAAAACACGAACGTTTCCCAAACGCGCGGCCTACGCCATGCGGTAGACTTCCCCCTCACGCCACCACGTCCGGCCTGTCTCCCCCCAAAGCCTGGCGCCGACCGTCTGACGCGAATCCCCGACAAATGCCGCGCCAGATCCTCATCCCGCTGATCGTCGCCTGCGCCCTGTTCATGGAGAACATGGACTCCACGGTCCTCGCAACTTCCCTCCCAGCAATCGCCACCGACATCGGCGAAAACCCACTCGCCCTCAAGCTCGCCTTCACCGCCTACCTCGTCAGCCTCGCCGTGTTCATCCCGATCAGCGGCTGGATGGCCGACCGTCACGGCTCGCGCACCATCTTCGCCGCGGCGATCGTAGTCTTCATGGGCGGATCGCTGCTTTGCGCCGCATCGAGCACGCTCGTCGCTTTCGTGCTCGCGCGCTTCGTCCAGGGCATCGGCGGCGCGATGATGGTCCCGGTCGGCCGCCTCGTCCTGCTCAAGTCCGTACCGAAAAGCGGGCTCGTCGCGGCGCTCAACTACCTCACCATACCGGCCCTCCTCGGGCCGATCATGGGACCGCCGCTCGGCGGACTGATCACCCAGTACTTCAACTGGCGCGGCATCTTTCTGATCAATCTGCCCATCGGCATCCTCGGCCTCGCGCTGGTGCTTCGCCACATCCCGAACATCCGCGAATCTGAACTGCCGCCGCTCGATGCGCGCGGATTCCTGCTGCTCGGTCTCGGGCTTTCGGTCCTGATGCTGGGCCTATCCGCGCTCGGCGGCCATCTGCTGCCCGGCGGAGTGGCTTTCGCCTGCATCGTGATCGGAGCGCTCGCCGTGGCTGGCTACGCCCGGCATGCCGGACGCGTTCCGAATCCGGTTATCGACCTCGGTTTGCTGAAGCTGCCCACGTTCCGCGCCGGGGTCGTCGGCGGCAGCCTGTTTCGCATCGGCCTCGGCGCAACGCCGTTTCTTCTGCCGCTCATGTTTCAACTGGCCTTCGGACTCGATCCGTTTCACTCGGGCCTGCTGACCTGCGCGACGGCGGTGGGGGCGATGTTCATGAAGACCCTGGCGATCATGATCCTCAGGCGCTTCGGATTCCGCCTGGTGTTGACGTGGAACGCCATATTGGCGTCCGCCGCAACGGGCATCTACGGACTATTTACCGCAGGCACCTCGCACGTGATCATCGTCGCCGTGCTGCTGTTGAGCGGCTGCCTGCGCTCGCTTCAGTTCACCTGTCTCGGCGCAATCAGTTTTGCCGAAATCACCAAGGAGGCCATGAGCCAGGCGTCGAGTGCGTCGAGCATGGCGCAGCGGCTCTCGCAAAGCATGGGCGTGGTGATCGGCGCCTACGCCCTGCAGATCTCGAACGAACTGCAAGGCCACGCCAGCATCGTCGCATCCGATTTCTGGCCAGCGTTCGCCGCGGTGGCACTCGTTTCTTCGATGTCGCTGTTGTTCAACTCGGCGCTCGCGCCCGATGCCGGCACCGAAATATCGGGGAAGGCGCGGGAATGGAGAAACCCGCCGAGAGCTTGACGTCGCTCCTAGCCAGGGGCAATGTACGAACGCTCACCTATGGAGATCGAAAATGACGCGGGCCGGGGCGCCGGTTCGAAGCGTGCGGCAAAACGGCAGTAAGCGAAATGCCGGTTCGTAGTCAGCATTGTTATCCAGGAGCAACAGCGATGAAAAAGCTTCTCTGCAAGTCAGGCACCGGTATCGGTCTCGCACTGCTTTCCCCGGCAGTGCTTGCTTCG
The DNA here is from genome assembly GCA_016195915.1 of Betaproteobacteria bacterium. Taxonomy (GTDB): domain Bacteria; phylum Pseudomonadota; class Gammaproteobacteria; order Burkholderiales; family SG8-39; genus JADGRQ01. The sequence goes on along the minus strand of JACPYS010000032.1, from coordinate 64,675 downwards.
CAGGAGGAGTTACTCACGACCATCGCCAAAGGGCTGATATACGCGATCATTCTGTTCGTGATCGGCGTCATCGTCACGGTGTACTTCATGAGATCACGAGACCGGCGCGGGGCTCCATTGGGCCAGGTATTCGAGGAGCGCGAAGCGATACACTCCGTCGGACCCGATAAGCCGGTCGCCGAGTGCGTGCGCATGATGACCGCCGAGAAAATCGGTGCCCTGATCGTCATGGATGGCGAAACGCTGACAGGTATTTTCACGGAGCGGGATGCGCTGAACAAAGTGCTCGCCGCCGGTCTTGATCCCGTCAGCACGAAAGTCTCCGACGTGATGACGAAGGACCCGTACTGCATCCCGCCGACGACGACCGTCGGCGAGGCGATGGAGTTGGTCACCAAGCGGCGGTTCCGGCACCTGCCGATCGTGGAAAACGGCAAGGTGCTCGCCGTCGTATCGAGCGGCGATTTGACCCACTGGCTGGTGAAGGACCAGATGGGAGAGGTTCAAGAGCTTGTCGACCTTGCCGCCCGGTCCTGAGCGCCGCGAGGAACCGGAGTGGGGAAACTCGTCTGATGGATTGAGCGCCCCCTCGCGGGTCCACGTGCTCGCACCCTTCCGCGTTCGCGGCTTGCGTTACGGGCGGAGGTGTTCCTCGACGACGCGACAGAGCTCGTCCGCACTGATCGGCTTGGCGACGAAAGTATGCCCGCCTATCCGGCCCTTGGACTCGAGCTCCTCGTCCTTGGTCACGAAGGCCGTGAGAAACACGAACCTGGTCGCGCGCAACTCCGGATCTGCCTGCAGCTGCGCAGCAATTTCCGATCCGAGCATACCGGGCATCATCACGTCCAACAGGATCAGGTCCGGCCGAAATTCCCTGGCGGCTTCGATTGCTTTTCGTGCCAGGTTTTCGGTCCGGACCTCGTAACGCTCCGTCTGCTCGAGATTGAGCTTGATCAACCGGGTGACCGCCGGCTCATCGTCAACTACCAGAATTCGCTTCTTCATCGGCCAAATGCTCTCTGGCTACCCGAAACATCAACAGCGCGGACGCGCCGCCCTCGGGACGGGCTGAAATGTTAATGGATCCACGGTGCATGATAATGATGTTACGCGAAACAGCCAGGCCCAGTCCGGAGCCTTCGCCCACCGGCTTGGTAGTAAAAAAGGGCTCAAACAACTTCTTCTCGTTCTCGACCGAAACCCCCGGTCCGTTGTCCCTGATTTCTACGGTAATCACGGGTTCCCCTGGCCTGAACATCCTCTTCGTCTCAGGCCGTTCCAAGTCACGCTCGCTCACGCATATCGATCGCGTGACCACTTCGATGCTGCCATCTCGTCCAATGGCTTGCGCGGCATTGGAAAGCAAATTGATGAAAACCTGCACCAGGCGGTCTGGATCGGCGAATATCGGGGGCAGCAGATCGTCGCGGTTTCTGACAATTTCTATATTGCGAGTCCGTGCCTCATGCCTTGTGAGGTGAATGGCATTATCGATCACTCGATTGATGTCGGTCGGGCGCCGGGCAAACGGCTTCTGTCTGGAAAAATCCAGCAGATCCCTGATGACGTTATCGGCGCGGTCGATTGCTCCCCGAACCTCAGCGAGAACCTCCTGGCTGCTTTGCTGCGAAAGCTGTTTCGAAAGATAGTCAACGCCGAGGCGGATGATCGTCAACGGATTCTGGACTTCATGGGCGACACCAGCGGCCAGGCGGCCGACAGACTCCCGACGATCCGCTTCGGCGAGCGACTCATGCGCGTTGAGGAGTTCTCGCTCAGTCTCCAGTAGTCTGAGCTGTTCCTGTCGCAGCGCTTCCTCCGCCCGCTTGCGCTCGGTGATGTCCTCCTTGACCGCGATAAAGTTGACGATCTCGCCATGCTCGTTCTTGAGGGGGGAAATCACTTCGTATTCCCAGTAAAGCTCCCCGGTTTTCTTCCGATTCTGCATCTCGCCCTGCCACACCCCTCCGGATTTGATCGTGCGCCAGAGGTCCTCATAGACACCGGGCAGCGTGAGGCCGGACTTGATGACGGCGGGAGTCTTGCCGATCAGTTCCTCCAGGGCATATCCGGTGACTGCGGAAAACTTCGGGTTCACGTATTCGAATCGGCCGTCGGTATCGGTGATCACCGTTGCCGCCGGGCTCTGCTCGACGGCGTGAGAGAGCTTGCGCAGCCGCTCTTCGGTCAGCTTGCGCTCGGTGATGTCCTGCGCCGTGCAGCGCACCACCGGCGCGGCCAAGCCCTCGGTGCGCAGCGTATTGTTGTATTCCCACCAGCGCATTTCGCCGGCCGCGGTCCGGATGCGCATCGGACCGCGCGCCGCGCCCTTGGTCCGAATTTCGGCGAGGTAGGCGGCAAAACTGTCTCGTGCGCCCCGCGTGAGCAGATCGGCCAGATTCATATGCAGCAGTGCCTCGTGCGTATACCCGGTGAGCCGGATCGACGCCACATTCACCGACAGCAGTCGTCCATCCAGATCATGCGTGAAGATCAGGTCCTGGCTGTTTTCAACCAGATCGCGATAGCGATCCTCGCTCTCGCGCAGCGCCTGCGCCGCCTCGGCGAGCCCCCGGTAATGGCGCGCGCTCGCTCGCTGCCAGATCGAGATCAGCCCTAAACCAGCCGCTAATACCAGCGTGCCAAGCGAACCCAGGATCAGCCACAATTGCTCCCGCTCCGGCGCGAATATTTCGGCGACGTCCACCTTCGTCACCAGGAGCCAGGGAGATTCGGGCACCGAGCTCAGCTCGGCAAACACGGGTTCCCCGCGGTAGTCAACCCCCTCCACGACACCCCTTTGCCCGAGTGCGGCCAGGGCGGCGGGGAGTTGCGTATTCGTAAGGGGAAAGCGCAGGGAGAGCGGATCGTTTGTCCGGTGCCTGAGTTTATTCAGGAACACAACCTCCGCACCCTCCCGGCGCGCGAGCAATGTTTCGGCGCTGGCGCTGGGCGAGGGCCAGCTCTGGATGAACGGATAGAGATCCTCGTAGGGGTTGATGCGCAGGAACAGGGTGCCAAGTGGGCGGTTGTCCGTCTCGGACCAGATTGGCACCAGGATCGCGAGATAGACGGAGTCGTCGCCGGCGCGGCGGTAAAAATCGAGAAGGCTCATTTCGCGCTTGTCAGGCGTCGCGGCAAGCTCCTGTGCGCGTACCTCAACCGATCTTGGCACGGCGGGAGACGACATCCGCTCGACCCCGCCCACGTCCAGCAGAGCGACCCGGTCAAATCGATGCGGTGCGGCATAACGCTCCAGCCACACCTGCAGCTCGGCCTGAGCCCGGGCATTGCCTCGGTCTTCAAGCGCGCGTTGCACCAGAGCGCTGAAGGAGGTGTTCCGGTAAAAGATCGATGCTTCCATCAAACGCGAATTGCGCCAGTTCGCAATTCCTTTCACCTTCAGCTCGGCGACGGACGAAAGCTGGTATTCCGCCTGGACGCGGAACCGGTGCCTGTACTGTTCATAAAACAGATAGCCGCCAGCCGCCAAGCCAATCGTCATCACGACGAAGATGAGCAGAGACACCGCGAAGGAGCGCCGCGTCCGCAATTTGCGCTCCTGCGAATTCCAGTCGCCATCTGCCGCAGGAGCTTGTTTGAGGAACTGGAAGCGAAACACCGCCAGAGCAACCAGCAGGGCGCTGATCCCGATGCCCGGCGTAAACGGGTTGAACTCGACGGTCGAAAGCAAGTTGAAGGCGGTGAGGACCGCAAACACGAAAGCGATCAGCGCGGCACTCGCCATCAAGAGCGCCTGAGCGCGGTAAATGCGTTTCGTCCCCCACGTGCCGGCAAGCAGCAACACCGCGCCAGCCGCCAGCAAGGTCAAGCCATAAAGCGAATGCACGAGGAATCCGATGGCCGGGATGCGTGCGCTGATGTTGGCAACCCAGAGCGGGCCGACTTGATGGAAACCAACCTCCTGCTTGACCCAAAGGCCGTGCAGATCGTTGGTCCAGAGCAGGAACTGCGTAGTGACCGGCACGACCATTAACACCGCCAGCAGGGACTTCGAGAGCCAGTGTCTCCGGTTGGTGTACTCGAGCGCGAAGAGCATCCAGAAGACGACGACGAACGCCAGGCAGAGGTAGCGAACCCGGAACCAGAACAGGGCTTGCACCAGCGTGGGGCTCAGTACAGATGAGAATTCGGCCAGCGCGAGCAGACATTGGCCGAGCGCAAGGCCGGCGTAGGTGCGGGAGCCCGGCGCGCTGCGCTGCCGCCAGGCGTAATACGCAAGAAAGCCTGTCACCCCTGCGGTGAGCGCGAGAGATGCGACATACAACAGGCCATTCATGGCTGCCACGTGTACGTCGTTCTCATATCGAGCGGGCCCCCAATCGGGCCCACGTATCGCGGTCTGTTATCAGGTTCTGCATTGTATCGCGGTCGTCGATTCTGACGCGGTGAGTTGTTGACGCACCATGAACCGGCCGCGGTCTTAGCGCGCGCCGTACCCCATGCGATAGACTTGCACCTCCCCCCGCCACGTCCCGCCCGTCTGTTTAACAAACGCGCCGCCGACTGCCTCGGACGCGAAAACCCCACAAATGCCGCGCCACATCCTCATCCCGCTGATCGTCGCCTGCGCCCTTTTCATGGAGAACATGGACTCCACCGTGCTTGCCACTTCACTGCCCGCGATCGCCACGGACATCGGCGAAAATCCTCTCGCGCTCAAGCTCGCGTTCACCGCCTACCTCGTCAGCCTCGCGGTGTTCATCCCGATCAGCGGCTGGATGGCCGACCGTTATGGCTCGCGCACCGTCTTCGCGGCAGCGATCGTGGTGTTCATGGGCGGGTCGCTGCTTTGCGCCGCGTCGAGCACGCTCGTCGCCTTCGTGCTCGCGCGCTTCGTGCAGGGTATCGGCGGCGCGATGATGGTCCCGGTCGGTCGGCTGGTGCTGCTCAAGTCGGTGCCGAAGAGCGGGCTCGTCGCGGCGCTCAACTACCTCACCATCCCGGCGCTGCTCGGGCCGATCATGGGACCGCCGCTCGGCGGGCTGATCACCCAGTACTTCAACTGGCGCGGCATTTTTCTGATCAATCTGCCGATCGGCATCCTCGGTCTCGCGCTGGTGCTTCGCCACATCCCGAACATCCGCGAATCCGAACTGCCGCCGCTCGATGCGCGCGGCTTCCTGTTGCTCGGTCTCGGGCTTTCGGTGCTGATGCTGGGTCTTTCCGCGCTCGGCGGCCATTTGCTCCCCGGCGCAGCGACTTTCGCCTGCGTCGTGATCGGAGCGCTCGCGGTGGCTGCTTACGCCTCGCACGCCCGCCGCGTTTCCAATCCGCTCATCGACCTCGGTTTGCTGAAGCTGCCCACGTTCCGCGCCGGGGTCGTCGGCGGCAGCCTGTTCCGCGTCGGCGTCGGCGCGACGCCGTTTCTGCTGCCGCTCATGTTTCAACTGGGCTTCGGACTCGATCCGTTTCACTCGGGTCTGTTGACCTGCGCGACCGCAGTGGGCGCCATGTTCATGAAGACCCTGACCGTCATGATTCTCAAGCGCTTCGGGTTCCGCCTGGTATTGAAGTGGAATGCCGTGCTGGCCTCCGCCGCCACGGGCATCTACGGACTGTTCACCGCGGGCACGTCGCACGTCGTCGTCGTCGCCGTGCTGCTCGTGAGCGGCTGCCTGCGCTCGCTTCAGTTCACGAGCCTCGGCGCAATCAGTTTCGCCGAGATCACGAAGGAGACGATGAGCCAGGCATCGAGCGCGTCGAGCATGGCGCAGCGTCTCTCGCAAAGCATGGGCGTGGTGGTCGGCGCCTACGCCTTGCAGATCTCGAACGAACTGCAAGGCCACGGCGGCATCGTCGCAGCCGATTTCTGGCCCGCGTTCGCCGTGGTGGCGCTCGTTTCCTCGATGTCGCTGTTCTTCAACTCGGCGCTAGCGCCCGATGCCGGCGCCGAAATATCGGGGAAGGCGCGGGACAAGACCTGACCCTGCCAAAACGGTAATATTCGCTCACCCCACGCCTTGGGGGGGAGGCGGCGCACGTGAGCGGGGCGGAACTCAGACAGCGCCTGGCGGCGATTCTCGCCGCGGATGTGGCGGGCTATTCGCGCCTGATGGCCGGAGACGAGCGCGCGACGGTTGCCGCGCTCGACGCGGCCCGGCGCGTGTTCGCGTCGCAGATCCAAGCCCATCACGGCCGCGTGATCGACATGGCCGGGGATTCCGTACTGGCGGTGTTCGAGACCGCCATCGGCGCCGTTTCAGCAGCGCTCGCCGTTCAGCAGGGAATCGAATCCTCTGCGGGCGCAGTGTCCGAAGACCGGAGGATGCGCTTTCGCATCGGCGTGCATCTGGGAGATGTGATCGAGAAACCGGACGGCAGCATTTACGGCGATGGCGTCAATATCGCCGCCCGCCTGGAGGGCTTGGCGGTGCCCGGCGGGATCATGGTCTCGGATGCGATCCAGGGCGCGGTTCGCGGCAAGTTGGCCGCAGGGTTCGTCGACCAGGGCGAGCAGACAGTCAAGAACATCTCCCACCCCGTGCGTGCGTTCAGCGTTGTTGCCGGCGATTCCTCGTCGCCTCCGGCAACTTCGGCCGCCGGCGCGCCCGGTGTTCAGTTCTCCGAGAAGCCTTCCATCATCGTGTTGCCGTTCACGAATATGAGCGGCGCGCCGGAGCAGGAATTCTTTGCCGACGGCCTGACCGAAGATATCCTGACCGACCTTTCGCGCTTCCGCGAGCTGTTCGTCATCTCGCGCAATACCTCGTCGAAGTACAAGGGACAGGCGGTGGACGTGAAGAAGGTCGCGCGCGAGCTCGGCGTGCGCTACGTCGTCGAGGGGAGCGTCCGCAAGGCCGGCAACCGGGTGCGGATCACGGTGCAGCTGATCGACGCGGAGACGGATCATCACATCTGGGCCGAACGCTTCGACCGCGACCTGGAGGACATATTCGCGGTTCAGGACGAGGTCACTTCGGCCATCGTCGCGACGCTGCCCGGACGCCTCGAGGCCGACGCGCGCAGCCGCGCCGAGAGGAAGCCGCCCGCGAACATGGCCGCTTACGAGTGCGTGCTGGAGGCCAAGATCCTGCACCACCGGTCGAACCGCGATGACAACCTGCGTGCGGCGGGCCTCATCGAGCGCGCGATCGAACTCGATCCCCGGTACGGGCACGCGCACGCATGGCGCGCCTGCATCCTCGGCCAGCAATGGGGATACGGCTGGTGCGAAGACCGCGTCGCGACCGAAGCCGCGATCGAACGGGAGCTCGATGTCGCGCTCGGGCTGGACGAGAACGACAGCGACGTGCATCGCATCCTCGCGGCTGTGAGCGTCGTCCGGAACGACCTGGACAAGTCCATCTACCACCAGCGCCGCGCGCTGGGCCTCAATCCGAACGATGACCTGATCGTGGTGCAGCAGGGGGAGCTGCTCACCTGGCTCGGCCAGGCGGAGGAGGGCATCGAGTGGATCCGCAAGGCGATGCGCCTCAACCCCTACCACCCGGAGCGTTTCTGGTTTCACCTGGCGCGCGCGCAATTTGTCGCGCGGCGCTATGCCGATTCGATCGAGTCCCTGCGCCACATTACGGCGCCCGACACCCTGCATCACGCCCTGTTCGCGGCTTGCCACGCCCGACTGGGGAACGACCCGGAGGCGATCGCGCACCGCGCAGAAGTGTTCAAGCGCGCTCCGGCGTTCAGCATCGCCACGCACTGCGTGCCGATCCTCCACTACCGGCGCGAATCCGACCTCGCGCACCACCTGGACTCGCTGCGCAAGGCAGAACTGCCCGATTGACCGGCGAAGTCCGGTCCGATTGAGTATTACCCCGGGGCGCGCCTGTACGATTGGAACAGCGGTCTCGAAGTTCAACCAATGGAGGGTGCATGTGGGATCGCAGCCTGCCGTGGTGGGAATTCGTCCTGCGCGGCGTGATCGCGCTGTTTGACGCAGGCACGAAAACGCGTCAGACTCCAATTGCGCCGATTTGATATTCAGCTTGCGGGCGCGGACGAGAGTCCAATAAATACGGCTAAAGCGGGTGAACGCATTGAACCAGGCCCGTTCGAGCACAAGCTGAACGGGCTTTTTGTTTGGGACGATGCAGGAGGTTTTCATGAGCGCACGCGGGTTCACGACGGCGATACTTCATTCCGATCGCTCCAAACCCATCGAGCACGGTTCGCTGCACAAGCCGGTCCACAATTCCGTCGCGTTCGGCTATGCCGATGCGCGCGACCTCGCCCGGGTGTTCCAGGGGGAGTTGCCCGGCTACGCCTACGGGCGCCAGGGCACGCCGACGACGTCGGCCCTGGAAGACAAGATCACGACGATGGAGCAGGGGATCGCCACGGTGTCGTTCGCCACCGGCATGGGCGCGATCGCATCGACGATGATGGCATTGCTGCGCGCCAGCGATCACGTCGTGTCGAGCAGCTTCGTGTTCGGCAATACCAACAGCCTGTTGGGCACGTTCGAGCAGTTGGGCATCGCCGTGAGTTTCGTCGATGCCACCGATGTCGCATGCGTGGCGCAGGCGCTGAGGCCGGAGACGCGTATGGTATTCGTCGAAACCATCGCCAATCCCCGCACCCAGGTGGCCGATCTCGCGGGGATCGGTGAACTGTGCAGGGCACGGGACATCGTCTATGTCGTCGACAACACCCTGACCTCGCCGTACCTTTTCCTGCCGAAGCGCGTCGACGCGAGCCTGATCGTCAACGCGCTGACCAAATGCATCGGCGGTCACGGCAACGCGCTCGGGGGCGCGGTCACGGATTGCGGGCTGTACGACTGGTCGAAGTACCCGAACATCCATGACAGCTACAAGAAAGGCGACGCGTCCCGCTGGGCCGCGTTGCAGATCCGCAAGAAGGGGTTGCGGGATGTCGGCGCTACGCTCGCTCCCGAAGCGGCGCATCATCTGGCGGTGGGCGCAGAGACGCTGGCGCTGCGCATGGACAGAATCTGCGCCAATGCCCTCAAGCTCGCGCAGTACCTGGAAGCGCACCCCCGAGTCAGGCGCGTCTATTATCCGGGACTGGAAAGCCATCCGCAGCACGAGCGCGCGAAAGCGCTGTTTCGCGGCGCCGGCGGGCTGATGGCGTTCGAACTGGCGGATGGAATCGACTGCTTCGAATTCCTCAACCGGCTCCAGATCGTCGTTTCATCCAGCAACCTCGCCGACAATCGCACGCTGGCGATCCCGGTCGCGCATACGATTTACTTCGAGATGGGCGCCGAGCGGCGTGCCAGCATGGGAATCGCCGATTCGCTGATTCGCGTTTCCACCGGCATCGAGGATGAGGAGGACCTGACCGCGGACTTTCGTCAGGCGCTGGGTTGACGCGGTTGCGGGAGAATCCAGGGTCCGGGCTGTACCGGGCGCGGAATCGCACTATCATTCCAGCTGGCTCAAGGGGAGAACGGCACGGTGATCGGAAAAGACATCAGGATCCGCGCGAGCGGCGGCGGCGAATTCGATTGCTATCTTGCGGCACCCGGGAGCGTTGCAAAGGTGCCTGCGGTCGTGCTGGCCTCCGCGATTCACGGCGTGGACGGCGACATACGCGCGATCGCCGATGAATTTGCCGCGCATGGATACATCGCGGCCGCGCCCGACCTGTTCTGGCGCACCGTGCCCGGCCCGCTTTCAAGAGATGACGCGCGCGCGGCGCCGCGCGGCCAGCCGCGGCTGGAGAGGATCCGTCTAGGCGAGGCCGACATGGCCGACACGCTTGCCGAGGTCCGGCGCCTCGCGCAATCGAACGGGCGCGCATTGGCAATGGGATTCTGTTACGGCGGACCCTTTGCGATCCTGGGGCCCGCGCGGCTCGGCTTCGACGCCGGAATCGGCTGCCATTCGACGCAGATGAAGGACTACATCGGGGAACTCGAAGGCGTGACCAGGCCCATCTGCCTGCTCTGGGGAGACCAGGACCACGCAGCTCCCGCGGACGTGCTCGATGCCTATCGTTCAGTTCCGACGCGCATGAAGAATGTCGAGGTGCATATTTTTCCTGGCGTCCTGCACGGCTACATGATGCCCGGCAACGCCAAGGCATTCGATCCGCATTCGCGCGAGTTTTCCATGGCACGGGCGCTCGCCATTCTCGCAGGATTGCGCAGCGCAGCCTGACGCGATTCTGAGTGCCGCCATCAGAAACGGAGATTCGACCATGAACGCCCCGCATTCCCTCCCGGCGGCCGCTACGCCGCCGCAGCATTTCATCGGCAATCGCTGGATTGCCCCGGCCGGCGGTGAAACACTGCCGATGATCGACCCCTCGAACGGCGAAGCCTTCGCCGCAATTGCGCGCGGAAACGCCGCGGACATCGACCGTGCCGTGATGGCGGCGCAAGGAGCGCGCGACGGCGCCTGGGGCCGCCTCGCCCCGGTGGAAAAAGGGCGGCTGCTGGCCCGGCTCGGGCGGGCGATTCTCGAGCACGCGGAGGAACTCGCGCAGCTCGAGGCGCGCGACTGCGGCAAGCCGATGAAACAGGCCCGCGCCGACGCCGCGGCCTGCGCGCGTTATTTCGAGTTCTATGGCGGCGCCTGCGACAAGTTCCACGGCGAGACGATTCCTTATCCGGCGGGCTATACCGTGCTGACGTGGCGCGAGCCGCACGGCGTCGCCGGCCACATCATTCCGTGGAACTACCCGCTGCAGATCTTCGGCCGCTCGGTGGGCGGCGCGCTCGCCGCGGGCAACGCCTGCGTGGTGAAGCCCGCCGAGGACGCCTGCGTGTCGCTGCTTCGCGTCGCGATGCTTGCGGCGGAAATCGGACTGCCGGAGGGAGCGCTCAACCTGGTCACCGGTCTCGGCGCTGAAGCCGGCGCGGCGCTTGCAGCGCATCCCGGCATCGAGCATGTCTCCTTTACCGGCTCGCCTCCGACGGGATCGACCGTAGCGCGGGAAGCGGCGATGCGTCATTGTCCCGTGACGCTTGAGCTCGGCGGCAAGGGCCCGCAGATCGTTTTTGCCGACGCGGACCTCGATGCCGCGCTGCCGGTGCTCGTCAACGCGATCGTGCAGAACGCCGGCCAGACGTGCTCGGCGGGCAGTCGGATGCTGGTGGAGCGATCGCGCTACGAAGAGGTGCTCGAGCGACTCGGGGCGCGGTTTGCAGCGCTCAAGGTCGGACCCGCGTTCGCCGACCTGGATTGCGGTCCGTTGATCCGGCCCGGGCAGTTGCAGCGCGTGCGCGGCTTTCTCGCCGACGCACAGCGCGACGCCATCGCGACCGTGGCTAAAGGAACAATCGCCGCCGATGCGCCCGCATCCGGTTACTACGTCGAGCCACACCTGTTGCGCGACGTTCCTGCGGCGCATCGGCTCGCATGTGACGAGGTCTTCGGCCCGGTGCTCGCAGCGATGCCCTTCACCGACGAGGCCGATGCCATACGTCTCGCCAACGCCACGGGTTTTGGCCTGGTTGCGGGCGTCTGGACGCGCGATGGCGGGCGGCAGCTGCGCATGGCGCGCGCGATCCGCAGCGGACAGGTATTCGTCAACAACTATGGCGCGGGCGGCGGCGTCGAGTTGCCGTTCGGCGGCGTCAAGTCCTCGGGCTACGGGCGCGAGAAGGGGATCGAGGCGCTCTACGGCTTCACGACGCTGAAGACCGTCGTGCTGCAACACGACTGAGCCGGGGGTCGTCGGCTCTACTGCAGCTTGATGCCCGCTTCTTTCACCACCTGCGCCCAGCGCGCCTTCTCCGCCCGCACGAACTCGGTAAACTGCTCCGGCGTTTTGCCGCCGGACATGCTGCCAGTGGTTGCAAACTGCTCGCGCACTTCGGGGCTCGCCAGTGCCCGCAATAGCGCCTGGTGCAGCGTTTGAATCACCGCTTGCGGCGTGCCTGCCAGCGCGAACAGACCGTTCCATGCGGTCGTCTCCAGGCCCGGCAGTCCGGCCTCGGCCATGGTGGGAATCTCCGGGGCCATCGGCCTGCGCGCGGCGCTCGCCACGGCCAGCGCGCGCAGCCGGCCGCTTCGGATGTGCGCGCCCAGCGTGGGCCACACGCCGTAGCCGACCATGACGTGCCCCGCGAGCAGGTCCGGCAGGTCGGCGCCGGGGGACTTGTAGGGCACTTCGGTCACCTCGATTCCCCCCGCGGCAAGCTTGACGCGCTCGCCGAGCAACTGGATCAGGCCGCCGGGGCCGCCCGACGCATAGGTGAGGGTGTGCGGCTTGGCGCGCGCAAGCTCGATGAACTCCTTCAGTGTTTTTGCGGGCACCGAAGGGTGCACCACCATGATCATCGGGCCGGCCTCGATGTCGCCGATGGCGGCGAATTCCTCGGTGAGCCGTGCGCCCTTCTCGATGCTGAATATGTCGTTCAAGGCATTGCTGATGTTGGCGTGCAGCAGCGTGTAGCCGTCGGGCGCGCCGCGCGCCGCCTCGCGCGCGCCGATCGCGCCATTGGCGCCGGGACGGTTCTCGACCACCATCGGCTGGGCCAGTGCCTCCGCCATTCGAGGCGCCACCTGGCGCATGCGCACGTCCGGCGCGGAGCCGGCCACGGCAGGCACGATCACGCGGATGGGCTTGCTCGGATACGCCTGGGGCTGCGCGGCGAGCGGCACGGTTGCTCCGAGCGCCGCGACGAGGCCGTAGCACAGCGCATGCAAGGGTTTCATCGCTGCCTCCCCAATTGTTTGTTGCCCGGCGGCGCGGCCGGCACGCTCAATTGTGCGTGACCCGGGTCGGTATCAAGTTCAGTTCCTCGCAGCCGATCTCGGTGACCAACACTGTGCCGCCGATGTTGACGCGGTGCTCGCCCAGGCACGCGTTCGGCTCGAACGCGAACACCATGCCCGGCTCCAGCACGGCCTTGCGCACCGGCGCGGCGGGCGCGCCCACGTGCGCCACGCCGAGTTTCACGTTCTCCATGTTGACGGTGGTGCGCCCCGCGAGGAAATGCGGCGCGATCGAGTGCACGAGCGGCGTGTATCCCCAGCATCCGGCGACCTTGAGCGGCTCCTCCATCGCCGCCAACAGATCGGCGAAGGTGATGCCGGGGCGCAGCGCCCGGATACCCGCATCGTAGGAATCGCGCGCGACGCGCTCGCAGCTCTGGTTGGTCGCGTCGATCGGATCGAGCGCGACGGTCATCTGCACCTGTACTTCCTGATTGCCGCACATGGGCATGAGTTCTGACTGCATCAGGTCGCCGCGCTGTAGGACGCGCGGCGCCTCTCCGCGCGTGGTCCACCGGGGCGGGCCCCAGGACAGCGTGTGCGGGCCGGAGTTCATCACGATCGCCGGGTAGCGGATGCCGACGCCGAAGCCGAGCATCGTGCGCGTGGCTTCCGCGAATACGGTTTCCTCGCCGGTGCCCTCGCGCGTGATCTCGGCCAGGACCTTGCAGGCGGCTTCGGCGGCCTGCGCCGCATAGCGGATCTGCGCCAGTTCCTCTGCGCTCTTGGTCAGCATCAGGTGGCTGAACGCCTCCGAGACCTCCTCGAATGCGGCCTTGGGCAGGGCAGCAGTGAATTGCAGCCAGAAGTTGGCCGGAATCGCGCCGTAGACCTCGGTAGGCGCCTGCGAGGCGAGACCCACCACGCCGATGCGTGCAGCCGCGAGTTTCTTCTCGGTGAACACCTGCGCCGCTGCCGTGCCGCTGGCTGCGACGCGGTAGTCCGGGATCCACAGTGCGTGGCCGCGCTCGGCCGACCAGCGCGCGCGCATCACGCGCAGCGGCGCCCAGGTCAGCACTACCGGCTCGCCCTCCAGCGGAAACACCACGCAGCCTTCGTTGTAGTCGTCGCTGAGGTAGCTTTCGTACATCTCGCGCGAGCGGAAGCCGGCAACCAGCAGCGCCTCCACGCCGCGCTCGCGCATGAACTTTCGCACGCGGCCCCAGCGCCGCTCGCGCTCGGCCATGGACAGCGCCGGCGGATTTACGACATATGCCATGCCTTGTCCTCCGAGGTTCTTGCAACAAGCGTTCTCACGGTCATTCTAGGGAAGTTTCTGCCGCCCGCAAGCGCTCAGTCGAGCTTGAACTTCACCTCACGCACGATCTTTCCCCAGCGCTCGGTTTCGCTGCGCAGGAAGGCCTGAAACTCATTGGCGGGCTGCGGCGCCGGTTCGAGGCCGGAATCGGTCAATTTGCGGCGCACCTCCGGCGCGCCCATCGCAGTCACCGCGTCGGCGGAAAGTTTTTGCACCCACTCCGCGGGTACCGCGCCGGGCACCGCGAATCCCGCCCAGGTGATCAGTTCATAGCCCGGAATCGTCTCACCAATCGTCGGGAATTCCCGATAGACCTCGCTCCGCTTCGGATTGGTGATGCCGATCACCTTCAACTTGCCTGCCTTCACGTGCGGCAGCGCGGAGTTCAGGATCACGAAGGCGAGCGATACGCGCCCGCCGAGCATGTCGCGGTAGGCCGGCGCGCTGCCGTTATACGGGATGTGCACCATGTCGACCCCGCCCATCAATTTGAGCAACTCGCCGGCCAGATGGGTGGAGCCGCCGATGCCGATCGACGCGTACTCCAGTTGGCCGTTCTTCTGCCGGGCGAGCGCGAGCGCCCCCTTCACATCGTTTGCCTCCAGCGCGGGGACCGCCACCATCGCGATGACGTAGTGGCCGACGCGCGCCACGGGCGCGAAATCCTTCACCGAATCGTAGGGCAGGTCCTTGCGAACGTTGGCGTTGATGGTGTGCGCGCTGGTGATGAGGCCGATGGTGTGGCCGTCGGGCGCGCTGCGCGCGAGCGCCTGCGTGCCGACCACCACGCCGCCGCCGGGCCGGTAATCGACCACCACGGGCTGGCCCCAGATCTCCTGCAGCTTGAGCGCGATGGTGCGCACCAGCACGTCGTTCGCGCCGCCTGGCGGCTGCGGCACGATCATGGTCACCGGGCGCGTGGGAAACGCCTGCGCGCCGCTGCAGAACACAGCGAGGACGAGCGAGGTCGCGATGCAGCGAAATCTAACACGACCGCACACTTGACGTGAATCGCCGCGGTCGATCACAGAAACACTGTCGCACTGACCTTGAATCGTTCCGCAAGCGTCTTGATCTGACGTGTGTTGAGCTTGCGCCTGCCGGCTAGGATTTCGGACAACTTGGCCTGGTTGCCGATTTCAGGAAGATCGGACTGCTTGAGCCCGTGCTGCTCCATGAAATGACGCAGCATCTCGTTGGCCGGACAGTCGGGGATCGAGTGGTGCTTGGCTTCATACACGTCGACAAAATGCGCAACCACGTCAATCAACCCTTCAACTGAAGCTTGGCGTCGCGAGCCGCGTGTTTCATCGAGCAGCATTTCAAGCAGCGCAATCATGCGCGCGTACTGCGCCTCGCTGCGAATGGCGCCGATGCCGGCCGATTTGGAGAGTACTTGCCATGCAGGGATGACTTTGGCTAGGTCGACTCGCGCATTTATTTCTTCCATGCTCCCTTGTCGTATTCGCGATGCGTCAGCACCGATTTCACAAACACCAGCGCACGTTCGAAACGGACAATTGAACTGGGAGATCGGCCGGTTTAGCGCCGTTGAGTATTCGATCAACCGATCAACATAAGCTGCCATCTGGCGATACAACTCCGGGACATCAATGCCGTAGCACATCAGTTCTCCGCTCGCGGCGTAGTAGCTGTAAGGATATATCTCCTCAATTTCGGAAGCAGTCATACGTCGGACGACACGCACGTTCAGAGTGTCGATACCTACACTCTTCCATTGGAGATTCGCGGATCCGTCAGACAATCAGCCTGCCGCGACTAATCCGAAGCGACTTCGCGATCGGTTGTCGAACGGACGTTCAGCGGCGAGTTACCACTGTTTGCGGAAGCCGACGGAAACTCCGCGCGGCAACACACCCAGCGTCCACGGGCTATCCCGTGAGTGGGCATAGTATCCGGCCGCAGCGCCGATGGCCCATCCCGCGAGCACGTCGGTCTGCCAGTGGGCGCGAACCTTCATGCGCGCCACCGCATCGTATGCAGGTAGCATCTCCAGCGCCCAGACCCAGGGATGGTCGTTGTGGTATTCGAGAATGAAAGGCGTGACGACGGCACTCATCGAACCGACCTCGCCGCTTGGAAAACTGTAGTGTTTCCCACCCTTGAACCATTGATTCGGATCATCGGTTTGGGTCGGCCGAACACGGGTAAAGACATATTTCCCGCCCGTTGTCGCCACTGCGGAGATCAGCACCGAATCCACGGATTGCCAAAGCGTTCTTCCCATCGGCGTCTCGCCACCTTCCCAGAAAGCGGCAGCAACGGTGCCCGTCAAGACGATTCCAAGCACCCCGTTCTGGGTGCTGCGCTTCCAAATTCCGGAATCGTCGAAATTCAGACGGTGATCAATTCCCAGAGGACCGCCACCGGCGCGGGCCAGACCGGTACAGGCCAATACGATGCAGAGGAGGACGGCGCGAATAAAGGAATTCACCATGGTTCTGACTCTGAGGTACAACATCAAATAACGCTACTCCGAAATCCGTTCGTCTGCCTGAACAACTGCTTGCACGACCCTGACAAGAGGCGCCAAACTGCCTAGGTGGTTCCATCGCCCACGCTGGAATTGTGCGACCGAACGCGCACGCGACCGGACGCTGCGTCAATGCGGGGCCGTAGGTCCGCTCCGGGTCGAAAGTGTGATTTCGCGCTTTAAGAAAGCAGACCTTGCGCCGAACATCGGTGCGCAGCGTCTTCACTACGACAGTCCGCCGGATGACCGGGTCGAAGGCCTCGTAAACGGTGCCCATACCACCGCAGCCGATTTCCTTCCGGATCTCGTACTTGCCTATCTTGTCGAGCACGCTCCGCGCCTTCCGGTGAGGAAAGCTCTCCCGACGGCAAGGCTATCACGGGATACGCAGGTTTTCAGCAGTAGCGGCTGCAAGGTGGCCGCTTACAGAGAGAGACTTGGGTCGGCAGCCGGCCACTATGCAAAGTTCTCAGTTATGAACAGTTCCTCCGACAGACCGCTGAATCGCTCCTCTGGAGCACGGAGCGCCGGGCCCTGCGAAACTTTGCATAATTCGTGCGCTCAAAGCGGCGACAAGTGACGCGTCGGAGCGTAAATGATGGGCGATGGTCGGTCGTCCCTAGCGCAGCTTGCCTCGTACGACCTGTTCCTCCATGACCGACACCTCGCGACCACGCTACCGCCGACGACCAGGCTCCACGACGCGCGCCGGCGAAATTATGTAAAGTAGCTCCACGCCGAAATGCTCGCCGTCCCTAACAAAATGGTGGTCTGGAGGCAGCGCACTTCACATAACTGGGAACTTTGCATAACGGCCAATTGCTGACTCCTGCTGTTACGTTTCGACGCCTGAAAGCAGTCGTTCAGCCACGGCAAACAAAACCCCGCAGAAGCGGGGTGCGCGTGAGCGCTGCTGAGATTACGCTTTCTTGCGCCTGCTGAATCCAAGTCCGGCCAGGCCGAGGGCGAGAAGAGCGAGGGAGGCGGGTTCGGGCACAGAAGGTACGATAGCGTTGTCGTAGCCTACCTGAAAGTACGCGGACTGCTCCGGTTTATCCGAAGTCCACGAGATGCTCGTGAACGAACCGGCGAACTGTATGGAGCCGTGGCCCTCCTGGCCGATGAGAGTATTGCCAGACTGGGTCATCTGGTACGGGTTTGCACCATCGACTACTGGTCGATACAACGAACTGAGTAGCGTGAACGGGGCATCGTAGGTCCAGCTCTGGACGTAAGTAGCAGGGTCCCAAGTGCCTCCACGGCCAAGACTGTTGATCCAGACAATGGGGTTGAGCACCGCACTTGAGAACGTGATTGTGTTCGTAAACCCCGGCGTACCCCAAGTCCCGACCGCGTCCGAAACGTCAAGGCTGGGCGTGAACACCGTTTGGCCCAAATACGACGGATTGGTATTGTCGAACACCGTGGGGTGGTTCTGCTGCACGTCGCGGACGTCGCCCGCGAACGTCACAGTGCCGATACCGCTCAAGGTCCCGGTGGCAGACCCGGAACTCCCGGTAGTGTAACTGGTGCTCCAGTCGGTGATGACGGGAGCCGCCGAAACTTGCGCCGAGAAGGCTCCCAATCCAAGAGCAAGAGCCACTAGAGCGTGATATCGGGTTTTCATTTCATACCTCCTTCGTCCGAAAAGATGATGACTTCCTGGGCATTTCAAACGGCGCTTTCTTCAAACTCCAGAATTCCCGCCGGAACCAAGGCTGTGAAAAGATAGAACGTTTTTGCCGGGCCCCTTGCATGGGAGATAGGAAGCACCAACCGTGCCATGAATTTGTATATCAATTAAAACAGCATGTTGCGAGGAATTCGGAATCCCCTAAGAGTTGTACTGTCAAATTTCTCGACGCGATTTCTGGGGTTTTGGCCCAAGACCGTAAAACCGTGTAAAGAATTCCGACAAACCGCTCGAAGCCGGTCATGTCTGCGCGGCGGTCAACGAACCCGTGACGCGCACGATGGGGTGGGACAAGACCGGGGGTGATTGAGCGACCACATAGCAGAACACTCAGTGGCAGGTGAGTGCCGTCTTGAGACCTTGGCCACCCAAAATTTCGCGCCCGATACCGGCCACTCGCCAACCCACCACCGGATCACCGGATCACCTCGTCGGCGCGCATCAGCAGCGACTGCGGGATTGCGAGGCCGAGCGCCTTCGCGGTTTTCATGTTGACCACCAGCTCGAATGTCCGCGGCTGTTCAACGGGCAAGTCGGCCGGCTT
The DNA here is from genome assembly GCA_016195915.1 of Betaproteobacteria bacterium. Classification (GTDB taxonomy): domain Bacteria; phylum Pseudomonadota; class Gammaproteobacteria; order Burkholderiales; family SG8-39; genus JADGRQ01. The sequence continues at coordinate 46,009 of JACPYS010000032.1, read as the reverse complement.
GGCGCCTTTGAGGATCTTGTCGATGTAGATAGCCAATCCGCGCAAGATATCGCCGGTGTGCGGCCCGTAGGACATCAGGCCGCCATCGTCTGTCACGGCCCTCTCGTACGAAATCGTTGGAAGGTGGTTCTTGAGGGCGAAATTCGTTATGCGCTTTTGATTGGAGGTAATGGTCGAATCCACCGCGATCATTAGCGCGTCAGCGCGTTCGGTGGCAAAGCTGGCGAACGCCGCTTCAAGATCACGAGGCACGCGAACATTCACGAACCGCAACTCGACCCGCAGAACGCGGCCCGCCTCGCGCATCGCTTTCTCGTACATCTGGTCTTCCGGCCGATCCGGGTTCCACATAAGCGCCACACGCGTGAGGCGTGGCACGCTTTGCTTGAGCAATTCCAGGAACTTGCCGATAAACTCCGGCGCGACATCGGCGGAAAGACCCGTGGCGTTTCCACCCGGCCGAGCGAGGCTGCGCACGATGCCAAGCTCCACCGGAGACGGGCTGACAAACACAATGGGTATCGCCGTGGTCGCCTTGACGGCCGCTAGCGTCTCCGATGATCCGACGGTCAGAATGATGTCCACGTTCTGGCGTATCAGATCAGCCACGAGAACGGGAAGCTGTTCGGGCTTGCCGGCGGCGTAGCGTGGGATCATCGCCAGGTTCCGACCCACCTCGTAACCACGTTCCCGCAACGCGCGGTCGAAAATTGGGCCGTACCTCGAATCGGGACGATCGGCCAGCGACAGCACGCCAATCTTGTATGCCCTTGCAGCCTGCTGAGTCCCGGAGGTGGCCTTTATGCTGCGTGCGGCCTGCGCCAAAAGCGTGGCCGGGAGTACAAGACCGAGCGCATTGGCAGTGTCGAGATTGACCGCAAGCTCGAACTTTTCCGGTTCCTCGATGGGCAATTCGGCCGGCCTCGCGCCTCTAAGGATTCTGTCGACGAACTTTGCGGTTCGCCGGCGCATGTCGCCGAGGTCATACATGTAGCCCATCAGGCAGCCGGCATCGGCGGAGACGCTTGCGTAGCCGACGGCTGGCAGTCTGCGCTGCAGCGCGAGCGCACAGATGTGCTTGCGCAACGCGAAGATCGAAGTCGAATTTTCAAGCAGGAGTGCGTCCGTGCCTTTCTCCAGTTCGTCAAATGCGCGGGTCACATCGTTCGAATCGCGCACCGCGATCCACTTCACGTTCACACCGAGTGGCTTCGCCGCCGCATTCATCCGCGCACGCAGGCTCTCGATGGCCGGGCCCGTCCACTTGGCAGGGTCATACAGGAATGCCGCGTTGGACGCTTTTGGCACAGCCTCCTTGAGCAACTGGACGATCCTGGTTGCGCCCAGATCCAGGGCTACGCCCGTGATGTTCCCGCCCGGGCGCACCAGACTGGCCACGAAGCCTCGCTCCACTAAGGCGGCCGGCGATCCCATGGATCCGAACACGATGGGGATCGTCCGGGTCGCCTGTTGGGCGGCCACTGTCGAGAGCGGGCCGTCGGTCACGATCACATCGACCTTGGCACGGATCAGGTCGTTCGCCAGTTCCGGCAACCGCTCGTTCTTGAACGCCGCCCAGCGGTACTCCATGACGAAATTGCGGCCCTCGACATAGCCCAGATCGCGCATCCCGTCGAGAAATTTGCCGGTGATGCCACCGGGTCCCGGCGCGATCGAAAGGTAACCGATCCGATGGAGTTTGACGGAAGGCCGAGCTTCGGCGGCGGGCGACAGCGCGACGAGCGCAAGCAACGCAAACAGAACGACCGTCTCACGCCTATTCATTCCATCTCCATCCGATCGTTACGAAGCAGCGCAAGCACCGGGAGTAGCGGGCCGAGAGCCTGCTCAATCCGAGTCCGTATTCAGTCTACGCCCTCGGTGGCCGGTGCGCGTCGAATTGAGACTACTGACCCGCCAGCGCATAGCGGCCACAAAACCGTCACCCACCGGGGAAGCAGCCACTCCTTACACACCCGTTTGCTGTCCTGAGCGTAAGCGACCGCGCTTGGATCGTCCCGGTCAATTCCCGTCATCCGCCTGCTTCAGCGAGCGCCCTCTCGATCGCGAAGTAGCAGGCGAGCGGTCGCGCGGACGGCCTGCCTTCGGGAACCAGCCAGGTAATCACGATCTCGTCGCCTACGTATCGGTAGATGTCCCCGGCATGGTCATCGATCGGGTCTGACGCGATCCGGAATACCCGGTCGAGAAAACGGTTAGCCGGCATGTTCCAAGTCGAAGATTCGTTTCGCTATCGCTCGTGGAAAGTCGACGAACAGGAAATGGCTCTTGTGATAGAGGTAGTCCTCGCCGCTCTCGTCCACGATACGCACGCAGTCATCGTTTGCGGCCCGCGGATCAGGAATGATCCGGTAGACCCTGCCCGGAATGAGCGACGCCTTGTAATCGGTGTTGTCGACGCACAGAGCAAATGGCTTTGTCGTTTGTTTCATTTTTCGTCCAGGTGTCTCTTGATTTTCAAGTCTCGCTTCCCAATCCCGTGGTTCTCATGTTTCAGTCTATCTTCGCACCCGACGCCGCCACCGCGCCGCGCCAGCGCTCCGTGTCGCGCCGCACGAACTCCGCGAACTGCTGCACCGAGCCGCCCACGACTTCGAGACCCTGCGCCGTGAGGCGGTCCCTCAGCGCGTGATCCTTGAGCGCCTTGTCGATTTCGGCATTCAATCGCGCGATCACGGCGGCAGGAGTACCGGCAGGGACCATCACTCCTTGCCAGCCCACCGCCGCGTAATCCTTCAGACCTGCTTCGGCCATGGAAGGTATTTCGGGGATCGCCGAGGATCGTGAAGTACCGGTGATCGCGAGTGCCTTCACCTTGCCGGCCTTGACGTGCGAGAGCGCGTTCAGCAAGTCGTTAGACAACACCTGAACCTCCTTGCCGAGCAAGGCGTTCAGCGCGGGTGCGGCGCCCTTGTACGGAACGTGCGTAAGGGAGATTCCCGCCTGCAACTTGAATAGTTCGACGGCAAGGTGCGGAAAGGTCCCGTTGCCCGCCGATGCGTAGTTGAGCTTGCCCGGGCTTGCCTTCGCGAGCGCGATCAGCTCAGCGACGCTCTTTGCCGGCACATCCTCCGCGACAAGCAAGAGGTTAGGCACCGTGACCATCAGGATCACCGGTGCGAACGCCTTGGCCGTGTCGTAGGGCAGGGACTTGTACAGGCTGGGATTGATTGCAATGTTGGTGTTGGCGAACAGCAGGGTATGGCCATCGGGTGGAGACTTCGCCACCGTTTCCGCACCGACGATGCCGCCGGCGCCTGGCTTGTTCTCCACGATCACGGGCTGACCCAGCGCCGCGGTGAGCTTGTCTCCCACCGTGCGCGCGAGAATGTCCGCCGATCCGCCCGGCGGGAACGGGACCACGAAGCGCAGCGGCTTGTTTGGATAATCCTGCGCCGCCGCACACGAGGAGGCTACCGCCGCGACGATCGAAAGCCAGCGTACGAGCCATGCCATGAATGTTCTCCTCAATCCGGAATGACCGGCAGCAAGAGGTAGGAATCGAATTTTCCGCCGAATTGCACCGTGTGCCCGGTCGCGATCGCATTGCAGGTGTGAACCCAGATGGGATCTTCTGCGGTGGTGTCCTGTCCCTTCACGTCGAGTGCGATGCGATGTCCGGGCAGGAAGACGTTGGACGTTTCGCGAATTTCGATGGCGTAGGCGTAGCTGCGGCCCGGCTCCAGCGTCTCGCGGCGCTCGTGCTTCTGGTACGGCTGGTAGGGCCTGGATTTTTCCGCGTCGAGTTCGCGCTGCGACGCGCGCAACCACCCTTTGGTCACCGTGTGTGATGTGCCATCCGGCGCCACATCCCGCACCGTGACGATCCAGGTCGCGTCGGGTTGATCGAGGCTGGCGTTCAGATACAGCGCCACCGGGCCCGTTACTTCGGTCGCCGTGTAGAACGGCGCCGAGGTGAATGAAACACCCGGCGCATGCTGGTTGGGCGGCAGGTCGGGATCGTTGCTGAACGAGGCAGTGCCTTCCTGCCGAGGCTGCGAGGCAGAGAGCATGGCGTTCGGGCCGAGGAACATCTTCGTCCAACGCGTGCGCGCGAGCGGCCACTCGAATTCGTCCCGGTATTCGTTCTTGCCCTTGATGAGCAGCCGGATCGGCGGTTCGTCCATGAAACCCGTGTCCTTGCCTTTCAGCCAGTGATCGTACCAGCGCAGGATCAGGTCCTGATGGTCTGCCCACGGGCGCAGTGGCCCGAGCCGCGATTCCGTTTCCATGATGAGCAGCTTCTTCGGCGCATCGATTCGGGCGTAGGCCTCGAAAGCGCCAGCGAGGTGCACCGCCCAGCTCGTCCAGCGCGTGGCGAGGAACGTCGGAATCTTGATGCGATCGAACATCCGATAGGGCGAGCGCTCCCAGTAGAACGGTCCGTCGAAGGGCTGCAGCAGCCAATCGAACAGGAGCGGGTTCTTTCTCGGATACTTGAGCTGGATGTGCAGGTAAGGGCTGTGGCGGACCTCGGGTGAGTCCATCAGGAGCGCGACACGGCGGGCGATTTCCTCTTCGGAAAGCGTGTCGTAGCTGAGCGGCCGCATGCCGTCTACGCTGACGTGGCCCCACCACTGATGCCAGAAGCCTTCGTTGAGTATGCCGCCATGGTAGACGCTCTGGCGGTAGCGGTCGGTGAGCGCCTCGTAGGGAACGATCGCCTTGAGGTGCGGCGGCTGTTGCGCCGCCACCATGTACTGCATGACCGCGAAATAGGACATGCCGAACATGCCGCAATTGCCGTCGCACCAGGGTTGCGCCGCCATCCACTCGATGATGTCGTAGCCATCCTGCTGTTCCTTGGGGCCCTGATAACAGTATTCGCCTTCCGAGTCGCCCGAACCGCGCGCGTCGGCAATGACGTGCGCGTAGCCGCGGCTGACGAAATACTCGGAGTCGCCGGCTTCCTGGCCGCCATTGCCGATCAGCGGATTCAGCGGCGAGCGTTTCCCCGTGAAACGCTGCAGGTCCTTGCCGTAGTGGGAGTACGACAGCAGCGCCGGAAAGCGCCCCGCCGCATCCGGCAGGTAGACGTCGCACGCGAGCCTCGTGCCGTCGCGCGCCGTGATCTGCACGCCGCGCTGCACTTTCATTTCGTAGCTCGGTTTCGAGACTTTCGAGTGCCAGTCGGTGGCCGTCATCGAACCGCTCCTTTGAGATCAAGGCGAATCTATCCCATTCGACCGGCATTGCAAGGGGTTGAGTCGAAACGGTGCATCTGCGGAGCAATGTTCAAATGCCGGGTGATTACGTTCGGATGAGACAATCTTCGCTTCGAAGAATCCAATCCGACAGCGGGGAGAACATGGAGCACAGAGTCCGTGTCACGATGACCGACGGTGTGGCGGACGTGAGGCTGAGCCGGCCGGAAAAGATGAATGCGCTCGACAAGGCGATGTTCGAGGCGCTAGTCGAAACGGGCAGCCGTCTGGTGAGCCAACCGGGTTTGCGGGCCGTGGTGATTTCCGGCGAGGGGCGCGCGTTCTGCGCCGGACTCGACATGGGGCGCTTCGCGCAGATGGCCGGCCCCGAGGGGGGAGGCACGACCGCCGCGAACGAGTTGCGGCTCGGAACGCGCAGCCACGGCATTGCCAACTCATCGCAGTATGCCGTGCTGGTCTGGCAGGATATCCCGGTGCCGGTGATCGCCGCGGTTCACGGCGTGGCCTTCGGCGGCGGTTTCCAGCTGACGCTCGGCGCGGACATGCGGTTCGTTGCCCCCGATACCCGAATGTCGGTGATGGAGCTCAAGTGGGGGCTGGTCCCCGACATGGCCGGCATGCTTCTGATGCCACGCCTGGTGCGCGGCGACGTGATTCGGGAGTTGACGTTTTCAGGCCGCGTGTTTTCCGGGACCGAAGCTTTTGCGATGGGTTTCGCCACGCGCGTTTGCGAAGACCCTTATCCCGCGGCTCTCGCCTTCGCGCGCGAGATCGCGGGCAAGAGCCCGCACGCCGTCCGAGCGGGCAAGCGGCTGATGGAGGTCATGGAAGCCGGCGATCCGGCCGCGATTCTCCGCGCCGAATCCCGCGAGCAGGTGCAACTGCTCGGCAGCGCGAACCAGAAGGAGGCCGTGGTCGCCAATCTGGAGAAGCGCGCGCCGAATTTTGCGGACGTGGAACCGGGCGGTTGAGGCGGCATCCGATCGCCGCAACCTGCCTGGCTCCGCCGTTCAGACGAACAAGTGATCTTCGCGCAGGTCCGAGAGACTCGCCGCACCGGAGCGCGCGACGTGCAGGTGCATGCTCGCCTCGGGAAGCAGGCGGGAAAAATAGAATCGCGCCGTGGCCAGCTTCGAGGCATACAACGGGTCTGAGGTTCCGGCTGAAAGGCGCAGCGTTGCCACGCCGGCCGCACGCGCGAACAACCACGCGCAGGCGACATGACCCAGGGCGCGCAGAAAGTCCGTACCTGCCGCCCCGATTTCATCGGCATTGCCGGCTGCCGCACCGCCAATTCTCGCGGGCAACTGCCTCAGGTCGTCGCATACTCGCAGTAACGGTTCGGCGAAGCCGCCGGGCAGGCCGGCGATTCCGCCATCGGCCACGTCATGCCATACGCGGTTCAAAAAGGCATCCAGCTGCGCACCCCCATCCGCGAGGACCTTGCGCGCCAGCAGATCGCGTGCCTGTATGCCGTTGGTGCCCTCGTAGATCTGCGCAATCCGGACATCGCGCACGATCTGCTCGACACCGTGATCGCGGATATAGCCGTGGCCGCCGTGGATCTGGATGGCATGGTTGGCCGCGACGAACGCGTTTTCGGTGAGAAATGCTTTCGCTACCGGCGTCAGCAGTCCGACCAGGCCGGCCGCTTCGCTACGCGTCGTTTCGTCCGCGCCGAACGCCTCCTGGTCGAGCAGCAGCGACAGCCAGTAGACGAGCATACGGCCAGCCTCCACGTGGGCCTTCTGCGTCAGCAGCATTCTTCGCACGTCGGCGTGCTCGATGATCGGATCAGCCGGCAGGTCCGGGCGCCTCGGCCCTCCCGCAGCGCGCATCTGCAGTCGTTCGCGCGCATAGCCGAGGGCGCTGCAATACGCGGCCTGCGCCAGGCCGACCGCCTGAACCGCGACACCGATACGTGACGAATTGATCATGACGAACATGTTGCGCATGCCTTCGTTCGGCCGTCCGACCAGCCACCCGACGGAATCCTCGAAATTCATCGCGCAGGTGGCGCTGCCGCGCAGGCCCATCTTGTGTTCCACGGCGGTCGCGGTCATGCCGTTCCTTTCCGGCGAAAGACCGCCGGCCTGGGGCAGGTGCTTCGGCACGACGAAAAGCGATATGCCCCTGACTCCGGGAGGTGCGCCTGTCACGCGTGCCAGGACCAAATGGACGATGTTTTCCGTGAAATCCTGATCGCCGCCCGAGATGAACAGCTTGGAACCGTTGATTCGATAGCTCCCGTCCGCCTGGGGAACCGCGCGGGTGCGAAGAAGGCCGAGGTCGCTGCCGCAGTGCGCCTCGGTGAGACACATGGTCGTGGTCCACCTTCCGGAAACCACGTTCGGCAGGTAGTACGCCTGCTGCTGCGGCGACGCGTGGGTGTGCAGGCATTCGTAGGCGCCGCGTGCGGTGCCGAAATACATCGTCCACCCCGCATTCGCCGCGTACAACATCTCCAGCATGGCGCTGTAGAGAATTGCCGGCGCGCCCTGGCCGCCGAACTTCTCGTCGTAGGCGAGGGTAGGCCAGCCCGCATCGACGAATCGGCGATAGGCCTCGGCGAAACCACGCGGCGTTCTCACGACACCGGCTTCGACGCGGCAACCTTCCTCGTCGCCGCCTGCATTCAAGCGCGCGAGTTCACTTCCGGCGAATCGCCCCACCGCATCGATGGCCTGATCGGTCGTCTCCCTGTCCCAGGAGACCGCCCGGCGCATCGCTGCGATGCTCGCGCTCGCGCCAAGCAGTTCGTGCAGGACGAACTGCATATCGCGCAGCGGGGTCTGATAGAGAAACATGACCGTCCGGCGGATGTTTCAGGAATCGCCGACTTCGATCACGAGGGCCATGGCGGTGTCGCCCGCGGCGCATCCCGTGAACAGGCCGCGCCCGCCGCCATTTCGAACCCCGCATCCTTCAAGGCCGATTGCGCGGCGGGCACCGGCGCCTCGGGCATGTAGGCGAGTTCGACGCGCGATTGTCCGAATCCGGCCAGGCGCACGCCTGGTTGATGCTGGGCCCACCCGCGCGGTGCGCGCCGATCATCCCCGTGAGCCAGGGCAGCCCGTAGAAGCAGGCGACCTGCGGCACGCTGTACCCGAGCACGCCGTAATCGATGATCGCGGGATCGATGCCGCGCCTGCCAATTTCCGCCTTGGTGACATGTGCGGCAAACTTGATCGCGTGCAGATTCGCAAAGCTGCCTTGCCACTTCGCGAAGGGCGTACTCCAATAGCAGCCGTAAGGTATCCACGCATTCATGTGTAGGCGCTCCGTAATTTGCAGCAAATGAAATCAGTCCATGCGGGCCAATAGCCCCGCAGCCAATGCATAAGGGTCGCTTGCGCGCGCAACGACCGAGTCGATCAGGTTTTCGGGCAACAGGCCGACGCCCGAGCGCAGGCGCTGCTCCAGCATATAGTGAAGCAGCTCGCCGACGCGGTGCCGGGCGCGATCGCGAAGCTGCAGGCGCGCAGTCTCCGGTTGCGCGGCGAGGTGGGCAAAGCAGCCGTCGATATGGCCGGCGAGATCCGCGACGCCCTCGCCATGGGTCGCCCGCGTCTTGACCACCGGAGGGCGCCAGGTCTTCTCCGGGTGCAGGCAAAGGGCCAGCGTGATCATCTCCTCGAGCTGACGCACGGTGTGGTCCGCCTCGGGGTGTTCGCTCTTGTTGACGACGAAGATATCGCCGATCTCGGTGATGCCCGCCTTCGCCGCCTGGACGTCGTCGCCGCCCATGGGGGTTTGCAGCAGCACGACCACCGAGGCGTGACGCATGATGTCGGTCTCGCTCTGTCCGACTCCAACGGTTTCGATCACGATCACGTCCCAGTGCATGGCATCGAGCACCGTCAAGGCGTCGCCTGCCGCCTTGGCCAACCCTCCGAGCTGGCCGCGCGAGGCCATGCTGCGGATGAAAACGCCTTCGTCGCAGCTGTGTTCCTTCATTCGCAGGCGATCGCCAAGGACCGCACCGCCCGAATACGGGCTCGAAGGATCGACCGCCAGCACCGCGACCCGCAGTCCGCGTTTGCGCCACACCGCGACCAGCTTGCTGACGAGGGTGCTCTTGCCCACCCCTGGTGAGCCGGTGACGCCGACGATGCGGATGTGTCCGCCGGCGCGGTACAGGGCCTGCAGCAGCGGAACGAGATTGGGCTCGCTGCGCTCGATTCGGGTGATGAGCCGCGCGCAGGTGCGCATGTCTCCCGCATTCAGTGCGCGGACGATTGCACAGATGTCCGTTGGCGCATCGGCGGACATCGGCAGAGCCATTTGCTGCGCCTGCGCCACGGTCGCCGCTCAGCTTGCCCGAAGCGCTTCGGGAATCGGGGCAGCGTACGCCTTGCGCGCGTTGTTGACGATATAGCCGACGATGGCTTCGCTGCTGCTGCCCGGCGGGAAGATTTCCGCGATGCCGCTCCCCTTCAAGCTGCCGAACCGGCTGCGCGGAATGTTGCCGCCGCAGATGACGGGGATGTCGCCAATGTTCTTCGCGCGCAGCAGATTCACCACTTGTATCACTTGGTCGTAGTTCGCCGCATGCGAGCTGATGCCGATTATGTCGACGTCTTCCTGCACGGCCGCGTCCACGATCATTTCCGGGGTCTGATTGCAGCCCAGATAGACCACTTCGATTCCCGCGTCCCGCAATATCATCGAGACCGTCTCCGCGCCGGTCGTGTGCCCGTCCAGGCCGATCATGGTGACGATGACCTTGATCCCCGTGCCTGCATTCATTTTCGGTTCTCCCGGTTGCCGCTCTCGTAACGGCGCTCTATGCGCATGCCGTCTGGTGAAGTTCGAAGGGACACTCGATCATTTCGAACGGGTCGTAGCTCAGGCCGCGCGCCATGCGGATGACGCCGGATATCTCGCCGGCTGTCGCATAGACCCTGACCGCTTCGATGATGGCGGGCATCAAATTGAACCGGTCGCCCTTCTTCGCGTCGCCGTGCAGGCGGGACAGGCGCTCTCTCACCGCAGCCTGATCCCGGGTCTTTTTCCATTGTTCCATGCGCCGCGCAATGCTCTCGGCATTGCTATCCGGTGGAACCTCCTGGATCGGAACCTCGAATTCCTCGTCCGGCGGGATCACCAGGTGGTTGACCCCGACCACGAGCCGCTCCTTTCGCTCGATCTCGAGGAATTTCTTGTTCGCCTCCTGGTTGAGCATGTCGGTGATGAATCCCTTGCGCACCGCGGCGATCATGCCGCCCAGCTCGTCGATCTTGGCGAGCATCTTGTATCCCTCTTCCTCGACCTTGTCGGTCAGGAGTTCGACGAAATAGGAGCCTGCGAGGGGGTCGACCACGTCCGTCGCCCCGGTTTCGACGGCAACGATGTGCTGGGTGTTGAGCGACATCCGCGCGGCCAGTTCGGAGGGTTCGGCGTGGGCGTTGTCGAACGTCGCGTTGTCGAGCGCCGTGCAACCCGCGATCGCGCCGGCGAGGGTCTGGATCGCGCAACGCGCGATATTGTTGAGGGGCTGCTGGTAGGTCATGGTACGCCCGGAGGTGTGCACCGCGATCAGCAGGTGGCAGGATTTCTCCTTCTTCGCCTTGAAGTGCTCCCTGGCGAGTTTCGCCCACATCCGGCGCAGCGCGCGGATCTTCGCGATCTCCTCGAAAAATCGGGAGCCCACCGTGACCAGTTCATACGGCAGCGTCGCGACGTCGTCGAAATCGAGGCCGCGCTCGTCGATCAACCGCCCGCAGATTTCCTTCAGCATCGACAGCACCACGCCGAGCGCCTGCGCGTTGTTGCCGCCGGACTCCTGAAAGTGCTGGCTGATGATCGCGGCGCGCATGCGGATCTTGTTGCGTATCACGTACTCGCAGACGTCGAGGAACAGCTTCAGGTTCAGTTCGAGCGGCTGGACATCGGTCTGGCCCATGTAATTCTCGAACGGCGACTCCATCACGCTGCCGTGGATCTCGGACAGGGCGACGCCGCGCTTTTCGGCGAGCACGATCAGGTAGGCGAGGCGAAGCGGCGAGGGGGCGCTCGAGCCGAGCACGGTGATCGACTGCCCCGTGAGCGGAATGTCTTCCATCAACTCTTCGAATTCGAGCAGTGAAGACCCGGGCCAGCCCAGAATACCCGCCTCGCGCCGGCCGAGCGGATGATCGGAATCGATGTTCGAGCAGGACACGCGGTCGTGGATCACCTGCATGCCGCCGCGCTGGCCCATTTCGCGGTACTTCTTGAGCACCTTGTTGGCGTCGCTGGAACTGCCCAGGCCGGCAGTCATCCTCTGGGTCCACATGCGGCTGCGATAGCCCGTCTCGTGGTAGCCGCGCGCATAGGGGTATGCGCCCGGGTCGCCCAGCGCTCTCTGGTAGTCGAAGCCTTCAATATCCTTCGGCGTGTAGACGGGTTTGATCTGATAGCCGTAATCCGTTTCGCGCTTCATCGATATTCCCCAAGATGACTCGAACGATCCGCAGCTTCCGAACCAGAGAGTGGCCTTGCGTCTTTACTGGACCGGCTTGAAAGACAGGGTGGCGAAATCCGCCTTCATGATGCGCACTGCCTGCGAGGAGAAACGCACCCCGGGTCCGAAGCTGATCGGACCCATCACGCCGGATTCGAAATTCTTCGTCTTTTCCAGTTCCGTGATGGTGCAGGCCCAGGTCAGGTTCTTGCCGCAGCGGCGCATGGCCTCGATGAGCACCTTGGTGCTGGCGTACGCGGCCAGCGTATAGCGGTTCATCGCCTTGACTTCCGCCTCGCTGACCAGTTTCTTGGCGCGCTCGGTGAACGCGGCGATCGTCGCGCTGTTGTCCGGATCGACGTAGTCGACCGCGTAGATGCCATCGCTCGCCGGGCCCATCAGCTTGAGGGTCGCAGTGACTCGGCCGGGCCAGAACATGCCGACCACCGGTTTCGAGCCCAGTTTTTCGAGTTCCTTCACCATCGCGACGTTCTCCCCGATGACGCCGCCCGCCATGAAGACCTCGGCGCCCGCCGAGCGCACGCGCAGCATTTCGGAGGAGAAGTCCTGCTGTCCCTTCTTGTACTCTCCCTCGGAAACCACGTTGAGCTTGAATTCCTGCTGCGCCCTGGCGAAGCCCGTACGCAGCGCCACGCCGTAGTCGTCGTCCTGGGTCAGGATGCCCCATTTCTTGCCGGGAAAGCTCGTCGCGAGATGGCGCACCAGCTGGTACATGCCTTCCTCGTAGGACTGACCCACCACGAACACGCTCTTGCGCGGCGGCGTGTACAGGCCGGTGACGGGACCGATCGCCGGCATGGCCGGGATGCCCGCTTTTTCGACGATTGGCAGGACCGCGAGGCCCTGACCGGAGCCGGAGAGGGACGTGAAGGCGAAGATCTTGTCCACTTCGATCATCTTGCGCACCGATTGGATGGTTCGCGTCGGCACATAACCGTCGTCATCGGTGAGCAGGCGCAGCTTGCGCCCGTCGACGCCACCCGCTGCGTTGGCTTCGGCGATCGCGACCTTGGTGCCTACGTTGTAGGCGATGCCGAGCAGCGCCGGCGGGCCGGTCAGAGGCTCGACTTCGCCCAGCAGAATTTCGTTGGCGGTCACGCCTTGCTGCTGCGCGTGAGCCGCGTATGCAAACATTCCACTGGCCAGCAGTGCTATCGTTGCCTTTCTTGAAAGCATGTCGTCCTCCTCATCGTGTCGTCGGAAAAGATCATTGAATTCACGCGCGAGCGTGGCTAAAAGCGCAGCGGCCAGTTGACCCAGAGGCGCTTCCTGTCGCCCCAGAGTCCGACCAGGCCGCGTGGTTCGAAACGCAGGAACAGGATGATCGCCACGCCGTAGAGCACGGAGCGCAGTTCGTTTGCGCCGGTGGAGAAGAGCTTGGCGGCATTCTCCCCGAGCAGGCTGAGCGCGGTGCGGCCCACCTCCGGAAGCAGCACGATGAAAATGCTGCCGAACACCACCCCGAGCGTCGAGCCGAGACCGCCGACGATCAGGATCGCGAGCGCCTCGATGCTCATCAGGAACGGAAAGCCCTCGACCGTAACGAAGCTCAGGTAGATGCCGAACAGCGCGCCCGCGATGCCGCTGACGAAGGCGCTGGTCATGAATGCGCGCAATTTGTACGCCTGCAGATTGATGCCCATGGTGCGCGCCGCTATGTCGTTGTCGCGCACTGCCATGAGCGCGCGGCCCACGCGGCTGCGCTCGATGTTGAGCACCCCGAACAGCGTGATCGTCGCGACGAACAGGCACAGCTGGGCGAAGCGGATGTCGCTGTCGAAGCTGATGCCGAACATCTCCGGCCGGGGCACCTGGATGCCGCGCGCGCCGTTGGTCAGCCAGCTCATCTGCAGGACGAGATGGGCGATGATGAATGAGAACGCCAGCGTCGTGATCGCGAGGTAAAGGCCCTTGAGCCGCAGCGAGGGAATGCCGACGAGGACGCTGACCAGCGCGGGCGCCGTTCCTGCGAGGGCGAAACCGACGAACGGAGAAAGGCCGTATTTCGCGACCGGCACGGCGTAGGCGTAGGCGCCGAGCAGCAGGAAGCCGACATGACCCAGCGAAATCAGCCCGGTGCGCCCGGTAAGGAGGTGCAGGCCGAGGGCTCCCGTGGCGGTGATCAGGATCAGGACCACGAAGGACAGGAGGTAGGCGTTGAGCAGGTAAGGCGCAGCCGCGAGCGCGACCACCAGCACTGCGCTCCACGCCCAGACGGGCGCCGAGTCGCTGAGGACGATCAGCTGTTCGGTGCGTTCCTTGAAGTGCCCGCTGCGCATCAGACTCTCTCGATTTCACGTTCACCGAACAGGCCGAACGGGCGGATCATGAGCATCGCAATGATCACGATGAAACCGGTGATTTCCTTGACGCTCGGCGCCAGGTATCCCGCCGCGAGGTTTTCGGCGACACCGATGATCACGCCGCCGAACCCGGAGCCGAGCACCGAATCGAGTCCGCCGAGGATCGTCGCCGGAAACGACTTGAGACCGACGTGGAACATGTTCGGCGACACGTCATAGAGCAACGCGGAGAACACGCCGGCGATCCCCGCGATCACCGATGAGGCGGTCCAGGCGACCGCGTGAATTCTCGCGGCGCTGATGCCCATCAGTTTCGCCGCACGTTCGTCGGCGGCGACCGCACGCATCGCCTTGCCGATGCGGCTGTAGCGGAAGAACGCCCAGAAAGCGCCGAGCGCAAGCAGCAGCGTCGCCATCACCGCGAGCTGCGCGCTGCGCACGCCGGTGTCGCCGATGTGGACGATTTCGCGTCCGGCGCCGATGTCGAGGGCGTGCGGGTAGGCGTCCCAGATGAGCAGCGTGGCGGAGCGAAGCACCACGGCGAGGCCGATGGTCACCATGACCGTGGCGAATACGGGTTCCCCGAGCATCGGTCGCATGACCACGCGCTCGATCGCGAGGCCCAGGACGACGGACGCGGCGAGTGCGCCGCCGACGACCAGCCACGGGTTGCCGGACACCGTGCCCGCAATCGACCAGGCGATATAGGCGGTGATCATGGACATCTCGCCCTGGGCGAAGTTGACGAGGCCGGTCGCCTTGTAGATGAGCGCGAACCCCATCGCCACCAGTCCGTAGATGGCGCCGACCGCGATGCCCGAGATGACCTGATCAAGCAGGTACTGCATCGATCATTCCCCGAAGATCTCGACGAGTTCCCTGGCGAACTTCGTGTTGATGATCGAGCGCCGCACCTTCTGCGTCGCGGTGAGCTCGCCGTCGTCGTGGTCGAGCTCCTTGTCGAGCAGCACGAAGCGCCGGATGTTTTCCACGCGCGCGAAGCGGGCGTTGACGCCATCCACCACCGCTTGCACCAGCGCCCTGACTTCGGGCAGTTGCGCGAGCGACTTGAAGGTCGTGTAGGCGATGCCGCGCTCGCGCGCCCAGCGCCCGACGGTGTCGAAGTCGATCTGGATCAGCGCGCCGACGAACTTGCGCGCTTCGCCGACGACGATTGCCTCGCGGATGTAGGGGCTGTCCTTGAGGGCGTGTTCGAGCTCCGACGGGGCGATGTTCTTGCCGCCGCTGGTGATGATGATCGCCTTCTTGCGGTCGACAACCGTGATCTCGCCGTCGTCGAGCACCTCGACGATGTCGCCGGAGGAGAGCCATCCCTCCGGCGATACCGTTTGAGCCGTCGCCTGCTCGTCGCGGTAATAGCCCTTGAACACGCCGGGGCTGCGCAACAGGATTTCGCCGTCGCCGGCGAGCCGCCATTCCACGCCACGCAGGGCAGATCCGGCCGCGCCGATGCGGCGTTGCGCAGGGCGCTGCAGGAATGCCACTCCGCCGGATTCCGTCAGGCCGTAGCCCTGGGAAAGCGGCAGGCCGATGATGTCGTAGAAGCGCAGCATTTCCGGCGAAATCGCCGCGCCCGCGCAAAGGCGGTGATACGTGCGATCGAGGCCCATGTAGCGGTGGATGTTGCGGAACATCGCCCAATACAGGATCCCGAACGCAATCCGGTCGCGCAGGCTCGGCGTTGCCGGCGATGCCTGCCTGCGATCGGAAAGGGCGCGTCCCAGGTTCATCGCGAGCCGGAATGCCCATCGCTGGACGGGACCGCTTTCCTCCAGCTTGAACAGAAAGCCCTGGTGCAGCTTCTCGTAGATGCGCGGCACGCCGATGAAAAAGGTCGGGGCGATTTCCCGCACGTCCGACGCGACCGTATCGATGCTTTCGGCGAAATCGATGCAGCCGCCGAGCACCAGTTGCATCACCATCGAATAGCAGCGTTCCGCCGTATGGCACAGGGGCAGGTAGCCGACCGCCTCGAACCGGCGCCCCAGCTGTCCGCAGGCCTCGGCGTAGGTATAGGCCGAGTACAGGATATTGCGATGCGAGATCATCGCGCCCTTCGGCGGCCCGGTGGTGCCGGAGGTATAGACGATCATGCAGCACTCGTCGGGCACGCCGGCGCCGATGGCGGCGTCGAGCTGGCTTGCCGCCAGGGGATTGCCTCGCAGGGCCCGATCGCCGAGTTCCAGCAGCGCGGCGAAGGAGAGAACGTTCTTCTGCTTGTACCCGCGCATTCCCTTCATGTCGATACACACGATGTGCTCGGCGTCGGGCAATCCGCCCTCGTGCGCCATCGCGTCGAGGACCTTGTCGGTCTGCTCCTGGTCGCCGGTGAATACGACCCGCGCCTGGCAGTGCCCGACGATGAAGCGCAGCTCCGGCCACGGGTTCGTGGGATAAATGCCCACCACGACGGCGCCGATCGACTCGGCGCCGAGGTCGGCGTAGTACCACTCGGGCGTGTTTTCGCCGGCAATCGCAATTCGATCGCCACTGCGCAGGCCGAGCGCACGCAGCCCCGCAGCGACGCGAACCACCGTGCGGTAATAGTGGTCCCAGCTGTAGCGCCGCCAGACGCCCCGGTCTTTCTGGCGCAGCGCGAGCGCGCTTGCTTGTGTGTTTGCGCGATACCTGAGCAGCTGAGGGAGGGTCGCATCGCCCTGCTGCAGTCGCTGCGCGAGGTTCGCCGCGCTCAGCGCCGCGATCGCGGACTGCGCTGCCGGGGGCGGGGCATCCCGCTGCATGGCGGCGCCGGCGTCAACCATCAACATGGGTGACGCTCTCCACTGGATTCGGGCGCGCGGCGGCCGCTTCGCCCTTCGGCACCGCATCCATGCCGCCGAAATAGGCTTCGGCGACCGCCGCATCGCGGCCAATCTCGGCCGGTGCGCCCTCCGCGATCTTCTGGCCGAAATTCAGCACGTGAATTCGATCCGAGATATCCATGACGATGCGCATGTTGTGCTCGATCATCAGCACCGCGACGCCATAGTCGTCGCGGATGTCGAGCACGAAGCGCGCGATGTCCTCGGTTTCCTCCTGGTTCATGCCCGATACCATCTCGTCGAGCAGCAGCAGTTTCGGTTCGCAGGCGAGCGCGCGCCCCAGTTCCACGCGCTTCTGCTGGCCGTAGGAGAGCGTGCCGACCACCTTGTCGCGAATCTCCTCGATCTCGAGAAACTCGACGATCGCCTCCACGCGCTCGCGCGCTGCGATCTCCTCGCGGCGGGCACGGCCCCAAAAGACGGCGCCCGAGACCACGCCGGAGGTGAGATGGATGTGGCGGCCGACGAGCAGGTTCTCGACAACGGTGCCGTGCTTGAACAGTGCGAGGTTCTGGAAGGTCCGGCCAATGCCGTGTCGCGCGAAATTCCAAGACGGCACGCGGGCCATGTCTTTGCCGTCGAACACGATGCGGCCCGACGAGGGTTTCAATACCCCGCTGATCAGATTGAACAGCGTCGTCTTTCCGGCGCCGTTGGGGCCGATGACGCTGCAGATCTCGCCCAGTCTCACGCTGAGGCTGACCTCCGACACCGCGACGAGTCCGCGAAACGTCTTGGTGAGATTCTCGGCGGCGAGGAGCGCGCTCACGACAGCCACCGCTTGCGGCGTTTGTAGTGTTTGACATCGCGCAGGCTCTTTTGCCCGCTGCCCGATACGCCCAGGTAGAACTCCCGCACGTCCGCGTTCTTTTCGAGCTGTGCGGCGGTGCCGTCGAACACGATCCGGCCGCGCTCGATGATGTAGCCGTAGTTGGCGATGCCGAGTGCGCGCTGCGCGTTCTGCTCGACCAGCAGCACGGTCAGTCCGAGATCGCGGTTGAGCCGCCGGATGACCGCGTAGATCTGCTCGATCACGATCGGCGCGAGGCCCAGCGAAGGTTCGTCGAGGGCAAGGAAATCCGGTCCTGCCATCAACGCGCGGCCGATGGCCACCATCTGCTGCTCGCCCCCGGACAGGTAGCCGGAGATCTGGCGGCGCCGCTCCGCAAGCCGCGGGAACAGTTCGAATACCACGGCGCGCCGCTTCGCGAGGGTGCGGGTGTCGGCGATGTACCCTCCCATGTCGAGATTCTCGTCAACGCTCAGCGGCGCAAACAGGCGGCGGCCTTCGGGCACCTGCATGAGTCCCAGCCGGACGATCTCGTCCGCGGAGCGGGCGGTCACATCGACCCCGTCGTAGCTGATGACGCCGCTCTCAATTTTGCCTTCTTCTTCGCCGAGCACGCCGGAGATGGCCTTGAGCAGCGTCGACTTGCCGGCGCCGTTGGAGCCCAGCAGCGCGACGATCTGGCCGGGCTCGACCTCGATCGATACGTCGCGGATCGCCTCGATGGCGCTGCCGTAGACGACCTGGAGGTTGCGCACTTCGAGGCTGCCGCGGCGCGCCTGCGCCGTCTGTGCCTGCGGCCCGTCGCGCGACAGGGCGGTTTCGGCGGGCACGGAAGTGGCGGACATACGTTCTTGATCGCGTCTATGCCGTGACGCGCGCCGCAACGACCTGGTCTACGACCAGCTTGGCGGTCTCGGCGCAGGCCTGAGTCCCGCCGTTGCCGTATTCCTTGACGGCGTCGCCGACGCACCACAGGCCGTCCACTCCTGTTTCGCGCGGAAGATCGAATCCTGCGCAGCTGCGCTGTGTCGGCCAATCGCCGCGCATCACGCGCACCGAGAGCAGCTTGGCCTTGTCGAAACCCGGAAACTGTTCGCGCAGATCGGCCAGGGCATGCTGGGTTTCCGTTTCCGCGTCGAAATCGCCCAGCGCGGGAATCGGGACCGCATACGCGACATACAGGTTCCAGCCTTCGGGCGCGAGTTCCGGGCAGCTGGCGGTGAGGTTCGCCATATTGCACAGGCGGCGGGTCTTGCCGAAGGTCACCAGGCCGGGCGCCTCGAGCAGGGGCTCGCGGCTCGCGAAGTTGATCACGATGTTGGCGGCCGGCTTCAATTTCTCGCGCACGAGGCGGGCGTACTCGGCGGGAAAGTTCTGCGCGCCGCCGAGCGCGAGGGTGTGCTTGGGTCCCGCGTTGCTGATGACAACGCCCGCATCGATCTTTGCGTCCTTGTCTCCTTGCCTGACGACCACACCGCGCGCGCGGCCATCTTCTATCAGGATGCTCCGCACGGGCGTGGAAAGCCGGATGTCGGCGCCGTGCCGGCGCGCCCCGGCCGCGAGATCTTCCCAGGCGCCAATGGTCCCGCGCGGACAGAAGCCAAAGCGCTTGAAGGCGCCCTTCTTGGTGAAGTAGGTCAGGAACGCCGGAGCGGGCAGTTCGGTCGCGTTGCAAGCAAAGATCGCCGCGCACAGATTGCGGAAGATCGCGTGCACCGTTTCGTTGCTGGTGTACTGGGAGAGCCACTCCGCCGTGGATTGCCGGCCGTCGGGAAGATTTCCCTTGCGCGCCTCGGCGATCCTCTCGAGGATCTTCGCGGCCTGTTTGGTCAGCCCTCCGAGCAGCATGCTCCAGCCGCCCCGGCTCACGTCCACCACTTTTCTGTCCAGGTAGAACGCGAACGGCAGATCCGGGACACGGATGTCGAGCCGCTCGCCTACGAGGGCGAACGTTTCCTCGAACACGCCGCCAGGCTCCAGCGCGATCGCGCCGATATTGACCTTGAAGCCCTCGATCTCTTCACTCGAGGCACGGCCTCCCAAGCGGTCCAGCGATTCGAGGAGCAGCGTGGAAAATCCCGCATGCGCAAGTCGCGCTGTGGCGCAAAGCCCTCCCGCCCCCGCGCCGATTACCACGGCATCGAAGCGTTCGTTGTTGCCTGCGGCCATTGCGTCTCCTCTGGGCCGTGCGAAAACCGGTTTGGAAAGTCGCCCGCCCCTTCGTCAGTTCCATTGGTCGGCAATTGCGGCGACTACGGCATAAGTCTAGATTAAACCGGCTGTCCGTTCAACAGTCATTTGTTGCGCTAGGAGAATTCCTATGAAAACATACGTAATACAATGTTTAATTGAATGTTTAACGTTTTCTAGGGTTTTTGCTCGCGCATGGGGTATAATCCGTCTGGATGGCTTATTAATATATGTGCTGGCAAGGAGACATGCCGCCAGCCGCAGGCTGCGCGGTCCAATCGTCCGAATCGGAGATGCATCAGGTGGCTCGTACCCGGTCAGAGCAGTATCCGGAGATTCAACGCAACATCCTCAAGCGCGCGGCGGCTGTGTTCGCAAGCGTCAGCTACGCGACCAGCACCATCTCCGATCTCGCGCACGCCACCGGCGTGTCGCGCGGCGCGCTATATCACTACTTTCCTTCGAAAGAAGCGATCCTGTGCGGAATTCTGGACGATCACCTGCGGGAATTTCTCGCGATGGTCGAAGAGGCGATGCAGCCGAGCCTCAGCGCCGTCGAGCAGTTGCGCGCGGTGACCAAGGCGATCGTTGAGTTCAATGCGCGTTCTCCGGACGAGCAGGTGCTGCTGCTGAACGACTTGAACCAGCTCGCCGAGGATGACCGCAACCGGTTGAAGGGCCTGGAACGGCAGATTCTCGACCGGCTATCCGACCTGCTCATCCGCGTCGACGCCGCCGGCAAGATCACGCCCGCGAACAAGCGCGTGTACACGATGATGTACCTCGGCATCGTCAACTACACGTTCGCCTGGTTCGATCCGAATGGACGCGTGTCGCCGGCGGGATACGCGGAGCTCGCCACCGATCTTTTTCTGCACGGTTTGTTGAGGCGGGCAGAAGCGCAGGGCACAAGCCCCGACGCGCGCTGAACCAATCGAACGACAGGGGAACGACCATGACTCTGGAATGGCTGCGCAGGGACAACACGCTCAAGAACCATCAGCTGTTCGACGGCGGTCACTTCGGCAAGGGCGCGCCGGGCGTGATTTACGAGGAGCGCGCGGTCGCGGACGAACAGGGCAAGGTCGCGGACGGCTTGTATTCCGCCTGGATCTGGCTCAACAACCCGGCGCAATACAACTCCTACACGACGGAGATGGTGAAAGGCGTCATCGCCGGATTTCAGAAAGCATCGAGCGACCGCAGGATCGTCGCGGTCGTGTTCACGGCGGTTGGCGACAAGGCCTTTTGCACCGGCGGCAACACCGCCGAGTACGCCGCCTATTATTCGAAGCGGCCGAACGAGTACGGCGAGTACGTGGACCTCTTCATGCTGATGGTCGACGCCATCCTCAATTGCAAGAAGCCCGTCATTTGCCGCGTGAACGGCATGCGCGTGGCCGGTGGCCAGGAAATCGGCATGGCCACCGATCTCACGGTGTCATCGGACCTCGCGGTCTTTGGCCAGGCCGGGCCGCGGCATGGTTCCGCACCGATCGGCGGGGCCACCGACTTCCTGCCGTGGTTCCTCTCGGCGGAAGACGCGATGTACAACTGCATCTCCTGCGAGTCGTGGAGCGCTTACAAGATGAAGGCGAAGGGGATGATCACCAAGGTCGTTCCGGTGCTGAAGAAGGACGGACAGTGGGTCAGAAACCCGTTGGTACGCACCGACACCTTTGTCGACGACGGTGAAATCGTATATGGAGAACCCGTCGCGGCCGACCGGGCGGCCGCCGCGAAGGCGCTGATGGCCGGGTGCACGACGGACTTCGAACTGCTCGACCGCGAAGTCAATCGCCTGGTGTGGAAATTCACCAATCTGTTCCCGAACTGCCTGATCGATTCGATCGACGGCATTCGCGGCAAGAAGAAGTTCTTCTGGGACCAGATGAAGCTCCCCAATCGTCACTGGGCGGCCGCAAACATGAGCCACGAAGCGTTTCTCGGCTTCAACGCCTTCAACGCGAAGAAGGAAACGGGCAGCGACGTGGTGGATTTCGTCAGGTTTCGCCAGCTGGTCGCGCAAGGCGCGCTGTTCGACGACGCGTTCGCAGAGCAGACGCTGGCGAGGCCCAAGGCATAGTCGCAGTGGATTTTTCGCTGACGCCGGAGCAATCGGCAATCCGCGAGTCGATTGCCGAACTCTGCACCACGTTCGACGACCAGTACTGGCTCGAGCGGGATCGGACCGGCGAGTTTCCGCACGAACTTCACGGCGCCTTGTCACGGCACGGCTGGCTGGGCATCTGCATTCCCGAGCAGTACGGCGGCAGCGGTCTGGGAATCACCGAAGCGGCCGTCATGATGCAGGCCATCAGCGAATCGGGTGCGGGCCTGTCCGGCGCGTCGGCCGTGCACATGAACATCTTCGGCTTGAATCCGGTGGTGGTGTTTGCCACCGCGCAACAGAAACAGCGCATGCTGCCTGCGTTGGTCCAGGGGAAGGAAAAGGCCTGCTTCGCGGTGACGGAACCGAACACCGGATTGAACACGACGCAACTGAAAACCAAGGCGGAACGCAAGGGCGATCACTATCTGGTCAATGGCGCGAAAGTGTGGATTTCGACCGCGCAGGTGGCCGACAAGATGCTGCTTCTGGCGCGCACGACGCCATTGGAGGAGGTCAAGCGGCACACCGAGGGGCTCAGCCTCTTCTATACGAATCTCGATCGCCGCTACGTCGCAGTGCGCGAAATCGACAAGATGGGGCGCAAGTCGGTCGATTCCAATGAACTGTTCATCGACGGCCTGCCGATTCCGCTCGAGGACCGCATCGGCGAGGAAGGGCGCGGTTTCGAGTACATCCTGCACGGCATGAATCCGGAGCGCATCCTGATCGCGGCGGAAGCCGTCGGTCTCGGTCGCGCGGCGCTCAGGAAAGCGTCCGAATACGCCAGGCAGCGCGTGGTGTTCGGGCGGCCGATCGGGCAGAACCAGGGGATCCAGCATCCGCTCGCGGAATGCTGGATGGAACTGGAGGCGGCGAACCTGATGGTGCTCAATGCCGCCTCCAGATACGACCGGGGGCTCGCCTGCGGCGCCGAAGCGAATGCCGCGAAATATCTCGCAGCGGAGGCGGGTTTCAAGACGTGCCAGGCGGCGGTGATGACGCATGGAGGATACGGCTATGCCAGGGAATACCACGTCGAGCGCTATCTGCGGGAAATCATGATCCCGCGCATCGCCCCCGTCAGCCCGCAATTGATACTCTGCTTCATCGCCGAGAAGGTGCTGGGGCTGCCGAAATCGTATTAGCGGTCCGGAATACTCGGGGAGGAACGTTATGAGTGTGATGCACGGTCCGTCCAAATGGGCGAGCTTGATTCGCGAGGAACATGTGCACGGTTCCCTCTACGTGGACCCGGCGATATTCGAAGCTGAACTGGAAAAGATCTGGTATCGCACCTGGGTGTACGTCGGCCACGCCAGCGAGGTTCCGCAGCCCAACGACTTCGTCATGAAGTCGATTGGCCCGCAAGCGGTGATCATGACGCGAGATTCGGCAGGAAGGATCCATCTGTTGCTGAACCGATGCAGCCACCGCGGCAATCAGCTCTGCCTGACGCGGAAGGGAAACGCGCGCTCGTTCACCTGTCCGTACCACGGCTGGAGCTTCGCCAATGACGGTCAATTGCGCGCGGTTCCCTACCCTTCCGGGTACGAGGGCGTCGACAAGGGCGGGCTCGGGCTCGGGCGCGTGCCGCGCATCGATTCGTACAAGGGCTTCGTGTTCGGTTCTTTCGCGGCGCAGGGACCCAGCCTCGAACAGCATTTGGGAGCGGCCAGGGAGGCGATCGACAGGCTGGTGGCGAACTCTCCCGAAGGTGAGATCGAGATCACCGCCGGCTTCCTGAAGCATCGCGTCAAGTCGAACTGGAAATTCCTGTTCGAGAACGAAACCGACGGCTATCACCCGCAGTTCGTGCATGCGTCCATCTTCAGCGTCGCCGACAGCAGGATCGGAGGCCTGTACGGGGCCAAGTCCACCGCCGTGACGCGCTATCTCGGCGACGGCCACTCGGAGAACGACCTGCGCCCGGAGTTTCGGCGCATGGGCAACCGGCTCGCGTGGTTCGGCACGTTCGCGGAGAAATTTCCCGATTACGTATCGCGCATGCAGGGCGCCTATGGCGCGGACAAGGCCGATCAGATCATGATCGACGGCACGCCCCACATCATGGTGTTTCCGAATCTGTTCATCGCCGAGATCCAGATCTTCGTGCTGCAGGCGGTCGCCGTGGACGACACCGTGCAGCACGTGACCGCGTTGCAGTTCAAGGGCGCTCCGGAACTCAATCGCCGCATGCGCCAGCAAACCATGGGATCGGTCGGATCCGCGGGCTTCCTGCTCGCCGACGATGCCGAGATGTACGAGCGCACGCAGCGCGGCGTGCAGTCGCGCGATCCGGAATGGCTGTTCCTGGGACGGGGCAAACACCGCGAGCGAGTCGACGAGCAAGGCTTTCTCGTCGGCGACGTGACCGATGAAGTGGCGTCGCGCGGATTCTGGAAACACTATCGATCGCTGATGGATGCCGAATGATGAACGCCATCGCAGAGATCGACGAGACATTGCTCCGCGAGGTCACGCGCTTCATCTTCCGCGAAGCGCGCCTGCAGGACGATCATGCGTACGATGCCTGGGAGGCCCTCTGGGCGGACGACGGCATCTACTGGGTGCCCGCGAACGGCGAGGGCGGGGACCCGGAACGCGAGATGTCGCTGATCTACGATAACCGGTCGCGCATCGCATTGAGGATCAAGCAGTTTCAGACCGGCAAGCGGCATACGCAGATGCCGCGTTCGCGCCTGCGCCGGATCGTCTCCAACGTCGAGATCCTCGCGCGCGATGCGGACTCGGTGCGAGTCACGGCCAACGCGGTCGTGTACGAGTCGAACGCTCGGGGCGAGACGGTCTGGCCTTCGCGCAACGAGTACCTGTTGCGGCGCGTGGACGGCGAATTGCGCATGGCACTCAAGAAAGTCGTGCTGGTCAACAACGAGCAGCCGCTGTATACGCTGTCGTTCCTGATCTAGCCGTTCTTCGCAACCAGAGCGACGGAGGATGCAACAGCATGCCAAATGACGATGGTATCGATCGGCTGGTGACCAGCGGGCCCGTGCTGCTCGACCTGCACCCGCAGGGCGTTGCCCACATCCGTCTCAACCGGGCCGAGAGTTCCAATGGCATGAACGTGGAACTGCTCCGTGCCCTGCACGATACCGTGATGCGGTGTCATTCCGAACCCCGGGTACGCGTGGTGATCTTGAGCGGCGAGGGCAAGAACTTCTGCGGCGGCGGCGACGTGCGCGATTTCGCCTCGAAGGGCGAGGGCCTTCCTTACTATCTGCGGCAGGCGACCGCCTATCTGCAGATCGCGGCCTCGGCGCTGATGCGGCTGAATGCACCCGTCATCGCGTCGGTGCACGGGGTTGCCGCGGGGGGCGGCGGCCTCGGGCTGGTGTGCGCCAGTGATGTCGTGGTGGCGACGGCATCCGCGAAGTTCCTGGCCGGGGCGACCCGGGTGGGCATGGCGCCCGACGCCGGCGTTTCGGTGAGTCTGGCGAGAATCGTGGGACTGCGAAGGGCGATGGAGATTCTGCTCACCAATCGGGTGGTCGGAGCGCAGGAAGCCCTGACGCTCGGTCTGGTGAATCGGGTCGTGCCGGACGACGAGCTTGCGAGCGCTTCGCTTGCGTTCGCGCAGGAGTTGGCGGCTGGCGCGCCGCTCGCGCTCGCGGCAACCAAACGCATGCTCTGGAACGGCGTCGGTCTCAGCGTCGAAGCCGCGCTGCCCGAAGAGGCGCGCACGGTGTCGGAGCTCTCCGGCTCTGCCGACGCGAGGGAGGGGCTGGCTGCCGTCATCGAGCGCAGGCCCGCGAAATTCACCGGGCGCTGAGCGATGAACTCGCCGCTGAGACTGTCCGGGCGCCGCGCATTCGTGACCGGCGGCGCCAAGGGGATCGGCGCTGCCATCGTGCGCCGGCTCGCCGCGGAGGGCGCAAGCGTGATCATCGCGGACCAGGACGTGGACGCCGCCAGGTCGCTGGCCGCCGAGATCGGCGCGTCCGCGGTCCGCCTCGACGTGACCGATCTTCAGGCGGCGCACGACGCGGTCAGCGCGGCCCGGCCGCTCGCGATTCTCGTCAACAACGCCGGCGTCGATCAGCACGCGTTCTTCACCCATACGACGCTGGCACAGTGGGAGCCCCTGCTGGCGGTCAACCTCGAGGCTGTGCTCGCGACCACGCATGCCGCGCTGCCCGCGATGCAGGCCGCGGGCTACGGGCGGATCATCAACATTTCTTCCGAGGCAGGTCGCATGGGGTCCCGGGGAGGCGCCGTGTATGCCGCTGCCAAAGGGGGCGTCATTGCGTTCACCAAGTCGATCGCACGCGAGAATGGACACAAGGGCATCACCGCAAACGTCGTTGCCCCGGGACCGATCGATACGCCGCTCTTGCGCAAGGCGGTGGAGCAGGGCGGCGAACGCCTTCTCGATGCGATGAAGGCGTCGACGTTGCTCGGTCGCCTGGGTCGGCCCGAGGAGGTGGCGGCGGCGGTTGCGTTTCTCGCGTCGGACGAGGCCGCGTTCATTACCGGCGAAACGCTGGGTGTTTCCGGCGGGATGGGGTGTGGCCGATGACGCGCGCGATGCCCGGAACCGCGAATTCCGGGACCGCCGCGATCGACCAGGTCACCGAGCGAATCAGAAAGCTCTACGGCGGCTGGGACCGTACGACCACCATCGATCGGATGCGCGGGGATTGGGACGAGTTGTTGTGGTCGGACTCTGTCGCAGCGCAATCGGAGAAGGTGTCGGCCCAAGGCGTCGATGCGACGTGGATCGTCGCGGCGGAAGCCCGGCCCGATACGGTCCTGCTCTATCTCCACGGTGGCGGATTCCAGGTGGGGTCGGTCCGTTCGCATCGCGATCTGATTGCACGCTTGTCCCGCGCAGCGGGCTGCCGTGCGCTCGCGATCGACTACCGGCGTGCGCCGGAGCATCGATTTCCGGCAGCATTGAGCGATGCCATCGCTGCCTACCAATGGCTGCTCGAGCAGGGCGTCGCGCCGGCGAGAACTGCGATCGCGGGCGATTCCGCCGGCGGAGGTCTGGCCCTGTCGACGCTGCTCGTGTCGCGCGAACGGAACTTGCCTCTGCCGGCAGCCGCGGTCGTGCTATCCGCGTGGACCGATCTTGCGGCGACCGGCGAAAGCTACGTGTCGCGCGCCGCCGCGGATCCGCTCAATCAGCGGCGCCTGGTCCAGGCGATGGCACGGAACTATCTTGGCGATTGCGCCGATCCACGCGATCCGCTCGCCTCACCGCTGTTCGCGGACCTGGCGGGGTTACCGCCGCTGCTGATGCAGGTCGGCGACAGGGAGACGGTTCTGGACGATTCCAGAAACTTCGCCGCCAAGGCGCGCGCGGCGGGTGTGCAAGTGGAACTGGAGGTCTGGGACAAGATGATCCATGTCTTCCAGCAATTCGCCGCGGAACTTCCGCAGGCCGGGCTCGCGATCGATTCGATCGGCCGGTTTCTCCGCCGGCACTGGCAGCTTTGAGCGGCAGCGCAATGCGGCACGCTCGCGCTTGGCGCCGCGGGCAAGCGCGATTGACATTGCTTCAGGCCGGACGTAAATTGATGTTGACCGACTGGTCAGTCATTTCACGCGCTACCGGAAACATGGAACGCAGGATGCGTGCCGGAAACTTCTCATGACATCCGTCCCCGCAAGCGATCCGGCGCTCCTCACCGTCGAGGACGGGATCGCGACGCTCGCGTTGAACCGGCCCGCGAGCTTGAATGCGCTCGACGCGGCTCTCACGCGCCGCCTTGCGGTTCTCGGAGCGCAGGTGGAAGCGCGCGCGGACATCCGCGTCCTGATCGTTCGCGGCGACGGGCCGTCGTTCTGCGCCGGCGGGGACGTTCAGATGTTTGTCGATCATGGCGACGGCGTCGCCCCTCTGGTGCGCGACCTTCTGCGCGAGATGCAGAAGTTCGTCGTCTGCCTCAGGCGAATGGACAAGATCGTGCTCTTCAGCGTGCACGGGACCGTTGCCGGCGGCGGCATGGGGCTGGTATCGCACGCCGACCTCTGCATCGCGGCAACGGGCACGCGGTTCGTGCCGGCGTTCAATCGTCTCGCGCTGCCGCCGGACATGGGCGCCACGTTCGGCTTCGAACGGGCAATCGGCCTGAAGCGCAGTCTGCAGGCGTTTCTCTACGAAGATCACGTCTCGGCCGAGGTCGCGCTCGAGTGGGGGTTGATCAACTGGATCGTCCCCGAAGAGCGGCTCGCGCAAGCGACGCTGCGCATCGCGAAAAAACTCGCAGGCAACGCACCCGGAGCCATTGCGGCGACCAAGCGCCTGTTCCAGCGCAGCGGCACGCAGGACCTGCCGGCTCAGATGAACGAAGAAGTCGAGGCGATGGTGCTCTGCATGCAGGACGAGAGGTTCAAGTCCGCGCTGGCGGACCTGGCGCGCCCGAAGGAACGCGGAGAAACGGCGAATGGCGACACTGCAATTTCATAAGACTTTAGGCACGAACGCGGCGACCGAGTTGCTCGACCGCGGGTACACCCGCAGGACGACGACGATGGAACCGCGGCTGTCGGAAATCGTCGCGGAGTACCGCAGGATCGGCTTCGAGGTGGAAGTCATCGAACACCAAGTGGAGCCCGAGCGTTGCGGCATCTGCTTCGAACCGGAGGGGCAGGGCGACGCGAAATATTGCGACGTCTATGTCCGGCGTCCACCATCGGGAAACCGTGGCGGAGCGTCCTAGTTACGGAAGATGCGAAATGCCGAAACCAGTGCCTGCGAGCGAAGAATCGGCCGAGGAGCGCTCTGCGTCGGTCGCGGCGAGACGCACCGAACAGATCGCCAACGCGGCCGTGGCCCTGTTTTCGGAACGCGGCTACGTGCCGACGACGATCGAGGACATCTCGAACCAGATCGGCGTCGGAAAGGGCCTCATCTACCGATATTTCAAGGACAAGCAAGACGTTCTGTTCCGTGCGCTCTGCGCGGTCCTCGAGAAATACAAGAAGGTGAACGTCACCGCCCTCGTCGAGGAACTGGGCCCCCTCGACGCCCTCAGAAGAATGCTCGCCATCGACTGCGCGCTCGCCGAGGAACACGCCAGGGAAGTGACCCTGGCGTACCGGTCCACCAAGGACCTGGACCAGGAACAGCGCCTCCAGATCATGGCCATCGAGACGGAAATCGTCGGGCAGCTCAGGCAGTGTCTGGAGGCATGCATCCAGGAGGGGCTGATGCGCCCGCTCGACGTGCGCATCATGGGCTATCAGTTCCTGATGTTCGGTCAAACCTGGGCCCTGAAGAAATGGGCCTTGGGCAAGGAGTACACGTTGTCCGACTACGTCGCCGAAGGAGAAAACCTGCTCATTGCGCCGTTCCTGACCGAGGCGGGACGCAGGAAAATGACAGCTGCGGGTACCGGTCCGGCTACGAAGGGGCACCGCGCAAAGGCGCGATGAGCGAAGGGGTTTCACCTCGCGGTTGCGCGTTCAGAGGCGCTTGGCGACTTCCTCGAGCATGACTTCGGTGGCTCCGCCGCCGATCGTAAGGATTCTCGCGTCGCGCGCCATGCGCTCGATCGGCGTGCCGATGATGAAGCCGGTGCCGCCGTGCAACTGCAGGCAGCCGTGCACCACCTCCTGCAGGATTTCGCAGGCGAAGGCCTTGAGCATGGAGACTTCGCGGACCGGCTCCTTTCCCTCGTCGACCATCAGCGCGCAGGAGTACACCAACGCGCGCGCGGCGGCGGACTTGGCGGCCATCCACGCGATCTTGTTGCGCACCACCGGCTGGTCCCACAGCGTCTTCCCAAACGCTTGGCGCGTCCTGACGTAGTCGATGGTCAGTTCGAGCGCCTTCGCGCACTGGCCGGTGCTCAACGCGCCGGCGACCAGGCGCTCGTTCTGGAAAGTGCTCATGATGTAGTAGAAGCCCTTGCCCTCTTCACCTAGCAGGGCATCGGCTGGCAAGCGCAGATTTTCGAAAAAAAGCTCCGCCGTGTCCGAAGCGCGCCAGCCGTGCTTTTCGAATTTGCGCGCGACCGTCAGGCCCGGCGTACCCCGGTCCACGATGAACAGCGAGATCCCCCGGCTTCCCTTGGCGTGTGGATCCGTGCGAGCCGCGACGACATAGATGTCCGCCTGCACGCCGTTGGTGATGAACGTCTTGTTGCCGTTGATGACCCAGCAATCCCCGTCGCGCACCGCGCGCGTTTTGAGGCCGGCGACGTCCGAACCGGCGTTCGGTTCGGTGACGCAGATCGCGCCGATCTTCTCCCCGGCACAGGCTGCCGGCAGATAACGGCGCTTCTGCTCGAGCGTGCCGCGGTGGGCGATGTGCGAAATCGACATGTCGCTGTGCACGGTGACCGCGGCGGCCACGCCGCCGTAGCTGGAGCGCGCCAATTCCTCGCCGAGGACGACCGAGGACATGGCACCCATGCCGCCGCCGCCGAATTCCGCGGGGTGGCGCATGCCGAGAAATCCCAGGCGGCCCAATTCCAGGAACAACTCGCGGGAAATCTCGCCGCTTTGTTCCCATTCATCGGCTTGCGGAACGATGGCCTCGCGGACGAACCGGCGCAGTTGCGCGCGGATCATGCGCAGGTCTTCGCCGAGGGTATCGGGTTCCTCGAATTCGAACTCGGTCATGACCAGTGTTTCCCGGGAATCGGATCGTGTATCATTATAGTCCGACGCGTCGGTTGGTCTATTCAGCTATTCGAACCAGAGTTCGCCTCATGCCTCGCGCACGCGCAGACGACTACGACGACAAGACCAAGGCCATCCTGGACAGTGCCGCGGCCCTGTTCGCGCGCATCGGCTACCCCGACGCCAAGATGCAGGACATCGCCAAGGCCTGCGGGGCTTCAAAGTCGATGCTGTATCACTATTTCGAGACCAAGGACGACCTGCTGTTCGCGATGCTCGAGGAGCACCTGATGCTGCTGATCGCGGCAATCGAACAGGCGCTCGGGGCGGCCGCGCGGCCCGAAGAACGCTTTCACCGCTTCATCCGGATCTACGTGCAGAAATCGGCGCGGGCACGGCGCCGGCACATGGTGGCGATCAACGATCTGCGGTTCCTGCGGAAGGCACGGCAAGTCCCGCTGCTGGCCCTCGAACGCAAGGTGGTCCGACTGATTGCCGGCCTGCTTAGGGAACTCAACCCGGGCCTTGATGCATCGCTCCTCAAGCCGTATGCGCTGATGCTCGTCGGGATGCTGAACTGGACCGAGACCTGGTACCGGCCGGGCGGGGCGATCAAGCCGCAAGAACTCTGCGACCGCATCGCCCGGCTTTTCCTGCGGGGCCTCCTGGCGAAATAGGCGGGGAAGGTTCGCCGCCACCGGTTGCAGCGGTGTTGTCCTGCGTCAATTGACTTTTCGCCGTTCGGCGCATAAATTGGAGCGGACTGACCAGTCAGTCACGTCCACAGATTCGAATGGAGGGCAAGTCATGGTCGCGACACTCTTGCAGCAGCCCGGTGCCCCGCATGAGGGCGCCGCGCATCACGGCGTCGATCTCGTCGGGCGCGGTGCCCGGGAATCGGCGCGTTTGACGCGGAAATGGTTCTCGTCGCTGACCGAAGCCGCGCGCGCCGGGAAGGGCGCGGCCTACGTGTTCGTGATGGGCAACATGAACGAAGTGCTGCGCGCGTTCGACCTGCCGATCGTCTATCCGGAGATCACCGCGCTGCAGCTGGCGGTGCGCGGCACCGCCGAAGAGTACCTGAGGGAATCGGAGGACTATGGCTACTCGCCCGACATCTGCGGCTATCTGAAGGCGGACGTCGCGATGCACCTGCGAGGCGGCGAGCATCCGATGGGCCTGATCCCGAAGCCCTCGCTGGTCGTCACCACCAACGCCTGCAACACCTATTTCAAGTGGGCCGAGATCTGGCAGCGGCTGCACGGCGCCCCGATCGTCACCATCGACGTGCCGAACATGCGCGCGGCGCGCGCCGAGAGCCTGCGCGGCGACAAGGAGTTCACGTTCGAGCACGCCTACGTCGTCGGCCAGATCAAGGAACTGATCGCGGCCTGCGAGCGCGCGACCGGAAAGAAGTTCGACATCGACAAGTTCCGCGAGCACCTGCGTCACGCCAACACGATGAGCCATTTCTGGAAGAAATTGCTCCTGCTGAACACCGGGTCGCCGGCGGTGTTCAGCGCGCTCACCGACGGGCTCGCCTACCTCGGCATGGCCAACTGCTATCGCGCCACCGAGGAAGGGGCGAAATATTTCGAGGAACTGTACGAGGAAATGGCGTACCGATCGGAGCACGGGATCGGCGCGTTCATGCGCAAGGACGGCAAGGACGTGCCCGTCGAACAGCGCTTCCGCCTCGGGTTCATCGGCGTTCCGTGTTACCCGA
Source organism: Betaproteobacteria bacterium (assembly GCA_016195915.1). Classification (GTDB taxonomy): domain Bacteria; phylum Pseudomonadota; class Gammaproteobacteria; order Burkholderiales; family SG8-39; genus JADGRQ01. The sequence goes on along the minus strand of JACPYS010000032.1, from coordinate 13,800 downwards.
TTTTCCGCGGTTTCAACGAATTCTTCTCCGATTGGGGCGGAATCTTCGTCGCGTCGAGCTATCTCAAGTTCGCTTCCGGCGGCACGGCCCTGGGTTTCGAGTTCGACCTGGCGAACCCGATCGAGAGCTTCGCCGAGGGAACGCTGCTGACGGTGCGCTCGACCCAGACGGGACTCCTGTTCGATATCCCGGAAATCGAGTCCAGGACCTCGTCCTTCAATCTCGACGGCATCGTCTATCACGGCGTCAAGAGCTGCCGCACGGCCTCCTCGGGCCTGGCCGACCGGCGCATTCACACCTCGGAATCCCTGGGGCTGCCGACGCTGATGCTCGAGTCGGACATCGTCGATCCGAGGGCCGTATCCAAGGCGCAGATGAAGAATCGGGCCGACGCCTTTTTCGAAGGATTGATCGGCCGCAGGCAGAAGCTCGCGGCGAGTCACTGAGCCCGTGCGCTCGCGCACAAGGAAATGACCATGACGGACGCAACCGCGTTGTTCAGCGAATGGGAAGGCCGGCGCCTCGACGAGATCTTCGCTCTGTGCCGCGAGCAGCTGGAGGATCCGACCTATCCGATCGTCAAGAAGTGGCGCGCCGCGGGAGGCAAGGTTCTCGGGCACTTCCAGGTGTACTTCCCCGAGGAGATCGCGCACGCCTGCGGCATGCTGCCGGTGAAGATACGCGGCGGCCAGGCGGACGGCGTCGAAGCGAGCCAGCATTTCGGGTCGTATCTGTGCTCGATCCTCAAGACCTCGCTCGATCTCGCCCTGTGCAAGCACATCGAACTGGACCTGTTCGTGACCCACCCGATCTGCGACGGCGCGCGCAACCTGGCGGGCATCTGGGGACGCAATTTTCCGTATAAATCCCAGGTGCTGCATCTTCCGCAGAATCCGAACTCGGCGTCGGCCTACGCTTTTCTCCGCGACGAGTACCGGCGTCTCGCTGGCGACATCGAGGCGGCGGGCGGCGCCAGGCTCACCGACGCGAATCTTAAGGCTTCGCTCGAAATCTACAATCGGTCACGCCGCCTGATGCGCGAGTTGTACCGGATCCGGCGCGACAGGCCGTGGACGCTGGGCGCGGACGAATCGATGGTGTTGATGGCGATGGCCGGCATCCTGCCGCGCGAGGAGTTCAACCGGATGCTCGAAACCGTGCTGGCGATGATCGGCTCGCGAGCGGCGCGCGAGCAGGACAAGATCCGCGTCGTGTTCGAGGGCGGCTTCTGCGAGGTGCCGCCGTACGACCTGCTGCAGGCGATTTCGCGCTCGTGCTTCGTCGTGGACGACGACGTGTTCATCGGCCTGCGCTGGATCCTCGAGGACGTGAGCACCGAGGGCGACCCGCTTGCGAACCTCGCGGCCGCGTACATGGACAAGTCGTCCTACAGCCCGGTGCAGCACGACAACAGCAAGCCGCGCGAAAAGATGCTGCTCAAGCGCGTCCGGGAAGCGAAGGCCGAAGCGGTGATCCTCGCCGCCGCGAAGATGTGCGAGCCCGGGCTCGACGAGCAGGTTGCGTACTCGAAGGCACTCGACCACGAGGGCATCCCGTATTTCGTCTCGGAGTTCGAGGAAAACCAGACCACCTTCGACGACATCTCGATACAGATGGAGACCTTCCTTGAAAACGTCATGTTTGCCTGATGGACGAACGGAGCTGATGCGATGAATTACGCTGGCGGTGTTGACGTAGGCTCGACCCAGACCAAGGCCGTCATCATCGACGAAAACTGCAGGATCGTGGCGCGGTTCCTCACCGATACCGGCGCCAACGTGATCGAGGCGGCGAAGAAGGTGTACGGCGGAGCGCTCGCCGCGGGAAATATCGCTGAGGATTCGGTCGGCTATGTGGTGGGCACGGGATACGGCCGCTACAAGGTCACTTTCGGCGACAAGCAGGTCACCGAAATCAGCTGCCACGGCCGCGGCGCGGCGCACATGTTTCCCGGTACGCGGACGGTCATCGACATGGGCGGGCAGGACAGCAAGGCGATCCGCGTCAGCGAGGACGGCGAGATCGTCGACTTTTGCATGAACGACAAATGCGCCGCCGGTACCGGCCGTTTCCTGGGTGCGGCGGCAAAGGCGTTGGGGATGACGCTGGACGACCTCGGGCCGACCTCGCTCCGGTCGAGCAAGCCGGTCAAGATCAGCACTACCTGCACGGTATTTGCGGAATCCGAAGTTCTTTCATGGCTGGGGAAAGGCAAGTCGGTGGAAGACATCCTGTGGGGCGTGCACAAGTCGATTGCGACGCGCTCCTTCGGACTGCTTCGGCGCGTCGGACTGCTGGACGAGATCACCTTCGCCGGCGGCGTCGCCAACAACCCCGGCATGATCAAGGCGTTGGAAGAGGCCATCGACAAGAAGCTCAACGTGAGCAATGAAAGTCACTACATGGGGGCGCTCGGCGCCGCGCTGTTCGCGATGGACGCGCTGAAGGCCGGAGAGGTTGCCGTCCGGGTGGAGGCCTGAGCAATGAGCTACACCATCGGACTGGATATCGGCTCCACCTACACGAAGGGCGTCATCCTGGATTCGGACGAGCGGATCGTCGCGCGCCACATGAAGCCGAGCGGCTCGCGCTTGCAGGAGGTCGCCGCCGAAGTGAAACAGGAAACCGCCCGCGCGGCGGGTATCGGGACCGGCGACATCGGCTACTGCATCACGACCGGTTTTGGACGCCATCAGTTTGCGGACCGTGACCTGCAGGTGACCGACCTGACCGCCGCGGCACGCGGTGCGACGTACCAGTTCCCGGGCACCAGGACGATCCTGGATATCGGCGGCCAGACGATGAAGGCGAGCCGCATCGACGCGGCGAAGAAGGTTCGCACCTTCCGCCTGAACGACAAATGCGCATCCGGCACCGGCATGTTCCTCGAGAAGACAGTCCGTTACATGGGATTCGACACCGAGGACATCGACGGATTGCTCGAGAATGCCATCGAGGCGGTGTCCATCTCCGGCGTATGCACCGTGTTCGCCGAATCCGAAGTCATCAACCACCTGAGCAACAGCGTTTCGCCGGACAACATCATGCTCGGCGCCGGCATGTCGCTGATGGGACGTTCCGTGCAGTTGCTGAGGCGCGTCAAGATCGAGGAGGAGTTGACGCTGGTCGGCGGCATCCTGCGCTGGGGCCGCATCGCCCAGGCCATCTCCGAGAACCTCAAGATCGAAGTGAATGTCGCCGAGGGCGATCTGCCCCAGTACACCTCGGCACTTGGCTGCGCGATCCTGGGGCAACTGCGGCTGCGGACCAAGGCCTCCTGGTCCGCGAGCACCAGGACCGTCCTGGCCGCGGCGCCCGTTTGACCCTGCCCGCGCGCAGATAGGGGAAACAATGTCAGACGCGCGGTTTCAGGACATCATCTATACGAAGGCCGGCCATCGCGCACAAATCACCATCAACCGGCCCGAGGTGCTCAACGCTTTTCGCAAGCAGACCTACGAGGAGTTTTGCCTCGCCTGCGGGGATGCCTCTACGGATTCGAACATCGGCGTGCTCGTGATCACCGGCGCGGGCAAGCGCGCCTTCAGTTCGGGCGGGGACGTGCGCGGCTATCAGGTTCCGCCGGGCGAGGAAAGCCGCGTGATCGGTTTCGACGCCAACATCTACGAAACCATCAGGAAAGTCGCCAAGCCGACCATCGCCATGATCCGAGGCTGGTGCGTCGGCGGCGCCAACGTGATGGCTGCGCAGTGCGACCTCAGCATCGCGTCCGAAACGGCGATGTTCGGCCAGAACGGACCGCGCATGGGCAGCTACAACCCCTGGGGGTTTGCCTACATGGCGCGCGTCGTCGGCGAAAAGAAGGCGCGCGAGATGTGGTTCCTTTGCCGGCGCTACTCGGCGCACGAGGCCCTGGCGATGGGATTGGTGAACAAGGTGGTCGCCGACGATCAACTCGAAGCGCACGTCGATCAGTGGTGCGAAGAGATCCTGAGCCTCAGCCCCAGCGCCCTGGAGGCGGTGAAGAGGCACTTCCAGGCGGACGCGGAGCACATCCAGGGTTACTGGGACTTGGGTACTCAGGCGCTGAACTGGTACATGGAGAGCGACGAGGCACAGGAAGGGGTGAGAGCCTTTCTGGAAAAGCGCAAGCCCGATTTCTGGAAATACCGGATCAGGAAATAGCCGGCGGTTGATCAGCCGCCGTACGGCCGCCGACCGCGTTTTCCGTTGCCACGAGGTGCAAGTTCAGAGGCGAATTCACGCTCGAATCGGCAAGTTCTTTTTGTCGGAAAATCTTACAGGCATACGGCCAGTGGACGTGGCTGCCCGGTTCCAGGTTTAGTCGGCTGAGATATTTCTCCTTTATTTACAGAGGACTGTGTAGATTACAGGGAACTTTTCCAATGCTGGCACGCTAATTGCATAATAAAGGGTAGATCCCTGTTCCAGGGGAATGCGGAGGTGACTAATGAAATTCCAGAGAATCGTTTTGAAGGGGTTAATGTCAGTTCCACTGACCGCTTTATTCCTCGCGTTCACGCCAACGCTTGGCCACGCCAACGCGATCTTCGCCTTCAATCAAGTCGCCGGTTCGGTGGTCATGACGTCCTCCGGAACAGTAAACCTGAACAACCTCGTGCATCAGGGTACGGACGGTTGGGGTGGTACCGGTTTCTACCAGGATTCCCGTGGCTATAACCTCTTGGGGGGCACCTCAATGGGGCAAAACGACACCACCTATACTTTCCACGCCGGTACCGACCTGTCAACCTGGGCGAATTCGGTCAGCATCTTCCCGATCGCAAATTTTTCGCCCAGCAGCATCGCAGGCACTAAACCCTTCGCTACATATGCGTTTTTGGGGCAGGTACTCGTCCCGGGTCTGTCGATTAGGACATCCGATATCGTCAACTCGACTTGGACGACGGACCAGCAGTGGACGTACACCGGAACCACATTGGCGGCACTCGGACTCCAGCTCGGCGCGCACTCGATAACAGACGCTACAACCGGCGAGACCCTCACCATTCAGATTGGGCAAACAGTCCCCGAACCCATGTCGCTCGGCCTTCTGGCTCTTGGCCTAGCCGGACTCGGATTCAGCAGGCGCAAGAAAGCGTAGTCGCGATTGCAACCACACAGACCCGCTTCGGCGGGTTTGTCATTTCTGGGGCTTGTACTCCAACCGCCTTTCGGCGGGATGAAATGCAACAGCGGGCGTCCGCGGCAGGAAATGCGCGATTGGGGAGGACCCATCCCCGAGTTCTGCAGCAGTGCCCGGTTACTCGCCTAGCTGGCCTTCGGGTTTGGGAAGCAATGTTTGTCTGATGGCCGGCGACAATGTAGATTCCAACGCATGAAGGCAGCGCCGTTCGAGTATTTCCGCGCGTCTACACTCGCCGAGGCGTGCGCGCAGCTCGCGGAGCATGGTGCGGACGCCAAACTGATCGCGGGAGGTCAGAGTCTCGTGCCGATGATGGCGATGCGGCTCGCGCGCCCGGCTTGGCTGATCGACATCCGCCGTCTGGAGGAACTGCAACGGATCGAATCGCGAAACGACCCGGTTTCGAGCGCAGATGACGTCGTTTCGGTGGGCGCCGCGGTGCGCCAGTGCGTGATCGAACGCGACCCGCTGGCCCGTGCCAGCCTTCCGCTGCTGGGCCGGGCGCTCAAATGGGTCGGACACGTGCAAACGCGCAATCGCGGCACCGTAGGCGGCTCAATCGTGCACGCCGATCCCTCCGCGGAGATTCCACTCGTGACGTGTGTGCTCGATGCCGTGCTCGAATTGCGCGACGCTGCGGGCGCAACCGATGTTCCGGCACGCGAGTTCTTCCTTGCGCCGATGGTTACCGCAATTGCTCCGGAGCAATGCCTGGCGGAGATCCGCTTTCCGGTCTGGAAGGGCGCGCGCGTAGGCAGCGCGTTCGAGGAGGTGAGCATCCGGCAAGGCGATTTCGCGCTCGTCTCGGCCTGCGCGCAGGTCGCCCTCGACGCGGACGGAAAATGCATTCGTGCCGCGCTCGGCATCGGCGGCGCTTCGCCGTTCCCGCAGGCCCTGCCTGAAATCGGCGAGCGGCTTGCAGGCACGCAACTCGACGACCGGACCATCGTCGACGCAGCGGACGCGGCGGCGAAGCTGATCGATCCCGATGGCGATCTGCACGCCACCGCGGCGTATCGCAGGCACCTCGCGCGCGTGCTCGTCGAGCGGGTGCTGCGCAGCGCGCGGGAGGACGTGCGATGAGCGAGCGGCTCTATCGGGTTTCGATGTTGGTCAACGCCCAGCGCCGCGAAGCCGAAGTGCCGGCGCGGCTCACGCTGGTCGATTTCCTGCGCGACACGCTCCGGCTGACGGGAACTCACACGGGCTGCGAGCACGGCATCTGCGGCGCATGCTCGGTGCTGCTCGACGGCGCGCCGGTGCGCTCGTGCCTCATCTACGCGGTGCAGGCCGATGGCGGCTCGGTGATCACCATCGAAGGACTGGCAAGGCCGGACGGCACCCAGGGGACGCTGCAGGACAGTTTTTGCGAGGCGCACGCTTTGCAGTGCGGCTTCTGCACTCCGGGCATGATCATCGCCGCGCATGCCTTGCTCAACGACAACCCCGCGCCGAGCGAGGCGCAGATCCGGGAAGCGATCGGCGGAAACCTGTGCCGATGCACGGGCTACCAGCAGATCGTCGATGCGATCCAGCTCGCGTCCGGCAAGCGCGACGGGGGCATTGCGTGAATTTCCGTTACATCGGGAAGAAGCGCCGCACCAAGGAAGACCCGCGTTTCGTGACCGGGCGCGGGCGCTTCGTCGCCGACGTCGCGCTGCCGGGCATGAAGCACGTCGCGCTCGTCACGAGCCCGCACGCCGCCGCGCGCATCAAGGCGATCCGCGCGGAAAAGGCGCTCGCGTTGCAGGGCGTGCACTACGTACTCACGGGCGAGGAACTCTGCGCGGCGGTCGATCCGCTCCTGATCGGTGTCGATGCACCGCTTGTCAGGCGTTATCCGCTTGCCAACGGTGTGGCGCGCTATGCGGGCGAGTGGGTCGCAGCCGTCGTGGCGGATTCGCGCCACCTCGCCGAGGATGCGGCAGAGCGGGTCGAAGTCGACTACGAGCCGATTCCCTACATCCTCGATGCGGAAAAATCGATCGAGCCCGGCGCGCCGCTGGTGCATCCGGAGCATGGCAGCAACGTGCTCTATCGGCGCAAGTTCGTCTGGGGTCCGGTGGAAGAGGATTTCGCGCGCGCCGCGCACCGGCTTTCGTTTCGCGTCCGATGGGGGCGCAGCGCGACGGTACCGATCGAAACTTTCGGCGTCGCTGCGCAGTGGGACCCGGCGCAGCAGTTGCTCGATGTGTGGGCCTCGATCCAGATGCCGAAGTTCCCTGACCAGACCGCGCGTGCTCTGCGCCTGCCGGGAAACGCAGTGCGCGTGTACTTCGACGTCGATGTCGGCGGGAGCTTCGGCGTGAAACGAGGCATCAAGCACACGGTGCTGGTGGGCTACCTCGCGAAGAAACTCGGGTTCCCGGTGCGCTTCATCGAGGACCGGCTTGAGAACATGCGCGGCGGCGACATGCACGGCCCCGACCGTATTTTCGACCTGCAGGTCGCGTTCGATGCCGACGGGACGATACGCTCAATGAAGATACGAGCGCTGGACGACGTAGGCGCCTATGCGGGCCGCTCGCCGCTGCAGCTGGGCAAGCCCGTGGGTGCCATCGTCGGGCCGTACCGCATCGGCAGCGTGGAATACGAGCCGATCTCGGTGTTGACGAACAAGACCGCGCAGGAAGCGGTGCGCGGCTTCGGCCAGTCGCCAACCAACTACGCGCTCGAATCGGCGGTGGACCGCGTGGCCCGTCATCTCGGCATGGACCGCGTCGCGATCAGGAAGAAGAACTTTATCGGCAAGGACCAGTTCCCCTATCTGATCCCGAGCGGCACGACCTACGACAGCGGTGACTATCACACGGTGCTCGACAAGGCTCTTGCCGCGGCCGAGTATGCCTCGCTGGTCGAGATGCGTGAGGCGGCGAGGAAGGCGGGGCGGCTTGCCGGGATTGGCATCAGCACCTGCCTCGAGCCCTCCGGCGGGAACACGGCGTTCGAACCGCTGTTCAACCCGAAGAACGAAACCACCACCTGGATGGACTCGTGCCTGGTGCGCATCGACCTCTCCGGCGCGATCACCGGTGTGATGAACACCTCGAGCGCAGGGCAGGGGCACGAAACGCTGGTGGCCACCGTGCTGGGCGAGATACTGGAGCGCGACCCGGACACGATCCGCGTCGTGCACGCCGACTCGCTCACCGCCTTGCCTTCGAACAGCCCGGTGGCGAGCCGCATGGCCATCATGCTGGGCGGGGCCGCTGCCGGCGCGGCGAAGCGCATCAAGGCGGCGCTGCTCGCGATCGCCGCGCACAACCTCGGGGTCCCCGAAACCTTGCTCGAGTATCGCGAAGGCAACGTCGCGGTAAAGGGCGCCACAGGGAAATCGCTCGGCTGGGACCAGCTGGTCGAGATTGCGCACCGCAAGTTCCACAGGATGCCCCCCGGTCTGGAGCCGGGGCTGCAGGCGAAATTCGTCTGGGAAGTACCCAAGGGCGGCGCGCTTCCCACGGCCGACGGGCGGATCCAGATGTACCCCTGCTTCTCGCTGGAGGCGCACGTGGTGCTGGTCGAGATCGACCCGGCGACCGGCCAGGCGAAGCTCGTGCGCTACGCCTGCGGCCACGACTGCGGCACGATGATCAACCCGGACATCGTGCACGGGTTGACCTATGGCGGCATCGCACACGGCATCGGCGCCGCGCTGTACGAGAAGTTCGCCTACAGCGACAACGGCCAGCTGCTGAGCCAGAGCTTCATGGACTACCTGATCCCGAGCGCGCTGGAGATTCCGTCCATCACCATGGTTGATCACTGCACGCCTTCCCCCCTCACCGAATTCGGACAGAAGGGTTCGGGCGAGGCCGGCTACCTCGGTGCGCCGGCCGCGATCGCCTGCGCCGTCAACGACGCGCTCGGCCCGATGGGCGCATCGATCGACGAATTGCCGATGACCCCGCTCGCGATCTGGACACGAATACAAGGAGGACCGACATGATGAACAAACCGATCCCGTTCGTCCTGCTTCTCGCAGCGGCGAGCTTCGCGACGTTCGACACATACGCACAGGCCTGGCCGTCGAAGCCGGTGCGCGTGATCGTCACGCTGCCCGCGGGCAGTGGCACGGACATTACGGGGCGGGCGATCGCCGAGCGGCTCGGCGCGCAGACCGGCCAGCCCTTCGTGGTCGAGAACCGTCCGGGCGCGAGCGGCAGCATCGGCCAGGCGCTGGTCGCGAAGGCCGATCCGGACGGCTATACGATCATGATGGCGTCGTCGTCCTGGACAGTGATTCCGGCAACCATCGCCAATCTGCCCTTCGACGCGGTGAAGGATCTCGCAGGGATCACGATGCTCGCCAATATCCCGAACGTGCTGGTGATGACACCCGAAAAGAAAATCAACTCGGTGAAGGAGCTGGTGGCGGCCGCGAAGGCACAGCCGGGCAAGCTGAACTACGCCACTGTTGGAACCGGAAGCGCCACGCACCTGAACGCGGCACGCTTTCAGCTCGGCGCGGGGATCGACGTGGTACAGGTGCCTTACAAGGGCACCTCGGAGGCGCTCACCGATCTGCTGGGCGGGCGCGTGGATTATTGTTTCTGCCCGGTGTCGAACACCCTTCCTTTGGTGAAAGAGGGGCGGCTCGTAGCGCTCGCGGTGGGTTCGAGCCACCGCTCCACGGGCCTGCCGGACACGCCGACGACCGAGCAGGCCGGCGTGCCGAACTCGGCCTACAACTTCTGGGTGGGCATGGGTGTGCACGCGAAGACGCCGCGCGACATCGTCACGAAACTGCACGCCGAAACCGTGAAGGCGCTGAACTCCCCGGAGATCCGGGAGCGCTGGGCCAGGCTCGGGCAGGACGCACAGATCTTCACTCCGGAACAGTTCGATGCCTACCTGAGAGAGGAGATGGCTTCGAATGCGGTGCTGGTGAAGGCTGCCGGAATAAAGGCGAACTGATTTACCGGTCGAGCAATGCGCGCAGACCCGTACGATCTCGTCGTCGTGGGACACGGCGCCGCCGGCCTCGCGGCGGCGCTCGCGGCGGCCGAATCGGCGCACGGTGCGCGAATCGCGGTGCTCGAGCGCGCTCCGCACGCCGAGAGCGGCGGCGGGTCGCGCTGGAGCCCTTCGAACATGCGCATGAAATCCGTCAGCGAACTCGCGCCGGATTTCGAGCAAGACATGGTGCGCGCCTGCGGGGAGCGCACGGACCGTGCCTATTTTCGCCGGCTTGCGGCGGAGGCGCCATCGACCCTCGCTTGGCTCGAGGGCCACGGAGTTAAGTTCCACACACCGGGCTATTACCTCAGCGCCGGGCCGCCGCGAATACAAGCCGTCGGGGGCGGCGCAGCCATACTCGAGGCTATGGAGCGTGCCGCGAAGGCCACCGGCGTGGAGTTCCATTACGAATGCCCGGCCACTCGCTTGCTCACTGGAGCGGGCGGCGCAGTCGAGGGTGGCGAGGCAATTTCCGCGGGCACCGCGCGAACATTCGCCACGCACGCAGTCGTCCTCGCGAGCGGCGGATTCGAAGGAAACGCGGAGATGCTGCGCGAGCAGTTCGGACCGGGCGGCGCGAGCCTGCGGCCGATTTCGCCGGGTTCGGTGTACAACCGCGGAGAGGGCATCCGGATGGCGCTCGATGCTGGAGCGCAGCGTGCCGGCGACTGGAACGGCATGCACGCCGAACCGGTGGATGCGCGCAGCCGGCAGTCCGCGCCGGTGGTCCTGGTGTATCCCTACGGCATCGTGGTGGACCGGGACGGGAAACGCTTTTTCGACGAAGGCGCCGGTCTCGTGCACGAAACCTGGGAGCACGTTGCGCGGGCGATTCATTTTTCCGCGCCCGGCCGCGTCGCCTGGGCGATCCTCGACGCGCGCATGTTCGACATTTCCGGTTACGAGCGCGCGATCCGCTCCGAGTTGCCGCCCTTGCGCGCAGATTCGATCGCCACGCTCGCGGCACTCGCTGGCATTTCTCCGGAAGGAATCGAGCGGAGCGTGGCTGAATACAATGCGTCTTGCACGGGCGATCCGGCGCGTTTCGACGCTACACGCGCCGATGCCTTGTCCGCCGCGCCGGGGCTGGTGCCGCCGAAATCGAACTGGGCGCGCGCGATCGAGCGGCCGCCATTCCTCGCCTATCCTCTGGTCGGTGCGATCGCCTACACCTTCGGCGGCATCGCCACCAACGAATCCGCCGAAGTACTCGGCGCGGCCGGCCCGATCCCCGGGCTCTACGCCGCGGGCGAGATCACCGGACACTTCCACGGTACTGCGCCGAATGCGGTAGCGATGATGCGCGCGCTCGTATTCGGCAGGATCGCCGGCGCCGGTTCCATGAAAAGGCAGACGCGATGATCATAGACGTTCACGCTCACTACATCCCGACGCAGCTCTTCGAACGATTCGACACGGAGCATGGGAAGTTCGCCGGGGTGACGCTGCTGCGCGACGACAAGGGTTATCGCATGCGGTTTCCGGGCGGCGAAGCGACGCGGCCGATTTCGCCCAAACTCTCCAACCTCGGCGAGCGCCGCGCATGGATGGACGGAAACGGCATCGACCATCAACTGGTTGGCGGCTGGCTGGACAGTTTCGGTTACGAGCTGGCACCGAGCGAAGGCCTCGCCTGGAGCCGTTTCATCAACGCTTGCATGCGGGATGGGCTTGCTGAAGAGAAGCGCTTCACGCCGCTCGCCACGATCCCGCTGCAGGACGGCAAGTGCGCGGCCGAAGTGCTCGGCGAGGCAATGGAGGCGGGTTTCGGCGGCGTCATGATCGGGACGCTGCCCAAGGGAATGGGAGGTGTGCTCGACGATCCGGGCCTCGATCCGTTCTGGGATGCGGCTTCACGCCTCGGCGCCGGCGTGTTCCTGCACCCGATGTTCCTCTGCGGCGAGCCGCGGCTCGCCGACTACGACTTGGTCAACGCCATCGGACGCGTCGCAGATACCTCGATCGCCGTGTCGCGCTTGCTGTTCTCGGGGCATCTGCTCAAGTTTCCCGGCATGAAGCTGGTCCTGTCCCACGGCGGCGCGGCCCTGCCTTACGTGCTCGGGCGCCTCGCCCGTAATTTCGCAATCCCGCAAAGGAAGTACGCCGATCCCCGCAAGGGATTCGAGGCGCTGTACTTCGACAGCGTCGTGTTCGACGCGGATGCGCTGCAGTTCCTCGCCGGCAAGGCAGGTGACGCGAAGATCATGCTGGGCTCGGACATGCCTTTCCCGATCGGCGACACGGAGCCCTGCAAGGTCGTGCATGCAGCCGGCTTCGATGCCTCGCAGCGCGCGAGGATATTTGGGAGCACGGCGCAGAGCGTTTTTCGCATCCGCCCCGATTGCTGGTGCCGCCCGTAGCGGGCGCGCGATGGCGCTGGAGGTACAGGGGGAACAGACGCTGCAGCTCGGCCGCGCCGAATTGTGGCGAATGCTCATCGATCCCGCGGTGCTCGCGAAGACCATCCCGGGCTGCAACGCCGTGAGACGCATCGAGGAAGACCGTTACGAGATGGGGCTCAAGATCCAGGTCGCCAACGTGAGCGGCGAGTACATGGGCAGCGTCGCCATCACCGACAAGCGCGAGCCCGAGCATTACGTGCTCACGGTCGAAGGGCAGGGCTCGATCGGATTCATGAAGGGCAGCGCCGCGTTCGACCTCGAACCTAAGGGAGAGGGCGAAACGCTGCTGCGTTACGCGGGCAGCGCGGAGCTGGGCGGCGTGGTGGCCGGCGTGGGGCAACGCGTGCTCTCCGGCGTGGCGAAGTTCCTCGTCGGCCGGTTTTTCAAGGCGCTGGAGAAATGCATCGAGGAGGCGAAGGCATAATCCTCCAGGCGGCGTACCTCACTTCCACATCCTAGGATCGAATACGAAGGCAAGCGGCCTGCCGATCCGGATCCTGTGGAACTCCGCGCCTCAGGTGTAAACGCCGTGCTCGATTCGCAGCAGGAGCTTCTCCACCTGGTCGCGCCCGATGTCGGTGCCGAGAAGCGAAAGCGGCGCCTTTCCGCCGAGGCCGATCTGGGGGCACTTCAGCCAGCCGAACGCGCGCCCCCTGTCCTCCAGAACCTCGATCGCAAGCGCTCCGATCCTCGCCACGCGAAACAGCCTGTCGCTGGACACCGGATCGAGGCGGGTGTGCGCTGTGCGCGCGCGTGAGAGCGTCTTTTCGCTGATACCGAGCAGCGCTGCGAGCACGCGGTCGGAGACGGCGAGATTTCCCTTCAGCGCTTCGGCCGAAGAGGCCGGGATCCCGCGCTCGATCACGCGTTGCCAATCGGCGGCGTTTGCCGGTCTCTCGCCGAGCTTGCTCTTGCCCCCAAGAAATTCGGCAATTGCCGTAGTTTGCACGGGAGTCAGCTTCACTTCAGCCTTCCGCGAGTCGAGGAAAAAGCTTCGCGATCGCACCCAACGGCAGCCACAGGGTGAGAGGCTGGTCAGGCAACTCGTCGAATTCGTGGCGCAGGTAGAACTGCTTCGCTTGGTCGTGTTTGGCGTCGATCAGAACCGCCACGATGCCGATATCTCGCGATGTGCGCAGGCACCTGTTGAGCGCGTCCATGAGCAGATCCTCACCTAGCCCCCGACCTTGAACGGACCATGCCTATCCGGTTGGCGCCCAACGGCACTACCCATGGTGGCTACGGCTTCGCCCGGGCGGTCGGATGAACCCAGTGCCCGCCGTACAGCGCGTCGTACGTCGGCCCCGCGACGCG
>JACPYS010000031.1 GCA_016195915.1 Betaproteobacteria bacterium | reverse complement strand
CGCCGCCGAAAATCACCGCCAAGCAAGTTCGAGAAGCCACCGCGGAGCCCGCCACCGTGTAGTGGAGACCTTCAGCACCGTGCCACGCAGAATCAACTACTTAGCAACAGTGTCGGTGCTCAGTTGAGAAAGACGGGCTAAAGCCGCTGCAACTGGATGCGCGGATCGGCCAGATCCTCGGCGCGCACCGGCTTGCGGGTCTGGATGAGCTTTTTCACGGCGCGCAAATCGCGCGGCGCGTTGACCGACACCACCGAGGCGATGCGCCCGTCATCGAGAAAGAACAGGCTGAAACTTCCGCCCGCCGGCTCACCGCGCACGACCGGCGCGGGCCAGCGCGCGGGCAGACCGAGAATCTGCAGGTTCATGTCGTACTGATCGGACCAGAACCAGGGCAGTTCGTCGTAGCGCGCATCGCCGCCGAGCGCCGCTTGGGCCGCGACAATCGCCTGGTTCTGAGCGTTCGCCCAGGATTCGAGTCGTACCCGACGCCCGAGGCAGGCAAGCGGCGCATTGGCCACATCGCCCGCCGCGAAGATGTCCGGATCGGAAGTGCGTCCCTGGTCGTCCACCACGATACCGTTATCGACTGCGATTCCCGCGGCTTGTGCCAGCGCGACATTCGGCGCCAGCCCGATTCCCGCCACCACCGCACCGCCCTGCACGCGCCGTCCGCTCGCCAGTTCCACTGCCACGCGCTCGCCGTCGTCGATCGCCTTCACGCCCTCTTCGAGAACGATTTCGACGCCGTTGCGCCGGTGCAACGCGAGAAGATGCGCGGAAACTTCCGGCGGCACCGAACGCTCGCACAGCCTCGACAGCCCCTCGATGAGCGTCACGCTGAGCTTGCGCATGCGCGCGGCGGCGGCCACTTCGAGGCCGATCCAGCCCCCGCCGATGACGACGAGATGGCGGATCTCGGAAAGGCGCGAGCCGATGGCGAGCGAATCGGCGATCGTGCGTAGATAGTGCACGCGCGGGCCGTCACCGCCGGGGACTGCGAGCCGTCGCGCAGCGCCGCCGGTGCAAAGGAAGAGCTTGTCGTAGGCGATCGCCTCGTCGCCTGCGAGCACGACGCGCTTCGCGGCGCGATCGATCGTGACGGCGCGCGTGCCGGGCCGGAAATCGAGCTCGAGCTTCACGAATTCGTCGCCCTTGAATAGATACGTGCTCGCGGCTTCGGCCTCCCCCGCCAGCACCGCTTTCGACAGTGGCGGGCGTTCGTGCGGCGGGTGCATTTCCTCTCCGATGAGGACGATGCAGCCCGAAAAATTCGCGGCGCGCAGGGTCTTCGCCACCCAGCCGCCGGCCTGGCCGGCGCCCACCACGACGATCGTGCGCGGATTCACTTCGGAGCGGCTCTTGCGCGCCGGGTGTTGCCGTCGATGCCGCCGACGACCGCCCACTCGGCGAACACTTCCGGCGCCTGCTGAAATTCTCGCGGCTGCCAGTTGCCGTCGAGCTGATCCTCGTCGGTGTAGTACTCGGCGAGTGCGCCCGCGGGATTCTTCACATACCAGAAATACGCCGAGGAGATCGGGTGGCGTCCAGGTCCGATTTCGGTCTCCCAGCCGCAGCGGCTGATGTGCAGCCCGCCGCCGAACACCTCGTGGATATCTCGTACGACGTAAGCCACATGATTGAGGCCGCGCTTCGGCGCGGGCGGCTGCAGCAGAAAAAGATCGTGGTGGCCGCCTTCGGCACCGCAACGCAGGAACACACCGCGTCCCGGATAACGGTCGGAGACGCAAAACCCGAGCTTCTCGACGTAGAAGCGCTCGAGCTCGGCGAGACAGTAGGTAAAGAAAACGACGTGTCCCACTTCGATCGGCTCGGCGCGCTCGTAAAACGTACTGCGCCGGTTCACGCCGCGCCCGGGCTGCCCCCAGGCGTTGATCGGCACGCCCTTCACGTCGAGCGTGCGTTTCTTCGATACCCGGAACGCAATACCGAGGCCATTCGGGTCCGTCCCGTTCATGCCACCGAGCACGATCCGGACGTGCGCGAGGTCTCGTTCAGTCTGCACACCCCAGGTGACTTCGCGCAGCGTCGATCCCGGTTCGATCGCCCGCGGGAGCGCAGGGTCTTCCTTTGCGCGCACGAACACCTCGCAGCCGTTCAGTGTCTCGAACTCGAGCGCATCGCCCGATTCGCGCACGAGCTTCAGGCCCCAATCGAGAAAGAACTTTCGGCAGCTCGCAACATCCGCGACGCCGTAGGTAATGCGATCAATGCCGAGAATGCTCATTCAATGCCTCGCAGGACGGTCCTGATGTTCGTGGTCAATCCGCCCACGGGAGCGGCGCTTCGTTCAGCCCCAGGTACACGCTCTTCTGATGCTTGTATTGCAGGATGCCGAGCCGGCCTTTCTCGATGCCCACCCCGCTGTCCTTGATTCCGCTGAAAGGGGTTGAGATCGAGAGCTGTTTGTAGGTGTTGATCCACACAGTGCCGACTTCGAGCGCGCGCGCAACCCGCCACGCGCGTTTGTAGTCGCGCGTCCAGATTCCGGCGGCGAGGCCGAACACGCTGTCGTTCGCCTGCTCAAGCAACGCCGCCTCGTCGCGGAACGGCGAGGCGACCAGCACCGGGCCGAAGATCTCTTCCTGGCAGATGCGCGCGTCGTTGGCGAGCCCGGTAAGAACCGTAGGCTTGTAGAACCAGCCGCGATCGAAGAGATCTCCTCGCGGACGCTCTCCGCCCGCAAGAAGTCTGCCGCCCTCATCGAGCCCGAGCTGCACGTAGTTCTCGATCGACTCGCGATGCTTCGCCGTGATGAGCGGGCCCATCTGGGTGCGCGGATCTTCCGGGTCGCCCACCCGGAGCGCGTTCGCCTTCGCCACCAGCCGCTCGAGGAATGGCGTACGAATCGATTCGTGCACGAACAGGCGCGAGCCTGCGATGCAGGATTCGCCCGATGAGCTGAAGATGCCGAACAGCACGCCGTGCACCGCGTGATCGAGATCGGCGTCCTCGAAAACGATGGTCGGGGACTTGCCGCCGAGTTCCAGCGTTACCGGCATGAGCTTCTTCGCCGCAAGCTGTGCGAGCGCGCGTCCCGTCATGGTGCCGCCGGTGAACGATACTTTCTTCACCAAAGGATGCTTCACGATCGCATCGCCGATCACCGAGCCTTTGCCGGGCAGCACGCTGACAACGCCTTTCGGCACGCCAGCCTGCTCGCAAATGCGACCGAGTTCGAGCGCCGCGAGCGGCGTGACTTCGGCGGGTTTCACGATCACGGCGTTTCCCGCGGCAAGCGCCGGGGCCAGTTTTTGCGCCTCGCTCGCGATCGGCGAATTCCACGGCGTGATCGCGGCGATGACGCCCATCGGCTCGTGCACGCTCATGCTGAGGTAGTCTCCGCGTGCGGGCGTGATGGTTTCCTCGAGCGTCTCGCAAGCAGCGGCAAAGAACTGGAACGTGCCCGCCGCGCTCGCAACCAGCGCACGCGTCTCGCTGATCGGTTTGCCGTTGTCGCGCCGCTGCAGCTGGGCGAGCTCTTCCGCGCGCTCGCGGATCAGGGAGCTGATCCGGTAGAGCACCCCGGCGCGCTCATGCGGCTTGAGGCCGGACCAATCGGGCCGGCGCCGCGCGGCATCGGCGGCCTCGATCGCCTCCTCGACGTCGGCGACGTTCGCGGCGGCAAGTTCGGCATTGACGCTGTCGTCGGCCGGATAGCGCGAGGCGTACACGTCGCCGCCTCCGCGGCGCCATTCGCCTCCGACGCAGATTGGCTTCGGCGTCATGCCGCCACCTTGCGCACCGGGGGCCCGGCGAACTGCTTGGCAAACGGTCCGATGGCCGTCATGTCGATCTCGATAAGCATCGGACCGCGCTGCGCGAACGCGTCCCGCAGCGCGTCACCGACGTGCGCGAGATCGCGGACGCGGTGGTGCGGCAACGCGAGCGAGCACGCCAGCGTGCCGAAATCGGGCGTGTGCAGATCGGAGTAGTAGCGCCGGCCGCCGTAGCAGGCGTCCTGGATGTTGCGTATGACCCCGTAGCCGCCATCGTTCATGAGAATCACCGTGACATCGGCCTTCTCCTGCACCAGCGTCGCCAGCTCGCCGATGTTCACCTGCAGCCCGCCGTCGCCGACCAGGCACAGTGTCTTGCGGCCGCGGGCCGCGGGCGAAGCGCCCGCGGGGATCGCCTCGGCGATCGCAGCGCCTATGGCCATCTGCACCCCCTGCCCGATACCGCCGCCCAGCGCGTGCACGCCGTCGCGCGGGCCAAAGATGCGCAGGCTCCGGTTACCCCAGGTGCTGTTCGAAACTGTAACGTCGCGCACCCAGACGTAATCGCGCCCGGCAGCCTGCTGCAGTTCCGCGAGCAAGCGCTCATAGGGTCCAAGGCCTGCGCGTACCAGCTTCTCGGCCGCATCGCGCGCGGCAGCAAGATCGCGCGCGAACGCGGGATCGGGCTTGAGGCGACCCTTCAGCCGCTCGGCCAGCCCGGAGAGCGCCGCCGCGCTGTCGCCTGCGACGAACAGATCATCGCTGTAGCAGCGTCCCTGCTGCTGGGGGTCGGCATCGACGCGGTAGAGCGGGTGCGGCAGCTTGAGCTTGTATGTCAGGGTTTCATTGCTGCGCAGGCGTGAGCCTGCGACGAGCATCGCGTCGCAGCTTGCATAGAACTTTTCCACCGGCTCATGCAGGTTGAATGCGCCCAGCGACATCGGGTGGTCCTCCGCTACCACGCCGCGCCCCTGGACGCTGGTGACGACGCCAAACCCGAGATCGATGAGGCGCAGGACCGCATCGGTCGCGTGGCGCGCGCCGCCGCCCAGCCAGAGCAGGGGCCGTTTCGAGCGCGCGAGGCGCTCGGCGAGTGCATCCAGCTCTTCCCCTCGCGGTTGCGGCACTGCGACCGAGGCGGGCTCGAGCGATTCCGGGCGCGCGATCTCCGCGGCCTGGATGTCGATCGGAATTTCGACGCTCACCGGCCCGCGCGGCGCAGTCAGTGCGACGCGGACCGCCTCGCGCAGGGTACCAAGCGCCGTTTCGGGACTGCGCACGCGAAATGCAACTTTGGAGACCGCGCGCAGCATTTCGAGCTGGTCGGTCGCTTCGTGGATGTAGGCGAGGCCACGATCGAGGTAGGGCACCTCGATCTGCCCGGTGAGGTGCACGAGCGGAGTGCCAGCGGTGAGCGCTTCGACCATCGCGCCGCAGGCATTGCCCGCGGCGGTGCCGGTGCTGGTCACTGCCACGCCGATTCCACCGGCTACGCGAGCGCAGGCATCGGCCATGTTCACCGCTCCGGGCTCGCTTCGCGCGGGCACAAAGCGGATGGGCGCCGGCTGGCCGTCGGCCTGGGCGGCCGCGGCGCGGCGTCCGAAGGCATCGAGGATCGGCATGTTGTGGATCGAGATCACGCCGAACGCGGCGCGCACGCCGCATCGTTCGAGGAATGCGGCGACAAGCTCGCCCACGGTAATTCGCGGCGTGCGATCAGACATGGCGGGAAAGCCCCCCTGAAACGTCGATGAACGTGCCGGTCGTATAGGAAGCGAGCGGTGAAGCAAGGAAAAGGATTGCGTGCGCGGCCTCCTGCGGCTGCCCCAGGCGGCCAAGCGGAATGCCTTTACCCTTGGCAAGCCCCGCGCTCCACGCCTCCCAGGATTCGCCCGCCGCAGCCTGGGCCTGGAAGCGGCGGCGCCATTGACCCGAGTCCACGAGACCGATGAGCACCGCATTCACTCGCACCCGCTTCGGCGCCAGTTCGGTGCCGAGCGAGCGCACGAGATTCAACACACCGGCGCGCGCAGCCGATGTTGCCACCATGTGTTGTTCGGGCTGGCGGGCGAGCAGGGAATTGACGCAGACAATCGATCCCGCGGCCGAGCGTTCGAGTTGAGGCAGGAAAGCGCGCGTCGGCCGGATCACGCTGAAGAATTTCAGGTCAAGCTCGGCGCGCCATGCTTCGTCGGTGGTATCGGCAAAAGTGGACACGCGCCCTTCACCCGCGTTGTTGACAAGGATGTCCGCGGCGCCGAATCGCGCCGCCACCGCGTCGGCGAAATTCCCGACTTCGTCCGCGTCGAGCACGTCGCAGCGGTGCGCGAGCAGCCGATCAGTACCCGCCTCTGCCGCGAGAGCGCCTTGCGCCGCGTCGAGCCGCGTGCGGTCGCGACCGCAGACCGCGACCCGAGCGCCGGCCCGCAGCAGCAGACGCGCGGTGGCAAGCCCGATTCCCGAGGAGCCGCCGGTCACCACCGCGACTCGGTCTTCGAGGCGGAATGAGAGCGCGCTGGCCATGGCCGGGATGCGCTCAGGCCGCCTTCTGCAGCGCTTCGAGCTGGGCTTCGGCCTTTTTTTCGAGGATGCGTCGCAACCGGGCGAGTCCGGTATCGTGTTGATACAGAAACTCGCGTGAGCGCGCATTCGGTGCCATGTTTTCCAGCACGACCCGGTCCTGCTCGAGCACCGCCCAATGCAGGCCCTCGAGCTTGCTGCGGTACATGAACTGCCACACGTCGCGCACCCAGCCCGTGCACTTGCGCGTGCGCCAGAAGAAAACCATGCAGTGCGCCTCGTCCACCGGCGTCACGAATCCGGCAATGCCGAAGTTGCCTCCTGGTCCGGCGCTGGCGCGGTATGGAATCTCCAGCCGCAGCCACATTGCGCCGGTATCGCCGAATTCGGTCCAGTCGAAATTGACGTCGCGCTGGTTGGTTTTTTCGAAGATCAGCCCCGTCGGCGTCTTACGCAGCTGCATGTTCGCGGTCTTGTCACCCGAGGCCATCGAATGCGACATGGCGTGAAGGTAGGCGCCATGCATCGGGTCCATGACGTTGTCGATGGCGTAGCGGTAGTTGCACTTCCACTTCGCGAAGCAGAGGATCGCGCCGTACTCGTCGCTCGCGAGCTGTTCGGGCAGTTCGAGCGCGCAGGGCTCCGCATGCAGCGCATCGCCGAAATACACGAAGATGGCGCCGCGCGTCTCCTTGACCGGATAGCTTTTCACGGCGCGCCGGCCTTCGAGCGGACAGGGATGCACAGCCGGCACCTTGCGCACCGTTCCCGTGCCGTCGACTTCAATGCCGTGATACCAGCAGGCGAGCCGGTCGCCGAGATTCCAGCCCAGCGACAGGCGCGCGCCACGGTGCGGGCAGCGATCCTCGATCGCGTGCGCGGCGCCGTTCTCGTCGCGCCACAGCACGAGGTTCTCGGAAAGCCGCGTGATGCCGATCGGCGCGCCCGCCACCGCCCAGCTGGGCAGCACCGGGTACCACTGGTTCATCAGCCCGCGATTGAGGAGCTGCTCGAGTGCCTGTGAATCGACCATGATGCCTCCGTGCTCTCAGCCGAATGCGAGCTTGCCCAGCTCGCGAAACGAGTCCTGGAAATTGCGCTCGGTCCAGGTTTCTCCTGCCGGCGTACGCACGCCCTCGTTATTCAGCGCGGCGATAATCTCGGCAAGCTCGTAGAGACGCTGCGAAAAAATCTGCTCCAGCGCATCGGCCAGTGTTCTTTCGTACTCGCCCGGCGCCGCGGGGCGCGTCTGCCACACGATCAGGTCGCGCTCCGCCGTGGCGAAGATCTGCCCGGCGCCCGCGACCCGGTTCGGGCGCGCGTTGCGGTAATCGTCGAGGTAGGGGTTGAAGTCCGGAATCACGCCCGCCGCGTTGGCGGCCGGCAAATGCATTCTCATTGCGCCTCGTTCAGCCATGGTTTCTCCTCGTTCAGTTCAACCGGCTCGATAACCGGGGTTGCACTACAGTCTGCGCGGCCGGCCGATGGTTGAGCTGGTGCGACAGTTCGACCGCTGCCGCGGCCACCTGCCTGACCAGACGCTCGCGCAACTCGGCGGGCTCGAGCGTCGGGCGCTGGGTCGTGACGCTGATCGCCGCGGCGATGGCACCGCTTTCGTTTCGCACCGGCGCTGCCACCGCCGAGATTCCATGCTCGAAAAAGGATTCGCTGATGGCGTGGCCGCGCGCGCGATCGGCGTGCAACAGGCGTTTAAGCTCCGCGAGCGTTCGCGGGGAGCTCGCCGAGACGGCGGGCAGCGCCGATTCGGGATACAGCGCACCGAGCACTGCATCGTCTGCATCCATCAGCAGCACCCGCCCCAGGATCGTCGCGTGGGCCGGAAAGCGTGTTCCGACGGTGACATTCGTGGCGAACGAGGACGCAGGCGATGCCTTGAGCACCACGACCACTTCGCGTCCGTCGCGGATCACGAGTTGCGAGGACAATCCGGTCTGGTCACGCAGCCGCTCGATCACCGGGCGGGCGAGATCGGCCACTTCGAGGGAAGCGATGTACTCGAAGCCGAGCCGGAGCACCGCCGTACCGATCCCGTAGCGCTCGCCCTCGCGCTGGAGAAAGCCGAGGAACTCGAGCGTCTGCGCGAGGCGGAACGCGGTCGATCGCGGGATCGCGAGCGCGCGCGCCATCTCGGCCGGGGTGAGCAGCCGGTGCCCGCGGTCGAAGAGCTGGAGCATACGCAATCCCCGCTCGAGCCCCGGGACGTTGTACCTGGGCGCCGGGCCATTCATGCCGCGGCTTCCTCGGAGCAGCGGGCGGCGAACTCGGCCAGCATCGCATTCACTACCGCTGGGACATCGAGGTAGGAAAGATGTGCCGCGCCTTGCAGGAGACGGAAACTTCCGCGCGGAAGAACTCGCGCGAGCCGCTCGCAGCCTGCTGCAGGCGTGACGCTGTCTGCTGTTCCGGCCACGACCAGGGCCGGACCCGCATAGCGCGCGAGATCCTCTGCGAGCCGCCCTGAGGCAAGCATGCGCGCAGCTTGTCGATACCCATCGGGACGAATCCTCTCCGTGCACCAGGCGGCGAGCGATCGCGCCTGCGCGGAGGCTGCGGCGGACAGCATGCCCGGCGAAAGTTCGCGCGCCATGCCCGCAGGTCCCAGCGTCTGCAGGCGCGCAAGCCGCGCCGCGAGCTTCGCTTCGCGTTCGGCGGGTTCCGCGGCGCCATAGCCTGCGGCCGGGTTGAGCAACATGAGCCCGGCAACGCGTTCGGGCCAGCGCGCGGCAAATGCGCCGGCCATCAGCGCCCCGAGCGAGCTTCCCACCAGCACCGCGCGACTCACCTCGAGCACGTCAAGGAGCGCCGCGAGCGAGCCCGCATAGTCGGCGGCTGCTGGCAATTGCGCTTGCAGCGCGGCGGACTCGCCGTAGCCGGGCGCGTCCCAGGCGATGACGCGGAATTGCGGCGCGAACGCCTCGAGCTGCAGCACCCATGCTGCGGACTGATTGCCGATGCCGTGCAACAGGACGAGCGCTGGCCCCGCCCCGGCCTCGCGCCAGGAGACGATCCCTCGAGCGGTGTTGCGCTTCCTGAGCGGATGGACCGCGACGAGCGCTTCGGCAAGGCCTGGCATGTTCAACGCTTGATCTTCGCGAGCGGGTGATCCGGCGGATAGGTGGGCGTGATCGGAGACGGCGCGCCGAGCATCACGCACATCAGCGCATCTTCTTCGCCGATGTTGATCTCGCCGCGATACACGCCCGGCGGGATCGAGATGAGGTCGCGATCGGTGACGACCGACTCCCATTTCTCGCCGTCCTTTTCGCACATCACCTTCACCTTGCCGCGCATGACGAAGAAGATTTCCTCGACGTCGGTGTGGATGTGCATCGGGCCTTCGCCGCCGGCGGGAATGATCATGGTGGAGAACGTAAAGTGTTCCGCGGGGATCACGTTGGCGTCGGACTTGACGCCGGTTCCGCCGGTGCCGACATAGCGCATCTGCGCACGGCGGTACTTCGGGTCGTAATCGGCCTGGAATTTAAGCGCGTTCCAGTCGTACTTGCGGCTGGAGAGCCGCGCCACGCGCGATTCCATCCATTGCGAGAAACTCGCGCCCGCCGGGCGATCCGACGAGTGATGGGTTGCTGCTTCCTTGACGGCCGTGTCAGCCATGCTGCGCCTCCTTTTCGTAAGCGTTCCGAATCGATTCAATGCATCACGAACCCGCCGTTGACGGCGAGCAGTTGTCCGGTCACGAACCCGGCCGCATCCGACAGCAGG
Organism: Betaproteobacteria bacterium; assembly: GCA_016195915.1. Taxonomy (GTDB): domain Bacteria; phylum Pseudomonadota; class Gammaproteobacteria; order Burkholderiales; family SG8-39; genus JADGRQ01. The sequence continues at coordinate 91,497 of JACPYS010000031.1, read as the reverse complement.
TAGATCACCGCGCCACAAACGTCCTCGGGCATCTGCGCCCGGCCGATCGCCCGCCCTTCCCGGTAGAGCCGATGGCGCTCGGCCGGGACGTATTCGGTCGCTTCGACCAGGGTGAGCCCGGGCGCGACCGCGTTGACCGTGATGCGCTCGGCGCCGAGTTCGCGCGCCATCGACCTCGTCATCGCGATCACCGCGCCCTTGCTCGCCACGTAGGCCATCAGCCGGGGTGCGCCCCAGAGCGCGGTATCCGAAGCCACATTAATCACGCGCCCCCTTCCGGACGCGCGCAGGTGCACGAGCGCGGCGCGCGTCGCGAGCCAGGTGCCCCGCACGTTCACCGCCATCACGCGGTCCCAGGTCTCGACATCGAGTTCCTCGAGCGTCTTGCCGCCGGAATTGGTGATGGCGCCGTTGTTCACGAGAGCATCGAGCCCGCCGAGCGCGGCCGCGGCGCCGGCAACGCAGGCCTCGATCGACGCCGGCGATGCGAGGTCGACGGGCAGGAACTGTGCCCCGAGTTCCTTCGCGCTCGCGCGGCCGGCCTCCTCGAGGATGTCGGCGACCGCGACCCTCGCGCCGGCCGCAAGCGCGGCCTGCGCGAACGCGCGACCCAGGCCGCGTGCGCCGCCGGTAATGAGAACGCGCCGGTCGCGAAGCAAATCGGTCATCAGACGGCGACGTGTTGCACTTTGGGGATGTAATGCAGCACCCGGCGCTCAAGCAGCGCCACCGCGGCGTACGCGACGATGCCGATCAGGGTAAGTACGATGATGGTGACGAACACCATCGCCGTGTTGCCCTGGCCCTCGCCGTAGGTGAGGAGGTATCCCAGACCCAGGTTGCCGCCTACGAGTTCTCCCACCACGACGCCGATCACCGCCAGCGTCGCCGCGATGCGCAGGCCGGCGAACAACGGCGGCAGCGACGCCGGATACTCGATCAGCCGGAAAATCTGCAGCCGCGTAGCCGAAAACGAACGCGCAAGGCTCACCATGTCCGGATCGACCGTGCGCACCGCCGTGAGCACGTTGACCATCACCGGGAAGAACACGATCAGGATCGCGACCAGGATCTTGGGGTAGACCGTATACCCGAGCCACATGACGAACAGCGGTGCGAACGCGACCTTGGGCGCAATCTGCAAGGCGAGGATGTAAGGCGAGAGCACGAGTTCCGCCTTGGGCGAGAGGCCAAGCACGAAACCGATGACCACGCCAAGAAGGCAGCCGAGCACGAAGCCGGCGATAATCTCGAGCGTGGTGATGCCCGCGTGCCACAGCAGGCGCTCATTGGCGAGTACGCGCAGGAATTCCGACCACACCTTGGAGGGCGGCGGCAGGATGAATTCGGGAACTCCCACCGCGCGCGGCAGCAGTTCCCAGGCTGCGAGAAATACAACCAGCACCGCGACGCTCGCCGCGATTGTGCCCGGCGTGAAACCGGACTCGTCGGGTGTCGCGACGGTCGCCGCGATCACGGCTACGGACTGCGGCTCGGCCCTCGCGTCCGGCCGCGGCGATTGTCCGGTTTCCACTGGTTGTTCCATCGGCGTATCCTCCCTGTCGCTGCTCGATCGCGCCCTGAGTGCCGCGACGCGTTGTTTCTACTGGACGAACTGGTTGGTATAGAGATCCTTGACCGGGGTTTCCTTTGGCACGATCCCTTCCTTGAGATAGAACTTCTGCACGGCCGCGAGGCGCTCTTCGTCCATGGCGCCGAGCACCTTCTGGCCCGGATAGACGTAGGTGTTGTAGAGCCCGAAGACCTCTTCGATGTAAGCCTCCTTGCCCTTGTGCTGAGGGACCGCGTTCACGTAGTCGCGCGCGGCGCCTTTGGGATCCTTCATGATGTCTTCCATGCCTTTGAGCGTGGCGCGCACGAGCTTGCGAATCAGTTCGGGCCGTTTCTGGATCATCTCGTCGGAGGCGAGGATCGCCTGCGCCATGCTCTTGAAATAGTCGTCCGAGGAATAGACCTTGAGCTTCGCGCCGCCTTCCCTCGCCTGCGGGATCCAGTCGGGAACCGCCGCCATGGCATCGGCCTTTCCAGCGGCGAAAAGCTGCCACACCCCCGCAGGGCCCGCGGCCTGCGCGTTCACGTCGTTCTTGCTCAACCCGGCGCTCGCGAGCATCCCCTGCAACGCAAAGAAGGTCGTGTCCTGGTAGGCCATGGTGGTGATGGTTCTGCCCTTGAGATCCTTCGGGCCGTTGATGCCCTTGCCGTCGTGCACCACGAGCTGCATCAGGGACCTGCCGCCGAGCACCGCGACGGCTTTGACCGGCGCGCCCTGCGCGCGTGCGATGATCGGCGTGTCGCCGATCGCGCCGCCGATCGGCGCGTTGCCGGCGCCGACCTGCTTGGCGACATCGACGCCGCCCTTGCCGGTGATGAAATTGATCTTCAATCCCTCCTTGGCGTAGTAGCCACGCGACTGCGCCAGCATCCACGGCCCGAACGCGGGCAGGAACGCGGGCGCCGGCAGCAGATAGATGACCTCCTCGGTCTGTGCGCGCGCCGGCTGCGCCAGCGCAAGTGCGCAGATGGCGAATGCAATACCGGTCTTCAGGAATGTTCGTTTGGTCGACATCGTTGGTCCTCCTCGTGAACGGGTCTGGGTTGCGAATCGCAGCTAGATGGATTCGGCTTCGGTCTTTTCGCGCACATGCAGCAGCTCCACCAGCCGCGCGGCGTACTCCTGCACGCGCGGCCTGCCGCGCCGGAGCATCGGATTGTCGCGGTCGGGCAGGTCGTCCAGGCGAATCTCCTCGATGATCTTGCCGGGACGCTGGCTCATCACCAGCACGCGGTCCGCGAGTGCGATCGATTCGACCAGATCGTGCGTGATGAGCAGCGCAGTCTTCCTTTCCGCCGCGATCGTGCGGGCGAGGTCCTGCTGCAGCACCATCTTGGTCTGCGCATCGAGGGCGGAGAACGGTTCGTCCATGAGCAGCACGAGCGGGTCCACCGCAAGCGTGCGTGCGAGCGCAGCGCGCTGGCGCATGCCGCCCGAGAGCTGATGCGGATAGTGGCTCTCGAACCCCGACAAACGGCACTTCTTGAGCAGCGCGTGCGCGCGCTCGCGCCGTTCGATCGCCGCAACGCCGCGGACCTCGAGCCCGAACTCGGCGTTCTGCAGGATCGTGCGCCATGGCAGCAGCAGGTCTTTCTGCAGCATGAAGGCGACTTGCGGATTGGGTCCCGCGACACGCCTGCCGTCGACCAGCACCTCACCTTCGGACGGGAGATACAGGCCTGAGCCCATGTTGAGCAGCGTCGACTTGCCGCAGCCGCTCGGGCCGATGAGGGAAACCACCTCGCCGTCGAGAATCGACACCGAAACGTTTAGCACCGCCGTCACCGGCTCGCCATCGCGGCTGCGCGCAGGAAACCGTTTGCTGACGTTGCGGAACTCGATACGGACATTCGGCACGGTACGCTCCCGGGGATTCAATCGACCTGCAGCAACAGACGCCCGCCTTCCAGCTTCACCGCGTAACAGGCGAGGTCACGGTCAGCGGGCTCCTTGGTGCACTTGCCGCTCGGTATGTGGAATTTTGCGCCGTGCAGCGGGCATTCGATCTCTTCGCCATCGATGAAACCCTGCGACAGCAGCGCGTAGGCATGGGGGCACACGTCATCGAGGGCGTAGTAGCGACCGTTGAGCGCGTAGATGCCGATATCGTGCTCACCCACTTTCACCGTGATCGGGGCGTCATCACTCACCTGGTCTGGCGCTGCGACGTCGTGCCATTCATTTCCCATGTGGCCTCTCCTGCACTGCGAAGCTCGGTCTCTCAGAATTAGTATTACTCATTTCGTCTTACTAATAAACCATCGGTTCACCTGTAAACCACATTTTAAGGATTTCGAGCGACCTGTCAAGCGATTTCTCGCATCCGACCTGGTGCGCCGATTGAGCAGCGGCGGCGAACTGGGCTTCGCCGCGCCGGTGCATCGCGCTCGAGGCTAGAATTCCCCCGAGCGACAGACCCGACATGAACACCATTCTCGAGGCTGAAGGCATCTGCAAGCGCTTTTTCGCGACCGTCGCGCTCGATCGAGTCTCCTTCACCCTGCTTCCGGGCGAGGTGCATGCCCTGGTCGGCGAAAACGGAGCCGGCAAGTCCACGCTCACCAAGATCTTCGGCGGTATCTACCTGCCGGACTCCGGCCGGGTGCTGCTGGCGGGACGCGAACTGCCGCTGCGCTCGCCCGCCGATGCCTTCGCGGCGGGCATTGCGGAGATCCCGCAGGAACTGCGCGTGGTGCCCGCGCTCTCGGTCGCCGAGAACGTGATGCTCGGGCACCTGCCGGTGAAGGGATTGTTCGGTTCCGTCGATCGTCATCGCATGCGCGAGGCGGCGCGTGAGGCGCTGTCGCGGCTGGATCTGGACATCGACCTCGACCGCCCGGTCGGCACGCTGTCGTTCGCGGAGCGGCAGTCGGTCATGATCGCGCGCGCGCTGACGCGCAATGCGCAGGTGCTGATCCTCGACGAGCCGACCGCGGCGCTCGAACGGCGCGAGGTGCATGCCCTGTTTGAGACCATCGCCAGGCTCAAGAACCAGGGCGTGGCCATCCTGTACGTGTCGCACCGGCTCGACGAGATCGTCGCGATTGCCGACCGCTGCACCGTAATGCGCGACGCGCGCGTGGTCGCCGAGTTCGCGCGCGGAGCGTTTGGGCCGGCCGACCTCGCGCGCCATATGACCGGGCGCGAAATCGACATGCAACACGCTGGCACCGGCAGCGAGCCGGGCGAGGCGTTGCTTGCGTGCGCCGAGTACGGCGAGCTGCGCGTCCGCCGCGGAGAGATCATCGGACTCGCCGGGCTGCTGGGAAGCGGCACTTCCCGGCTGCTCAGGCGCGTGTTCGGGGCTGACGGCGGCGCCAGCCTTTCGGTAGGTGACCTGGCCGTCTCGGCAAGGCATCCGTCGCATGCGATCGGCGCCGGCCTCGCCATGGTGCCCAACGAGCGCGCGCTCGGGCTGGTGCTGTCGCACTCGGTGCGCGAGAACATCGTACTTCCCAATCTGAAGCGCTTCGGCAAGCTCTGGCGGCTCGATCACGCCGCGATCGACACGGTGGTGCGCGAACTGATCGCCCGGCTCGATATCCGGCCCGCGGACCCAGACGCAATTGTGCGCTCGCTGTCCGGCGGCAACCAGCAGAAAGTGATCCTGGCGAAGTGGCTGGCATCGAAGGTAGTGATTCTGCTGCTCGATGAGCCGACGCAGGGCATCGATATCGCCGCCAAAGCGCACATTCACCGGCTGGTGCGCGAATTCGCCGGGAAAGGCAATGGCGTGGTATTCGCGTCCTCGGACACGCACGAAATCGTGTCACTCGCCGACGGCGTGCTCGCGATGCGCCGCAGCGGCATCACCACGCGAATCGATCGCGGCGCCGGCCTGAGCGAGCAGCGGATCCAGGAAGCGATCACGGAGTGAACGCAACTGCCATGCGCAAACAGCTGTTGATCGATCAGATCCCGCTCATCACGCTGGTCGCGCTCGGCGCGATCATGGCGTTGCTCACGGACCGGTTTCTGTCGCCGCTGAACCTGACCAACGTGCTGGTGCAGGCCGCAGTGATCACGGTGATCGCGATGGGCATGACTTTCGTGATCCTGGGCGGCGGATTCGATCTTTCGGTCGGTTCGGTGGTCGCGCTTTCGGGCTGTGTCGGGGCGACGGTGATGATGAAAGCCGGCATCGCCGCGGGCGTCGCCGCGGGGGTCGGCGTTGGCGCGCTGGTCGGCCTCGTCAACGGCTTTACGGTCACGGTGCTTCGGGTCAATCCGTTCATCGCGACGCTCGGGACCATGGTGCTGGTGCGAGGCGTGGTATTCCTGGTCACCAACAGCGAGCAGGTCCCGGTCGACGACGCTCTGCCCAAGAGCTTTCTCGACTTCGGCGTCGAGCGCTTCTTCGGAATCCACTACCTGGTCTGGGTGCCCGCGGTGCTGCTTGCGCTGCTGTCCTGGGTCCTCAGCATGACGCCCTACGGGCGCAGCGTTTACGCCACCGGCGGCAACCGCGAGGCCGCGTACCTTTCTGGCATCCGCGTCGATCGCGTGACTGCCTCGACCTATGTATGGTGCGGCGCCCTGGCCGGGCTCGCCGGCATGATGCTCGCCTCGAGATTGCAGTCCGGACAGCCGACCGCCGGCGAGTTCTACGAGCTGACGGCCATCGCCGCGGTGGTACTGGGCGGCGCTACGCTGCACGGCGGGGAGGGTAAGCTCTACAAGACGGTCATCGGCGTATTCATCATGGTAGTGCTCGGCAACGGGCTCAACCTGCTGAACGTCAACTCGTACTGGCAGCGCGTGGCGATCGGTTTGGTCATCATCGCCGCGGCGGCGGCCGATCAGTTGCGGCATCGGAGGTGATGCGATGCTCGAGCTCTACCATTACTGGGACTCTGTCTGCTCCTTCAAGGTGCGGTTGGCGCTCGCTGAGAAAGGCTTGGAATGGATCGACCGGCCGGTGAACCTGCTGGCTTTCGAGCAACTGCGCCCCGATTACCTGAAGCTCAATCCGAACGGCGTGGTGCCGACGCTGGTGCACGATGGCGTCCCGGTCATCGAATCGAGTGTGATCAACGAATACCTGGACGAGGCGTTCCCACGTCCACCGCTGCGCCCGCCAGAGCCCCTCGCACGCGCCCGCATGCGCGTCTGGGTGAAATACGAGGACGAGGTGGTGCATCCCGCGGTGCGGCCTGGCACCTTCAACCTGATGATCAAGTCCGCGGTCGCAGGCTTGCGGGCCGATGAGCTCGAGACGCTGGTCGCGAAACATCCGAAACCGGATGTTGCAAAGGACTGGATAAAGGCTGCGCGCAATCCGGTGGATGCGAGCGCGCTCGAGGCGGCCAGGATGAAGCTCGCCGGCGCGCTGCTGCGCATGGAGCGCGCGCTCGAGAACGGTCCGTGGCTCGCGGGCGATACGTTTTCGCTCGCCGATATCGCGATCGCGCCGATGATCGACCGCATGGAATATCTGGCCCTTGCCGGGCTCTGGGACGGCCATCCGAACCTGAGGCGCTGGATTGTGCAGATAAAAGCACGGCCCTCGTTCGCGCGCGCGGCACCGTTCGAGGGCCGGCGCATGCGCGGCCCGTTGTACACTGCCTGAGGCCGGGCGTACCATTTATCCAAACTTGGAGGAACTCATGAGATACCCACTTGCAATTCTCGCCGTGCTGCTGGCGTTCACGCTGCCGGGCGCGCAAGCGCAGCAGAAAACCCTCATCGGCGTGTCGCTGCCGCAGGACGACAACCCGTTCTACATCGCCATGCTGCGCGGCATTCGCGCGCGTGCCGCAGAACTCGGCATGGACGTGGTGACTGTCAGCTCACAGGAGGACAAGGCCAAGCAGATAAACGGCGTGCAGGACCTGATCGCGCGCGGCGTGAAGGGCATCCTGATCTCGCCGATCGACGCCACCGGCGTGAACGCCGCTTATGACGCCGCGGCCGCGGCGAAACTTCCGATCATTTCCGTGGCGCGCGCATCGACTTCGCCCAACCAGACGCTGCACGTGGCAATGGACGAGAAGCAGATCGGACGCGACATCGCCAACTGGACGCTGAATGCCGTGGGCGGCAAGGGCAAGGTCGCCGTGCTCTCGGGCCCGCCGGGCTCGCCGACGTTCAAAAACCTGCTGGATGGCTACAGCGAAGTGATGGCGAAAAATCCCGCCGTATCGATCGCGTTCAACCAGGCCGGCGCGCTCACCCGCGAGCGCGGACTGAAGCAGGCCGAGGACGCGCTGGTCGCGAACCCTGACCTGGTTGCGATCTACGCTGGCAACGACGACGTGGCGCTCGGCGCCGCGCAGGCGGTCGCCGCCGCCAGCAAGAAAGGCAAAGTGATGGTGACCGGCATGAACGGCGTGCCCCCGGCGCTGCGCGGCGTCAAGGATGGCGCGCTCAGCCTCACCATCGAACTCAACCCGGTCAACTGGGGCAGGCTCGGCGTGGACGTGCTTGCCGGCTATCTGAAAGGCGAGAAATTCGAGCAGCAGGTTTTCATCAAGCACGAACTGATCGACGCGAAGAACATCGACGCCAAGCTGCCGAAATGAGCCGTGCCGGGCGCCCCGACGCCGCGTTGATCCGCGCGCTCGAGGGCGCAGGCTACCATCCGCTGTGGGACCGCTACCAGCGCATCACGCCGGTCGCGCCGCGCGCAAAAGACGCGCCAATGCACTGGCGCTGGGCCGGGTTCGAGCCCTTTGCCGAGCGCGCGGCGCGCGAGGTTCCGATCGAGGACGTCGAACGGCGCGCCATCATCATGGTGAATCCGGCGTTTGGCGGAGAGACCGTCACCACCGGCAATCTGATCGCCGCGTTCACTGTGCTCGAGCCGGGCGACCGCGCCGTGCCGCACCGGCACAGCGCCGCAGCCATCCGTTTCTCGACGCGCGCCGAGGGCGCCTTTACCATCGTCAACGGCCGGCGCTGCGAGATGAGGGAAGGCGACCTCGTGCTCACGCCGCCGATGTGCTGGCACGGGCACATCAACGAATCCGGCCACCGCACTGTCTGGTTCGATGCCGCCAACATGCCGCTCATCTGCGGCATGGACGCAAACTTCTTCGAGCCCGGAAACCGGCGCGACGAGCAGTTCTGGGAAGTCGACCAGGGTGAGGAGCGCTTGTGGGCGAGTGCGGGCATTGCAGCGGCGAACGCGCAGGGCGCGCCGGCGCAATCCCCGAAGTACCGCTACACGGGAGAGGAAGCACGCCGCATGCTCGACGCGCTTCCGCCCGGGGCCGACGGCGCAAGGACCCTGCGCTACGTGAATCCGGCGACCGGCGGGCCGGTGATGCCCACACTCGACTGTTATGCCAAGCGCCTCGACCGGGATACCGCGACGCGGCCATGCCGCGTCACCCACAACCAGGTCTGCCTGGTCGTCTCCGGCGAAGGCAGTTCGAGCATCGGCGAGAAGACCTTCGAGTGGTCGCGGCACGACGTGTTCACCGTGCCCCATTGGACCTGGGCCACTCATCGGGCACGCAGCGCGCAGGCCGATCTTTTTCTCGTCACCGACCGCGCCGTGTTCGAGGCGCTCGATTTGCTGCGCATCGCGCGGATGCGCTGCAAACCCCCGGCGCGGTGGCGGTATTCACGGGCCTCGACATGGCGGCGGACGGCATCGGTCCGATGCGCTCGCTGTGGCCGGTGCGCGCCGCGGACGGGACGAAGATGCGCGAACCGGTGCGCTTTGCGCTCGCGCGAGGCAGCGTGCGTCACGTCGGCGAAGCGGTCGCGCTGGTGATCGCCGAGACGCGCGAGACGGCGCGGGACGCCGCGGAACTGGTGCAGGTCGAATACGAACCGCTGCCTGCGGTGGTGTCGGCGCGCGACGCGCTCGCCCCGGGCGCGCCGCTGGTTCACGCCGACGCAGCGGGAAATATCTGCCTGCGCTTCGCGCGCGGAGACGAGGCGAGCGTCCGCCAGGCCTTCGAACGGGCCGCGCACGTCACGCGCGTCGATCTCGTCAATCAGCGTATTTCCGGCTGCGCCATCGAGCCGCGCGCGGTGATCGCCGAGCCCGGGCCCGACCGCGATTCGCTCACGCTGCACGCCACCACGCAGGTGCCGCACCACGTGCGGCGGCTCGTCGCCGAGCAACTCGGCCTGCCCGAAGGAAAGATCCGCGTCATCGCGCCGGACGTCGGCGGCGGCTTCGGCTACAAGGGAAAGCACTATCCCGAGGAGGCGGCGCTCGCGTGTGCGGCGCGCCGGCTCGGCCGCGCACTCAAATGGGTCGCCAGCCGCAGCGAATCGTTCATCTCGGACCTGCAGGCGCGTGATCACTCGACCCGCGCGGAGCTCGCCCTCGATGGCGAAGGCAACTTTCTTGCGCTCAGGGTGGAAACCGTGGCGAACCTCGGCGCTTACGTGTCCACCGTCGGAGCGGCGATACCGAGCGCGATCTACTCCGGGCTGCTTGCCGGCGTCTACCGCACTCCGGCGATCGCCGTCGACATCACGCTCGCATTCACCAACACCATCCCCACCGACGCCTATCGCGGGGCCGGCCGGCCCGAAGCCTGCTTCGTGCTGGAACGGCTCGCCGAGCGCGCTGCGCGCGAAACCGGAATCGATCGCCTGGACATTCGCCGCCGCAATCTTGTTCCCGCAGAAGCCATGCCCTACGCGACGCCGATCGGACCGGTCTACGACTGCGGCGATTTCCCGCGCGTGTTCGCCCGCGCCGTCGCGTTGTCGGGCTGCACAGGATTCGAAGCGCGCCGCGCGCAATCGGCAAGGCTCGGCAGGCTGCGCGGCCTCGGCATCGCCTGCTTCGTCGAGTCCTCGGGCGTGGCCCCGTCAAAGCTCGCGGGAGCCCTCGGCGCGCGCGCCGGGTTCTTCGAGTCTGCCGCGATAAGAATAGATGCGAGCGGATCGGTCACCGCGCTGCTCGGCACGCACTGCCACGGCCAAGGGCACGCGACGACCTATGCGCAGATCCTTGCCTCGAAGCTCGGTGTGCCGTCATCCCGGGTGGAAATTGTCGAGGGCGATACGGGGCGAGTGCCTTACGGCACAGGCACGTTCGGATCACGTTCCATGGCGGTGGGCGGCTCCGCGCTGGTTCGCGCTGCCGGGAAAATCATCGGCAAGGGCAGGCGGATCGCGGCCCATCTGCTCGAAGCTTCGGAAACGGACATCGAATTCGCGGTGACCGGCGACGGCGGGCAATTCACCGTTGCGGGCACCGACCGGCGCCTGAGCCTGGAGGAAATCGCCGTCGCCGCAAACTCGGCGCACAACCTGCCCGCCGAGTGCGAGCCGGGACTCGACGAGAGCGCTTTCTACGACCCGAAGGCATTCGCTTTTTCCAACGGTGCGCACGTCTGCGAAATCGAAATCGACCCCGAAACCGGCGTCGCGGCGCTGTTCGGATACTGGGTCGTCGATGACGTCGGGATCGTGATCAACCCGATGATCGTCGAAGGCCAGGTGCACGGCGGACTCGCTCAGGGGATCGGGCAGGCGCTTCTCGAAGCTTGCGCCTACGACGCGGAAACCGGACAGCTCTTTTCCGCTTCGTTCATGGACTACGCCTTGCCGCGGGCCGATATGCTGCCGGGATTCGTCACTCGGACCGACGAATCGCAGCCCTGCACCCACAATCCGCTGGGTGCCAAGGGATGCGGCGAATCCGGGGCGATCGGCGCACCGGCCGCAGTGATGAGCGCGATCCTCGATGCACTCGCGCCGCTCGGCATCGAAGACATTGCCATGCCGGCGACACCGGAGCACCTTTGGCGCGCCATTCGCGACGCGCGCAGCAAACGTCAATGCGAAAAGGGGAGTGCCGTCGCGCCCATTCCGTTGACATAGGTCACATCCGGCAAATCGGATGGTCGATATCATGCTTGGGCTCCCCACGACCAAACGGTCTTCCGAATGGAGGAATTCGTGAACAACAAGATCCTGCTCGACGCCTCGGAAATGCCGAGAGCCTGGTACAACATTCTCCCTGACCTGCCTTTTGCGCTCGACCCGCCGCTCGATCCTGAAACGATGCAGCCCATCGCGACGGACAAACTGGTCCGGCTGTTCCCGGAGAAGGTGGTCGAGCTGAATACGAGCCGCGAGCGTTGGATCGAAATCCCCGAACCGGTGCGCGAGTTGCTGGCCACCTGGCGCCCGGTGCCACTGACACGCGCACTGCGACTGGAGCGCGCCCTTGGTACGCCGGCCCGGATCTATTACAAGTACGAGGGCACGAACATCACGGGTAGCGTGAAACTGAATTCCGCCATCCCGCAGGCTTACTATCTCAAACAGGAAGGCGGCAGGCGTATCGTCACCGAAACCGGCGCCGGACAGTGGGGCTGCGCCTCGGCCGTCGCTGCTGCGGAGTTCGGACTCGAGTGCAAGGTGTTCATGGTGCGCATCAGCTACGAGCAGAAGCCGCAGCGCCTGTCGATGATGCGCGCATTCGGGGCCGAGGTCGTTTTTTCGCCGAGCAACGAAACCAGCGTGGGCCGCGGAGTCATTGCCAGGAATCCCGCTCACAAGGGAAGCCTGGGAATCGCGATCGGCGAGGTGCTGGAGGAGATCCGCAGCGGCGCTGGCGGCAAATACCTGTTCGGGAGCATCCTCAACACCGTCTGCCTGCACCAGACGATCGTCGGCCTGGAGGCGAAACTGCAGATGGAAAAAGCCGGCGAATACCCCGACATCATCATCGGCTGCCACGGTGGCGGCTCGAATTTCGCCGGCATTGCGTTTCCATTCGTCGCCGACAAGCTCGGCGGAAAACCCCTCAGGATGATCGCTGTCGAACCCTCGGCATGCCCATCGCTTACCAAAGGGCAATTCCGCTATGACTACGGCGACCTTTCCAGGACCACGCCGCTGTTGAAGATGTATACGCTGGGTTGCGACTTCACCCCGCCGGCGATGCATGCCGGCGGGCTTCGCCATCATGGTTCGTCGCCGATTACCGCGGCGCTGTATCACCACGGCATCATCGAGGCGAAAGCCCTGCCGCAGACGCATGTCTTCAAGCGCTCGCTCGAGTTCCTCAAGACCGAGATGATCGTGGTCGCGCCGGAGGCCGCGCACGCGGTCGCCGCCGGCATCGACGAGGCGCTGGAGTGCAAGCGCACGGGCGAGGCAAAAACGATATTGATCTGCATCAGCGGACATGGGCTGTTCGACATGTCCGCATACGATGACTACTTCGCGGGACGGCTCAAGGACGAAGACTACGCCGTCGCCGCCTGAACCATCAAACGCTTAGCCCCCCGGAATCGCGACCATGCTGCCGATCCGACCGGAAATTGAGCACTTGCAGGACTCTGCCATCATCGAGGTCTGGCGCCTCGGTTTCGTGGTGCCCGATGTCATCGGACTCTGGGCGGGCGAACTCGACGTGCCGACGCCGGGTTTCATCTGCGACGCCGCCTGCCAGGCGCTGCGTGCCGGAAAGACCTTCTACACGCACAAACGCGGCATTCCCGAACTTCGATCCGCACTCATCGAGTATTACCGCCGGCTCCACGGCGTCGAGGTCGCGGACGAGCGCATCGCCGTGACCAGTTCGGGAATGAACGCGGTCATGCTGATCTGCGAAACTCTACTGAGGGCGGGCGACAATGCGGTCTTCGTTGCGCCCACCTGGCCAAACGCCGTGCGGGCCGCGCAGGTGCACGGCGCGCAGATTCGCGAAGTCGCGATGCGCAGCGGACCTGATGGCTGGACGCTCGACCTGCAGCAGTTGTTCGAGCAGTGCGATGCGCGCACCCGGTTCATCTATTACGCCTCGCCCGGAAATCCCACCGGCTGGATCATCTCGCCCTCCGAGCAGCGTGCGCTCGTTGAGTTTGCGCGCGCACGCGGAATCTTCATTCTCGCGGACGAGGTGTACCACCGCTTCGTCTATGACCGGGAGGTGGCCCCGACGCTGCTTTCGATTGCCCGACCCGACGATCCGGTATTCGTCATCAACAGCTTTTCGAAGGCCTGGGCCATGACCGGATGGCGGATGGGCTGGATGGTGTTCCCGGAAAGCCTCACGATGGTGTACGAGAAACTGATCGAATACAACACGAGCGGCGGGCAAGCCTTCCTGCAGGAAGGCGCGATCGCCGCCCTGCAACAGGGCGAAGCTTTCGTGGCGCAGATTCTCGAGCGCAGCCGACGCGGCCGCAGTCTCGTCCAGGAACGTCTGTCACGCATGCGCGGCGTGCGAATCACGCCCTGCGATGGTGCTTTCTACGTCATGTTCGAGGTGGACTCGGTTTCCGACACGCTCGCGTTCTGCAAGCGCGCCGTGACCGAAGCGAGGGTCGGCCTCGCGCCCGGGGTCGCGTTTGGCGCGGGCGCAGCGAATCACGTGCGGCTGTGCTACGCCAAGACCGAGGACAATCTCACTCGCGCGATGGACCGGCTGGAACCATTTCTGAACCGGCTTTGACGCCTGGATCCCGGGACGCTCCGACTGGACTAGGCGCGCCCGCTCGCTTCAGCCGGACCGCCCGGCATCGTGCGCTTCCGGATCAGAGCACTTTACCGTCGGAGCGCCGGCGTACTCGAGTCGCCGCGCCGGTTCGAGCGCGTGATTTCAGGGCTGTGACCTCGATTTCCACCCTCGCACCCGTGACCGCCAGCGGCGCGCACACGGTGGTGTTCGCCGCGCGCGCCGCTCCGAGTCGCCGCTTGATGACGCCGCTGACCGCGCCCACGTCGGCACGGCGCGGTATGTAGACCCGCACGCGCACCACGTCAGTCAGCTTCGCGCCAGCCTTTGTCAGTGCGGCTTCGATGTTATCGAGCGACTGCTCGGCCTGGGCAATCGCACCCGCGGGCATGCTTCCCGTGGCGAAATCCTGGCCGACGGTACCCGAAACGAACACCCAGTCACCGTCCACCACGGCGCGGGAATATCCGGCAAGCGCCTCCCAGCGCGAGCCGCTGGAGACGAACCGCCTTGTCACTGCAACTGGTAACCGGATTCCTTGATCACCGGTCCCCAGTGGGCAGTCGCCGACACAATCCAGTCGCGCAGTTCCTCCGGCGCGGTCGGCGACGCTTCGATACCGAGCGGTACGAAGCGCGCGCGCACCTCCGGCGCTTCCATCGCGGTACGGACAGCGGCGTTGAAGCGCTGGACGAACGCCGCCGGAAGCCCCGCCGGGCCGACGAAGGCGAGCCAGGGATTCTTGTCTATGCCCTTCAGGCCCAGTTCCTCGAAGGTCGGGATATCGGGCGCCGCGCGCGAGCGTTGCGTACCCGAGACCGCGAGCACGCGCAGCTTCCCCGCGCGATGGTGATCGAGCATATCGGTGAGCGAGCCGAAACCGAGCGGCACCTGCCCGCCGAGCAGATCCTGCACCATTGGAGCGCCCCCTTTGTAGGGGATGGGTGTCATCTCGACATGGAGCGTCCTGGCGACGACCAGTCCGGCGAACTGCGGCACACTGCCGGCGGCAGGAATGCCGAAATTCGCCTGCTTCGGGTTGGCCTTGAGCCACGCGCCCATCTCGAGCAGGCTCTTCACCCCCGACAATCCGCTCGCGGCCATGGCGTTGTAGTACTGCGCCACGCCGATCACGGGCGTGAAATCCCGGATCGCGTCGTAGCCCGGTTCCTTGAAGGTGAGGGGAATGATGACATGCGTGTGGTCGATGGTGAGCATCAGCGTCGTGCCGTCGGGCGCCGAGTTCTTCAGCTGGATCGCGGCGACCTGGCCGCCGTTGCCGGGCTTGTTCTCCACGATCACCGGCCGGCCCAGCGATTCACGGACCTTGTCCGCAAGCAGGCGCGCGACCACGTCGGTCGATCCCCCCGGCGCAAATCCGACAAGCACGCGGATCGGCCGGGTATCCGCCTGGGCCTGAGCCGCGCCGCTCAATGCGGCGAACAAAAGCGATCCGATACCGATAACCACTCTCTGGCGTACGTCACGCATGGCGCCCTTACTCCTGTTTGGTTGGATCAATCGTCGCAATCTCCCGGGTGAGCTGCTCGCGGATGAGAAGAATTTCCGTCTCGTGGGTAACCATCAAGCGCCGCCAGCGCTCGTCAGACATTGCCGCCGGACGCCATGCGAGCAGGGTGGCGAGGCATTCGTGCGCGCCGTAGCCAAGGCTCGGGCCGGGTATGACGCGGGCGTGGATGCGTGGCGTGAGCGCATCGGGCGCGGCGCCACACCAGTACTCCGCAGAGAACTTCGCGGGATCGGAATCGACGCGTACCCAAGCCTCGGCGCCGTCGAACAGCGAGCGGCCGCGCATCAGCGCGGGCTTTTCTTCGGCGCAGTCCATCATGCCCAGGCACCACTGCGCCATGCCCGCGGCGCCCGTCAAATGACCAAACGCGCGCTCCGCCGGAACAGGGCAAAGGGCGCTTGCCACATGACAGATGGCGCTCGAAGCTGTCATCACAAGAACCGGATCTCCACAGGAGATTCAAACTCTTTCACGATCCGCCGCCGAGGATTCGAGATGTTTCCATTATGTCACGGCGGCCGCATGAGTGCTCCCTCGAACACGCCGGGATGGTCGTGCACCCATCCGCCAGACGCAGTTCCCTACTCCACCTTCGCGCCGCTCTCGGCGATCAGCTTCGCCCACTTCGCGGATTCTTCGCGCAGCAATTGCGCGAACTGTCGATCGTCCTTGACGCTCGATTCGGTGCCCGTTCCCGCGAGAGCTTTCTTCACATCATCGCGGCCGAGGACTTTGCTCAGGTCGGCGAAAATCTTTGCGGTCACCGCGCGCGCAGTTCCTTTCGGGGCGAGTAGACCGATCCACAGCGTCGCCTCGTACCCCGCTACGCCGGCCTCGGCGAGCGTCGGAACTTCGGGCAGTTCCATCGAGCGCCGCTGCGAAGTCACGGCGAGGGGCCGCAACTTGCCGGCCTTGATGTGGGTAAGCACGTTGTTCACGCCGGGGCAACTCACCGGCACGCGCCCGGCGAGGAGGTCGGTGGTTGCCTGCCCGCTGCCCTTGTAGGGAACGTGGTTCATGCGCACGCCTGCCATCGCCGCGAACAGTGCGCAGAACAGGTGCTGCGAACTGCCGTTCCCGGAGGACGCGTAATCGATCTGCCCGGGACGGCGCTTCGCCTCCGCGATCAGTTCCGCCACCGACTTGGCCGGGAAACCCGGATGCACCACCAGCACATTGGGCGCGTTACCCAGCTCCATCACGGGCTCGAAATCGCCGAGCGGGTCGTAGCTGAGATTGCGATAGAGGTTGCCACTGATCACGTGGGTATTGGAAGTCAGCAGCAGCGTGTACCCGTCCGGCGCGGCCTTCGCCACCGCTTCCGCGCCGATGGTGCTGCCCGCGCCGGGACGGTTGTCCACCACCACGCCCTGCCCCCAGAACTCCTGCAGCTTCTGCGCGAGGATGCGGGCCGGAACGTCGACGGCACCGCCGGCTGAAAACGGCACCACGATTTTTACCGGCTTCGCGGGAAAATTCTGCGCGGTGAGCGTCGAGTGAAACAGCAACGCCATGGCCGCGCCCGCAATGCGCCAGCCGCATCTCATAGAGGACGGCGGCCGTGAAAAGCCGCTTCAAGCACCGCGCGAATTCCTGCATAGCCAAGCGGCGCAGGATTGGGATACGGGCTCTCCGTCGCAAGCTTCGCGGCGCGATCGAGGTCGCTTTCCTTCAACCCGAGATCCTTCAGCGCGAGTTTCAGTCCGAGGCGCAGCTCCAGGTCATAGAGCCCGGTCGGCGCATCGTCCACTCCAAGCGCGCTTGCGGTGCGCTGCATGGCCTCTCTCGCCGCGTCGCGGTTGTAACGCGCCGCGTGGGGCAGCACGATCGCATGCGTCTCCGCATGCGGCAGGCCGAAGCTTCCTCCGAGCGTGTGGCAAAGCTTGTGATGCAGCGCCATGCCGGCCGAGGCCAGCGATACGCCGGCGAGCCAAGCCCCGTAGAGAGAATCCCCGCGTGCTTCCAGATTGTCCGGGTTTCGCACCACCTCGGGAAGGCTCTTCGCGAGCGCGCGGATTCCCTCCTCCGCGAGCATCGAGGTGATCGGATTGCCGTCGTGCGCATAGAGGGCCTCTACGCAGTGCGCCATCGCGTTCATTCCACTCGCCGCGGAATTCGCAGCCGGCAGGCCGAGCAGCAGCTCGGGGTCGTAGATCACGGTCTTGGGCAGCACGCGGGCGTCGCGTCCGGTGCGTTTCATGCCGCCTTCCAGCAGGCCGTAGATCGGCGTCATTTCGGATCCGGAGTAGGTGGTCGGCACGGCCAGCACCGGCAGGCTCGAAGTCAGCGCAATCGCCTTTCCGAGCCCGATCGTCGAACCGCCGCCTACGGTGACGCAGGCGTCGGCGCCCAGTTCCTTCGCCACACGCCGCGCGTCCTCTGCGACCTCCAGAGGAGTATGCATCTGCGCGCGGTCGAAAAATCCGGCGACACGCGCGCCCAGGCTTGCAGCGACTTTCTTCGCACTCGCCGAGCGTCCCGGCGTGGACAGGATCAGCGCGCGTTTCGCACCAAGCCGGTCGAGTTCTTCGGGCAGCCTGGCGACCGAGCCCGTGCCGAATACGACGCGCACCGGAAATGCGTTGTAGACGAAGCTCTGCGCTCCAATTGATCCTGACATGGTTTTCGCGATTCAAGCTGCCCGGTTTGTCCGAGCGCAATTCGACGATTATCCTCGATTCGCGCCTCGGCCAAATGTTGTAATCTTGCGGCGCAGGGCAATCTGTCTCCTGAGGTGGAGACCACCCATGGCTCGGGCACGAAAACAGCGAAGTGGCGGAACGATGTCCGCGCCAGCGGCACGCCGCCCGCCGCGAGTCGCGTGTGATCAGAAGCGGCGCGGCGATCCGGCGTCCGCCAGCAACGACATCAGCGAGTCCAACGACCGGGCCGAGCGCCTGCTCGCCGACCAGGCGGCGCTTTCGCGCACCCTCGAGCACAGAGTCACTGAACGGACCCGCCAGCTGCGCGCGCTCATGTTTCAGGTGGCAATGGCCGAGGAACGCGAGCGCCGGGAGATCGCGGCCGACCTGCACGACGATCTGGGGCAGCTGCTTGCGGTCGCCGGGCTGAAGCTCGGAGCACTGATGAGCGATGACAAGCATCCCTCGCCCGAGCTGCGCGAGGTAAACGAGCTGATTCTGCGGGCCAAGATGTCGGTGGGCTCGCTCGCTTTCCAGATCAGCCCGCCGGTACTGTTCGAACTCGGGCTGGTTCCTGCGCTTGAATGGCTGGCCGAGGAGATGCATCGCGTCTACGGGCTCGAGGTCGAGGTGCGCGACGACCGCAAGCCCAAGCCGCTCGATCAGACGGTTCGCGCCATCGTGTTCCGCGCGGTTCGCGAACTGCTCATCAACGTGGCCAAGCACGCCAAGGTCGGCCGTGCCGAAGTAGACATCCGGCGCAATGCAAGTAAACTCGTCGTTTCGGTCACCGACAAGGGCGTCGGCTTCGAGGTTCGCCCGTTCGACAAACCGCAAACAGGTGGCGGCTTCGGGCTGCCAAGCCTGCGCGAGCGGCTCGGATACATCGGTGGCGCGCTGCACATCGATGCTGTTCCCGGTGATGGAACGGTCGCGACGGTGAGCGCGCCGTTCGAAGTGAAAACCGGCGCGCCAGGAAGGGTGTGGTCGTGAAGATCCGGGTTCTCCTCGCCGATGATCACCGCATGCTGCGCGAGGCACTGCGTACACTGGTGGAAAAGGAGCCAGACATCGAGGTGGTGGGCGAGGCGGCCGACGGGCGTACGCTGCTGCAACTCGTGCGCAAGCTGTCGCCCGACATCGTGGTACTCGATATCGCGATGCCCGAGCTGAGTGGAATCGAGGCCATGAGCCACCTGGCATCGCGATACCCGAAGCTCCGCGTGGTGGCTCTGTCGATGTATTCCGACCGCCGCTACGTGATCGAGATGCTCAAGGCGGGAGCGGCCGGCTACGTGGTCAAGGCAGCGGCCGGGACCGAGCTCCTGCGCGCCATCCGCGCGGTGGCGAGCGGCCGGAACTACCTCTGCCCGGAAGTCGCCGGAACGGTGATCGAAGACATCAGCCGCCGGGATGGGCCCGCCCGCCACGGCCTGGCGGCGCTCGGCCGGCGCGAGCGCGAGATTCTCCAGCTGATCGCAGAGGGCCACCGCTCGTCCGCAATCGCGAAACGCCTGTTCATCTCCGTGGCCACGGTGGACACGCACCGCCGCAACATCATGCGCAAGCTCGATCTGCATTCGATTGCGCAACTCACCACGTTCGCGATTCGCGAAGGCATCAGTTCCGTCTGATCCGGCGAGGCCGCCGCCGCAACGAATACCGGGTTCCCGGTATTGCGATTACCGCTTTGCGTCGCCCCGCGCGCGTTGCAGAGCGTCACAATGTTTTTTGAGACAACACTCCCATAGTTGTTCATCTGCGCAAGCGTGGGCCGCGACGTGTCTATTCGACACCCCATCCAAACTACCCGACAACAGCAAGCTGCGTTCGCCGTCCCGGCGGCGCGACGACCGTGGATTTCGACATCTCTCTTCGATAACCATAATGGAGACAAATCATGTTGAGAAAATCGAACGTCAAGGAAAAGTCCGGATCCGCCCGTTCCACTTTAAGGCCGGTGAGGGGTGCACCGCGGTCGCCTCCGTCGAAGGCCTCCGCAAGCTCACCTGCTGACAGCGGCCTTGCGACCATCAGCGTGGAGGAACGCCATCAGATGATCGCGCGCGCAGCCTACTTTCGCGCCGAACAGCGCGGCTGGAACTGCGGTTGCGCCGACCACGATTGGCTCGAGGCCGAGGCCGAAATCGATCGCGCACTGGGCGCTATGGGCGGCATCGCGGCCAGCAGCTGATTTCGTGCGATGGACCGCCGCGCGGAATACGAAGACAGCAAGCCGCCTGTCGATCGTTGCGGCCGCTGCGGAATGCTGTATTCCGGCAGGCAATGCCCCGTGTGCAGGTCATCCAGCCCGGATTGCGAAGCGATCGAGACGGCGCGAGCGGACCTGGCGTGGGTCCCCCGCTATGACGATGGCGAATAGGCGCCGCCGCGCCGACCGGCGCACGCCGGCGCCGCACTGAAACGGGTACCAAGGAGAATCTCCAGTGCATTCGATGAAAATCCTCGCGCTGGTGCTCGCCGGAGGCAAGGGCACGCGCCTGCATCCCTTGACCGAACACCACGCGAAGCCGGCGCTGCCGTTTGCCGATGGACGGCGCATCGTCGATTTCGTGCTGAGCAATCTGTTCAACTCCGGGATCACCTCGATCTATCTCCTTGCGCAGCACAAACCGCGCTCGTTGAGCGAGCACATCCAGGCGAATTGGGCGGACCGGCTTCGCGGGTGCGACCGTTTCATCCGGATCCGGCTCCCGGAGCACGACGGCGAGTCCGCGGAGTTCAAAGGCACGGCGCACGCCGTCCTGCGCAACATCCACCTGATCGAAGAGCACCGGCCCGACCTGGTCGTGGTGTTCGCGGCCGATCACGTCTATCGCATGGACATCCGGCAGATGGTCGGATTTCACCTGGCGCGCAATGCCGACGTGACGATCGGCGCGGTGCCGGTCCCTCTCGAGAGCGCATCGTCGCTGGGCGTCGTGGTGGCGGGCGCAGATGGGGAGGTCCTCGATTTCCAGGAAAAACCGAAACGGCCCGCGCCGATGCACTCGGATCAAAGCCGGGCCTACGCATCGATGGGCAACTATCTGTTCGAGCCCGAGCTGCTGATCGAACTGTTGGTGCGTAGCATGCGGCAGGGCGGCACGGATTTCGGCGCCCATATCCTGCCGGGGCTGCCGCTGCGCCACCGCACTTTCGCCTACGATTTCTCCACCAACTGGGTCCCGGGCGTGCAGCCCTGGGAGGAGCGCTGCTACTGGCGCGACGTGGGAACGCTGGACGCCTACCGGGCCGCGCTGCAGGACGTTACCGGAGCATGGCCGCGTTTCGAGCTGAACAATTCCGCCTGGCCGATACGCGGCGAACGCCGATTGCACCGATCGCCCATTGGAACTGCTCTGAGCATGCATCCCCTGATGGCCGGACCGCGGGCCGGCCATCCGGGCATTTCAACTTCCCGCGAAGAAGGAATTGCATCATGGCGATAGTCAAATGGGAACCGTTGCGCGAAATCGAGGACATGTTCGATCGCTACACCCGGGCGATGGGCTCGATCGGCTGGCCGTCGACACGCGGCCAGGAACTCATCGCGACAGGGGAATGGACTCCACGGGTCGACATCAGCGAGACCGACAAGGAATTCGTGATCAAGGCGGAAATTCCCGAGGTCAAGAAGGAGGATGTCAAAGTCAGCGTGGACAACGGGGTGGTCACCATCCAGGGCGAAAGGAAGCAGGAGAAGGAAGAAAAGGGGAAGAAATTCCACCGCGTGGAACGGTACTACGGGAACTTCGTGCGCAGCTTCACGCTGCCCGACAATATCGACGAAGCCAATATCAAGGCCTCGTTCAAGGACGGCATGCTGAACCTGCAGATTCCGAAGACCGCCGAATCGAAGCCCAAAAGCATTGAAGTCAGGGTCGAGTAGGAATAAGCGCCCTTCATTCCCTCAATCGCGAACGCCAAGAGCAGCTTTCGGACGCTCTTGGCGAACCGGTATTGGGCACCACAGTTGCACCCTTGCTTCAGAGCCGTTTGGCGATTTCATCACTACCCACGAGCGGATGTCGAGCAGAAGGTTCAACGGAGCGCCTTGAAGTCCTTGTCAATCAGAACCGACTCGCCAGGTGACCCGAGCAGCTTGCCGCCCGCGGCGCGTAGCCGCTCCCAAGGCTTGGCCGCAAGGACCGCATGCTGCGGGCCCGGTCGCCGCAGTTGCGCAACGACGCGGCCATACCGCGTGATCGCAACTGGCGCCCCGTTGTGCTCGACCCTTCGAATGATCTCGAGGCAGCGGCGCTTGAGTTCAGTGACCGAAACATTCATCTTGCAATTATGTCTGACCAACGCGTTTTCAAGCCGCTCATTCATTGAAGAACCCAAATACCGCACCGCTTGACAGCCTCGTACATGGCGTCGGGGGCCAAATCAAGCTCTTCAGGCCAAGTCACCACGCCATTCTCAGCCCTGGCTTGCGTAAAGAAGTCTGGGTCTTTGAGAGGTTCGAATACACCGGTCAGATGCGATGGTAGGAATCTCACCTCGCCTCGAACGCCATCGGCAAACTCTACGTTCAGGGTCAGCGCCGCCGTCGCCTTCACCGCGATGACTGGCGGCGAACATGGCTCTACACCAAAGGCGATATCTGCTTGGGGTGCTGCTTCGCTTCGCATAATTGCCAGTCCTCCAAAAGCTCCGCACGGTGCGTCGCCGCCCACTCCAGAATCAGCACATGGGCGCGTCGCGGTAACGCGCTTTTCATCAATTCTAGCGTTTCGATCAAGTACTGGGCGCGATATTCGCCATATTCCACATGAAAGTGTGGCGGCGCGTGATCGTTCCAATACATTTTGATTCGGAATCTGCAGATTCCGAAGACCGCCGAATCGAAGTCCAAAAGCATCGAGGTCAAAATCGAATAGAACACCGACCCGCAGCGGATGATTCAGAGCCGCTTGGCGATTTCCTCGAGCATCACTTCGGTGGCCCCGCCCCCGATCGACTGGACACGCGCGTCGCGGAACATGCGCTCGATCGGTGCTTCGCGCATATAGCCGAAGCCGCCGTGGAACTGCGTGCAGTCGTACATCACGCGGTTCACAAGTTCGCCGCAATAGGCTTTCACCATCGAGACTTCTTTCACGCAGTCGCGGCCCTCGGCATCGAGCGACGCGGCGTGGGTCACCAATTGGCGGCCGGCTTCGACCTGAGCCGCGAGCATCGCGAGGCGCTGGCGGATCGCCTGCTTGTTCCACAAGGCTGCGCCGAAGGCCTTGCGCGTCTTCACGTACTCGAGCGTGATCTCGAGCGCCTTCGCCGCTTCGCCCATCGCCATCGAGCCCAGCGCGATGCGTTCATTCTGGAAGTTGCGCATGATGGCGTAGAAGCCGCGCCCTTCCTCCCCGAGCAGATTAGCCGCAGGCACGCGGCAGTCCTGAAACGCGAGTTCCGCTGTATCCGACGAGCGCCAGCCGAGTTTGTCGAGCGGCCGCGCGACCAAGAGTCCCGGTGTGCCCTTCTCCACGATAAACATCGATATGCCTTTCGAGCCTGCCGCCGCATCTGTCTTCGCCGCCACGAAATACAGATCCGCGTGCACGCCGTTGGTGATGTACATCTTCGCGCCGTTCAACACGTACTCCCCGCCTTCGCGCCGTGCGGTGGTGCGGATCGACCTGACGTCGGATCCCGCGTCGGGTTCGGTGACCGCGACCGCGGTGATCTTTTCTCCCGCGATCACCGCAGGAAGGTAGCCATCGAGTTGCGCCGGCGAACCGGCATGCGCCAGATGCGGCGAGGCCATGTCGGTATGCACCAGCACGGTCACCGCGAAGCCGCCGAAACTGGAGCGACCGAGCTCCTCCGCCAGCAGCGCGGTGGCGCGCGCATCGAGCCCGCTGCCGCCGTAACGCTCGGGGTAGCGCAGCCCGAGGAAACCGAGACTGCCCATCTTGCGCAATACCTCGCGCGGCACAAAGCCTTGCTGCTCCCACGCAGAACCCCGGGGCAGAATCTCATTCTCTACAAAACGCCGCAGGGTCTCGCGCAGCAGACGCAGCGTGTCGCAGGTAGTCGTAGTCGGGGTCACGTAGTCGTAGTCGGGGGTCACGTAGTCGGGGGTCAAGTCTTTCATCGACGCATTTGCCTCAATGCAAGACCTGACCCCATTATCCCTACTGCTGTTGGACGCCGGCTTCCCTGACGATGCGCTGGTACACGGCGATCTGCGCGCGCACGAATCTGGCGAAGTCCTCCGGCGACATGCCGACCGGATCGACGCCGAGCTTGGAGAGCTGTTCGCGCACTTCGGGAACCTGGAGGATGCGGCCTACCTCGGAGTTGAGCCTGCGCACGATTGCGGGCGGCGTTCCTGCCGGTGCCCACATGCCGAACCAGAGCGTGATTGCGAAACCCGGAAATCCCTGCTCTGCGATGGTCGGTACATCCGGCAGTGACGCCGCCCGACGCTCCGTAGAGACGCCGAGCCCGGCCGCCCTGCCCTCCTTCACCAGGCCGATGGCCGTATTGATCGGCGCCATGTAAAACGATGTGCGGCCGGCAATGCTGTCCTGGATCGCCTCCGGCGAGCCCTTGTAGGGCACGTGCACCATCCTGATTCCGGCAGTCTGCGCAAAATACTCGGCAGCCAGATGGGTCGAACTGCCGACACCCGCCGATGCAAATGGAATATCGCCGGGTTTCGCCTTCGCGGCGTCGACGAGCGCCTTGAGCGGGTGGTACGGACCCGAGGGCGAAGTCACCATCACATACGGTGTCATGCCGAGCAGCGCGACATCGACGAAATCCTTCGTCGCATCGTAAGGCAGTTGCTTGTAGATGGCGGAGTTCGCCGCGTGCGAGGCCGATTGCACGAGCAGCGTGTAGCCGTCGGGCGCGGCCTTGACCACCGCCTGCGATCCGATCTGGCCGCCCGCGCCGGGGCGGTTCTCAAATATGAAGAGGTGTCCGAACGCATCGCCCAGATGCTTGCCGAGGATGCGCCCGACGATGTCGGCACCGGAACCCGGCGTGAGAGGAATGATGGCGCGGATCGGCTTCGACGGATAGTCCTCGGCAAGTGCTGCGGATGCGCCGAGCCCGATCAGGCAGGCGGCAAGAATTCTTTTCATCGACTTCCCCTCAAGGCTTGATCAGGCCGGCTGCGCGGAAATAGCGCAACACGCCGGGATGGAGTTGCTCGGACGTTGCAGCAGCAATGGTATTCGATGCAGTGGTCTCGCGCGCCTGCGCGAGCCGTTGCGCAAGCTGCGCCTCGCTGCGATGCAGCGCTTTCGCAAGGCGGTACGCCACCGATTCATCCAGCCCGGGGCGCGCCATGATGAAGCTCCACGAGCCCAGCGAGGCAATGGGCTCGCTCTGGCCAGGATAGGAATTCGCGGGCACGGTAAGCGCGCGCAGGAACCTGTGCTTTGCCAGGATGCGGCGAATGCCATCAGCGTCGGGCACGATGAAGCGCGCGCCAACTGCGCTCTCGGCCATGGCCCTGAACCCGGGCCAGCCGATGCCACCGCCCCAAAGTGCCGCAGCCTCGCCTTCGAGCACCATTTTCGGGCCGTCGCCAGCGCGATCCAGATAAACAGCCTTGAAGTCTCGTTCGATGTCGAGGCCCAGCCCGTCGAGCACGTAGCGAGCGAGCACCACCAGACCCGAACCCTTCGCGCCGAACACGACCGGCTTGCCCTTGAGGTCTTCGATCGAGCGCGCCGGGGAATCGGCGCGCAGCACGAACATGCCGGGCGAGGAGTACATGGCCGAAAGCACGCGCAGATCGGCTTTGGGGCGGCCGATGCCGGCAAGCGCCTCGTACACCACCTCGCCGGTCACCAGGCCGAGGTCGATCTTCCCCGCGTCGAGCAGCGGCACGTTCTCGGTGCTGCCCTGGGTGTTCTGCTGCCGCAGCTCGAGCGTCGCATCTGCGGCGTTGATCGTCTCCGTGACCGCCTGCCCGTAGACCGGAAATCCGCCGCCGGGAGTTGCGGTGCCCAAGGTGACGAACACCTTATCGGATGCCATTGCAACGCGCCAATGCGAGCAGGATCAAAAGCATGCGAACTGTCACGCCGCAAGAATACACCACCGCCCGATGCGGTTCACCCGAGTTCGAACTCGCGCAGCGCATCCTCGCGCAGCCTGCCCTTCTGCACCTTGCTCGAGCCCGTCATACCGAGCGATTCGAATTCCACCACCACCTTCACGTAACGCGGCGCCTTGAAGTTCGCGCAGCGCGGGCGGCACCACTCGATCAGTTCCTGCGGCGCAAGCGCCGCGCCGGGCCTTAGCATCACGTAAGCGCAGGGCACTTCGCCAAGTCGCGCATCGGGCACGCCGATTACCTGCGCGAACGCGATCGACGGATGCGTGTGCAGCAATTCCTCCACCTCGAGCGGGGAGACATTCTCGCCGCCGACGCGCAACATCTCCTTCAGCCGCCCGGCAAAACGCAAGCGGCCGCTGTCATCCAGGCTACCGAGATCGCCCGTGTGCAGCCAGCCGTCCGCGTCGATTGCATTCGCCGTTTCCTCCGGCATGTTCCAGTAGCCCTTCATCACGCTCCAGCCGCGCACCAGGATTTCACCGCCTCCGGCGATGCTCACGTCCATGCCGGGGTGCGGAAACGCCGCGCCGCTTCTCCTTGCCTCGAACGGCTCCTGCCAGGAGGACATCACCACGTTGGGCGAAGCCTCCGACAATCCATAGGCGAGGCACACGCCCTCCATCCCCATCCGGCTGCGGATGCGGTCGAGCACTTCCGGACCTGCCGCCGCCCACCCGCCACGCAGGCACAGCTTCGCGGCGTCGAAGTCCGGGTGCGCGAGCAGCATCTGGAATATGGTGTCATTGCCCGACATCAGCGTGGCGCGCTCCCCAGCCATGAGCGCCAGTGCCTCGCCAGCCTCGAAGGCGGGCGTGGTGAGCAGGCACGCCCCGGCGCTCAATGCGACGAGAAGCGACAGCGTCGAGCCTCCGACGTGATAGAAAGGCCGTGGCGAGTAGTAGCGGTCCTCCGCCCGCACGCCGATCCGCCGCGCGGCGCACCAGGCGTTGCCGAGCATGCCGTGGTGGGACAGTTGCGCGCCCTTGGGAAACGAGGTGGTGCCGGAGGTGTACTGGATGAGCAGCACGTCGTCGGGCTTTACCAAGGCTTCGGCTTCGCGCAACCGCACCACAGGCACCGCGTTGCCCCTATGCAGGAATTCGGCCCATCGTGTCGAACCGGTCGCAATCGACACTGCCGGTTGCTCCGGAATTTCATCGAGCATCGCGCCGAAGTCGATATTGAGAAAGCGGGTGGCATGGAACAGGTGCCGCACCTCCGCCTGTTTCAGGCAGTACGCGAGTTCGCTGCTCTTGAACCGCGTGTTAAGGGGAACGGTCACCGCGCCGATCCTCGCCGCGGCAAAGAACAGCAGCACCCATTCCAGCGTATTGCCCATCAGAATCCCGATGTGCTCGCCGCGCTTGACCCCCAGCGCCAGCATCGAGCGCGCCATGCACCCGCTCTGCTCCTCGAGTTTGCGGTAGGAGAGCCGTTTGCCCCCGGCTACCAATGCATCGCCTTCGGCACGAGCAACGGCCTGCACGCGCAGCACCTGCGCAAGCGTCCGCTGCGGCGGCGGTGTTTCTTCCGCAAGCCAGGCTGGAGCCTCGCTCATTGTTTCGGGTTCTTCCCGAATACTTCGATATTGCTCTTCCAGTCGGCCGAGGCCAGATTTTCGTCGATCGCCTCCATCTCCAGCGCGAGCGCGCCCTTGCGATCGAGCTCCATGCCGCGGTCGACACAGCGCTTGGCGAGCGCGACCGCTCTCGCCGGCGCCTTGGCCATCACCTGGGCGGCCTCGAGCGCCGCCTCGAGCACCTTGTCCTCGGCCACCACGCGATTCACCAGCCCGGCATCGAGCGCCTCGTCCGCGGTCAGAACGCGCCCCGTGTAGAGCATCTCCTTGGCGAGCCGCTTGCCGATGATGCGCGGCAGGCGCTGCGTCGCGCCCACCGTTCCCCACAGTGTTTCCGGAGTCTTGAACCTCGCACTTGCGGAGCAATAGATGAAGTCGCAGGCCGCTGCGATTTCGCAGCCCGATCCCACGCAGGCGCCCTGCACCACGGCGATCGCCGGCTTGGGAAACGATTCGATCGCCGCGTAGGCCTCGAAAGCCTTGATGCGCCGCGCACGCGTCTGCGCGGCGTTCATGCCCTGGCGCTCCTTCAGGTCGGCACCCGCGCAAAACACCGGGCCGTGCGCTCGCACGATCACCACGCGAACGGATTCGTCCACGGCCAGGCGGCGCATCGCCGTCTCCAGTTCTTCGCACATCTGCAAATTGAGGGCGTTGCGGCTCTCCGGCCGGTTGAGGATCACGTGCGCAACCCCGTCGCTCGCAAGAACCAGGACGGCATTCATCAGATCACCTTCTGCGCGCGCAGGCCGGCAATGCGCTCGAAGCTATAGCCGAGGCGCGCGCTCAGGACCGATTCGGTATGTTCGCCCAGTGCGGGTGGCGCGCCGACGCGAGGGTCGTCGTATCCCTCGAATTTGTAGGGAAGTCCGAGGCCGCGGAATTGCCCGACGCCGGGATACTCGAATTCACCCACCAGCCCCCTTGCCGCGACATGAGGATCATTGAGAATCTCGGCGACGTCATTCACCGGGCCGACCGGGACTTCGGCGGCATCGAGTCTGGCGATCAGTTCGGCGCGCGCGAGGCCGCCGATCGCGTTCGTCAAGCCGCGCATGACCTCGTCGCGGAATTCGACGCGCAGAGCGTTGCCCGCGAAACGCGCATCCGATCCCCACTGCGCCAGGTCCAGCGCCTCGCACAGCGGACCCCAATGCTGGTCGCTCGCCGTGACGTGGGCGTAGCGCCCGTCCCGGCACTTGAACGTCGCCGAGGGCACGCGGCCGGGATGCTCCGTGCCCAGCCTCGCTGGCACCTCGCCGAGCGCGAAATATCGTGCAGCCGCCAGCGTGAGCAGGCTCACCTGCCCGTCGAGCATCGAGAAATCGACGCGGCAGCCCGTGCCCGTCTTCCCGCGCCCCGCGAGCGAGGCGAGTATCGCGATCGCCACCCACAGACCCGAGCCGAGGTCCGCGACCGGCAGCCCCGGTTTCACCGGCGCGCCGCCGCGCTCGCCGGTGAGGCTCATGATTCCGCCCATCGCCTGGAACACCGTATCGTAGCCCTTCTTGTGTGCGTAAGGACCGGTCTGGCCGAAGCCGGTGCACGACACATACACCAGCCGCGGATTGAGGGCCTTCAGCGCCGCGTAATCGAGCCCGCTGCGCGCGAGCGTACCCACCGGAAAATTCTCCACCAGCACGTCGGCCTGCGCCGCAAGTTCCCGCACGATCGCCTGACCTTCGGGTTTTCGGAAATTGACCGTGACCGACTGCTTGCTGCGGTTGCAGGCGAAGTAATAGGCGCTGTCCCTGGCAAGCTGCGGCTCGAACGATCGCGTTTCATCGCCGGCGCCCGGCTGCTCCACCTTGATGACGGTTGCGCCCAGCTCGGCGAGGATCATCGAAGCGAACGGGCAAGCCAGCACGCGTGACAGATCCAGAATGAGAAGCGAATCGAGCGGGCGCATGGCTAGTCGAGCTCGAGCGCGTGGCGTTTGAGCGCGGAAAGCGGAACGTAGCGCAGCACGTCTTCGTGGGTCGCTTCGAGAACGACCTTCGGCGCCTTGCCCGCTTCCCAGGCCTCGACCCAGCGAAGCACGTGCAGACACCAGCGGTCGCCGGCCCGGAGGCCGCGAAAGCGCAGCTCCGGACGAGGCGTGACGAGATTGTTTCCCATGTCCACGCTGAATTCGAGAAATGCCGCGCTGACTCGCACGCAAACGAGGTGCGCCACGCCGTGTTCCCCTCGCGTGCCGCAGCATCCGTCGCGGAAAAAACCCGTGAGCGGGGCGTAGCTGCACGCCATCAGTTCGCCGCCAAGGACGTTTTTCTCTCCCGCACTGAGGTTCTTGGGCATGGCGCGCGTATCTTACCGTGCCGGGTCCATTGACGGCGGCCGCGCGCTGCCGGAGACTGCGCCGCGTGCAACTCGCCTCCTCGACCCTGCGCTTCTACCGCCTGCCCTACATGCGCGAGGTGCGCTGGGCCAATGCGCTCGAGGACGGCGGCCTGTTCGCGCTGCTCGAATTGGTTGCCGACAGCGGCGCTCGCGGCTTTGCCGAGGGTACAGTCAAGGCCACCTGGTCCGGCGCATCGCCGCGATCGCTTGCAGCGCAACTCGAAGACCTGCTGATTCCGCGCCTGAAGGGTATCGATCTCGCGGACCAAAGCGCCGTCGCACGGGCGATCGCGCCGGTACAGGAGTGCCGTCTTGCGAAAGCGCTTGTGGACAACGCCTGCTGGACGCTGCGAGCTTGCGCGGCAAACATGCCGCTCTGGAAGCTGTGGGGCGGACCGCGCTTGGTCGAACTCACCTGGGCCGTGACACGCCAGCCGCCTGACGCCATGGCGAGGGAGGCCGCGGAGGTCATTTCACGCTACGGCTTTCCGACTCTCAAGGTCAAGGGCGGCCAGGGTCTGGATACCGACCTGCGGGCCCTCGCAGGAATCCGCGCAGCGGTCGGCGAGCGCGTGCAGCTTACGGTGGACGCCAACGGGGCCTATCCGACGGAGCACGCTGCGGCCTACGTTCGCGCCATCGCCGATGCGGGTGTCACCGTGGCCGAGGATCCCTGCCCTCTCGCGCCGGATGCCGGATTCGAGCGCCTCCAGCGTGAAAGCCCGATTCCGATCCTGGTAGACAATGCCTGCACGTCCACGCGCGACGCATCGCTGTTCCTCGAGCGTGGCGCGCGGGCGCTGTCGGTCAAGCCGGGGCGCGTCGGTCTGTCGGAGTCGCGCGCCATCGCGGCGAGCGCCGCATTGCGCGGGCAGCGGGTGGCGCTGGGCCTGTACGCCGAAAGCGCGCTCGGAACCCTGATCAGCCTGCAGTTTGCACCCGCGAATCCGATCACGCCCGCCGAGCAGAGCTTCTATCTCGAAATGCGCGAGCAGGTGCTCAACGCGGAGCTGCGCATAGCAGATGGCAGGATCGAGTTGCCTGAGGTCGCCGATCTTGCCACACTGATCGATTGGAGCGCCATCGACCGATACGCCGTTCAACCATGACCACGCCCAACTTCTTCGAAGCTTACGACGAACCGAGCCAGCCCGTGATACGCATCGCACAGTACAGGGAGTCACTGCTGCGCTCGCCCAGCCGCCCGCCGTACAAGCGGCCTGTGACGCTGACCGAAATTACCGGACCGCTCAACCTCGCGCGAAAGCTCAAGACCGGCATGAACGATCTGTCTCGAGTAAACAATGGCGCCCGCGCCATGGGCCAGCTGATCTGGGTCACGGGCCGGTTACTCGACGAAGACGGCATGCCGGTGCGCGGTTCGGTGATCGAGCTCTGGCAGGCCAACGCCGCCGGCCGTTACGCGCACAAGGCCGACAGCCAGAACCCGGCGCCGCACGATCCGAACTTTCTCGGTTCCGGACGCTGCCTCACCGATCAGGAAGGGCGCTATGCGTTCCTGAGCATCAAGCCCGGCGCCTATCCGGTGCCCAACCACGCGGCGCGCTGGTGGCGCCCGCCGCACATCCACTTCTCCATTTTCGGCGAAGGCTTCATGAGCCGGCTTATCACGCAGATGTATTTTCCGGGCGAGCCGCTCAATGCCGCCGACCTGCTGCTCAACGCGGTGCCCGACGAGAAAGGCCGCGAACGGCTGGTGGCGAAGTGGATACCGATGATGCAGCTCGAGCGTGCAGACGCGGTCGGTTTCGAACACGACCTCGTGGTGCGCGGTCACCGCGCCACGCCGATGGGGTTCTGAGCGTGGTGAAAAAACGTACGCCTACGCCGAGCCACACCGTCGGTCCGTTCTTCCCAGCGCGTTTTTTCGGCGAAGGAGATTACGACCTGACATTCGTGGACGATCCCGCGAAACGAGCGCAGGGGCAGAAAATTTACATCGGCGGAAATATCTACGAAGCGGAACGCGTGCCGCGATGGAACTGCATGGTCGAAATCTGGCAGCCCGACGCCGGCGGATGTTTTAATCACCCGAACGACCCGCGGCACTCGCACGCGGACCCGAACTTCATGGGCTGGGGCCGGCGCTCCTCCGACGATGCGGGCTGGTACGATTTCGTCACCGTGAAACCCGGTGGCTACACCGATCCACTGACGGGATTTCGGCGTGCGCCGCACATCGACGTCGCGATCATGAGTTCGGGACTAATGCGGCGGCTGGTGACGACGCTGTTTTTTCCGGACGAGCCGGCCAACGCCGAGGACCCGGTGTTCAACGCGATTCCCGAAGCCGATGTGCGCGAGCGGCTGATCCTCAAGCCGGCAAAGCTCGAAGGCGCGCCGGCGGACGCGACCGCATACCGGCTGGATATCGTTCTGCAGGGTGACGGCGAAACGCCGTTCTTCGTCGATTAATTCTTGAGGCAATGTTCGATCAGGAGGAAGCCATGAGGAGACTTGTCGCGGGCGGTTTCGTGGCCGCGCTGTTCGTTTGCTCGGAATTTGCGCCAGCCGCCTTCGCTGCACCCCTCGAACCGGTGGCTTCGCTCGCGGCAAGGGAAAAGGCGCCGCTGCTCGATACGCTGAAGGACCTTGTGTCGATCGAATCGGGCAGCGGCGATCGCGAGGGGCTCGACCAGATCGCGAACCTGATCGCGGGCCGCTTGCGCGCGCTGGGTGGCAAAGCCGAGCAGATCGAGGCTGGTCCCGAAATCTACCGCATGGTCGACACGCCCAAGCAGATCGGCAAGATGGTGCTCGCACGTTTCACGGGCAACGGCACAAAGAAGATTCTGCTGATCGCGCACATGGATACGGTCTATCTGCGCGGCATGCTCGCCAAGCAAGCTTTTCGCATCGACGGCAACCGGGCCTATGGACTTGCCATCGCCGACGACAAGCAAGGCATCGCGGTGATACTGCACGCGCTCGCCATGCTCAAGGCGATGAATTTCACAAATTATGGTGAACTGACGGTGCTCATCAACGCCGACGAGGAAGTCAGCTCCGCAGGCTCGCGCTCCCTGCTGACGAAGCTCGGCAGCGAAGCCGATGCGGTCTATTCTTTCGAATCCTCGCGCGTTGATTCGGATCGACTGTCGCTCACCACGGCAGGCATCGGCGCGGTCGTGCTCCATGTCGAGGGAAAGGCCTCGCACGCGGGCTCTTCACCCGAACTCGGACGCAATGCGCTCTACGAGCTGTCGAACCAGATTCTCCAGACACGGGATCTGTCGGATCCGGCGACGGGGCTCAAAATGAACTGGACGGTGTCCAGCGCCGGCACCAACCGCAACGTAATTCCGGCCATTGCGACCGCGACCGCCGACGTGCGCGTGCTGCGCGTCTCGGACTATGACGGCATCGAGCAGAAAGTGCGTGAGCGGATCAAGAACCAACTCATTCCGGACACCAAGGTTACGATGGTGTTCGAGCGCCGCCGCCCGCCGCTCGAAATGACACCCGCTTCCGAGGCACTCGCAGGACACGCCCAGTGCATTTACGCCGAGATCGGCAAGGAACTGACGATCGGCACCATCGCCGAAGGCGGCGGCACCGACGCAGCATTCGCTGCACTGAAAGCGAAAGGGCCCGTCATCGAGCGCTTCGGGCTGCGTGGCTTCGGTGCGCACTCGAACGATGCCGAATACATTTAGATCGACTCGATCGAGCCGCGCCTGTACCTTACGGTGCGGATGATCATGGACTTTGCGCGGGGAGAATAGACATGGCCGCCGGCGGAGTTCTTTGAGCACCGGCGCCGCTTCTTTGGTTGGCCTGCGATTGCGGATCGCGACAACGTAAGATTGCGTTGTAGAAATCGCTATGCCAACTTTCGAATGACGGAAAAACCGGAGGCTCGCGTTTTCACACAGTCCGGACCCTGAGCGGACGCTGCGGGCGTAGACTGACGACCGACTTGGATTGACCAGGGCTCCGCGCCCACCAATCCCGGTGCTTGCGCTGCTTCGTGACGATCGGGGGAGGACCCGATGGACAGGAGAGAAACGGTAGTTGCACTGCTTGCACTGGGCGTCGCGCCGGTCGACCTGTTCGCGCAACAGCCGGGCAAAGTCTGGCGCGTCGGGTTTCTCGCCGGCGAGGGGCGTGAACCGTTCCACGCCGATTTCACGCGAGGGATGCGCGAACTCGGTTACGTGGAAGGAAGGAATCTGAGCATTGAATGGCGTTTTGCGAACGGAAAGTACGAGCACCTCCCCACGCTTGCGACTGATCTGATCGATAGAAGACCAGATGTTCTCGTCACCGGGTCGACTCCCGCCACTAGGGCGGCGCAGAAGGCAACGACCACCATCCCCATTGTGATGGGAACCGTGGGCGATCCGGTCGGCACCGGTATTGTCGCCACGTTGGCACGCCCTGGAGGAAATGTAACGGGGCTGTCGCTCGCCACAACCGATACATCGACGAAGTGGCTCGAGTTTGGAAAGATTGTGGTCCCCGGCGTGTCCCGGATCGCCGTACTTGGGAATCCTAACAATCCAACCTATCCGATCCACCTCAGAAACATTCGGGTCGCAGCGCAAACGGTTGGGATTGACGTATTTCCGTTGGACGCCGCCAGCGCGACCGAAATTGAGCGCGCGTTTAACACTATGTCGCAGAAACGTGTTAACAGCCTGATCGTACTGCCTGATGGTTTTCTAGGTAACCAAGCGCAGCGAATTGCGCAATTGGCGCTCAAACATCGCCTACCGTCGATCGCGTCCTCACGCATCCTTGCTGAGGCCGGTCTTCTGATCAGCTATGGCCAAGACTACGCGGCCTACTTCCGACGGGCGGCGATCTATGTCGACAAGATCTTCAAAGGGGCTAAGCCGAGCGAGTTACCGGTTGAGCAACCCAATATTCTCGAACTGATTGTCAATCGCAAGACTGCCAAGGCGCTTGGCATCACCGTTCCGAAGGAGTTGCTGCTGAGGGCGGACGAGGTCATTCAGTAACGAGTCGACGGGCGTCCGCTTGGCCGACAGCCGGCCGATTTCTCCATTCCACTGACGGGATTGCAACGCGCGCCGCACATTGACGTCGCGATCATGAGTTCGGGACTAATGCGGCGGCTGGTGACGACGCTGTTTTTTCCGGACGAAGCAGCCAACGCGCAGGACCCGGTGCTCAACGCGGTTCCGGAGGCCGATGTGCGCGAGCGGCTGATCCTTCGGCCCGCGCAACTCGAGCGTGCGCCTGCGGACGCAATCGCCTATCGGATGGACATCGTGCTGCAGGGAGAAGGCGAAACGCCGTTCTTCGTCGACTGATTCGCTTACAGCCGGATGCGAGTCCCGAGTTCCACCACGCGCTCGGGCAGCAGCTTGAAGTATTCGGCGGTCGCGGGGCTGTTGCGCTGCATCCAGCCGAACAATTCCCTGCGCCAGGTGAACCACCCTCGCTTCGCCGCTTTCGCGATGGTGGCCTTGCCGAGGAAGAACGTGACCTGCGCCGGGTCGATTTCGAGTGCCAGGCGCTTGAACAGCGCCAGCTCTTTAGGCACGTCGGGTTCCTCCATGAAACCGTAGAGCAGCGTGGCCTGGTACACCTGTCCGGGTACGATCACGTTCAGCGCCGCGCGCTCCAGGTTCGCAACCCGCGGCACATCCGCATTCAGGATGGTCAGAAACACCACGCGCTCGTGCAGCACCTTGTAGTGTTTCAGGTTGTGCAGAAGCACCCGGGGCACTGATTCAGGATCGGGCGACAGGTACACCGCAGTCCCCGGCACGCGCGGAATCTCGGAACCGAACAGCTTCGTGAATTCCTCGATGCGAACGCGTGCATCGGCTTCGTGCGCCGCCAGCACCGTTTCCGCGCGCTTCCACGTCGTCAGCATCACGAACACGGCCAGGCCGCAGGCCAGCGGGAACCAGCCCCCGTCGGTGAACTTGGTCAGGTTGGCTGCAAAAAATACCAGTTCCGCAACGCCGATCGCGGCCAGCAACGCAAGGAACAAGGGATTCGGACGGCGCGGTAGCGAAAGGGCGACCACGCCGATAAGGACCGTGGTGAGCACCATCGTGCCTGATACCGCAATACCGTAGGCGGAGGCAATCGCGCTCGAAGACTTGAATCCGAGCACCAGCAGGATCACCAGTACCAGCATCATCCAGTTCACCTGCGGGATGTAAATTTGTCCGCGTTCGGTCTCGGAAGTGTGCCGCGTCGGCACGCGCGGCAGGTAGCCGAGGCGCGTCGCCTGTTGCGTCACCGAAAAAGCGCCCGAGATCGTCGCCTGCGAGGCGATCACCGTCGCCGCCGTGGCGAGCAACACCATCGGCATCAGCAGCTCCGGCGGCGCGAGCAGGTAGAACGGGTTCTTCATCGCCGCCGGGTCGCGCAGCACGAGTGCGCCCTGGCCGAAGTAATTGAGCATCAGTGCCGGGAATACCAGGCCGAACCAGGCAAGACGGATCGGTATCGGCCCGAAGTGACCCATGTCGGCATAGAGCGCCTCCGCCCCGGTGAGAGCGAGGAACACGGCGCCGAGTACCAGGAAAGTGAGGCCCGGCGAGTGCATGGCGAAGCCGAAAGCGTGGCGCGGATCGAACGCGGCGAGCACCGCTGGCGTCTGCGCGATCGACTCCGCGCCAAGCGACGCAATGGCAATGAACCAGACCACGGTGATCGGACCAAACAGCCTGCCCATCGCTCCGGTACCGTGCCTCTGAATCGCGAACAGCCACACGAGCACCGCGATTGTGATCGGCACCACCCAGCGCTCGAACGCTGGCGTCGCCACCGACAATCCCTCGACCGCCGAGAGCACGGAAATCGCGGGCGTAATGATCGCATCGCCAAAAAACAACGACGCACCGAAGGTCCCGACCACCGCCACGGACCACGCCAGTTGCGGTCGTTTGCGCGTCAGGCGCGAGGCGAATGCGAGAAGCGCGAGGATGCCGCCCTCACCGCCGTTGTCGAAGCGCAGGACGAGACTGACGTATTTCACCGACACGATCAGCGTGATCGACCAGAACATCATCGACAGCACCGCTAGCACATTGGCTTCGGTGAGAGGCAGCCCGTGCGTGCCGCTGAAGGCCTCCTTGAAGGCGTAGAGGGGGCTGGTACCGATGTCGCCGTAGACGACTCCGAGCGCCGCGAGCGTCAGGACAGCAATCGACGACTTGCCGTTATGGAAGGTCTGCTCCAATTGGACGCTCCGTTTCGCCACCCGAGGGCGATCAATGTACGCCCGTCGATGCTGCAACGCAACATCAAATACAACTTAATGAATCTATGTACTTTATTTGAACTTTCGAGACACCGGCGCCCCACCTCATCGAAGCAGGAACTCCGTCACCGCCTCGGCGAAAAGCTCGGGCATCTGGTCGGGCAGCGGCACCATGCCGCCCTCCACCTCGACATAGCGGCTGCCGGCGATTCGCTCAGCCAGCGGGCGTGCCGCCGGGTGGGCATGCGGATCGGCGGTAGGCGCGATCACCAGCACCGGACAGCGTATCAACGGAAGGCGCGCTTCCATGACGTAGCGCGCAACCACCGCGTGACCCTCGACCGCGCGCGGCCCGGCCTTCACTGCGTCGACGACGAAACGCTCGAGCAGATCGATGTCGCCCTCGGGGTACCAGGGTTTGCGGATCCGCCACAACTCGGTGAGGTGCGATCCATCCGGCTTGCGCACCACGTTGTCGACCCGAGAGGGCTTCGCATGACGGGCACGAAAACCTTCGTCGACCAGCGCCGAGGCCGAAAGCACTGCGGCTTCGATGCGCTCCGGATACGCCGCGGCGATCTCGGTCGCAATCACCGCGCCGGTGTGATGGCCGACTACCGAAAGCCGCGCGATGCCAAGCGCGTCGACCAAACTCATCGCGACCTCGGCCCAATGCTCGATTGAATCGTGCCCCAGCGGCGGCTTGGACGAGTCGCCGAAACCGATGGTGTCCATCGCGATCGCCTGGAAATTCCGGCCGAGCAGCGGCAGCACGTCGCGGTATTCGTCCCACGAGCGCGGGGTCTGATGCAGCAGCAGCACCGGCCGACCGGTGCCTTCGATCGCGCAGTGGATCGTGCCGGCCGGCACATCGATGAAATGGCGAGTGGTCATCGAAAAAACTCCGGATCAGGCGAACATCTTGCCCGGATTCATGATGCAAAGCGGATCGAGCGCGTGCTTGATGGCGCGCATCACGCCGATCGCCTCGCTACCGTGCTCGGCGAGCAGGAACTCCATCTTGCCCAGGCCAATGCCGTGCTCGCCGCTGCAGGTGCCGTCCATCGCCAGCGCACGGCGCACCACCTGATCATTGAGCGCTCGCGCGGCCACCACTTCAGCTGGAGCGTCGCCGTCGACCAGCATCGGCAGGTGGAAATTGCCGTCCCCGACGTGGCCGACGACCATGGTAGGGAATGGCGCCTTCGCAGCGTCTTCGCGCGCGAGCGCGATGCACTCGGCGAGGCGTGAGATCGGCACGCAGACGTCGGTGGCCCAGTTGCGGGCGCCGGGGCGCAGCGCCATCGCCGCGTAGGCGGCCTTGTGGCGCGCGTCCCAAAGTTGCGCGCGCTCGGCGGCGTCGCTGGCCCACTGGAAGTCGGCGCCGCCGTGCTCGGCGCAGATCCCGCGCACCGCCGCCACCTGCTCGGCGACAGCGGCCGGCATACCGCCGAACTCGAGGAACAGCGTCGGGCGTTGCGGAAAGGTGCGCTTGCTGTAGCGGTTGATGGCCTGCATCATCAGTTCGTCGAGGAACTCGATGCGCGACACCGGGATGCCGAGCTGCATCACTTCGATCACCGCCTGCACCGCGCCGGGAACGTCGGCAAACGGCACCACCGCAGCGGAAATTGTCTCGGGCACACCGTACAAGCGGACGGTGAGTTCGGTGATCACGCCCAGCGTCCCTTCGGAGCCGACGAACAGGCGCGTGAGGTCGTAGCCCGAGGACGACTTGCGCGCCCGCGTGCCGGTGCGGATCACGTT
Organism: Betaproteobacteria bacterium; assembly: GCA_016195915.1. Taxonomy (GTDB): domain Bacteria; phylum Pseudomonadota; class Gammaproteobacteria; order Burkholderiales; family SG8-39; genus JADGRQ01. Next base: position 52,390 of record JACPYS010000031.1, on the reverse strand, counting down.
ACCCGACGGAAGCACGACGGTCAGTGCAAGCACGTTCTCGCGCATCGTACCGTAGCGCACCGCGTTGGTACCCGAGGCGCGCGTCGCGGCCATGCCGCCGAGGGTGGCATTGGCGCCCGGATCGATCGGGAAGAACAGTCCCGTGTCGCGCAGCTGACGGTTCAGCGCTTCGCGGCTGACGCCGGGCTGCACGCTCGCGTCGAGGTCCGGAGCGCGGATATGCAGCACCTGGTCCATCGTCGACAGGTCGATGCACACGCCACCGTGCACCGCCGCGATATGGCCTTCAAGCGAGGTACCTGCGCCGTAAGGCACCACCGGGATGCAGTGTTGCGAACACAGCTGCAGCGTGGCGCTGACCTCCTCGGTCGATGCCACCCGGATCACGGCGTCTGGCGCATGGCCGGGGTGGTAGGACTCGTCGCGCCCGTGCTGCTCGAGTACCGCCGTTGCGGTGATCACACGCTCGCCGGCGAACGCGCGCAGTCTTTCGATGAATCCGGCGTCGACGATGCCATAGCGCCGCGCGTTGGCAGGGATGGCGGTCGTCATGCGCGCCCTCCTCAGGCCGTGCCAAATGCGGCGACGATCTCTGCCGCGCGGCGCTGCGCCACGGCGACGTTGGCCGCTTTCACCGGGCCGAAGCCGCGCATCTGCGCAGGCAGCGCGGCGAGTTCGACCGCCAGCGCATGGCGCTGCGCCGTGAGACCGGCCGTCGCGGCATCGAGCCAACGTTCGTAGTCGACGATCAGGCGCCGCTCGAGCCGTCGCTCGGCGCTGTAGCCGAACGGGTCCAACCAACTGCCGCGCACGCGGCGGCAGCGCGCGAGCAGAGCAAGCACCGGCTCGAGCCAGGGGCCGAAGCTGCGCTTGCGTGCTCGCCCGGTGCGCGGATCGACGCGTGAGAGCAACGGCGGCGCCAGGTGATAGTGCAGCCGCAAGGGGCCCTCGAAGCGTTGCGCGAGTTCGCGCCGGAATTCGCCATCGGTTTACAGGCGCGCGACCTCGTATTCGTCCTTGATCGCGAGCAAACGGTAGTAGCCGTCGGCGACCGCACAACTGAGCGCGTCGCCGGCAACACCGCAACCGGCTTCCGCCGCGCGTACCGTCGCCACGCGCGCGGCATAGCGCTGCGCATAGGCCTCGTCGTGGTACGCGGTGAGCCAGGCAACACGCTGCGCGACCCGTCCGTCCAGGTTCTCCGCGAGCACGTTGTGCTCCGCGGTGGACGGAGCAAGCGCGGTATCGATGCGCGCAGGATCGTGCGCCGCCAGACGCCCGAGATCGAATGCGCGCCGATTCGTCGCCACCGCGTTGCCGTTCAGCTCGATCGCGCGTCCGATTGCGGCGCGGGACAATGGAAGCGTGCCGCGTTGCCATGCCGCGCCGAGCAGCACCAGGTTGGCGTAGATCGCATCGCCAAGCAGACGCTCGGCGTACACGGTGGCGCTTAATGCGAGTATCGAGTCGTCGCCCACCGCCCGTACAACGGCCTGTCGAAGAGGTGCCGTGTCGAACTCCGCGAACGGATCGAGGCGCTGATTGAGCGTCGGCACCGCATCGGCGTTGAGCACCACGCGCGTGCGGCCGCGTTCCAGCTTGGCCAGGGTCGCCGATTCGGCGCTCACCACCAGATCGCCGCCGATCATCAGCGTGGCCTGCGCATCGGCGATGCGGCTGCCGTGCAACTCACCGGGATGTTCGGCCAGCCGAATGTGGGTCGACACCGCGCCACCCTTGCGCGCGATGCCGGTGTTGTCGAGCACGCTGCAGCCGAAGCCCTCGAGGTGCGCCGCCATGCCGATGATCGCGCCAACCGTGATCACGCCGGCACCGCCGATGCCCGTGACGACGATCTCGCCGGCTTCCCGCAGCGGGGGCAGTATCGGATCGGGTACGTCCGTGAGCTCGAGCTCGGCTGCGGGCAGCGCCCGCGGGCGCGCGCCCTCCAGCGTGACGAAACTCGGGCAGAAACCGTCCAGGCAGGAAAGATCGGCGTTGCAGCCGGACTGGTCGACGCGGCGTTTGCGGCCGAACGCGGTGTCCACGGGAAGGAGCGCCGCGCACTGCGACTGCTCGACACAGTCGCCGCAGCCTTCGCAGACACGCTCGTTGATGAACACGCGCGCCGCGATCGGCACCAGGCTGCCGCGCTTGCGCTGGCGGCGCTTCTCGATCGCGCACAGCTGGTCGTACACGAGTGCGGTCACTGCCGGAACTTCGCGCAGTTCGCGCTCGATCCGCTCCAGGTCGTCGCGGCCGAAAACCTCGATCCCGGGTGCAACGCCGCCGGACAAACGCCGCGGCTCCTCGCTGACGACGACGATCCGTGCCACGCCCTCCGCGCGCAACTGGTGCGTGATCTGGCCCACCGTCAGCGCGCCTTCGGCGGGCTGTCCGCCGGTCATCGCCACCGCACCGTTGTAGAGGATGCGAAACGTCATGCGCGCGCCTGCCGCCACCGCCGCGCGCACTGCGAGCGACCCGGAATGGGTGTAGGTGCCGTCGCCGAGGTTCTGAAACACGTGCCCGCGCTCGACGAACGGCGCGGCGCCGAGCCAGTTGCTGCCTTCGCCACCCATCTGCACCATGAACATCGTCTTCGCATCGGGCATGCCCAGGCGCAGCGAATGGCAGCCGATGCCGGCCATTGCGAGGCTGCCCTCGGGCACGCGGGTCGAGCGCGCATGCGGACAGCCGGCGCAGAAGTGCGGGCTGCGGATGAGTTCGGGCTCCGGGGGTTGCGACGCGGGTACGCCAAAGGCGGCGGCGCGCTGCACCAGTTCCGCGGGGGCGCCGAGCCGCGCGAGTCGCCGGCCGAGCGCTTGCGCCACTAACGCTGGCGTCAGTACCCCGCCCTCCGGCAGCAGCGGCGCGCCGGCCTCGTCGGTCTTGCCGACCACGCACGGCCGGCGTGCGGCCGGCCAATGGTAGGCCTGCTCCTTCACTTGCGTTTCGATGATCGCTCGGCGCTCCTCGACGACGAAGACCTCGTCGAGCCCTTCGGCGAATTCGCGCAATCCGAGCGGCTCGAGCGGCCAGACGATGCCGACCTTGTAGAGCGCGAGTCCGAGCGACTCGGCGGCAGCCGCGTCGATGCCGAGCAGGGACAGCGCGTCACGCACGTCGTTGGCTGCCTTGCCGGCGCTGACGATGCCGTAACGCGGCCGCGCCGCGCCGAAGACCACACGGTCGAGCCGGTTCGCGCGCGCGTACGCGCGCGCCGCGGGCAGTCGCTGCCCGAGCAGCCGCGCGTCCTGGTCCCAGCGGCTGTCGGGCCAGCGCATGCCCCAGCCGGAGGCCGGCCGCTCAATGTCCGAAGGCAGCACGAGCGGCGTGCGCATAGCACTGACGAGGATCGAGGCACTGCTCTCGATTACGTCGGCCACGGTCTTCAGCGCGACCCAGACCCCGGCGTAGCGCGACAGGCCGTAGCCGACCAGGCCGTAGTCGAGGATCTCGGCGACGCTCGCCGGTGCGAGCACCGGAATAGATGCCGATATGAACGCGTGGTCGCACTGGTTCGCGATCGAAGACGAGGTTGCGCCGGGGTCGTCGCCGGAAACGGCGAGCACCCCGCCAAGCGCCGCGGTGCCGGCCGCATTGGCGTGCTTGAGTGCGTCGCCGGAGCGGTCCACTCCCGGGTTCTTCGCATACCACAGGCCGAACACGCCGTCGACGCGTGCACCGCCGATCGCGCCGACCTGCTGGCTGCCATGAACCATGGTCGCCGCGAGTTCCTCGTTCAGCCCCGGCTCGAAGCGGATCTGCGCAGTCTTGAGCAGCGCTTCGGCCTGCCACAGGGCGAAGTCGACACCACCGAGCGGCGATCCGCGATAGCCCGAGACGTAGCCCGCGGTGTTGAAACCGGCGCGCGAATCACGCCACTGCTGCTCGAGCAGAAGCCGCACCAGCGCCTGCGTGCCCGAGAGGTACACCGCGCCGCCCTCGGCGCGGTACTTGTCCTCGAGGCTGACGCGGCGCACTACATCAACCGTGGCAGCCACAGCGCGATCGGCGGAAACACGATGATCAGTCCCACCAGCAGGATGGTACACAGGATGTAGGGAAGCGCGGCGAGCGAAACCGTCGCCAGCGTGGTGCCCTTGGGCGCGACGCCAATCATCACGAACAGCAGCAGCCCGAACGGCGGTGTGGTGAATCCGATTTCGTAGGAAAGCAGCAGGATCAGCCCGAACCAGACCGGATCGAATCCGAGCGAGTTGGCGATCGGGAAGAAGATCGGCAGTGTGATCAGCATCATCGACAGCTGATCCATGAACATGCCGAGCAGCAGGATCACGCCGACCATCACGAGGAGCATCGCAAACGGGGTCCAATTGAACGAGACGAACCACTCGATCATGCCGTGCGACGCTCCGGAGAACGCCAGCACCTGGGCGAAGGTGGTCGAGGCAGCGATGATCAGGAACGTCATCCCGGTGACCTTCATCGCGTCGTCGAGCGACTTCCACACCACGCTCCACGAAAAGCGCCGGTAGGCCAGCAACAGCCCAATCACGCCGATGCAGCCGAGCGCGGCAGACTCGGTGGGCGACGCGATGCCGAGGATGATCGTGCCGACGACCAGAAACACGATCACCCCCATCGGCACGACGTTGGCGAGAATTGCGCGCAGCTTGTCGCGCAGGCTGGTGTGCGGCGCTGCATACTGCGGCGCCGCGTTCGTGTCGATTGCCGCCTGAACGGAAATCAGCACGATGTACAGCGCGGTCAGCAGCAGCCCCGGCAGGAATCCCGCGATCAGCAGCGCTCCGACATCGATCTGCGCCAGCGAGCCGAGCAGCACCGCGAGTGACGACGGCGGGATGATCACGGCCAGCCCGCCCGCGCCGAGGATCGGGCCGTAGACCATGTGCGGCCGGTACCCGCGGCGCAGCATCTCGGGCACCATCGCGGAACCCATCATGCCGGTGTTCGCGAGGCTCGAGCCCGAGAGCGCCGCGAACACCGCGCCCGCCAGAACCACCAGGTAGGACAGGCGCGCTCGCAAGTCTCCAATGCACATGTCGATGGCGCGGAACACGCCGTCGCCGAGCCCCGATCGAAAGAACAGGCTCCCCATGATGAGGAACAACGGCATCGGGGTCAGGGCGTAGATCGACACCGCGTCGCCGAAATTCGTCACCATCTGCGTCACGCCCGTCTGCCCGCCCATGTAGAGGAACAGGCCGACGATGTTGGCGGTGAAAAACGCGAATGCAACGGGCACGCCGACGCCCATCAGCCCAAGGATCAGGCCGATCAGCACCGCGAGCGCGAGCGCCCAGTCCATGCCCTCAGAAGCCTTCCATCTCGCGCACGTCGATGGCGTAGATCGAATCGCGTCCGACCAGGTAGCGCAGGAATTCCAGCGCCGACAGCCAGAGCCCGATCGCCATCGGAGCGAAGATCAGCCAGCGCGGCATGTCGAAGCTGCGCACCTCGTACGCGCCGCTCCTCATCGTGGCGAGCGCGCTGCTCAGCGCGATGCCGCCCAGGTACAGGCAGATCGCCAGGCACAGCAGGTACACGCCGCGCTCGATGCCGCGCCGCAGTCGCCCTGGCAGAGCCGTGCGGATGAAGTCCGCGCAGACGTGACCTTTGCCGCGGACCAGCGCCGGCATCGGCAGGAAGGTGATGTAGACCAGCAGGTACTCGGTAAGCGTTACGCTCCACGCCATCGGACGGGAAAGATTGCGCGCGGCGACGTCGGCGCACACCAGCAGCACGATCGCCGCCAGCAGAATTTTCGTGAGCACCGCGAGCGCCTGCGCGATGCGGCCGCTCGCGTCGAACAGGCGCTCCACGGCGGCGGCCGCAGCGGTGCCGATCAGTTGCCGAACTTCTGGCGCAGCGCGGCGACCGAGCCCGGGTCGCGCTTTTGCATCCGCTCCCAGCTGACGCGGGACGCTTTCTCGAGGTAGGCCGCGCGCGCCGCGCCGGTCAACTCGACCACTTTCATGCCACCCGCGATCATCTGCCGGCCTTCGTCCTCGGTCGCCTTGAGATTCACCTCGACACTCTCGCGCTCGTGCTCCAGCGCAACTTCCTGCAGGATGCGCTTCGCGGCCTCCGGGAGGCCGTCCCACCGGGCCTTGTTCATGCTGATCAGCACGTCGGTCTGGAAGAAACTGGGGTCGATGCGGTACTTGGTGAACTTGTGCCAGCCGAAGCCCTGGTAGCCGAGCACGGTGTACGCGTTGGCGTTGACCAGCCCGCGTTCCAGCGATGTGTAGACCTCGCCCGGCCCCTGTACGACAACGCCGGCGCCGAGGCTTTCGAGGAAGTCGCGGTACAGCGCGCCGCTGCGGATCTTGAGCTTGCTGAAATCGACCCCGCCGTCGGCGGTGCGCGCCGGCTCCTCGGTGGTGAAGATGTGAAATCCCGCGCCGCCATCGACGTGCGCGAGTACATGGGCGTTGCCTTTCTTCGCGTAGATTTCGTTGATCAGCGCGAAGCCGCCGTTGGCGCGCAGTTCCCACGGCTTTTTCGTCGTGGCGGAGAACACCTCGCCCTCGGGCACCAGGTTCAGGTAAGGGCCGGCGGGGTGATCGATCATGTCGATCAGGCCGTTCTTCTGCGCCTCGCCGAGTTGCGTGAACGGGATGATCTCGGGCCCGCCGCGCACCTTGATCTGGATCACGCCCTTGCCGCGCTGGTTGACCTTGTCGACGTACTTCAGGAAACTCTTCGCATAGCTGACCTGCGCCGGCGTGAAATGCACGGCGTTGATGCTCACTTCCTGCGCCAGTGCCCTGAGCGGAAAGCCGGTGACGGCCACCGCTGCGCTACCGCAGATCATCGCGCGACGTTTAGGTTGCATGATTGCCCCTCTAGAGAAGTTCGCCTGACGTGCCGGCGCCGGACCTGCAATCCAGCCGCGGACTTTGCGTGAGTTTGGCTGGCGTCTCGAAGACTGTATACGATATGAACTTCGCTCACAAGCCGGATCATGATCCATGTTCGACCCGCGGCACCCGACGCTTAAGCCACGCCTTGCCGGGAGCGGCTGCCTCGGCGCGGTGTGGCTCGCGCTCGGCAGCGCGGCGATCACCGAACTCGCTGCGCGCGCGCGACCCGACGCGCTCGTGCTCGACCAGCAGCACGGCTTGTGGGAGCGGCGCGAACTGGAGGCCGCGATCGGCCTCGTGCCGCGCGAGATCCCGGTACTCGTGCGGGTCGCCGAAAATTCGGCGCTCGCTATCGGCACGGCGCTCGATGCCGGCGCCGAGGGCGTGATCGTTCCGCTCATCGAGTCAGCGGAGGAGGCCGCGCAGGCGCTGCGCTACGCCCGCTATCCGCCGCTCGGGCTACGCTCGGGTGGCGGCGTGCGGCCGTTGCAGGATTTCGCCGGCTACGTGGCGGGCGCAAATGCGATCGCGACGATACTGATGATCGAAACCCGCGCGGGACTCGCCCAGTCCGGCGCGATCGCCGGAACCGAAGGGGTCGATATGGTATTCATCGGCACTGGCGATCTCGCGCTTTCTCTTGGCGTGGCACCGACGCACGCCGGACACGTTGAGGCCTGCGCCGCGATCCTCCGTGCCAGCGAGGCGGCCGGTGTTCCCTGCGGCATTTTCACCGGCTCAGCCGAAGCGGCCCGAATCCGGCGCGACGAAGGCTACCGGATGGTCGTCGTCGCCACCGACATCGACCTGGCGTTGCGTGGATTCGCGGCTGCCACCGCGGGTTTTCGCGACCCACAGGACGAGGCCGGCACGCGCTAAAGACATCAACCCGCAGCGCCGAGCGCGTCCTCCGCGCATTTGCGCGCCTGCTCCACAATCGTCGCCTTCCAGTCGTCGGCATCGCAGTAGAACGCGTCGCGGCATTGCTTCGTGATTGCGGCGCGCAATGAGGCGTCAGCCTCAGGATGCAGACGCAACCAGTTTTCCGCCCGCAGGGCGAGCAACACCTGCGGCTGCGGCAGCGTGCCGTATTCGATTGCGATACCCGTGTATCGCGCCTGCGGCAATTCCTCGTACGCGGAACAGGCCAGCAGGCCATCGAGCCGCGCCGAGGTCGAGCTTCCGTCGTAGACCGAGGTGACCTTGTCGCCCCACACCGCCTTGGCGCGCGCGAGTTCCGCCGCATCGTCGCGCGCGGCATGGATCAGCTCGCCATGACCGTAGGGACCGAGTCCGGTGTGGAAATCGATCCAGAACACCTCGCGCGCGTTCGGCGCAAACCCGCGCAGCAACGTTCGCACCGTGCGGTTGCTCCAGGAAGGCGCGTTGCCGCCAAAGAACAGCCCGTCCGCAAATGCGTACTGCCCGCCGGAAACTGCCTGCTGATATGCGCGCATTCCGCGTTGGTCGATGAACTCTGCAATTGCGGCCTCGGTGGCCGCATCCGGCGGCCAGCTGCGTGGCACGAGCAGCGCGTGAACTTCGGCATAGGCCGCATGCGGCGGATAAGGTTTCGCGTGATCGAGAAAGTTGCGATTGAGGTCGATGTTGTCCTCGTTGGTGCGGCTCCAGTGCGAAAACCCGTACGGGTTCACCGCATGGACGAACACTACCGTCACGCCGGTTTCGCGCGCGTGCGCGAGAAATGCCGGATCGCCGAGCAACGCAAGCTGCGCGCCGGAACCGCAGTAGCCTTCGACGCCGTGCGTGCCCGAGGTGAGGATGAGGAGCTTTGCAGCCTTCGCGTCGCCAATCACCGCGACGTCCATCGACAGCGTCTCGCCGTCGTGTCCGCGTGCCGAAGGGTGGATATGGCGCTCAGGCGCGATGCCGAGCGATGCCGCGGCAGACAGAAACCTGCCGCGCGCCTCGTCATAGGTCTGCGAGAAATTCATCGATGCGTTGGGCAATCGCTTTTCCCTGGAATCGCGGCGGGCAATTCTAGACGATGTGCTTCAATCGGCCTTTCTCATTCGCCGCAGGATCAATTCACGGGTCTCCCGCGCTGCCGCGAGGAACGGCCCCTTGAGCGCGATCGCGCGTTCGATCGTCCCCAGCGCTTCTTCGTTGCGGCCCTGGTCCGACTGGGTTTGCGCAAGATTGTTCAGTACGGCCGCGGAATCCGGGTGGCGCTCGGCGGCCTGCCGCAACACCCGTTCAGCCTCCCGGATCTCGCCAAGAGCGTAGTGGCCGTTCGCCAGCCCGATGGCCGCGGTGAGGTTATCCGCCCAGCGACGAAGAAACGTGGAATACGCCTTGATCGCGGCCGGCGGGTTGCCGAGGCGCTCCATCGCTGCGATCGCCGTGAGATGACCCGATTCCGTGGCCGTGGCCGGGATGCGCTCCGGCGGAACCACGACCATCGCCCAGTAGCCGCTCTCCTTCCACGTGTACTCGAGAACCGCGAACGGCATGGACAGCGTGCGCTTCTCACCCGAGCGCAGCACCAGTTCGCCCTTCGTGTAGTCGTAGCCCACGACGACCGCGTAATGCCAGATGGAAACCGGCCATACGCCGTAATCCTGCAGCACGACGACCGGCGTGCCGGCGGCCACCTCGCGCAGCAGGTCTTCGAACCGCGGCGTCAGCTGGTAAGACACCATGCCATACCGGCGCGGGGCGGCGAGCATCTCGACTTGAAGGCTCCCCTGCCGTGCCGGCAGATAGACCTGTGCTACAAGGTCCTCGGGAGTGACCCTGGCACCAAGATCGGATAGTGCGGTGGCCAGCGCCGCGGGACCGCACTGATAGTCCTCCTGGGGAAAGAACGGAACGCGATCGAGATCGACACGCGGGGGAAGACCGGCAGGCCAGGCTTCGCGCAAGGCTTCGGTCTGCGGCAGCAGCAGCGCGCAACCGCCCAATTGGACGACGAGAAACAAAACGCCCGCGATCATGCGGGCGTTTTGAGCAAGATCCAAAAGTTTCCGGGCTGCTGATTCCAAGCGCAATGGATTCAAATCGCCGCAAAGGACGCGCTGTAGAATCTATTCCGGAGTATGAGGCAAGTCAATCTCGCGGGAAGGGAGGCCCTCTGTACCTCGACATCAGAACTCTGCAGGTCGCGACCATCGTGGTCTGCAGCGTGCTCGGACCGGTGTCGCTCGCGTTCAGCCCGGGCCAGGCGCATATGCGGCCCTGCCGGTTCTGGGGCGCAGGTCTGGTCGCCCTCGCCTGCGGGCTGGTGCTCATCAGCCTGCGGGGTTACGTCCCCGTAATCGCATCGCAGGTCTTGGGACTGGGGCTCGTGGGGCTCGCCCTGACGTTCGCTCAGGCCAGCGCCCGGTCGAGCGTCGATGACGCAAGGCGCGACGTCACCGGCTGGGTGCTGCTCGGAGCTTTCGTGCTCGCGCTGGTTGTACTCTACGCGGTGCCGGTGGAAGGGTGGCTGCGCCACCTTGCGGGCATGGGGATGACGGGATTTCTCGCTTGCAGGGTGGCTTACGGCTTCGACCAGGGCAAGGAGCTGCGCGAAGGGCTCCCGTTGCGCATGATCGGGATCATCTTCGGGCTGTTCGGCGTATCCCTGGTGATGCACGGCGCGTTCATGCTGGCGCATGCCGAATCAGGCGCTGATTCCGAGCCGGACGTGGCCGACGCGGTGATGCTGGTCGGGCTCATTGCCGGCCTCCTGCTTGGCACCATCCTGCTGCTGTGGGTGGTCACGGAGCGCATCCACTTCCGCATGCGGCAGCTCGTGTCGCTGGATCGGCTGACGGGCGCGCTCAACCGTCCGGCCTTCGTTCACTATTTCGAGCGGGAAATTGCACGGACCAAGCGCAGGTCCGATTCGCGTTTTGCGCTCCTGCTCATCAACATCGACCGGTTGCAGCGGGTCAACGATGCGCACGGGCAGGCGGCCGGGGACCGCGTGCTGGTGACGATCGTTGAAATCCTGCGCGGCATGATCCGCAATTACGACATGATCGGCCGCCTCGAAGGCGACGTATTCGTGCTTTTGATGCCCGGTGCGCGCGACGAAGGCGCGACCGGTACGGCGGACCGGATACGGCAGGAAATCGAGCGCCAGGCGTCACCCCGCGCGGCGGTCAAGAATCCGGTGACGGTGAGTATCGGCGTCGCCGTCTACGGCGAGCACGGCGAGAGCTGGGATACGATGCTGCATTCGGCTGACGCTGCGGCGAAGAGTGCCAAGGCGAACGGCCGCAATCGGATGGTAGTCGCGGCGCCCGCGGAGCAGTCCAACACCCTCTCTGCCTGAATCGTTTGAGGAAAGGCAAGCGGTTCGATCCGGTGAAGTGGTTTGGAAATTGAATTGCGTCGGATGCGCATATCATGCGCATTGGAGGAACCCTATGAACGTCCGCTACGACCCGGAAGCGCCCAAGCGTCCCGTCAGCCTGACCCTGAACGAATACCGGGTTTCGATCGGAAGTGGCGGCCGGAGAATCGTTCAGTGGACGATTACCCGTGCCTTATCCGGCAAGCTGCTCCGGCGTGCCAGTCCTATTGATTTCGCAAATCCGTGGCCTCTGTGTTAGCGTCACGAGGGCCAGGTAACAACACGTCGTAACAGCGGAACATATTGGTTGGGCTAAGAATCGATTGCAAGAAACCGATTCGGCGATATCTCTACGGAGATCAATTTCTGCAAACCCAAACCAACTGATTCTTCAATTGACTGCGTCAGCGCTGACAGGAGAACTCTATGAGCACATCAAGTTCCGGCACGAGTGAACAATCCTTCCGTGTCGCCGGGTGGGTATTCGCTGTAGCGGTTGCCGCGTCAATCACTTTCGCTGCGACTAAGGCGTGTGCACAGAGTTGGGAATATCAGACTTATTCCGGTGGTAGTAGGCTTAGTGATACACGGCTGCCCGGCGAACGGGACACGCCCGGCTATATTAATGTTGAAGACCGCGGCGGAAAAGCGATTTTCAGGATGGTAGCGGGCCGACTCGACATCTGTTTTAGGAACGAACTGGAAGCAACAGTGATTAGGACGGAAACGACAACGACCATTACGATTGTGCCTCACCTGCGAGGTTGCGGAGAAATACGATTTGTCATCAAGAATGATGGTACAGGCGGACAAAGGGAAATCAAAAAAGGGTCGAATTGGGTTTGGGATGGCCGAGATCGGGGCCTCACTCCCAGAAAGTAGGCAGCGTGTCCGAATTTCGGTGTTTGAGGCGATGTTCGCCCGCCCGCAACCGTTACTCCCGTGCATTCCGGTGGGCTTCCTACCGGCGCTTGGCCCCGGATTTCTTCGCGCTACGCGCCGGGACCCGCCTGCCCCGCAGATTTCCATCGGACGTGTAAGAGTTGGCACGATCCTCTCTTTCTTGCCTTCATTGCAGCTGCATGGTCTTCTCGCGATCCTGGCTGCCAGAGGCGGCACTCGACTAAGTCCATCCAACCGGCTCTGGAGGTTGCTTTGGCAGTCCCATGTCACGAAGTTTCTCGACAGGAAAACTCATCGATTCGATTTCAGGGTGTTCGGCAATGATGAGGGTCCGGATGCGTTCAATAGTCGCCTCATCCGATTTCTCGTAGTAATCTTCAAGTGGTTCTTTATCGAGAGCCAACTTTCCCGATTCCTGCTCAATATCCCACCGAGCACTCGCAGCGGTTCGCATAGTTGCCTCATGAAGCGCAGTGAAATAATGGAGTTCAGATTTGAGTGCGGATTTCTCCAGTTCCTTGAGAATATCGTCGATCTGATCTTCATAGGTGGACGAGTAAACTGCATCAGTTTGCATTCTCAGCGTGGCTTGACGTTTGTCCATGCAAGCCAGTAGCTCCTCGTAGCTTGCAGTAATCAAAGCGGCCGGCACCTTGATATACGCCGTCCCGAAGAGTGCCTGCATCACAATAATTTCCTCGGCGCAGAAGGCCGAATGCACCGTGTCGTAGTCCATCCAATTTTTATACCTGAGGTAGGCAAGTATCAAGTCATTCAGTTGAATCTGGCGCGTATCCATGGGATCGGCCGCCGGCGTCGGCGGGCAAACAGTTTGTCGCTCTTATGGGATAGGTGCGTTGGCCTGCCGCCGCGCTTTTGCTTAGGGGGCACGAGAACGGGTGAGCGCTACATTTTGATTCGAACTTGAGGACGTGATGTGGGGCGTCCGCCAGATAACCTTGCCGCGACCGGGCATTGAACCAACCTGAGGTTCCTCTGGAAATGGTTCGCCAAACAAGATTCCGACAATATTTCCCAGTTGCGTCAGGTGAATTTCCTCGCCTTTTGCTTGACGCTCACAGAAGGGAATGTTGCGGCGGTACCTGGCATAGCTGATTCTGCGGATGCGCATGACGGCTCCTCAGGGATGAGACTCAAAATTATCACTCTGCGAGTCTTGCGCCGGTAAAGTAAACCTTTAGACATGGTAAATAGCTTCCGTTACGCGCGTTGTCCCGGATCCTCGGCTGCCCCCGTTGGCGCGACACGAGGGTCTGCGGATACAAGAACCGAGAAGATACTACTCCCTCGGCAGCGAAAGTTCTCGCATTCCAACAGAAGCATCTGTCGAGCGAAGCGATAAGGGCGAGGAATTTTCTCCGCGGTCTGCAGCGGTGCCCGGTAATGCTGCTAGGTGGCTCCCCGATCGGAGCGCGAACCCGAAACGCCGGATTGGCAGTCCGTAGAGATGTCCGCTTCCCCTCGAAGTGCTTCCAGGAAGCGCTGCGTCACCGACCAACTTCGTGATCCCGGACGGGCTGAATGAGCGCTTGGCGGCCTGAGCCTGCAGTAATACAATTCGTCGTGCACTGTATTACACTGGAGACCCCGCATGACCCTGACCGTGCGCCTGCCCCCGCGCGTCGAACAGGAGCTGGCTGAATACTGCGTCAAGCACCGCCTCACCAAGAGCGAGGCGGTGCAGCGGGCGCTGGAGGAGTTGCTGCGGGCGCCCGCGGGCAGGAGCGCACGATGAGCGCCAACCGTTCATCGGCGGGGACAAAGGCGACGGATCCGACGTGTCCGGAAACATCAAAGCGGCATTACGCGCCAGCGTTCGCGGGCACGCGCGCAAGCGGCGGACCTCGTGGAAGACAGGGTATTCGAGCGGAGATCGCCAATGACTCTCACCGTTCGCCTGCCCGGTCGCGTAGAGCAGGAACTCGCTGAATACTGCGCAAAGCGCCGTATCACCAAGAGCGAGGCCGTGAAGCAGGCGCTTATTGACTTGCTCTCCGCAAACGCGCAGAAACCGAGCGCCTACGACCTGGGCAAGGATCTGTTCGGGCCGCACACCGATGCTGCGCCCACCGAGGATATCGCGCGGCACAGCAGGCGGCTGCTGCGGGAACACTTCCGTGGGAAGAAGCGCAAATCGATGGGTGAAAAGTGACCGGCGTCATCGTCGACACCGGTTTTCTTGTCCCGCTTTTCCGCCCCGCCGAGCGGCTGCGCGCACCGGCGCGCGAATTTCTCAGGAACAATCGACATCCTCTCCTCACTGTGGCACCAGTGGTCGTCGAAACCTGCTTTTTCCTCGATCCCGACGGCAAAGCCCGGCTGTTCGAATGGATCCAGCGAGGCGCCGTTTCAGTCGCGGAAGTCCCGACATCGGCCTACCCGGATATTGGGAACCTCATCCGCAAGTACGCCGACCGTGATATCGACTTCGCCGATGCGTCAATCGTCTGGCTTGCGGAGAAGACCGGTTGCCGGGCCATACTGACAGTGGATATCCGAGACTTCACCGACTTCCGACTGAGGAGAGGCAAGCGCTTCGAACTCGTGAAGTGGTTCGAACGCTGATCAGATCCCTCCACCCCGCGCCTCCCGAATCATCGCATCAGCCCGGGTCTTCGCGTCGGCGAGGCTGATGTCGCGCTGGGTGCGCAGCACGCGAATCAGTGTCATGGTATCGCCGCGCCGCGCTAGTTCCGCAAGCTGCGCGGGATCGGCCGGATCCCTGAGATCGGACCGCGAGGTCCGGGTCTGCTCGATCGCAATGCCATGGCCTCTCAGGATGTCGATGAATGCGCCGGTCCCGGGCCGCGCGCGCCACTCGATGCGCAGCACATTTTCCGGCTCGACCGAAACCGGAAAGTGGCCCCAGCGCGATTTCTGCTTGATACCCGAAGGGCGGCCGTCGCGCTCCTCGGCGAGGCGCTTCGCGAGTTCGGTGGTATCCACCTGCTCGGCGAGGCGAAGCTCGACGAACGAGTGGCGCTCTTCCCGCGACCCGCCCTCGCGCTCACCGCGCGTGAGCCAGGTGCGCGCATGCGCCCCTGCGCCAGCGATGGCACGATAGGGAATGAATACCACCTGGACATCGCCGCTGCCCCAGTGCGCATTCAGGTAGGAGCGCCACTTCAGAAAGACGCCGTCTTCGCCCGCCACAGCCAGCCAGGCCTGCGGCCGCAGAATCTTGCGCAGGTCGGCGGCGACGAACAGGAAATAGATTCCGATCCAGAATGCCACCCACCAGGCGATGAACCCGGGGATCGCCCCTTCCTTCCCGAGTGCGATGCCGCCGCGCCAGCCGATCCAGATGCAGCACAGCACAATTGCTCCCGAGATGACCGTCGCGAGAATTCTCGATAGCGGGGAATACCGAAATACCTGCAACCGGTCGAACGGAACCTCACCGGGAGTCAACAGCCGCAGACCGCCGAACATCGCCCCCCGCCTTCAGCGGGTCCCGGCACCGTACATCGCCCGCATCGCAACATTCGACTTGCGGCCCTCCTCGAGCCCTTCGGCCAGCGGCACATCAACGACCTTGTGGAACAGCTGCTTGATCGCGAACAGCGCCTCGTACTTGTAGCCCGCGAGCGTCTGGGCGAGCGCCATCGTCGCCTCCATGAGCTTTTCGTCCGGCACCACCTTGTTGATCGCGCCGAGTTCGAACGCGCGCGCCGCCGAAATCGCCTCGCCGGTACTCACCAGTTCGAACGCCGCCTTGCGCCCCACCTGGCGCGTGAGATTGGTCATGACGATCGAGGGCAGAATGCCGTGCTTGATCTCGGGGTACGCGAACCTGGCGTTTTCGCTCGCAACCACCAGGTCGCAGGCGAGCGCGAGCCCCGCGCCGCCGCCCATTGCGGCACCGCGTACCGCCGCGATCACCGGCTTTTTCATACGCGAAAAAACCAGGTGCGAGCGCAGCGTCAGTTGCGCGCGATGCTCCACGCGCGCGGCATGGTCCGGAGTGAGGTCCGCGAATTCGCCGATGTCGGCCCCGGCACAGAACGCGCGCCCTGCTCCGGTGAAAATCACCACCGACACCGCGTCATCGCGATCGGCCTCCTCGAGCCACGCGACCAGGGCTTCGGTCAGCGCGGTGTTGAGCGCGTTGAGCTTGTCCGGCCGGTTGAGCGTAAGCACGCGCACGCGCCCGTGGCTCTCGCTCAGCACGAGCTCGCTCATAGCGATGCCAGCCGGTAGCGCGCCGCTTCGAGCTCGAGGACCAGGCGCCGCATCACTTCCGCCGCGGGCCGGATTTCGTCCACCAACCCCGCCGATTGGCCCGCCTCCACTTTTCCCCAATCCACGTCGCCATCGAGCGCGGCCTGCTTGAGGCTCGCGGAGTTGAAAATCGCCCCGAGTTCATCGGCCGGCATACCCGCACGCTCCGCTGCTTCGTATTTTGCGGAAAACGAATTCTTAAGCTGGCGGATCGGAAGTCTGCCGCGCGCGACCAGCGTGCTGCCGTCGATTCCCGCGGCAAGCACTGCGCGCTTGTAGTTCTCGTGCACGTTCGCCTCCGGCGTGGCGATAAACACGGTGCCCAGTTCCACGGCGTCTGCTCCCAGCGCGAGCAGCGCTGCGACGCCCGCGCCGTCGGCCACGCCGCCGCTCGCGACGATCGGCAGCCGGCACTCGCGCGCGAGCTTTCTCACCAGCACCAGCGTGGAGACTTCGCTCGGAGCGGGATGGCCGCCAGCCTCCACACCAACCGCGACGAGTGCATCCACGCCGGCGGCCTCGGCCTTCTTCGCGTGCTCGAGCGAAGTCACGACGTGCAGCCACCTGGTGCCGATCGAGTGGAACCGCGCGAGCTGTTCCTTCGGACCTCCCTGCGACGCGATCAGCACCGGCGCGCGCGCCTCGAAAGCCGCGTCGAGAAATTCCGCCGAACGCTCGTTGTGGAGAGGGACGTTGATGCCCCAGGGTTTGCTGGTCCCCAGGATGATCTCGGCGAGCGACCGGTGGAGTTCCTCGATGCGCATCGGTCCTGCGGCGATCACCCCCAGGCCGCCCGCATTGGATACGGCAATCGGAAGCGCCGAATTGCTCGAAGCCCAGCTCATCCCCGCCTGGATGATCGGATACCGGATTCCCAGCAGGTGCGTGATGCGGGTCTGCACTAGCGCTCCCCGCCGTTCATGAAATCCGGCTCATCGCCAGAGTTCTCCCGCCACCTCGACGATCCGCTCGAGCTTCCTCCACTGCTCCTCGTGCGATAGCGCGTTGCCGTGGTGCGTGCTCGAAAAGCCGCACTGTGGCGACACGCAAAGGTCCTCGAGCGGTACGTACTTCGCCGCCGCGTCGATCCGTCGCTTGAGCGTCTCCTTGTCCTCCAGTTGCCCCTGTTTGGTGGTCACCAGGCCCAGCACCACTTTTTTTCCCTTCGGCACGAACCGCAACGGAGCAAAATCGCCCGCGCGGTCGCTGTCGAATTCCATGAAGAAGCCGTCCACTGCGGCCGAAAACAGCGCCTCGACCACCGGTTCGTAACCGCCGGAAGCGACCCAGGTGCTCTTGAAGTTTCCGCGGCAGGTGTGCATCGTGATCGCCATGCCCGGCGGACGTTCAGCCACCGCCGCGCTGAGCGCTGCGGCATAGGTGCGGACCAGCTGATCCGGATCGTCGCCGCGCTCGCGCATGCTGGCGCGGAATTTTTCGTCGCAGAGGTAGGCAAAGCTGGTGTCGTCGAGCTGCAGGTAGGTGCACCCGGCCGCGGCCAGGTCGCGAATCTCGGCGCGGTAGGCCTGCGCCACATCGCGCCAGAACTCCTCGAGGTCCGGGTAGGCCTTGCGGCTGATACCGGCACGCCCCGGGCGCATGTGGAGCATCGCAGGGGCGGGTATGGTCTGCTTGGCCGTGCGAAGGGTCGCCTGCTTCATGAACTTGAAGGAGTCCACGAATACCGGCCGCGTGCGGCGGACTTTTCCGGTGATGCGCAGCATCAGCGGCTGCTCTTCGGTGTTCTTGAAGCCGACCACGAGCGGAGCGGCGTACGACTCCACACCGTCGAATCCGGCGAGGAAGTCCACGTGCCACCAGTCGCGGCGAAACTCGCCATCGGTGATCGACTGCAACCCGACCGCCTCCTGGCGGGCAACGGCATCGCGGATCGCGCTGTCCTCGGCTTCGCGCAGTTTCGCGGCGGAGATTTCGCCGCGCTTCGCTTTCGCACGCGCGTCATGCAGTTCGGCGGGGCGCAACAGGCTGCCGACCTGGTCGGCGCGAAACGGCGGTTTCATGCGGATTCCTTGCGGTGTGCGCGGTCCTTCGGTTGCAGGCGTTTCATCGCCGGAAACGTCTCCTGCTCGAGCAACGAGAGGATTTTGCCGAGTTCCCGCGCGGCGGTGCGGCGCACCTCCTGCGGATCGAGCCCCTCCCAGTTGTAAAGACCCTTGCGTGCGGCGAGGCCGGTCTCGCCCTTCTCGACGAGTTCGCCCGGCAGCGGGTTGGGCCGGTTGTTGTGGAACAGGTGCGGCACGATGGCGCGCTGCGCATCGCGGTTCACCTTCAGCCCGCTGATGTCCTTTTGCAGCAACAGGCCGCTTGCGCACATGCGCGGACCGAGCATCGCGGTGGCGGCGAAATCGACGTCCGCCACCGTGGCGATGCCTTCGGTGATCATCCAGTAGGCCTCGTGCAGCATCGCGTGCTGAAGCCGGTTGACGATGAAGCCGACCACCGGCTGGTAGATGCGCAGGGGCTGCTTTCCCGTGCGCTCGAGCGCCTCGGCCGCACGATCGACCGCGTCGCGCGGCGCCGCGGGGCCTGCCATCACCTCCACCAGCGCGATGGTTTCGGCCGGCATGTAGTAGTGGATCGCGATCAGCCGTTCGGGTCGCGCGAGACCATCGGCCAGCACGTTGAGGTCCAACCCCGATGTGCCGGTGGCGAGCAGGAAATCCGCGCTGCCGTACTTCGCCTCGATTTCGCGAAATACCTTGCGCTTGACCTCGATCTCCTCGGGTGCCAGTTCCAGGATCAGGTCCGGACACTTTTCGGGCAGCGCCGTGCTCGCACGCACCTCGGGCGGCAGGTCGCGCAACTGCGCAGCGCGGCCCGATCGCACCAGGGTCTCGAAGCCCGCCGCGGCAAAGGTCTTGGCCACCCCTGAGCCCATCACGCCGTAGCCGTGCAGGAGCACGCTGCGGACCGGATTCACCACGCTGCTCACCTGCGCTTGCGCGCGGGTCGCGTGCGCTTCTCCGGCAACAAAACGAAGTCGTAGTTCGCCTGGTACTCGCCGCTCTTCGCCTTCCTGAAATTCACCACCAGCGAATTCTTCACGCCGAACACGGCGTCCGAATCGAGGTACTTGTCGCCCTTCACGAACAGGTGCGTGACCAGCGTCGCGCAACCGGGTGCGGTGAACTTGAAATGAAGATGCCCGGGACGCATCGGGTGGCGCCCGGTCGCCACCAGCATCTTTCCCACCGGCCCGTCGTTGGGCACCGGGTAACTCACCGGACGCACGCAGCGGAACCAGAACTTGCCATCGGCGCCGGTGCGAAAGCGCGCGCGCAGATTCATTCCCTCCTGTTTCTGCACATCGTAGAAGCCGTCGCCGGCCCCCTGCCAGACGTCGATCACCGCGTTCGCCACCGGCTTGCCTTTGGTGTCTTTGAGACTGCCGCGCATGGTGCACGGCTCGCCGGGCGTGCCAGGCTTCGCGATGGTTTCCCCCATGGGCAACTCCGGCGCGCCCTCCACGAAGAACGGCCCCAGGACCGTGGACTCGGTCGCGTTCTTCGTATCTCCGTAATTGATGAAATCCACCAGCATCGAAACGCCGATGGTGTCCGATAGCAGGATGTATTCCTGGCGCTTGTCGTCGCACCACTTGCCCGTTTCCGTGAGGAACTCGATGCCGCGAAACCATTCTTCGGGCGTGGGCCTCACCTCGCGCACGAATGCGTGCAAGTGCTTGACGAAACTCGTCATCACCTGCTTGAGGCGCGGATCGGAGGTGGCGTGCAGGCGCGCGAGCACCTCCGCGGTGAGCGTCTTTTCATTGAAGTTCCGGATCGGCATGGTCGGTATCCTCCTGGTGGAATGCTACCATCGCAGCCCACCCGGCGGCCCGTATGGAGAGTCCATGTTTCGCGCCATGATGCTTGCAGTGTTCCTTGCCGTGGCGCTGCCTGCCGGGGCCCAGGACCGTGTCGTCAGGATCGTGCTCGGCTACCCCCCGGGTGCCACCAGCGACACGCTTTCGCGCACCTGGCGAATTTCGACCTCGGCCTGGCGGTGAACGCGAGCGTGCCCGCCGCCACGTTGAGGGACTACGTGGAACTGGTGAAAAAGGACCCGAGAATGGGCGATTACGCTTCTGCGGGCGCGGGCAGCCTGCCGCATTTTTTCGCGGTGATGTTCGCGCGCACCGCCGGCATCGAGATGAACCACGTGCCGTTCAAGGGAACCGCTCCTTCGTTACAGGCGCTGGTGGGGGGGCAGATCTCCGCCGCCTCGGTGGTGCTCTCCGACATCGCGCAGCTGCACAAATCCGGCAAGGCGCGCGCGCTGGCCGCGTCGGGCGGAAAGCGCTCGCGCTTCCTGCCCGAAGTGCCCACGTTCAGGGAACTGGGCTACGACATCGAAGGCAGCGCCTGGTATGCGCTCTACGCGCCTGCCGGCACGCCGCCTGAACTGGTGGCAAAGCTCTCGAAGGCCGCGGTGGACGGCATCCGCGCGGCCGACATGCAGGAAAGACTCGCCAACCTGTTTCTCGAGCCTACCGGGTTGGGTCCGGCGGAACTCGCCGCGATCCACAGGGCCGATTATGACAAGTGGGGGCCGGTGATCCGCGCCTCCGGCTTCAAGCCCGAAGACTGATGAACGTTGCGTTTCTCTCCACGATCGAGAGTCCCGATCGCTGGCTTCCGCTGCTCGAAAAGGCGCTGCCGCAGGAGCGCTTCTTCGTCTGGCCCGAGATCGGCGATCCGGCGGCGATCGACATTGCGTTCGTCGCCGTGCCCCCCGCCGGCGCGCTGGCACGGCTGCCGAACCTCAAGCTTGTCCAGTCGCTGTGGATGGGCGTGGATGGGCTGCTCGCCCAAGATGACCTGCCGCGCCACGTGCCGCTTGCGCGCTGCATCGACCGGGGCATGGTTGCGGCGATGTGCGAGAGCGTGCTCTCGCACGTGATCGATTTCCATCGCCACCATTACGTCTACCGGCGTCAGCAGTCCGCGCGCGAGTGGAACAGGCTGCCGCAATCCATGGCTGCGGACCGGACCGTCGGCCTGCTCGGGCTGGGGGAACTCGGCGGCGAGGCGGGCCCGATGCTGCGCTCGTTCGGCTTCAGGGTGCGCGGCTGGAGCCGCCGGCCGAAGAGCGTGATCGGGGTCGAGAGCTGCGCGGGCTCGGAAGGGCTCGCACGGATGCTGCCCGTCTGCAACGTCGTGGTGTGCCTCCTGCCGCTGACTCCGGAGACGCGCGGCATCCTGAATGCAGCCACGCTGGCGCTGATGCCGAGGGGCGGCGCTGTCATCAACGTCGCGCGCGGTGCGCATGTGGTGGATGAGGATCTGCTCGCGGCGCTCGATTCCGGGCAGGTTGCGCGGGCCTATCTGGACGTGTTCGAGACCGAGCCGCTTCCCGTGGAGCACCGTTACTGGACGCACCCGGGCGTATTCATGACCCCGCATACCGCTGCCCTCACCGAACCGCGCACGGCGACGGCGATGGTCGTGGAGAACATCAACCGCTTGCGCAACGGGCTGACGCCGCTCGCGCTGGTGGATGTCGAAGCGGGGTACTGAAAATCAAACAGGAACTCCGGCAGCAGATCTATTCCACGCGCCGCAACTCACGTGCCTGCGGCAAATTGGCAAGAGCAGCCTCAGCCGCACGGCGCACGTGGCGAGTCGCCAGCAGCCCGGCGAGCTCTTCGTCACCCTCCACGATCGCCGCCAGGATCTGGGCGTGCTCTTCCCACTCCTCGCGAGCGCGCGACACGGTCCTCACCCCGGAAAAGAGCAAGGCGGTCCGCTCGCGAAGGCCACGCATGATTTCGCGCAATACCCTGTTACGCCCCGCCTTGGCGAGCAGATCGTGGTATTGACCGTTCAGCCCGATCAACTCTTCGAGGGTGGCGCGTTCCGCCGCGGCCCTGCCCTTGGCAAGCACCACGGTCAGCTCCGCGAGGATCTGCGGATCACGAATGCGGGCAGCAAGCTTGGCATTCACGCCTTCCAGCATCGCGCGCGATTCCACCATGTCCCGCACGATTTCGTCCGTAAACGCGGCGACCGAAGCTCCCCGCCGCGGCTGAACCTCCACCAGACCCTCGCTCGCGAGCACGCGCAGCGCCTCCCTGATCGGAACCCGCGAAACGCCGAGATCGGCCGAGAGCTTGTCTTCAACCAGCCGCTCGCCTGGTTGCATCCTGTGGGTGAGGATCGCCCGCCGCAGCTCGTCGGCTACGAGAGCACTCAGAGAGGTATGTCGCTGCCCCACCAGAACCTTCTGCGCGACGGCGCCTTCTCCGGCGTTCTGTTCAGTATCGTTCATCGCAACGCTAACCCTCTCGCGGTTCAAGGCTGCTCAGTTGGCGGAGATGCCGGCGCGCTGCACTACGCCTGCCCAGCGCTCGCGGTTCTCCCTCAGCCACGCGGCCGACTGTTTGGGATCCATGCCGGTCACGACGTAATCGAAAGTCCGGTTCTTCTCCTGCACATCGGGTTGCGCCAGGGCGCGCTGCACCTCGCGGCTGAGCGACTGCACGATCTCATCGGGCGTGCCTGCCGGAGCCATCAGCGCGTATGCGAAGGAAACATCGAATCCGCTGTAGCCCGATTCCGCTATGGTCGGAACATCGGGTGCAAGGGCGGAGCGCTTGGCGCTCGAAATGCCGAGGGCGCGCAGCCTGCCCGCCTTCACCTGCGGCAGCACGCCGGTCACGACGGCAAAGATGGTATCGACCTGCCCCGCCACCACGTCGATCACCGACTGCCCGGTGCCCTTGTAGGGGACGTGAGTCATGTCGATGCCTGCCGTGGCGAGGAAATAGGCGGACGACAGATGACTTGGGGTTCCGTTGCCACCGGAGGCGTAGGTCAGCTTCTTCTGCTTGGCCAGGGCAACGAGTTCGGCAACCGATTGGGCGGGTACCGAGGGATGCACCGCAAGCAACTGGCCGTAGATGACCGGCACGGAGATGGTGGCGAAGTCCTTCGCCGGATCGAAGGGCAGCGTCTTGTAGACCGACGGATTGACGGTGAACGTGGTATCGATCGCAAACAGCAACGTGTAGCCATCCGCCGGCGACTTGGCAACCAACTCGGTTGCGATATTGCCGCCTGCTCCGGCGCGATTTTCGATCACCAGTGGCTGCTTCAGCGAAGCGGCGATCTTGTCGCAGACCATCCGCGCGAAAGTATCCAGTGGCCCGGGCACGGTGCTGACGATGACCCGAACGGGCTTGACCGGGTACTGTTGGGATTGCGCGGGCACGGCCGCCGCAAGCAGGCAGGCCGCAATCAGGGAAAGAACGCACTGCTTCATATCATGTCCTCCTCGTGTGAATGGAAATCGCTTTCAGACTTCGGTCGAAAAGAGTTTTGAGTTCCAATGCCTGTCGCTACCAGACGCGTGATTTCTCACTTCTTGATATCGACTTCGACCATGACCGCATGGTTCTGCGGCGACAGCAGGTCGTTCAGCGCCTGCAAGGCAGCGATCCCGCATTGGGTGTCCTGTTCGCCATTTCCGCCGCTCAAGCCGATGCCTCCGACGACTTCCCCATTCACCACGATCGGAAAGCCGCCGACGAAGACCGCAAATTTTCCCTCGAAGCTCCATTGAATCCCGAATGCCTCATTGCCGGGAAGGGCGGGCCCATTGGGCGGCTGGTTGAACAGGTGCGTGGAGCGCTTGTGTCCGGCGGCGGTAAACGCCTTGTTCCACGCAATCTGCGGACCGGTAATACGCGCGCCGTTCATGCGCTCGAGGGCAATCGGGCAACCGCCGTCATCGACGATGCAGACCGTTTCCGTAACCCCGATTTCCTCGGCCTTGCGAAAAGCGGCATGTACCATGCAACGCGCTTCCGCAAGTTCCAGCTTCAAAACGGTTTTCATGGTTCTCGTCCCTTTCCGCTCAGCAGCCCTGATAGACCGTCTTGATCTGGGTGTAGAACTCCAGGCCGGTGCGTCCGGACTCGCGAAATGTCGAGGTGCTGGAGCGTTTCAGGCCGCCGAATGGCGCGTTGACGAGATTTCCCGTGGTGGTCCTGTTGATCTTCACGGTGCCCGCCTGGATGTCCTGCGCGAACCTGTGCATGTAGCGCGGATTGCGCGTTGCAATTGCGGCCGACAATCCGTATTCGGTGTCGTTTGCCTTGGCGATTGCGTCTTCGTAACTGACGGCTTCGATGATCGAAAGCACCGGTCCGAATATCTCTTCGCGGGCAATGCGCATCGTCTGCGTGACGTCGGTGAAGATCGCGGGAGTCACGTAGTAACCTCGCTCGAAGGCTTCGCCCCTTAAACGTTCGCCGCCGCAGAGGTGGGTCGCTTCCCGCTTTCCGATTTCGATATACGCCAGTACGGTTTCAAGTTGCTTCGGCGTGGCAAGCGGGCCGATATCCATTCCGCTCGACATCCCGCTGCCGATTTTCAGTGCCTTGACCCTGGCGAGAAGTCTTTCGGTGAATCGCGCCTTGACCGCGGCCATCACCAGGACGCGGCTGGTGCCCGTGCAGGCTTGACCGGTCAAGGACAGGCCTCCCTTGACCGCCAGATCGACCGCCTCGTCGAGATCGGCATCTTCCATGACGATCAGGGGGTTCTTGCCGCCAAGCTCCAATTGCGTGCGCGTCGTCAAGGTGACCGAGCGATGGATGTGTTCGCCGGCCGCGCTCGAGCCGGTAAACGACACGGCACGAACGGCGGGCGACTCGGTGATCGTCGGGCCGACATCGACGGCCCTCCCGGTGACGAAATTGAACACTCCTTTCGGCATTCCTGCCTTGACCATCGCTTCGGTGAGCCGGTATCCGATCAAGGGGGCATCCGAGGAAGGTTTGAAGATCACCGTATTTCCGGTAATCAGCGCCGGTGCGATCTTTCTTGAAGGAATCGAAATCGGAAAATTCCACGGCGTGATGACGCACACCACGCCCAACGGCTCCCTTAGGCTGTAGACGAGCATCTGCGTATCGTCGTTGGGAAAGGTTTCGCCGGAAAAGGATTGTCCTTCGATCGCGTAGAACCTCAGCGTCTGCGCCGAGCGCAGGACTTCGTCTTTGCTCAGGCCCAGGGACTTGCCTTCTTCCCGGGTCAGATCCTCGGCAAACTTCGCGGCATTGGCCTCGAGATAGTCCGCCGCACGCTGAAGCACTCCGGCACGCCTGGATATCGGCGTTCGTTTCCATCCCTCGAATGCCGACGACGCCGCTTCTACGGCCGCATTGGCATCCGCGGGGGAAGATGCCTGAAACCGGCCCACGATGTCGCGTGTATCCGCGGGATTGACGTTGTCGAACGTCTTTCCCGTCGCGCTCCGGATCCACTCGCCGTCAATGAGGTTCCGGAACTCCTCGACGAGCGCCGCGTTCATGCCTGGAGCAGTTCGCGTTCAGCGCTCGGAATGTCTTTCCCGGCCATGTCGAGTTCGGCCAGCGGGATCTCCTTCGCCACGTAGTCGTGGTAGAGGGCGGTGGTGTAGAGCAGTCGCATCTGGGCACCCACCTCGCAGATATTCAGGCAGCGTCGTTGCAGTTCGGGTGTGTCCGCGTGCGCCAGGACGATCTGGTAACCGCGCTCCCCGTGGATCTCGTCCGAGACGATGTGCAGGTCGAAGAACTCGACTTCTTCATCGGTGAACTTGTACTTCTCCCGCAGCGTCGGGGTCTGTCTGCGGTAGATCGACGGGACCTGCGACTCCAGGCCGACCACCAGGCCGGCGACGGCGACGATGGGGTCTTCGCGCATGGCAACGGCATAGCACCAGCTTTGCAGGCCGCGAGTGGTCGCCGACATGTTCTCGGGGTCGATGACGCGCGCGCGGGTGGTGCCGCAGGCCTCGGCAAAACGGATCAGCAAATCGGTATGGCGGTCGCCGCCGATCTCTTCCTCGTACATGTTCTGCAGCAGGAAGTCCTTGGCCTCGATGTAACGCGCGGGCATCTTGGCGTACACATACGCCAGATACTCGGCAAACGGACCAACGTAGTGATAGTGGTTCTCCGCCCAGCGCGCCAGGTGTGCGCGGGTGAGCTTGCCGCTGGCCCAGGCAACGCTGAACGGCGCCTTGTTGGCGCTCTTGCCCTTGATGGCGTTTTCGAGCGCGGTCCGGAAATCATCCTGGTTCATTAGCTGAGACATTCGCGGCTCCTCTCAGGTGGTGGTCAATGCGGATATAGTATACTAATGTTGTCTCATGTCAACGGTTGGCCAGGAAACTTATAACGATTCTATAATGTATTCGTACCAATTTGTTTACTAACGGATAAGTATGCATCCATCCGTATGGACCTGGGACGGCGTGAACGTCCACGGCGCATTCGTTAACTCACTTGATCTCACGGAAAATTTAGTATATTGTATACGTTGATAGGAATTCTCACTGCTGAAAACAAACTACTGCGAGCGCGATGGGATCACTGCAGAAGGGGCCAAATGCCGAAAATCGTCCTTCACAAGGGTGGCCAGGTCTATCACGGTGACGTCAAGGAGAACACCAACCTCGTCGTCAGAGCCGGCATCCGGCAGTTTCCCTATCCGAACCTTTCGTACGGTTGCGGAATGGGCAAATGCGCCAAGTGCGCGAGCAGGATCATCAGCGGTGGCGAATATCTTCCCGAGCCCAATTGGAAGGAGAAAAAACTCCTGGGAGCCAAACTGGAACAGGGTTATCGACTGGCGTGCCAACTGTGGATCAATCACGATCTGGAACTGGCCCAGGACGATGTCCCGCCCGCAAACAGCATACCGGCTGAGACGTACCCATGTACGTGATATTGACCAGCAAGCCCGGACAGTTCAGGACCGAACTCGGCGAAGCCTTGTTGCCGGTCGAGGCGTACGACTACATTTTCTGCGGACGCAAGAGGGCCCATTTCGTCATCGCAGAACTGAAGGCCGAAGCGAAAATCACCATCGTGGACGAGTCCTCTCCTCCGCTCGTGAATCGCGTCCCCTCCAAGTTCCTGCCGAAGTTCGAGACGGTCGAACAGGCGAGGCATGAGCTCGAAGGGCTCATGCACTTCGGCGACATGGATATCTCGCTGGTGAAGCGCTAGCCGGCAGCCCCATGCAAACGCATGCTCCAGCCGTTCGTCCATGCCGCATTCGATGATCACCGTCACCTTCATTACCAATGGCGGCAAGGTCGTTTCCGCGCCGGAGAACAGCAACATCCTGCGAGTATCGCTGCGCGAGAAAGGAGGCATTCCGTTCAAATGCGGCGCCGGCCTCTGCGGAACCTGCAAGTGCAGAATCGAGCAGGGTCTGGAGCACACGGACGCGGTCAAAGCCAAGGAGCGCAAGCACCTGTCGGAGGATGACCTGGCGAACGGCTATCGCATGGCGTGCCAGACTTTCATCAGCGGCGCCGTCAGCGTTTCGTGGCAGCCCCCTGCCGCGAAATCGGCAGTGGCTGCGGCCGGCGAGCGTCTATCGGGCGGGAGCCCGTAAGCGAGCCTGATGATCCACCGAGAACGGAGTATTGACATGGAAAGGACCAGATTGACGTTGGCGGGTGCGGGGAAGATCGGCGAAGCCGTCGTGGCTCTTCTCGATGAGACGGGCGACTATGCGCTGACGATCATCGACCAGGACCCGGAGCGCCTGCGCGTTTTTCGCGACCAGGGATTCCGTACTCGCGCCTGCGTTCTCGCCTCGGCAGCGGAACTCGTGCCGCTTCTCGAGAATCAGCAATTCGTGATTTCGGCGTGCCCGTACCATCTGACCCCACTGATCGCGAGTGCGGCCAAACAAGCCGGGGTGCACTATTTCGATCTGACCGAAGATGTCGAGAGTACGCGCGCGGTGAAGCAAC
This sequence comes from Betaproteobacteria bacterium, assembly GCA_016195915.1. GTDB lineage: Bacteria > Pseudomonadota > Gammaproteobacteria > Burkholderiales > SG8-39 > JADGRQ01. The sequence goes on along the minus strand of JACPYS010000031.1, from coordinate 24,307 downwards.
TCGCACTGGGAGCCCAGACCGCCTTCGTTCCGCAGTGCGGCCTCGCCCCGGGTTTCATCTCGATTGCGGCCAACAGCGCGGCGCGGCATTTCGATTCCCTCAGGGATGTAAAGATGCGGGTTGGAGCGCTGCCGATCTATCCGAGCAACGCGCTGAAATACAACCTGACGTGGAGCACCGATGGCTTGATCAATGAATACTGCAATCCCTGCGAGGCCATCGTCGACGGGACGCTGCGCGAGGTGCAGGCGCTCGAGGAAGCCGAGGAGTTCTCGCTGGACGGCGTGACCTATGAGGCCTTCAACACCTCCGGCGGACTCGGTACGCTCTGCGAATCCCTTGCGGGAAGCGTCGAGAACCTGAACTACAAGACGGTCCGGTATCCCGGACACCGCGACATCGTGAAGGTCCTCATTCGCGATCTGCGGCTCGGCCTGCATCGAGGCGTCCTGAAGGACGTCCTCGAGGCGGCGATTCCAATGACCACGCAGGATCTCGTTCTCATCTTCGTCACGGTGACCGGACAGAAGAACGCTCGCCTGACGCAGGAAACATTTGTCCGAAAAGTCTACGCCAGGGAGGTGAACGGGAAGCTGCTTTCGGCAATTCAGCTCACCACGGCTGCCGGGATCTGCGCGATGGTCGATCTGATGGTCGCGGGAAAGATCCCGGACCGCGGCTTCGTGCGCCAGGAACAGGCTTCGCTTGACATGTTTCTCGGCAACCGGTTCGGCCGCCACTATGCCATCAACGAGGAAAAGGCGAATGCGCCAGGAACAGTTGCCGGATCCAGGCGCGCTGCCTGAGCGCGCGCGCTCATTGCTCGGGCAGCTCGGCGTCGATCTCCGCAGCGTAGCGGGCGATGGGCTGCGCTCGCGCACGCCGGTCACGGGGGAAACGATATGCACGCTCCGGGCGGCATCGCCGCAAGAGCTTGGGCAGGCGATCGAAAATGCGCGTCTCGCCTTTGTGCCGTGGTGCGCCACCCCGGCGCCTGCCCGCGGGGAAGTGGTGCGCAGTTTCGGGCAGTCGGTGCGCGATCACAAGGCGGCGCTCGGCGAGCTGATCTCGATCGAGACCGGAAAGATTCTTTCCGAGGGGCTGGGTGAAGTACAGGAGCTGATCGACATCTGCGTTTTTGCGGCCGGCCTGTCGCGACAGCTCTACGGGCTGACCATCGCATCCGAACGGCCCGGACACCGAATGATGGAGACTTGGCATCCGCTCGGCGTCTGCGGCGTCATTACAGCATTCAATTTTCCCGTCGCAGTCTGGGGATGGAACGCCGCGCTTGCGTTGGTTTGCGGGAACACGCTGGTCTGGAAGCCGTCGGAAAAGGCCTGCCTGAGCGCGCTCGCCTGCCAGGCGCTGCTGGAGCGAACGCTATCGGGATTTCCGCACCTGCCACGCCCATTGAGTACGCTCGTGCTTGGAGATTCCGGACCATCGATCGCCTTGGCGGACAGTGCGAGCGTGCCGATGATCAGCGCGACGGGCAGCACACGCATGGGGCGCGCCGTTGCGTCGCGCGTCGCCTCGCGATTTGGCCGTTCGATTCTGGAACTCGGAGGAAACAACGCCGCGATCGTGGCGCCGAGTGCGGACCTCGATCTCGCCGTGCGCGCCATCGTGTTTGCGGCCGTCGGGACCGCGGGGCAGAGATGCACGTCCCTGCGCCGTCTGATCGTGCACGAATCCCTTCGCGACAGGCTGGTTGAACGGCTGAAGCTGGCGTATCGAAATCTGCGGATCGGAAATCCGCTCGAATCCGGCGTGCTGCTCGGACCGCTCATTGACGAACAGGCGTTCGCCGGCATGCGCGCGGCGCTGGATCGCGCGCGCGAGCAGGGCGGCACCGTGTTCGGAGGCGAACGCAGGGAGTTTCCCGGCGCGCCGGGCGCGTTCTACGCCGCACCCGCGATCTGCGAGATGGGCGTCCAGACAGAGATCGTGAGGACGGAGACCTTTGCGTCGATTCTCTATGTCATGGCATATCGCGAGATCACCGATGCCGTTGCAATACACAACGACGTGCCGCAAGGGCTCGCGTCCGCCATTTTTACCAGGGACCTCGGCGAAGCAGAACTGTTCCTGTCTTCCAGCGGCAGCGATTGCGGTATCGCCAACGTGAACATCGGACCGAGCGGAGCGGAGATCGGCGGCGCATTTGGCGGCGAGAAGGAAACGGGTGGCGGCCGCGAAGCGGGCAGCGATGCGTGGAAGGCCTACATGCGGCGGGCGACGAATACAATAAACTTTTCAAACGCAATGCCGTTGGCGCAGGGCGTGAGATTTGAATTCGGCTAGGCCGGGCGGAGATTCAAACCATGAAACTGCAGAACTCCTTTATCCTGCGCGAATACCTCCGCCCGCAGGCGTTTCCGACGACCTGGTGCCCAGGCTGCGGCCTGGGCATCGTGATGAGTTCGATCGCCCAGGCAGTGCATTTCCGCGGGCTCGACAAGAACAATGTGGCAATGGTGTCGGGCATCGGCTGCACCGGCCGCATGTCCGGTTACGCCGACTTCAACACCCTGCACACCACGCACGGCCGCGCACCGGCGTTCGCCACGGGTCTCAAGATGGCGCGCCCGGACATGTCGGTCATCGTGGTGATGGGAGACGGCGATTCGATGTCGATCGGCGGCAACCACCTGGTCCACGCCATGCGTCGCAACATCGGGCTCACGGCCGTCGTGGTCAACAACGCGGTGTATGGATTGACCGGCGGTCAATCGTCACCCACCACGCCCGTCGGCGGACGCACGAGCACCGCGGCGTCCGGATCGTTCGAGCGTCCGATGAATCTCGAGACCCTGGCACGTGCCGCGGGCGCTGCGTTTTACGCTCGCGCCACGGTGAATCAAACCGCAGCGCTGACCAGGTTGATCGAGCGGGCGATGGGTGTTTCCGGCTTCGCTTTGGTCGAGGTCGTCAGCAACTGTCATGTTCTCTACGGACGCATGAACGAACTCGGCGATGCGTCGCAGATGATGAAGAGCATGGAGGAGCAGACGCGACGCGTGAATCCGGTTCTGCTCAGGCGCGCGGCAGCGCCGTTGCGGCTCACTTCCGCCGGGTCGCCCGCCACCCCGGTCAGCACCGCCACCGCGCAAGGCGTGCACCAGGACCCGCGCGTGCCACGCGGCGTGATTTTCGAGCGCCACGGATCGCGCGACTACAGCAGCCGCTATTACGCGATGCTCGAACAAAAGGCCCGCGCGCGGGCGTGACGCGGAGAACCCGGACGTGGACATCGTTGCGCGAGGCATCTATCGAATCAACCTGTATCGGGAACTGTGCAAGGCCTGCGGCCTGTGCATTGCCTGGTGCCCGCAGCAGGTGCTTTTCCCGGATGCGCAGGGCTACCCGCTCGCGAACGCGATCGAGCGCTGCGTCAACTGCAAGGCCTGCGAGCGCCACTGCCCGGATTTTGCCATCGAAGTCATTCCCCCCGAACCCGAAAGCGAGATCGCCGATGTCCCGAGTCTCATTCATGCACGGTAACGAAGCCGCGGCCGAGGGCGCGATCGCCGCCGGCTGCCGCTTCTACGCCGGCTACCCGATTACCCCTTCGACCGAGATCGCGGAGATCCTCTCGGGCCGGCTGCCCGAAGTGGGCGGCGTGTTCATCCAGATGGAGGACGAGATTGCAAGCATGGCCGCGATCATCGGCGCATCGCTCGGTGGCCTGAAGAGCGCCACCGCCACCAGCGGACCGGGGTTTTCCCTGATGCAGGAGAACCTCGGCTTCGCGGTGGCGAGCGAGATTCCGTGCGTCGTCATCAACGTGCAACGCGTCGGGCCGAGCACCGGGCTGCCGACCAAGGCCGCGCAGGGCGACGTGATGCAGGCGCGCTGGGGCACGCACGGCGATCATCCCATCATCGTGCTGGTGCCGAGCAGCGTGCAGGAGGCGTATGTTCTTACGGTGCGCGCATTCAATCTCGCCGAAAAGTTCCGCACGCCGGTGATCGTGCTGATGGACGCCATCGTCGCGCAGTTGAAGGAGAAGGTCGAACTGCCCGACACACCGCAGGTGGTGAACCGTCCGCTGCCTGCCGAATCGCCCGAAGCCTACAAGCCATTCGCCTTCACCGAGGGCGGCGTAGCGCCGCTCGCGCCGTTCGGCCGAGAGTACCGCTACCACGTCACGGGACTGTTGCACGACGAGCATGGCTTTCCGACAGAGGATGCCGAAGTCGTGAGCCGCTGGTGGCGCCACATGACCAGCAAGATCGATGCGCACCTCGACGAAATTTTGCAGTGGGAAGAGGCACTCCTCGATGACGCCGAAATCGCGCTTGTCGCCTATGGCGGAACCGCGCGCGCCGCCGCGCATGCGGTCACCCTGGCGCGGGCGCAAGGCACCAGGGCGGGTCTGTTCAAGCCGCTCACGATCTGGCCGTTCCCCGAGAAGGCGATGCGTGAACTCGCAGGCCGTGTGGAGCGCATCATCGTCCCCGAAATGAACCTCGGCCAGATACGCCTCGAGGTCGAACGCCTCGCGGGCGGGCGGGCCGCAGTCGAGGGTGTGAACCGTGCCGACGGTCTCGCGATTACGCCGGAGCAGATTCTCGCCGCGATCATGAAGGTTTCAAGGTTGGCCGCATGAGCTACGATCGTCGCTTCGCGACAACCTGGCAATTGCTGCTGGACAGCATCTGCACGCTAATGGGGCTCGACGCGAACCGCGAGCCGCCGATCGTGCTATCGAGCCTGCCGGATCTTCCTTACCAGCGTTCCGGACGCGAGGGTGCCGCCCCGCTCTCGTTTATCCAGGGACCGCCAGGGCGCAACATCGCGCTGGCGATCGGCCTGCGCGCGGCAAAGCCGAACACTCCGCTGGTGCTGATCATGAGCGCGGACAGCATCACGCTTGGAACCAACCATCTGATCCACGCCGCGCGTCGCAATATCGGCATGACGCTACTCTTGTTGCGTGCGGAAGTTACCGCCGCGGCGGCGGTCGATTCAATGGATCGCGCCGGCTGGGACATGCCGGCATACCAGCGCGAATTGGAAACTGCATCGCGCCCGCTCGAATGGGCGTCCGCCCTCGGTGCGTCCTTCGTCGCTCGAGCCGACCTCGAGGATCCGGACCAACTCGCGCATCTGCTTCACCGGGCGATCGATACACCGGGGTTCTCGGTGATCGGCGTCACGGCCGGCGCGCAGCTGCAGATGGGCGTCCTGAGCGAGAACGCGTGGCCTGAATACTTTGATGCTTACCGGGAATGGACCAAACCGCTCCTTCGCCTCGCAGTGGCAGGCAGTCAGGCGCGCGCGGCGCCGGCCAGATCGCCGACGCACGTCGTGCCGCGGTTCGAGGTGCGCATCGCCGGGCTTGGCGGGCATGGCGTCAAGCTCGCCGGGACCGTGTTGAGCGAGGCCGCGGGTTTCCACGAAGGCCTGTGGGCGACGCAGCGCGGCGACTACGGATCGGCTACACGCGGCGGCCCGAGCGTGGTCGACGTCGTGATGAGCAGCGATCCGATCACCTACCCCGCAGCCGACCATCCGGACGCGCTCATCGTGCTGAGCCAGGGCGCGGCCAACCGGTTTGCGAAGGACCTCAAACCTGGTGCGCGCGTGATCATCGATCCGGCCGAAGTTTCGAGCTTGCCCGCCGGCGCGATCGCGGTGCCGATCACCGCGCTTGCCCGCGAGCACACCGGCAAGCCCATCGCGGCGGGTATCGTGTCCCTGGGTTGCGTGGCTGCGCTCACCGACGCGGTATCCCTCGAATCCCTTTCGCGCAGCATGGCTGCGCATGTTCCGCGCGCGATCGCGGAAAAGAATCGCGCCGCCTGCGCCGCCGGCTATGCCGCTACGCGCGCGGCAATCACAGGAGGCGTCCATGTCTAGGGTTGTCATTGTAGGTGGCGGTTGGGCGGGATGCGCAGCCGCCCTCGCGGCGCGCCAGGCGGGCGCCCGGGAAGTCATTGTGCTCGAGCGCGCGGACAGCCTCCTCGGCACCGGCCTTGTCGGCGGCATCATGCGCAATAACGGCCGCTACACGGCGGCCGAGGAGATGATCGCGCTCGGTGCGGGCACGCTGTTCGAGGTATGTGACCGCACCACCCGCCACCGCGATATCGAATTCCCCGGGCACAAGCACGCCTCGCTGTACGACGTATCCTTCATTGAGAAGGCGGTCAGGGATTGCCTGCTCGAGCGCGGTGTGGAAATCTGGTTGCTGAGCCGCGTTGCCGGACTATCGCGCCGCAATGGCTCGATCACGGCGATCAGCCTGGAGAACGCGACGGCGGTCGAGGCCGATGTGTTCATCGACACGACGGGCTCCTTCGGCCCGCAGAGCTTCTGCACCGAATTCGGCAATGGCTGCGTGATGTGTATCGCGCGCTGCCCGACCTTCGGCCCGCGCGTGAGCCTCACCGGACTCGCCGGCATCGCGGAGAAGCAAGGGAAGAAAGCGGACGGCTCGATCGGCGCGATGAGCGGCTCCTGCGAGTTCGGCAAGGAATCCGTCGATCCGGGCCTCGTCAGGGAACTTGAGGAAAAGGGGGTACTGGTGATCCCGATGTCGCGCCACCTGGTGCATGAGGAAAAGCTCGGCGCCAAGTGCTGCCAGCAATACGCGTCCGCCGAATACGCGCAGAACGTCATCCTGCTCGATACCGGCCGCGTGAAGCTGATGACTTCGCACCTCCCGCTCGACCAGTTGCAGCAGGTCCCGGGTCTGGGAAACGTGCGCTACGACGATCCCTACGCCGGCACGGTGGGCAACTCGATGCGCTTCGCCGCGCTGTCACCGCGGGATGATGCGATGCAGGTCCAGGGCGAGGTCGACAACTTGTTCTGCGGCGGCGAGAAGGCGGGTCTGCTGGTGGGGCACACGGAGGCCATCGTTACCGGTGCGCTCGCAGGCCACAACGCGGTTCGCAAGAGCGCCGGCAGGGAGTTGCTCGAACTCCCCGACAGCCTTGCCGTCGGTGACGCCGTCTCTTACGTGAGGCAACGCATGCAGACCGAAGAGGGCATGCGCGAGAAGTACACGTTCTCCGGCGCAGTCTATTTCGAGCGCATGAAGGCACGCGGCCTGTACACCACCGACAAGGCGGCCATCGCCACGCGCGTGGCTGCATCCGGACTCGCGGGCGTATTTCACCAGCCCGTCAACTGAGGCATTGGCGCATGGCCTACATGATTTCCTGTGAATGCATCAACTGCAGCGCGTGCGAGTACGAGTGCCCGGTACGCGCAATCGCACCGGGACCGAGCCAGTTCACGATCGACGCAGGCGTCTGCGTCGAATGCGACGGCTATTTCCCGCTTCCGCGCTGCGTGTACGCTTGCCCGGTGAACGCCTGCGCACCGGCGCGCGAAAGCTATCTGGTCAAGATGCGCTCGCTGGCCAGCCGCGGCGCGGCGCCGCTGCGGCTCACGCCGGTTCAAACGCAAACTTCGCCATGACCTCCGTTCCGGATTCCGCTGATCCCGCGGTGCTGCGCCTGCGGCTCGAAGCGGCGCAGAGAAAGCTCGACCTTCTTTCGAACAAACAGGCGCGGGCCGAAGCGATGCGCGAGATCGCGCGGCTGCGATGGCAACTTGGTGAAATCACCGAGGACGAACTGCAACGGATGGAAGAATTCGCCGCGGGCTTCAGCTACGAATGAAGGGCAAACAGCGCTCCCGAGACGGCGTGTAACCACACTGGAACCGCGATCGAAACGGCGTGCGCACCAGGGCTCCTGCGCTCAGTTCTTGCGTAACGCGGACAGATACACATCAATGTTTATGTTTGCCATCGGTTGGTGCGTCGATTCCACCGACCAGCAGCTCGATGGCCACGTCGCCCGCCTTCTCGAACCTGAGCGTTACCGGAATGCGCTCGTCCTTCTTGAACGCGCGCTTGATACCCATGATCATCATGTGCGGCCCGCGCGGCTTGAGTTCCATCCTTCCTCCGGCGGGCACTTCGAAGGATTTCACCTCGCGCATCCTCATCACCTCGCCTTCGAGGCCAACCACGTGCAGTTCGATGCGCTCGGCTGCCGGCGTGGAGGCGCCGATCACGCGATCGGCTGCCTTGCCCGCATTCACAATTTCGAGGTATCCGGCCGCAACCGTCTGGCCGCCAGCGGTGGCGCGCGTCCACGGATTGTCGATGCGCAAATCACCTTTCTTGTACTCGAGCGCGATTGCGCTGGCCGATGCAGCCAGAATCAAAGCGCCGAGCACTGCACGCACGGATCTTTTCATTGCGGTCTCCCTCATTTCTTCGTTGAACCGCCCGCAGGCGTCGCGAGCGGCCTGACCGGCGCTTTGATCTCGATCGTCTCGCGCTTGCCATCCTTGCCTTCGAGCACCAGGGTGACGGGCACCGTCTCGCCTTCCTTGACCTGCCCTTTCAGCCCCAACAGCATCACGTGGTAGCCGCCTGGCTCGAGTTCCGCCGTCTTTCCGGCGGGCAGAGCGAGCCCCGCAACGGCGCGCATCTTCATCACGTCCTTCTCCATCGCCATCTCGTGAATCTCGGCCACGCCCGCGACCGGCGTGCGCACCTCCACCAAGCGCGTGTCTGTCGGCGATGTGATCTGCATGAAGGCCCCGGTGGCCATCTGTTGCGGCACCGTGGCGCGAACCCAGGGTTCCTTGACCGTCAACTGCGCGAATGCCGCGGAGGCCGCTGCGACAACAAGTGATGCGAAAAGCAGCCGTTTCATGGTTATTCCGTTCTATGAACTTGGATAGGTACTCATGAGCGTGCGCACATCGGCGGCGAGTTCTTCGGCGGAACTGGTGTGGTTCACGCCAAGCCGCAGGCGCCCTTGCGCATCGAACACGTAGGTCAGGGCGCTGTGGTCCATCGTGTAGGAACTGCCGGTCGGCACCTTGTTGTAGAACACCCTGAACTCCGCCGCGACGGCCTTGGTTCGCTCGAGGTCTCCGTACAGCGCGAGGAAACCCGGGTCGAACGCTGCGGTGTACGCCTTCAGGATCTCCGGCGTATCCCGCTCCGGATCGACGGTAATGAAGATGACTTGCACCTTTTTTCCGCCGGCGCCCAGCATTTCGCGCACCGCGCCCGCGCGCGCGAGCGCCGTCGGGCAAACCTGCGGGCATTGCACAAACCCGAAGAACACCATCACGACCTTGCCGCGAAAATCGGCAAGCGCGCGCTCCTTGCCATCGGGATCGCTGAGGCGAAACTCGCGTCCAAAGCTCGCGCCCGTCAGGTCGATGGACGAGAACCGGGGCCGCGAACCGTCGCACGCAGTGAGCGCGGCGACCGACGCCAACAGCAGTCCGAACAGCGGCTTCTTCAAATCGATGGCGACCCTGAATACGCTCGGCATGGCAAGCTCCTGCATCAGATCGGGACGGGCAGATGCGAGCGCGTCAGCTCGCGTGCATCGGCCATACGGCAGAACTCAGGAGGCTGCGGGAGGCGCCCGTGGATACGCGGGCGGATGAGAATGTGATCGGGGAGGTGTTGCTACGGCAGAGACGATCGGCGCCCCGCTCCAATCCGACGGAACGACCAGTGCGGCAATCGCCACAGGATGCAGGACGGCGACGCGATCGGCGCCGACCACGCACATCTTGCAATGCTCATGCTGGGCGCTCGAGCGCTTCTCGAGCGGGGTTCCTTCCGCCGCAAGTTCGATGAACTGCGAGCGCCCGTCCATCGCGCAGACGTGAATGAGCATCCCCGGAATCTTCGGCCTGGCCTGCGCGATCAGGGGCCACAGCGCGTGCAGCGAAAGCGCGAAGATCGCGAGCCAGGCAGGAAGCGTGCGGCGTCTTGGCGTCATGGGCGGCGCGACTCTAGCGCACCCGATTGGCGTTGTCTACCCACACACTACCCTCACGCGATCACGTCATCTGCACGCAGCAGCAGCTCCAGCGTATGGGCCGGGAGGTCAGATCCCCGAGACGAGAAGATCGACCGCGCCAAGGATGTCAGCCGAACGCTCGACAAGCGAAACGATCCGCTCGCCGAGCAGCTTCCGCGGTACCCCGGCCATGAGTGCGGTATCCATCACGAGATTGCGATTGCCGATACGGAATCCCGGGTTCAGGCGTGTTGCCGCGGGACCGAATTCGGCCGCCGGAACGAGCGGAGCGACCAGACGGGTGTCGAGTGCCGACAGCATGTCCGCCTGGAGTTCCAGGAGGTAGGGGACCCGCGCGCGGGTCGCCCGGTTCAGGTTTGTGCGCACCTCGAAGCGTGCCATCAGAAATCCCTGAGTTTGTCGCTCCAGACGCCATCGCGCTCCACGCGCGCGTTGTAGGCGTCAATGGCCTTGCGATTCGCGGCGAGCCATTCCTCGGCCTCCGCCTCGCGAACAAGCTGCGTCAGGCGCTCCTCGAGAGTCTGCGAGAGATTGATCTTCAGGTTCCTGGCCTTGTCGAGCAGCTTCGCGCTGATGGTGAGATTTGCCGGCCGCTTGCCGGCGAGCGAGTCGCGTCCGCCCATGATTGCCTCCTGCGTCGTTTTCTGTGGGTCTGGTATGCGCATAGGCTACGCGCATCCGCAATCCCCGGCAAGCCTCAGTGCCTCGCGCGGCGCCGCTGTTGCCCGCGCGGCATTCGCACCCTAGACTTGCGCCATGAAACCGACCGCCCATCCGCGCTTCGCCGCGATCCTGTTCGCCCTTTTCCTTGCCTCGCTGTTATCCGCCGGCTGCGTCACCACCGAACCCGGAGCGCCGCCTCCCCCGAAGCTGGTGGTGTTCCTCGTCCTCGATGGCGCGCCGCAGTGGCAGGTGACGGATTTTCGCGATCAACTCGCTCCGGACGGCCTGCGGCGTTTCCTCGATCGCGGCGCGTGGTTTTCCAATGCGCACTACGGTCATTCGTTCACCGTCACCTGCGCCGGCCACGCGGTCATGCTCACCGGCGCGTATCCGCACCGCACCGGCATCATCGGCAACGAATGGCACGACCGCGCCAGCGGCCAGCCGGTCTATTGCGCATCCGACGCCGAATACACCTATCTGGAGAACAAGACACCCCAGCTCGCCGGCACCAGTCCGCGCAACCTGCAGGTGGAGACCGTGGGCGATGTGCTGCGGCGCACGCATCCTGCGGCACGGGTGATCGCCATTTCCGGCAAGGACCGCGGCGCGATCATGCTCGGGGGCAAGACGGGCACCGCCTACATGTACATGTCCGCGACGGGGCAATTTTCGACCAGCACCTACTACATGAAGGCACACCCGGCCTGGGTGAAGGAATTCAACGCGGCCAAGCCTGCCGAGCGCTACTTCAAGAAAAGCTGGACGCCGCTGCTGCCGGAGTCCGCCTACGCGCGCTCGGTTCCGGATGAGCAGCCCTGGTTCGCGCCCGGCGGAAAGCTGCCCAAGCTGCTCGGATCCGGCGATCAACCGGGCCCGGGTTTCTACGGCTCGCTGCTGCCCAGCCCGTTCGCAGACCAACTCACGCTCGATTTCGCTCGCGCCGCGATTGCGGGCGAAGGGCTCGGGCAGGACAACGTCACGGACATTCTTTCGATCAGCCTGTCGGGCCACGATTACATTAACCACGGTTGGGGAGCCGAGTCGCGCCTGTCGCAGGACCATCTGCTGTGGGTCGATCGCATGCTCGAGGCATTTTTCCAGGACCTCGACCGGTCCGTGGGCAGGGACAACTACGTCGCGGTGCTCACCGCCGACCACGGCTTCACGCCGGCACCCGAATACAGCAAGACGCTCCGCCGCGATGCCGGGCGTGTGAACCTTTCGCAGACGATGGCCCAGCTGAATGCCGGTCTGGTGGAGAAATTCGGCGCGGGGCGCTGGGTTCGCTTTTGGTCGGCCTCGGGGGTGATGCTCGACGATGCGCTGATCGCAAAAAGCGGCGTCGATCGACGCTCGCTCGAAGCGGAGGGACGCAGGATCCTGCTGGGCCAGCCCGGCATCGCGGCCGTCTTCACTCGCAGCGATCTCGAAGGATCGAGCCTTCCGGCCGATACCCCGTACCTGGCGCAGGTTCGCAATACGTTTTATCGCGACCTCTCGGCGGACCTGGAGGTCATCCTCAAGCCGTATTGGATCGGCGGAACGCGCGGCGCCTCGACCCACGGATCACCGCATCCCTACGACACCAATGTGCCGATCATGTTCTGGGGGCCGGGCTGGATCGGCGCCGGCCAGGTGGATGCGCGCGTCGAGGTGGCCGACATCGCATCGACCCTTGCCCGGCTGATCGGAGTGAGCGCGCCCGCTGCTTCCGAAGGCACTCCGCTGCCGCTACCGGCGCGCTAGACATCAGGAAGGGGTACGGGGGAACCTGGGTTCCCCTGTACTTATGTTCAGCGCGCGAGGTAGCCGCTGTCCACCGGGAGCGTCACCCCGGTAATGAACTTCGCTGCCGCACTGGCGAGAAACACGATCGCGTTGGCGATGTCGCCGGGTTCGGGCAACGCTCCGAGCGGCGTGTGCCGCATCACCGCCTTCAGCACATCGGGGTTGGAGAATACCGGCGCGGTCAGGTCCGTGCGAACGAAGGTCGGCGCCACCGCATTGACGCGAATCCTGTCTTCAGCCCACTCCAGGGCAAGCGCGCGCGTCAGGTTCACCACGGCACCTTTCGATGCCTGATACGAAGCGTTGGGAAAAATCCCACCTGAAAATCCCATCACCGACGCGAGGTTCACGATTGCACCGCCGCCCTGCTTCTTCATCTGCCGTGCAACGCTGCGCGAGCACAGGAATGTGCCTTTCACGTTGACGTCCTGCACCCGCTGCCAATCCTGCATCGAGATCTCGGTGGCGGGATGGCGCACCGCGATGCCGGCGCTGTTCACCAACACATCCACCCGGCCATGTTGCGCGATCAGCTTCGCGAACGCCGCTTCCACCGAGGCTTCGTCGGTCACGTCCATCGGATAGGGCACGCCGGGATCGATGTCCATCACCGCCACGCTCGCGCCGGCACTCGCGAATGCGCTGGCTGCTGCCGCGCCCAGGCCGCGCGCGGCACCCGTGATTGCCACCACCTGCCCCGAGAAGTCGAGTTTCATCGCCATGCCAGTGGAAATGAGGCAGCCATTCTAAGGTCGCGTGGCATATTTCACTATGATGCGAATTCCCGCGCACAGCAATCTTTCCGGAGACCCCATGAGCGACGATGTTCTCGTATCGACCGAAGGCGCATTGCTGCGGGTCACCCTCAATCGCCCCGAGAAGAGGAATCCCCTGTCTCGCGCCGCACTCGCGCGCCTGCGCGGGATTTTCGAAGCCCACGCGGCGGACGAACGCATTGCGCTCGCCGTGCTCACCGGCGCCGGTGACAAGAGCTTCGCCGCCGGCGGGGACCTGCGCGACCTCGAACAAGTGCAAGGCCTCGACCAGGCGCGCGCGTTGTCCGATCTCGGCAACGGCGCATTCAATGCGATACGCAATTTCCCGGTGCCAGTGGTCGCCGCATTGAACGGCGTGGCGCTGGGCGGGGGTGCGGAGCTTGCGGTCGCCTGTGACCTGCGCATCGCCGCCGCGCACGCAAAAATCGGGTTTGTGCAGGGCACGCTCAATATCCCGACCGCCTGGGGCGGCGGCAACGATCTGGCCGGCATCATCGGTCCGGCCCGGGCGCTCATGCTACTTGCCGGCGCGCCGGTGCTCGGCGCCGCCGAAGCGATGGCGGCGGGATTGGTCGATGCGGTCGCTCCAGAAGGCGAAACATTCGGCGCGTTCGTCGAACGCCAGATCGCCGCGTGGCTGAAGCAAAAACCGCAGGTCATGCGCGCGTTCAAATGGCAGGCCGCCGCCCGCAAGCTCGGGCTCACGCGTACGGCGATTGACGGTCGCGACCGGGAATTGTTCGCCGCCGCCTGGTGCCACGACGATCACTGGGCCGCCGCGCGGGGAATTCTCGAGCGCGAAAACCGCAAGTAGGCATGCCGCCGCAGGGTCCCTATTTACTGCCTGCGCGCGGGGGTTCGGGCAGCGTGGCAGTTGACCCGTTCTTATCAAGCAGGCACAATGATTTTCACATTCGTGAAACTTTGCAGGATCCGACCCGGCCGCGCCCCGCGCTGGCCGGCCATGCAACGGAGGCATGCAACATGAGCAGACGCGATCGAATCCCGAAGACCCGCATCTCGTATCACACCACGGACGCGATCTACGTGCGCGGCGCAAACCTGGTCGACGAACTGATCGGCAAGCTGACGTTCACGGAAATGATGTATTTCCAGCTGCTCGGAAAACGGCCGGACGCGGCGCAAACGCGCATCCTCGACGCAGTGCTGGTGACCCTGATGGAGCACGGCCTGACCCCGTCCGTGATCGCCACGCGCATGATCTACAACTCGTGCCCCGAGGCGGTTCAGGCCGCGGTGGCCGCCGGACTGCTCGGGGTAGGCAGCACCTTTATCGGCACCATGGAAGGCTGCGCCAGGCTGCTCGAGGAAATCCTCGCCGCGCCCGAGGGCGAGGCGTCGCGCGCGAAGCAGGTGGCGCAACGCCACCGCGCCGCGAAGCGCCCGATCCCGGGGTTTGGACATCCCATCCACAAGCCCGACGATCCGCGCTCGCCGCGCCTGCTCGGTCTCGCCGAGGAAGCGGGTGTGCCGGGAAAGCACATCCGCGCGCTGCGACTGCTTGCCGCTGACGTCGATGAAGTCTACGGCAGGCACCTCACGATCAACGCCACCGGCGCCGTCGCGGCGCTGCTCGGGGAAATCGGCATCCCGCAGGAGGTCATGCGCGGAATCGCAGTCGTAAGCCGGTCCGCGGGGCTGGTCGGGCACATACGCGAAGAGCAGCTCGATCCGGCCGCGCGCTTCATCTGGGAGATGACCGAGGAGCAGGTTCCATACACCGACGAAGGTGCATGAACAAAAGCCCGCCGATGCCCGTCAAGAGCGCCGAACGCACCATCCGGATACTCGAGGCCTACGCGAGCGCCTGCGAGCCGCTGGCGCTTTCGGAACTGGCGCGCCGCATGTCGATTCCGGTGTCGGCCTGCCATGGCCTGGTGCGCACGCTCGAGTCTCGTGGCTACCTGTATGCGCTGGGGCCACGCAAGGGTTATTACCCTACGCTGCGCTGGCTGGAGAAGGCGCGTGCGATCGCTGCGCATGACCCGCTGCTCGAACGCGTCGCGCCGTTCCTCGAAGGCCTGGCTGCGTCAACCGGCGAAACGGTGGTTCTCGGCAAACGCCTCGAACTGATGGTCGTGTACCTGAACGTCATCGAATCGCGGCATTCGATCCGCTACAGCGCCCAGGCCGGCGACCTGAAACCGCTTTACTCCAGCTCGATCGGCAAGGCCCTGCTCGGCGCGATGCCCGCCGCCGAGCGCGACGCCGCGCTCGACCGGATCAAGCTGGCGCGCATCACCCCGACTACGATTACCCGGCGCAGCGCCCTGGAGAAAGACCTCGCCGCGGCCGTGGCGCGCGGCTGGACCATGACGCGCGGCGAGAACGTGCCGGACGTGCACGCCATCGCGGCTCCGATCCGCATCGCCGGCGAAACCTACGCCATCGGCGTCGCCGGACCCGCGCAACGCATCGACGCGAATCTGCAGGCGCACGTGAAGCACCTGCTCAAAACCTGTAGAGCAGTGGAGGCAAGGACATGAATGCCGGCACCCCGAATTTCACCACCCCTTCGGGCATCGAGGTGCCCGTCGTAGCCACCAGCGACATGCTCGCCCGCGCGGACCTCGAACCGCCCGCAGCCTATCCGTTCACGCGCGGCATCTTTGCCGACGGTTTTCGCGGCCGGCCCTGGACCATCCGGCAGTACTCCGGTTTCGGTTCGGCGGAGGAGTCCAACCAGCGTTACAAGTTCCTGCTTAAGGAAGGCCAGACCGGCCTGTCGGTGGCGCTCGATCTTCCGACCCAGTGCGGCTACGACCCGGACGACCCGATGGCGCGGCCCGAGATCGGCAAGGTCGGCGTGTCGCTGTTCTCGCTCTCGGAGATGGAAACGCTGTTCGAAGGGATCGACCTCGGTTCGATCTCGACCTCGTTCACCATAAACGGGACCGCGGCGATCATCTACGCGATGTACCTCGCGGCAGCGGACAAGCAGGGCATTCCGCGCGCGAAGCTGACCGGCACCATCCAGAACGACATCCTCAAGGAATACGTGGCGCGCGGCACCTGGATATTCCCGGTACCTCCCTCGATGCGGCTGATCGCCGATTCGATCCTCTACTCCAACCAGGTGACCCCGCGTTTCAACTCGATCTCCATTGCCGGCGCGCACGTGCGCGATGCGGGGTGCACCGCGGTCGAGGAGATGTCCTACACGCTCGCCAACGGCTTCGCCTACGTGGACGAACTGATCCGGCGCGGCGGAGACGTGGCGAAGTTCGCGCGCCGGCTGTCGTTCTTCTTCTACGTCCACATGGACCTGTTCGAGGAGGCGTGCAAGTTCCGCTCCGGGCGGCGCGTGTGGGCGAAGCTGCTGCGCGAGCGCTACGGCGTGACCGACGAGAAGGCGCTGCACTTCCGTTTCGGCGTGGTGTGCGGCGGCTCGTCGCTCACCTCCGCGCAGCCCTACAACAACATCGTACGCGTGGCGATCGAGAACATCGCTGCGGTGCTCGGCGGCGCACAGTCGATTTTCACCTGCGCCTACGACGAGGCGTTCCAGATCCCCACCGAGTTCTCCGCTGAGATCGCATTGCGCACGCAGCAGATCGTGCAGCACGAAAGCGGCATCGCGGCGACGGTGGATCCCCTGGGCGGCAGCTACTATGTGGAATGGCTCACCGACCGCATGGAGAAAGAGATCCTGCAGGTGATGCGGGAGATCGACGACTACGGCGGCGTGATCAAGGCGATCGAGAACGGCTGGCTGCAGGGCCGCATCGCGCGTCGCGCGCTGGAGAGAAAACGCGCCACGGATGCGGGGAATCGCGTGGTCGTCGGGCAGAACCGCTACCGGCGCGAGGACCAGACCGACAGCTACGGCGAGGTGTTCCGGCTCGACCCCGAGATCGCAGACAAGGTGCTGGAGAAACTTGCAGCCGTGAAGCAGACGCGCGATGCGGCCGCCGCCGCGAATGCGCTCGATCGCCTCGCCGAAGCCGCCGCCAGGGACTCCGAGAACCTCATGCCCTGGCTCGTGGACTGCTGCCACGCCTACGTCACGGTGGGCGAAATGGTCACGCGGCTGAAGTCCCTCTGGGGTGAGTTCCAGGAACCGGTGAATCTGTGAGTACACCGCTGCTCGGAAAACGCATCCTGCTCGCGAAACCGGGGCTCGACGGTCACGACGCCGGTGCGAAAGTCATCGCGCTCGCGCTGCGCGATGCGGGTGCCGAAGTGATCTACACGGGATTGCGCAAATCGCCCGCGTATATCGTACGCGTGGCGGTGGACGAAGACGTGGACGCCGTTGGCCTGTCGGTCCTGTCGGGCAGCCACAAGGAACTCACGCGCGAGGTGGTAGCGGGCCTGAAGGCGGCTGGCGCGCAGGACATCCCCGTGTTCGTCGGCGGCACCATTCCCCCCGATGACCGGGCACTTCTGCTCGATGCGGGCGCCGGAGGCGTATTCACCAGCGACATGCCGCTCGCAGCGGTGATCGACGAACTCGCAGCAAAAATCCGATGAACGGCCCGCTCTCACGCTACCGAATTCTCGAGGTCGCGCACATGCTCGCAGGGCCGTACTGCGGCATGCTGCTCGCCGACCTCGGCGCGGAGGTGATCAAGATCGAACCGCCCGAGGGCGACATCGCACGGCGCGTCAGTCCCCATTCAATCGGCCCGCACAACGCCTATTTCGCGAGCCTCAACCGCGGCAAGAAAAGCGTGGTGCTCGACCTCGCCTCGGCCGATGGTCGAAACTCGCTGCACGCGCTCGTCGCGAGTTCGCAGGGGCTCATCACTAATCTGCGCCCCGCGGCGATCAGGAAGCTCGGTCTGACCTACGATGCGCTCAAGCAGTTCAACCCGGCCATCGCCTGCATCGCGCTCACCGGATACGGCCTCGAGGGCAGCCACGCGGAGCGCCCGGCCTATGATTACGTGATCCAGGCACTTACCGGCGTGATGGCGATCACCGGCGATCCCGGCGCTCCGCCCACCAAGACCGGCTACTCCGCCGTGGACAACTCCGCGGGCATCATGGGCGCGTTCGCGCTCGCTGCGAAACTGGCTGAAGGCAAGGGGGGGCAATGCGACATTTCCATGTTCGACGTGATGCTCTCGCAACTGAACTACCTCGCGGGCGCGTGGCTCAATGCAGGCGAGCCGGCACAGCGCTATCCCCGCTCCGCTCACCCCTACGTGGTGCCCGCGCAGATCTTCCAGACCGCGGACGGCTGGGTGACGCTGTTCATCTCGCATGACGACTTCTGGCGCCGGTTCTGCACCGAGGCCGGCAAAAGGGAATGGATCGCCGATGCGCGCTTCGCCACCATGCACGCGCGGCGCGAAAACCGCGAGGCGGTCATCGCGGCGCTCGAACCGGTGCTACAAGGCGACACCACGGCGTCCTGGGTGGAGCGCCTTGCGCCGCTCGGCGTGGTGGTCGCACCGATCGAAACGCTCGAACAGGCGCTCGCCTCACCGCTCGCGAAGGAGCGTGAGATGGTGATCACGATCGACACCGACGCGGGCCCGCTCCGCGGAATCGGCAACCCGGTGCGGATCGCGGGGCAGCAAACGAAGTTTTCAGCACCGCCGTTGCTCGGCGAGCACGGCGCGGAACTCCTTGGGGCGAAAGCATGAAAGAGTCCCCTCCGGGATTTACTCCGTTCGCTCGCATCAGCCCGTTCACCGCGCTGATCGGGCCGCTTTACACCAAGGGCGAAGGCGCAAAGCGCGTGATCGGCTTGCGCGCCGAGCGCAAGCACTGCAACACGCGCGGCCTCGTGCACGGCGGCGTGCTCGCGACGCTCGCCGACACGTCGCTCGGCTACACGATCGGCTTCATGCACGATCCACCCCGGAGTCTCGTGACCGCGAGCCTGACGATCGACTATGCGGGCAGCGCGAACGAGGGCGATTGGCTCGAATCGCACGTGGACGTGCAGAAGGTCGGTAGCCGGTTGGTGTTTGCGAACTGTTACATCGTTGCCGCCGGGGAGCGCATTGCGCGGGCGAGTGCGGTGTTTGCTGTACCAGGAGACCGGAAGGCGAAAAACTGACGGAGGTGCGCCATGAGACTTTATCTGGTGCAGCACGGAGAAGCGCAGCCGGAATCCGTGAGCCCGGAGCGCGAGTTGACGCCGCGGGGACGATCCGACGTCGAGCGACTTGCGAGCCTCCTGGGCGCGCGCAGCGTGCGCGTCGCGCGCGTCGTTCACAGCGGCAAGACGCGCGCGCGGCAAACCGCGGAGATCCTGGCCGGACGCGTGGCGCCGCGGATTGCGCCCGAGGTGCTCGAGTGCATCAACCCGAACGATCCGGTCGCGCCGGTCGCGGAACGCGCCCGCGCGTGGACCGAAGACTCTCTGCTTGCCGGTCACCTGCCGTTCGTCGGCCGCATGGTGGCTTTGCTCGTGACGGGTCGGGAGGAGCCGCCGCTGGTCGCGTTCCAACCGGGGAGCGCCGTCTGCCTCGAGCGCGACGCTGCGGGACGGTGGGTGATCGTCTGGATGCTTCGGCCGGAACTGCTCGCGCAATGATTCGCGATTGCCCGGAACTGCGGGATCGTGCGCCAGTGTTCCGCGATCGCGCCGCTGCCGGCCGCGCGCTTGCCCGGCTGCTCGAGGATTACCGCGCGAGCGGGGCCGTGGTACTCGCGATCCCGGCCGGTGGAGTACCGGTGGCCGCAGAGATCGCGGCGCTGCTGGGCCTCGCGCTCGATGTCTTGCCGGTGAGCAAGATGCTGCTTCCCTGGACCACCGAATCCGGTTTTGGCGCCGTCGCGTTCGACGGCAGCGTGTGGGTGGACCCGCAGGACGTGCGGCGATTTGGATTGTCTGAAGCGGACGTCGAGAGTGCGGCCGCCGTGGCGCGCGCCAAAGTCGAGCGCCGGCTCGCTCGACTGCGCAGCGGGCGTTCCGCGTTCGAGCTCGAGGGACGCACGGCGATCGTGGTGGATGACGGCATCGCCGCCGGCTCGACCATGCGCGCCGCGGTGAGCGGGTTGCGTCGGCTGGACCCAGGCCGGATCGTGATCGCGGTGCCGACGGGGAGCGCACGTTCGGTTGAAAATATTTCGGTCATCGTTGACGCGGTGTATTGCGCTAACCTGCGCAGCGGCTCGCGCTTTGCCGTGGCCGACGCCTACGAGCGCTGGTACGACCTGAGCGAGGACGAAGTCGCGGCGATCCTCGCCGGATTGATCGTCAGAGCATGACGCCCGTCTTGCTGCGCTCGTAGGAAAGCGATTCGAAACGCAGGCCACGCTCCCGGGCGTGGCGGTAGGCGGCGAGAATCTCCTCGCGCCGCGGCCGGCGCGCGAGCGGCCGGTAGCGTTCCATGAACTTCGCATCACCGGGCGCGCAATAGTTGTCCGGATGGTACTGGTCCATGATGTTCACCGGTGCCTCGCGCATGTGCGTAGCGATCCAGTCGAGCACGGGCGCCGTGCAGCACTCGACGTGGTCCGGCATGATGAGATGGCGGATCGTGAAGTCCTCCCCCCACTCACGCAACAGCAGGAGATTGCGCGTCAAGGTGTCCCAATACCACCCGGTGCGCGCAAGCTCGATCGCGCAGCGCCCCGGCCCGAACTTGAAGTCCGGCAGCCATACATCCATGGTGAGGCGCAGCAGCTTCATCGTCTCGTCGGTCATGAAGAAGTTCGAGTTCCAGAGCATCGGCGCGTTGAAGCCGCCTTCGAACAGCATGTGCTCGCGCCCCGGGGCGAACGCGGCAAACCGGTCGGCCTTGGCCGAAAGCGCGGCATCGAGGTCGTCCCTGGAGGGCTCCAATCCGGGCAGCAGCGCAATCGCTTCGAGAATGCTGTGCAGGTGAATCGTCGGATCGCCGCCGACCCAGTTGATGTTGTGGCAGCCCTCCAGACGCAACACCCAGGCCATCGTCGCGAGCGTGCGCGCCGTGGCTTCCTCGCCGTTCAGCCGGTCGGTCGAGATGTCGCCGTTCTGGCAGAACGCGCAGCGCATGTTGCACGAGGTGAAGAAGATCGTGCCAGAGCCGTGCGTGCCGCGGTAGACCAACTCCTCACCGCCATGGTGGAAATAGCTCGACACGCGCGTCCCCGCGGCGAGCTTGCAGGCGCCGAGCTTTTCGCCGCGCGTGCGGTCCACGCGGCAGTTCCAGCGGCAGAAGTTGCAGTGCGCGAGCATTCGCCGGGCGAGTTCGGCGATCAACTCGAGCAGGCTCGTGCGCGGACAATCGCCTGGAAGCGGGGCGCCCGTGCGGATGTGCTCCTTCAAGGCGAGAAAACGTTCTGTCCCGGCATCGAGTGCGCGCCAGAGTTCGTCTTCCGGCGCGTCCAAGGCGACGCCTGCGGGAAGACTCGCGCAGATACGGAATTTCGCCGGCAGGCGATTCGCGGCGACGGCGCGATACCACTCCATCCGGCCGCGCAGGTCGGCCTCGTGCCAGAACGGCAGGGTGTCGAATTCGGTCAATCGAGCCGTTGGTGCAAGCATGGTTCATAGTATGCGCGAAACCGAGGCCGCCACCTCTGCATCTGGCATTATCACACTCTCACGCAATTCAGCCCCTCCACCAATGCCCCAAATCCTGTTTCGCAACGCCCGGCTCCTCGATCCCAGCCGACCGGAACTTCTGGATGGCTTCGAGGTCCTCGTAGAGGATGCCACCATCCGCGAAGTCTCGGACCGGCCGATCGCGGCGAACGATTCGAAGGCAAACCCCGTGCAGGTGATCGACCTCAAGGGCCGCACGCTGATGCCCGGGCTGATCGACTGCCACGTGCACGCGCTTGCAGCGCACTACAACCTCGGGCTGAACGCCAATCAGCCCAATATCTTCGCGGCCCTGCGCGCGGTGCCGATTCTCGAAGGCATGCTCAAGCGCGGCTTCACCACCATCCGGGACGCAGGCGGCGCAGACTGGAGCCTCGCACAGGCCACCGCGACCGGCGTGATCAAGGGCCCGCGCATTTTCAGTTCCGGCCGCGCGCTGTCGCAAACCGGCGGTCACGGAGACTTCCGCCCCCGCAGCGACGTCATCGAACCCTGCGCCTGCAGCTTCAGGGTCGGCGCCCTCGCGCGGGTGGTCGACGGTGTCGATGCCTGCCGCCTGGCGGTGCGCGAGGAAATTCAAAAGGGTGCCAACCAGATCAAGATCATGGCCTCGGGCGGTGTCGCCTCCCCCAACGATCCGATTCACTATCTGGGTTATTCCGAAGACGAGATCCGCGCCATCGTCGAGGAGGCCGGCAATGCCGATACCTACGTCATGGCGCATGCCTACACCGCGCGCGCGATCAGCCGGGCGGTCAGGTGCGGCGTGCGCAGCATCGAGCACGGCAATCTGGTCGATGCCGAGGCCGCGCGCATGATGGCCGAGCACCGCGCGTATGCGGTGCCGACGCTGGTGACCTACGAGGCGCTCGCCACCGAGGGTGCGAAGCTGGGCCTGCCACCCGAGTCGGTTGCCAAGATCGAGGCCGCGCGCCGCGGCGGACTGGCCTCACTCGCGATTTTCAAGGCAGCCGGGGTCAAGATGGCATTCGGCACCGATTTGCTGGGCGAATCGCATCGGCTCCAGTGCGAGGAGTTCCGGATTCGCGCCGATGTACTGGGTAATTTGGCGGCGATCCAGTCGGCAACTCTGGTCGCGGCCGAGGTGGTGCGCATGGAAGGCCGGCTCGGCGTGATCGCGCCCGGCGCGCTGGCCGACCTGCTGGTGCTCGATGGCGATCCGTTGCGCGATATCAGCGTCCTCGCGAACGATGGCAAGCACCTGGCGGCAGTCATGCAAAACGGCCGTTTCGCCGTCAATCGGCTGGCCGCCTGAGCCGCATGCTCGCGGTCGAGGGGCTGGTCAGGAAGTTCGGCGGCTTGACCGCGCTCGATGGCGCGAGTTTCGCGGTCGCGCCCGGGCGCATCACCGGACTGATCGGTCCCAACGGTGCCGGTAAGACCACGCTGTTCAACTGCGTCTCGGGGCTCCTGCCGCCGAGCAGCGGACGCGCGCGCTTCGACGGCATCGATCTCTCCGGCATGGCGCCGCACGAAGTCGCTGCGCTGGGCATGGTGCGAACGTTCCAACTGGCGCGCGGATTCCCGCGCATGTCGGTATTCGACCATCTGCTGCTCTACGGCCGGCGCCAGCCCGGCGAGGGGCTGATGCAGGCGCTGCTGCCAGGAGCAATGGCGCGCCGCCGCGAAAGCGAACTCGTCGACACGGCGTGGCGGGTGGCAAAGCGGCTGAAACTCGAGCACGTAGCGGATCATCTGGTCACGCAGATATCGGGCGGCCAGAAGAAGCTGCTCGAGATCGGGCGCGCGCTGCTTGCGGAGCCGCGCATGATCCTGCTCGATGAACCGATGGCAGGCGTGAACCCGAGCTTGCGCCAGGAGATCGCCGGACACCTGGCACAGCTCCGCGATGAAGGCTTGACCATCCTGCTGATCGAGCACGACATGCCCTTGGTGCGCACCCTGTGCGATGAAGTGATCGTGATGGCCGAAGGCAGGTTCCTGACGCGCGGCAGCTTCGAGGCGATCGCATTGGACGTGCGGGTTCAGGATGCCTACCTCGGCAAGCGGCATTGACATGACGACTCGCCTGAATGCAACCGGCCTTGTCGGCGGCTACGGCGATGGCGAGGATATCGTCCGCGGCGTGGATCTGACGGTCGCGGGCGGCGAACTGACCGTGATCGTCGGGCCGAATGGCGCGGGCAAATCGACGCTGCTCAAGATCCTCGCCGGCCTGGTTCCGGCGCGCCGCGGCGGGGTCGAACTCGATGCGGTGGCGCTGCCGGCCGGCGATCCGGTGCGCATCGCGACCGCGGGCGTAGGCTTCGTGCCGCAGGAGCGCAACGTTTTCGGTTCGATGACGGTGCGGGAGAACCTGGAGATCGGGGCATATCTCGCGCCGCGGCAAGTGAAGCGGCGGGTCGCGGCGCAACTGGAGCGCTTTCCGGTCCTGGCCGCAAAGGCGCGCGCCCCGGCGCGCAGCCTCTCAGGCGGCCAACGCCAGGTGCTTGCGCTCGCCATCGCGTTGATGATGAGCCCGAAGGTGCTGCTGCTCGACGAGCCGTCGGTCGGGCTGTCGCCAATCGCGGCAGAAGATCTGTTCGTCACCATCAAGTCGCTCGCCGCGCAAGGCATGGCGGTGCTGATGGTCGAACAAAATGCGCTTGCGGCGCTGGAAACCGCGGACCACGGCATCGTCATGATGCTGGGCCAGGTCTCGCGCTCCAGTCCGGCGCGCGCACTCGCCGCCGACCCCGAGATTCGCCGGTTGTTCCTCG
>JACPYS010000008.1 GCA_016195915.1 Betaproteobacteria bacterium | reverse complement strand
CGCGCTAACACGCCCAGCAGGGAACGATTGGCCAGCAACCTCAGTACCGCGAGTGTCGCCGCGCGAAGCAAGACGGCCGCCCCCCATGGCCGACGGCCAGGCGAGTTAACGCCTCTGGGTCGTGTGAAAACTCAGGTTAGCTAACTGGAATAACCACCATGGCGATGTTCAACATCCACGAAGCCAAGACCCACCTGTCGCGCCTGCTGGAGTCTGTGGGGGCGGGGAGGAGGTGATCATCGCGCGTGCAGGCGAGCCGATCGCAATCTTGACCGCGTACAAGCCGCCGCGCCGCAAGATCGCGCCGCCGGGAAGCCTGGAGGGACAGGGATGGATGGCGGAAGACTTCAATGCGTCCGTCGACGATCTGTTCGACGCGCTCAAGGACGGCGAAGCACCTGCCGCGAATGAAACGCCTGCCGCCGCCCCTGGTAAATGAGGCTGCTGCTCGACACCCGGATCGTCTACTGCTGGATGTTCGAGCCTGCGCGCTTGCCCGGCGCGGCCATTGCGCTGATCGAGCAGACCGAGGATGACGCGCTGGTAAGCCGCGCCACGCATTGGGAGATGGCGATCAAAATAGCCAACGGCAAGTTGCGCATCGACTTCCCGAAATTCTGTGCGCAAGTCGTCGCCGACGGTTTCTCGTGGCTGCCGATCGAAAACCATCACCTGCTGCAAGTGGCCACGCTGCCGGCGTTTGACGACCACAAGGATCCATTCGACCGCCTGCTGGTGGCGCAATCCATGACCGAGCCGCTGATCCTGCTTACCGCGGATGCAAAGCTGGCCCGCTACGGCTCTACGGTGCGCGTGCTGTAACGCTTGCTCATTGAGACTGGCTGCAACCCTCATGCTCTTATTGCCGCCGGATGAGCCAACGCATTGACCGGTGGCCGGTACGGGATGAAATGAATGGATGAATGGGGTCAGGTCTTGAATCGGGGCGTCGATGCAAGACCTGACCCTAGGTTCCGCTTCCTGCTGCGCCTGCTTCCCGCCATCTCCTCCAGCACCGCGCACACGGAGCCAGTGTCCTCGCGGCCCCGGCCCATCGCCATGGCGGCGGTATAGAACGGCGCGCTGGCGAGGAACAGCGGCGTGGGGCAATCGATCGAACGCGCGTATTCGGCGATGATCTTCATGTCCTTTTGCCACACCGATACCTTCATCGTGGCCTCCGAGTAGTCGCCTTTCACCATCATCGGTCCGCGCACTTCGAGCATGCGCGACGTGCCCGCTCCGCTAGAGACGATCTTCAGCACCTTGGCGGGATCGAGGCCCGCCTTGATGCCGAGAACGATTGCTTCGGCCGCAGCCACGTTGTGTATCGCAACCAGGAGGTTCGCGACGAATTTCATCTTCGAGCCGTCGCCGAACGGGCCGACCAGGAAGTGGGCGCGCGCAAATCCTTCGAACACGGCGGTGCATTTCCGGTATGCGGCACTTTCACCGCTCGCGTAGACGACGAGGTCCCTGGTGCGCGCCTGTGCGCCGGTTCCGCTCAACGGACAGTCGAGCAGCGTGATCCCTCGCGCGGCAAGAACTTTTCGCGCCGCCTGCTTGACCTCGATCGGCAGCGTGCTCGCCTCGATGACGATCTGGCCCCTGCGTCCGGTCCGCGCGAGTTCGGCGCTTGCATCGGCCAGGGCCTCGGAAGAGGGCAGTGAAGTGATGATGATCCCCGCTCGTTTGGCCACAACCGCGGTGCTTCGGACGGCGCGCCCACCGGCGCGGGAGAGTGCCGAACGACATACGGGAACCGGGTCATATCCCGTGACGGCAAACCCCGCCTTGACCAGGTTGGCCGACATCGCCGAACCCATGATACCCAGACCGATCACTCCCACTGACTGTCGGGGCGTGCTCATCGCTTGATCCCCAGCAACCGGGCCGCATTTCCCCCCATGATCCGATCCTTTTCCGCGCGCCCGAGGCGCGGCACGCTCTCGATCAGACCGACCGGGTCCTCTTCGCCCATGTCGTAGGGATAATCCGTGCCGAGCAGCACGTGATCCTCGCCCCACTTGTCGATCAGGTGGCGCAGCATGTCGCGGTCGAAGGTGATGGTGTCGAAATAGAATCTCCGCAGGTAACTGGTCGGCGCCTTCTTGATGACGGTGTGGCAATCGGGGCGCGCGCGGTGCGCGTGATCCATGCGTGCCCAATAGTGGGCAAGATAGCCCCCCGCGTGCGGCAGCACGACCTTCAGTTTCGGGTGGCGTTCCATGACGCCGTCGAAGATCAGGTGGCTCACGGCCACTGTCGTCTCCAGCGGGTTGCCGATCACGTTGTTGAAGTAATGGTCCATCAGCCGCTCGCCCTGCGTGAATCCCAGCGGGTGCATGAAGATCACCACGCCGAGTTCCTGGACTTTGGCGAAGAACCTGTCGAGTTTCAGCCTCGGGTCGCTGAGATCCATGCCGTTGACGTTGGGATTGATCTCCACGCCGCGCAGGCCGAGCTTTTTGACGCAGCGCTCTAGTTCGGCGACCGCCATCTCGGCGTCTTGTAGTGGCACGGTCCCCAGCGCTACGAAACGCTCGGGCCAGGTGGCGACGATTTCCGCGAGACGGTCGTTGACCATGCGCGAAATCGCGAGTCCAAAATCCGGCTCCGCCCAGTAGGCGCACTGGTTAGGCGCCGGGGATACCGCCTGGATGTCGATGCCCATGCGGTCCATGTCCTTGAGCCGTACCTCGATCGTCGTGAGCTTCGGGCCGCGATCCTTCATCTGCCTGACGTTCACTTCGCGCGTGAGCGCGCTGGCATACGCGCGCGAAGGGTCGTACTGGGCCGGATCCAGGTGCGCGGTTTTCAACTGCACCTCCGGGTTGAGATAGTGGCAATGGATATCGACGCGCAGGCTGCGTCCGTTCTTGCCGCGCACCACCTTGGGCGAGGCCGCGGCGCGTGGCGGCTTTGCGGCTGTTGGAGCGCGCTTGCGTGATGCGAGAGCCGGGTGGCGGCCGTGCCGTGGATTGGTGCAATCGGATGCAGTGCAGGTAAACATCATCGTGATATTCCTTTCTGGGGTGGAAGAATCTAGAACACGCCGAGGTGCTGGGTCAGCGTCGCTTCGTCGTTGCGCAGCGCGTCGACGCCTCCCGAGAACGCGACGCGGCCCGTGTTCAACATCACCACATCGTCGGCGAGGCCGAATGCAAGCTTGATGTTCTGTTCCACCAGCACGATCGACAGGCCTTCCTTTTTCAGACGCGCGATCGTCTGCCCGACCTCGGCAACGATCCGGGGCGCGAGCCCCTCGGAGGGTTCGTCCATCAGGAGCACGCGCGGGTTGCCCATCAGCGCCCGGCCGATCGCGAGCATCTGCTGCTCGCCGCCGGAGAGCGAGCCCGCCGGCTGTTGCTGGCGTTCCTGCAGCCGCGGAAAGAGTTCGGACACGCGCTCGAGCGTCCAAGGCCTGGCGGTGCCCGGGCGCAACTGCCGCGCGACAACCAGATTTTCGCGCACCGTCAGCGTGGGAAAGATCCGGCGCCCCTGCGGCACCAGTCCGATACCCCTGCGCGAGATCGCCTCGGGCGAGAGCCGCGCGATCGGCTCGCCGAACAGGCTGATCCGGCCGTCGCGCGGCGGAAGGAATCCGATGATAGCGTTCATGCAAGTGGTCTTCCCGGCGCCGTTGCGGCCCAGCAATGCGAGAACCCGTCCGGCCGAGAGAGAAAACGAAACCTCGTGCAGGACGTGGCTGTCGCCGTAAAGCGCGTTGACCCCTGAGAGACTGAGCGCTTCAGTCACCGAGATACACCTCGCGGGTCTTCGGATCGGCGACCACCTCGGCGCGCGTGCCTTCCACGATCACGCTCCCGTAGTGAAGCACCGTGATCCGCTCGGCCAGGTCGAGTGCCGTGTCCATGTCGTGCTCGATCATGATCACGGTCGTCTCGCGCGGAATCGCCGCGATCAATCCGGTGAGGTAACGCCTTTCCTCGCGCGACAGGCCGGCAAACGGCTCGTCGAGCAGCAGCAGCCTGGGTTTCTGCGCGAGCGCCATGGCGATCTCGACGCGACGCTTTTCGCCGTACGACACTTCGCTGATGGACCGGCCGGCGAGCTGCTCCAGGCCGACGCGTCTGAGCACGCCGCGCGCCTCCTCGTACAGGTGGGCATGTGCCGCGAGCGGCCGGAACGCGCTCCAGCGGATCGGTGA
Source organism: Betaproteobacteria bacterium (assembly GCA_016195915.1). Taxonomy (GTDB): domain Bacteria; phylum Pseudomonadota; class Gammaproteobacteria; order Burkholderiales; family SG8-39; genus JADGRQ01. The sequence continues at coordinate 147,164 of JACPYS010000008.1, read as the reverse complement.
CAGGCCGAGCAGCGAGAGAGCGATGTTGTGCTCGAGCGAATCCCTGGGAAACAGCGTGATGATCTGGTAGGTTCGCGCCAGGCCGCAGTGGGCGCGGCGGTGGGACTGAAAGCGGGAGACGTTCTCCCCGAAAAGACGGATTTCGCCGCTGTCGGCCCTGAGGTCCCCCGTGATCAGGTTGAACAGCGTGGTCTTTCCGGCGCCGTTGGGTCCGATGATCAGGCGCCTTTCTCCCGGCATGACTTCGAGCGAGATGTCGTTCGCCGCCGGCAGGCCGCCAAACGATTTCTTCAGGGCGGTGATCGACAGAGCGGCAGTCATGACCGCCTTGCCTTCCAGCGCGCCCACCAGCGGGTCCGAAAGCGGCGAATCCCGGGCACCAGGCCATCGGGCATGAATATCACGATGCCGATGAAAACGAAGCCGAGCAGCATGTTCCAGCGCTCGATATAGGACGAAACGTAATTCTTGAGGATCATGACGATGGCGGATCCGATCAGCGGACCCGCGAGCGTGCCCGAGCCGCCCGCGATCACGCCGATCAGCGCCTCTGCCGAAGATGTCAGCGAGAGCGACGCCGGATGGATGTACTTGTGGTAGTAGACGAACAACAGGCCGGATACCGCGCCCCAGAAGCCCGAGTAGACGAACGTGATCCAGCGGACCAGCCAGACGTCGTGGCCGAGCGCGCTCATGCGGCGCGCCTCGTCGCGCGTACCGCGCAACGTCGCCCCGAACGCAGAGCCTACGAACTTCGCCATGAGCCAAAGCGCGAGCAGCGTGATCGCGAGAGCGAAATAATAGAAGGCCGCCGGATTTTCCAGGCTGACGCCGAAGGGCGCCGGCCGCGTCATTCCCCGGAGTCCGTTGTCGCCTTCGGTCACCGAAACCCAGCGGTATGCAGTACCCCAAAGCACCTGTGAAAGCGCCAGCGTGAGCATCAAGAAACCCAGACCGGTCGCGCGCAAGGCGATCAGACCGAACAGACCTGCCATCAAGGTGGTCGCCGCGAGGGCAATCGGCGCCGTCATCCAGTGCGCGAGACCCAGCTTGAGGTACAGCCAGGCCGAAAGATAAGCCGCCACACCGAGATACGATGCATGGCCGAGCGACGGCAGACCGCCGTAGCCCACCAGCAGATTGAGGCTCGCGGCGAAAATCGCCGCGATGAAGATCTGGCTGGTGAAGTTGACGTAGTAGTCACCGGCGATGAGCGGAATGCCGGCCAATACGGTGGCGATGACGCCCCACGCCGCAGGCCTCATGTGCCCAATCTTCCAAACAGGCCTCGCGGCCGGAAGGCAATCACGAAGATCATCGGCAGGAACAGGATGACATAGGCAAGATCGGGCAGCAGCGCCGAGCCGAAGGTGTAGATGAAACCGATGATGAAGCTGCCGACGAAGGCGCCGACCAGGCTCCCCACCCCGCCGAGGATCACGATGATCAGCGCGAGCGGCAGCATTTCGAAATCAAGCCCGGGGTAGGCCGACAGGATCGGTCCGCCGATGATCCCGCCGGCGCCCGCAAGCGCCGAGCCGAGGCAGAAGACGATGGTGAAAAGCCGCGACACCGGGATCCCGACCGCTCGCGCCATCTGCATATCGTCCACGCCCGCCCGGATCATCGCACCGAGCCGGGTGCGCTCCATGAGCAGGTGAAGCACGATCGCCGTGACGATGGCGATTCCGATCACCACCAGGCGATAGGTCGGGAAGGCGACGCCGGCGACGATGAGCGGTCGCCGCAGGTATTCGGGCGTCGGCACCGGGATCGGATCGCCGCCCCAGACGATGAGGCAGAAGTCCGCGATGATGAATGCAACGCCGAGCGTGACCAGCACCTGGCCGAGCGCGTTGCCGGCCAGCGCGCGCAGGATGAATCGCTCGAGCAGGCCGCCGAAGGCCGCAACCAGGAGTCCTCCAAGGAGCGCCGCGAGCCACAGATCGGGTACCACCCTGAGAATCGTGACGCCCACGTACGCCCCGAGCATGAACAATGCCCCGTGCGTGAGATTGGCAATACGCATCAATCCGAAGATCAGCGAAAACCCGGCGGACAGCAGAAACAACAGCCCGCCCAGGGCCAGGCTGTTCAGCGTCTGGATGATCCAGAACTGCATAGGCGGAAGGGGGCCGGATGCGCATCCGGCCCCGGGGTGGACCGGTCAGGACTCGAGATTTTTCGCGGGTGGCCAGTCGCGCGAGTACACCGGATTCTTGAGAAATTCCTCAGGCTTGTAGGTCCAGAACTGGCTGACGTTCGGATAGGTGTGGATTACCGAGTTGACCAGGCGGCCTTCCTTGCGCTCGACCTTGCGGATGTAGACGTTGCCTACCACGTTGCCGTAGGTGTCGAACGCGACGGGGCCGCGGCAGGTGTCGACCTTGAGCGCGCGCAAGGCATTCATGAATCCCGATTTGTCCTCGATCTTGCCCTTTACCGCTTCCATCGCCGCCTGGAACACCGCACCGTTCACGTAGGTCGCCGCGGCGTAAAAGCCCGGATCGTATTTCGCTTCGGCGCGGAAGGCGGGCGAGAACTTGCGGTTAACCGGATTGTCGATCTCGGCCGAGTACCAGCAGGCGGTGAGGATCCCAAGCGCCTCGTCGCCCATGTTGCGCAACACGGCTTCGTCGAGCGCGGTCATGCCGCCGACCACATTGGTCTTGCCCTTCAGGCCGTATTCATTGAACTGGCGCAGCCAGCGGAACCCGTTCGAACCGGCGAAGCCGAGGAAGATGCCGTCGATCTTCTGGTTCATCTGCGCGAGGTAGGTTCCGTAGTCGGGCACCGTGAGCGGCGGAAACAGCTTCTGCACGATCTTGCCGCCCGCCTCTTCGAATACCCGCTGGAAGCCCGCCACCATCTCATGGCCGTAGGGGATGTCGTCGGCGATCACCGCCATGCGCTGGTACTTGAGCGTCCTGGCGGAGTAATCGGCCATCCCGTGCGCGGATTGCGACGAGGTCGAGGTCGCGCGCACGAACCAGGGATTGGGCTTTCTCTGGGTCATGTCCTCGGCGGCCGCGACCGACATGGTCGGGATCTGCTGGGCGCGGATGTAGTCGTCGATCGCGAGCGCGGAACCCGCGTCGAGCGGACCGATCAGCGCTTGGACGCGGTTCTTCTCCACCAGTTCCTGCGTCTTGGTGCGTGCCGTCGCGGCCACGCCCGCCGTGTCGGCAACGAACAACTCGATCTTGCGCCCGGCAATCGTGTTGCCGCGCTCGCGCAGGTACATCACCAGCGCGCGCTCCATGTCCAGCCCGCCCGAGGCGAGCGGCCCGGTCTTGACCGTCAACAGGCCGAGCCGGATGGCATCGCCCTGCGCGCGCAGGATGGCGGGGAAGCCGAGTGCCGATGCCCCGATTCCGGCGCCGGCCGCCTGTATGAGTTTTCTCCTTGTGATTGCCATGCTGTTCTCCTCTGTTTGATTATTTTGCGGCAGTTATAGCCCTAGGTCCGGGCTTTGTCCACGGCGCGATCCCTGCAAACTGGCCCAAGGTCAATGCGCTGGACTGCGGGGTGCGTCGGGTTGCTTCAGAGGCTGCGAGTGGTCGAACGCGTCGATTTCCATGCAGGCGCCGAAAATGCGCATCACGGTCGGCACGCCCGAAGTGTCGCAGCTGAAGTAGTTCTTCGCTCCGAGCACCTGCGACGCGAGGCAGATGTCGGCGAGGGTGGGAGCATCACCGTGGCAGAAACGGCCGGTTTCGGGCTCCTTCGCCAGGTGCCCCTCGATGCCTTCCAGCGCCTTGAGCATCCAGTGCGCGCACCACCGGTTGCGCGCCGCTTCGTCGACGTGCAGTTCGGTCTCGAGATAGTTGCGGACTTTCGGCGTGATGATCGGATGGCCGTCGGCGACGGCAATCTGCGCCAGTCCACGCACGCGCGCACGTCCGCGTGGATCTTTCGGCAGCAATGCGGGATCCGGGCAGGTTTCTTCCAGGTACTCGAGGATGGCCATCGATTGAAACAGCGGCGGCCCTTCGTCGATCACCAGCGCCGGGACTACGCTCTGGGGATTGACCGCTTTGTAGGCGTCGGCAAACTGCTTGCCCTGGAGCAGGTTGATGGAAATTTCCTCCGCTTCGACGCCCTTCAGCGCCAGCGCCGTGCGCACGCGGTAAGTGGCGAGCGAACGCCAGAATCCATAGAGCTTCATTGTCATGGCATGCCTCCTTGGCGTTGCGCGTGCATTTGACGCCTGCGGCGCGGGCCATGTCAAACTGATGCCAGCGCACGAGCCGATTGCCCATCTCTTGTGATGGATGAATAGATAAAAGGACCTCTGCATGCCCGCCTACTGGATCGCCCGTTCGAGAATCGACCATCCGGAGCAGTACAAGAAATATACCGACCTGGTGCCCGGCATCGTCGCGAAGTTCGGCGGCAAGGTGCTCGCGCGCGGCGGCAGGTTCCGCATCATGGAGGGGCCGGAGAAGTTCATGCGCCACGTGGTGATCGAGTTCGCGAGTTTCGAACGCGCGGTGGCCTGCTTCGAATCGAGGGAATATCAGGAGGCTGCCGCGTTTCGCCGCGCGGGCGGTGGCGTGGTCGAGAACGTGATCGTCGAAGGCGGCGACGCCACGCCGCGCTGACGGGTGCGAGTCTCGGATCAGGTCAGCACCGCATGCTTGGCGCGGATCCACGCCTCGACATCTCTCTTGAGTTGAATTGCCAGCGCCAGCATCTCGGCAGCCTCCTTGGCCGACACAGCCGCCGGGGCGTCGTACGAGACCCGGTTGCGTTTGCGGCGATAGGCGTCGAGCTTGCGCACCAATGCCGCGTCGATCTTAATGGTGCGCTCCAGAGACTTGACCGTAACCGCATGGTGTCCGGGAACATTGGAGTTGGTGCGATACCCCGCGGCGTGCAGCGCTGCGGTTGCCGTCGCAAGGGCCGCGTTGTACGCGAATTGAAATTTTCCTTCCGCGCTCAGTCCGCGAATGCCGGCGTCAGCGAGATTTCGATCGGCCAGCGCGAGCAGGCCGGCGATTTCCTTTGCTGACGCTTTGTGCGCCTGCAGTGCGCCTTTTGCGAGCCACGCTTTCAAGCTCATCTGCACCTCCAATCACGAACAGTTGTTTTTCGGCAAGCACCGTTGTTACGAAGTGATTTTCTTCATGTACCTTGTCGGCAAACTCCGCCGACGAAAACACCGTCGGGTTGATTTCCCGCCCGAGCTTGTGCTGCGCCGGCGCGAGCGCCTCGATCACGTCGCCGAACGAAATCTCTCCTACCACGAACAGGTCGATGTCGCTCGCGGAGCGTTCCTCGCCGCGCGCCATGGATCCGTAGACAAATGCGGCATCGATACGGTCGAAAAACGGTTGCAGTGCTTGTTTCAATACATCCGCGACGCCGAATGTCTTGACCACCAGCCCGCGCAGCTCATCGAATATCGGACAGGTGCGATTGGCGCGGAAATAGACCTGGTGCCCCCGCAGGGCGCGCAAAACGATGCCGGCGCCGGCCAGTGCCGCAAGATCGCGCTGCAGCGAGCTGGCCGCGGTCGCGGCCACGCGCGCGAGCTCGCGCAAATAAAATTCCTCGTCCGGCCGGCCGTAGAGCGTGGCCAGAATCGCACGCATCGATTTTCCAAACAATGCGGATGCCAGCGACGCCGTGGCTGGCAGCGAATTGGACCCTGCGCTCGTATGAGCCTTTGTACGCATTTAACGTACAAGCATACGCATTATGCGTACGAATTTCCAATTTCCGTTCGAGTCATTTCTTCAGCAGCGCGCTGCCGTAGAGCCCGGTCGGCTTGACCAGGAGGATCAGCAGCATGATCGCAAACGGCGCCATCTGGGCGAGCGGCGCGTAGATGAGCGATCCGATCGAAACCACCTGGCCGACGATCAGGGCCGATATCAGGGTTCCCTTGATGCTCCCCAGGCCGCCGATGATGACGACCATGAATACGAAGGCCAGCACTTCCAGCCCCATGGTCGGATCCACCATGATCAGCGGCGCATGCAGGCCGCCGGCCAGACCGGACAACGAACCGGCAATGATGAAGGTGATGGTGAACAGCCGCGACACGTTGATGCCCAGTCCTTCGACGTGCTCCACGTCCTCGATGCCCGCGCGGATCGCCTTGCCGGTGATGGTGCGGTTCAGGAAGAGCCAGATCCCCAGATAAACGAGAATCGCGACGGCGACAACCACCAGCCGGTAGACCGGGACGTCGGTGCCGAAGATGCCGGTCTGTATCTGGATCGGCACGGGCACCGGACGCGGAACCACTCCCCAGAAGAACTTGATGATGCCGATCCCGCCGATCAATATGCCGAAGGACGTGATCATGCTGAAGGTGAGTTCGCGTTCGTAGATGCGCCGGAAGACCAGCCTTTCCACGGCGAAGGCGCTGATGCCGGAGACGACCAGCCCGCCCAGCACGCCGAGCCACACGCTCCCGGTCGCGAGGCTGAGCGAGAAGGTGAGGTACCCGCCGATCGAGTAATAGAGCATCTGGTCGAGGCTGATGATGCGCATCAGTCCGAAGCACAGCGACAAGCCGATCGCCATCAGGAAAAAGATGCTCCCGATGCTCAAGCCGAATATGACGCCGGAAATCAGCAGTTGGGCGTCCATCAGCGGCGCGTCTCCGTTTCGTCCGTCGATGCGTCAGCGACTGCTGTCTTCCTCGCGAACCGCGCGGCCAGCCAGGGCTGCAGCGTGCCCCAGATGCCTTTTTCACCCGCGAGCATGATAAATACCAGCAGGAACCCGATGAACAGCTCCCAGTTGCCGATGAACTTGCTGATCACGTCTTTCATGCCGGTGTAGGCGAACGCGCCGACGATCGGGCCGTACAGCGTACCCACGCCGCCGAGGATCGTGACGATCACCGGATCGGCCGCGCGCGACGGGCTGCTCATTTCGGGACTGACGAAGCCCAGGTACACCGCGTACATCGCACCGGCCAGCGCGGTCGTCGTGTTCGCGATGATGAAAGCGAGCAGACGCACGCGGTAATTGCTGTAGCCCAGAAATTTGAGCTTGTCTTCGTTGATCTTGGTTGCCAGGCAGCAGGCGCCATAGACCGTGTCGTCGAGGTACTTGTAGAAAGCCCAGACGGCCAGCGCGACCAGGAACGAGAAGATGAAGAAATCGCTCGGCCGCGACAGGTCCAGCATCGGTGTGGAGGCTATGTTGGTCAGGAACCACAGGCCGTTGTCGCCGTGGGTGATGCCGGCCAGCACCTTCTGCATGAGATAGAACACGATCACCGCGAGCGCCAGATTCACCAGCGCAAAGTAGTCGCTGCGCAAGCGCACGAACAGGGGACCGACGATCGACGACACGGCAACCCCCGCCAGCACGCCCATCAGGATTCCGACATAGGGGTTGGTGCCGAAGTAGAAAAGATAGAACGCCGTTGCATAGGCGCCGACCGCCAGGTAGGCCGGCTGCCCGAACGAGATGAACCCCACGCGCCCCAGCAGGAAGCTGCACCCGATCGTGTAGACCGAGAAGATGACGACCTCGATGACGAACGGCAGGGGCAGAAAGACCCGCGACACCGCCAGCAGTGAAAACGCGAGCAGCAGGCCGCGCCACCACTGGAATGCTTTCAGCATGCCTTCACCCTTGTACCGCTAGAGGTAGCGTTCACAGACATCCGCCCTGATCGAATCCCGGCCGGACAGTTCGGCCACGACCCGCCCCTCCTTGATCGCGTAGACCTTGTCCGCGATCGCGCAGATCAGGGGCAGGTTCTGCTCCACGATCACCAGGGCTGCGCTCTTGCTCAATTCCGCGAATACGTTTTTCAGGTGGGAGACGATGCTTGGCGCCAGCCCTTCGGTGGGCTCGTCGATGAGCAGCAGCTTCGGGCTGCCGAGCAGGGCCCTGCCGATCATCAGCATCTGGCGTTCGCCGCCGCTCAGGTAGCCGGCCTTGCGGTCCATGAGCGCTTTGAGTTTCGGAAAATAGCCGGTGATGCGGTCCCAGTTGTAGTCCCCCGTGGCGTAGCTGCCCAGTTCCAGGTTCTCCCCGACGGTCAGATCGGAAAAAACTTTCTTGTCCTGCGGAACGTACTTGATCCCCATCCTGGCGATATCGTAGGGTTTGTGCCCGAGCAGGCTGACGTGGCCGGAGGTGACGGTCCCGGCCAGGGGCTTGAGAAATCCGGCGATGCTCTTGAGCAGCGTGGTCTTGCCGGCCCCGTTGCGGCCCACGCAGGCCACGATCTGGCCCGGCCCTACGCCCAGGTCCATGTCGAACAGTACCTTCGATTCGCCGTAGCTGACGGTCAGCCCCTTGACGGTCAGTATTTCTTCGCTCGTCATGATCCGGCGGACCCTCCTGCCTCCGCCTCGATGTCGATCTGCCAGTAGCTCCTGCGCACCTCGGGATGCCGGAGGGTTTCCTCGTACCCGCCGTCGGCGATGATCCTGCCCTCGTGCATCACCGTGAGTCGCTGCAGAAAATCCTCCACGTGCGAAATCTTGTGCTCGACGATCAGGATGCTCTGCTTGCCGACGTGTCTGCGCAGCACGTCAAGGATGCCCTTGATCTCGGATTCCGCCAGGCCCGCAAGCGGTTCGTCCAGCAGCAGCACCTCGGGCTCGGCCAGTACCGCCATCGCGATTTCCAGGCGTCTCTTTTCGCCGAGGCTGAGGTGCTTGACCTCCCGGTCGCGCACGTCCTGCAGATCGAAGGTTTCCAGGATCGTGAGGATCTTCTCTTCCTGCCGGAATCGCTTGCAGGTGTTGAATACCAGGTGCATCAGCGTCGATCTTCTATGCGCACGGAAAAAGCTGAGTACCAGATTGTCTACGACGCTCAAGTTGTCGAAGGTCGAGGTGAGCTGAAAGCTGCGCATCATCCCGATGGCAACCCGCTCCTGCGGTGTCATGCGCGTGACGTCGTTGCCCTTGTAGAGGATGCTACCGGCGTCGGGAACGTAATATCCCGTGAGCAGATTGAAGAAGGTGGTCTTCCCGGCGCCGTTGGAGCCGATGATGCCGGCGACTTCGTATTCGCGCAGCGAATAGTCCACGCGGTCGACGGCGACCAGCCCGCCGAAGCGCTTGGTGACGCCTTCGGCCTTGATGATTTCCGTGCGCAGGTCCGTGCTCACGGCCGGTCCTTGTCGGACGTTCCGCCCCGGCGATGGACGGAATGCACAATCTGCCGGGGCGGGGGGAAGGAATCAATAACCGAGCGACTTGAGCGTCGGCAGCACAGCCTCGCCGCCAACCGAACCCATGACCGTAAACAGGTCCCACTCGTTCTTCTGCTCCTTGGCACCCTTACCCTTCACCAGGAACGCGGCGTGCTTGTATTCGGCCGAGTGGTCCTCGCGCCATCTGGCAGGGCCTTTGACGGTGTTGAACTGGCCCTTGTTCGCCATCAGGGCCGCCGACACCTTTTTCGGCTCGAAGGACTTGGCGGCCTCGAATCCCCTGAACATCTCCATGTAGGCGATATAGGCGATGGCTGCATAGGCATCCGGTGGCCGGTTGTACTTGCTGCGGTACAGGTCGCTGAAATCCTTGGCGCTCTTGGCCACTTCCTTGTCGGGGAAGCTGCTCAGGTCGTGGTAAAAGTAATGCATCGAGTAGACGCCCTCGAGCGCTTCGGCGGGGAGGCCCTTCGCGACCACGTTGGTGATGAAGGCGTTGAAGATCGTCATTTCCTTGTTGAGCCCCATCTGCTGGACCTGCTTCAGCAGCGCAATCGCGTCGGCGGCAAACTGCGCGGCGATGAATACATCGGGCCTGGCCGCGCGGACCTTCTGCAGCACCGTGGTGTAGTCACTGGTCCCCAGCGAAACCTCGTCGTAGCCGACGATCTCGGCGCCGCCTTCCTTGGCCGCGGCCGTGGCGCCGTCGCGCATGTCCCAGCCCCAGCTGTCGGCGCGCGCGAGGAAGAAGATGCGTTTCTTGCCCAGCGTCTTGACGGCGGCCTGGCCCGCCATGTAGCCCACGGTCCACGGGCTGTACGCGGTGGCAAAGGTGGAATCTGCCAGCTTGCCTTTCTGGAAGGCCTCCTTGGCCATCACGCAGACCGGGAAGTAGGGCAGTGGTTCCTTGCTGACCATCGCATTGATCGCGTACGCGAGCGGGGCCCAGGTCTGGCCACCCAGCCCTTTCACGCCTTCGGTCTGCATGTAACGGAAGCGACGCACGCCCACATCCTGCTTGGCTTCATCGTCGGCGACCACGCCTTCCATCATGACTTTCCCGCCGGGCATGTTGAGCCCGCCGCGCTTGTTGACCACGTCGATCGCGAGCAGCGCACCGTCCCTCTGCGTTTCAGCCACTGCCGCAAACGTTCCCGTGAGCGGGAGCAGGATGCCGATCTTTATCTTGGCCGGATCGGCGGCGATTGCCGTGCCGTGCACAAGAACACTGCAGAACAGGAAAATCGAACTCAAAGCCCAAAGCCTCTTCATGTTTGTCTCCGTCTGATTGGCTGGGACGAAACGGCCGAAATCCGGCCATGGTGGCACTACGCCTCGAATCGAGTCAACAATTTGCCGCTGCGCGCGCGCGATGTCTTGATCTAGATCACCAAACTATCCCTTAAAATGCCCACCGGCCGCTTCAATCGAAATTCCCAGGTCTTCAAACCCTCCCCGGAAAGGACGCAAATGAAAGACGATCTCCGCAACGTAAAGTACGTCATCGACATCGGCCCCCTGCCGTCGCTGCCCATCGCCGGAAGCGAGCTGCGCTTTCCCGTCGGCCGGATCTACTGTGTCGGGCGCAATTACGCCGACCACGCGCGCGAGATGGGCCACGATCCGAACCGGGAGCCGCCGTTCTTCTTCATGAAGCCGGCCAACTCGATCGTGCAGAACAATTCCACCATCGGTTTTCCCGTGGCTACCAAGGAAGTGCACCACGAGATCGAGCTCGTGGTCGCCATCGGCAAGGGCGGGAAGGACATCGCGGTGGAGAAATCACTCGATCACGTCTGGGGTTACGGCGTGGGGCTGGACATGACGCGTCGCGACCTGCAGGGCGCGGCGAAGAAGGCAGGCCGGCCCTGGGAGATGGGCAAGAGCTTCGACGAATCGGCGCCGTGCACTGCGCTAAGGCCTGCTACCGAGATCGGTCATCCCGCGAAGGGCGCGATCTGGGTCAAGGTGAACGGACAGGTGAAGCAGCAGGGCGACCTGTCGCAACAGATCTGGAACGTGCAGGAGCAGATCGCCTACCTGTCCCGCCTGATCACGCTGCAGCCCGGGGACCTCATCTACACCGGCACACCCGCGGGCGTGGGGCCGGTCAATCCCGGCGACAAGCTCGAGGGCCATGTCGATGGCGTGGGTGACTTGACCATTACCTACGCGCGCTGAGCCGGGGCTGGCTACAAAGGGCGGTCTCCACCCCGCTCTCTGCGCAGGATACCGGTTCGGGTACCGGGGTGAGACTTCCGCAAAAGTCGCCTAGCTCTGCTGCGTTTGCGTCAAGAGGTTAACAACGCGGCGGCCGTTTCGGAGCCGATACAAAGCGAAATCGCGCTCGTCTATCGTTATCGCCTCGTAGACCTGTTCCCGCTCGGCCAGCGCAAGCAGCGCCAGATCGGCAAAATCCGGATTCTGGTCCCGATACTTCACGAACAGCGTCCCAATGCGCGCCAGGTCGCCCTGTTCAATGTTGAAGATTCTGACTGCGCCGCGACCGAGCCACGCGATAAGATTCTTCGCCACAGCGTGAGACGCGTTGGAAGCGATCCACACCGCCTCGGTTACGTTCGCCGCCGAGCAAAGCAGCTCGCCGCGGTACGCATGCACAAAGGACAAGGTCCGGTCGTGCCAGCGGTCATCGGCGTCGAACAGCGCGGCCAGCGGGCCGCTATCGATGAGAACGCGCCGCACGCGCAGCGTTCGCGATCAGCTTGCGCGCGCGCGTCGCCGAAAGGTTCCGATGCCCGCTGCGCGCCTTGCCGAACAGGTCCTTTCCGAGTTCGTACGGCGCTGGGCCAAGCTCGGCTCTGGTGCGTGCGATTTCCGCCGACAGCGCGCGGCGGATGAAGGCGCTCTTGGTAAGGCTAAGGCGCCTCGCGGCGGTCTCGAGTTCCAACCGTAACTCTTCGGGCAGTTTGACGCTGGTCAGCATGCCGTTTCCCTCCGGTATTACGCGGTATTAAATCAGACCGGACCTTCCGTCGCAAGTGCGGCGGGCGGATGATGGCGTACGTTATCGGCCGCACCGTTGCTACTCAGATTCAAACAAGAGCAGAATTCACAATCGAGGTTTTTCCACCGGGGCCCAGCATGCATTTCCTTACGGAAGTAGACCAGGCTCGTCTGGATATCCGCGGCTCCCGAGAATCTCACCTCACCAAGAACCAGTACCGTCGCGATTGGCGGCAAGGTGGTGTCGAAACCCACGACGAGCCAATGCGCATCGCCTTCTATTATTTGTTCGACGAATTCTTTTTCGTACATCTGTCAGCCCGGTCCGGCTTTACTCTGCCTTGATATTCGCAGTCCTGACCACCTTCTCCCAACGCGCAAAATCGTCCCGGATCACCTGCGGCAGGCGCTCGGCCGTCACGGCCCAGAGTTCGAGGCCCGACTTCGCCATGCGCTCGCGCACTTCCGCGATGGCGGTGGCTGCCTGGACCTCGCGGCGCAGTCTCGTGACGATATCGGCCGGCGTGCCCTTGGGCGCGAACAGCGCAATCCACGAGGAGTAGTCGTAACCGGGTACGCCAAGCTCGGCTACGGTGGGCAGATTGGGGAACGCAGCGCTGCGCTCTCCGCCCGCGAACGCGATCGGGCGGACCTTGCCCGAACCGAGGAAGGGCAGGGCGAGCGAATGCGCGATGAACATGACCTGCACCTGGCCGCCGGCGAGTCCCGCGGCAGCCTGCGTCGCGCCCTTGTACGGAATATGCGCGAACTGAACTCCGGCCATCGCCATGAACATCTCGGTGGCCAGATGCTGCGGACTGCCGGGGCCGCCGCTCGCATAGTTGAGCGAACCGGGCTTCGCGCGCGCGAGGTCGATCAACTCCTTCACGCTCCTGATCGGAGAATCGCCGCTTACCCCGAGCAGCGTCGGGATATTCGCGAGCCCGCCGATCGGGATGAAGTCGGTGTGCGGGTCGAACTTCACCTTGTCTTTCTGGATGTTCGGCAGAATGGTGAGGATGCTGTTGTTGAGCGCGGCGAGGGTATAGCCATCGGCGCGCGCCTTGACCAGCCGCTCGGTGCCGATCAAGCCTGACGCACCCGTGACGTTCTCGATGGGGAGTCCCTGCTTCATCGACTGGGCCATGCGTTCCGCCACGATGCGCACCGCCACGTCGCTCGCGCTGCCGGCCTGCAGCGGCAGGATGATGGTGATGGGCTTCTCGGGGTAGCCCTGCGCGAGTGCGGTGCTGCAAAGCGCTGTGCTGAAGAGCGCCGCCAACATGCCGAAGAATTTTCGCGCAGTCATGGTTGCAACGCCCTGTAGAGGCGCTGGTCATAGAGGCTGCCGCTCATCGGAAGCAGCATCTCGCGGAACTTTCTGGTGTGCGGCGAGACTTCGTGATTTTCGACAGCGCTCTGAGCGCGCCAAATCTCGACCAGGGTGAAGTGATTGGGCCGGCTGTTCTGTTGCAGGACCTCGTAGCGAAGATTGCCCGCGTCCTTGCGGCTCGGCTCGGCCAGTTGCTGGAGCGCGGCGATGCCGTCGTCCTTCTTGGGCGGAATGATGTCGACGTGGGTCACGGCGTAGACGGCCGCGCCCTTGGAACCTCCGCCCGCGTCAATCGGACCGACGGCCAGTCCCGTGTGGGGCCGTTCGTCGTAAGCACTGCTCAACATCGGCTGCAGCTTTTCACGGAATTGCTTCATGTGGCCGGCAGCCAGGTTTGCATCCTCGGCTGCCTGGTCACGCCACGTCTCGATGATTGCAAAATGATTCGGCCGATCGCGCCGCTGGAGAATTTCGAAGCGCTGGTTTCCTGCCGCCCCGCGGCTCGCGCTCCCGAGTTGTCTTAACAGGGCCGTGGCGCTGGTTTTGGCTGCCGGCATCACCTCGACGTACGTCACCTGGTAGACCGCGCTGCTACCGGTGCCTTGGGCACGCACTTCCCCCGCCGCGCCCAGGGCAAGCATCGTCATTGCGCCGATCACCGCAGTCGTCAAATTTTTCATATTGCCTCCGCCGTCAGGCGCTTGATAAGGTGCTGCACCTGAAAATCGAAATCGCGCCGCCCACGCTCTTCCGGTGACCGGGACTACCGTGCCGCAATTCGCTTCGTCTGCTGCGCCTGTTTCGCCTTGATGGCGGCAAGAACCTTCTCCGCCGTTGCCGGCAGCGAGGTGATGCGAACCCCTACCGCATCGTGAATTGCATTCAGAATCGCCGCAGCCGTCGGCACTGACGTCGGCTCCCCCACGCCCTTGGCGCCGAACGGGCCCGTCGGATCGTAGCTGTCGACGATATCGACCTTGATCTCCGGCATGTCGAGGGTGGTGGGCATGATGTAGTTGGTCAGGTTCGGGTTGATCTGGCGGCCCGCGTCGTCGAACAGGATCTGCTCCTGGAGCGCGAAACCGATGCCCATCGATATGCCGCCTTCGACCTGACCTTCGACCAGCATCGGGTTGATGGCCGTGCCGCAGTCGTGCGCGGCGACGATGCGCAGCACCTCCACTTCGCCGGTTTCATCGTCGACGTCGACTTCGGCAATCTGGGTCGCATACACGTAGGTGCTGAACGGCTTGCCTTGCCCGGTCTCGGGGTCCATCGCCAGCGTAGGCGGGTTCCACGAGGCGCTGCCGATGGGCGGCTGGCCCATCACCACCTGGGCGCGGTGCGCGACTACGCTGATCGCCACATTTCGCTGCGGAAAACCCTTGACCTGAATGTTGCGGTCGCGCGCCTCAAGTTGCTCCGGCTTCACGCCCAGCATCGGCGCGGCAGTCTCGAACAGAATTTGCTTGGCTTTTTCAGCCGCGAGCCGGACCGCGTTCCCAGTGACGTAGGTTGTGCGGCTGGCGATCGCGCCGGTGTCCATCGGCGTTCCGTCGGTGTCCGCCGAAACGACGTGCACGTCGTCGGTCGCGACGCCGAGTTCCTCCGCGGCGATCTGGGCGAGCACGGTCAGCGAACCCTGGCCGGTTTCCACCGTGCCCGTGAGCAGCGTCGCAGTCCCGTCTTCGTTCACCTTTACGGTCGCCGCACTCGGATTGGCCGAAACGGTGAAACCGATCGGATACCACATGCAGGCGATGCCGCGCCCGCGCCGTTTCATGAGCGCGGCTCCTTCCAGCCGAAGCGCTCCGCCGCTTTGAGCAGCGAGGCTTTCAGCACCACGCTGTGCAGCACCTGGCCCGTCGGGCTTGCCGCGCCCTCCTCGAACGCGTTGAGGAGCCGGATCTCGAGCGGATCCATGTGGAGCGCCGCGGCGATTTCATCCATCTGCGATTCGTAGGCGAAGCACACCTGCGGCGCGCCGAACCCGCGCATCGCACCGGTCATCGTCTTGTTGGTGTACACCACATAGGCCTCTACGCGAAGGTTATCGATGCGGTACGGTCCCGCAGACAGGATGCACGCCTTGCCCAGCGTGGTTTCGCTCCAGGAGCAGTACGCGCCGCCGTCGAGCACCAGCCGCACCTTGCGCGCAATGATGCGCCCGTCTTTGGTCACGCCGGTCTTGTAATCCATGACGAACGGGTGACGTGTGGTGGTGGAGGTGAACTCCTCGCCGCGCGTAAACACACCCTTGACGGGCCGGCCGGTCTTCTTCGATAGCAGCGCGAGCACGGGTTCCTGGGTGATCTCGTTCTTGCCGCCGAAATTTCCGCCTACGATGGTGGCGACGATGCGCACGCGGTTCATCGGCAGCTTCAGGGTGCGCGAAACGTCGGAGCGCCCGAGCGTAATTCGTCCGAGGGTGCTGTGGATGGTCACGCGGCCATTGGGATCCCACATGGCGATCGCCGCGTGGGGCTCCAGCGGAACGTGCTCGACCATCTGGGTCGCATATCGTCCCTCGAAGACGTGATCCGCGCGCGCGAAGGCGGCGTCGACGTCGCCCTTGCGGATGACCTTGGTCGCGTAGACATTGCCGGCCGGCGCGTGCACTTTCGGCGCGTCCTCCCGCAGCGCTTCGAGCGGATCGAAGACTGCCGGCAGGGGTTCGTAATCGACCTTGATCTTTTCGATGGCAGCCTCGGCAATCTGCTCGGTGAGTGCCGCCACCGCCGCCACGCCGTCGCCCGCGTGACGCACCTGCGTGTCGGCAAGCACGGGCTGATCCTGCAGCGAGGGACCGAAGGAATTCACCGGGATCTCGCGGCCCGTCAGCACGGCCAGCACGCCCGGCATCGCATCGGCCTCGCTCGTATCGATGCTGAGGATGCGTGCCGCGGCGATGCCCGCGCGCTTGATCTTCGCGTACAGCATGCCGGGAAACGCGAGGTCGTCGATGTAGCGCGTCTGGCCGAGGCCGTGCAGACGGCCGTCGGGGCGCGTCGCGCGCTGGCCGACGGCGGGGGTCTGAAGGCGGACCTGCGGGACCAGGGCCTCGATCGGATACGCCACCGGCAGCGTCACCGGGGGGACGCGCGCGAGTTCACCAGTGCTGCGCGGCGCCTGCCCCAGCGTGCGCTGCATCTTGTCCGCTAGCTTGGTCTTCCTTGGCATGGCTTGTTCCTTTCGACTTGCATCTTTACCACGATCTTGATCGCGTCTTCGATGCGCTCGCCCGCATACCGGATCGCCGCAGGTACCTGCTCCAACGGGAAGCTGTGGGTATGGACGAGATGCGCAGGAAAACGTTTTTGCGCCATCAGCGCGGCGGCGCGGCGGGTTGCGCTCCTGCCTTCGCCGCGAATGCCGAACACGTAGATGTTGTTGCGCACCAGCCGGGCAACGTCCACCAGCACCGGTCCTTTCGGGAAAGCTGCGAGGCAAATACGCCCGCCACGGCTCACCATGCGCGCCGCGTCGTCGAGCGCGCCGGGTGCTCCCGAGCATTCCTGCACGTAGTGCACACCCTTGCCGCCGGTAATGCGCTGCACTGCTGCGATCACGTCTTCCTCGCCCACGGTGAGAATCTCGTTCGCGCCAAGCTGGCGGCCGATGTCCAGCCGCCTGCGGTCCTGCCGCGTGCCGATGAGTATGACCGGATCCGCGCCGAGCGCCCTGGCGACCCCTACGCTCATCAAGCCGATCGGCCCCGGCCCGGTGACTACGATCGACTGGCCCGCGATCAATCCGCCGAGTGCGTCGATCCCGTACAACGCGGTGCCCGCGGTGACGATGAGGGTGGCTTCTTCATCGCTCATGCCGGCGGGAACGCGCACGAGCGTGTTGACGTGATTCACGGCGTACTCGGCGAAGCCGCCGTCCGTCGTAAAGCCGTTGGCGCGATGCCCCTTGTCGTGCTCGCCGTAGTTCATGCCGTAGTTGAGGCAGGCGGTGTACATCCCCTCGCGGCAACGCTCGCAGCGTCCGCAGCCGGCGTGGATCTCGACCGCGATGCGCGCGCCGAGTTCGAATTCGTCCACGCCCGGGCCGAGCCCGGCCACCGTTCCCATGTACTCGTGGCCCGGCGTGAAATTCCGGTTGAACGGCAGCCCGCCCTGAATCAGCGCCGGCTCGCCGTGGCTGATGACCTCCAGGTCCGTGCCGCACACGGCGGTGGCGCCGATGCGCACCAATACCTCGGCCGGGCCGGGACGGGGAACGGGCTTGTCCACGAGGCGCAGTTCGCCCGGGTTTGCGAGCACCCAGGCCTTCATCGTCTCGGGAATCGGTGAATGCTGCTGCATGTCAGGCGTCCGGCTTCGCGCGCAGCGCGCGCGCGGCAACCTGCACGGCTTCGATCATCTTCGTATAACCGGTGCAGCGGCACAGGTTGCCCGAGAGCGCATCGCGGATCTCCTGCTGCGTCGGGTCGGGATTCTCGTCGAGCAGGGCTTTGGCGGACAGGATCACGCCCGGTCCGCAGAATCCGCACTGCAGGGAGGCGTTGTCCTCGAACGCCTTCTGCAAGGGGTGCAGCCGCTCGAGCGTCGCGAGCCCCTCGATGGTCAGTACATCGCTGCCGTCGGCCTGGGCCGCCAGCATCAGGCACGCGTTCACTGCATTGCCATCCACGATCACCGTGCAGGCGCCGCAATCGCCCACGTCGCAGCCGAGCTTCGCTCCGGTCAGGTTGAATTGATTGCGCAGTAGCGCAAGCAGGGTTGTTTCCGGGGGCACGGCCGACGCGGTACGCGTCACGCCATTGAGTTTCATGGTTACCGCGGTCACGTCAGTCACTGTTTTTCTCCGTCTCGCTTCGCCGTCGCGCGCGCGTAGGCGTTTGCCAGTGCGCGCCGGGTCAATACGGCGATCAGGTCGCGCCGGTAATCCGCCGAAGCACGAAAATCGCTGATCGGTCGTGCTTCCGCTACTGCGATGCGTCCGGCTTCGGCAAGGGCTTCGGGCGTAATCGCACGGCCTTCGAGGTAAGCCTCGGCGGCCCGCGCACGGATCACCGTGGGCGCAACCGCGCCGAGCGCGATGCGGGGCGCCACGCACACATCGCGCTCCCAATCCACCCACAGGCTGGCTGCCGCGTTGACCAGGGCGAGTGCCTGACCTTTGCGCAAGCCGAATTTCTGAAAGTCCGCGGGCTTGCCCAGGTTTTCTTTGGGAATGACGATGTCCAGCAGCAGGTCTTCGGGCTCGAGCATGGACTTGCGCGGTCCTGCAAAAAAGTCGCTGAGCGGGAGCTGACGGCGGCCGCCCGGTCCGGTAATGGTCACCAGCGCGTCCAGCGCGACCAGCGTGGGACCGCTGTCCATCGACGGCACGCAGGTCACCAGGTTGCCGCCGAGCGTGCCCAGATTCCGGGTCTGCACGGCGCCGATGGAGTGCGCCGCATCCACGAGCGCGGGGAACAGATCACGGATGAGCGGGAAACGCATGAGCTCGGTGTGTGTTACCAGAGCGCCGATCCTGAGGCCCTGGTCCGTGAGTTCGATTCCCTTCAACTCTGCCGCGCGGGAGATGTCGAGCACTACCCGCGGCACGCGGGATGCCGACTTGAGCTCGACCAGCAGATCGGTGCCGCCCGCGAGGACTCTGGCCGAGGGGCCATGCTCGGCGAGCAGCGTGACGGCATGCGCGGCATCCTTGGCGATGACCAGATCGAACGCTTTCATGCTTGTTCTCCCGAACCGGTGAGATCGACGTCGACTGCGCGCAACACCTCCGGTCCGCCGGCCCGTGCAAACTGCAGCGCGCGAGTCTTGATGGTCATCTGTGCAATCCCTTGTGGCAGCGGCACGAAGGTTGACATGCCGGGCCAACCGCCGGAACATGACAAGAAACAACGATCCAGTCAATTCCAAATCAAGGGAGGCTACATGAAGCGCGCATTTTCCGCATCGGCCGTCGCACTCGCCGCCTCGCTGTCGATGCTGTACATGTCGGGTTCCGTCCTCGCGGAGGAGATCAAGCTTCGCATCGCGTCGGGCCATCCGGTCGTCCAGACCTACGTCAACCTGATGTCCACGTACTTTGTGCCGGAGGTCAGCAAGCGCGTCGCCGCGCGCACCAAGCACAAGGTGGAGTTCATCGAAGCCTATGGCGGCTCGATCGTGAAAGTGGCGGATGTGCTGGAAGGCGTGCAATCGGGAATCGTCGACCTCGGCGGTTACAACTTCGGCTTCGAACCGTCCAACCTCCCGTTGCACGCGTTCCAGGTGATGCTGCCGTTCGGCACCATGAGCCCGGTGATGAGCGTCAAGATTGTCCGTGCCGTGTTCGACAAGGTGCCCTACATGTCCAAGGTGCTCGAGGACAAATTCAACCAGCGGCTGGTCGGGCTGATTGCGGACAACGGCTACAACCTGGGCACGAACTTCGACTGGAATTCAGTTGCGGACCTGAAGGGCAAGAAGCTCGCCGGTGCGGGCCTGAACCTCAAATGGCTCGAGTACGCCGGTGCGGTGCCGGTACAGTCGTCGCTGCCGGAGGCCTATACCTCGATGCAGACCGGCGTCTATAGCGGCTGGATCATGTTCCCATCGGGCTGGGTGCAGTTCAAGCTCTACGACGTCGGCAAGTTCTATACCGAAACCGGCTTCGGTGCGATTACCTGGCATGCGCTCACGATCAACAAGGCGCGCTTCGCGAAGCTGCCGAAGGAGGTGCAGGACATCGTCCTCGAGGTCGGGCGCGAGTACGAAACCCTCACCGGCAAGGTGAATGAGGAAGCCTATCCCAAGCAACTCGAACAGCTGAGGGCGAACGGCGTGACGGTGAAAAAGATCACCGACGCCGCGCGCAAGGATTGGGCCAATGCCATGAAAGGCTGGCCGCAGCAGAAGGCCGACGAACTCGACAAGCAGGGCCTGCCCGCAAGCCAGGTGCTGAAGCTCACGCTCGAGGAAGCCGAAAAGCTCGGCCACAAGTGGCCGGTGCGCTACGTGATCAAGTAGTGGAGGCGGCGGGACGGCGCTGTGCTGGCGGTCAACCGCGCCGCTGCTGGTCACGCGCCTGAACAACTGGATCACCACGGGCCTGCTGGTCATAGCAGCCGTGCTGGGTTTCCTGCTTTCATTCGTCGTCGTCACCGACGTGGTCGGCCGGGTCGTCTTCAACAGCCCGCTCAAAGGCACCCCGGAGATGGTTTCGATCTCGATCGTGATGATCTGCTTCCTGCAGGCTGGCTACGCCGTCCGCAGCGGCGGGATGATCAACGTCGACTTCGTGCTGGTGCGCATGCCGGCGCGCATCCAGAGCTATGTCATGGCAGTCGGCGCGCTGCTTGGCTTGGGCTTTTTCGGACTGGTGTGCTGGGGCGCGATCGATCCGGCCATCCACGCCTGGAGTTCGAACGAGTTCGAAGGCGAAGGCGCATTGCGCGTGCCCTCGTGGCCCGCGCGGTTCATTGTCGTCGTCGGCACTTTTCTCGCAGCGTTGTCGTACCTGCTCCTCGCGATCGGGAATTTCCGGGCCGGCATGCAGGGGCGCGGGCCGGCGCAGCAGTACTCCGGTGACGGCGGCGTCTGATCGCCCGGCCTCGCGGCCCGATCGAACAAGGTCGAGATGTCCAGCCTGAGTGACATGTGGATCCTGGTCGGCGTGCTGCTCGTCGTGGTGTGCCTCGGCGTGCACGTCGCGGTCGCGCTGGGAATGACGGCGGTGCTCGGCATCTACCTGATGACGCGCGACTTCCACACCGTTTATACCTTCATCGGCGGGACCGCCTACGAGGCGTTGCGCGACTACGTATTTGCGGTGATCCCCCTGTTTATGTTGATGGGCGATTTTCTCGGCAAGTGCGGCGCGGCAAGCGATCTCTACGCGCTGGTCAACCGTCTCACGCGCCGGATTCCGGGAAGACTCGCGATCGCCACGGTGCTCGCCAATGCCGTGTTCGCGTTCGTGACCGGGGTTTCGATTGCCGCGGCGGCTGCGTTCTCGCGCATCGCCTATCCGGAGATGAAGAAAAACGGCTACGACCGCCGGTTCGCGCTGGGCTGCATCGCAGGGAGCGCCTGTCTGGGAATGCTGATTCCGCCGTCGGTGCTGATGATCGTGTGGGGCGTGCTGACCGAGCAGGCGATCGGCAAGCTGTTCATCGCCGGCATCATCCCGGGCTTCATCGTGGTGTTCTTCTACTGCCTCTACATTTTCTGGGTCGCCGTCACTTCGCCGCAAACCGTAGGCGAGGATGCAGCGTCGAAACGCGCGCGCGCCGAAGCCGCTGCGTCCTCGGATGAGAAGGAGCGGTCGCTGGCTGCGGTCTTCTGGAGCACGATGGCGGTGCTGGTGCTCGTGTTCGGTACCCTCGGCGGCATCTGGTTCGGCCTGTTCACGCCCACGGAGGGGGCAGGTGTGGGGGCAACATTGGCTCTGCTCCTGGCGATCGCGAAAGGTCTGCGCGCGAAGGAGATGTTCGAGGTGGTGCTGTCGGTCGGCCGTACCTCGGCGCCGCTGCTGTTGCTGCTGTTTACCGCGCAACTGTACTCGCGCACGCTGTCGATGACCGGCATTACGGGAGCGGCGAAGGCGTTCTTCCTCGCCAGCGGGCTCGGGCAGTATGAAATTCTTGCCATCATGGTCGGCGTCTGGTTCGTGCTCGGCTGCCTGATCGACTCCATATCGATCATTCTTCTCACCGTGCCGGTATTCGCGCCGATCGCCATGGCGCTGGGCTTCGATCCGATTGCGTTCGGCATTATCGGCATCTTGGCGATCGAGGTGGGATTGCTGACCCCGCCGTTCGGAATTCTCGTGTTCACGGTGCGCGCGGTGCTTCCGCGGGAGGCCAGCGTGGGCGAAATCTTCCGGGCGGCCGTTCCCTATTGGATCTGCCTGATGACCGTCGTCGTCACTATCGCGATCTATCCGCAGCTCGCGACCTGGCTGCCCAATCTCGGCCGATAGCGGGAAACCTGAATACCGCGGCGTATCCCGGAGGTGAAACGTGAAGCATATTCTCGGCGTCGATCATGTCGCGTGGTTGATCCGCGATCTGGACCAGTCGCTGAAGCAGTTCGCACGACTCGGTTTCACGCCGTCGCCGCGCCAGTTTCACTCGGCCAATATGGGCTCGGCCAACCATACGCTTGTGCTTGAAGACTCGTACGTGGAGTTCATCGGATTCACTCAGCCGACAAAGTTTAACGAGCCCTGGCGCAAGAAGGTGGCCGAGCGCGAGGGGCTGCACATCGTGTCGGCCCGTACCGACAACGTGGCGATGGCGCTGCAGGAGCTGCGCGAGGCGGGTGTGCCTGCCTCGGATGTGGTTCCCCACTCGCGCCCGGCGACGTTGCCGGATGGCTCTACGGTCACGGTCGCCTTCGAGGTGGTGTATGTGGATGAGGGGGCGAGCGCGCCGATTCATGTGTCGGTCTGTCAGCATCGCAATCCCGAGTACATCTTCATCGACGCGTTGGCCCGGCATCCGAACACTGCGCTATCCCTGTCCGCGGTCCATGTCGTGGCCGATGACGCGGCCATGGCGGCCAGACGCTGCGCGGTCCTGTTCGGCGCGGAGCCCGTTCGGCGGGACGACGGTTTCGCCGTCGACACCGCTCGGATGCGAATCGAGTTTGTCGAGCGCAGCCACTTGGCGGGTCGTGACTGGGATCTACAAGCGCTTCCGGCGGTTTCGGCGCCGATGGGTGCGAGTTTCGACGTAGCCAGTCTGGCGAGCGCAGCGGGTGTGCTGCGGACGAACGGCGTCAGGTTTCGCGACGACGGGGCTAGGCTCCTCGTCGCGCCCCTCGAAGGTGTCGGCGCATTTATCGAATTTCGCGTTCGACAGAACGCGTGACCTGTCACCAGATGACGCGCTCGCCCGACTCCAGCGTCAACGGCCCGTTCGGTGTTTGCAGTTGAGCACGTAACCCCGGCCGCGACGCTTCGACGAGGACGATCTCGCAGCCGATGGCATGCCACAACCGCGCCATCTTCGCTGCCTGCGGGTGGATGACTTCGAAGGCGCTCAACGTGCAGCCGGACTTCGCGCTTGTCGACGGGTGGGGCGTATTCCCCCAATCGATGTACTTGGGCAGGCAATCGCCCCATTCATGCGGTTCGGGGATGAGAAGGCGCCAGTTCAGCGTGCGGCCGTCGGGCAAGCATCGCGAGGCCTGCGAGAGCCGGGCGTCCACGCCGTGTTCCCGGTAAATGCTCTGCAGCGCTTCGAGCCGCGTCGAGCGAAGCATGTAGGCGTGCATCGCTGGCGACTCGAAGCGCAGCAGGTTTTCGCCGAACGTTCCTGCCAGAGGCTGAGCCGGGTCCGTTGCGAGCAGCTCCAAATAAAGCTTTTCCCCGCATGAGACCAGTGCATTGCGCGTGCCGCGCCCGGGATGGGCGCCGCCCGGCGTCGCGCGCACACCGGTGGCCGATTCGAACCACGCCACGGTTCGATCGAGGTCCCTGGCCGCAAGCACGAGGTGATCGATTGCCATGATTCTCGCGAGTCTTTCAGGGCGGGAGCAGATTTCGGGTCATCGTATGGCAAGGGTAGACTCCCTTGTACAACAAGTCGATTCGAGACTGCTTTACCATTGTCCGCTGTGCGCCGTTCGGGGCTGCGCCCGATGCCGCGCGCGTAACCGCTGCGTAAGACTTCGAGGTCGACCATGACTCAACCGATCAACGCCGATGTCGTCAGTCAATGGCTGGCCACGTCACCCTTCATCCGCTTCATGAACCTCGAGGTCGTCGGTGTCGATGCGCAGACCGGCGAGATCAGCATGCGCATGCCGATGCGCGCCGAGTTCGAGCGCGGGGCGGGAACGGGCCAGTTCCACGGCGGACCGGTGGCCGCATTCATCGATACCGTGGGGGATTTCGCGGTTTCGGTGCTCGTCGGGGGCGGGGTGCCGACGATCAACTTTCGCGTCGACTACCTGCGTCCCTGCGTCGGGCAGTTTCTCGACGCTCGTGCGGTGGTGCGACGCCTGGGCAAGACCGTCGGCGTGGTCGATATCGATATCACGGACGACCAGGGTCGCCTGAGCGCCATCGGCCGCGGCTGTTACGGAGCGCGGCTGGGATGAGTACTGCGAAGCGCGTGCATAACCTCGGCGAGATGATCGACCGCGCGCTGCCCGGCGAGGTTCCGATGATCATCGAGATCGCGCCCGACGGCGGCGAGTCCACGACCACGTTCGCCGACTTCCACCGCCGCGCCGACTGCGTGGGCGCATCGCTGCTTGCGCGCGGCCTGCGCCGCGGCGACGCCGTGGCGATTGTTGCCGCCAACAGCAGCCGCTACCTCATTGCCTTCATGGCGATCATGCGCGCGGGGCTGGTTGCGGTGCCGATCAATTTCAAGCTGCCCGCCGAGACCATCGCTCAGCTCTTCGAAGACGCCTCGATCCGTTACGCACTGGTCGACGCGGAACGAGCGGCGCTCGTGGGAACCCTTCCCGCGACCCGCCTCGAAGACGACGCGGCCTGGGATGATCTGTCCGCCGACCGGACGCTTGCGATCGACGGATTCTCGCCGGTCCCGATGTCGGAACACGAGCACGCGCTGATCCTGTACACCTCGGGCTCCAGCGGGCTGCCCAAGGGCGTGCCGCTCACCCATGGCGGCTACGTATGGGCCACCGACGTTCTCGCCGCCTCGGGCCCGCCGCTGCGCGGCAAGCGCGCGTTGATCGCGGCGCCTTTGTTTCACATGAACGGCCTGCTGCAAAGTTGCCTCACGGCGAAGGCGGGCGGCACGGTGGTGCTGCTGTGCCGATTCACACCCAGGGACTATCTCGAGGCGATCGCACGCCACCGATGCGAGGTCATCACCTCGGTCCCGACCATGCTGGCGCTGGTCGCAAGGGAGACCGATACCTGGAAACGCCTCGACCTGACTTGCGTAGAGATCATTGCGACCGGTTCGGCGCCCTCCACCGAATCGCTGTTCGACCGGGTCGCCGAAATCTTTCCGAAGGCCCGGATCATGAACGGCTGGGGAACGACCGAGTCGAGCCCGGTCGCGTTCGGCCCGCATCCGCAGGGCATCCCTCGCCCGAAGTTGTCGATCGGATACCCGATGCCGGAGGCTGAACTGAAGCTCGTGGGTGGACCCGGCCCCGACGAGGGCGTGCTCTGGACGCGAAGCCGTGCCTTGATGCCCGGCTATCTGAATCGACCCGAAGCCACTGCGGCACGCCTGCGCGATGGTTGGTACGACACCGGGGATGTCATGCGCCGCGACGAACACGGGTTCCATTTCTTTGTCGGACGCGCGGACGACATGTTCATCTGTGGCGGAGAAAACATCTACCCGGGGGAAGTCGAACGCCTGCTTGAAACACATCCGTCCGTGCTGCAGGCTGCGGTGGTTCCGGTGCCGGACGGGATCAAGGGTCAGCTACCGGCGGCTTTCGTCGTGTTGCGTCCGGGGGCCGAGCGCAATGTCGACGACCTGAAACGCTACACGCTCGAACGCGCGCCCGCATACCGGCATCCGCGCTTCATCGAGTTCGTCACCGAACTTCCGCTCGCGGGAACCAACAAAGTGGACGCGAAAGCTCTGATTGCCATTGCCAAAGACCTGTTCCATCGATAGGTCACGACACGGAATCGACAGGAGATCCCGACGATGAAGGCGCAAGTGCTCCGGGCGCACGGCACGATAGACGACATATCCTACGAACCCGACTGGCCTGACCCGGTTGCCGGCAGCGGCGAGGTTGTGCTGCGCGTGCGCGCATGTACGCTCAACTACCACGACCTGTTCACGCTGCGCGGCATGCCCGGCATCAAGGTGCCGATGCCGATCATCATGGGGATCGACGTCGCGGGCGATATCGCCTCGGTCGGCCCCGGCGTGGCTGGCTGGAAGGCGGGCGAGCGCGTCGCGGTCGATCCGGTGGACCGCGTAAAGGTGCAGCTGCTCGGCGAAATGACCGACGGCGGGCTTGCCGAGTTCGTGAAAGTGATGGCGCCGCAGCTGATCCCGCTGCCCGATGGCGTCAGCTGCGAGCAGGCCGCGGCGCTTCCCGTCGCATACGGTACCGCCTACCGGATGATGGTGCTGCGCGGAAACATCCAGCCGGGCGAGAAGGTGCTGATCCTCGGCGCCTCGGGTGGCGTGGGCACCTGCTGCGTGCAGCTCGCCAAGCTGGCGGGCGCCCACGTGATCGCCGCTGCCTCCAGCGACGAAAAGCTCGCGCAGCTGAAGGCACTCGGCGCCGACGAGGGCATCAACTACAAGACGCAGGACTTCGCGAAGGAGACGCTGGCGCGCCACGGCAAGCCGCGTTTTTTCGGGCCGAGCGGCGGTGTGGACGTCGTCGTGAATTTCACGGGCGGCGACACCTGGGTGCCGTCGCTGCGCGTCGTCAGGCGCGGCGGCCGCGTGCTCACTTGCGGCGCAACCGCCGGCTACGATCCGAACGAGGACCTGCGCTTTATCTGGACGTTCGAAATCAGCGTCATCGGCTCGAACGGCTGGCAGCGCGAGGACCTGGTGGCGCTGCTCGAGCTGGTGAAGGAAGGCAAGCTCAAGCCCGTGCTCGACAAGCGCCTGCCGCTCGAGCAAGCGCGGGAAGCATTCCGCATGCTCGACGAGCGGCGCGTGTTCGGCAAGGTCGTCATCGCACCCTGATCGAGGAGAGAAGCATGGGACCACTGGACGGAAAAATCGCGCTCGTCACCGGTGCGAGCCGCGGCATCGGGCGCGCCACCGCCCTGCGCCTCGGGGCGCAGGGCGCGATGGTCGCGGTGCACTACGCCAACTCGAAGGCCAGCGCCGAAGAGGTGGTAGCCGAGATCGGCCGCTCGGGCAGCAGCGCGTTCGCGGTGCAGGCCGATCTTGCAGACCCGCGCGGCGCGTGGACGCTGATGGAGGCGCTCGACGCGGAGCTCGCGAAGCGCACCGGCGAAACGAACTTCGACATCCTCGTCAACAACGCGGGCACGGGAAAGCGCGCGGTCATCGAGGACGTTTCCGAGGACGATTTCGACCGCATGATGAACGTCGACCTGCGTTCACCGTTCTTCCTGATCAAGCTGGCGAGCGCGCGGCTGCGCGACGGCGGCCGCATCGTCAACGTTTCCTCGATGGGCACGCGTGCCGCGTTTCCGGAGATGGCGGCGTATGCGCCTTTCAAGGCGGGGCTGGAAGCGCTCACGCTGCTGCTGGCACAGCACCTCGGCCCGCGCGGCATTACCGTGAACGCGGTGCTGCCCGGCGCAACGGCGACGGACATGCACCCGGGCGCGAAGGACCCTGAACAGTCGAAGACCATCGCCATGACGATCGCGCTGGGCCGCGTCGGCCAGCCGCAGGACATCGCCGACGTGATCGCCTTTCTTGCCAGCGATGCGGCGCGCTGGGTCACCGCGCAGCGCATCGACACGAGCGGCGGGCAGCGGCTGTGACGGAACCGGGCATCACTGGGTCATAATGCGTCACCGCCGTCGAAAGTCATTTTGACATTGACCCGGTGCCGGCCTAGCATTTTCGACTTCCCGGAGGATTCCATGCTCAAGACGCTCGCCGTTCTCGCTGCCGTCCTTTTCGCCGCCGCCGCGCAGGCGCAGGCGCAGACGCTGAAGTTCGGCTGTTACATCCCGCTCACCGGCCCGGTGGCCCAGTACGGCAAGAGCATGCTGAACGGGTTCAACATGGCGCTGAAGGATTTCGAGGCTACGGGCAAGCTGAAGGGGGCGAAGGTCGTCATCCAGTGCGAGGACGACCAGAACCGCGCCGACGACGGCATCAACATCGCGCGCAAGTTCGTCGAGGACAAGGACGTGCTCGCGGTGCTGGGAAGCTGGGCGAGTACGGTGACGCTCGCCGCCGCGCCGATCTACAACACCGCGAAGATCGTCAACATGACGCCGATCTCCTCGCACCCGGACGTGACCAAGCTCGGTCCCTACGTGTTTCGCCAGAGCATCATCCAGACCGCGGAAGGCGCGGCGAACGCCGAGTACCTCATGAAACTCGGCGTGAAGCGGCTGGCGATGATCGGCCTGCCGAACGACTATGGCAAGGCGAACATCGCGCTCACGCGCAAGGCCTACGAGGCGAAAGGCGGCACGGTGGTGTTCGAGGAGTTCATCCGCCCGGACGCGCAGGACTTCCGCGCCACGCTGCAGAAGGCGATGCGCGAGAACCCGGACACCATCTACATGGGCCTGTTCGCGCCGCAGGGCTCGCTGGTTGCCAAGCAGGCGCGCCAGATGGGTATCAAGATCCCGATCTACGGCGCCGCCGCGCTCGATTCGCGCGACTTCCTCAAGCTCGCGGGCGACGCGGCCGAGGGCGTGCGCATGCTGCTCGTGTACAACCCGTCGACCGGTCCGAAGATGGCCGAGTTCTTCAAGCGCTACGAGCAGCAGTTCGGCGCCCCGCCCGAACCTTTCGCCGCCAACGCGTACCTCACGTTCACGATGATGCTCGACATGGTCGCCACGCAGATGCCCAAGGTGAACCGTGAATCGATCCGTGAGGGGCTGGACAAAATGCGCGACCTCGACACCATCGCCGGCCCGCTGAAATACGACCCGGCCACGCGCGAATGGAACTTCCGCTTCTTCCCGGGGCTCATCGAGAAAGGCAGTTTCAACGTCGTAAAGTAGCGCTCCGCTGACGCAGCGGCGGCGGCCGGCGGCATGTTCGACAGCTTCGTCGCCGGACAGCTCGCGATCGGGGCGAGCGTCGGCTTGACCTACGCGCTGGTCGCAATCGGTTTCACCCTGATCTACCGGGTCCTCTCGGCGGTCAATTTCGCGCACGGCGAGGTGTACACGCTCGGCGCCTTCGCCACGCTGGTCGCCGTCACCACGCTCAAGGCGCCGCCGCTCGCCGCCGTGCCGCTGGTGATCGTCGTCGGGCTGGCCGCGGGACTGGGCATCGAGCGTGTAGCGTTCCGCCCGTTCCGGCGCTTCACCGACGAAGCTTCGCTCAAGTCGCGCGCGGTGCGCGAGGCGACGCTGCTATCGTCGCTCGCGCTCGGCATCGTCGGCCGCGAAGCGATGGACCAGGTCTGGCACGGGCAGTGGCTTGCGATCCCGCAGGACAAGATGCTGAACCAGCCGGTGAACCTCGGCGGAGTCATGCTCTCCGCAGGCGAGCTCGCCATCGCGGGCTTGTCGCTCGTGCTGCTCGTCGGGCTGCAGTGGCTGCTGCTGCGTACGCGCGTCGGGCTTGAGATCCGCGCTGTGTCGAGCAACCTCGTCGGCGCGCAGTTCTCGGGGATCGACATCAACCGCGTGGTGCTCGCAACCTTTGCCGTCGGCTCGATCCTCGGCGCGCTCGCGGGAATGGTGGTGTCGCTTGCCTACGGGTCGATTCAGTCCTCGATGGGGCTGACCGTGGTGCTGAAGGCCTTCGTCGCGATGGTGATCGGCGGATTGACGAGCATTCCCGGCGCGGTCGTGGCCGGCGTGCTGATCGGCGTGGCGGAGGGCGCGGCGAGCCTGTGGGTTGCAAGCGCCTGGACCGAGATGGTGGCCTACGTGCTGCTGATCTTCACGTTGATCTTCTTCCCGCGCGGGCTGTTCCGCCGCCGCGGCGCATGAACCGCCCGCTCCCGCTCGGCTGGCTGCTCGCGGCCGTGATCCTCGTCGTGGTTCCCGCCGCGCTGTGGCTCTTCGGCAGCGCCTACGCCGCCAGGCTCGCGCAGCTGGTGCTGATCACCGCGCTCCTCGCCGCCGCGTTGAACCTCCTGATCGGCACTGCCGGGCTGCTGTCGCTGGACACCGTCGTGTACTACGGCTTCGGCGCGTACCTGACCGCGATCCTGTCGACGAACTACGGCACCACGCTGCCGACGGAGATCCTCGCCGCCGCCGCGGCGGGCGCGCTGCTCGGTGGCCTGATCGGCTGGCCGCTGGTTCGCCTCGCGAGCATCTTCTTCGCCGTCGCGACGATGGGGCTGGCGACGATCTTCCACACCACAGTGCTCAACTGGGTCGACCTGACGCGGGGCCCGATGGGCTATCGCGGCATCCCGGCGTTCAAGCTCGGCGAGTTCACGATCGACGGATGGGCCGGCAATTATTACGTGATCGCGGTGGTCGTGCTGGGCGGGGTCTGGATCGTGCACCGGCTCACGCATTCGTATTACGGCAATGCGATGCGCGCCGCGCGCGAGGACGAGGACTGTGCCCGTGCGATGGGCCTTTCGCCGCACGCGCTGAAATTGCAGGCCTACGCGGTGCACGCCTCGCTGATGAGCGTCGCCGGCGCGCTCTACGCGCACGCCAACAACTTCCTCAGCCCCGACAACTTCGTGCTGCTCGAGTCGGGCCTGACCCTCACTGCGGTGGTGGTCGGCGGCCTGGGCAGCCTGCCCGGCGCGTTCATCGGCGCGCTGGTGGTGGTGCTGGTGCCGGAGCTGTTGCGCCCGCTCGGCAACCTGCGCGCGTTCGGCTTCGGCATGATCCTGTTCCTGTCGATCCTGTTCCTGCCGCGCGGGCTGTGGAGCGAGGTGAGCTCGCTCGCCTTCGTGCGCCGGCACCTGTTCCGCGAAGGATGGCTGAAGCGATGAAGGATCGCTGACGCAATGAGCTCTCTGCTCGAAATCGATCGCCTGTCGCGCCATTTCCATGGCCTGCGGGCAGTGGACGAGGTCTCGTTCGGCGTGAACCGCGGCGAGCTCGTGGGGCTGATCGGGCCGAACGGCGCCGGCAAGACCACCGTCTTCAACTGCATCGCTGGCACGCTGGCGCCGACCTTGGGCGAGCTGCGCTTTGACGGCGCACGCATCACGGGCTTCGCGCCGGAGCGCGTCGCCGCGCTAGGCATCGCCCGCACTTTTCAGAACCTGCGCGTGTTCCCGGACATCACGGTCTACGACAACGTATCGGTGGGCGCGATCGGCCGGGCCGGGGTCAGTTTCGCGGGCGCGCTGCTGCCGTTCCTCGAGCGCGGGCGCACCCGCCGCATCGCCGACTCGACGAGCACCGCGCTCGAGCGCTTCGGGCTTGCCGCGCACGCCGGCACGCTTGCGGGGAACCTGTCCTACGGGCAGAAGAAGCTCCTCGAGATCGCCCGTGCCCTCGCGCTGGAACCGAAGCTCCTGCTGCTCGATGAACCGGCCGCAGGATTGAACGGCAACGAGACCGAGGCCCTCGCCGTGCTGGTGCGGGACCTGCGCGACGCGGGGCTCACCATCCTGCTCGTCGAGCACGACATGCCGATGGTGATGCGGGTGTGCGACCGCATTGTCGTGCTCGATTCGGGAAGGCTGATCGCCGATGGCGCCCCCGCGCAGGTGCGGGCCGACGCGGCGGTTCGGGCAGCCTACCTCGGGGACGATTCATGAACCTGCTCTCGGTCGAGAGCCTCGACCTGCGCTTCGGCGACCGAAACGTGCTCTCCGGGATTTCACTCGCGGTGCCCGCAAACGGGCTGGTCGCGATTCTCGGCCGCAACGGCGTCGGCAAGACCACGCTGCTGCGCACGATCTCCGGGCTGTATCGCCCCGCCGCGGGACGCATTGCATTCGACGGCGAGAGCATCGGCGGATTGCCGCCGCACAAGGTGGTGGCCCGCGGCATCGCGCAGGCGCCGGAGGGGCGGCAGCTTTTCGCCGACCTCAGCGTCGAGGAGAACCTGCGTGCGGGCGCACGCGGGATGAACCAGGCGGCGTACCGCAGGGAACGCGACAGGCTGCGGGCGATGTTCCCGATCCTCGACGAGCGCAGCACGCAGCTCGCCGGATCGCTCTCGGGCGGCGAGCAGCAGATGCTGTGCATCGCGCGCGCGCTGATGGCACGGCCCCGGCTGCTGCTGCTCGACGAACCGTCCCTCGGCCTCGCACCGAAGATGGTCGCGCGGGTATTCGAGAAGATCGATGCCATTCGCGCCGGCGGCGTTGCGGTCCTGCTGGTGGAGCAGAATGCGCGGCTCGCGCTCATGCACGCGGACCACGCCTATGTACTCGACCAGGGCCGCATGGTGCTGGAGGGCCCGGCACGGGCACTCATTGCAGACGAGCGCGTCGTCGCGGCCTACCTGGGCGGCGCATGAACGGCAAGCTCGTCTGCGGCGGCGCCAAAAGACCCTGTGCGCGCATCTGCTGCGACGTGTGCCGGCACGGAATCCTGTTTTTGCAGCGCGATTTCAGGTAGGCTGACAGAATCGCTGGTGAGTTTCCCGTCACGGCTGCTTCCGGAGGAGGTTGCGATGTCGATAGAACAATTCCGCGCAGGCGCGTTGAAGTCTCTGCGGACGCTTCTTGCCGGCCTGCTGGCGCTGGGCATGTCGGCGGCCAACGCAGCCGGTCTGCCTCCGCTGCCCGCCGGCCTTGCTGCGCCGGCCACAGCGACGCGAACGCCGGCATTCAATCTGCAGACTGCCGCCGGCGGAAATCTGCGTGCGGACGAACTGCGCGGCAAGGTCGTGGTGGCCCGCTTCTGGGCGAGTTGGTGAAGCATCTGCGTAGGCGAGATGCCCTCCGTGCAGAGGGCACGAGAGGAGTACCACAAGGGCGGTGTTGCCGTGCTCGCGATCTCGATCGACGGGCAGGGCGCGCAGGCCGTGCGCCCGTTGATGGCCGAGCACAAATACACGGTGCCCGCGCCGCTCGATCCCGACATGCAGGTCGCGCGCGCGCTGGGCGTGCGCGTGGTGCCGTGGACCGTCGTGATCGATCGCAGTGGAGCAGTCGTGGCTGGCGGGTATGGGCCCATCGACCTCTTGAGTCCGGCGTTTCGCAATTACGTCAAGGCGCTGGCAGCAAGTCCGTAGCAGGGCAGGCATGAGCCTACGCTCATGCCTCGTGGGCAATTCGAGCAGTTCATTGTGAAAAGGAGGATCGCATGACATCGCATCGATGGAAGCATTGGCTGGCAGGCATCGCGTTCGCGAGTTCCGCTCTGCTCTCGGGCAGCGCGGCGCTCGCGCTGGAAGTCGGGGACAAGGCGCCGAATTTCGCGCTGGCCTCGAGCACGGGCAAGGAAATCAAGCTCGCCGATTTTGCGGGACGGCAGCACCTGGTGCTGTTTTTTTACATCGGCGCGTTCACCAATACGTGAACGCAGGAAGCGCTGGCCTTCCAACTTGATCTTCCCAAGTTCGAGGCGGCAAATGCCCAGGTCCTGGGCATCAGTGTAGATTTCAACGGTGCCAACCAGGCTTGGGGCGAGAAGCTTGGTCTCAAGTACCCGTTATTGACCGACATAGGCAGGGGCATGACGCGCGCCTATGGTGTACTCAATGACGATCCCGCCATGGCACAGGATGTGAAAAGAATTGCCATCTATCTGCGCGCGAAACGCTCGTGGTTCGTGGTCGACAAAGAGGGCGTCATTCGCTACGCCAGAGTCACGGATCCGCGCGGTGTCGTTCCCAATGACGAGATTCTCGAGGTCCTCGGAAAGCTGAAATAGCATCGCCCCCGCCGCGCGCAATCGCGGGCGGGGGTCGTGCTCCCTCTCACTCGCCGTCCCAGTAGTCGAGCGCCTGGTCTTCGCGTCCGATGAAGCGAAAGCGCTGCGGCTGGCCGTCCGGCCCGGTGCCGAGCACGGTGAACACGCCGAATTTCCCGCTGTCCGGATACTCGGCCATTTCGGGGTACTGCATGGTGCTGACGGCGAGGTACCTGAGCTCGGTCGCGCCGGTGTTCACGATCTGATGCGCCGTCTCCTTGCCGCCCGGCGGGCAGGCAATGATGTCGCCTGCGCGTATCGGATGATTGTTCTCGCCGATGCGCACCTCGCCCGAGCCTTCGATGACGAAGAACATCTCCTCGTTCAGGCGGTGGTTGTGGAACGGAAACGCGCGCATGCCCGGCGCCACCGCAGTGAGGTTGTAGCCGAGCTTCTGCGCGCCGATGCGCGGCGAGATGGGTCCCATGCGCGCGTCGTAGCGCGCTGTGGCAGGCCCTCTTACAGTGGTAGTGGCGGGGCGGGGCTGCAGTTCGACATCGGCGATGTTGATGATGGGGTGGGGCATGGCTTCTCCTTCATGGTTGCCGCGCGCGGCGGTTCAGGGACGTGTCCCGGCTGTCCTGCTGCTGCCGAGCCGCTCGTGGATCGCTACGCGCCACTCGGGCGATAGCTCTGCGACCTCGAGCGCGCGGGCGAGGACTGCCGTGACGTCCTTGCCTTTCGGCCGGATCAGCGCTTCGTACAACTGATCGATGCGCACTTCGCCGTGGCCGCGCTGAGTTACCTCTACGTCGTCGCCAGCCTGAAGAACGCCCTCGCGCAGGACCTTGAGGTAGTAACCGGTGCGCAGGGACCGGCTGAAGAGTCTCGGCACCTTGGCATCGCCGAAGCGCAATCCGAGCTTGAAGCACGGAACGCGCGGTTGCGTGATGGCGAACTCGGCGCTGCCGATCCTCAGGTGGTCGCCGACGTACGAGCGCGCCTCGTCGAGGCCGGCAACGGTGAGGTTCTCGCCGAACTGCCCGAACGGCATTTCGCCGCGGCCGAGCGCCTCGCGGAAATAGGGATAATGGTCGAACGAATAGGCGTAAACCGCCTTGTGCTCGCCGCCGTGATTCTCGAGGTCGGCCTGGCCGTCTCCGTCGAGGTTGCACTTTCCGACCGCGACCGGACCCGTCACCGGCTGCTTGAAGATCGCTGTCCGGACGAGATCCTTTCCATCGCGAATCTCGGTGGGGCGGGACACGTTGACTGACGCGAGTTTCATTCATGCATTCTATCGGGCGCGCGAGAATCGGAGTGGGGGCGGTACCTTGTTCCATTCGCTCATCAGGCCGCTCCTTCACTCGGGCCATCGAAGTCGCGGCGCGCGCCCCGATGCCGGGCATAGATGCCGTGCACCCAGGCCGCTCCGGGATGCCGGGCATAACGCTCCATCAGCGCGCGAAAACCACGGGCCACGGGCTGCGGGCACGACATCGGTGAATCCACGGGCCGGATCAGCACCGCCAGCGTCGAGGCGGCCGTGAGGTCCGCCACGCTGAACGCGTTGCCGCACAGGTAGCCGGTGGCGGCGCTGCGCGCAGCGACGAAATCGAGCGCCTCGGTGGCCGCGCGATGCCCGTCCTCGATCGCCGCGGCGCCGGTGATGCCGTTGCCCCTGCGCACCAGCGGCGCGGCCAGCGGCACGACGCAGGCATAGCCGATGCGCTTGAGCGCCGGCGCACCATCGGCAAAAATGCGCGCGAAGTAGCCGGGCTGCTGCAGCAGTGCGTCGAGGACGGGACGCCGGATGCGCGGCGTGAGGTCGTCATCGAACCAGCGCTGGATGCGCAGCGCCTCTTCGCACTGCGCCGGATCGGCTGGCAGCAAAGCAGGTGCGCCGTGGTGCGCATCGAGCCACTCGATGATGCGCGCCGACCCATCGAGCGCGCCGCCGTCGTGCAGCAGCACCGGCGTGATGGTATGGCCTGTCAGACGCTTGACAGTCCCCATGTGCGGGCCCGGAAGGAGACTGCGCCTGCGGTGCGGCACACGCTTGATGTCCAGTGCCCAGCGTACCTTTTCGTTATACGGCGAGTGACGGAACTGCAGAAGTTCGAGCATGCTCATCTTCGCGGTGCGCTGCGGTTGTCTATCGTTGTCTCAGTTCACGAAGCCGGCGACTGGCACCGAGGGCCTGCGGTCGGCGCGCCGCGCAATCAGCGCCTTTGCGTGCGCTGCGCGCCCGTCCTTCAGGTACGCGGCAAGGAGCGTGTATTCGACCAGGTCGCGCTGCGCGCGGCTGCCGCCGATGCGCACCGTCTCGGGCAACGCCGTCTCGAGGATGCCGATGGCGTCCGCCCAGTCCCCGCGATCGTACGCTTGCAAGCCTTCGGCGAGCCGGTACACGACGTTTCCTGCGGGCAGCTTGCCGCGCGCTTCTCGCTCGCGCAGTTCCGCGACCAGATCCGAAACGTCGCGGCCGTTCGCCGCGAGCGCGACTGCCGCATGCACGTCCACGAAGGAGATGCCGGTTTTCGGAAACGATTCCTGCGCATAGTCGCGCACCTGCGACCAGAGATCCGCGCGCCGCGGTTGTCCGGCGAGTTCGGCGCGCCACAGGAAGGCTGCGGCGTCGGTTACGGCGTTTATCGCCGGGCCCCACGAGCCGTCAATCGGCGATTCCGTTGTGCCCCCAGGATGCACCTGCCGCTCGTAGACGCACCAGGCCTTTTCCATCTGCCCCAGCGAAAGCGAGAACATGGCTACGTGCCAGGAAAGGTGACAGTGCAGCAGCGCCTCGCGCGCGTAATCGGGCATCCACGCGTCGAGGTACGAGAGCGCCGCCGCGTCTTCACCCAGTTCGTAGAGCGCGTGCGCCTTGATGTGGGCGCCGTGCGCATTGCGCGGGTTCGCCGCCATGCTGCGCTCGATCAGCGTCTGCGCTTCGCCGAGCCGCCCGCACTCCTCCAGCGCGAAGGCGCGCACGGAGTCGAACCACCAGTCTCCGCCGAGGTGCGGCCCGAGTGCGTCGAGAAACTCGAGCTGCTCCGGTTCCCGCTCCTGCCGCCCGCTGAACCCGATGAGGCCGAACACGCCGGTCGCGGGCGCGGCGACCATGGCGTCGCGCGGGAACTTGCGCAGGTGTTCGCGCGTGGCGGCGAGCGCGTCCAACGGCTTTCCCTCGATCGCGAGGCACAGCGCATTTACGTGGCTGCGCTCGCGCGGGGTGGCCTTTTCGGCGAGTTCGCGCGCGCGGGCCGCGGATTTCCTCGCCTCGACGACGTTCGCTACGACGAAGTAAGCACGCGCAAGCGCGGCATGCCCGAGGGCGAATTCCGGATCGGCTTGCAGCGCCTCGGCCAGATGGACGTCGCCGCCTGCATTCGCCGACAGCACGCAGTCGCAGCCGGCGACGTAGGCGTCCCGCGTCGTGCCCGACGAAGTGCCAATCTCGAAACCGTAACGATCAAACAGCATTTGACGGAATGATATCGTGATCGGCGTCCCGTCGATCGACTTCGGCGCGCAGGAACCCGGCTCCAACAAGGAGATCGCGAAATGCTGCGAGGCGAACTGCGCTGTCTCGTTCCAGATGTTCGCCAAGACCGGCGATCCGCACGCAGCCTCAGCTTCTCGGCATTCGTCCGCCGCGGGCGCCGGTCAAGGGATTGAACCACCGCAGGCCGGCGAACCTGAGGAAATCCGCGTCGGCCGTGTGCAGGACGGCGCCGTGTTCGACGGTGTGGGCCGCGAGTTGCGCGTCGGACACCAGGTTCCCCGCCGTGCCGAGCGCCTCCAGAAACTTCAGCACCGCCTCGACGCGATCGCCGCGGGGTTCCAGAATCTGCACCACGGACTGCGCGAGCCAGGAACGGATATGCCCGGCTACTTCTGCCGGAGTCAGCGGATTCCTGAATACGCGGGAATGGGTGGCGATGCGCGCGAAACCGAACGCCACCACAGGCGCCAATCCCACCGGCTCGGTCCCCGACAGGCACTTGCGCCACCACGCCGAAGCCCTGGCGTGGAAAGGTGAATCGGAATCGTACGCGTACAGCAACAGGTTGACGTCGGGAACGATCACGCCTTGTTCGTGCGGCGGGGCTTTTTCAGGAAGTCTTCCGCCTCCAGATCGTCGCCCAATTGGTTGACTCCGGCGGGGTCGAACCCGGCGCGCAGTCCCATGGGGCTTGCCCGCACGACGAACGGCGTGGAGCGGGACCGGACCGGCTTCTCGCCCAGACCCGCCTGCAGTCCGGCGTTGAGCCTGCGCCTCCGATGGGGTCTCGAAAGGCGCATGCGGGAGCGTTCGTGCCGGTCCGCAACCGCATGGACGGACAGAAAATCAATGCGGGGCTTGAGCGGCGCAGGACTGACGTTTGAATTGCTCCGCCCGCTAATCCGCCCAGAGGCCGCCCAGCTTGAAGGTGATGGCGTCGAACGGCGGCTGGCACACACCGGCGTCGTCCTCCAGCGCCATCAGCAACAGCCACTTGCCTTCGCGGTTCTCCAACACCTCCAGGGTACGCACGTCGGGATCAACCAGCCAGGCATGCCGCACGCCGTGAGCGGCGTATATGGGAAGCTTTTCGACGCGATCGATGCGCGCGGTAGAGGGGGAAAGGATTTCGCACGCCCAGTCCGGCGCAAGTTCGAACCAGGCCGTGTCGGGCAGCCTGGGCATTCTGTCTCGGCGCCAACCCGCGAGATCGGGTACCAGGATGTCGGCGTTCAGATGCAATTCGGGTTCGTCAAGTATCCACCAGCCGCCAGGCCCGCCCACGCCATCGTCGTAAGCCCCGCCCAGCTTGAAGCCAAGCGAGGAATAGGCTCGCGCATGCCTGGGCGCCGGACGAGGGTGGGTGACAAGGCGGCCGTTCACGATTTCACCCACCAGATTTTCCGGCAGATCGAAGAGGTCCTCGTAAGTGGCGGGCCTGGGAGATGACAGCGCCATGGCGGCGGAGAAATCGGCGAATGAATGCCGGTCAGTCTAGCCTGAAATTCGACGCCACGGTATCGAGATGACCGCGGGAGGGATTTCCGTTATCTCGGCGAAAGCGATTAACGCAACCCGCCAAGTCTCCCCACTCGTCCGCCAAGCCACTCGAGAATCCACCTCAACGCGGTGGTGGCAAGCGCATAGAACACCACGCTGAGCAGCCACAGCGCCACGCGCACGCCGACCGGCTCGAAGAAATCCAACGTCCATCCCAAACTCAGTATCGGGAACCCGAACACGGCTATGAGCAGCGCACGATAGGTGAACGAGGGTCGCCCGCTCGTCGCTTTCGCGCACGATCACCATCAGGTCGACGTCGCTGTCGTCATGGGGCGTGCCCCAGGCGTGCGAGCCAAACAGGAAAATCTGCTCAGGCTGGAATTCGGCTTTAAGCCGTTCCACCGCCTGCTCCAAGAGTTCTGATGGAATTGTCTTCATGCAGTTCAACCTAGCACGAGCCGGTGTCCGGGGAAAGGCGGATATCGATTCGTCACGTACTTTTCGTCGCACCTGCTTTCGCGCTGGCATTTCCTTTGCGCAGCCGTGGCAGCGGTCGCGGCAGCGGGGGCGAGCAGTTCGCGGGTCAGAACCGCTCCGCCGCAGAAGCGCAGATCGCTTACGACGTTGCCGGTGACGCGGAGGGTGGAGGGGTTCATCCACGTATTCTCGCTCTGTGTGTTCAATGGGCACTGTCCATGTCGTACTTCCGTGGTCGCAGGACGAGTTCCTGCGTACCAGCGTGCTGCCCTTCGACCCGTCCGCAGGCGGCGGCCTCTGGGAAACGCTCTTCAAAGATGCCATCAAAGAAGCGGCAACGATCCGCACGATCGGCCAGGTGTTCGACTTTGCCCACGACGCCGGCCTGTTTGCCCTGGAGCTCGTACAGATGATCGAAGAGGGCAAAGACGACTGGCTGCAGAAGGGACTCTACTTAAGGGCAACGCGGGGAAGCGAGCCCGGCTGAGCGTGACCCGGGAGCGGCACGGTGCCCTCCTCGTCCGGTCCCGCCATGGAACGCTCTATTTCCTCTCCACGAGTGAATGAAATACGCTATAGTTTCCTCATGGATAAGGAAACATTGAAGTACGTCCTCACGCAATTCTCCGAGCGGCCGCTGCCGCAGGCGGTGCCGCGATCGCTCCGGTTGCCGCTCGATTCGCGCAAGGTGGTGGCCCTGGTCGGCATCCGTCGCAGCGGCAAGACCTATGTCCTGTACGACACCATGCGCCGGCTCGAGGCGCGCGGCGCGGACCCGCGCAGCATGCTGTACCTCAACTTCGAGGACGACCGCCTGCTGCCGGTCCGGCCGGGCGAACTCGATCTGATCCTCCGGGCGCACGAGGAGCTGTATCCGGAGGTCGCGGGGCGCAAGAAATACCTGTTCTTCGACGAAGTGCAGGGCGTGCCGTCCTGGGAAGCGTACGTCCGCCGGCTGCACGATACCGAGGACGTGCATCTGTTCGTCACGGGCTCCTCGTCGCACCTGCTGGCGCGCGAAATCGCCACCGGTCTGCGCGGGCGCAGCGTTTCCTTCGAGGTGTTTCCGCTGTCGTTCGCGGAATTTCTCGCGTTTCGCGGTCTGCGCCACGAGCCCTATTCGCGCGTGTCGGAGAGCCGCATGGCGGCGGCGCTGGAGGATTACCTGCGCACCGGCGGCCTGCCCGAGATCGTGCTTGCGGAGGAGCCGCTGCGAGCGCGCATCCGCAAGGAGTACGTCGATCTCGTCTTCTACAAGGATCTGGTCGAGCGCTATGGCGTGACGAATCCCCAGGCGCTGCGGCTGCTGCTGCGGCATTGCCTGGGAAATCCGGCCTCCCTATTGAGCGTTCACAAGCTCTACCAGGATTTTCGCTCGCAGGGACTGGCGCTCGCCAAGGACACGCTCTACCACTATGTCGGGTTCCTCGAAGAATCGTTCGTGGTATTTCCGGTCCCGGTCGCCGAGCGTTCGCTGCGCAAGCAGGCCGTCAATCCCAGGAAGCTGCACACGATCGACTGGTCGCTCGCCTATCCGTTCGTTGCCGAACCCAGCGTCGATGTCGGGAAGAAACTCGAGACCGCCGTATTCCTGCGCTGGCGCCGGGAGCGCGAGGACCTCGCCTATGTCGGCGGGGAGCGCGAAATCGACCTGGTGGTGAATCGCGATCGCCCCGAGCAGCTCATCAACGTGTGCTGGTCGCTCGCGCGAGCCGAAACCTGGGAACGCGAAATCGGTGCCCTGGAATGGGCCGCGGCCCGGTATCCCCGCGTGCCACGGGTGCTGGTGACCCACGCGCATCCCACGCGCAAGGCGCCCTCCGGTATTCAGGTGATCGAAGCGTGGCGCTATCTGCTCGGGGCGGGCGATCGCAACGCCGCGGCCGGCGCACGGGCCGCAAGGACATCCGGGGCAGGCAAACAGCGGTTGCGGAAGTGACGCCACGGGTTTCGCAATCCCGCGCGCCGCAAAAGATGCCGCATTCGAAGGCCATATTGAGCCGCGGAGCAACGATCCTGCTCAAGTCGTGAATCGAGTAGCGGGACCCGCGAATCATGCCGAGAATCTACGCGCCGCGCACGGTTCCCCCCATGTCATGTAAGGCAATGCGCGCGGTGAACCCGCAATCTTGGACGCAGCACCGCATCCGGAAGCGGTTTGTATTGCTTGTCGAACGGGCAGTTCAGGAAGACCGATTTGTCATACGGCACCGGCCCGGGTGTCGTCCGGCGGTCTAGGAAGCGACCTTGGTAGTTTCCTTGAGGACTGTGCTTTCTCCGAGCACGCTTTCAGCTTCGTGGACGCGACGAGTTTCGCCCCGATGCGGCAGGACCGGTTTCACCACGCCTTCGCCTTCGACGCGCATTTCCGCGCGGCGGGTTTCTCAACTATTCCCGGGGACGTTCGCATCTTGGCGTGAGGTGGCGGTTCGTTTCGGTACAGCGACTCGAGGATCTTCCGCGGTGCCTCCGCATGCGTCCTTGGAAGGAGTTGACCGAAGACTTCCGCGACGCCAACCGCGCTCAAGCGGCGGACGTCCCCAACAAGCTTCGGTGGCTTGGCTTCGAGCTGGCCCCCAGCCACGGCATCCATCACCGCAGCACTGCAAGCCCTTGGCAAGCATTTGGAAATGCGCGTGGTTGAAAGCTGAGAGATCGGTCACCTTCTGGGAATGCGGTTGCCGCGCGTCCCCGGCGTCGAAAACGCAAGCTTATCGAAGATCCGTGGCGCGACCCATCGCGCGGCGTACCGAGTTTCGAGACCGCATCCTTCTCACAGTCACCTTCTTCGTGGGATTGGGCAGCGGCCCGGGATGAATCTAGCGCTGGTATCCGAGCATCGCCGCCGGAGCCGGGGGATCGGATTTCGCCGCCATGGCGTTTGAGTTTCCGTTGATCGGGTGGTAGTATTTAATACATAAGCTGTATCATGTACGACAGAGCAACCAATCCATGAGCTCCGTCCTCGACCCGGTGCGCGACATTGACCTGCACCGCCAGGACAGCCGCAAGCGGCTTGCGAGGATGGTGGTGCGGCTGTTCGATCACTGGCAGATCTCGCCACCCGACCAGGCGTCTCTGCTCGGCTTGTCGCCCGATTCGCGTGCAACGGTCGCCCGTTACCGCAAGGGCGATCCGCTGGCCGACAGCACCGACCTGCTCGCGCGCGCGGGGCATTTGCTGGGAATACACAAGACATTGCGCATCCTGTTCCCGCACGACCGCGACCTTGCCTACCGATGGGTGAGCACGCCCAACCGCAGGTTTGGCGACCGAACACCCCTGGAAACGCTGCGGCAGGGGTATGAAGGCATCCTGGCGGTCCGGCGCTTTCTGGACTTCGAGCGCCGCCGCTAGCGCACCGTGTACGCGGACCTGCTCGCGGAGGTCGTCGATTTTCACGGCGACCTGGTGCGCAATATCAAGGGCATCCGCGATTCGCAGAACCTGTTCGACGATCTGTCGCAGGACCCTGAGG
Source organism: Betaproteobacteria bacterium (assembly GCA_016195915.1). Taxonomy (GTDB): domain Bacteria; phylum Pseudomonadota; class Gammaproteobacteria; order Burkholderiales; family SG8-39; genus JADGRQ01. The sequence continues at coordinate 104,437 of JACPYS010000008.1, read as the reverse complement.
ACCTGGCGGTCGCTGTGGTAGCTGAGTCGGCGGAGCGCGTCCCGAGCGACGCGCCGCTCATCACGCGCCCGTTCGACTACGGCGCGGTCATCAACTACCCATTTGTGAATTTCAATGGCCAGGGCACCCGCTTCTCCGACGGCCTCGCTTACGGTGTGTGGTACGGTTCGCTCGAACTGGAGACGACGGTCTACGAAACCGCCCATCACTGGCACGAGTTCGTCGCGGACAGCTTTTCCCGGGAAGATCGCGAGATCGTGGGCGAGCGACGGATATTGCGTGTCCGCTGCGACGCGATCCTGATCGATTTGCGCGGCAAGGAGCGTCGTGAGAAGCGCCTGCTCGACCGGCACGATTACCGCTACACGCAGCAACTCGGACGCTACCTGAAGGAGCAGAACCAGAACGGCCTGCTGGTTCGCTCCGCGCGTTGCCGCGGAACCAACGCCGACCTCTTTGCCGCCCGTGTCCTTTCGCGCGTGCGTGACCTGTGCTTTCTCACCTATCGCATGAATCCGACGCAGGATCTCGTGCGTGTCGAGCGTACGCCGGGGCGAAAGTGGCTGGAAATCAGGCCGAGCAGCTTGCGGTAGGGCAAGTCTTTTGAGGAACGGTTCCAGGCAACACGTTGCCGGGAAGCGATTCCCCGGCGACCCTTCGCAGGAAATTTTCCCTGTTTCGCCCTTCAGCGCATCGGGGTAGTTCGTTCGGCGCGGCGGGCGTGACGGAGCGCTCGCCTTGATTGCTTCGGCCCCACAGCCCCGAGAGCAGGGCATTACGAAGCACGAATAATCCGCGGTTTGTCGTCGCGGTCATTGATCCCAATGGTCCGGGGCGCCATCACCTGAACTTCGCGAATCCCGCACCCATCGTCCGCTTCGATGACACGCACAGTGCGCGCCGTCTGCATCAGAGTCCGCACCGTTCCCTGGGGCTCGTCGCAGTTGGACCCCATCGCGCCGGCGTGAAGTGCGAACGACGGCAGGGTGTCCGCGAGGCACAACTGGTTGTGCTTGTCGTAGACGAGGATGTGGCACGGGATGGACAGCCCGCGGAGCGTCAGTTCCAGAAAGGCCAGGCCGTAGTAGCTGTGGACTTCACGACTTCCCGAGCTGGTGCTGCACCCCCGCGCGTAGGTCCCGGATCGGCGCATGAAGTAGAACTGCTGCGGCGCATCCGTGCCCCAGAGCCCCAGCGGAGGAGGCAGATCGTATCGGCGCCGGCATTCGACCTTGTACCGGGGCCGCAGGTAGGTACGTTCCGCCCACCGGCGCTTCCACGCGCGGGGATAGCGCTCCTCGTATTCGGCTCGCAGGATGGCTCTGGCTTTCGGATGGTATTGCCTGACGAGGCTACGCAGATGCACATCGTCAGGGTCGCGGTGATCGCGCAGCCACTCGGCCATGCGAGTGTTGAGTTCGGCGTCGAAGTGCCGCCAGACGGTCTGGTCGAGTTCCGAGCCGGTTTCGATGCGACGCATGAGCGTATGGCTGCGGCGCCGCCAGTGTTCGGGTGCGAGCGGTTCGGTGAACAGGATGATCGCGAAGGGTTCCGTGTCCGCCACTTGATCTGCCAACGCCCGGCAGTCACGAGGCCAGTCCGCGGCAGGCTGGTATTGCGAGAGAGAAACAAGCATCTGCGCGACGGCCGCAGGCGGCGCGCGGAATCGCGCGCGCCGGATCGTTTGCGCGGCGCTCATGTCCTGCGCATGTCCTCGTCGCCCCCGGTTGCTTTCCCTGGTCATTCACGAACTCACTCTGACTCGCCCATGCGCGCGAGCTGGTTGAGGAAGAAATCCACGCTCCACGCGCGCAGACCCTCCTGGTCGCGCAATGGCAGGAAGCGTTGAACGTCATCCCGAGCCACCGTCCATTTGACGCGTCGGATGGACGCATCCATGGTCTCCTGTACCCAGGACAGCGTCACGGCGAACTTTCGTCCAGCCCATGGCCCCTGCTGTTGCAAGGCATGGCGCAGCAGGCTCAGATCGGGCCTGGTCTTGCGCGCGACGTACCACACGAAGTCATACCAATCACGTCCCTTGACGTAGGGACGGCAGAGCAGCGCGTGCAGTTTCAGCGCAAAGCCCGATTCCGGGGACTGCGTCGTCACGGGCGCCGTCACGGGGAAGGTGATGTAGCTGGTCGTGAAGGTCGAGCCCGCGGGCGGATTGGTGTCGATTTCGAGCTGGATGCGGATCTTGCGTGGTTGATAGCGCTCGAAGGGCAGGTCCAGCGTCAGGATCTTGCCGATGGAATCGGTTTTTAGAAAGGCCTTCCGGACGGGCGTTCCGGCCTGGGCCTTGTCCTGCACTTCGAACGCAATGCCTTCCTGTAGACAGTCCTTGCGGACGGACTGCAGGTAGCCCTGCCAGCGGAAGCCCGGATCAGGCCGCTTGAGCAGGAAATCCAGGCCCTCGGAAAACCGGTTCATGCCGTAGACGATGCGCAGGCAGGTGCCGCCGTGAAACATGGCCTGCGCGAACATGCCAGCGCGCGCGAGGCTGGACAGCACATAGTGCTGCATGAGTTCCTGCAACACGTTCTCCTGCTCGACCGGATTCGCCGGCGCATAGTCGCGAATCTTCGCGCTCAAGACCCTATTCAGCATGGCCGACGGCTCCTTTCAACCCTTCGAGGTAAGCCTGCACGCGCCGGTTGCAGAGGCTGTCCAGAATTTCATCCAGCGCTTCGAAGGGGAGCGACCTCAGATCGTCCTCCTCGATGCGCAGCGACTCGGTCAGGTAGCCGAGGCCATTGCGGTTCCAGGTGATCTCCTTGTTGAGGTAGACCGCATCGGCAATGGCACGCAGGGGCGAGGCGATGAACGCCCAGGCGTTACGCGCCACCGCCACCGCCTCGACCCCGGCGCGCGGCGCGCGCGCCGTCACGCGGCGGAAACTGAACACCCCCAACGGCGTGGAGAACTCCCGGCTGCGCCCGAGCGTGACGCTGCTCACCTGGTAGACCGCCTCGGGGATCAGGCCGTGATGGGCCAGGGCGGATTCCAGGCTGATATGGGACGGGGCATGCAGCACAGCGGCCAACACGAACGGATGCGGTTCGCATTTCCGATAGGGTGGGCCGAGCACGAATAGACCGGGTTTCAGGCGCAGGATTTCGCCCTCCTGACAAGCCCGATGCACCAACAGCGCCCGCGCGCCATCGCTGCTATCCGGGAACAGGTTGTGAATGACCGTCTCATCGAACAACCCGCCCGGCGGCGCGAGCTTGAAGACTCTCTCGGTAACGGTTTGCATTTGTGCTTACACATTACGCTTTTCGTAATCTATGCGCAATAATGTAAGCGGGTCGGTTCCAGAAAGCCCAAGCCGGAGTAGCTGTGAACTTCACGGCTCCCCGGAATTGCGAGAGCGAAACGAACATGTCCGCGACAGCGCGAGGCGGCGCGCGGAATCGCGCTCTGCGTCGCGCCAGACCGCGAGCTACGCCTTGAGCACTTCCACGGGCAATCCGAGTTTTCTTGCTGCCGCGCCCAAGGGCTGGTCGAAGGTGACGAACTGCCTGCACCCGCAACCAAAGGCGATCGAAAGGTGCAATGCATCGCTGCTGCGCAACGCGCATTCCGGCCGCGCGAGCCAGCCCCCTGCGGTGGTGAAATGTTCCGGCGAAGGCGCGAGCCTGTGAAAACTATTCGTGGCAGCGGAGTCCAGCTGTTTCATCACGGCCACTGATTTGGCGCGCGGCATCAGTCCTTTGCGTACCCGCAATCCCATATTGGCCCGATACTCGATGACGGTCCAGGAACTGATGCAGACCGGGTCGGCGACTTCCTGATACCACGCCTCCGCTGCCGCCGTCAGGCTGTCCGGGCAAAACAGGGAAAGAAGGATGTTGGTATCGGCGTAGATCACCAGCCGTCCGCTTCATCGCGCATCTTGCGCACCATGACCGCGGAACTGAGGCGGGAGCGAGGCAGGCTGGCGCGGAATTTCTTGAGGGCGGCAAGATCGAGCTTTGGTTTGGGGTTCAAATCCCCCGCAGGCACGATGCGGGCCACCGGCTTGCCGCGTTTGGTGAGCGTGACCTGCTCGCCGCGCGCGACCTGCTCGAGCAGGGCGCTCAGGTGGGCTTTCGCTTCGGCAATGCTGTAGGCGCTCACGACACCGTACTCATGGTCATCTCGATGGTCATATTCTAACCCGGAACGCTCAGGAATTTGCCAGCGCCCCCACAGCCGCGAACAGCGCCTCGACCGAATCCCGCTTGATATTGCGCACGATAAACACGATGCGCGAACTACGCTCGGCATCGGGCCAGCCTTCCAGCGTGACGGGCGGGTGAATGACGTGCTGCGCCGCCTGAAGAACCACTGGACCGGCCTCGCCTTCGACATTCACGATCCCTTTCACGCGCAGCAGATCCGGCCCGCGTAGCGCTGTCAGCGTCTGCAATGCGGCGGCAAGTGTGTCCCAGGTGAACGGGCACTCGAAGCGCAGGCTGAAGGCTCGAACCGCTGCGTCGTGCTCGCCCACGCGGCGGTTGCCCAGGTAGCCTTCCCCCTCGGTGCTACCCGTGCCAAGCCAACGGTTGAGTTCTTGCGGCAGCGCCCTCGCGCTTGCGGGGCCGAGGTTGACGAGCGTAGCGGGATCAATCTCGCCATGCGCTGCGCGCTCGATCGGGACGTAGGGGTTCAGCGCCTTGAGCCTCTCCTCCAGTTCCGCAACGGCAGCCGCACTGGCGATATCGGTCTTGCTCAGGATGAGCCGATCGGCGACCGCCACCTGCCGGACGGCTTCGGGCATGGTATCGAGCTGGCCCATGGCGTTCACCGCGTCGACCACGGTGACGACCCCGTCCAGCCGAAACTGCGCGCCGAGCAGGCCGTCGCTTTGGAACGAATGCAGCACCGGCACGGGGTCCGCAAGCCCGCTCGCCTCGACGAACACTCGGTCGAAATCGATGACTTCGCCCGCGCGCCGCTTGATAAACAGCTCGCGCAGCGTCTCCTGCAGATCGGTGCGCACGGTGCAGCACAGGCAGCCGTTGCCGAGCAGGGTCATCTGCTCGGAAGACGCGGCCACCAGCTGATGGTCGATCCCGGCGTCACCGAACTCGTTGATGATGACCGCGGCGCGGTCCATGCCGGGATGGCGCAGCAGGCGGCCGAGCAGCGTCGTCTTGCCGCTGCCGAGGAAACCGGTGATCAGAATGATCGGGATGCGGCCCGCGAGGGGGTCACGCGATGCGGGATCGCGTGATGGGGGGGCGCGCTCTGCGCCGGGCATCAGAACGTCAGTTCGAGGATATACAGGCCGCCAATGTGGCGGTCCACGGTGTACACGATGCGCCGCTCGTCGACGTACACGTCGTTCAACTGGATCGCGCCGGCCTGCGAGAGCTTCGGCGCCGCGGGAACGAAGTACGCGATCTCCTGCGGCTGGTACGGGTTGCTTGTGTCGTAGGCGCGCACCCCCGCATTGAAGAACGTGCCGATCAGAACCGTCTCGGAGCGAAACGATGCCGGCCCGGGCTGGTTCTCGTGCAAATTGTGCGCCCCGAATCGGCCGCCGCGGCGCGCGAAGGCATCGTACGGCGGCGCGGGAAACGTACTGATCGGCACCAGATTCCCGTCATTGCGTGCATCGACCATCCACACCAGCTTGGGCCAGTCCTCGCCGCCGTCGCGAACGCACTCGTCGCTCACCACCAGCAGATTGCGGCCGAACAGCGGCAGCACTGTGTGCGTGAAGCCGTTGAACGGCGGCGAATGGTTCCACCGGCCGGCGACGCGCGGGCGCGACTTGTCGGAGATGTCGAGGATCACCGCGCCGCCGTCGATGTAGCCGATGTACGCCCGGTCCGGACGCTCGGGAAAGACATTGGTGTTGTGCGCGCGAAATCCGGTCGCGATGCGCGGATCGAGCCGCGCAGGCGCGGGTTCGGCGTCGCCCTCGCGCGTGCCGGGTAGCCACCAGCGTCCGGCCTCGACCGGTTGGGACGGATTGCGCACGTCCACGATGCGGTAGAACTGATCGTCGTCCGGGTGCCGCGGCTGGAAATCCGCAACGCCGCTCGACATATGCACGAATTCGCCGTCTGCGAACCAGAGCTGGTGCACGCCGCGCGAATGCGCACCCGAGGCGTCGAAGTGCGAGATGCGCCGGGGGGTTTCAGGAACGCTCACGTCGAACAGATCGAAGCCCGCGGGCGTCAGGCCCACCGTACTCGTCTGATAGGCAACGGCCAGGATGTCGCCGACCACGTCGAGCGAGTTCGAGCGCATCTTCGCGTGCGGCAGCTCGGTCTGGGCCACCACGCGAGGTGCGCGCGGGTCGGTGACGTCGACACCAGTAAAATTCTTGGGCGCGGACTCGTGTGCGAGCCAGAGGATGCGGCGTCCGTCCCGCGCGAGCTGCATCGCCATGCCCTCGCCGATGCCGCCGTAGCCCTGCAGTTCGTGGTGAGCGAGCAGGCGCATGTTGAACGACAGCGCCTGGTCGGTGCGGAAACCGGTTCCTGGAAATTTGCCTGTCATTGCGCTAGCTTAATGTTCCGGTGAGAATTGCCGCAAGAAGAACCCTTGGGAGGCGACATGCGCAAGCTGATTATCCTGGCAATCGGGCTGCTCGGAGGATGGATTTGCGGAACTGCCGGCGCACAAAGTTATCCGTCGAAGCCGGTCCGGCTGATCGTGACCTACCCGCCCGGCGGGAGTTCCGACCTGATGGCGCGGGTCTTCGGCCAGAAGCTCAGCGAGGTCTGGGGCCAGCAGGTGATCGTGGAGAGCAAGCCTGGCGCGGCCGGTTCGATCGGGATGGAGTACACGGCACGCCAGGCGCCCGATGGCTATACGTTCGTCATCGGCAATATCGGCCCGGCTGCGGTCAACCCGCTGCTCTCGAAGGTGACCTACAACGTCGAGAAGGATTTTATCCCGGTGTCGCTGATCTCGACCGGGCCGAACGTGCTGGTGGTGAACACGAGCTGGCAGATCAAGTCGCTGGGCGAGATGCTCCGCTACGCCCGCGCGAACCCCGGCAAGCTCTCTTACGGCACCAGCGGCCCCGGGAGCGTCTCGCACCTGAGCACCGAACTGCTCAAGAACCTCACCAAGGTGAACATGGTGGAGATTCCCTACAAGGGCGGGGTCCTCGCGGTGCAGGACCTGCTCGGCGCGCAGATCCAGCTGATCTTCTCCGACGCGCTGCCCGCGATGCAGCACATTCGCGCGGGAAAGCTGCGCGCGCTTTGCGCGACCGGTGCGCAGAGGTTCGCGCTGCTCGCGGAGCTGCCGACCTGCGATTCCGAGGTGCCGGGGCTGGTGGCGGTGAACTGGTGGGGGGTGCTGATGCCCGCGGGCACGCCGAAAGCGATCATCGACAGGTTTCACGCCGACATGGTCAAGGTGATGGTGGACCCGTTTGTCAAGAGCAAGTTCGCCGACCTCGGCGTAGAGGCGGTGAGCAGCTCACCGGAGCAGTTCGGCGCTTTCATCAAGAGCGAGATGGAGCGCTACGAGCGACTGATCAAGGAGGCCGGGATCAAAGTCAACCCGTGACGCTGGTAGTCACCGGCGGGGTCGCCGTGCGCCCGCCCGGATTTTCGCCTTCAGATACCACTCCAGGATCTGCTCGCCGTTCCAGTGCAGCACGCCGGGCCGGCGGTTGATGGCGGCGTAGATCTCCTCGAGATACTTGATCCGGAACGGCTGTCCGCTGATGTAAGGGTGGATCGCAATGGCCAGGATCTTGGCGCGCCGAGCGCCTTCCGCGTAGTAGCGCTCGAACGCGTCGATGCACTTGCGCGTCCAATACGCCGCCTCGTGGTGCTGCACCAGCATCATTGGGATGTCGTTCGTTTCGACCGAGTAAGGCAGCGTGACCAGCTGGCCGCGGGCGGTCTCGATCTGCGCGGGCTCGTCATCGAATACCCAGTCACCGATGTAGCGGATCCCCGCGGCGGCAAGGTGTTCGGGCGTCTCCAGCGTCTGCGTGAGCCCGGGTCCGAGCCAGCCGATCGGGCGCTTGCCGGTGAATTTTTGGATCGTATCGAGCGAGCGCGCGATCATGCCGGGTTGGTCTTTTTCGAGGTGGATCGGCCCCTGCTCGTAGCTGTGCCCCATGAATTCCCAGCCCGCGTCGTGGCAGGCCCGCGCGACGCGCGGATAGTCGACGCAGACGCGGGCGTTGATGGCGACAGTCGGCCGGATGCCGAGCCGCTCGTAGAGCGCCTTGAAGCGCCAGAATCCGACCCGCATGCCGTACTCGTGCCAGCTCCAGTTGGCCACGTCGGGCAGCAGCACCGCGCCGGTGGGGGCCGGCAGCACTTGCCTGGCCATTGCGCGGGCGATGTTCCAGACCTCGAGATTGACGATCGTCCAGACGACGACGCGTGCGCGGCCGGGCAGCTTGAGCCGCGGGCGGTCGACGATCGCTGAATAGGGCGTACGTTCGCGCGGCAACCTGGTCGCGGCAGTCTCATTTCTTGGCCTTGCCACCGCGGTTCCCGGGTCAATCGATCTTGATCTTGTTGTCACGAACGAGATCGCCCCATTTCCTGGTTTCCTCGCGCACCTGGTCGGTGAACTCCCGGGGGGAAGCCGATAGCGCGACCGTCATCATCTGGCGTGCGAGATTTTCCTTCATCTCCGGCCGCGACAGCACTGCCGCCACCGCTGCATACAGTTTGTCGACGATCGGCCTGGGCGTGGCTGCGGGCACGAACATGCCTTGCCAGGCATTGGTGCCGACGCCGCGGAATCCCTGCTCCGCCATGGTCGCGATACCGGGCAGCTCCGGCAGGCGAGAGGCAGCGGCCGTGGCGAGCGCCTTCATCCGCCCGGAGCGGATGTGCTCCAGCGTGGAGGAGAGATTGATGAACGCAAGCTGGGTTTCGCCGGAAATGAGCGATGGGACCATCTGGCCGGCACCTCCCTTGTAGGGCACGTGCGTGATCTCGATTCCGGCGACCTTCGCGAATTGGACCATGTCGAGGTGCGGGTAGCTGCCGAGCCCGGCGGAGGCATAGTTGAACTTGCCGGGATCCTTCTTCGCCAGCGCGATCGCTTCGGCCACCGTGTTGGCGGGAAAACCCGCGCCCGCCGCGATGATGTGCGGAATTTCCACGAGTTTCGTGACCCCCGCGAAATCGCGCGAGGGCTTGATTTGCAGCACGTGGGCGAAGGTGCTTTCGTTGATGGCATTCGTGGAGACGTTGCCGACGAACAGCGTGTAGCCGTCGGGAGCCGCCTTGGCCGCCGCCTCGAGCGCGATGTTGCCCGAGGCGCCCGGGCGGTTCTCGACCAGGAAGCTCTGTCCGAGCGATTCGTTCAGCCGCGCGGTGGTGATGCGCGCGATAATATCCGTTGCACCGCCCGGCGCGTAGGGAACGATAATCTTCACCGGGCGGCTCGGGTACTGATCGACGGACTGCGCGGCGGCGAGACTCGCTGCCGCTGACAGGGCTGCAGTCACCACAAGGCGAAAATTCATGGCTACCTCCTCCGGTTTGCCCGGGAATGATACGCGAGCGGCAACTCGCGCAATAGACATCCACGCGCATTGGTATCCCGCGCAATGGATCAGTCTGTTCGAGAAGGACGGGCCGAAGGAAGGCGCGCGTCTCGAGCGCACGCCGAAGGGCTACACCATCCGCACCGAGCGCATCACCAATGCGTTCACCGAGGAGTTTGTCGACCTCGAGCTTCGCCTCGCGGGCATGCGGCGGCAGGGCGTTGACGTTCACGCACTATCGCTTACGACGCCCATGGTCTACTGGGCCTCACCGGGGTTGGGACTTGCGCTGTCCCAAGCGTACAACGACGCGGCCGCCGCAGCGCATGCGCGCCACCCGCAAAGTTTTGTCGGCCTCGCCATGCTGCCGATGCAGGCGCCGGATCGCGCGCTCGCGGAACTCGAGCGCTGCGCGAAGCTCCCCGGGATGCGCGGGGTCTACATCGCAACCAACATCAACGGCGCGGACCTGGACGAACGGCAATTCTGGGACGTCTATGCCAAGGCCGAAGAGCTTGGCTGGCCGGTGTTCCTGCACCCGGTCGACACGATCGGCCGCGACCGCACTACGCGCTACTACCTGCGCAATCTTCTCGGCAATCCCTACGACACCGGGGTCGCGGCTGCGCACCTCATCTTCGGCGGGGTGATGGATGAGTTTCCCCGGCTGGAGGTGAATCTGCCGCACGCGGGCGGTACATTTCCCGGCCTGATCGGACGACTCGATCACGGCACCAGGGTGCGCCCGGAACTCAAACACATGAAGCGGCTGCCGAGCGAATACCTGCGGCGCTTCAGCTACGACACGATCGGGCATGACGACCGGATCAACCTGAACCTCGTTCGCCTGGTCGGCGCCGATCGCGTGCTGCTCGGCTCCGACTACTGCTTCGACATGGGGCTCACGGATCCGTGCGCGACCGTGGCGCGCCTCGACGCTCTTACCGGGGCCGAGCGTGACCTGATCCGCGGCGGGACCGCAGCGCGGCTGCTGGGTCTGTGAGAATCGTTCCCCGACGACTCGGTGCACTTTCACCCGGGTGAACGTCGCTTCGGGCGGTCAGGCAGCAACTCGCCGAGCGCATAAAGTGTTTTCTGCGGAAAGCGCTCGAGCGGGTAGTAGCGCGTGATGATTTCCTTTGCCCGGCCGAATCCGGTGATCCCGAGGTGGCGGATGAGGTAGCGGATGTCGTCCTCATCGTGGAATTCCGCACCGATGCGGAACGCGAGGCATTTCATTGCGAGCAGGTATTCCGGTTGTGCGACCATGACCCGCAGATGGCGCAGCTCGAGCCACGGCCGGTAGTCGCCGCGATCGCTCAGATAGCCCTTTACCGCGTCGTTCAGCCAATCCGCCGGCATGCCAGTGCGCGCCGACACCCGCAACGCGGCCTCGCGCACTTCACGGGCCGGCCGGAAGTATGCGTCCACGTCTTCGGTAGACGGCCGCGCCGCATACGCGAGGCACATCACCGCCCCGCCGACCAGATACAGCTCGCCCTGCGTTTGCGCGCCCGCGAGTTCCTCGTTGAGTAGCCCGAACAGCCGGCGCATGTCTTTCGCCGAAAGCGCGGACACGTCAGACTTGGCCGCCTGCGGCGGTGTCGATAAACAAGTTGCGCCGCCTGAACGGCGGCGGCGAGCGCGCAAGCAGGTGCAGGCGCAGGCTGGCGAGTTCGCTGCCGAATACCGGATGCGCCAGGGGCGCGATGTAGCGCGTCCAGGGCGGCGCTTCAATGCCGGCCGCGTCGCACAGATGCTCGACCATGGCGGCGACATAGTTCGCGTGGAAGTCGGATAGCCGCGCGGATAGCCGGGACGGCGGGGTTGCGACCGCGATCGCGAGCTCGCTTGCGCTCAGCTCGGCGAGCCAGGCGCTCAGCCCCGCGAGCGCAATCCGGCCGCCTCCGGGGCGCGCGAGTTCCTTCAGGCGCGCATCCCATTGCGCTGCCTGATCTGGCAGCGCCTTTCCCAGCACGTAGGCGGACATATCGAGGCCGGCGCGGCGCGCGGCGCGCGCCAGCGCCGCTTTTTCGGCGGGCGTGACGCGAATCTGCAACTGCGCGGTCCTGGCGGAGGCCTTCATGGCAGAAGCATCGCCGGGCGCGGAACGGTTGTCAATACATCTGTATTGGCAAAATTTCCATGATTGCACGAGGCGGCCGTCCGCGCGAGTTGACCTCCGCCGGCGCTACGATTGCCACGGCCAGATCTGCGTCTACCAGAGCGTCTTCAATCCGGCGTCCTGATACACGGGCAACGCGCCGTCTTTGGTCACTAGTACCAGCTTCCGCTGAATAGCCTGCCAGGCGAGCATCCGGTCGAAGGGATCGCGATGCGCCGCGGAAGGCAGTTGATGGAAACTCGCCGATTCCTCGGCCGACAGGCCGATCAGCGCCAGCCCCATTTCCCGGGCGACCGCGACCATCTCTTCGGGAGTCGCGTTCTTAAGCGTCAGTTTCCCGAGCGCAAACTTCAGCGAAATTTCCCACAGCGTAATGGACGACAAATTCACGGCGTTTGAAGGGTCGGCAATGGTGGCACGTGCTCGGCGACTCAGTTTGTCGGGAGAAAAAACCGCCCACAGAAAGGCATGGGTGTCCAGCAGGTAGCTCACGCGGCGAGAAACTCGTCATCGCTCAGCGCAAAGTCCTTGTTCAGGCTAAAGCTGCCTTTGCCTTTGAGCAAACCCAGGGGGCGCTTGCCCTTGCCCGATGCGAACTGCGCATAGGGGACCAGCGCAGCCACGCGCTGCTTGTTGCGTCCGTAGCAGACGATGACGGACTCGCCCGCCTGGACGGCAGTCAGTACAGCAGAAAAATGAGCCTTGAATTCGCCGATCGTCAGACTGCGCACGGTGATCTCCGCAAGTGCGTCGATTCTCGCATATCATGACAAGTTGTCAAGATGCATGCGCTGCTGCTGCTTCGCCGGAATGTCCAACCCAACGGTGCATGCGGCGTGGGCGTCGCGCTGGCAGGCTATCTCTCATCGAGCGCGCGCGACAGCCGCGCGGGCGTAGCGGTTGCGCTCGTACCACCGCGACATCAGTTCCATCGCGAACCACGAGGAGGCCGCGCTGGCAAGCAGCACGATTTCCGCTACCTGCCAGCCCCAGTGCTCGACGATGAGCGCAAACAGCGTTGGCGAGGCGGCGTTGACGACGAGCACCGGCGTCGCGATCAGACCGAGCACGGTGCCGTATCCGGTCCGTCCGAACAGGGCGAGCGGAACCGCTCCGCGCACGATCGTGATGACTCCCTGCGACGCCCCCATCAGCAGCGTGAACGCAAGAATCGCGTGGAAATTTCCGCCGGCGAGGAGCAGCACGACCAATGAGGCGGGCAGGGCGCCGATGGAAATGCGCGCAACCGTGATCGCGCGCAGGTTCTTGCCGAAGAAGATTTCGACGACGCGGCCGCCGAACTGCGCGAAGCCCTTGGTCGAGGCGACCAACACCGCCGCCGCGCTCGCCAGGCCCGCCGCTTCGAGCATCGGCACGAGTTGCACTGCGACCACTCCGAATACGAAGCTGTTGAGCGACATGATGAGTGCGAACAGCGCGATCGCCACCGCGCGCATCCGCCCTTCGAGCGGCGGCCCGTCGCTCGATTGCGCGACCGTCGTCGCTGCGGCGGCCGCATCCGCGCCCGCAATTTCGCGCCTCGCGAGTCCGAACCAGTTGAGCGGCAGGCAGACCGCGAGGTTGATGGCGGAAAACAGCACCAGCGTTTCGCGCCATCCGACGGCCTCGTTCAGGTAGTGGCCGATCGTCCAGAAAATCGACGAAGCGAAGGCACCGAACAGCGTCAGGTAGGAAATCGCAAGGCGGCCGCGCGCAGGCACCACCTGCACCAGCGCGGCGAACGCCGCATCGTAGAGGCACAGTCGCATACCGAGGCCGAGGAACATCCAGACCGCGAGGTAGGCGGCCTCGTTTCGTACGTGCGACAGCGCGAACAGGCCGATCGAGACGAGGACCGTTCCCACCGTCATCACGGAGCGCGCGCCGTAGTGATCGATCGCGCGGCCGGCCCAGGCCGAAACGATGCCCATCGCAAGCACCGCGACGGTAAATCCGAAATACACCAGGCTGCGGCTCCAGCCCATATCCGCCGCGATCGGGGCAGCCAGGACGCCCAGGCAGTAGAAGCTCGTTCCCCAGGCCGTGATCTGCGCGATGCCGAGCGCGCAGACCGCCGCCAGCATCGGATCGGAAATCCGCTTGCTCAGGTTTTTCACTACGCTTGTCTGCCCGGTGCCTATTTCCCGGGCGTCCAGTTCTTCGATCGCCCCACTGCTTCGCGCCAGTGCCCGAGCAGGTCTTCCGCCTTGTAGCGTTCCATGCGCGGCTCGAAGCGCCGTTCCGCCTGCCAGCGCGCGGCGAGGTCCTCGCGCGAGTTCCACAGGTCCACGGCGAGTCCCGCGAGGTAGGCGGCTCCAAGCGCGGTGGTTTCGAGCACCTTCGGGCGCACCACGGGCACGCCGAGGATGTCGGCCTGGAACTGCATCAGCAGGTCGTTCGCGGCTGCACCGCCGTCGACGCGCAACTCGCTCAGCGTCTCTGCTGCGTCGCGCTGCATTGCGTCGAGCACGTCCGCGCTCTGATAGGCGATCGCTTCCAGCGCGGCGCGGGCAATGTGCGCGCGGCTCGATCCACGCGTCAGCCCGACGATCGCGCCGCGCGCGTGCGGGTCCCAGTGGGGTGCACCCAGACCGGTAAACGCCGGTACGAGGTAGACGCCGCCATTGTCGAGCACGCTCGCTGCCAGTTGCTCGATCTCCGCCGAAGAACTGAAGAACTTCATCTCGTCGCGCAGCCATTGCACCACCGCGCCGCCGATGAACACGCTGCCCTCCAGCGCGTATTCCTTGCGTGCCACCCGCACCCCGCCGCGGGGCGCGATTTGCGCGGCTGCCGTGGTAAGCAGCCCGTTCGAGGAAGCGACCGCTTTTTCTCCGGTATGGAGCAGCAGGAAGCAACCGGTGCCGTAGGTGTTCTTCGCCATTCCCGGCGCGTGGCAGCCCTGGCCGAACAGCGCCGCCTGCTGATCGCCCGCGATGCCTGCGATGGGCACCAGTTCGCCCAGCAAATCCGGCGCAACCATGCCGAACACGCTTGCCGAAGGGAGAACATCGGGCAGGAGCGCGCGCGGCACATCGAGCAGTCGGAGCAATTCGGGGTCCCAGTCCCCGGTGTGGATGTCGTACAGAAGCGTGCGCGAGGCATTGGTCGGGTCGGTCACGTGCAGGCGCGCCTGCGACAGATGCCACGCGAGCCAGCTGTCGATGGTGCCGAAGGCGAGTTCGCCGCGCTCGGCGCGCGCGCGCGCGCCGGGAATCGCGTCGAGCAGCCAGGCAATTTTGGTGCCGCTGAAATAGGGATCGAGCACCAGGCCGGTCTTGCGCCGCACCAGTTCTTCCGCACCCGACGCCCGCAGCGCGGCGCATTTCAATGCGGTACGCCGGTCCTGCCAGACGATCGCATTGGCCAGCGGCTCGCCGCTCTGACGGTCCCACAGCACCGTGGTTTCGCGCTGGTTGGTGATGCCCACGGCGGCGATCTGCCTGGCATCGACACCCGCTTTCGACACAGCCTCGCGCGCGCAGGCGAACTGCGTGGCGAGGATCTCGCGCGGGTCGTGCTCGACCCACCCGGGCTGGGGATAGATCTGGCGGAACTCGCGCTGCGCGGAGGCCACCGGCGCGCCGTTTTCGTCGAACAGGATGGCGCGCGAGCTGGTGGTTCCCTGGTCGAGTGCGAGGACGTATCTCATGGCGCAGGGCGAAATTCTAGCGTGATAACATTCGCGGCGTTTCAATACCCCCCGATCTGCTTACCCGCCACGCGCGGTGACCCGGGCCTTTGCGGGCGACGGGAGGGAGAAAAAAGGGAGATCGCGTGAAGATCCACGAATACCAGGGCAAGGAGCTATTTCGCAAATTCGGCGTGACCACGCCGCGAGGCTTTGCGTGTTTTTCCGCAGACGAGGCGCTCGAGGCGGCAAAGAAGCTGGGTGGCAGCGTGTGGATGGTGAAAGCGCAGATCCACGCCGGAGGCCGCGGCAAGGGCGGCGGCGTCAAGGTGGCGAAATCGTTCGATGAGGTGCGCGAGCGCGCCGGGCAGATCCTCGGCATGCAGCTGGTGACGCACCAGACGGGTCCGCAGGGCCAGAAAGTACGGCGCCTGCTGGTCGAAGGGGGCGCCGACATCAGGAAGGAACTCTACGTCGGGATGGTGGTGGATCGCGGCACACAACGCGTCTGCCTGATGGCCTCCAGCGAGGGCGGCATGGACATCGAGGAGGTTGCGGCGAAGACCCCCGAGAAGATCCACAAGGTGTTCATCGATCCCGCCACCGGGCTGACCGACCGCGAGGCCGAGGAAGTCGCGGTCAGGATCGGCGTTCCCGCGCCGGCGCTGGCGCAGGCCCGCGATCTGCTCAAGGCCTTGTACCGGTGTTTCGACGAAAGCGACGCATCGCTTGCGGAGATCAATCCGCTCATCATCACTGCCGACGACCGGGTGATCGCGCTCGACGCGAAGCTCAATTTCGACGACAACGCGCTGTTTCGCCACCCCGAAGTATCGGCGATGCGCGACCTGGACGAGGAAGACCCGCTCGAGATCGAGGCCTCGAAGCACGATCTGTCCTACATTTCGCTCGACGGCGGCATCGGCTGCATGGTGAACGGCGCGGGGCTGGCGATGGCGACGATGGACACCATCAAGCTGTTCGGCGGCGCACCGGCGAACTTTCTCGACGTGGGCGGCGGCGCGAGCGCCGAGAAGGTCACCGCCGCGTTCAAGATCATGCTCTCCAATCCCAAGGTGAAGGCGATCCTGGTCAACATCTTCGGCGGCATCATGAAATGCGACACCATCGCCGCGGGCGTGGTTGCGGCGGCGCGCGAGGTGCGTCTCTCGGTACCGCTGGTCGTGCGCATGAAAGGCACCAACGAGGATATGGGAAGGAAGATCCTCGCCGAATCCGGCATGCCGATCATCACGGCCGACAACATGGCTGATGCAGCGAAGAAGGTGGTGGCTGCGCTCAAGGGCAAGGCAAAGACCAAGCCCAAGGCCAAACCCAAGATCAAAGTCAAAGCGAAAGCCAAGGTCAAGGTCAAGGCCAAGAGAACCACGGCCGCCCGCAAGGTTTCGCCCAGGCGCAAGGCGCCGAGCAGAGGGAAGAAGAAATGAGCATCCTGATCAACAGGAACTCCCGGGTCATCACCCAGGGAATCACCGGGAAGACCGGCCAGTTCCATACCCAGAAGAGCCGCGAGTACGCGAACGGGCGCGCCTGCTACGTCGCCGGAGTGAATCCGAAGAGAGCCGGAGAGAATTTCGAGGGCATCCCGATCTTCGCTTCCGTCGCCGAGGCGAAGAAGACCACGGGCGCGATGGTGTCGGTGGTTTACGTTCCGCCCGCGGGCGCTGCATCGGCCATCTGGGAAGCCGTCGAAGCGGACCTCGACCTCGTGATCTGCATCACCGAAGGCATTCCGGTGCGCGACATGGTCCAGCTACGCGACCGGATGCGTAAGCAGGAACGCAAGACGCTGCTGCTTGGCCCGAACTGTCCCGGCGTCATCACGCCCGGGGAACTGAAGATCGGCATCATGCCCGGCCACATCCACAAGAAGGGCCGCGTTGGCGTGGTGTCGCGCTCGGGCACGCTCACCTACGAGGCGGTGGGGCAGCTTACCGAGTTGGGCATCGGCCAGTCGACGGCGGTCGGCATTGGTGGCGATCCCGTCAACGGCCTGAAGCACATCGACGTGCTGAAGCTGTTCAATGATGACCCGGACACCGATGCGGTGGTCATGATCGGCGAGATCGGCGGATCGGACGAGGAGGATTGCGCGCACTGGATCAAGGCCAACATGCAGAAACCCGTGGTCGGCTTCATCGCGGGCGTGACTGCGCCGCCCGGAAAGCGAATGGGCCACGCGGGCGCGATCATCTCAGGCGGCAAGGGCACTGCGCAGGAGAAGCTCGCCGTCATGGAGGAGTGCGGGATCAGGGTGACCAGGAACCCCGCGGAGATGGGCAAACTGCTCAAGTCGGTTCTGAAATAGTTGCTCCGGCGCTCGCCAGGTCGGGCTCGCCGCAATGCCGCAGGATCTCCGCGCGCGCTGCATCCCTCAGCTGCACCGCCGCACTCCAGTCGCTGCCCTGTGGCGCGATAGGCGCGCCGCAGCTCACCGAAACCGCGGCGCGGCGCAGATACCAGGTCCCGTCGCGAAGCACAGAGCGCACGCCGCGCAGCGCAACCGGCACCACAGGTATTCCGGCCTGCGCGGCGGCCTGGAATGCGCCGGTGCGGAACGGCATGAGGCCGGCGCTGCGCTTGAGAGTTCCTTCGGGAAATACGATCAGCGAGAGCCCGCCCTTAGCCGCCTCGGCGAGCGCTCCGGCGTGCTCTGCGCTCTTCGCAACCTCGAAGCGCTCGATAAACTGCGTGCCGAATCCCGCGAGCAGCGTGCGCATCAGGAAGCTTTCCTCGAACTCGCGCTTGGCGACGAAGGCGTACCCGCGAAATTCGAGCAGCGAGAGCAGAACCAGCGCATCGAGGTAGCTCGTGTGGTTGACGGCAAGTACGACCGGTACCTCTCCGCAGAGGTTTTCCAGGCCGCGCGTGACCACCGGAATTCCCGATAAGCGCAGAAACCACTTTGATACCGTTTTCCCCACGTTCCAGCATGCGCGCGCCGGCGCGAACATCGCTGCAAGGAAGGCAAGCGGGAACAGTGCGCCGAAGACGAGGTAGGCTCGCAACGCAAACAGTACGCCGCGCACCGCACTCAAGGATCGGCGCAACTGCGGCGCTGCGCCGGCGAGCACGAGGCGCGCGAACTGCAGCCACACCGCCTGCGGCTTGACCGAGGAGGGACCACGCTCATAGAACTCGCGCGCCGCGACGCGCCGGATCTTGCCGCTGGAAGTCTTGGGCACGGTCGCGGGCGGCGCGAGCACGATGTCGTCGACCGGTCCGCCGATCAGGCCGATGGCGATCTCATTGATCATTCGCTTGAGTTCGTCGTGGCGCGAAGCGTCGGCGTTGCGCACTTCGGCGAGGACGATCACCCGCTCGGTGCCGCTCGCCCGGTCGAGGCTCCCGAACACCGCCACGCAGCCACGCCGGATGCCTGCGAGGTCGCCGACCGCTTCCTCCAGCCCGTAGGGGCTGATGTTGCGGCCGCCGCGGATGATGATGTCCTTTTCGCGGCCGGTGAGGAACAGCACGCCCTCCGAAAGGTAGGCGCGGTCTCCCGTATTGACCCATTCCCCGTCGAACAGCGTCCTGGTCGCCTCCGGATTGCGGTAGTAACCCGAAGTGGAGGAAGGGCCGCGGAACTGCAGCAGGCCCTCCTGCCGCTCGGGCAGTTCCAGTCCCGCCGCATCCACCACCCGGATATCGTGACCGGGAATCGGCGTGCCGCAGCCGATCACTATCATGGGCGAGGCGTCTTCGGCGCTCGCCGCAATTGCCTCGCCGCTACGCGAGAAACGATCGCGATCAAGCCGGTCCGCTCTCCATGAGGTTCCCGGCGTCGTGATCGCCACGCCGACCGAAGATTCCGCCAGCCCATACGCAGGCGAGATCACGTTCTTGCGCAACCCGTATTTCGAAAAGCGCTTTTCGAATTCCACGATCGTTTCGGGGCTCACGGGTTCCGCGGCGTTGAACGCGAAACGCCAGGAGGAAAGGTCGACGCCTTCCATGTCCTGGTCGGCAATGCGCCGCAGGCACAATTCGAAGGAGAAATTCGGTCCGCCGGACATGGTGCCGCGGTGGCGGTGGATCGCGCGCATCCAGTTCGCCGGATGCGACAGGAACGCGAGCGGCGACATCAGCACCACCGGAAAGCCGAGCACCAGGGTGGCGAAGTTGGCACCGATCAGGCCGAGGTCGTGGTACAGGGGCAGCCAGCTCACGAACACGTCTTCCGGACCGGCGCTCACCGCTGCGCCCATCGCGCGCACGTTGGCCATCAGGTTCGCGTGCGACAGCACCACACCCTTGGGATTGCCGGTGCTGCCGGAGGTGTACTGCAGAAAGCCCATGTCGCCGGGCTTTCCAGGCACCGGCCGGAAACCGGCACTGCCTCCTTCGAGGTCCTTGGGCACGAGCACCGTGCGCAGCGTCTCGACCTGCGCGCGCAACAGGTAGGCCAGCGCCTTCGCCTCCGGCACGGTGATCATGATCGTCGCGCCCGCGCTCTTGAGGATCCCCACGTGGCGCGTCATGTGGTCTTCGATGGTGGTGAGCCGCGCCGGCGGATAGAGCGGCACCGGCACGGCGCCGGCGAACAGAACGCCGTAGAACGAAAAGAGGTATTCCTTGCAGGTGGGCAGCATGATCGCCACCATCTGCCCCGGCTGCAGTCCGGCCTGAGTGAGTTGCGCCGCGTAGCACATCGCGCCGTCCCGTAGCGCCCGGTAGCTGAGGGGAAACTCCTGATGCTCCTCGTACATGAACACCGTCAGGCGCTCCGGCTGGCGTTCAGCGTGGTATTCGAGCGCCTCGGTGAGCGTTCGCGCCTGCGAATCGGACGGTGCGCGCACTCCTTCGGACTGCACCAGGCTCGCTACGCTGCGGTCTGCGGCCTGCGGCGCATGGCCGGCGCTCGATAGCAGAAAGCGCAACAGGTCGCGCGGCGTTTCGCTTGTCGCGAGCGCCTGTTCCGGCAGGCTGGTCGAGCACTCGCGCTCGAGACGCAGCACCAGCTCTACGCGTGCCAGGCTGTCGAGACCGAGATCCTTTTCGAGCGAGCTGTCGAGCGCGACGTGCGGTTCGACGTTCGGGCGCGCCTCGCGCACAACGTCGGCGACGAGCGCGAGCAGCCGCTCGGGTTGTATTTCCTTCGTGGTCTGCATCGTCTTTGTGGTTCTTGGGGAGTGTACACTCGCGCGCAGTGGAATAAGGGGGGCGCGATGAATCCACATGACATGCAAAAACGCAGTACATTCCCGTGCAAATCGCGCAAACCTGTGTTTTTCGGATCCAGGCTTTCTGCACGGCTGGCCGGGGTCGCCCTGGTTTCGCTGGTCGCCGCTTCGGTGTGGGCCCAGGAGGATCCCGCCCGGAACTTCCCGAGCAAGCCGATTCGAATCGTTGTTGGTTACGCTGCCGGCGGCGGCAACGACATCGTCATTCGCATCATTGCGCCGAAGATGACCGAAGGCCTGGGCCAGCCCATCATCGTCGAGAACAGGCCGGGCGCGCAGTCGATCGTGGCTGCCGAATATGTCGCCAAGACCGCTCCCGACGGCTACACGCTGCTGATGGGCCCGTCTGGTCCGATCACCATGAATCCGGCCACCTACACCAAGCTTCCGTATTCCCCGCTGCGCGACTTCGTGCCGATTTCCATGATCGGTTCGTTTCCGTTGATCATGGTCGTGCACCCGGCGTTGCCGGTACGCTCGGTCAAGGAACTCGTTGAATATGCCAAGGCCAATCCGGACAAAGCCAACTATGGTGCGAGCGCGGCGCCGTTTCAGCTCGCGAGCGAGCTGCTCAATCTGAGAACCGGCACCAGGTTTGCGCACATACCGTACAAGGGGAGCAATGAATCGATCAACGCAGTGATGTCGGGCCACGTGATGATGACGATTGCCGATCCTCCCCCGGCAACCGGCCCGCTGACCGGCGGCAGGCTGCGCGGGCTCGCCGTCACGTCCGCTGCGCGCCATCCGGCGTGGCCCGATTTGCCGACCATGGCCGAAGCGGGGATTCCCGACATCGAGATCACGCTGTGGAGCGGATTGCTCGCGCCGGCGGGCACGCCGGCCGCGATCATCAGGAAATTGCAGGATGAGGTGACGCGCGTGGTCAGACTTGCCGAGATCCGCGAACGCCTCGCCGGGATGGCGATCGATCCGGTCGGAAACACCTCGGAAGAATTCGCGCGCATCATCGCCGCGGACATCGCCAAATGGACCGCAGTCGCGAAGGCGGCGAACATCAAGGCCGATTGACGGATGATGCACTCCCGGATTCCCGTCTCGAAGACAGTGACAGTTGCGGGAGCGCACGCCAGCGCTGCTTCGGCCACATCGTTTCTGCTGCGCGGGCCGATCTCGGTGATCGATTACCGGTGCGGCGCCGGACCCGGCGACAAGCCGTTCATCGAGTATCACGACCGCTTTTCCGTGTCCTACGTGCGCAAGGGCAGCTTCGGCTGCGTCACGCGAGGCCGGGCCTACGAGCTGGTCGCCGGATCGGTACTCGCCGGCCATCCAGGGGATGAGTACATGTGCACGCACGAGCATCACGATTGCGGCGACGAATGCCTGTCCTTCCAGTTCACACCGGAGTTGATCGAAACGACCGGCGGGTGGGCTGAAATCTGGTCGGCGCGCGGTGTGCCGCCGCTGTCGGAAATGATGGTGCTCGGCGAATTGGCTCAGTCCGTTGCACAAGGCAGCAGCAACATCGGCCTGGACGAGGTCGCATTGCTGTTCGCCGCTCGATTCGCGCAGGTGGTCCCGGGGTGGAAACGAGCAACGCCGCCGGCCCGGGCGGCCGACCGGCGCCGCGCGGTGGAGGCTGCGCTATGGCTGGACGCGCATGCGCACGAGCCGGTCGGCCTCGAGAGCGCTGCGAGCGGTGCGGGCTTGAGCCCGTCCCATTTCCTCCGGCTGTTCGCGAAAGTCCTCGGCGTGACTCCGCACCAGTATCTGGTCCGCTCGCGGCTGCGCCGTGCCGCGCGCCTGCTCGCCGACGAGGACCGGCCCATCACCGACATCGCCCTCGATGTCGGCTTCGGCGATCTCTCGAACTTCGTGCGCAGCTTCCATCGCGCCGCCGGTGTCGCACCCCGGGGCTTTCGCCGCGCGGCGAAAGGGGACCGCAAGATTTTCCAAGATCGGCTCGCCGCTGCTCGTTAGGATGGGCGCCTGACAAAGGAGGCCGTATGTACGACCACATCGGATTGAAAGTGAATGACATGGACGCCAGCGTGCGCTTCTACGCTTCCGCGCTGGCGCCGCTCGGCCATGTGCTGTGTTCCCGCGAGAAATCCTATGCGGGATTCGGTCCCAAGGGCAAACCGGCCCTGTGGCTGCATCTCAGCAAAGGCTCGACCGGTTCCGGCGCGCACGTGGCGTTGCGCGCTGCCGACCACGCTGCGGTCGATCGCTTCCACAAGCAAGGTCTCAAGGCCGGCGGACGCGACAACGGCAAGCCTGGCTTGCGCGCCGACTACAGCCCGAAGTATTACGCCGCCTTCCTGATCGACCCCGACGGCAACAATATCGAAGCGGTGTGCCTGAAATAGGGGCGAGGTTCCACCCGGCGGGTTCCTGAGCCGCTCTCGAAGCAGCGCGGCATGGTCAATTGTGGTGCGCATGCGCATGGGCAAATTTCTTCCGTCGCTCTGCCCCCGCGCTTACACTATGCTGTTGCGTCCAAAGGAGTCATGCATGATCAGGACGATGCTGGCGGCGGTGCTCCTGTCGGCGAGCGTAGCGCTGGCGCAGGGCTATCCGGCCAAGCCGCTGCGGCTCATCGTGCCGCTCGCGCCGGGCGGCAATCAGGACATCATGGCGCGCGCGGTCGCCGAGGAAGTGTCGAAGGCCCTCGGACAGCAGATCGTGGTGGAGAACCGGCCCGGCCAGAGCGCGATCATCGGCACCGTCGCTGTCGCCAAGTCGGCGCCGGACGGCTATACGCTGCTCTCGGTCTCGACCACGTTCGCGCGCGTTCCCGCGATCGTGAAGAGCGCCGGCTACGACGCGGCCGGGGACTTCGTCGGCGTGAGCCTAATTTGCCGCATTCCGCAGTTCCTGGTGATAAACCCCGGCGTGCCCGCGCATTCGGTGCGGGCGCTGGTCGAGCTGGCGAAGGCAAAGCCCGGCGAGCTGAGTTTCGCCACTTCGGGCAACGGTTCGACCGGCCACGTCGCCGCCGAACTGTTCATGAAGATGACCGGCACCCGCATGCTGCACGTACCTTACAAGGGCAACGCGCAGTCGCTGGTGGATGTGATGGGCGGGCAGGTGGCGATGATGTTCGACCAGGTGAGCACGTCGGCTGCGCATGTCCGCAGCGGCAAGCTGCGCGCACTGGGCGTCACAACGCTTGCGCGCTCGCCGCTGTTCCCGGACCTGCCGACGCTGGACGAGCAGGGTCTCGCCGGGTTCAACGACGTCACCTGGAACGGCTACGTTGCCCCCGCCGGCACGCCGCGCGAGGTGCTCGCGCGCCTGCACGCGGAAATCGCAAAAGCGGTGAGCCAGCCGGAGTTTCGCAAGCGCTGGCTGGAGCGCGGCATCGAAACTGTGGCGAGCACCTCACCCGAGGACTTCAGCGCCTACGTCAGGTCCGAAGCTGATGCGTTCGCGAAGCTCGCGCGCGAGGCGGGGATCAAGGCGGAATGAAGCCGGCGAGGGTTCTGGTGGCGATTGTGTTTTCGCTACTGTGCGGAATTTGCTCCGGCCAGACGCCAAACTATCCCTCACGCGCGCTGCGCCTGATCGTTCCGTTTCCGCCGGGTGGGAGCAACGACATCGTCGGACGCATGATCGCGGCGCAGCTTGGCGAGCGGCTCGGCCAGCAGGTGGTGGTGGACAATCGCGGCGGCGCGGGCGGCGTGCTCGGCACCGAACTCGCGGCGAAGTCGCCGCCCGACGGCTACACGCTGCTGCTCATCTCCGTGGCCTACGCGTTCGGGCCGGCGCTCTACAAGAGCCTTCCCTACGATCCGGAGAAGGCGTTCGCTCCGGTGGCGATGCTCGGCACCGGTCCGGTGGCACTCACGGTGCATCCGGCGCTGCCGGTCAATTCGGTGCGCGAGCTGATCGCGCTCGCCAAGGCGAAGCCCGGCACGCTCAATTACGCCTCTGCCGGCGTCGGCAGCCTGCAGCACCTTGCGGGCGCGCTGTTCATGAGTCAGGCAGGCATCGACGTCGTTCACATCCCGTACAAGGGGGGCGGGCCGGCGATGGCCGACGTGATGGCGGGGCAGGCGCAGATCGTCCTGCCTTCGATGATCCAGGTGATCCCGCTCGCCAAGAGCGGCAGGCTCAAGGTGCTTGGCACGAGCGGCGCGTCGCGCAGCGCGGCGCTGCCCGGCGTGCCGACGATCTCGGAGTCGGGCCTTCCCGGCTACGAGGCGCACAACTGGTGGGGGATGCTCGCGCCTGCGGGCGTTTCGCAGGCGGTGACCGAGCGGCTGCACGCTGCAGTCTCGGAGGTTCTCCTGTCGGGCGAGACGCGAAAGAGATTCGAAACGGAGGGTGCCGAAGTGGTTAGCATGAGTCCGGCAGAGTTCGGCCGCTTCATCGCGGAGGAGCTGGTGAAGTGGGCCAAGGTGGCGCGTGCCGCGGGCCTCAAGGCTGAGTAGCTATGAAGATCTACATCCTGGACGCGTTCCACGCGGCGGGCGTGGACTACGCTGCGAAGCGCTTCGAAACCGTGCGCTGGAACGATCCGCGCGTCGGGAACTGGCACGAGGAGGCCGACGCCGTGATGGTGCGCATGACGCCGATCGTGAGCGCCGACATCGCGCGCGCGAAGAAGCTGAGAATCATCTGCAAGCAGGGCGTTGGATACGACAGCATCGACATTGCGGCGGCGAAGCAACGCGGCATCGTCGTCTGCCGCACTCCCGGCGTGAACAGCGACGCGGTGGCCGAACTGGCGCTCGCGCTCGGACTCTGCGCGGCGCGGCGCGTGGCCGAGTTCGATCGGCGCATTCGCGCTGGCCAGAAAGTGGCGCGGCCCGATTTTCTCGCGGTCGAGACCGAGGGCAAGACCGTAGGCGTGGTCGGCGTCAGCAACATCGGCAGCCGCGTCGCGCGCAAGTGGGCGAGCGCCTTCAACGCCCGCGTCATCGGCTACGACCCTTACATTTCGAGCGCGCCCTGTGAACTAAAGCCGAGCCTCGACCAAGTGCTTCGCGAGTCGGACCTCTTGACGCTGCACGTGCCGCTCACCGACGAAACCCGCCGCATGATCGGCACGCGCGAGATCGCGTTGATGAAAAGGAGCGCGGTGCTGGTGAACACCTGCCGCGGCGGCGTGGTGGACGAGGCCGCGCTCTACGAAGCAATGAAGACCGGGCACCTGTTCGGCGCCGGACTCGACGTGTGGGACGTGGAGCCGCCGCCGAGGGACCACCCGCTGCTCACGCTGCCCAACGTGATTGCCACGCCGCACGTGGCCGGCAACACCTTCGAAACGCAGGAAAGGAGCGCTCTGCGGGTTGCGCGGCAGGTCGTTGACTTCCTGCAAGGCAAGCAGCCGCTGCCGGAGAACCGCGTCGCGTGAACGGAACGCAGGCTAGCGCCTGAAGACCACCGGCGCGTGGCTCTCCCGGTCGATCACCACATCGACCACCGCAGGCAGGCCGTTCGCAAGCGCGCGCTGCACCGCGGGAAACACGCCCGAGGGTTCCACCACGCGCTCACCATAGGCGCGAAATGCACGCCCTCAGGCGGGGATTTCCTCGGCATCGCGCGCGGCGTTCCTCGCCTTGCCGGCAGCGTGGGCGCTCATCACGCGATCGGCGGTCACGGAATAGCCGGCGCGCCTCGCCCGCGGTGAATAGCTTGTGGCGCTTCAGAAGAGCCTCCAATCGGCAGACGAAAAAAAGCCCGCGATTGCGGGCGGGTGTATCAGGAGGATGTGATGCGAGAGAGTGCGGGGGTCAGCGAATGATCAAGCTATTGCCGCCATTACGCGTTGCATTGATGTGAGAGGTACGACCGCATCACTGCGGCCATATTCGCAGACTACATCGTTATAGGCGACATCGCGCAGCGGTTCGATCTCGGCGCAATCCGACTGGTGCGCCTCGTCGAGCGCTGCGTCAAGTGCCGTGTCGTCCAACTGATGCGCTTTGGCATTCAGCGCCATATACCGGCGCGTATCGGCTTCGTTTTGTGCGGCCTTGTCGGCCGGGCGTATGGCAACCAGCGCGGCGCCAGAGAGGGTAAGAAGGGCTGCGCCCAGTAGCCCGACCCACGCGGGCACCGTGCTTGCCAGGAGCGACAGCGTACCGCTACCGCCGACGATAGCTATGAATACCCCTGCCGTTTGTACGCGCCGATACAGTCGAGCCGTACGCTGCGTCAGCCGGGTTGCGTAACGGATGTTTCCGATGAGTTCGTGGCGTGATTTCATGCTACTGGTTGCGGTGGTGGCGGTGGTGGCAATGGGCGTGGTGGCACATGCGATTTGTGTTCCATAGTGCGTTTACAGAATAGGGCAATTCGGTCGGGTTTTCAAGACTGGGTGATGACTAGCGCTTGAACACCACCGGCGCGTGGCTCTCCTGGTCGATCACCACGTCCACCACGGCGGGCACGCCGCTCTCCAGTGCGCGCTTCACCGCGGGAAACACGCCCGAGGGCTCCACCACGCGCTCGCCGTAGGCGCCGAATACCTTCGCCAGCGCCGCGAAATCGACATCACCGTAGTCGACCCCGAAATAGCGTCCGCCGTAGAGTTCCTTCTGGAACGCGCGCTCGTTGCCCAGGCCCCGGTCGTTGTACACCACGCACACCACCGGGATGCGCTCGCGAACCGCGGTCTCCAGCTCGCCGATGTTGCACATCATCCCCATGTCGCCGACAGTGGCCATGACCGGCTGCGCCGGCCGCGCGAGCTTGACGCCCATCGCGATCGGCAGCGCGGCGCCGACCGAGCCCCAGTCGTTGATGTACATGAAGGTGTCGGGCTGGTAGGTGTCCATGAACACGCGCATGTGTTTGCCCGCATTGCCCGCATCCACGATCATGATTCCGTCCCGTGGCAGCGCCTCGCGCATCGCCTGCGCCACGACCGGCGGCGAAATGGGTATTGCCTTCATGTCAACCGATTGCTGGCGCTCGTCTTCCCAATCCCGTCGCAGCTTCGCGACATTGATCCAGTTCCATTTCTTGTCGAGACGTTCTGAAAGCCGTTCGATGAAGCTCAACGTGGATCCGACCACCGCTTGCGCGACCGGGAACACCACGCCGATGTCGGTGCCCACCGGGCTGTGATGGATCAGCTTTGCCTCGCGGCTGATGAGGCCGTATTTGAAGGTCGTCGAAAACATGTCGATGTGCGCGCCGATTGCGATCACCACATCGGCTTGCGGCAGCGCGCGGTTGGCGCTCGAATAGCCGTTGCGGCCGAGCGGTCCGAGAGCGAAGGGGTAGCTCGTAGGGTATGCATCCGGGTGGTACTGCAGCGTCGCCACGGGGATTCCGGTGGATTCGACCAAGCGCCGCAGCGCATCGAGCGCCTTCTCGCGCAGAACGCCGCCGCCGACCAGCAGCACCGGCTTCTTGGCTTGCCCCATCAGCGCGGCCGCGCGGTCGAGCTCGCCCGGCGGGCAACACGGCAGCGAACCGGGCCGGTAGGCTTCAGGCGCGATCGGTTCGGATTCCGTTTTCTCGAGCAGGATGTCGCGCGAGGCGTCGAGATGGACCGGGCCGAGCGGCTCGGCGAGGGCGACCCGGAACGCGCGCCGCACCGCCTCCTGCACCTTCGCCACCGACGGGATCGAGTACGCCCACTTGGTGATCGGCCGGCACAGCGTGACCTGGTCGATGTCCTGGCTTGCGTCCTTTTCCCGCACCCACAGTTCCTGGGCGCCGCTGATACTGATGATCGGGACGTAACCCTTATAGGCGGCACCGATTCCGGTGGCGAGGTTGGTGACGCCCGGCCCCTCCGTCGCGGTTACGACAGCAGGGCGGTTCACCGACCGGGCGTAGCCGTAGGCCATGAACGCGGCGCCCTGCTCGTGGCGGGTGAGAATGAACCTGATCTCCGGTGTGGCGCGCAGCACATCGAGGATGGGGAGGTTCATTGTGCCGGGAATGCCGAACACATGGTCGATTCCCTCCCGGCGGAGGCAATCGACAACCGCTTGCGCACCTGTAATCATGGAACTCTTCCAAGGCTGCCGTGCCAGCCGGGATTCTACTGTTCATGCGGTCGTCTTACTGCGGCGTGGATACGGGGTGAAACTCGAATGAATTCGGCCAAGCAAAAGCTGTCAGCGGGCAAGCTAGTGCTGTGCATGGGCTTGCGTCAGGCTCGTACCCCGGACATCGCCATGATTGCGGCCGAATGCGGCTTCGACGCCATCTACGCAGACATGGAGCACAGCCCGCTCTCGATGGAGAGCGTTTCCGCGATCTGCGTAGGCGCGCTGGGCCAGGGCCTTACGCCGCTGGTGCGCCCGCCGTCCCACGCCGGCGACGCAATCTCGCGTGCGCTGGACGGCGGCGCGCAGGGCGTCATCGTGCCGCATGTCAGCGACGCTGCGCAGGCGCGCGCGGTGGTCGAACACGGGCGGTTCCCGCCGCTCGGCCACCGCTCGGTCATGGGCCCTGGCCCGGCGCTCGGCTACCGCGCCCTGCCGCTGGGCGAAATCAACCAGACCCTGAATGCGGAAACGCTCATCGTCGTGATGCTGGAAACGCCGCAGGGCATCGCGAACGCGGACGGCATCGCAGCAGTGCCGGGAGTGGACGTGCTGCTCATCGGCTCCAACGACCTGTGCACCGAACTCGGCATCCCGGGACAGCTGCGCCACCCGAAGCTGCGCGAGGCCTATGAAGCCGCGGCGCAAGCCTGCCGCAGGCACGGCAAGACGCTCGGCGTCGGCGGCATCCGCGGAGATCTCGATCTGCAGCGCGACCTGATTCAACTGGGCGCGTGCTTCATCATCGCCGGCAACGACACGGGTTATCTCGCGGCGGCCGCGCGCAAGGACGTGGAAACCCTGCGGGGTCTCGTTTGAAGGAAGAGACCGTCGAACCGGCGTTCGGCGCCCCGCCGCTCGCCTGCGACGCGCATTTCCACGTATTCGGACCGATCGACAGATATCCGGCGCGCGATTCGAAGCTGCGCTACGCGATGCCGGTCGCGCCGTTGCGGGACTACCTGAAGCTCGCAGGGAAGATAGGCCTCGAGCGTTTCGTGTTCGTGCAGCCAAGCGCCTACCTGCGCGACAATGACTGCATGCTGGACGCGATGAAGGAGATGGGCGCTCGCTGCCGGGGGATCGTCGACGTGGACGAAAACGCGCCGGACGCCGAACTCGCGCGGCTCGATGCGGTTGGCGTGCGCGGTGTGCGCATCAACGTCTCCCCGATCCATCCGCCTGAAGCGTCCGTCGTGCAGCGCCTGCTGCCGCGCGTGCAGCGGCTGGAGGCGCGCTGCGCCGAGATCGGCTGGCACCTCGATTTCCTGCTGCCGGGTTGGCTGACCGTCGAGATGATGCCGGTGCTGGCGAGGTTGAAGGTGGACTACAGCCTCGCGCACATGGGCATGTTCCTCGCCAAGGATGGCGCGCGGCAGGAGAATTTCGTCAAGCTTCTCGATCTGCTCAAGCGTGGTTCCGGCCGCTGCTGGATCAAGTTCACCGGCACGTATCGCATGTCTCGGGCGCCGGGGTTTGCCGACGTGCTGCCGATGGCGCGCGCGATCATCGACGCGGCGCCGGACCGCATCGTCTGGGGCAGTGACTACCCGCATCTTTCATTCGCGGATAAGGTGGGCTCGATCGAGCTCTACAACCTTCTCGCCCAGTGGACGCCCGACCCGGCCGCGCGGCGCAGGATTCTCGCCGACAACCCCGCGAAACTTTACGGCTTCTAGATGCAAGACGCGCGTGCTCCAAGTGTGCCCCAACCGCGCCGGCGACATCCCGTTCACGAATTTCGCGACAAAGGAATCGACATGCTTCGCACCGCAACCATCCTGCTTCTCGCAACTGCGCTTGGCGCCTGCTCCGCCGTTCAATTGACCGCGCCGCCGGACGTGGTTGCCGAACTCGCACCCACGGGCAAGTTGCGGGCGGCGATCAATTTCGGCAACCCGATATTGGCCAAGAAGGACGCCGCGGGAGGGGAAGCGAGCGGCGTTTCGGTCGATCTGGCGCGCGAGCTGGGCCGGCGCCTCGGCGTGCCGGTGGAGCCGGTCATCTATAACGCCGCCGGAAGGGTGACCGATGCGGCCCGTTCGAACATCTGGGACATCGCCTTCGTGGCAATCGACCCGGTGCGCGGCGCCGACATGGACTACAGCGCCCCTTATGTCGTCATAGAAGGTGCCTACCTCGTGCCGCAGGGCTCGGCGATCCGCAGCAATGCGGAAGTCGATCGCAAGGGCCAGCGTGTCGTCGTCGCTCGCGGCAGCGCCTATGATCTTCACCTGACGCGCGAACTCAAGAACGCGCAGATCTTGCGCGTGCCGACCTCCGCGGAGGTCACGGACGCGATGGTCGCGCAAAGGATCGAAGTCGCCGCGGGCGTGAAGCAACAGCTGGAGGCGGACGCGAAACGTGTCGGTGGCGTGCGCCTGCTCGACGGACGCTTCATGGTCATCAACCAGGCGATGGCGGCGCCCAAGGGCCGCGCGAACGGCGTGCGTTACCTTGCCGATTTCGTCGAGGAGATGAAATCTTCCGGGTTTGTCGCCGATGCGTTGAGGCGGCACGGCATCCAGGGCGCGGCAGTCGCTCCGGCGGCGCGCTAGCCGCAGTTACGAACGACACTCGTTCGTCCCAGCGGCATGATGGAAGTTTCTCAGACCTCGACCGCGACCTTGTTGCGCCCGCATTCCTTGGCCCGGTAGAGCGCTCGATCGGCGCGAACCAGCGCGTCGTCAGCGCTCGCATCGCTGATCTTCATTCCTGTCACACCGATGCTCACCGTCAGCGGAATCATTCGATCGTCCTGCGCCGCCGGCGTTCCGGCCACCTTCTTGCGCAACCGCTCGGCGAAAACCTCCGCTGCAGGAAGGTCTGCTCCGGGCAATATCACCGCGAACTCCTCCCCTCCGACGCGGCCCAGCGTATCGACCTTGCGCAGTTCATCCTGCATCAACACGGCGAGGTGCCGAAGGACTTTGTCCCCCGCGGCGTGGCCAAAGGTGTCATTGACCTGTTTGAAATGATCGGAGTCGAGCATCAACACCGAGGCGCGGTGTCCGTGGTGCCGATGGACGCGGGCCAGTTCCTGCTCCAGCCGGTCGAGGAAGTGTCGCCGATTGGCGAGGCCTGTCAGAACATCGGTGGCAGCCATGTTCCGCAATTCAGCTTCGAGTTGCTTCAGTTCGGTGATGTCACGCGAGACCACCACGACCTTGGACACCTTGCCGTCGGGACCGAAGATCGCCTGGCCATCCGACTCCATATGACGGATGCTGCCGTCTCCGAGCACGAAGCGGAACTCCGCGCGCTCGCCGACCCCCGTTGCTACCGTCCGGTGAAATATTTCCTTGATCCGGCCCCGGTCGGCGGGATGTATCTCCCGAAACGAACTCGATCCCTGCCGGATGTCGCTCTCGTGAAACAGCGGTCTGTACGAAGGGCTGTTGTAGATTCGCCGGCCTTCGGTGTCGAGCACCGCGACGAGGTCGCGGACGTTTTCGACGATGGCGCGGAACAGTTCCTGGCTTTCCCGCAGCTTGTCCTCGGCGAGTCTGCGTTGGCGCGCCAACCCGGCGTCGCGCAATTCGCGCTCGATGACCGGGCCAAGGCGTATCAGTTCGCTCTTTTGCACGTAGTCCTGCGCACCGAGCTTTATCAGCGCGACGGCTAGGTTGAGATCGATTTCCCCCGAGACGATGATGAATGGCAGGTCCGGGCACCGTTCTTTCGCTATTGCCAGAGCTGCCGGGGCACTGAAATTCGGCATGGAGTGGTCGCAGGTAATCAGGTCCCATTCCTGCCCTTCGAGTGCAGCGCGCATGCTCGGAGCAGCATCGACCGCCGCGGACGCAATGACGTAGCCTTGAGTGCGCAGCGAATGCTGGAGCAGTTCTATGTCGTCTGCCGAATCTTCGACGATCAGAAGTCGAAGCGCATGATGTTGATTCATTGAAGTTCCAGACTCCGGCAAGCAGCCTGACAACAAGTCGCCACCCCAAGACAAGCCATGGATGGATCGGCAGATGCGACGTTTGGTACGGTTAAGTTACGCTCAAGCCATTGCTTCCTCAACTGAGGAGAAACAGGATACCGCGGCGAGCGGGACAGGCACCCGGAGAACTTCGTGTACACAGAAATTTACCTTTGCCCGGTTCCGAAACGTCCGGTGTCGTCCGCCTGCCGGCCGGCGCCTCCGTTTGACGGATTTGGCGTGCTCTGCGTCTAGCTGCCGCAGTTGACCACGGTCAATGACCCCTCGTGCCCAGCGCGCGTTAACATTCCCATAATTCCATCTTACCATCCAGCCATGAACTCCGTCATTCCGCCGAACGATATCAAGCGCGCGCGGCGCGCAACCCCCAAGGGGCGCCAGGTGGAGCCGCAGGCGCTGGAGGAACTGCGCGCGCTGCTGGGAACGAAGCCGCGCCGCCGCGACCTGCTGATCGAGCATCTGCACGCGCTGCAGGATCATTACGGTCATCTCTCCGCATCGCACCTCGCGGCACTGGCGCAGGAGATGCGCCTGTCGCTCACCGAGGTGTACGAAGTCGCGACTTTCTATCACCACTTCGACGTGGTGAAGGAAGGCGAGCCGGCTCCGGCCGCACTGAGCGTGCGGGTGTGCGACTCGCTGTCGTGCGAGCTTGCCGGCGCGAAGGAACTGCTTGCGAAATTGCCGAAGATTCTCG
Source organism: Betaproteobacteria bacterium (assembly GCA_016195915.1). Taxonomy (GTDB): domain Bacteria; phylum Pseudomonadota; class Gammaproteobacteria; order Burkholderiales; family SG8-39; genus JADGRQ01. The sequence continues at coordinate 71,380 of JACPYS010000008.1, read as the reverse complement.
GCAGGGACGTGCGCGTCGTGCCCGCGCCGTGTGTCGGTCGCTGCGAAACCGCGCCTGCCGTGCACGTGCACCAGAATCCCGTGCTGAACGCCACGCTGGAGAAGGTGAAGGCGGCGGTGGAGAACCGCGAGACAAGCTGCCCGATGCCGAAGTGCCTCGACTACGCCGCTTATCGCAAGGCTGGCGGATATCGTTTGATCGCCGATTGCCTTGCCGGCCGGCGCACGCGCGATGAGATCACGAAGATCATGGAGGACGCGGGCCTGCGCGGCCTGGGCGGGGCCGGATTTCCCGCCGGGCGCAAGTGGCGACTGGTCGCCGCTGAGCAGGCGCCGCGCCTGATGGCGGTGAACATCGACGAGGGCGAGCCGGGCACGTTCAAGGATCGTTACTTCCTCGAGCGCGACCCGCACCGCTTTCTCGAAGGCATGCTGATCGCCGCGTGCTGCGCAGGCGTCGGCGAAATCTACGTCTATCTGCGCGACGAATATGCCGGCTGCCGCGCGCTGCTCGAGCGCGAACTATCCGAGCTGAAGACGAACCCGCCCTGCGCGCTGCCGCCGATTCACCTGCGCCGCGGCGCGGGCGCCTATATCTGCGGCGAAGAGTCGGCGATGATCGAATCGATCGAGGGCAAGCGCGGCATGCCGCGCTTGCGGCCACCGTACGTCGCGCAGGTCGGGCTGTTCGGTTATCCCACGCTCGAGCACAACATGGAAACGGTGTTCTGGGTGCGCGAGATCGTGGAAAAAGGCGCTGCATGGTATTCTTCGCATGGGCGCCATGGACGCAAGGGCTTGAGATCGTTCTCGGTTTCCGGAAGGGTGAAGCGCCCCGGCGTCCACCTTGCGCCGGCGGGAATCACCGTGCAGGAGCTGATCGCGGAGTATTGCGGCGGGATGCAGCAGGGCCACGCGTTCTATGCCTACCTTCCCGGCGGTGCCTCCGGCGGCATCCTGCCCGCGGCCATGGGCGACATACCGCTCGATTTCGATACGCTGCAGCCGCACGGCTGTTTCATCGGCTCGGCCGCGGTGATGATTCTGTCGGACAAGGACAAGGCGGTGGATGCGGCGAGAAATCTGATGCGTTTTTTTCGCGACGAGTCCTGCGGGCAGTGCACGCCCTGCCGCGTCGGTACCGCCAAGGCGCTCGCGCTGATGGACGGTCCGCGGTGGCACCAGCCGTTGCTGGGCGAACTTTCGCAGGTGATGATGGATGCGTCGATCTGCGGCCTCGGGCAGGCGGCACCCAACCCGGTGTTGTGCGTGATGAAGCACTTTCCCCACGAGGTGAAATGATGGAACGCGCGACCAGCAAGCAGATTGCCGCCCTGCCGATCGAGTTCAAGTTGAACGGCCGGGCCGTGGTCGGGCGGCCCGACGAGACCATCATCGAGACGGCGAAGCGCCACGGTGTGGAGATCCCGCACCTGTGCTACACGCCGGGCCTGCGCCCGGACGGCAACTGCCGTGCCTGCGTGGTCGAAGTGAAGGGCGAACGCGCGCTCGCGCCTTCGTGCTGCCGCAATCCGGTCCAGGGCATGGAAGTCAGCAGCGACTCGGCGCGCGCGCTCGCGTCGCAGAAGATGGTACTCGAGCTGCTGCTCTCGGACATGCCGGAGAAACATTACCGCAACGATTCCGAACTCGATCAATGGGCGCGCAAGCTCGGGCTTGGCATCCCGCGTTTCCCGGCGCGCCATCAGCCCGCGCAGGACGTTTCCCACCCTGCGATGGCGGTAAACCTCGATGCCTGCATCCAGTGCACGCGCTGCCTGCGCGCGTGCCGCGAAGAGCAGGTGAACGACGTGATCGGCTACGCGTTCCGCGGCGAGCATTCGAAGATCGTGTTCGATTTCGACGATCCGATGGGCGCGTCCACCTGCGTGGCCTGCGGCGAGTGCGTGCAGGCATGTCCGACTGGCGCGCTGATGCCCGCGCGCGACGCTGGCCTCGCGAAAGTCGACCAGACGGTCGATTCGCTTTGCCCGTTCTGCGGCGTAGGCTGCCAGCTGACCTATCACATCGAGAAGAACACGATCAAGTTCGTCACCGGACGCGACGGACCGGCGAATCACGGCCGCCTGTGCGTGAAAGGGCGCTACGGTTTCGACTACGCGCACCACCCGCAGCGGCTGACCAAACCTCTGATCCGCAGGCCCGGCATGCCGAAATCAGCCGAGTTCACCGTCGATCCCGCGAACTGGAAGGAAGCGTTCCGCGAAGCGAGCTGGGAAGAGGCGCTCGATCTGGCGGCGAAAGGCTTGTGCGAGATCCGCGACAGGGACGGGAAACTGAGCGGAAAGCACGCCTTGGCGGGCTTCGGCTCGGCCAAGGGCTCGAACGAGGAGGCGTACCTGTTCCAGAAACTGGTGCGCACGGGCTTCGGCTCGAACAACGTCGATCATTGCACGCGCCTGTGCCACGCCTCGTCGGTGGCGGCGCTGCTCGAGGGCGTGGGTTCCGGCGCCGTTTCGAACCAGGTGAGTGACGTGCTGCAAGCGGAAGTGGTGTTCCTGATCGGCGCCAATCCGACCGTGAACCATCCGGTGGCCGCGACCTGGATGAAGAATGCAGCAAGGAACGGCGTGAAGCTGATCGTCGCCGATCCGAGAAGGACCGACCTCGCGCGGCACGCGGCGCATTTCCTGCAATTCAAGCCGGACACCGACGTGGCGCTGCTGAACGCGATGATTCACACCATCATCGACGAGGGGCTCGTGAACCAGGCCTTCGTGCGTGACCGCACCAGCGGCTACGACGCGCTCAAGGAGAACGCGAAGCTGTTTTCGCCTGAACTGATGGCGCCGGTCTGCGGTATCCCCGCGCAGACGATCCGCGAGGTCGCGCGGCTGTTCGCGACCGCGAAAGCCTCGATGATCCTGTGGGGCATGGGCATCTCCCAGCACGTGCACGGCACCGACAATGCGCGCTGCCTGATCGCGCTCACCCTGATGACCGGACAGGTGGGCCGACCCGGCACCGGCCTGCACCCCCTGCGGGGCCAGAACAACGTGCAGGGCGCATCGGACTCCGGGCTGATTCCGATGATGTTTCCCGACTACCAGCGCGTCGACAATCCGGAGGCGAACAGGCGCTTCGAGAAGCTCTGGAATACGAAGCTCGACACCAGGCCCGGCCTCACCGTGGTCGAGATCATGGGCGCGGCCGGCGCCGGATCGATCAAGGGCATGGTCATCATGGGCGAGAACCCGGCCATGTCGGATCCCGACGCGGGCCACGCGCGCGCTGCGATGGCGAAGCTCGATCACCTCGTGGTGCAGGACATCTTTCTTACCGAGACCTGCTACCTCGCCGACGTGATTCTGCCGGCGACGGCGTTTCCGGAGAAGACCGGCACGTTCACGAATACGGACCGCATGGTGCAACTCGGTAGAAAGGCCATCGAGCCGCCGGGCGACGCGAAGGAGGATTTCTGGATCCTCTGCGAACTCGCGCGTCGCATCGGCCTCGACTGGCACTACGCGCACCCGAAGGACGTGTTCGACGAGATGCGCAAGGGCATGAACTCCATCGCCGGCATCACCTGGGAGCGACTCGAGCGCGATTCCTGCGTGGTGTACCCGTGCGAGAACGAGGGCGATCCGGGCCAGCCGGTGGTGTTTCAGACGCATTTTCCGACGGCGACGGGGCGTGCGAAATTCGTGCCGGCGGACCTGATTTCCGCCGATGAACGTCCCGATGACGAATATCCCATGGTGCTGATCACCGGCAGGCAGCTTGAGCACTGGCATACCGGGGCGATGACGCGCCGCGCGGCGGTGCTCGACGCCATCGAGCCCGAACCGGTGTGTTCGATCCATCCGCTCGATCTCGCCGGGTTGGGCGCCACGCCGGGGGACCTGATCACGGTGCAGTCGCGGCGCGGGAAGATCGCGCTCTACGCGCGCGCCGACGAAGGCACGCCGCGCGGCGCCGTGTTCATCCCGTTCGCGTTCTACGAGGCGGCAGCGAACATTCTCACGAACCCGAAGCTCGATCCGTTTGGCAAGATTCCCGAGTTCAAGTATTGCGCCGTGAGGGTCAGCGGCGGCGGCGCGCGCCCGGGTGACCCGGGATATGGAAAGGGGCGCACGCTCGCGCAGATGTACGGCTGAGCTGCGGCGGTCGCGGACGTGACTGCGCTCGGGCTATTCGCCCAACGTTGTTCCTTCGCGCCACTCGCAGTCGTGACACAGCGCCCTGCCCGGGCAACGGCCCTGCCGGCGGGCCAGACAGTCGGTGCTGCCCGTCACGTGGCGAAAGAACCGTGCAAGAAACGCACGGTCGTACTGCGGGGCGATCGGGGTCGACCAGTTTGGCATTGCGTCGAATTTGAACACGTGCTTCGTCTCCATGCCGCATGCGTGGCTCCCGGAATCGAGAGCGCTGTGTCTGAACGATAGGGCGGAACGCGCGCACGCGGCTTGACCTGGATCAAGCGCATGCGCCAACATGTGGTATGCGACCGACGACGACAGCCCGTGCGATTGCCGTGGCCATCATCGGCGCAGCCGTCGCGCCGGTCGCGGGTGCGGCCGATTTCCCGTCGCATCAGTCGATCGAAATGCGCGTCGGCGGCAGTTCGATCGCATTCGACGCGCAACTGGGCTCGCGCGTGGCGCGCGCGGCGCGCGATGTCATGACGCACTGCGGCTACAATACGTTGCAGCACCCCGGTAACTTCGGTTCCGCGAGGGCCTCGCCCGCGGCACGCTGGAACCAGGCGCTTGCGGGCGCGTACCTGCATGTGCGCTTTGCGGCGCCGTTCGAGAGCCGATCGGGGCCGGGCGATGCTCTGCCGGTGACGGAAGTTCTCATCGCCTTCGAGCAGGACGATCATATCGGGCCGGGATTCACGCGCAACGGCGACACGGTGGTCGAGCACATCCGCTGCGGCGACAAGTACGCGCTCGAACTGATGTGCATGCGCGAGCTCGCGCCCCATTTTCCGGCGAGCTACCGGCGCAACTGCGTTCACCTGCGTTTCGGCACGGATGGCCGGCCGCTCGATCTGCCGGTCGACATAGCGCCGTCGTGCAGCTGATCGCCCGGCGCGCGTCACAGCGGCAGGTGCGTTCCCCAGCCGAGGTCGCGCGTGTCGAGCTTGACGTGCCGGGCCAGAAGTCGCGGCGCGTCCGCCTGCAGGCTGATCGTGTCGAGGTAGCGACCGACCGCGAATAGTTCCGTCGCGCCGCCGTCGAGCTGCGTGCGAAAGATCTGCACCGTCGAGGTGACTTCCGCGCGCTGACGCGCAGCGTCCAAGCGCACCTTGGTGACCTGCGCATGACGGCTGAGCGGGTTGCGGTCGGTATTGTGCTTGGGCAGCATGCCGAAGAACTCCTCGATTTCCGCGCGGTCGCGGTCGAGCCAGGTCATCTCGCGCTGGACTTCGGGCGCGTAGGCGCTCACCTTGTACGCGAATGCGGGGTCGCACAGGCCGAGGAAACCTTTGAAGTCCTTCTCGTCGAGGCGCGCGCAGGTCTCGTAGACCAGTTCCTCGAGCTCGCTGCGATCAACTGTATGCGTCATGGCATGGCTCCTTCGTTTCAGGCCGCGCGCGCGGCGAGGCGCTCGGAGGCGTAGGGATCCGAGGAACTGCGGCCGATTCTGCGGCTCCATTCCGCGAGATAGTGGCGCATGCCGACCTCGTCGTGGATGGTGAGGTCTTCCTCGCGCGCCTGCAGCACGTACATCGCTTCGCTGCCGTTCGCCATCGCCATGCCCTGGCCCGAGGAAGCGAGCAGATCCTCATGCAGGTTGCGGCCGAACGGCCCCCAGATCACGGCCGAGTCCTTTTCGCGCTGGCGCCGGATCTCGGGCGAGTCGCTCTTCAGGCCGAGCAGCCGGAACTCGTAGATCACGTCGTCGGGCGCGACCGGAATGTAGGAATCGATGCGCAGCACCGAGGTGCGCAGGTTGAAGGTGATGCACGGAAACAGGTCCACCAGTTTCCAGCCGTTCGGCGCGAGATGCGGCCAGCCGAGCTGCCCGCGGCCGCTCGATTTGTATGACTCGTAGCTCACGTTCATCGAGCCCACCGACGCGTGCCCGCCGGGGAACGCCGTGTACTTGCGCTGGAAGTAGCCGGTGTCCGGTTTGAGCATCCCCGTGATGCGGTTATAGATGTGCAGGTAGTCGTGGTAGAACTCACTGTTGGTGTCGTGGATCAGCTTGAAGTTGGTCTTCAGGCGCGCCTGGTAGTACCACAAGGTCTGCATCGGCTCGGCCTCGAGCTCCGGGAGCATGTAGTCGAGCGCACTGCCGATCTCCGACTCGAGCGATGGCGCGTTGTCGTCGAGGTTCACCCAGACGAAGCCGCCGTAGCTGACCGCGGTGCGCACTTCCCGCAATGCGACGTCGTTCCTGCAGATGCGTTCCTGGTAGCCCGCCTTTTCGCGCGGTATGTCGACGCAGTCGCCTTTGCCGTTGAACGCCCACTGGTGGAATATGCACACCAGGTTCTTCGCGTTGCCCGATGGCGCATACACGAGCAGGTTGCCGCGGTGCGGGCAGATGTTCAGGAACGCGCGGACCTTCATGTCTTCGCCGCGCACGATGACCAACTGCGCGTCACCGGGATGCCGGTAGGTGCGGAAATCCCCCGGCGCCGGCAGTTCGCTCTCGTGCACGGCGAGCCACCATGCGTGCTTGAAGATCTTTTCCTTTTCTTCTTCGAACAGATCGGGATCGCTGTAGATCGACGGATCGGCGAAATGCGTCGGCGGCAGCTTCGGGCGCTGGCGCCATTGCATGCTGTTGCGGGACATGATGCAGTCTCCTCGGGTCTTTGAAATGCTGCGAGCATGCAATGCACGCGCCGTACCCGAAGCCGCGCCGCGGCGAAGCAATCTGCACCGTGTTTGATGCGGATCAACTCCCGCAGCCTGCAGACGATAGCCGTTTGCGTCGCCGCGGCGCCGCGCGCGCGGGGACCGCGCGGGATGTTAGCCGGTCCGCCGGCGATGCAGCGCACAAACGTTTCGCGCAGAAACTCCGCCATTCGCATTGATTGCAAAAAGAAACGTGCGCACACCGGTTGCGGCGGCGCGGGAGCAACGGCGTCGTTTCTCCGTCGCGTTGCGCTTGCCTGCGCGCGGCGCAGGAATATACTGCCCACGGCGCGTGGATAAGAATCATTCAACAAATTCTCGCGCGCCCGGAAGGCGTCATCTCACAGGAGGCAGTGGCTCTGCAGAAAAAGGAGGAGGTTCAATGGGCAGGATGATCGATGTGCCATCGGACCGGGGCAGCCGCCCGGGTCCCGCATCAACTGGGGAGCTCAACGGAGTTCTGAAGAGCCGGCGTGAATTTCTCGCGCGTGGCATGGCCGTCGCGGGTGGAGCGGCGGCAACCGGCAGCGCGCTCGCCGCGCCGCTCGAGATTCCGCCCGCGGCGCGGGAGATGGGGCGTCCGATTCCCGAGGCAATGTACGGCATGCCTTCGAAATTCGAGGCGCATGTGGCGCGGCGCCGCACCGACGTGCTCAAGAACCGCCAGAACTGGTCGGACTGGAGCATGACGCCGCTGCAGCACCAGCCTGGCATCATCACGCCGAACGGGCTTGTTTTCGAGCGTCACCACGCAGGCACTCCGGATATCGATCCGAAAACCCATCGCCTCGCGATCCATGGCATGGTGCGGCAGCCGCTGCAGTTCACGGTGGACGATCTGATGCGCTACCCGTCGGTGTCGCGTTTTCATTTCCACGAGTGTTCGGGAAACGGCCTCACGGACTGGCTCAAGCCCGCTTCGGTCACGGTGCAGCAGACGCACGGGCTGTTGTCGGGCGTGCTGTGGACCGGTGTTCCGCTCTCGACCCTCATGGAGGAAGCCGGCATCGATCCCCGCGGGACCTGGGTCCTGCTGGAAGGCGCGGATGGTGCGGGCCACACCCGATCGGTCCCGATGGAAAAGGTGCTGGACGACTCATTGATTGCCTATGCCATGAACGGCGAGGCTCTGCGTCCCGAAAACGGCTACCCGGTGCGCGCGGTGATCCCCGGCTGGGAAGGCAATGTCAGCGTGAAGTGGCTGCGGCGCATCAAGGTGGGCGACCAACCCTGGCACTTCCGCAGCGAAACAGCGCGCTATACCGATCCGATGCCGGAAGGAAAGTGGCGGCAGTTCAGCATGGTGATGGAATGCAAATCCGTGATCACCTCGCCTTCCGGCGGGCAGCAGCTCAAGGGGCGCGGATTCCATGAGGTGACGGGACTGGCCTGGTCGGGCGTGGGCAAGATCCGCGCGGTGGACGTATCGTTCGACGGCGGCAGGAACTGGCGCGAGGCGGTGGTGGAAGGGCCGGTCATGGACAAGTCGCTGACGCGCTTCAAGATCGGCTGGAACTGGGACGGTGCTCCTGCGGTTCTCATGAGCCGGGCCGTCGACAGCACGGGCTATGTGCAGCCCTCGGTCGAGGACGTAAAGAAGTCACGGGCGATCATGGGTTTCGTGCAGCACCACAACGCAATTCAGCCCTGGTCGGTCAACGAAAAAGGGGAGGTGAGAAATGCCATCGGCCAAGCTTAGGTTGCTCGCTGCTTCGACGCTCGCCGCGCTCGTATCGTGGGGCTGCGCGGGCACGGGCGGCGGCATGGCGGCGAAGTCCTCGACCGGCATTCCGCTCGGGACCAGCGGACCGCACGCGGTCCAGCCGCTTCCCGACAAGCCGCGTTTCGGTCAGCCGATCAGCGAAAACGAACTCCTCGCCTGGAACATCGATATTCGCGCGCCCGACGGGCAGGGTCTGCCGGCGGGGCGCGGCACGGTCGCCGAGGGAAAGAAGCTCTACGACGCAAAGTGCCTCGCATGTCACGGCGAGGATGCGAAGGGCGGGTCGGTGTACGGCACGATGGTCGGAGGGGTCGGCTCGTTCGTCAAAGGGCCGCGCGTGCTTACCCCGGGGAGCATGTATCCGTACGCGCCGATCCTGTTCGACTACATCCGCCGCGCGATGCCGATGGACCGCCCGCAGTCATTGAGTGCGAACGACGTTTACGGGCTGTCGGCGTACCTGCTTCACCTCAACGGCCTGATCCCTGCGGACGCGACGCTCGATGCAAACTCGATCACCCGTGTGATGATGCCGAATCGCAACGGCTTCTTGGTCGATGACCGGCCGGATACCAACGCCGCGCGCTGCATGACGAACTGCAAGTAGTCGATCCCGAGGCATGGCGGCCGGGACGCCGGGCCGCGCTTCGCCTTGGTGCGCTCGGGATGCGCCTGGATCGTTTCCTGGCGAAACGCGCGCATGCTGCGAGCGCCGCTCGCATTCTGGAATGCCTTTTGCGCCAGGAACTTGCCGCAGCTCGAGTACTGGCACAGAATCTGCGAGCGTTTGAGTGTTTCCCACCGAGGAGAAGATGCAGATGTCCAAGAATGCGGCGCAGTGGTCGGAAAATCCCGGCTTTCCGCAGACTCACTACGTTGACTCACGCATCTACGCCGACGCGGCGATCTTTGCGGAAGAACGGGAGAAGATCTTCAAGCCCTCGTGGATCATTGCCTGTCACGAGTCGGAGATCCAGGGCCCGTTCGACTACCGTCTGTTCAACCATCCTACGGGCGTGCCGCTGATCGTCGTGCGTGGCGATGACTCGAAAGTGCGCGCGTTCTACAACATCTGCCCGCATCGCGGCAACACGATCCTGTACGACCCCGCGGGGAATGCGAAGCGCATGACCTGCATCTTCCACCAATGGTCGTTCGACACCCGCGGCAACTGCGTGGATATCTCGCGCGCCGATCAGGGCTACCAGAACCGCTTCTGCAAGCAAGACGCGTCGATGCGCGAGGTGAAGTGCGAGGTCGGCTGCGGCGGCTTCGTATGGGTCAACCTCGACGACAACGCGGCGAGCCTGGGTGCGTTCGTCGGCGGGGCAATGGACATCCTCGAGCCGTTCATGCGGGAGCCGATGGAGGTGTTCCATTTCCACAAGGCCCACGTGCGCACCAACTTCAAGCTCTGGCACGACACCAACAGCGAGTTCTACCACGACTTCCTTCACTACTTCAACCGCATTACGGGGATGATGCAGCCCGGCTATTTCGACCGGCGCTACACGGGGTTTCCGAATGGCCACGCGACCGTCGGCTCGATGGAGATCCGCTACGACAAGTACGAGGGCTCGAAGGACCGGGCGGTGGGCTGGCCGGGCCTGGCGCCCGGCGGCTGGTACATGGTGGACCTGTTTCCGGGCATGACCTACAACCTGCGCACGTCCGTTCTGCGCATCGATACCGCGATCCCGCTCGGGCCGAACGAGGTGATCATCGAGTTCCGCGGGCTCGGCCTCAAGCGCGACACCGTCGAGGAGCGCCGGCAGCGCATTTTCGACCACAACATGATCTGGGGGCCGTTCGGCCGGAACCTGCACGAGGACCTGCTCGCTGTGCACGGCCAGGGACGCGCAATGCGCGACGGCACCGACAGCCGCTGGGTGATCCAGGGCCGCGAGGAGGGCGGCACCATCCACGACGAAGTGGGAATGCGGCATTTCTACGCCGAGTGGTCGCGGCGCATGGAGCGCCCGGCCTACGACCCATACCGCGAGGGCAAGCCCGAGCCGGTACGCGCTGCTGCCTGAGCCGGGAGCCGCAGCATGGTGAAGACAGAACGCCGGTACCAGATCGAGGAACTCGTCTATCGCAGCTGCCTTGCGCTCGACGCGAAGGACTGGAAGTCCTTTCTCGATCTGTGCGACGAGCAGTTCCACTACACGATCGCCACGTTCAGCCCGGAGATCCGCAAGGACATGGTCTGGCTCGATCACGACAAACAGGGAATGGTCACGCTGTTCACCAACCTGCCGCGCCACAACAGCGACCACTCGCCGATCACCCGGCACGCAACCGTCTATACGGTGGAGGTGGACGAGGCAACGAGCGAGGCGAACGTCGTTTCGGCAATCCAGGTGTTTCGCACCCTGCTCGACGGTGGCGCCACCGAGTTGTTCGCAGTCGGCCGCTTTCACGATACGGTGAAACTAACCGACTCCGCGGCCAAGCTCGCCAGGCGCGTTGTGCGGCTCGAGACGCGCCTGCTCGGCTACGGCTATCACGTCCCGTTCTAGATGCGAGTCCAGGTCAACGCGCGCAACCGCGGCTATCAGTTCGACGCCGCGCCCGGAGAAAAGCTGCTGTATGCGGGCCTGCGTGCCGGCATCGACCTGCCTTACGAATGCGGCACCGGCACCTGCGGGACCTGCAAGGCGAAGGCCGTTACGGGCCGGCTGCGTGACGGCTGGCCGCAGGCGCCGGGAAGGAAATATGTCAAACCCGAGCAGGGCGAATTCCTGATGTGCCAGTGCGCCGCCGAGGAGGACGTCACGCTGGAGGTGGCGAAGTTCGTGTACGCGGCGGACCCGGGCGCCTGCGTCCCGGCGGCCTGCGCCGGGACGCTGCGCCAGGCCGCGATGTTGACGCACGACGTGATGTCGTTCAGCGTCGAGCTCGACCAGCCGTGCGACTTCGACGCGGGGCAGTTTGTCGTCGTGGCTGCGCCCGGCGTCGAAGGTTACCGCGCGTATTCGATGGTCAATTTCGAACGGGACACGCGGCAGCTGGATTTCCTGGTGAAGAAAAAGACCGACGGCGGAATCTCCGAGTGGCTGTTCTCGGCCGGCCGCGACGGTGCCCGCCTCGAGCTGTTCGGCCCTCTCGGAAAGGCGACCTTCTACCCCGACCTGGGCAAGAATATCCTGTGCATCGCCGGCGGATCGGGCGTCGCGGGCATGATGTCGATCCTGCAGCGCGCCGTGCAGGAACGCTACTTCGAGCAGCATCAGGGATGGCTGTTTTTCGGCGTGCGTACCATGCGTGACGCGTTTTACCTGCGCGAGCTGTCGGCTTTTCGCGGGCATTTTCCCGGAAAACTCGCGATTACCGTGGCGCTCTCGGATGAGGATGTGCCGGGGTCCGCGGCAAACGACTGGCCCGCGCTTGCCTTCGCGCGCGGACTCGTGCACGAAGTGGCGAAGCAGGCGATGGCGGGCAACTACCAGGGCCTGCGCGCGTACGTTGCCGGCCCGCCGCCCGCGGTGGACGCTGCCCTGCGCGTGCTACTGCTCGAGGCGAAGCTCACGGCGGACAACATCCGCTACGACAAGTTCAGCTAAGGCCGGAACATGACGAAGCGATTCGTATGCCGCAGCGCCGATGTTCCGGTGAACGCCGTCAAGGAGTTCGACGCCGGCGGCGGCCGCAAGCTGCTGGTGGCGAATGCCGGCGGCGATTATTTCGGCTACCAGGCGATCTGTCCACATCAGGACGTCGCGTTGTGCGAGGGCCTGTACGACGGCTCGGTGCTCACTTGCCACATGCACCTCTGGCAGTGGGACATCAGGACCGGCGCGCCGATCGGGCTGGCGGAGGTGCCGCTCGAGAAATATCCGCTCGCGATCGAAGGCGATTCGATCTTCCTCGGCGAGCAGCCCTCGGCACTCGACGTCGGCGAGCTGTTCAGGGGAATCGCCCCTGAAACCATCGAAAAGCTCGCCGCCCTCGCGCAGCGCGAGGCGCGCGAGCAGGGCAGCGAGCTGTATCGTCCGGGCGATCCGGCCGACGACTTTTACGTGCTCGATTCGGGCCGCGTCGCGTTCCTGATCGGGCGCGAAGACCGCACCTCGCCGGGCGGCTTCATGTTGAAGAAGGGCGAGGTGTTTGGCTGGGCGGCGCTGCTCGACGGGTATCCGGTGCGAATCGCCAGCGCGCGCTGCCTGGAGGCGTCGGCGCTGCTGCGGATCAACGGCAGGGCGGCGCTGAAGGTGCTGGAAGGCGATCCGGTGTCGTGTTATGTCGTCATGCGCCGGCTCGCTTCATTGATCGCGCGCTACCTCGCGCCCTCCGGTGCGAGGTAATTTTGGGACTGTATTTTTGCGCTTGCGCTCGGGCGGCGGTACACCAACAATAGCCGGCACAGCTTGCAGTACAACCGAAAGGAGGAAGTCATGAAGAGGAGATCGTTCACTCTCGCGGCGGTTGCCGCCGCGTTGAGCACACTGGTTGCTGTCCCATTGATGGCCGCCGACGTCGATTACGGCAAGCCGGGCGGTCCGGTCAAAGTGGTGGTCGGGTACCAGCCTTACTACACGCAGGCGTGGTCGGGCGTGGTGATGCGCGGCAAGAAGTTCTACGAGAAGTACCTGCCGAAGGGCTCGGAGGTCGAGTTCCAGATCGGCCTGCAGGGCGCGATCATCGTCAACAACATGCTCGCCGGCAAGCAGCACATCGGCTACATGGGCGACATGCCGTCGATCGTCTCGACCACCAAGCAGGACGTCGCCGATGTCCGCCTGGTGGCCAACCTGGGGCTCGCGTTCGACCAGTGCAATGCGTTCCTGGTTCGCAAGGATGCCCCGCAGTTCAAGGACGCCCAGGAAGCGATCAAGTGGCTGAACGGCAAGACCGTCGCCGTGCCGAAAGGCAGTTGCACCGACCGCTTCGCACAAGCGGTGTTCAAGAAGTCGGCGATCCAGCCCTCGGAGTATCTGAATCAGAACATCGAGGTGATCACGTCGAACTTCCGCGCGGGCAAGCTGGACGCGGCGGTGATGTGGGAACCGACGACTTCGCGTCTCGTCGAAGAGGGTCTCGCGCGTCTGGTTGCGACCGGCGCCAGCGTGCAGGAGAACGACGGCGGATTCCTCGGGATGCGTGCCGACCTGATCAAGCAGCGTCCCGACGTCGTCAAGGCGTGGCTCAACGCGGAGCTCGATGCTCAACTGTTCCTGGCCGACTCGAAGAACGCCGCCGAAGTCGTCAAGATGGCCAAGGAGCAGACCACCGGGTTCTCGGAGAAAGTGCTGTGGAATTCGCTCTACGGCAGGTACCCGGCATCGGCGGGCGGCAGCGACACGCGCAATATCATGCACTACACCTTCACGCCCCAGGCGCGGGAGCTGATCAACCGCGCGTCGGCGTTCCTGTTCTCGATCAAGAGCATCAACGTCGAGAAGCTGCGCCCCGAGGCGATCGAGTCCAAGTGGACAGAGGACATTCTCAAGGAGCGTGGCCTCAAGGCGCCGATCGGCGAGGTGAGGGCGTTGCCCGATGCGCAGGCGCCGAAGAACTGACGTCGCGGCAGCCTTAAGGAGACATGCTGAACGCACAGACGGCCGCGCCCGGTGACGTGATTCCCGTCCTGCGGGAATCGATTCCGTTCGTCGACGCCTCGGGCGCGCTGTTGCAGCGCGTAGCGGCCCTCGGCAGGCCCCGGCGCTATGCGGCGGGCGAGCGCATCTACAACGCCGGCGACGAGGCCGATGACATCTACGTCGTGGTGTCGGGTCGCGTCGAGCACGTGTTCGGGCCAGGGATCAGCGCGCAGGAGTCGCTCAAACGCATGGGCCGGGGCGGCGTGTTCGGTTGGGCAGGCCTGGTGCTCGGGCAGACGCGGCGTTTCGCCAGCGCCACTGCGCTCGAACCGAGCGAGATCCTGTGCATCGGCACGGAGGATCTGGTCAGGGCGCTCGAGGTCGAGCCGCTGGAGGGCGGCGCCGTCATGGATCGCTTCGCGACCATGATCCAGCGCGAATTCACGATGCCGGCGCTGCTCGCGAAGGTGCGGCGGCTGTCGGGAACGCCGCTCACCGAGGAGATGTCCACCCTCAGCCTGACTCTGTACCGGATGTCGCTCTGGCTGAAGAGCCCGCGTCCCTACCTGATGCTGATCGGCTTTGCGCTGTTTCTCGGCTTGTGGTACCTGTTCGTCGAGGTATGGAAACTGCCGCGTTTTCGCGAGATGCCCGGCATCACGACGGTGGTGAAGGAGTGGCTGAGCCCCGCGCCGACCTACGGGCTGTCGGTATTTACCGAGGAGTACTACCAGCACATTGCGGTGTCGATCTGGCGTGTGGCGCAGGCGTTCCTGCTCGCCACGCTGCTAGGCGTGCCGTTCGGGCTGTTCCTGGGCTGGTCGCGCAGGTTCAAGGAGTACGTGTTCCCGGTGTTCGAACTGCTGCGGCCGATCCCGGTGCTCGCCTGGGTGCCGCTCGCGATCGTGATGTTCATCGCCACCGAGTCGGCGGTGGTGTTCCTTGCGTTTCTCGCTTCTTTTTTCGCCACTGCGCTCAATACCATGCTCGGCGTCGAGTCGATCGACGAGTCGTACGTACGCGCGGCGAACTGCCTCGGCGCGAGCCGCTGGCAGGTGTTCCGGCATGTCATCGTGCCCGGCGCCCTTCCGTTCGTCTTCACCGGCCTGCAGATCTCGATCGGCGTTTCGTGGTTCTCGCTGGTGGCCGCCGAGATGGTGTCGGGTCAGTACGGGCTCGGGTACGTGATCAACACCTCGTTCATGATGGTGCGCTATCCGACCATCGTGATCGGGATGGTGACGCTCGGCGTGGTCGGTTACGCGACCAGCGCGATGGTGCGCATCGCGGGCGACTACATGATGGAATGGCGCGTGCGCGAACTCGCGCTGGCGGAGCGTTGAAGGAATGGACATGCACCAGCCCGGGGCCGCCGCGCTCACGCGCGGCCGGATCCTGATCGAAGACGTGGTCAAGACCTACCCTACCGAGGGCGCCGCGGTGATGGCGGTCGACCATTGCAGCCTCGAGATCGAGGCCGGCGAGATCTGCATGATCGTCGGCCCTTCGGGCTGCGGCAAGACCACGCTGCTCAACGCGATCGCGGGTTTCCACGCGATCACCTCGGGCCGCATCGTGATGGACGGCGAGACGCTGTGCTCGGCGGAGAAGCCCAAGGCCGAACCCGGTCCCGACCGCATCGTGGTGTTCCAGAACGGCGCGCTGTTTCCCTGGAAGAACAACCTCGAAAACGTGATCTTCGGCCCGGTCATGCAGGGCAAGCTCGCGCGCAAGCAGGCGATCGACAAGGGCCGCGCGATGATGGCCGACGCGGGTCTCGCCGGGGTCGAGCGCAATTACCCGGGCGAGGTGTCCTCGGGCATGCGCCGGCGCGTCGAGATTGTGCGCGCGCTGATGAACGATCCCAAGGCGCTGCTGCTCGACGAACCGTACCGCGCGCTCGACTCGCTCACCAAGTCGGTGATGCACGAGGCCCTGCTCGAGATCTACTACAAGAACAAGGTGACGATCTTCTTCATCACGCACGACCTGGAGGAGGCGATCTTCCTCGGACACAAGGTGGCGATCATGACCACGCGTCCGTGCCGTCCGAAAAAGGTCCTCACGGTGGACATCGCGCACCCGCGCGACTACAGCGTGCTCACCACCAAGCGTTTCCGTGAGCTCATCGAGGAAACCAGCGAGGCCGTGCACGAGGAGGCGCTCAAGGCGTTCCAGGCGGGCGAGAGGGAGGGCTGAACGAAATGCGCAAGCCGCTTCGCAGTCTGCTCTCGAGCCCGGTGTTCTGGCGCGGCGCGGTTTCGATCGTCGCGTTCGTGATCCTCTGGGAGCTCGGCGCGCGCTCGAAGCAATGGATGGCGCCCGAGCTGTTCGTGCCACTCAAGGAGATGCTCGGTGCGATGGGGTTCAAGAAAGACTATCTCCCCTGGATCGGGGTGGTGCCTGCGCCCTCGACCGTGCTCATCGCGTGGATCGCCGTGCTCGGCCAGGGCGGCTACTGGCAGAGCTGGTACATGAGCCTGTTCCGCGTGATGAGCGGCTTTGTCGCGGCGATGCTCATCGGCATCCCGTTCGGGCTGCTGCTCGCGGTAAGCCGGACCGCGCAGGGGATCGGCTTTCCGGTATTCGAGGTGCTGCGGCCGATCCCGCCGCTCGCCTGGGTGCCGGCATCGATCATTTTCTGGCCGACGCAGGAGCTGGCGATCTCGTTCGTGACGTTCCTGGGCGCGTTCTACACCATCGTCATCAACGTGCTGGGCGGCGCCCGGTCGATCGACCTGCACTACTTCCAGGCGGCCCAGTCGATGGGTTCGAGCCAATGGGACATCTTCAGGCGCGTGATCCTGCCCGGCACGCTGCCTTCGATCGTGGTCGGCTCGGCGGTCGGCATGGGCATCACCTGGGAAGTGGTGGTCGCTGCGGAGATGATCTCCGGAGGCGGCAGCCAGCAGTCGGGCGCGGGCGGCGGGCTGGGATTTTTCATCTGGAGTTCCTATGTCGGCGGCTCGTACGAGCAGATCGTGGTCGGCATGATCTCGATCGGCATCGCCGGCTTCGCTTCGAGCGAGTTGCTGCGCTGGCTCGGGCGCTACGTCACGCCGTGGCTGCGGGTGAGGTGAGGTGGCGATGAGCGAGATCCCGTCCGCGCGGCCGCCGGTCGTCGCCGGCGAAATCGCCGTGCGGGGCGTAAGCAAGTCCTACGGCGCGGCGCAGTTCCGCAAGGCAGTCGTGCGCGAGTGCTCCTTCAAGATCGAGCAGGGCAAACTCACGGTAATGATCGGGCCGTCGGGTTGCGGCAAGAGCACGCTGATCCGGCTGCTGGCGGGCTTCGAGCAACCCACCGAGGGCTCGATCACGCTCGATGGCGCGCCGATCAGCGGCCCGGACCGCGACCGGCTGGTGCTGTTCCAGGAAACGGCGCTGTTTCCCTGGATGAGCACCTGGAACAACATCCTCTACGGGCCGCGCGCGCGCGGCGAACTCGACCGCGGAACGCTTGAATTCGCCGAGTTCCTGCTCAACAAGGTCGGCTTGCGTGAATTCCGCAACAAGTATCCGGGGCAGCTCTCCGGCGGGATGCAGCGCCGCGCCGAGCTCGCGCGCGCAATGATCAACAACCCGAAGGTGATGATCCTCGACGAGCCGTTCCGCGGCCTCGACGCGATGACCAAGGAGCTGATGTGGGAGTACTACTCGCGGCTGTACGAGGAGAACCGCCGCACCAATTTCTTCGTCACCACCGACATCGACGAGGCCGTGTTTCTCGCCGACCGGGTGCTGGTGATGTCGAATATCCCGACCCAGGTGCGCGCGGTGATCGAGGTGGACCTGCCGCGCCCGCGCCGCCTGTCCGACATCGTCGAGAGCGACCGCGCGAACGACGTCAAGAAGCAGGCGCTTTCCATCCTGCACACGGAGGCGATGCGCTCGTTCTCGCGCGGCTCCAAGGCCGCGGCGGACTTCGTCGATGCCTACCTCAAGCGCGCGGGCCGCGCGTAGGGTACGGATGGAACTCCTGCTCAATCGGCCGGTGGTGGTCGCTTTCGCGGTGCTCGGCGCCTTGCTCGCTTCGGCCGCGTCGTTGCTGCGGCGGCGCGGCGTGGTCGGCGAGAAGGGTGCTCGCACGCTCGAGCGCGCCGGCTACGGCTGCATGGGGGTGAGCATGCTGCTGTTCGCGCTCGCCGGACTGCGCGGCGTTCCGGCCTGAGTGCCATGAACGACCAGACGCGCCGCAGGCTGTTGCTCAAGGCGACCGGACTCGGTGTGCTAGCGATCGCGACCGCGGCCGTATTCGCCTCGTATCTGCGCCCGGATCTTATGCTCGCCGTGTGGAATGTCGTCCTTCTGTGTTTCTGAAATTGAAGAGGTGGAGTACGACGACATATCGGTAGGCGCCGTGTTGCATGAACGGGAGTCATAATTCGTCGACCCGAACGTGCGCTTTCGACCCCTCTGCATTGTGCAAAGCTTTACATAACGACCCTACCCGGTCAGTCGATTTTCTCCAAACCGGTCATGCGCGGTCTTACTCGATGACCTTCGTCGCCTGCACCAGAATCGACTGCGGGAACTTGATGCCGAGGGCTTTGGCGGTTTTCATGTTGATCGCCAATTCAAGCGTGGTCGGCTGTTCGACGGGGATATCGCCGGGCTTCGCGCCTTTGAAGATCTTGTCCACGTAAGTCGCGGCACGCCGGTAGTCTTCGCCGAGGCTGTTGCCGTAGCTCATCAGCCCTCCGGCCTCTGCATATTCCCGAATTGCATGTATGGATGGCAGTCGATTTTTCGCTGCCAGGTCCGCGATCTGGCTCAATTGGGTGTTGAAAACTGAGTCAGAGACCACGATAACCGCCCCGGCTTTCTCCTGTGTCATTTTAGAAAACGCGCTCTCGATTTCCCGGGGAGATGCTGCATCAAAGGACAGGATCGTTACGCCAATCTTCTGCGCTGCGGCTGGCACGTTTTTTCGCACTGCGGCCATCCCCGCGTTGTTGGGGTTCACCAGCATCGCCACGCGGGTGAGTTTGGGCACCATGCTGCGCAGCATCTCCAGGTGTTTGGGGCCGAGATCGCCGAAGAAGTTTTTGAGCCCCGTGATGTTGCCGCCGGGGCGCGCGAGGCTCGCGACGAAGCCACTGCCGACGGGGTCCAAAATACTTGCCATGACGATGGGTATCGTGGTGGTTGCTTTTTGCGCCACGGCAACGGCAGGCGTGCCCGCTGCTACGATGAGATCCACTTTCATCCGCACCAATTCCGCCGCCAGGGCCGGCAGTCGCTCGGTTTTCCCCTCGGCAGAGCGCCATTCGATGACGAGGTTCTTGCCCTCGACATAGCCGAGTTCGCGCATTCCCTGGCGGAATGGGCCGTATGCAAAATCGGAGTCGGAAATTTCCACGCGCCGATATGACAGAAAGCCAACGCGCCAGACTTTGCCCTGCTGCTGCGCGAAAGAGCCGAGCGGTGCCGCGAGCGCTCCCGCGCCAAGCGCGATGACCAGTTTGCGGCGACGATTCATTCCCCCTCCATCGGCAGGCGTCCAGTATGCGCCCTTACGGCAAGGACAGCGGAGGGACGAGATATTCGCAGGGACGATGTAAAGAACCGATCGGGGCAAATTTCAAATGTAAGCGGAACCTTCCGCTTTTGGCCGCAGTTCTTGCCCCTGACACCTGCCACCTGCTGAAATTCCGGCCAACGTCGGCTTTCCAAAAACGCGAACCTTCACTCTCGACCCCTATGCACCATGCAAAGCTTTACATAGCGACCCCAAGCGGTTTGTCGATTTTCTTCAAAGCGGACGTTCGCGGTTTTACTCGATGAATTTAGTCGCCTGCACCAGAACCGAGCCGGGAATCTTGATGCCTATCGCTTTCGCAGCCTTCAGGTTAAGAAAAAACTCAAACTTCGTCGGCTGCTGCACGGGAAGATCCGCGGGCTTCGTCCCCTTGAGTATCTTGTCAACATAGGTGGCTGCCCCGCGAAACTGCTCGCCGCCGTCAGCCCCGTAACTCATGAGTCCACCGGCAAGCACGAATCCTGAACTGTCGTAAATTGACGGCAAGTGAGCTTTGGTTGCGAGATTCGCGATCCGCGCCTGGTGAATGTTAAAAAAACCGGTTCCCACCACTACGAGAGCTTGAGCACGCCCCCTGCCCGCCGCCTGGAATGCGTTCTCCAGGCCTTTCTCATCCCCCACGTCCAGCGACTGTAGCTGCACGCCCAACACGCTTGCAGCGGCCTCGGTTGCTTTAACGTGGCTCACACTGCCCTGAATATTTCGATCCCAGAGTATGGCAATGCGAGATGCGCCGGGCAGTATCTCCTTGAGTAGCTGCAGCCGTTTGCCAGCCAACTCCGGGCCGAGGAGAACGTAACCTGTAACGTTCGCGCCCGGCCGCGCAAGACTGGCGACCAGGCCGCGCCGGACTGGATCATCCTGGACACTCACCATGACGATCGGGATCGTCGGGGTCGCCAGCTTGGCTGCAAGGGATGCGCTGAAGCTCGCGGTGACCATGCACTCCACTTTGAGCCGGACCAGTTCCGCCGCGATCTCCGGATACTCGTCTATGTTGCGTGGTGAAAATCTCCACTCGATTGCGATGTTCTGCCCTTCGACGTAGCCAAGATCGAGCATGCTTTGACGAAAGACCTCTTCATTTGGCCCGCGCCCGGCGCGCGATGATATGAAACCGATGCGCCAGAGTTTACCCTGCTGTTGAGCGCTCGAACCGAACGGCCCAGCGAGTACACCCGCGCCAAGCGCGATGACCAGTTTGCGACGATTGTTCATTACCCCCCCTTGGTGGGCACCCATTGTGCCAAATGATTTGAGGTTCAGCCGGGGTTGTCTTGTTGGTGGCCAAACTGATGCACTACCGCTTGGCTCTATGGGCTTTTATGGGCCCCCACAAACTGGTCGATGGCCTTATAGGCCTCTTCGCCTGCACCGTAAAACATGTGAAAACCGGAATAGCATGGGTGCTGCGATTGCGGCTCACCACCCCGGATCAAGACATATTCAACGCGTTGTGGGTTATTTTTGCGTAGTCGTTCATAAACAGCGTGCGACTCACTAGGTTTTGATTTCTCACATCCGTCACTTTCGTGCGCCAGAAGAAGGACCGGCAGGTTCGTGTTGTCGTCGAAGCCTGAGCCGTTCCGCGCAGAGCTATAGATGGCGCCTTCCACCAGATTCTGTTTCTGGGACTTTTGCAGTAGCTTGTAAAACTCTGTGATGCTCACCGCGCCGTTGCTGTGGCCCATGATCCATACAGGCAAGGCATACAGTTCCTTGTAGTAGCGAACCACGCTCTCTATGCGGAGCAAATGTTCGCTGCTCTGGCGTGAATACGGGTAGTCCGTACCTACCGGCAAATTGACGGGAGAGTCAAACACGACGACATTGAATGACCCGCTGCTCAGGCTTGCGTCGCTCAGAGGCTTCAGGGTGGCCTCATAGAAGCCTCCCAGTGTCTTGCGGTCTGGGAAGAGGCCAATGCGGCCTTCACCACCGGGAATAAAAATTAACGTTACTCTGGGTTGTTTGGCTGGCCACAAAAATGTCAGCGTCGGTGCGGTATTGAACAGAAATCCGCGCTCGTTGAATGGTACAGAAACCACTTGGGCGAAGGCCGCCGCTTGCACAAGCCAGAAACTGAACGTCAGGACAAGAAGCCCCCGAATGCTGCATGAGATCATGGAATGCCAAGAGTAAGAGGGTGTATGGGGCGACATATGGTAACCAAATTCAGATCATGGTAGCCATTGGTTGGAGGCGAGCCGGTCAAGTTGTCCCAAGAGCCCGATACCATCCATGGTGGTACTGCTGTGTTTACGGAGGACGGTCCTCGTAGCTATAGCCGCCGAAGTCTTCGGACGTCCGTTTGCTGACAAGTTACAGCCGTTCGGTCTGTGTACTTAGATGTCGCCTCCTGGCCGAAGCGGACTCTTGTGGATCAGCATCGCGCGTTTTTCAGAAATCGGCAGGCCGTGGCGGATTCGAACCGCCGACCAACGGATCAAAAGAGCGGACTGGCGCGCGGCAACCGTCTTGCAGGGTCGTAGAACGGCAGGCGCGCCACACGCGCGAGCCGCCCGTCGCGAAGCCTGACCGCCGTGCCCGGGCCGGCGGCTTCGGCACCGGCGAAACCGAGCGCAAGACGCTTTCCGAACACGGGTGAATCCCGCTCGCTCGTCACGCGCGCGAGCGGCAGGTTCAGCCGCGCGCGCAATGCGGCCGGCCGGTGATCTATCTCGAACCCGCAGAGCCTGCGCGCGCGTTCGGCGAAACGTCGCTGCGTGAGCGCACGCGCGCCTCGGAAATCGCGGCCATCGAACTCGACGAGTCGTTCGAGGCCCAGCTCGAACGGATCCGCGCTGCCGTCGATTTCGCGCCCGAAGAGCACGTATCCGGATTCGATGCGCAGGCTGTCGGCCGCGGCGAAGCCGCACTCGCGCAGGCCCTCGCCGCGTCCCGCCTCGAGCAGTGCGCGCCACAGCGCGGGGCCGTCCGACACGGGAACGATCAGCTCGTAGCCGAGTTCGCCGCTGAACCCCAGCCGGCCAACGGCCGCCGCCAGGTCCGCAATTCGCACCTGCGCGAAGCGGAAGTAGCGCAGGGCACGCACGCAGGCCTCGCCAGCGAGCCGCGCAAGGATCACGCCGCTCGCCGGCCCCTGTAGCGCGAGCACTGCGTATTCCCCAGAGCGGTTTGTCGCTGGCGCCTGCTCGCCGATCCACCCGATGTCGCTGCGACGGCCGGTGAACAGCCAGAAGCGGTCCTCGGCGAGACGCCACACGGTCGCGTCGTTGAAGACGCTCCCGTCATCGCGTAGCAGCAGCGTGTAGCACAGTCGCCCCGGCTCGAGGCGTGCGACGTTCCGCGTTTGGAGCCGCTGAAGCGCAGCGCACCCGCCTTCACCCGCAAACTCCGACAGGCCCATGAACGATAAATCGAACAGTCCGGCCGCGCGACGCGTCGCGAGGTGCTCCGCGCGCGGATCCGAGAACGCCTCCGGCACGCAAGTGCCCGGCTCGATTTCGGTGAGTGCCAGGCCGCGCGCGCGGAAACTTCGTTCGAGCGGGTTCATAGCGAACGTGCGAGCATCAGGCCGCCGACTGCGAGGCACAGCGCGCCCGCAAGACGGCGCAGCGCGAGCTGGCTCACCGCGTGCGCGAGCCGCACCCCGAGCAGCACGCCGGCGAGCTCGAAGACGGTGACCAGCGAGGCGAGGCGCCAGTCGATGAAACCGCGCTCCAGGTTGCCGAGCGAGCCGGAGGCGGCGGCGATGATTTGCAGCACCTGACTTGTGCCGACGGCCGATAGCGGCGCGTAACGCAGGATCACCATCATCGGAACCGAAAACAGCGGTCCGCCGGCGCCCGAGAGACCCGAGCCGAAACCCGAGGCCGCACCCACGCCGGCGAGCAATAACTGCTCGCGCCAGCCGCGGCCATTGCGTTCGCCGTGCGCCTGGCGCGTCGGCATGAAGATGTACGCGCCCGCACCGGCGATCACCAGCGCAATCAGGATTGCCAGCGGCCGCGCATCGATGCGCGCTGCGGCAAATGCGCCCGCATAGCCGAACGCCAGCGCCCCGGCGCACACCGGCAGTGTCAGGCGCCAGGCGATCGTGCCGCGGCGCTGGAACAGCCAGGTGCCGAGAATGCCGGTGAAAAAAAAGCTGAACAGCGACGTCGCTGCGGCCTGGTGGATGCCGAGCCCGCCGAACAGCGTGAGGACCGATACCATCAGCACGCCGCCCACGCCGACCGTGCCGATCAACAACCCGACCACCGTCGCGACGGCGGCGAGAGCGAAATCGGGGATCAGCTCCGGACCCAAGCCCCGCGCTATCCCGCGGCGAACGCGACCAGTTCGCTGGTGAGCAGCGCCGCGAGCTGCTTCATGATCGCGTAGCCGAGCGAATGGTCGTGCTCCATCAGATCGAGCAGCCTGGCGCCGCTGATGGCGACGACCTCGCAGGGAGTCAGGCAATACGCGGTCGCGATGCGCCGCGAATGCCCCTCGACCAGCGCCGCCCAGCCGAACACGTCGCCACGCCGGATGATCTCTCCCGCCGAGGTGTCGCGCTTGCCCAGTCCGAGCGTGAACCGCACGTTGCCGTCAGCGAGCACGTAGAAATCGTCCACGGGGTCGCCGACCACATAGATGCGCGTGTCCTGCGGGAACACCCGTAGCACCGCGATTTCCGCGACACGAACGCGCTGCGCCGGCGCGAGGCCGGAAAAGAAGCGCGCCCGATCGAGAACGCCGATGCCGGTGTTCGCCGAAGGGTTTGCCGCGATGGCCACCCGGATGCCCGGCGGGAACGGCCGCCGGGCTAGTTTTTCTTCCAGCCGAGCATCTCCTTGAAGCGCTTGAGTTCGTCGTCCTTCATGAATACCGTGTGCTCGGGCCCGGGATAGCCGCGGGCACGCACGTCGTCGCGATAATCGGTCAGCCCCTTCTCGAGGATCGGCACCAGGTCGCAGTAGATCTTGGAATGCCGCGGCGTGTGCTTCTCGTAAAGGTGAAACAGGTCCGAGCCGATGATGTGCACGCCGTGCGCCCGGTTGCCGGCGCCGAGGCTGATGACGGGGACCGGGAGGGTCTCGGCAAGGTACTCACAGACCTCCGAGGTGGTGACCTCGCACATGATCGAGAAGCAGCCCGCATCCACCATCGCGCAGGCGTCGTCGATGAGTTCCTTCGCGCGCTCCGCGGTTTTCCCCTGTGCGATGAATCCCCCGAGCTGGGGCATGCGCATCGGCGTAATGCCGACGTGACCCTGCACCGGGATGCCGGCCTTGACGATCGCCTCGATGTTCCTTGCGTGATGGCGATTGCCTTCGCACTTCATCACCTCCGCGCCGCCCTTCGACACGTACTTGGCCGCATTGTCGACCGCTTGCATCGGCGAGAGATGAAAGCTCATGTAGGGCATATCGACCATGCGCAGACCGTACTTCGACCCGCGCTTGACCGCCTGCGCCATGAACATCACCTCCTCGAACGACACCGAGGTGGTGTCCTCGTGCCCGAACAGCACCATGCCGCCCGTATCGGATACGCACAGGATGTCGATGCCGACGCGGTCTGCGACGATCGCGGTTTCGTAGTCATACACCGCGAGCTGCACGATCGGCTCGCCTTTCTTCATCTTGTCCACGAGCATCGGAATCGTGACCTTCTTGCGCGCCGGTTGCTGTGCTGCGGGTTTGGCCTGCTCAGCCATGTTTCCTCTCCTCCGGGTTGAACGGCCTCTGGCGGATTATCCGCCCCAGGACCTTGGAACCGGTGCAATTCGCGTGCCCGCGATGCGGAACATACGCCTCAATATACAACAGCACGTTGGCAGCCGGTGTGCGGATTGGCGTTTCAGAACGAAACTGCGCGGGCGCCGCTGGAAACCGTAACGCCGTCATATTTCCGGTTTTCGTTCCCGCTGCAATCCCCACTGCTTGCGGCGCATCCAGATCGCTTTGCGGCCGATGCCGAGCAGCCGCGCCAGTTCGCTTTCGCCGCGCGTACCCTGGAAGCGTTCGACCACCGACCGGATGTATTCTTCGACCGAGAGCGGCTCCGCCCCGGCCGCCAGCAGCGCGGGCGCAGGCTCGGTGCGCGGCGCAACCTCGGCCAGCGTGCCGGCGTCGAGCGTGCCGGAGTCGGCGAGGATCACCGCGCACTCGATCAGGTTTTCGAGCTCGCGGACGTTGCCGGGCCAGTGGTAGCGCATCAGAAAGTGCTCGAAGTCGCGGTCCATTCGGCGCACCGGTTTGCCCAGCTTGCGCGCATGCTGTTCGATGAAGTGCGCCGCGAGCAGTTTCACGTCGTCGCCGCGCTCACGCAGTGGCGGCACTTCGATCGAAATTACGTTCAGCCGGTAGAAAATGTCCTTGCGGAACGCCCCGGTCTGCATTGCCTGCTGCAGGTCGCGGTTGGTGGCCGCCACGAAGCGCACGTCGACGCTGTGAACCTGCCTGCCGCCGACCGGTCGCACGAGGCGGTCCTGCAACACGCGCAGCAGCTTCACCTGCAGCGGCAACGCGAGTTCGGACACCTCGTCCAGGAACAGCGTTCCGCCGTGCGCCTCGCGGATCAGTCCCTCGCTGCGTTCCACCGCGCCGGTGAACGCGCCCTTGGCGTGGCCGAACAGTTCCGACTCCATCAACTCGCTCGGGATCGCGGCGCAGTTGATCGGCACGAACGGCCCATCGGCGCGCGGGCTGGTGTAGTGCAGGCCCAGTGCGACGAGCTCCTTGCCGGTGCCGGACTCCCCCGCGATGAGCACGCTTGCGTCCGACAGGGCGACCTTGCGCATCAGCGACTGCACGCGCCGTATTCCCGCACTCTCGCCGATCATCTGCCGCACGCCGTACAGGCTGCGCAGGCTCTTCTTGAGCAGCGCGTTCTCACGGCTGATGCGCCGTTCGTTGAGTGCGCGTTCGACCGCATGCACGAAATCGGTGTTGTCGAACGGCTTGATGATGTAATCGACCGCGCCCGCGCGCAGTGCCGCGACCGCGCTCTCGATCGACGAATAGCTCGTCATCAGGATGATGGGCAGTTCGCGCTGTATCGACCGGAGGCTCGAGATGGCGTCGATGCCCACGCCGTCGGGGAGCTTCAGGTCCATGATCACGAGGTCGGGCTCGGCGACCGCGACCTGCCGCGTCGCGGCCCGGATCGTGCCACAGTGCTCGGTCGCGAAGCCTTCGCCCTTCAGCAGCAGCTGTACGACCTCGGCGATGCCCGGATCGTCGTCGACGATGAGGATTCTCTCGCGGCGCGGTACGCTGCTCATGCCTCGTATCCGGGCAGTTCGACGATGACGCACGCGCCGCCGTGCGCAGGGCATTCGATCGATATGCGTCCGCCCATTTCATGCACGATTTCGCTCGAGATCGCGAGTCCGAGACCGGTGCCTTCGCCCGAGCGCTTGGTGGTAAAGAAAGGCTCGAACACGTGTGGCATCGCTTCCGGCGCGATCCCCGGACCGTGATCGCGCACCTCGATGCGCAGGCGAGCGCCCGGACCGGACCGCGCCTCGGCCTCGATGCAGCCGGTTCCGTGCATCGCCTGCGCCGCGTTGAGCAGGATATTGAACAGGACCTGCTGCAGCTGCCCGGGGCAGGCGAGCGCGCGCGACCCGGCGGCGCCCCGGTATTCGACGCGCACGGCACCGCCCCATGCGCTATGGCGCAGCAACATGATCGCCTCGCTCATCGCATCATCGATCGCCAGCGGAATCGGCCCTTGTGCACCGACGCGCGAAAAATCGCCGAGTTTGCGCGTGATCGCGAGCACGCGTGCTATGTTCCCCGCGATCGAGGCCAGCCCCTTGTCCAGCGTTTCCGGCGTCACGCCGCGCCTCGACTGGAGGATCTGCAGCATCGAACTGACCGCGGCCAGCGGATTGGAGACCTCGTGGCACACGCCCGCCACCATGAAACCGAGCGATGCCAGACGCGTGGTTTGCGCGTGGGCCGATTCGAGCGCCGCGAGCCGCGTGCGGTCCTCAACGCTGATGCAGGCCCCGCCTTCGAACGGTACGAGATGTACAGTTTCGTCCGCCGGCTGGCCCTGGCAATCGCGCGCCACCGTGACGCTCGCGTGGCGGTCATAGCGTCCACCGAGCGCCGCATCGTATTCCGCCGCGCACTCGCGCAAGGTAGCGGCGACGCGGCCGCCCAGCCGCTCGCGCATCGCAAGATTCGCGGCGAGGATCTCGCCCTGCGGACCGAGCAGCATGACGGGGGAGTGCACGGCTTCGGCGAGCTCCGCGTAGGCCCGCAAGGAGGCCGATACCTTCGGCGGCACCGCCCGAGGCACCAGCGCGGACCGATGCCTCGAGCGGCCGCTCATGCGTGTCCCGGTTGCGCGATCGGCGCGGCGCTTTCGTCGATGGGCAGGCACACCAGGGCGGCCAGCAGGCCAAGGGCCCCGGCAATCGCCCACGCCGCGGTATACGACCCCGCGGCATCGAACACGGCCCCGCCCAGCCAGACGCCGAGGGAACTCCCGATCTGGTGCGCAAGGAACACCAGCGAGAACAGAGTCGAGAGATAGCGCACGCCAAACACCTGGGCGACCAGCGCGTTGCTGAGCGGTATGGTGCCGAGCCAGGCTGCGCCCATCAGCGAGGCGAAGATCCATAGCGTCCAGGTCGATATCGGGAGCAGCACGAACGTCATGATCCCGACCGCGCGCAGCAGGTAGATCGCGGCGAGCACCAGCCGCTTCGGATAGATCCCGCCGAGCCATCCGGCGCCGTAACTGCCTGCAATGTTGAACGCGCCGATCAACGCGAGCGCCGTCATGCCGTCATGCGCGCTCAGCCCGCTATCGACCAGATACGCCGGCAGATGGTTCATGATGAAGGCGGTTTGGAATCCGCATACGAATACGCTTGCCGAAAGCAGCCAGAAACCCGGGTGCGCAGCAGCGCGCGCGAGCGCGGCGCGCAGCGAATCGGCCGCGCCGGCCGCCTCGGGCTGGGGCCGCGAGCGCGCGGCGGCTCCCAGTGCCGAGCCGAGCGGCACGATCGCGAGCGCGAGCGCGGCCAATGCGAGCAACGCGCCGGCCCACCCGAGTGCGTTGATCAGCGCCTGGGCGCCGGGTAGCATCGCGAACTGTCCGAAGGAGCCGGCCGCGCCGACGCAACCGAGGGCAAAGCTGCGGTTCCTGTCGGTAAAGCTCTTGCCCACGACGCCGAGCACGACGCCGAAGCCGGCGCCGCTCTGGCCGAGGCCGATGAGCAATCCCGCGCCAAGGCCGAGTTCGAGCGGCGAACTGGCGAGCGCCATCATGACGAGGCCGGCGGCGTAGGCGAGCCCGCCCGCGATCAATACGCGGGCAGCGCCGTAGCGGTCGGCGAGCGCGCCAGCGACCGGCTGCGCGAAGCCCCACACCAGATTCTGCAGCGCGAGCGCGAGCGCGACGACCTCGCGGCCCCAGCCGCGCTCCATGCTGATCGGCAACAGGAACAGACCGAAACTCTGCCGGATGCCGAGCGAGAGCAGGAGTGCGGCGCCGGCGCAGCCGAGCACCACCCACAGCCCCCTGAAATCCGGGGTCGTCGGGTCTGGTCTTGCCCGAACCGGGTCGGGTTGCGTCGATATCGGAGAGTGCACGTGTGGCGCAATCTACAGCGAGTCCTGCGAAAAGCAAAGTGCCGGCGCCGCGGCATGAGACGATCGCCATGGGAGGCGCTTGCGCGCGCGACCTGTGCACGAATCGGTTTGGGCGCGCTTGACCGCGGTCAAGGCGCGGCGCGGCGCGCCTTACTTATAGTCCGCTGCCGCAGCGCGCCTTACGCGACGCTGCGCCTGAGAAAGCGGGAGACATGTGATGCCATCGGATATCGAGATCGCCCAGGCGGCGACCATGAAACGCATTTCGAAAGTGGCGCTCGAGAAGCTCGGCATTGCCGAAGAGCACCTCGAGCCCTACGGCCACTACAAGGCCAAGGTTTCGCTCGAGTACGTCGATTCGCTCAAGCAGCGCACGAACGGCAAGCTGATCCTGGTGACAGCGATCAGCCCGACGCCCGCTGGCGAGGGCAAGACCACCACCACGGTCGGATTGGGCGATGCGCTCAACCACATCGGCAAGAAGGCCGTGATCTGCCTGCGCGAGCCCTCCCTGGGTCCGGTGTTCGGCGTGAAGGGCGGGGCGGCCGGCGGCGGCTACGCCCAGGTGGTGCCGATGGAGGACATCAACCTGCACTTCACCGGCGACTTCTCGGCCATCGCCCTGGCCAACAACCTGCTGGCCGCGCTGCTCGACAATCACATCAGCCATGGCAACGAACTCGGCATCGACATCCGCCGCATTCAGTGGAAGCGTGTGGTGGACATGAACGACCGCGCCTTGCGCGACATCGTGGTGTCGCTCGGCGGCACCGCCAACGGCTACCCGCGCGAGGACGGTTTCGACATCGTGGTCGCCTCCGAGGTGATGGCAATTTTCTGCCTGTCGACTTCGCTAGAGGACCTCAAGAACCGGCTGGGCAATATCGTGGTCGCCTACACGCGCGAGGGCAAACCCGTCCGCGCGCGCGACCTGAACGCGCATGGCGCGATGACGGTGCTGCTGAAGGACGCGCTCAAACCCAATCTGGTGCAGACGCTGGAGAACAACCCGGCATTCATCCACGGCGGACCCTTCGCCAACATTGCGCACGGCTGCAATTCGGTGATCGCAACGCAAACCGCGCTGAAGCTCGCCGATTATGTGGTGACCGAGGCGGGCTTCGGCGCCGACCTCGGCGCGGAGAAGTTCATCGACATCAAGTGCCGCAAGAGCGGACTGCGCCCGAGCGCGACGGTGATCGTCGCCACGGTGCGCGCGATGAAGTATCACGGCGGCGTGGAGGTGAAGGAGGTCAACAGGGAGAACCTCACCGCGCTGGAAAAGGGCCTGGTGAACCTGGAACAGCACGTCGACAACGTGCAGAACGTCTACGGCATTCCCTGCGTGGTGTCGATCAATCGTTTCACCTACGACACGCCAGCCGAGCTCGCGATGCTCGAGTCGCGCATGGCGAAACGGGGCGTGCCGGTGGTGCTGGCGACGCATTGGGGCGACGGCGGCAAGGGCGCGGCGGAACTGGCGCGCAAGGTCGTCGGCCTGTGCGAGACGAAGAACAACTTCAGCTTCGTCTACCAGGACAAGGATTCGCTGTGGGAGAAGCTCAACGCGATCGCCAAGCGGGTGTACCGGGCCAGCGAAGTGACGGCCGACGCCAAGGTGCGCAACCAGATCAAGAAGCTGCAGGAAGACGGTTACGGCAACTACCCGGTGTGCGTGGCGAAGACGCAGTACTCGTTTTCAACCGACGCGCAGTTGCGCGGCGCGCCGGCCAATCACGTGTTGAACGTCCGGGAGGTGCGTCTCGCTGCGGGCGCGGAGTTCGTGGTGATGATCTGCGGCGACATCATGACCATGCCGGGACTGCCGAAGGTGCCTGCGGCCAACCGGATCGACTGGATCGACGGCAAGGTGGTCGGGCTGTTCTGATTGAATCGACGGCGTGGCGGCGCGGCGCCGGCAACCGGATGCCCGACATTGCGGGACGCCGCGTTCGGGTATGATCGAAACCGCTCTTGTTGCGGCGTGCGTAGGGCACGCCGGACTCATCTGAGAGGGGAGGTCCGATGGCGGAAGCAATGACGCCGCAGTTCTGGGCAGGATTGGCGACCATCATCTGGATCAACGTCATCCTGTCGGGCGACAACGCGGTGGTGATCGCGCTTGCGGCCCGCTCGCTGCCGCCACGCCAACAGAGGAAGGCGGTGTTCTGGGGCGCTGGCGCGGCGGTCGTGATGAGAATCATCCTCACGATCGTCGCGGTCGAACTCCTGAAGCTTCCGTTCCTCAAGATCATCGGCGGTCTGCTGTTGCTGTGGATCGCGGTCAAGCTGCTGATGCCCGAGGACGGCGGCGACGACATCGAAGGCTCGGACAACATGATCCAGGCGATCAAGACGATCCTGATCGCGGACCTCGTGATGAGTCTGGACAACGTGATCGGTGTCGCCGCGGCGGCGAAGGGCAGCATCGTGCTGCTGGTTCTGGGCCTCGCGATCTCAATTCCGCTGGTGGTGTTCGGCGCCACCGTGCTGATGACGCTGATGGAGCGTTTTCCGATCATCATCACGCTCGGCGCCGCGATCCTCGGCTGGGTGGCAGGCGAGATGCTGGTCACCGATCCGATCCTGGTTGATTGGATCAGCACCAACATGCAATGGATGCACGTCAAGCTGCCCGAGGTGACTTGGGCGGAGATTGCGGGCGCGGTGCTGGTGGTGGTACTCGGCAAGTGGCTGGCGGCGCGCGCGGAGCGCGACAAGGCGAAGGTGGTCGATCTCGCGGCGGAAGAGCAGCAGCCCAAGCAAGTCTAGGCAACCGGGAGTCAATCCATGTTTCGGATTTTGGTGCTGGTGGACGGGTCGGACAACGCCAATCACGCGGTGGAGTTCATGATGAAGAAGGCGGCGTTTTACGCGGAACCGCTGGAAATTCATCTGCTCAACGTGCAGCACCCGTTTCCTGGAACTATCCGCGGGGTCCACCACGAAGCGCAGCAGGTTCATCACGACGAGGGCGTGGCGGCGCTCGCCTCCGCGCGCAAGCTTCTCGACGATGCGGGGGTCAAGTACACCTACCACATCGGATTGGGGGACGCCGCCGAGGTCGTCGCCCACTATGTCAAGGAAAAGGGCATCGACCAGATTGTCATGGGCACCCATGGGCGGGGTGCGATGCTGGGCCTGGTGATGGGCTCCGTTGCCAAAGAAGTCCTCCATCTCGTCAGAATTCCGGTGCTCCTCGTGAAGTAATCCTCCCCGGCGAATTGCGGCGAAAGCGCACGCGATCGGAACGAGGCGCTTCGCATGGAAGATCGCAGTCCCCATGGCAAACCGGTCGGCGCCGTCGTCGCCGAGTTTGCGACCGACCTCGACCGGGGCTTGAGCCGGTCCGAGGCGAGCGCACGCCTGAGGAAATTCGGCGCCAACGAACTCACGGAAAAGCCCCGCCCCGGTTTGCTGGCGCTGATGTGGGGCCAGTTCGACAACTATCTCGTCGTCGTCCTGATCGTCGCCGCATTCACCGCGCTGCTGCTCGGCGAGTATTTCGACGCCATCGCGATCCTGTGCATCGTCGTCCTGAATGCCGTGATCGGCGTGTTCCAGGAATCGAAGGCGGAAAAGGCACTCGCGGCATTGAAGAAAATGGCCGCCCCGAACGCGCAGGTGCTGCGCGACGGCCATCAGGTGACGGTCGCGGCCCGTGAGCTGGTTCCCGGCGACATCGTCATTCTCGAGGCGGGCAACTACGTGCCGGCTGACCTGCGCCTGGTCGCGACCGCCAATCTCGCGATCGAGGAGGCTTCGCTGACGGGCGAATCGGTGCCGGTGGAGAAAGACGCGGTGCTGATTTTTGAACACGACGCCTCGCTTGGCGAGCGCCGGAATTCCGCCTTCCAGAGCACCCTGATCACCTATGGGCGCGGCAAGGGGCTGGTAACGGGCACCGGCATGCGCACGCAGATCGGCCTGATCGCGGAAATGATCCAGTCTTCGCCCGAGGCGGGCACGCCGCTGCAGCACAAGCTCGAGCAGCTGGGAAAGGCGCTGGGTACGATCTGCATCGCCGTGTGCGCTCTGGTGCTGGTGTTCGGACTGCTCCGGGACACGCGTCTGAGCGATCTTCCCGGTATCGGATTCGTCAACTATTGGCAGGGCGAGAAGAAAACCATCATCGAGCTGTTCATGACGGCCGTGAGTCTCGCGGTCGCCGCCGTGCCCGAAGGTCTGCCCGCGATCGTGACCATCTGCCTCGCGCTGGGGATGCAGCAGATGATCAAGCGCAATGCCCTGATCCGGAAACTCCCTGCGGTGGAAACGCTCGGGTGCGCGACGCTCATTTGCTCGGACAAGACCGGCACGCTGACACAGAACGAGATGACCGTGGTGCAGGGATGGACCGGCGGCAAGAAGCTGCGCATTTCGGGCGAGGGTTACCTGCCCGATGGCCAGTTTTTCGTGGATGGAAGGATCTGCGAGCCGCGCGCCGACGCCGACCTCGCGCGACTCCTGCACGGGGCATTGCTGTGCAACGACGCGCAGCTTGAGCGCAAGGTCGACCCGTCGGGGACACCCTCATGGCAGATGACCGGAGATCCGACGGAGGGCGCGTTGGTGGTGGCCGCGGCAAAGGGCGGTTTCGCGCGTGACGAAATGAATCAGGCGCTGCCCCGGGTGCAGGAAATTCCGTTCGACTCGGATCGCAAGCGGATGGCCACCGTCCATCGTCGCGATGACCTGCTGGCACGGAGTGGGACGGACACGCTCGACTACCCGCCGCGCTTCGCCTTCGTGAAGGGAGCGCCCGACGTCATTCTGGATCTTTGCAGCCATCTGCAGATGGCCGGGCGGGCCGTCGAACTCACTGCGGCGTTGCGCGCGGAGGTGCTCGAGCAGGTCCGCGGCATGGCGGGCAGCGCCTTGCGTGTTCTCGGCGTCGCATACCGGCCGCTGGCGGAGATGCCGGAAGACCCGGGCGCCGAAGTTCTCGAAACAGATATCGTTTTCGTCGGTCTGCTGGGGATGATCGATCCGCCGCGGCCGGAAGTGGTGGAAGCGATCAAGGTGGCGCGCGGCGCGGGACTCAGAAGCATCATGGTGACCGGCGACTACAAGGAGACGGCTGAGGCGATCGCCCGTGAGATCGGCTTGCTGACGCCCGGCGGCATCGTTCTGACGGGCCGGGAAATCGAGAAGCTGAGCGAGGAAGCGCTCGCGGAAAGGGCGGACCGGCTGCAGGTGTGCTGCCGGGTCTCACCCCAGCACAAGATGAGAATCGTCGATGCGATGAAGGCGCGCGGGCACGTCGTGGCGATGACCGGCAACGGGGTGAACGACGCTCCGGCCCTGAAACGCGCCGACATCGGCATCGCGATGGGCATTACCGGCACCGACGTCACCAAGCAGACGGCCGACATGGTGCTGACCGACGACAACTATGCGAGCATCGTCGCGGCGATCGAGCAGGGACGGATCATCTATTCGAACATCCGCAAGTTCGTCTACTTCCTGCTCGCGTGCAACGCCGGTGAAATTCTGATCATCTTCGGCGCGATGCTGATCGGGCTGCCGATGCCGCTGCGGCCGGTCCATCTGCTGTGGCTGAATCTCGTGAGCGACGGCGCTCCGGCGCTCGCGCTGGGAATGGAGAAGGGCGATCGCGACATCATGCAACGCCCTCCGAGACCGCCGAGGGAACCGGTCCTCAATCGCGACATGGCGATCGGCATCGGCGTGGTCGCCACCGTCGACGCGATCGCGATATTGGCGGTTTTCCATCTGGGCCTGCAGCGCTATCCCGGCCACCTCGAGGCGGCCCAGACCATCGCCTTCACAACCCTGTGCGCTTCGGAACTGATCCGCGCATTCACCGCCCGCTCCGAGACGCAGAGCGTTTTCAGCATCGGCGTGTTTTCCAACCGCTGGATGGTGTGGGCGGTCGCGGCATCGTTCCTGCTGGTGCTGATGGTCGTGTATGTTCCCGTTTTCAGGCCGTTCTTCGACACCGTACCGCTTGCGCCGGGGGACTGGCTGTTCATGTCGCCGTTCTTTTTTGCCTCGCCAATCGCGATGGAACTCGTCAAGTCGTATTTTCGGTGGAGAGCGTCGAGCGCAGCTAAGCGTCGGAATCGATTGAAATCTTGACCACGGTCAAGGCTCTCGTTTTCGGGACGCAATCAAAATCATATGCTGCAGTGCTACGTCGTCGATCAAATACAATGACAATGGCGCGCGGCACCCGGGAGACTCAGACAAAGGAGGGGTTATGAAAATCAAGATTGCGAAGTGTGTCCGCGTGGCAGCGGGAGCGGTGGCACTGGCGACGGCATCGATGGCGCATGCATGGGAGCCTGCCAGGACCGTCGAGTTCGTGGTGCCCGCAGGCACCGGTGGCGGAGCCGACCAGATGGCGCGCGTGATCCAGGGAATCATCGCGAAAAACAATCTGATGAAGCAGTCGATGGTCGTGGTCAACAAGGGCGGCGGCGCCGGCGCGGAAGGCTTTCTCGACTTGAAGAGTGCCAAGGGCGATCCGCACAAGATCATCATCACGCTGTCGAACCTGTTCACCACGCCTCTTGCCACGGGCGTGCCGTTCAACTGGCGCGACCTCACGCCGGTGAAAATGATGGCGCTCGACCAGTTCATCCTCTGGGTCAACGCCGCAAAGCCCTACAAGTCTGCCAAGGAATACATCGACGACGCGAAGAAGTCGCCGGGCAAGTTCAAGATGGCTGGCACGGGCTCCAAGCAGGAAGACCAGATCATCACCGTGGCGATCGAAAGCAAGACCGGGGCCAAGTTCATCTACATTCCGTTCAAGGGCGGCGGTGACGTCGCGGTGCAGCTGGTGGGCAATCATGTCGAGTCCACGGTGAACAACCCGATCGAGGCGGTCGCCCAGTGGCGTGCCGGCAAGTTGAGGCCGCTTTGCGTGTTCGATCCGAAGCGCATTCCCTACAAGAACAAGGTCACGGACACGATGTCCTGGTCGGACATCCCGACTTGCAAGGAGGGTGGCCTTGACGTCGACTACCTGATGCTGCGCGGCATCTTCATGGCCGGCGGCGTCACTCCCGACCAGGTGCAGTACTACGTCGATCTCCTGCGGAAGGTACAGGCCACGCCCGACTGGAAGGACTTCATGGAAAAGGGTGCGTTCAACGCGACTTCGCTGGAAGGCAAGGAATACGCCGACTGGGTGGCGCGCGAGGAAGCACGGCATATCGGACTCATGAAGGCCGCAAACTTCATCGCAAAATGAGCGAGGAGTCCAGCGCCCGCGAACAGCGCACCGTCTTTTCGCTGAAAACGGCCGAGATCGGCGTCGCGCTGCTGTTCCTTGCCGTCAGCGCGATCGTCGTCTGGGACAGCGTGCGGGTCGGCGCGAAATGGGCCGAAGACGGGCCGGAGACGGGCTATTTTCCCTTCTACATCGGGCTCATCATCGGCTTCGCCAGCCTGTTCAATCTGCTGCGCGCCGCCCTGATTCCGGCGGAAAAGAGCGCGGCGTTCGTGGAAGTCGGGCAGTTCAAGCTGGTGCTCGCGGTATTGGTCCCGACCGCGATCTACACGGCGCTCATCGGCTGGATCGGAATCTACGTCGCATCGACGGTCTACGTGGCTTTTTTCATGCGCTGGCTCGGGAAGTATGCGTGGTGGTCGACCGCGGCGGTGAGCATCGGCAACAGCGTGGCGTTCTTCCTGGTGTTCGAGATCTGGTTCAAGATTCCGCTGCCCAAGGGGCCGCTGGAAGCGGCGCTGGGGCTGAACTGATGGAGGAGATTCAGTCGCTGATGCAGGGTTTCGCGATTGCCCTGTCGTTCAAGAACCTGCTGTTGATGTTCACCGGCGTAATCCTTGGCGTGATCATCGGGGTGCTGCCCGGCCTGGGCGGGGCGAACGGGGTCGCGATTCTCCTGCCGCTTACGTTCAGCATGGCGCAGACGCCGGGCGGCACGACCTCGGCGATCATCCTGCTCTCGTGCATCTACTGGGGGGCGCTGTTCGGCGGCGCGATCACCTCGATCCTGTTCAACATTCCAGGCGAACCCTGGTCGGTGGCGACCACCTTCGACGGCTATCCGCTGGCGCAGAACGGGCGCGCCGGCGAGGCGCTGACTGCCGCATTCACTTCGTCGTTCGTCGGCGCCCTGGTCGCAGTCGTGGTGATCACGTTTCTCTCGCCGGTGGTGGCGAAATTCGCCCTCGAATTCGGACCGCCGGAATTCTTCTCCGTGTACCTGCTCACGTTCTGTGCCTTTGTCGGCATGAGCAAGGAGCCGCCGTTCAAGACGCTCGCCTCGATGATGCTCGGCTTCGCGCTTGCCGCGGTCGGCACGGATCCCGTCACCGGCACGCTGCGACTGACGTTCGGATCGACACACCTGTTGGTCGGTTTCGACTTCCTGGTGGCGGTGATCGGCCTGTTCGGCATCGGCGAGATCCTGCTCACCCTGGAGGAAGGGCTGGCGTTCAAGGGCACTTCGGCGCGGATCAACCTGCGCGTCGTTCTGGATACGTGGCGCGAATTGCCGAAATACTGGGCGACCTCGATCCGCTCCTCCGTGGTGGGCTGTTTCATGGGCATCGTGCCGGGCGGTGCGACGCCGGCTTCATTCATGAGCTACGGCGTGGCACGGCGTTTCTCGAAGGACGGCGAGCAGTTCGGCACCGGCAAGCTGGAGGGCGTGATCGCGCCGGAAACCGCCGCGCATGCCGCGGGCACCTCGGCGCTGCTGCCGATGCTCACCCTTGGCGTGCCCGGCTCGCCCACCGCGGCGGTGCTCTTGGGCGGGCTGCTCATCTGGGGATTGCAGCCCGGGCCGCTGTTGTTCATCGAGCAGAAGGAGTTCGTGTGGGGCCTGATTGCCTCGATGTACCTCGGCAACATCGCCGGCCTGATCGTGGTCCTTACCTGCGTGCCGCTGTTCGCCGCGATCCTGCGGATACCATTTGCCGTGATCGCGCCGGTGATCATGGTGATCTGCGCGATCGGCGCCTACACCGTGCACAACTCGATGTTCGATGTCTGGATGATGGTGGTGTTCGGCATCGCGGGGTATGTGTTCAAGAAACTCGGCTACCCGCTTGCGCCGCTGGTGCTGGCGATCGTGCTGGGCGACCGCGCGGAAGCTTCGTTCCGCCAGGCGATGCTGGTGTCGCAGGGCGACATGACGATTTTCTTCTCCAACGCGCTGGTCGGCTCGCTTACCGGGCTGGCGATGTTCCTGCTCGTGTGGCCGTTGCTGTCCCTGCTGATCGCGAGGATGCGGGGAGATTGAGGCTACGACTGATGCCTTAGCTTCTGCTTCAGCCTGGACAGCGTCTCCGGCGTCAGGTTGAGGTAGGCGGCCAGTTCCTTTTTCGGGATTCGGCCCGCCAAATCCGCATGCTTGCGCTGAAAGCGCGAAAGGCGCCCGGGCGCATCGAGCAGGTGCAGGGTGATGGTGTGCGCCATGACTTCCGACATCAGTTTCATTACTTCGTATTCGAAGCGCGACTTGACCTCCGCGTGCCGCTCCATGAATTCGACCCATTGCGGCATGCCGAGCTTGGCGCAGCGCACCCTGGTCACCGCGACGATGCTGTAGGGCACGGGCGTCTTCAGCCGCCAGGCAGCGTACGACGTGTCGATCTCGGTCTCCGCCGCGAAGCGCAGGATCATCTCGTGCCCTTCGGAGTTGGAAACCACGCGCTTGAGCATCCCGTCGAGGATGAAGAACTGTTCCATTTCGTGGTCGCCCTGCCCGACCAGCAGATCCGCCTTGCGATAGTCCTCGATGACGAGCAGCGGCTCGAAGTCCTCCCACGTCGAGGCCGGCATATCCCGGAGAATCGGGTTCTGCCTGAGCTGGAGCCGGATCGTGTTGCGTTGAGGGTGGGCGGAAATGGCGATCATTTCTGAGTGGCGATTATAAAACCTTGACCGCAGTCAAGGGCGCAGAAGGGTGCGGCTCACTATCATTTTCACCTCATTTCCGGAAGAGGCGACCATGGGCACCGTCGAACCTCAAGTCGTGACTGCCAGCGACGTGCAGGAGCATCTCAGCATGACAACCGATGCGCAACCACAAGTGACCGACGGCTTTCACCTGGTCATCGATGCCCTCAAACTCAACGGCATCGACACGATCTTCGGTCTGCCCGGTATCCCGATCACCGACCTCACCCGCAAGGCACAGGCCTCAGGTCTACGTGTGATTTCGTTCCGCCATGAGCAAAACGCCGGCAACGCCGCCGCCATCGCCGGCTTCATGACGCAAAAGCCCGGCATCTGCCTGACGGTGTCCGCCCCGGGCTTCCTCAACGGCTTGTCGGCCCTCGCCAACGCCACCACGAATTGCTTCCCGATGATCCTCATGAGCGGCTCCAGCGAGCGCGAGATCGTCGACCTGCAGCAGGGTGACTACGAGGAGATGGACCAGTTGGCCATCGCCAAGCCGCTCGCCAAGGCCGCGTTCCGTGTGCTGCACGCCGAGGATATCGGCGTGGGCATCGCGCGCGCCATCCGCGCCGCCGTCTCCGGTCGCCCGGGCGGCGTCTACCTCGACCTGCCGGCAAAACTGTTCGCTCAGACCATGGACGCGGAAGCCGGCAGGAAATCGCTGATCAAGGTGATCGATCCGGCACCGCGCCAGAGCCCGGCCCGGGACGCCGTGCAGCGCGCCGTTGAACTGCTCAAGGGCGCCAAGCGTCCGCTCATCGTACTGGGCAAGGGTGCCGCCTACGCACAGGCCGACGCGGATATCCGCACCCTCGTCGAGCGCACCGGCATCCCCTACCTGCCGATGTCCATGGCCAAGGGCCTGCTGCCCGACACGCACGAGCAGTCCGCGGCCGCCGCCCGCTCCTATGTGTTGCCCGAGGCGGACGTCGTGATGCTGGTTGGCGCCCGCCTGAACTGGCTGCTCTCGCATGGCAAGGGCAAGACCTGGGGCGGCAAGGACCACAAGGCCTGGGGCGGCCAGAAGTTCATCCAGATCGACATTTCGCCGCAGGAGGCGGACAGCAACGTCCGCATCGACGCCCCACTGGTCGGCGACATCGGTTCCTGCGTGTCGGCGCTGCTCGCCGCCATCGACTCCACTGCGGACTCCGCTGCGGGCCGCAGCTGGGCCAAGCCGCCGGCGGAGTGGACTGGCGCCATCGCCGAGCGCAAGAACAAGAACCTCGCCAAGATGGCCGAGACCCTGGCCAAGAATCCGGTGCCGATGAATTTCCACAGCGCGCTCGCCGTGGTGCGCGACATCATCAAGGCCAACCCGGACGCCATCCTGGTGAACGAAGGCGCCAACGCGCTCGACTTTACCCGCAGCATCGTCGACATGCACAAGCCGCGCAAGCGCCTGGATGTCGGCACATGGGGCATCATGGGCATCGGCATGGGCTTTGCGGTCGCGGCCGCCGTGGTCAGCCGCCAGCCGGTGATCGCGATCGAGGGCGACAGCGCCTTCGGCTTTTCCGGCATGGAAGTCGAGACCCTCTGCAGGTATGACTTGCCGGTGTGCGTGGTGATCTTCAACAACAACGGCGTTTACGGCGGCACCGACGTGAATCCGACCGGCGCCCCCGATGTCGCACCCACCGTTTTCGTCAAAGGCGCGCGCTATGACAAGTTGATGGAGGCCTTCGGTGGCGTAGGTGTACACGTAACTAACCCGGCCGAGTTGCGCAAGGCGATGGAACAAGCCATCCGCTCGCGCAAGCCCACGCTCATCAATGCCGTCATCGATGAAACCGCCGGCACCGAAAGCGGTCGCATTACGCGCCTGAATCCGACCAGTGGAAAAAAGAAATAAGCAAGAGAGTTGATCGAGGGCAGGTGGCCGTTTATCTGCCGCAGAATTCTTGGAGATCAGAATGGAAGCACTCAAGGGCGTTCGCATCCTCGACATGACCCACGTGCAGGCGGGTCCGACCTGCTCGCAGCTGCTCGCCTGGATGGGAGCCGACGTGATCAAGTTCGAGCCGCCGCATGGCGACGCCACGCGCGGGCAGTTGCGCGACGTGCCGAACGCCGACAGCCTCTATTTCACGATGCTCAACTGCAACAAGCGCTCGATCACGGTCAACATGAAGAGCGCCGAAGGCCAGCAGGTGTTCGTGGACCTGCTGCACAAGTGCGACATCGTGATGGAGAATTTCGGGCCGGGCGTGCTCGACCGGCTCGGATTCACCTGGGAGAAGATCCACGCGATCAACCCCCGGATTGTCATGGGTTCGATCAAGGGATTCGGCTCCACCGGCCCCTACGCGGATTTCAAGGCGTATGAAAACGTCGCACAGGCCATGGGCGGCGCGATGAGCACTACCGGCGTTCCGGACGGCCCGCCGTTCGTCACCGGCGCGCAGATCGGCGATTCGGGAACCGGATTGCATCTCGGAATCGGCCTGCTCGCCGCGCTGCACCAGGCCAACCGCACCGGTCAGGGCCAATACGTCGAAGTCGCGATGATGGATGGCGTCATGAATCTTTGCCGCGTGAAATTCCGCGACCACCAACGCCTCACGCGCCAGGCGCTTTCGGAGTATTCGGTTCCCACGTATCAGGGGATGGGCGACGTACCTCGCGCGGGCAACGATTCCGGCGGCGGACAGCTCGGCAACGCGATTCACTGCAAGCCGCACGGCGCCAACGACTGGCTCTACATTGTCGTCCAGGAGGCGGTGTGGGAAGCGCTCGCGAACCGCATCGGCCCGGATATCGGCATGCCCGGCCTTGCGGCAGACCCCAATTTCCACAGCATCGGCGAGCGCCGCAAGAACCAGCCGCTGATGTGGACGCTGATCAATAAGTTCGCGGAGAAACACACCAAGCGCGAATTCATGGAGATCCTGAACGCGCTCAACGTCCCCTGCGGGCCCATCATGAGCACCGAGGACCTTGCGACGGACGAGCATGTGAGGGGCCGCGGGATGTGGGTCGAACTCGACCATCCACAGCGCGGCCAATGGTGGAACGTCGGCATGCCGATCAAACTCTCTGCTTCTCCAGCCGTTATCCGGCGCAGCCCCACGCTGGGGGAACACACCGGCGAGGTTCTGAAATCCGTCCTGGGATATGACGAGGACAAGATTGCCGCCCTGACGCAGGCGGGCGCATTTTCCAACCCGCCCAAGACGCCGAAAAAGGCCGCGTGATGAGAATCGTGATCGTTGGACAGCAGGACTTCGGCAAGGCGGTGATGGAGGCCTTCCTCGGCCGCGGCGACGAGGTCGCCGGTGTGTTCTGTGCGCCGGAAAAGCCCGGTGCAAGACCCGATGCTCTCAAGATGGCCGCGCTGGAAAAAGGTGTCAAGCTGTTCCAGTTTCCGTCGCTGAAGAATCCAGAAGCGCATGCCGCGATGCAGGATCTGAGCGCGGAACTTGGCGTGATGGCGTTCGTGCTTCAATTCGCGCCACAGGAATTCGTCCGCATTCCGCGCTTTGGCACGATTCAGTACCACCCCTCGCTGTTGCCGAAGTTCCGCGGACCGAGCTCCATCAACTGGCCGATCATTCGCGGCGAGACGAAGACCGGGCTCACCATCTTCCGGCCGACGGACGGTCTCGACGAAGGTCCGGTGATCCTGCAGAAGGAAACGCACCTCGGCCCGGACGACACGCTCGGAACCGTGTACTTCGACCGCTTGTTTCCGATGGGCGTTGCCGCAATCCTCGAGGCGGCTGATCTGGTGCTGGCGGGCCGGCACCGCGAACTGATGCAGGATGAATCACTCGCCACTTACGAAGGCTGGTGCCGCGAGGCCGAGGCGCGGGTCCACTGGGCGAATCACGTCGATTTCATCTACAACCTGATCCGCGGCTGCAACCCCGCTCCGGGCGCCTGGACCACTCTAAACGGTCGGAAGCTGCAGATATTCGACGCGCGCAAGCACGTGGTGCGGACCTTAGGCGCCGTTCGCGGCAAGATCGGCGAGGTCGTCGAAGCGGGTGCTTCGAGTTTTTCCGTCACGGCGCAGGGCGGGCGGATCGAGGTCTTCAAGGCGAAGCTCGCAGACGGAAAGAAGCTTCCCGCCGGCGAGTTCATCGCGTCGGCAGGCATTACCGTAGGCACGGTTTTCGGCGGGTAGATTCAGCGTCACCCGGGGTCGCTTTCCGGCCTATGGTGCGAAAATTTGGCGGTTTCCCCGCAGATGCCCGTTCTGCCCGGTCCCCCGGGCCCGTTTGCGCGGCCGAAAATCCGAGAAAACGTTGACGCAGCTTATACTTAACTGTAAGAATGCGTATCAGGCATCTGTTTTCTGGAGGGTTGTAAGGGCGAAGGGGCATTTCTGCGTGTCATTCGGGTCACTCACTGCTGTCGTTCGCAGGTGCGGCCCGGGTCATGTGCAGGGCTGAGGTACCTGCTTGCGTACCGGGGTAGCGTAAAATCGAGATGCCCTCCCGCCCGTCTGACAACCAAGAAGAAACAGGGAGAGCCCATACGCATGAATTCCGGATTCTGGATGACTGATTGGTTTACCGGCGCCGCGATGGCGGCGCTCCTGTGGACGCTCGGACTGATTCAGTTCGGCAACGCATCGTTC
Organism: Betaproteobacteria bacterium; assembly: GCA_016195915.1. Taxonomy (GTDB): domain Bacteria; phylum Pseudomonadota; class Gammaproteobacteria; order Burkholderiales; family SG8-39; genus JADGRQ01. The sequence goes on along the minus strand of JACPYS010000008.1, from coordinate 27,688 downwards.
ATCGGCGGCGAACGCATGGCCTGCGACGCCACGGTTCGTCCCGCCTCGGGGGCCTTGCGCTCCGATCCACGCAAGTTGCGGCCGGCCATGCCGTTCGCCTTGTGCGAGCGGCCAACTGATATTCTGAGGGTCATTCCCGACGTTCCGCCAGGCTTAGTCCGGGTTCTCGAACCGGTCACGAGCAAGGATCCCGATCAGGGCTTCCTGGGGGGCGAAAAATCCGCGGCGAAGTTGCATGCGGCGTTCGCTGGAAGCGTCGGGGAGGCAGCGATCTCGGTTGGCGGTGTAGACATCAGCCTCTAGCGAGCAATTTATGGATATGCGGCAAGCCCTGGAATTCAGTACCTGCACCGACCCGGGAATGGTGCGCTCGAACAACGAGGATTCGGTTGCCACGGATCCGGTCATCGGTCTGGCGGTCCTCGCCGACGGAATGGGGGGCTACAACGCGGGGGAGGTTGCGAGTGGCATGGCCACGACGCTGATCACCACCGAGATTGCCCAGATCCTCCAGCGCGTGCGCCCCTCCGACATCGACGCGACCACCAGCAAGGTGGTCGCCGAGAGCCTGCTGCTCGAGCAGGTGCTCAAGGCGAACAGCTCGATCTTCCAGGCGGCGCAGAGCCAGGCGCAGTACGCCGGGATGGGCACCACGCTGGTGGTGTGCCTGTTTTACGACAACAAGATGATGGTCGCGCACATCGGCGACTCGCGCCTGTACATGATGCGCGATGGAAAGTTTTCCCAGGTCACCCGCGATCATTCACTGCTGCAGGAACAACTCGATGCGGGCCTGATCACGCCGGAGCAGGCGTTGACAGCGCAACACAAGAACCTCGTCACACGCGCCCTCGGAATCGACGCGACCGTCGAACCGGAGATTCACGAGTACCAAACCAAACCCGGCGACATCTATCTGTTGTGCTCCGACGGGATGTCCGACATGGTCGAGGACGAGGACATGGCAATGACGCTATCGATGCTCGGCGCAAACCTGAAACTCGCTGCGCAGCAGCTGGTCCAGATGGCCAACGACAACGGGGGCCGCGACAACGTTTCGGTTATACTCGTCCGGGTCGTCAAGGAGTACCCGGCCGCTCGAGGCGTGATGGCTAAAGTCTTTGGATGGTTAAAGTAACCGTTTGGGGTCTGCTATGGCGAAACTAATTCTCAGCATGGATGGACTGGTGCTCAAGGAAATCCCCTTGCTGAAGGAGCGCACCACCATCGGCCGCAAGCCGCACAACGATATCCAGATCGACAATCTGGCGGTCAGCGGCGAACACGCCGTGATCGTCACGATCATGAACGATTGTTTTCTTGAAGACCTCGGCAGCACCAACGGGACGCTGATCAACGGAGCCCCTGCCAAGAAGCACTTCCTGCAGAACAACGACGTGATCGAACTCGGCAAGTACAAGCTCAAGTTCATTGGCGAGGCCGCGGCGCCTGCGGCAGCCAACGATTTCGAAAAGACAATGGTGTTGCGCCCCGCGGCGATGAGACAGGCTGCGGATCAGGCACGCGCGGTTGCTGCGGGTCAGGCCCCTTCCGTGCGGCCCGCCGCGCCGCCGCCCCCCGGGTCCGTTGCCGCACGGCCCGCGGTTGCTGCGGCGCCCGCCGCTGTCGCGGCGCCCAAACCTGCGCAGACGCTCGGCGCGATCCAGATTCTTTCCGGCGGGAGCGCGGGCAGGGAACTGGAGCTCACCAAGCCGCTGACCACGCTCGGCAAGCCGGGTATGCAGGTTGCCGTGCTGACCCGCCGGCCGCAAGGTTATTTCATCACCCACGTAGAAGGCGCCAAGCAGCCCACCGTCAACGGCCAGTCGATCGGCGCATCGCCGTGTGCGCTCAAGGACCATGACCTGATCGAGCTCGCCGGCGTAAAGATGGAATTCTTCCTGAAGAGCTGATTCCAGCGCTGGCCTCCGTTCCTCGCGCCGTTTGTCCGGGGCCGATTGAAAAAGCATCTTGTTCGCATTGCGCTGGGCCTGGCGATCGTGCTCGTGTGCATCGGGCATGCGGCGCAGCTCTACAGCATCGGGCTGGTTGCCCAGCTCGATCACATCATCTACGACACGCGCCTGCGGCTGACGATGCCGGGCCGCGCGACCGGGCAGCGATCGGCAGCCGCAAGCATCGTGATTCTCGACATCGACGAGAAGAGCCTGCAGGAGGTCGCCCGCTGGCCGTGGCCGCGCGACGTGATGGCGCGATTGATGACGAAGTTGTTCGAGCAGTACAAGGTCGCGATCGTCGGCCTCGACGTGGTGTTTGCGGAGCGCGACTTTTCCTCCGGCATCAAGCGGCTCGACGAGATGGCGCAGAAGGAACTCAAACCGGTCGCGGGGTTCGCCGATCTCTACCGGCAGATCCGTCCGCAGCTCGACAACGATGGCCTGTTTGCCGGTGCGATCAAGGGCCGCCCGGTCGTGCTGGGGTATTACCTGAACAGCGACAGGGACGCCAAGCGCATCGCCGCCATTCCGGCACCGGTATTGCCCAAGGGCGCGTTCGGTGACCGGAAAATCAGCTTCACCTCCTGGGTCGGCTTCGGCGGCAATCTGCCGGAATTCCTGCAAAACGCCGCGGCGTCCGGCCACATCAATTCGCTTCCCGACGACGACGGCGTTGTGCGCCGGGTGCCGATGATCGCCGAACTCGACGGGCAGTACTACGAGGCCCTGTCGCTCGCGATGGTGCGCACCTTGCTCGGGTTTCCGAAGATCGAGCCGGACTACCCGCCCGAGCGGTTCGCGAACAAGGACTATTCCGGGCTGGAATGGCTCAAGGTCGGCCCGCTGACGATCCCCGTGGACGAGATGGTCAGCACGCTGATTCCGTACCGGGGCGAAAGAGGCAGTTTTCCGTACATCTCCCTGGCCGACGTACTCAATGATCGCGTACCCCCGGAACAGTTGAAAGGCAAGATCGCGTTCATCGGCACTTCGGCGCACGGGCTTCTGGACTTGCGCTCGACCCCGGTGGACAACGTGTATCCCGGAGTCGAGATCCACGCCAATCTGGTCGCGGGAATTCTCGACCGGACTCTCAAGCAGCGGCCGCCATTCATGCTGGGCGCGGAAGTACTGCTGCTGATCATCGGCGGGGCGGTGTTGGCGTTGCTGATGCCCGCGCTGTCGCCCCTCTACGCTTGTCTGGTCGGCCTGGCAGGCATCGGGCTCATCAGCGGACTCAACCTCGTGGTCTGGTCCTATGGCGACATGGTGTTGCCGCTTGCTGCATCGCTGTTGATGACGCTTGCCTTGTTTACCGTCAATATGGCCTATGGCTACTTCGTTGAAGCGCGCTCCAAGCGCCAATTCACGGACCTTTTCGGGCAGTACGTCCCGCCGGAGCTGGTCGACGAGATGGCCAAGGACCCGGAGAAGTACAGCATGGAGCCCAAGGCTGCCGAGCTGACCATCCTGTTCTCCGACGTGCGCGGTTTCACCGGCATCTCAGAGGCGCTGAGCCCGGAGGACCTGAAGGAGTACATTAACGATTACCTCACCACAATGAGCGCGATCATTCGCCGCAATCGAGGCACCCTCGACAAGTACATCGGCGACGCGATCATGGCGTTCTGGGGCGCGCCGGTGTCGGAGGCGGAGCACGCGCGCCTAGGCGTGATCTCAGCGCTCGAAATGCAGAGCGCCTGCGAGGAGGTGCGACAGCGGTTCCGCGCTCGCGGGTGGCCGGAGTTCAACATCGGGGTCGGACTCAACTCGGGCAATGTCCGCGTCGGGGACATGGGTTCGAAGGTACGCAAGGCCTACACTGCCATGGGCGATCCCGTAAACTTGGCGTCCCGGCTCGAAGGGCGTACCAAGACCTACGGCGCGGGGATTCTCGTCGGCGAGGCGACCCGGATTCTTGTCATGGACGTGGAATGGAAGGAACTCGATTTGATCAAGGTGAAGGGGAAAGACAGCGCGGTGCGCGTGTTCGAGCCGATCGGAATCGAAGGGCAGGTCGACACGAAGGTACTCGATGAAATCAAGCTCTGGCACCGGGTGCTGAAATCCTACCGATCGCGAGCCTGGGACCGGGCGGAGGCGGGCCTGCGCGACCTGGAACAAATCCATCCGCACTGCAAGCTGTATGCGCTGTACGCCGGGCGCGTCTCCGAGTATCGACGCAGTCCGCCTCCTGTCGAATGGGCGGGCGTGACCGTTTTCGACGAGAAATAGGAACCGCGGGCCCGCCATGAGACTCCGCGTCCTCGGCTGCAGCGGCGGTATCGGGGGAAGACATCTGCGGACCACCTCGCTGCTGGTCGACCACGACATGCTGATTGACGCCGGTACCGGCCTGGGCGACCTTTCGCTTGCCGAACTCGCGCAGATCGATCATATCTTCGTGACCCACTCGCATCTCGATCACGTAACGAGCATTCCGTTTCTGGTAGACACGGTCGGTGCAATGCGCACGCAGCCGATCACCGTTTACGCGACGCGCCCGACGCTGGAAATCCTTCGCAACCACCTGTTCAACTGGTCTATCTGGCCTGATTTCACCGAAATTCCCAGTGCCGAAGCGCCGTTTCTGCGTTACGCCGAGATTTCGCTCGGCCAAAGCGTGTCTCTGGCCGGGCGCGAGATCACCGCGTTGCCGGCCAACCACACCGTGCCGGCCGTGGGCTACCACCTGAACAGCGGCCGGGGCAGCCTGATATTCAGCGGCGACACCGGCGCGAACGACGCGCTGTGGAAGGTGGTCAACGGGATCGACAACCTGAAGTACCTGATCATCGAGACCGCCTTTTGCAACAAGGAAAGGTACCTGGCGGAAATCTCCAAGCACCTTTGCCCGGACATGCTCGCCGTCGAGCTGGCCAAGCTCGATCGCAGCGCGGAAATCTGGATCACCCACCTGAAGCCGGGCGAAATCGAGCTGACCATGCAGGAGATCGAGGACTGCGCGGGACGATGGAAGCCGCGCATGCTGCAGAACGGCCAGATGTTCGAGTTCTGAGCGCGATGAATGCCGACGCTTCACGAGGTCCGCAACGCGTAGCACCGCAGGCGCTCATGGGGCTGGCCCCTCTCATGGGACTGTCAGCCGAGCGCCTCGCCGAGCTGGCGACGATGGTCGAGCTCGAGCGGGTCAAGCGCGGTACCGACGTTCTCGCCGAGCGGGCGGCGGAGCGGCGGTCGCTGTTTCTGATATCGGGCGAAATGCTGTTTGCATTCGCGAAGGGGGGCACCCTGGTGGTGGTCGGCGGCAGCGAAGAGGCGCGTGCGGCGATCAACCGGCGCACGCCGGCGGTCGCCCGCAGCCGTGCCATCACCGATGTCGACGTCATCGCGATTGACGACGAGGTGCTCGACATCCTCGCCACCTGGGACGAACTGGCGGCTGTGTCCGCGGTCGGGGAGACCGGTCCGGAACCGGGATCGCCGGGGACCGATTGGCGCCTGTTGTCGGGCATGTTCTCGATTTCCAGCCTACGCAGCGGGGTGTTCGCACAGTTGCCCGCAGCGCATATCGACACGCTGCTCAAGCGGTTCGAGCGGATCCCAGTGCGGCGCGGCGAGGTGGTAATCCGCGAAGGCGGCGATGGCGACTATTACTACGTGATCGAGAGCGGTCGGTTCAGGGTCGAGCGCGTGGTCGGCGGCGTTACGATGGAGCTCGCCGAACTCAAGAGCGGCGATGCGTTCGGCGAGGAGGCACTGGTCTCCGAGGCCAAGCGCAATGCAACCGTGATCGCGCGCGGCGATGCGCAGCTGCTCCGGCTGGCGAAAAGCGATTTCAACGAATTGTTGCGCGAGCCGCTCATGCGCCGGCTGGCATGGGACGAGGCATGCGCCCGCGTTGCCGCGGGCGCGGTGTGGCTGGACGTGCGGTACCCTTCCGAGTACCAATACGACAAGCTGCCCGGCGCCATCAATGTCCCGCTCGCGGAGGTGCGCAACACATTCGCTTCGATGGACCGGAGCCGCGAGTACATCGTTTACTGCCAGAGCGGGAGACGCAGTGCGGCCGCGTGTTTTCTTTATGCCCAGCGGGCTTTCCATGTCAGTATGCTCGATGGGGGCTTGTGGGCCGCCGCAGGCCGGCGGTGACCTCGTGAGGAAAAACTCTGTTAGAAATCAGGAAGCTGGTTGAATTGTGATCGCGTCGGGGCTAGGATAGCCTGTGTTTTCCGGCCGGGACAAAGCCGCCAGGAAGGGCAACGCGGGTTGGAATCGGAGGTAGCAAATGAGTGCCGTTCTCAGTCATCAGGCCGCACCCCAAGTGGACGTCAACGCCAAGCTTGCATTCCAGAAGCAGTTGCAGGCGGTGACCAACAAGATCCATGCGACGCAGAACGTGGACGAGATCATTCTCGAGGTCAGCGCCGACATCTGTACGCTTTTCAATGCCGACCGGCTGACGATCTACGTGCTTGGCGAGGACAAGCAGTCGATCATTTCAAAGGTCAAGACCGGCCTGAATTCGTTCAAGGACCTCAAGCTCCCGATCGCCGAGCACTCGCTGGCGGGCTACGGCGCGTTCGCCAAGAAGATGATCAACATCAAGGATTGCTACGACGAGGCCGAGCTGAAGGCGATCAACCCGAATCTCCGCTTCCTGCAGGAGGTCGACAAGCGCACCGGTTACCGCACCAAGCAGCAGCTGGTGGCGCCGATCATCGACCAGCAGACGTCCGAGCTGATCGGAGTGATCCAGATCATCAACAACAAGGCCGGGGTGCCGTTCGGCGCGCTCGCGGAGGAGGGCGTGCAGGAGCTGGTGCAGACGGTGGCGATCGCGTTCAAGCAACGCCAGAAGCCGCAGCTCGTAAAGACCAAATACGACTACCTGATCAGCGATGCCGTCCTCTCGGCCGGCGAATTCGACCTCGCGTCACGCCAGGCGCGCAAGAAGGCGATCGACATCGAAATGGTGCTCACCGACGAGTTCCAGGTGAAAACCCCCGCCATCGGTGCCGCGTTGTCGAAGTTCTTCAGCGTGCCGTATGAGCCGTTCAAGGCCGACCGCATCAAGCCGATGGACCTGCTCAAGAACCTCAAGCGCGAGTACGTCGAGCAGAACCAGTGGCTGCCGCTCGAGGACAGCAAGGAGGGCCTGCTGGTGATGTGCCCGGATCCGGAGCGGATCCGCAACTCGCGCAACGCCGCCAACGTGTTTCCGAAAGCGAAGCTCGCATTTCGGGTCACCACGCAGAAGGACTTCAAGGAGACGGTGGCTCAATTCTACGGGGCGGAGACCGGTCCCACGGAGGTCGAATTCGATCTCACATCGCTGGCCGATGACGATGGCGGCGAGGCGATCGACGGCGGCGACGATGTGTCGGCGGCGGCGGACAACGAACTGGTGAAGCTGGTCAACAAGATCATCGTCGACGCCTACAACCAGGGCGCTTCGGACATTCATATCGAACCGTACCCGGGGAAGGCCAAGACCGAGATCCGCTTCCGCCGAGACGGCTCGCTCGCGAAGTATCTGGAAATTCCGGCCTCGTACCGAAGCGCGATCGTCGCGCGCCTGAAGATCATGTGCGACCTGGACATCTCGGAGAAGCGCAAACCCCAGGACGGCAAGATCAAGTTCAAGAAATTCGGCCCGCTCGACATCGAGTTGCGCGTCGCGACCATACCGACCACGGGCGGCGTGGAGGACATCGTGATGCGTATCCTCGCCGCCGGCGAGCCGATCCCGATGGACAAGCTCGGCCTGACGACCTATAACAAGAAACACCTGGAAGCCGCAATCTCCAAGCCTTACGGGCTGTTCTTCGTCTGCGGTCCGACCGGTTCGGGCAAGACCACCACCTTGCACTCGGTGCTCGGAAGCCTGAACACGGAGGACACCAAGATCTGGACCGCGGAGGACCCGGTCGAGATCACGCAAAAGGGCCTGCGGCAGGTGCAGGTCAACAAGAAGGTGATGGATTTCGCGATGGTCATGAAGGCGTTCCTGCGCGCCGATCCGGACATCATCATGGTGGGCGAAATGCGCGACGCGGCGACCACGTCGATCGGCATCGAGGCATCTCTCACGGGCCATCTGGTGTTCGCTACGCTGCACACCAATTCGGCCCCGGAAGCGATCATCCGCCTGCTCGACATGGGACTGGATCCGTTCAACTTTGCCGATGCGCTGATCGGCATCCTGGCGCAGCGCTTGGCCAAGCGGCTGTGCGGCAAGTGCAAGGAAGCCTATACGCCCGGGCCCGATGAGATCCGGCAGTTCATGACCGAATACACCACGGAACTTCGCGTCAACGAATCCTGGAAAAAAGATCCGCAGGGTGAAGCGAAAAAGCTGTATGACTACTGGCTCAAGGAATACGGCAAGGACGGCAAGCTGGTGTTCTACAAGGCGAAGGGCTGCGAGGCCTGCGGCGGCAGCGGTTACAAGGGACGCTGCGGCCTGCACGAACTGATGATCGCCTCCGATGCGGTGAAGAAGATGATCCAGGAGAGGGCGCGCGTGGCCGATCTGTTCATCAAGTGCGTGGAAGACGGCATGTCGACGCTCAAGATGGACGGCATGGACAAGATCATGATGGGCCTCACCGACATGGCCCAGGTCCGAGTGGTCTGCGTCAAGTGACGTTCCGCGGCGCACGCAGCCGAAGCGCCGCCGGCTCCGGCGCAGCTGGCGAGCCGCTGACCCCGGAGCGTGCACGGTGAGCGGTTCGGTCGATCGCACCCAGATCCTCGGCTCCTTCGAAGACGCCGATTCGATCGCTGAAGATCTCGGCGAGCGTCTCGAGCAGCTCAACTCGATCGGCGCGGCGCTCTCGGCCGAGCGCGATATCAACCGGCTGCTCGAAAATATCCTGGTCGCGGCGAAGACGATTACGCGCGCCGATGGCGGAACCCTCTATCGCGTCACGGACGACGGGATGTTGCGCTTCGAGATCATGCGCACCACCTCGCTCAAGTACTACCTCGGCGGTACCACCGGGACGCCGATACCTTTCTACCCGATTCAGCTGTACAAGGACGGCGAGCCCAACCATACGATGGTCGCCGCCTATGCGGCGCTCACCGGCAAGACCGTGAGCATTGCCGATGCCTATACCGCGGAGGGGTTCGATTTTACCGGTACGCGCGCGTTCGATGCGAAGACGGGTTACCGTTCGAAGTCCTTCCTCACGGTGCCGATGAAGAACCACGACCACGAGATCATCGGCGTGCTGCAGCTGATCAACTGCAAGCATGCGTTGACCGGGGAGATCATCCCGTTTTCATCCTCGGACCAGCGGCTTGCAGAGTCGCTCGCCTCGCAGGCCGCGATTGCGCTGACCAATCGCATGCTGATCATCCAGCTCGAGCAACTGTTCGAGTCATTTATCAATGTGATGAATACCGCGATTGACGAGAAATCACCGTATACCGGCGGCCACTGCCAGCGCGTGCCGACGCTCACCATGCTGCTCGCGGAAGCGGTCAACGAAACCGCTGAAGGGCCGCTCAAGAACTTTCAGCTGACCGAGAAGGACCGCTACGAACTCAAGATTGCCGGCCTGATGCACGATTGCGGAAAGGTGACCACGCCCGTGCACGTCGTCGACAAGGCGACCAAGCTCGAAACCATCTACGACCGCATCCACCTGCTCGATACCCGCTTCGAAGTGCTCAAGCGCGACGCCGAGATCGAAATGCTCAGGCGGCGCAACACGCTGCTGGAGACGGGCGACAAGATCGACGCGGTTGAAGAGGAGGCGCGTTTTCGCGACCTCGTCCGTCGTTATGACGAGGACCGCTCGTTTCTGCGCGCATGCAACATCGGGGGCGAGCGCATGCGCGACGCGGACATCGAGCGCGTGCAGCGCATCGCGCAGTACCGCTGGCGCGACGCTGCCGGCCACGAGGCGAGTTTTCTGACCGAAGACGAATTGAACAACCTGACGATCCGCGCCGGGACGCTGACGGAACAGGAGCGCAAGATCATCAACCACCACATCGTGGCGACGATCAAGATGCTCGAGACCCTGCCGTGGCCCAAGCACCTTACCAACGTTCCGGAATACGCGGGAGGCCACCACGAGCGCATGGACGGCAAGGGCTACCCGCGCGGCCTTACGCGCGATCAGATGTCGGTGCAGGCGCGGTGCATGGGAATCGCCGATATTTTCGAGGCGCTGACCGCCAAGGATCGCCCCTACAAGAAAGGCAAGACCCTTTCGGAGTCACTCCAGATTCTCGGCAGGCTGCGGGAGAATGGCCACGTGGACCCCGACCTATTCGACGTATTCGTGCGTCGGAAGGTTTACCTGAAATACGCGGAAACCTACCTCGACAGGGAGCAGATTGACGAGGTCGACGAAGCGAAGATTCCAGGAAATGCGGCCTCGGCGTGGCGGGTATAGCCTTGCACATCGCCCAGCGCCGATGCGGCCAGCCGCGAGCGCAATTGCGCGCGCAGGCGCGCAAGCCCGGGCAGGTCGCGCGCGGCGTTGACGGCGATGCGCACGTACTCCTCGTCGCTGTGCGCGATCCACTCGGGCATCTGCAGCACCTGCAGTATCGAAGGCGTAATGCGGCTGGTGATGCTCGCACCTGCGAGCGCCACCACCGGCACGCCCATCCACAGCGCTTCGGCCGTGCTGATGCCCCCGCCGTGGGGATACGGATCGAGCCCCAGGTCCACCTCGTGGTAGATCTTCAGATGCTCCGGGTGGGGCGTCGTGCCCATCAGGCTCAGGCGCTCCGGGCCGATGCCCGCATCACGCAGCCTGCGCATGAACTGCTGCCGGTGCGCCAGGTCATTGAGCCCGCCGCCCTTGATCAGCAAGCGCGCTTCGGGCAATTGCGCCAGGATCCGCCCCCACAGCCCGATCACCCGCTCGGAGATCTTCTCGATGCGGTTGATGCACCCGAAGGCGAACGCCTTGCCCTGCAGCCCCGGCAGCCCCGAGACCGCCGGAGCGTACCCGGGGGCTTCATAACAAGCCCCGCACGGTAGATAGATCACTTCCTCGGCATACAGCGCTCGCTCCTGTGGCGGCACCACCACGGCGTCGCTGGCGTAGTAGTCCATCGTCGCCAGACCCGTGCCGCCGGCGAATCCCCAACCCGTGACCTGGATCGGCGCGGGCTTGCGCGCAAACACCGGCAGCCGGTTGCCCGCGCTGTGGCCCGAGAGATCGACCAGGATGTCGATGCGATCGCGCCGGATCTGTTCGGCCAGCGCTGCATCGCTCACCCCCAGCGTCGAGCGCCACCCGTGCGCGGCCTGGCGCAGCAGCGCCGTGGCATCGTCTTCGAGCTTCACCCCGGAGTAGCACACCACCTCGAACGCGTTGCGGTCGTGGCGCAGGATGATCGGGCTGAAGCCGTAGTACGCCGAGTGCCTGCGGAAGTCCGCCGACACATAACCCACGCGCAACTTGCGTTCCGGATCGGGCGGGTTGTCGTGCGGCCGGATCGCACCGGCGTGCGCTTGTCCGTGCCGCTCGTACCAGCGCCGCCGCTCCGCCTGCTGCTCGGGGATGGTGCACTGCTCGAGCAGATCGAGCGTGAAGATCAGGTTGCTGTGCGCCTCGTGGTAATCGGGCCGGAGTTCCAGCGCACGCGCGTAGCTCGACTTCGCCTCGGAGATCCGGCCAAGGGTATGCAGCGCATTCCCCAGGTTATTGTGTGCCTCCGGGTATTCGGGTTTCAACTCCAAGGCGCGGCGATAGCAGGCTTGCGCTTCGGTCAACTGGCCAAGTTCTCTCAGGACGTTGCCGAGATTGTTGTGTGCCGCGTGGTAATCGGACTTTATCACCAGCGCGCGCCGACAACTCGCTTCGGCCTCCACCAACTGGCCATGGTCCATCAGCGCAGCAGCAAAATTGCTGTGTGCCTCGTGCGATTCTGGATCGATCTCCAGTGCGCGGCGAAAACTTGCCTCGGCTTCGGTCCATCGACCGAGGCATGTCAGCGCGTTCCCCAGGTTGGTATGTGCTTGGCGGAAATTCGGTGCCAGTTCGATGGCGCGGCGGCAGCTCAATTCGGCTTCGGAAGGGCGGCGAAGCTCGAGCAGCAGGTTTGCCAGGTTGTTGTGCGCGCCGTCGAATTCTGGCTTGAGCTCGAGCGCGCGGCGGTAGCTGGCCTCGGCCTCGGACAAGCGCTCGAGGTCTTGCAGCACGGCGCCCAGATTGTTGTGCGCTTCGGGGAAATCGGGCTGGTATTGCAACGCGTCGCGATAACAGGCTTGCGCTTCGGACAAGCGTCCCTGGTCTTTCAAGGCGTTTCCGAGATCGTTGTGTGCAACCGGATAATCCGGTTTGAGTTTAAGCGCGCGGCGATAGCTGGCCTGTGCCTCGGAATGACGCCCCAACCCCCTTAGCGTGTTGGCGAGATGATTGTGCGCCTCGTGGAATTCCGGCCTGAACTCCACAGCACGTCGAAAACTCGCCTCGGCCTCGAACGTGCGTCCGAGGGCCTGCAGCGCAACTCCCAGATTGTTGTGGGTCTCCGCATCGGCCGGCAACAGCATCAAGGTCTTCTGGAAAACCGGCAACGCGTCCTCGAAGCGCCGGCCTGCCGCGAGCGTGGAGCCGAGCACTTTCCAACCCAGCCCGTACTCGGGCCAGATCTCCGTCATGCGCCGCGCGAGCGCCTCGGCCTCCGCGTGCCGCCGGGCGGAGAACAGGCCCACCAGATCGATCTCTCGCAGTCGTGCCCGGGCCTCGTCCAGCTGACCGATCCTGCGCAACAGCACGCTGGCGTTGAACAGCGCACCGACAAAGTGCCCGCGCTGCCCAATCGCGGCATCCAGCGCGGCAAGCGCTTCATTGTCGCGCCCGAGCGCTTCGAGCGCGTCCGCGAGTCCGACCCAGGCTTCCGGAAAATCGGCGCGCCACTCCAACGCCGCGCGGAAATCGTTCTCGGCTTGAGCGTGCTCACCGTGCATCAGGCGTGCCAGGCCCAGGTTGTAGTGCGCCACGGCGTAGCCCGGATCTAGTGCGATCGCGCTCTGGTAAGACGCGATCGCGCCAGGCAGGTCCTGCGCTGCCTGCAACGCGATGCCCAGGTTCATGTGCGCCGGTGCGAAACCGGCATCGGCCTCGATCGCCTTCCGGTAGCATTGCAGCGCTTGCCCGGCTGCCCCGGCGTTTTCCTCGGCGATGCCGCGATCGATGAATTCCTGCGCGCGGTGCCGATCCCCCGGCGGCGCCGGGGCCGGCCATGCCGATGGCTTCGGCGCGTCGCGCGTGAAGAACTTTCGAATCGAGAAACCCACTGTGTGATCTCCGGCGATGCAGGGAATGTCGTTATCGCGAGATATCCTGCAGCTGCACTTCAAACGATGCCGCGGGCAAGCCTGCGCACCAGCGTCGCCACATGGTTCGCAGAGCGCGCTCCATCCCCGCAGCAACCATCGCCGGCTGGCCGATCAACGATTGCTCAAAACGCTCCCTTAAGCCCGCCCTCAGACCCGCCAGCGCGGAAATGTCGCCCGCCCAGGACGTGCCCCTGCGCACGAAATCCTCAGCGTCGTGAGCCACAAACGCATCCAGCCCGAAATGTCCAAGCGTTCCGGCGCCGATGCGACCCGGTACGGTATCGCCGGCAAGCGTAAGGGTCGGCACGCCCATCCACAGCGCATGCAAGGTCGTGGTACCCCCGCTATAGGGGAACGTGTCCAGACACAGGTCCACCTGCCGATGCAGTCCCAGATAGGCATTCATGGCGCAACGCGCATGGAAGTCCAGACGCTCCGGCGGAATGCCTTCCGCTGCAAACCATTCAATCAGCGCATATTTGCTGCCATCGTCGGGCATTGCCCCCAGCACCATCCGCGCACCCGGCAACGCGCGCAGCAGTTGCGACCACACCGCGATGACCGCGCGACTGAGCTTGCCGGGACGATTGAAGCTGCCGAACGTCACAAAGGCGTTGCTCAGTGCGGGAAGCGAGTTGACCCGAGGCGCCGTCTCGGAAGGCAGAAAAGCCAAATAAGCCGGCAAACGCACGATCTTTTCCGTGAACTGCGCATCGAACTCTCCGGGTGGAAGAAAAAACCGGTCCGCCAGATAGTAGTCCACGGCACGCAGTCCAGTCGTGCCCGGATAGCCTATCCAGCTCGCCTGCACCGGTGCCGGCTTGCGCGCAAAGCTCAGCAGCCGGTATTTGCCGGTATGGCCCGAAAGGTCGACAAGAATATCGATACCGTCGTCACGGACCCTTTCCGCAAGCGCAGCGTCCGACAGGCCGACGATCGGATGCCAGTGCGCGAAAAGCCCGCGCAGACGCCGCGTGACTGCGTCTTCGAAGGCATTGTTGGAATAGGCGTGCAGTGACAATTGCGGGTAACCCGCCAGTTGCGCCAGCACCGGTTCGATGAAGAAGGCCACGGCATGATTGAGCAGTTCGCCGGAAACGAAGCCAATCCGCAAACCGCGATCCGGGTCACGCGAATTCGCATGCTGCGGCCAGAGGGCGCGCAGGGGTGTTTCAAACACTTCGCCAAAGCGGCAGTGCTCCGCAAACAGCGCCGGCGCATCCACGTCCTGATTGTGACCGAGGCAGAACAGCAGGCTGCTGTGCGCCTCGTCGTAATCCGGTTTGAGCTCCAGCGCGCGACGGTAACTCGTTTCCGCCTCCGAAAGGCGGCCGAGGCTTCTCAGGGCGTTTCCCAGATTGCTGTGCGCTACGTGGTAATCGGGTTTGAGCTCGAGGGCGCGGCGATAGCAGCGCACCGCCTCATCCGGTCGGCTGAGTTCCAGGAGCGCGTTGCCGAGATTGTTGTGCGCCTCGTGAAAATCCCGATTGAGTTCCAGTGCGCGGCGATAACAAGCTTCTGCCTCGGGCAATCTGCCGAAGTCCTTCAGGACATTCCCCAGATTGCTGTGCGCCGCGTAGAAATCCGGTTCAAGGTCCAGTGCGCGACGATAACTTGCCTCGGCCTCCGGCAAGCGACCGAGGCCCCTGAGAACGTTTCCCAGATCGTTATGCGCCTGGTGAAATTCAGGTTTTATTTCCACCGCGCGGCGAAAACACGCTTCCGCCTCGTTCGCACGGCCTTGCGCATGCAGCATTGCCGCCCGCAGGACCACGGCATCCAGGTATTCGGCATGATCCTCCGGGATCTCGCGCAGTCTTGCTTCCGCCTGCGACAAGTGCCCCATCTTCTGCAGCAGAGTGCCGGCGTTGAGCAGGGCGCCGGCGTAGTGTTCGCGTTGCCCGATTGCGATATCCAGCGCGGCAAGCGCGTCTTCGTTGCGCCCGAGGGCTTCGAGCGCATCGGCGAGCCCGACGTACGCCTCCGGGAACCCCGCGCGCAATTTCAACGCCGCGCGGAAGCTGCCTTCGGCTTGAGCGTACTCGCCGGAAATCAGGTGCACCATTGCCAGGTTGTAGTGCGCTGCCGCGTAACCCGGATCCAGTCGGATCGCTCTCTGGTAGCAGGCGATTGCGGCGGCAAGGTCCCGCGCGGCCTGCAGTGCGATGCCCAGGTTCAGGTGCGCCGGCGCGAATCCGGCGTCCGCCTCGATCGCCCTCCGGTAGCACTGCAGGGCTTGCGCGGCTGCACCGGAGTCCTCTGCGGCGACGCCCCGATCGACGAGTTCCTGTGCGCGGCGCCGGTCGTCTGCCGGCGCCACCAACGCCGATGGCGTTGCCACATCGCGTGTGAAGAACTTCCGGATCGAGAAGCTCATTGGGTGATTCCGGACGTTGCGGGCGCAATGTCGGCGCACCAGCGCCGCCACATTTCCCGATAGGCCGCTTCCACATTGCGGACATAGCCTGCCTCGTCTATCAGCGCGCTGGCCTGCATTTCTGCACGCAGCCGTTGCCGAATCTCCGCCAGCCGGGGCAGGTCGTGCGCGAGGGCTGTGGCCTGTTCCACGTACTCCTCCTCGCTGGCGGCAATCCATTCCGGATGCCCGGCATTCACGAGAATGCTCGAGCCCAGCCGCCCGACCGAGGGCCGCGCCGCAAGGCTGATGAAGGGAATCCCCATGTACAGGCCCTCGAACAGCGTAGTGGCCGAGTTGTGGGGAAAACAATCGAGGCTGATGTCGATCTCTCGCAGCACATCCCACGCCGGGCTGTGAAATCCCATCTCGAGTCGTTCCCCGGCGATACCGTGAACTGCAAACTTTTCGACCAGGACCCGACAGAGGCCGGCATCCCTGAAATCTCCGCTGTCCATCCGCAACCTGGAACCCGGAACGCGATGCAAGATCTCCGCCCACGCACCGATGACGCGCTGGTTGATGCGTACCGCGCGGGTCAGGGTCCCGAAGGTTACATGACCCTGTTTCATCGCGGGCAGCAAATTGACCGCCCCCATTCCCTCCGCGGGCCGGTAAACCATGCACCGGGATAGTCGCCAGGCTTGTTCGGAAAACAGGCGCTCCGACCCCTCCGGTACGACGATCGGGTCGGCAAGGCACCAGTCGATCGCCGACAGCCCGGTGGTATAGCCAAAGCCCTGAAGGTGGGTCACCGCTACCGGAGCCGGCTTGCGGGCGAACACGAGCAGGCGGTTCCCGCGCGTGTGCCCTGCGAGGTCCACAAGGATGTCGATACCGTCCGTCCGAATCCGATCGGCCAGATGCGCGTCGCTCATGCCGATCGTCGGCACCCACCGGTCCACCCGCGCACGCATCCGGGCAGTGACCTCGTCCTCCGCCCGGACTTCAGCGTAGGCAAATACTTCGAGCGCCGATTTGTCGTGATGATCCAGCAAGGGTTCGATAAAGTGCCGGCAGGCGTGCCGGCAAAAGTCCGGTGAAACATAGCCCACACGCAGCCGTTTGGCGGGCAGGCGTTGGTTGAGGTGCGGACGCCACTCTGCGCGCAGGGGCCGGCCGAACCGCTCATCGAAGATACGGTAGGCGGAGAAGATCTCTTCTGCCGGCCGGTCAGGATGATAGTTCAATACGAATAGCAGGTTGCCGTACCCATCGTGGTAATCCGGCTTGAGCTCCAGCGCGCGGCGGCAACTTGCCTCCGCCTCATCAAACTGTCCGAGGTCTTTGAGCGTAGCCGCCAGATTATTGTGTCCGATCGGGAAATCCGGATCGAGTTCCAGGGCGCGGCGATAGATGGCCCCGGCCTCGGAAGATCGGCCGAGGTTTCTCAACGCGTTTCCCAGATTGATAAAGGCGTCGACGTAGTCGGGCTTGAGTGCGAACGCGCGGCGATAGCTCGTTTCCGCTTCGCCTAGCCGGCCCAGGTCCTGCAGAACGTTCGCCAGGTTGTAGTGGGCTTCGTGGGAATCGGGGTTGAGTCCAATCGCGCTTCGATAGCTCGCTTCCGCCTCGGACAGGCAATCGAGCGCCTGCAGCGCGATGCCAAGATTGTTGTACCCCTGGTAGAAATCCGGCCTGAGTTGCAGCGCGCGGTGATAGCATGCTTTCGCCTCGGATGAGCGGCCCAGGGCCTGCAGACAGTTTCCCAGGTTGAAATGCGCCGCGGCGTAATCGGCCTTTATCGCCAATGCACGGCGAAAACATGATTCAGCGTCGTGCAGACGGTTGCAGGCTTGCAGCGCATTCCCCAGACCGTTGTGCGTATCCGCATCCGATGCAGACAGAATCAGGCTCTTCTCGAAGAACGGCACAGCTTCGTCGAAGCGCTGCTGCGATGCGACGGCGACCCCGAGGGTCTTCCAGCCGAGGCGGTGATCCGGCCGGGCAGCGACGATCTGGCGTGCCACTGCTTCCGCCTCCGAAAAGCGGTTGGCTGAAAAATAAGCCGCCAGATCGGCCTCGCGCCGCCTTGACAGGGCTTCGTCCAGCCGACCCATTTTTTGCAGTAGCACGCCGGCGTTGAGCAGGGCACCGGCATAGTGTTCGCGCTGCCCGATGGCCTGGTCCAGTGCGGCAAGCGCGTCGCGGTCGCGACCGAGGGCTTCAAGCGCATCGGCGAGCGCGACCCAGGCTTCCGGGAACTCCGCACGCAGGCCCAGTACCGCGCGGAAATCGACCTCGGCTTGAGCGTACTCACCGAGGACCAAGCGCGTGAGGCCCAGGTTGTAGCGCGCAGCGGCGTAACCCGGATCCAGCGCGATCGCCCTCTGGTAGGACGCAATCGCGCCTGCAAGGTCCTGCGTGGCTTGCAGCGCGATGCCCAAATTCATGTACGCCGGGGCGAAGCTCGGGTCCGCTTCGATCGCCTGTCGGTAGCATTGCAGCGCTTGCCCGGCGGCGCCGGAGTTCTCCGCCGCGATGCCGCGATCGACGAGTTCCTGCGCCCGGCGCCGGTCCGCCGCGGCGACGTCACTTGCCGATGGCCTCGCGATGTCGCGTTTGAACAAACCCCGGATCGAAAAATTCGCCACCCGATCTCCAGCTTCGCGTGTTTTTATAAGCTATTTCGCCGTTTGCCGTTCGCTCAACCTCGTGGCAGATCGGCTGCACTTGTGTTTGCGGTCGACTGATCAGCTTCGTCCGCGCCCCTCGCGGTATCATATCTTGAGTCCAATCGCAAAATGGTGAATAGCTTGCGGAAGAGAACAAGATTCAGACCCGGTGAAGACTGGCTGTATTACGCTCCGGACTCGCGTTACGTGTTTGGCGCACCGGAAATTGCGGCGGTTACGAAGGCGCTCAAGAAAGGCTGGCTCGGTGCCGGGACGATCACGGTCGAGTTTGAGCGGGCCATTGCGCCGTTGTTCGGCAAGAAGCACGGGCTATTTGTAAATTCCGGATCATCCGCGAATTTGTTGAGCTTGCTGGCTTCCGGGCTGGCCGGGGGCGGCGAAGTGATTACTCCGGCGTGTACATTCAATACGACGGTCGCGCCGATCATCCAAAGCGGGTTGGTACCGGTGCTGGTCGACGTGAAAGTCGGCGAATACGTCATCGATACGGATCATCTGGAAGCAGCACTCTCCCCGAGAACCGTCGCTGCAATGGTGCCGCACCTGATCGGCAACTTCGCCAATCTGAAGAAGCTGAGGGCCTTCTGCGACAAGCATCGGCTGCTCCTGATCGAAGACAGCTGCGACACGATCGGGGGACTGTACTCCGGCAAGCCATCGGGAGCGTACAGCGATATCACGACCACCAGCTTTTACGGTTCGCACATTATCACCGCCGGCGGAGCCGGTGGCATGGTGATGTCCGACAACGCGGATTTCATCAAGCGGGCGAGGGTCTTTTCCTCGTGGGGCAGGGGGTTGAGAGACTATCCCGAACCGATTCTGGAGCGGCTCGCCGCGCACAAGGTCGACGGCAAGCCCTACGACAGCGCCTTCGTGTTCATGGAACTGGGGTACAACTTCCGGCCGACCGAGATGCAGGCGGCGTTCGGGTTGGCGCAAGTGAAGCGCCTGCCGCAATTTACCCGGCGCCGTCGCCGGGTGTTTGACAGCCTGGTCGAGGTCTTCCGGAAGTATGAAGAATTTTTTGTTTTGCCGGTCGAGCAACCGGGGAGCAGAACGCAGTGGCTGGCCTTCCCACTGACAATCCGTCCGGAAGCGCCGTTCACGCGCAATGAACTGGTGGTGTATCTGGAGCATCACAAGATACAGACGCGGCCGCTATTCGCCGGCAACGTGACGAAGCACGCAGCTTACCGTCACAGCAAGTACCGCGTCATCGGCGAGCTGCCGCACTCGCAGGATATCTTGCACAACAGCTTCCTGATCGGCGCTCACAACACGATGACAGCCGACATGATCCGTTACATCCGGCAAGTCGTGGCCAGGTTCATCTCAGAGCGTGCGAGTGCGTAACTTGACTGACAACGACGCTGTCCCGTTCGCCAGCGCCCCGACGTTACAACGATCCATGCAGAATCGCTTCCGCCTCCCGCAACACCGCCTCGAGCGAGCTGAGGGTGGGCTGATAACCAAAATCGGCCGCGCGCCGGTTGAGGGAGTAATAGCAGGGCTTGACCCCGGTTGCGCTTGATGCAGCCGCCGTATCGGTAAATTCATACCGCAATCCGAATCGGCTCTGCATTACAGAAAGCAGTGTGCGTTTGTCTATCGGCGCGCGACTGTAGCAGTCGACTGCCGCATTGGCGGCCGGCGAGGAAAGCAGTGCGCGCAGCAGGTTGTAAAAATCGACCGGATGCAGGAAATCCCGCACGACGTTGTCGGGCGAAATTTTCAGCAGCGCCCCGTCACGCATGGCGCGCATGATGTCGGTGATCATGTAGCGGGCCGAGAGATCCTGGCTGCGGCTGAAGTAGTTGAAGATCCGGACATCCACGATCGCCCACTCGGGATGTGCACGGTGGCGACACTCTGCGTGCAGCTTGGCGGCGCCGTACCATTCCTGCGGTGGCAGGTCGTTGATCGTCACTACGGCGCGGGAATCGCGCTCCGCCGGCTTGTCGAAGGCGGCGCCATAGGCGGCGCCACTGCTCATAAACAGGTAGCGGCAGTGCGGGTGACGGCGCAGGTAGTCGAGCACCATCTCGTCGAACTGCAAAGTGAGATCGAATATCGCGTTTCCCAACGCCGCGGCCCGGGCCGGGTTGCCAACCCCGACGAAGTTGATGGCCGCATCGAAATCCTGCGTGCCGAAGGACGCAAACCCACAGACCGGGTAGCGCCCGGCGAGCTTCACGTTCGCGAGCCAGCCAGCAACCACTCCGGGACGACGCGCAAACAGGGAAATGTTCTCCACTCCGTCGGCGGCAAGGGAGAGAATCAGATCTTTGGCGATCTGGCTGGTCGCGCCAAGTATTGCGATCCGTTGGACCACTGCGCTATCCGGGCGGAACGTCTGTCACGAATCGGAGAAATGCATGCCGGCTCGCTCACAGTCCCTCTGATTTGGGGTGCATGCCGACGATCATGTTCTCGCGCAGTTCTTCGCGCGGGAGCAGCGGAGACAGGTCCTCCAGCGGTGGCGGCACGAGCGTACCGTCGGCACGCCGGGCATAGGAAATCTTGGGCACGTAGGGCTGCTCGGGATGCATGAACACCTCGCAGATCACCGGGCCCGTTTCAGCTTGCACCTGTGGCATGACTCGCTCGAAGTCCTGCTGATTGCGGATCGCGTAGGCGGGCAGGCCAAAGGCGCTGGCCAGTGCCAGGAAGTCCGGGCAGGACACCCCGGTCGCCCGGTCCACGGCCGAGTGCCGGCCGGAAAACAACATCTTCTGCGTATGTTTGATCATCAGGTAGCCGTCGTTATTGAAGATGATCAGCTTGATGGGCAGGCGATAGTGCGCCATGGTTTGCAGCTCCTGCAAGTTCACCATCATGCCGCCGTCACCGGCCAGGCACATGACCTCTGCGCGGTTGCGCGCGAACGAAGCACCGATTGCCCCCGGCAGGCCGTAGCCCATTTCGCCCAGGCCGGTGGAGGTCATGAGGCGCTGGCCTGGCTTGATCCTGAGCACCTGGTGGCCCGAAACAAGCCCGGGGCCCACGTCGGTGACCACGACCTGGTCGGGCTTGAAGTGGCGCACCAGCATTTCCATGAACCGGTACGAATTGAAATAGGGCGGGTCGTCGGCATGCTCCGGCCCGACCCAGGGGTATCGGCGGCGGTAGGCATCGCATTGCCCGATCCAGTCCGTGGGCGCTGTCACGCGCGCTGAGCCCACCGCGTTCAACAACGCCTTGATGAAGGCTCCGGCATCGGCCACCACCGGCAGAGTTACGCGCTCAGCGTGCTTCCTCGCCTCGGTCTCGTCCACGTCGACCACGATCAGTTTCGCGGCGCGGGCAAACTCGTCCAACGCGTAACCAATCTGCGGAATGGCGAGGCGGGTGCCGATCGCAAATACCAAGTCGGCGTTCTGCAGCACGAAGTTCGCGCAGCGCTGGCCATAGACACCGGCACGGCCGTAGACGAGGGGATGGTCGGAGTCGAGCATGTCGATGCCGGCCCAGGACACCAGCACCGGCACGCTCAGGGCCGCGAGCAGCGGCTCGACCAGGTGAGCGGCACCGGCGAGGCGTATGCCATGACCCAGCCACAGCACCGGGCGCCGCGCCTCGCGCAACATCTCCAGTGCCCGTCCGGCGGCGTCCTCGATATCGACCTGAGGCGCGGGGACCGGCTCGAGTCCGGGCTCAGCGTCGGGATCGAACTTCGCGAGACCGGCCGGATCCACTGAAGCTGCCTGAATGTCCATCGGTATGTCGATCCAGCACGGTCCCGGGCGTGCATGTTGCGCGATGTAGCGGGCCTTCTCCAATTCGTAGACCACCTTGTTCGGATCCATCACACGCGCGGCGTACTTGGTGACCTTGCGCACAACCCCGGTGCTGTCGTAGCCCTGCACGCCCCAAATGCGCAATGGATTATCCGGGCGGGTGAATTTCGAACTCTCGTTGCCGGAAATGATTAGGGCCGGCAGGGAGTCCATCCACGCGCTGACCACCCCGGTCAATCCATTGGTGGAGCCGCCGCCCGTGGTCAGGATCGCCGCCGCCGGTTTGCCGGTCATGCGGTAGTAAGTCTGTATCGCCATGCACGCTGCCTGTTCGTGGTGGACACAGACGATCTCCGTATAGCCTTTGCAGGTGATGGCGTCGAAAATATGCACGTTTCCGGCTCCGATGATGCCGAATACGTGGCGCATTTCGTGGCGCTCGAGGAAATCGGCAACGAGCTCCGCGGCTTTTCTGCTGTCAGGCATTTCGCTTGCGCCTAATCTGGAAGACTATGCACGCCGCCACAATGTTTCGAAGAACAGATCCTGCACCGCATCCGGGCGATCCATGAAAGCCGTCCAGGGTGCCGGAAGATCATAGTCTGATTTCTGGAACTCGACGTCATCGAGCGGATTGTGATTACTTCTCCACTGCTTGATATAGACGAATTCTGACACTTTGCGGTCGAACAGGTCGATGTACATGGCGCATTGCTGCCGGCTCATCTCGCCAAGATTGCTTATCGCAATGCCTATGTCAAAGAACCTGTCCGGAAGTCTCGCATATTGATCCGGGGTCAAGAAGCAGAGATCCGCACTGCGAAGCTCGTCCGCGACTTCGTCGAATCGATCCCAGGGTTTGAACCGGAATGCCTTCTTCGCCGGAAACAGGGTTGTCAGATACCACTGCGACACATGCAACGCGGTCGGGATATCGACAATCGTGTATCGGCAGGGCGCGCTGCATAACAGCACATAACCCAGGCGTCCGTATCCTGCCCCCAGTTCGACGATGGATACGCGACGGCCGCCAGCGAAGGCGGATTCAACCGGCGCGAGAATCGCGTTGCGTTCGCGAATCGAGTTTGCGAGATCCTGCGAAATCAGGCGGCCCTTCAGGCGGCTGCCGAGCGGATTGCCGAGGAGCGGTTCTTCCAGCACCTCGGTCAATCCATGCGGGTCGGAGGTTCGCGTGTGCTGCCACAACATCCCGAGAAAGATCCGGTAGAGTTCCCGCGCTTCGGGAACCAAGAGCGGGTTGTTCTCGAAAAATCCCTCGAGATCCTGATAGTCGAAGAGCTCGACCTTGAACGCGTCGAGTGAAGGCGCATCAGCCCACATTCTCGCGACGGCCTTGAACTGATTATCATTGGGGCCGGACAAGATCCAGTTGAAATAGTTCTGGTTTATTGTCCGTTTGAAATTCTCGAGCCCCCTGGCTGCGAGCTGCCCGCCATTCCTTTGCTCAAAGTATTGCCAGCCGCGGGAAGGCCTGAATATTTCCGCCTGGGAACTGACATGCCGGATCATTTCCTCCAATGCAGGGCGATGATCATCGGTAGCGCGGGTCACGCGCCGGCGCACACCGGTCAGCACCATGGTCAAGACCGCTTTGAGCATTCCGGGCGCACTTCAAATGACTCCGCCGGCAGGCCGGCACACCAGCGTCGCCACATGCTGCGCAGGGCACTGCCCACGCCTGCGGCAACCGCGCCTGGCCGGCAGAGCAGCGATTGCTCGAAACGCCCTCTCAGGCCAGCCCTCAGCGCGGCGAGCGCGGAAACCTTGCTTGCCCAGGAGCGTCCCTTCAGGACGAAATCCGCCGCATCGTGAGCCACAAACCCTTCCAGACCCAAATGACCAAGGGCACCAGCGCTCAGCCGGCCCGGCAGCGTCCGGCCAGCCAGCGTAAGCGTCGGTACGCCCATCCACAGCGCGTGATACGTCGTGGTACTTCCACTATAGGGAAATGTGTCCAGACACAGATCCACCTGCTGATGCATTGCCAGATAGGCATCCATGCCGCAACGCGCGTGGAAGTCGAGGCGCTCCGGCGCAATGCCTTCTCTCGCAAACCACCCCGCCAGCGCATCGACGCTGCCATCGCCTGGCATTGCCGCCAGCAGCATCCGCGCACCTGGCGACGCGCGCAGCAGTTGCGCCCACAGCGCGATGACCGACTCGCTGAGCTTGCTCGGACGATTGAAGCTGCCGAAGGTCACGATTCCGTTGCTCAGGGCGGGAAGCGGGCCCACCGGTGGTGCGGACTCCGGCGGCAGATAGGATGCCCAAGCCGGCAAACGCACGATCCTCTCCGTGAACTGATCGTCGAACTGGCCAGGCGGCAGAAGAAACCGGTCGGCGAGATAGTAGTCCATGGCAAGCAGCCCCGTGGTGCCAGGATAGCCGATCCAGCTGGCCTGGACGGGCGCCGGCCTGCGCGCGAAACTCAACAATCGGTGTCCGGCGCTGTGACCGGAAAGGTCAACGAGAACATCGATTCCGTCGTCGCGGATCGCTTGCGCGACCGCTTGATCCGACAGGCCGGCAATTCGATGCCATTGCGAAACCTGCCTTCGCAGCCGCCGGGTGACGTTGTCTTCGATGGCGTGGTTGGAATAGGCGTGCAGCGAAATTCGAGGGTAGCGTGCCAACTGCACCAGCATCGGTTCGATAAAGCGGCCGGCGGCATGATCGCGCAAATCGCCAGAAACGAAACCAATCTGCAAACCGCGTTCCGGGTCACGCGAATTGGGGTGCGGTGGCCAGGAGCTGCGCAGGGGTGTTTCAAATATCTCGCCAAAGCGGCGGTGCTCGGCATACAGCGCCTGTGCACTCACATTCTCGTCGTGGCTGAGGCAGAAGAGCAGATTGCTGTAAGCCTCGTGGAAACCGGGCTTGAGTTCCAGCGCGCGGCGGTGGCACGCCATCGCCTCGGATACCCGGCCTAGGCTGAGCAGGACGTGTCCGAGAATGTCGTGCGCTTCGGTGTAATCGGGTTTCAGTTTCAACGTGCGGCGATGAATTGCTTCGGCCTCCGACAAGCGTCCCATCTTCTGCAGCAGGCCGCCGGTGTTGAGCAGTGCGCCGGCATAGTCTTTCCGCTGTCGAACGGCGTTTTCAAGCGCGGCAAGCGCTTCGTTGTCGCGACCGAGGGCTCCGAGCGCTTCGGCGAGCCCGACCCAGGCCTCCGGGAACTCGGCGCGCAAACGCAATGCCATGCGGAAATCGTCTTCCGCCTCGGCGTACTGTCCCACGCTCAGGCGCGCCATGGCGAGGTTGTAATGCGCGGCGGCGTACCCGCGATCCAACGTGATCGCGCTTCGGTAGGAGGCGATCGCGCCGGCAAGGTCCTCCGCAGCCTGCAGCGCAATCCCCAGATTCATGTGTGCCGGAGCGAATCCCGGGTCCGCTTCGATCGCCTGGCGGTAGCACTGCAGCGCCTGTGCGCTCGCGCCGGAGTCCTCGGCGGCGATACCACGATCGACGAGTTCCTGCGCCCGGCTCCGATTCCCCGCGGGGGCTACAGATGCCGATGCCTGCACCGCCACGCGCTTGAACAGACTTCGGATCGAAAAACTCACTGCTTGCTCTCCGGCAACGCGGTTGTGCCTGCGCTGCACCATCGCCGCCACATCTCGCGATAGGCGGCCTCGACCTTCCGGACATAGCCGGCTTCGTCCATCAGCGCACTGGCCTGCATTTCCGTGCGCAGCCGTTGCCGGATTTCGCTCAACCGGGGCAGGTTGGCGGCGAGCGCCGCGGCCTTGTCGACGTACTCCTGTTCGTTCGCCGCAATCCATTCCGGATGGCCCGCGTTGGTCAAGATGCTCGAACCCAACCGCCCGACCGACGGACGCGCTGGCAAGGTGATGAAGGGCACCCCCATGAACAGGCTTTCGAATAGCGTGGTGGCGGAGTTGTGCGGAAAACAGTCCAGGCCAATGTCGATTTCGCGCAGCACGTTCCACGGCGGGCTGTGAAACCCCATCTCCAGTCGTTCCCCGGCGATATCAAGCGCCGAGAATTTCTCGTTCAGGTACCGGCGCAAGCCAGGGTCTCTGAAAGCGCTGCTGTCCATGCGCAACCTCGAACCCGGAACACGGCGCATGATCTCGGCCCATACCGTGACGGTGCGGTGGTTGATGCGTACCGGGCGCGTCAGGGTGCCGAAGGTCACCTGTCCCTGTCGCATCGCGGGAGGCGAACTCACCGCCCCCATTCCCTCCGCAGGCCGGTAAACCATGCACTGGGACATTCGCCAAGGCTGCTCGGAGAAGAGGTGCTCCGAGCCTTCCGGCACGACGAGTGCGTCGGCGAAGCACCAGTCGATGGCCGACAGACCGGTGCCGTAGCCAAAACCCTGAAGGTGGGTCACTGAAACGGGGGCCGGCCTGCGGGCGAATACCAGCAGTCGATTCCCGTGCGTGTGCCCCGCGAGGTCAATCAGGATATCGATCCCGTCGGTCCGAATTCGATCAGCCAGCTGCGCATCGCTCATCCCTGTCGTCGGGACCCAGTATTCCACGCGCGCCTTCATCCGGGCAGTGACCGCGTCCTCTGCCCGGACTTCCGCATAGGCGAATACCTCGACCACGGATTTATCGTGATGGTCCAGCAAGGGTTCGATGAAGTGCCGACACGGGTGCCTGCAAAAGTCCGGCGAAACGTACCCCACGCGCAGCCGCCTGGCGGGCCGGCGGTCGTTGAGGTGCGGACGCCATTCGCTGCGCAGCGTTCGGGCGTAACGCTCATCGAAGGCGCGGTAGCTCGAGAAAATCTCTTCAGCCGACCGGTCAGCGTGGTAGTTCAAGACGAACAGAAGATTGCTGTAGCCCTCGTGGTAGTCCGGTTTGAGTTCCAGCGCACGGTGAAATACCGCTTCCGCCTCGTCCATACGGCCTTGGTCGGGCATCATGGCCGCGCTCGCGACCAGGGCGAACGGGTACTCCGGATGATCATCAGGGATCTCGCGCAGTCTCGCCTGGGCCTCCTCCAGCCGTCCCGTTTTCCGCAACAGCTTGCTCGCGTTGAACAGCGCGCCGACGTAGTGTTCGCGTTGCCCGATCGCGATATCAAGCGCGGCAAGCGCGTCTTCGTCGCGCCCGAGGGATTCGAGCGCGTCGGCGAGTCCGACCCAGGCCTCAGGGAACTCCGGGCGCAAATTCAACGCTCTGCGGAAATCGACTTCCGCCCGGGCGTACTCGCCGAGGATCAGGCGTGCGAGGCCCAAGTTGCAATGCGCTGCGGCGTAACCCGGATCCAGTGCGATCGCTCTCCGGTATGAGGTAGTCGCGGCTGCGAGGTCCTGCGCGGCCTGCAGCGCGATGCCCAGATTCATGTGTGCCGGTGCATACTGCGTATCGGCTGCGACCGCCTGGCGGTAGTACCGCAGTGCGTGCCCGACCGCCCCGGAATTCTCCGCGGTGATGCCCAGATCGACGAGCTGCTGCGCGCGGAACCGATCGCCTGCCCGCACCGATGCCTTGCCGGCGCACCAGCGCCGCCACATGGAGCGCAATGCGGCCTCGGCGTGGCGGGTATAGCCTTGCACATCGCCCAGCGCCGATGCGGCCAGCCGCGAGCGCAATTGCGCGCGCAGGCGCGCAAGCCCGGGCAGGTCGCGCGCGGCGTTGACGGCGATGCGCACGTACTCCTCG
>JACPYS010000026.1 GCA_016195915.1 Betaproteobacteria bacterium | reverse complement strand
CACGACCTCGCGGTGAGGCCGATCTATCACCGCAAGGAATCGCGCATTGAGGCGCACATCTTCGTCGCGTTCCTCGCCTACTGCCTGCAGGTCACGCTCAAGGCGAAGCTGCGCCCTCTGGCAGGAGGCATCACACCGCACGAGGTGCTCGCCAAGTTCAAGACGATGCAGATGGTCGACGTGCGCATCCCGACCACCGACGGGCGCGAACTTGTGTTCTCGCGCTACACCGAGCCCGAGGCCGAGCACCGCATGCTGCTGGCGCAACTGCGACTGACGCTGCCCCAGCAGTCACCGCCGAAGATCACCGCCAAGCAAGTTCGCGAAACGACCGCAGAGCCCGCCACCGTGTAGTGGAGACCTTCAGCACCGTGCCACGCAGAATCAACTACTTAGCAACAGTGTTGGTGCTGAGTTGAGAAAGACGGGCTAGCGCGCCAGCGCCCATGAAGGGATTGAGGTACTTGTCTTCGAAGAACACCTGCACCGCGGAAGTCGTCTGATAGCAATAGTTCTTGCCGACCACGCCCTGCCCGGTCGCCGGATCGTAGGGCCGCCCGATCCCGGAGAGCAGCA
This sequence comes from Betaproteobacteria bacterium, assembly GCA_016195915.1. GTDB lineage: Bacteria > Pseudomonadota > Gammaproteobacteria > Burkholderiales > SG8-39 > JADGRQ01. The sequence goes on along the minus strand of JACPYS010000026.1, from coordinate 146,308 downwards.
GCAGGCGCGTGTTGGTGAACACGTACGCGCCTAGTACCACGGTGGATGCGGGCTGCTCGTATTCCTCGCCGGTACGCGCGTCCGCGTAAATCACGCCGGTAACGCGTTTCGCCGCCTTGTCGTACTGCAGCCGCAGCACTTCGGCATTGGCGCGCATCTCGAAATTCGGCTTACCGCGCACCAGCGGCAGCAGCAGGTTCATCGACGAGGATTTGGCGTTCGCCTCGCACAGAAAGCGCTCGCAGTGGCCGCAATACTGGCAGGCGCCCAACTGCATGCCGTCCGGATTCTTGTAAGCGCGGCTCGCGTTCGCCGCCGGCATGGCGAACGGGTGGTAGCCGAGCTTGGCGGCGGCGGCGCGGAACATCAGGCCGACTTCGGTCGCCTCCAGCGGCGGCAGCGGATATGGCTCACTGCGGTAGGGTTCGAACGGATTTCCCTCCGGTCGCTTCACACCCTTGACGTTGCCCGCCTCGCCGGAGATGCCGAAGAGATTCTCGAACAGCGTGTAGTAGGGCTCGAGATCCTCGTATTTGAGACCCCAGTCCTGCACCGAGAGCGCGGCGACCGAGGCCTTGCCGTAGCGCGATTCGAGATGCGAGCGCAGCACGTAGTCGGTGGTCTGGAAGCGCCAGGTCTGGCCGTTCCAGTGCGAGATCGCGCCGCCCACACCGTAGCCCGGAAGAAAACTCGTCAATCGCCGCATCGGCAGCGACTGCTCGTTCGGCTTGTGGCGCAGGGTGATGGTTTCGACGTTCTCGCGCTGCGTCAGGCCGCGATGCGTTCCCCAGCGCAGATCATCGCGCTGCGTTGGCAGCTCTTCTGCCGCCCCGCCCGCGCGCTCCGGGCCGCGCTCCAGCACCAGCACGTCGCGTCCCGCGGGCACGAGGCGCCGCGACACCAGCCCCGCGGTGAGCCCGCCGCCCACGATCACAACCTCGCGTTCCTTGAGCTTGATCATGACAAATCCTGGATCGATTTCGGCGCATCCGACTTCGGATGCCGCTTGCCGCGGAAGATCACGATGTCGCGGTTGTAGACCGCAGGCAATCCGGGATAGCCGATCATCTTCCACGCCGCCTTGCCGCGATTGCCGCCGTAGATCGGATCGGCGAACCCGCCCTGCGTGAACAACGGGTAGAAGAGGCCGTTAAACCAGGCCGAAAGATCGACATCGGGTGCATTCGCCTTGCCCGTGCTCACCGCTTGCAGCACCGCCTCGCGCTCAGGCGCTGGAAGCCGGTCGAACGTCTTGCCGTGCGTGCGCCGGCAGTACGCGCTCAGCGCGCCGACGCCCGTCTTGTACCAGGCCTCCGGCGTCAGCGGCAGCTGGTAACCATGCTGCGCCTTGCCCTTGCGGAACGGGCCCTGCGCATACAACCGGTCGCCGCGCCCGAACGCGCCGGCAAGCTGGCGGTCGATATAGGTCGCGATGCCCAGTTCGACTCCGGACGCGGTGAACTGGTCGGCGGGCCACATGTGCTCGACGAGCGCCTCGGTGATCGCCGCCTCTTCCAGGCCGAGCGACTGGTAACCGGCTGCCGCGGCGGATCCCGGCGCGGCCGCGCCCGGCGCAGCAGTGGGACTGGTCTGCGCGATGCCCGATGCAGGCGCCGCCGCCACGCCGGCGAGAGCGAACGTCGCACCAGCCCCTTTGAGAAACGAACGCCGCGATTTCGGACCTGCCTTGTCCCTATCGTTCTTCATGCCGCGTTCCTCCCGCGAAGACGTGGAACGATCAGCTTAGCCCTACGTACTCGTTGAGGCAATCATCAAGAACAGAGGGTACATACCAACGCCGTTCTTCGACAACGAAAGCGTGGTCAGACGGCCCGGCGGCATAACGTAATCCGCATTGTGCGAGCCGCCGCACCCAACACATGAGATAGGGCGATCAACATGGTTCAGTGCACGGCGGTCCCCGATTGATTTTCCCCCTATCGCTGCCGCCGCTTGCACCGATCGCCGGGGAAGCGTACTCTCATGACCATATCATATAGTCACCAAGGAAGCTCCGATGGAGATCTCCGCAGCGGAATTCAAGGCCAAGTGCCTGAGGCTGATGGACGAGATCGCGAAGACGCGCAAGCCGATCGTGATCACCAAGCGCGGCAAGCCGGTCGCAAAGCTCGTCGCCGTGGAGCCCGCGCGGCGCCGGCCGCTGTTTGGGTACATGGCGGGAACCATCACCCACGTGGGCGACATTGAAAGCCCGATCGACGTCGAGTGGGAGGCGGCGGCGGAGACCGAGCCAAATCTGTATCCCCGCGCCGGCAAACGCCGCAGCAAGTGAATCCCGATTCCCCGCTTCTGCTCGATACGCACGTCTGGATCTGGCTTGCGCATGGCGAATCGCGACGCATCAGCCGGGTCGCGGTGAGGGCGATCGAGGACGCCGGGTCGCGCAAGGCAATCCGGATTTCCGTGGTTTCGGTCTGGGAAATCGCGTTGCTGGAAAGCAAGGGGCGGCTCGAATTGCCGATTCCCGTGGCTGAATGGATCAGACAGGCGCTTGATCGGCCGGATTTCGAGCTGGTGGGGCTGGAAACCGGTATCGCCGTCGAAAGTTGTGGTTTGCCCGGCGCATTCCACGCCGACCCGGCGGACCGCTTTCTGGTGGCGACCGCGCGCATGAAAAGCGCGGTCATCGTCACGCGGGACAAGCGCATTCTGAAATACGCAGCGCAAGGCCACGTCAAGGCCATGGCCGCCTGAGTACCGGAAATCGCATCCTTGGCAACCCACGCCAATGCTGCTTCCGGGTACGCTGAGTTCAAGATTTCTTCGATCTGTCCGATGCTGACCAGATTCGAGAACGGGCTTCTGTTCCCTCGGGCCTCGCGCGCGGCCGCCCGCGCGTCAGGCCGAAGCGTAGACCGCGCGCTCGAACTGCTCGTACAGCTTCACGAACGGCGCTTCGACAAACGGCAGCGTCTGCGTCATGATCGTCTCGGCGATGTCCTTCGCGGGGTCCACGCTTGCTCGTCCGCAGCGGCTCGGGTGGATTGTGTTGAATGCTGCTCTAGTCCGCCAAAACGATGCCGGTCCTGCTGATCACGTCGCCCAGACGTTGGCGCTCCGCGGCGATGAAACCATCGAACTCCTCTGGCGTGTCGCCCTCCGGCACCGCGCCAGTGCGTACTATGCGCTCGCGCACATCGGGAAGCTTGAGCGCCTTGACGATCTCGAGGTGCAGAAGCTTGACGATGGCCGGTGATGTCCCGGCAGGGGCGGTGATGCCCCACGACTGCGAGATATCGTAACCGGGAACTGTTTCCGCGATCGTCGGCAGATCGGGCAACCCCGGATTGCGCTGGGCGCCGGTGGTGGCGACAGCACGCACCCTGCCGCTGTTCATGTGCGCACCTGCGGCGATCGGCGAGGTGATCATGAGCTGTACGCTGCCGGCGATGACATCGAGCAGCGCCGGGCCCGCGCCCTTATACGGGACGTGAGTCATTTTGATGTCGGCCAGAAGATTGAGCATTTCTCCGGCGAGGTGCGCCGGCGAGGCGACACCCGCGGAGGCATAGTTGAGGCTGCCCGGGCTGGACTTGGCAAGCCGTACCAGCTCCGCGACCGATTTCGCGGGCACCGAGAGGTTGATGACCATCACGTTCGACGCAGACGCGATCCGCGTGATCGGGATGAAACTCTTGAGCGGATCGTAAGGTAGATTCTTCTTCAGGTTGGGCAGGATGGCCCAGACCGCGGTCGTGCTCATGAACAATGTATAGCCGTCGGGCGCCGCTTTCGCCGCGAGGTCGGCTGCGAGCAGACCGGCGGCACCCGGACGGTTGTCGACGATGACCTGTTGGCCGAGACTATCCGAGAGCTTTTGCGCGAGGATGCGGCCGAGCGTGTCCGGCGAGCCGCCGGCGGCATCCGGGACGATCAGCCGCAGCGGTTTGATCGGATAGGATTGCGCGATCGCGCCGTAAGACAATACCAACAGCGCCAGCGTCAGCATGTTCAGAACACGACATCTCAAGCGTTTCATTGCGTTCTCCATTGGATGATCGATCGCCACCGTCACACGCTCAGCCAGGCGCCTTCCTGCAGCGCCGACTCGAACGCGAGCTCGATCACCCGGACGGAGTTCCACGCCTGTTCAAAAGTACAGGCCGGTGCGGCTTTCTCATCGCAGATGGCATCGATGAAGTCACGCGTTGCGGCCCCGGGGGCGTCATCGGCTTCGATGGTCTCCAGCGGCTTGCGCCCCGTTCCCCAGTGCGTAAGTTGCCAGCCGAGCGGTATGTCAAGCGGACGGCGCAATTCGATCAGGCCCTTGTCGCCAAACACCCGAATCTCATCCCACATATGCAACCCGTTCGTAATGCAGGTGAGGTGGCACCGCAACGCACCGAAATCGACTTCGATGAATCCGCCCTCATCCGCGCGTCCCGCCGGCCCGGGACGTGTCACGGCGCGCACGCGCTGCGGGAGCCTTGCCAGCAGCCATGGCAGCAGATCGGCCATATGCGCGCCTCGTCCGGTAAAAGGCCCGCCGCCGCCCAACGCGGGATCAAGAAACCAGCCCTGCGTTTCGTAGCCCAGCTGCACCGTCTCCAGGTAGCGTATTTCGCCGAGCGCACCGCCCTGGATCAGCGTCCTCGCCCGCAGGCAACTGTCATCGAAACGCCGGTTGAACGCGACGGCTCCGACCAGTCCGGAAGCTTTCGCTGCGTCGGCGAGTTGCCTCGCCTCGATCGAACGCATCACGAAGGGCTTGTCGACCAGTACGTGCTTGCCGTGCTCCAGGCACTGCCCGGCGTGGCCCCCATGAAGCGCATGCGGGGTGCTGATGATGACCGCATCGCAGGCACCCGGCGTGAACAGATCCTCGGTGCGCGTTGTCAGTGCCGCGCCAGTGCGCGCCGCAACGTCGCCCAAGGCCGGGCCGATCCCGGTGTCGCAGATCATGGAGAGCCCCGCGCGTGACTCTGACTCCAGCGCCGGGACATGGTAACGCCTCGGAAAACGTCCGCAGCCGAGGATGGCGACCTTGAGCTTCGTTCTAGGTTTCAATCCAGACTCCCACTCCGGAAAAACTGCAATGTGATGTCCCATGCTTCAGCCGCCGCCGCAGCATGGTAGGAAGCGCGCGTCTGATTGAAAAAGGCATGTTCGGCTCCCTTGAACACCTTGAGCAGGTGCGGATGCCGGCGAGCGGCGAAGCGCGAGCGCAATTCCTCCACATCTCTTTCCGGGACGATCGGATCGAACTCACCGAACAGCCCGAGATACGGCACTTCGACGAGACCCGCGAGGTCCATCGGGATGAATGGCTTGTTCGGCTGCCGATCGAACACCAGCCGGCCATAGAAATTCACCACCCCCGCGAGCGGCTCGCCGCAGGCGCCGAGGTAATGCGCGAAACGGCCACCCATGCAAAAGCCCCAGACGAATATGCGCGCACCGGCAGGAGAGTTCGTGCGCAGCCAGCGCATGAAGGCCCGTGCGTCGCGGATGCCTTGCGCGTCGTCGTAGTCAAGGAAAGATCGGGTGACCACCTCGGCAGGATCGCTCTCCTGCGGGGCTTTGCCGCCGCGATAGAGATCAGGGGCAAGGGCGGCGATCCCGTTGTGGGCAAGGCGATCGCAAATGCTCCGGATATTCGGATTGACGCTCCAGATTTCGGAGAGTACGAGCACGCTTGCGAGAATCGGGGCCGCGGCCGGCGTCGCGCGATACGCGGGCACCTCGATGCCGGCCCCCAATGGAATGCGCACGTCTTGGCTGGTGATGGAAATCATCGCAATTCCCTCTTGATTTCAGTAACGGATTTCCACTTCGCGGCCGATTGAGGCCGCCTCGTAGGCCGCGAGAATCATCGCCACCGCGCGTTTCCCATCGTCCAGTGTCACCGCAGGGTGCGCCTTGCGAACCAGCGCGTCGAGAAAAGCGAGGGCATTCTGCTGGTGAAAGCCGCCCGCCTTGAAGCGCGGCACGGTGTCCGAACTGCGCCAGCGCCGCTCGCCGCCCGAATAGGTCCGCAACCACCCGTCCGAACAGAAATCCTTTGATGCCAGATCGACTCCGCCGAGCAGGGCCGTACCCTTGTCGCCGTAGATTTCAATCGAATTCTCGGCGGCGACGAAACTCCAGCTGGCCGTCAACTCGGCGATCATGCCATCGGCATACCGGTAGGTGGCGATTGCAAGATCCTCGACTCCCAGGCCGAGCATCGCGCTGGAACTGATCGCCGAGACGGTGTCGGGTTCGCCGAACATCCAGCGCAGGAAATCCGCGCCATGCACGCCTTCGTCCAGGAGCGCGCCACCACCACTCGCGCGAGGATCGGCGTGCCAGCTGTTTGCGAACGCCGCGTCCAGGCCGTAGTAGTGCCCGTGGCGCACCCGCACCAGCCCGACCCGCCCGAGCGCTTTCGCATCGAGCATGCGTTTCAACTCATGATTCACCGGGTCGTAGCGCTTCGGAAAACTCTGCATGAATGGCGTCCCTGCGGCTGCGACGGCGCGCTCGATGCGAGCACAATCGGCGATCGTCGCCGCAAGCGGCTTTTCGCACAGGATGGCGCACCCTGCCTGTGCGGCACGCTCGATCAGGTCCGCGTGCCGCACGGTTTCCGAACAAATGGCAACCGCGTCGCAGTTGGCCAGCACATCGTCGAGGTCGCCGTTGAAAACGCTCCCGTGCACCGTCGCGTTCGCCTGCCCGCGTCCGGGATCGTCGTCCCAGATGCCGGTCAGGGTGGCGGACGGGGAAGCCTTGAAGACCTCAGTCCAGAAATTCGCGTGGTAGTGCGCGAAGCTCAGCACGGCAACACGCACCGGCAGACTCATGCTCGCCCCCCGGGACGCTCGACAGTTTCCTCGCGCCGCGACTCGTTCGAGCGGTAAATCGCCTCCGCCACAAGCACACTCGCGAGACCATCGCCGGAGGTCGCGTCCTGCGCGAGCGTGCCGCGCACGATGTCGAGGAACTCCTGGTGATGGCGTGCACCCGGCTCGCGCGCGGGGAGCGCCGGCACGACCCAGCCACGCGTGCCGGTGTACCCGGGCGCATAGATCGCAAGCAGCCCGCGCCCCGAGCGCAACCAGATCGTACCGCGCTCGCCGTAAATCTCAAGGGTGAACCGGTCGCAGCCCTGCACCTCGCTCATGCTCATCTCGTGCGTGGCCAGCGCGCCCGAGGCGAAACGATAAATGGCGAGCGCATGGTCCTCGTTGTCCGGATGAATGATCGTCCCATCGGCGAGGGGGCGTTCGGTCCGCAGCAATGCCGTGTTCGCGCTCAGAAAATCGATCTCGCCGAACAGGTGGCGCAACAGGTCGATGCCATGAACACCCAGCTGCATGACCACGCCGCCCCCGACCCGCGCCCTGCTGTAGAACCACGAGCTCCAGTCCGCGCCGGGTGTCGCGTTGCGCATGCGCATCGAATACGCTCGACCGATCGCGCCGTCGGCGAGCAATCCCCTGGCGCACACCACCTCCTCGAAGTAGCGATGCATGAAACTGACCTGCAGGCGCACGCCCGCGGCATCCACCGCCGAGATGATCCGACGGCATTCATCGGCCGTTCGCGCCATGGGTTTTTGCAGCAGAATGTGCTTGCCTGCCTTGGCGGCCGCGATCGCGATTTCCTGGTGGGTGTCGTCGGGCGTCGTGATCACCACGGCGTCGATATCGTCGCGCTCGAGGACCTCGCGCCAGTCGGCGGCAGTGGCGGCGATGCCGTATCGCGCCGCCATTGCGGCGGTCTTGTCCCGAGTGCGCCCCGAAATCACGCGCAGGTCCGCGCCCCCCGCCGCGCGCAAGCCATCGAGGTGATAGCTCGCAATGAAGCCCGCACCGATCATGCCGATACGCACGCGCTCCGCTCGTGCCGTCATCTCAGGCCTTCCAGCGCCCCTCCACCTTTACCAGCGACTTGTCCAGCCCCGCCAGAGGGTCGGTATAGGTGTAGTCCAGGACGTTCATGCGCTTCTTGATGCGGCCGCTTGCTTCTAGGTAGGCCGCAGTGCGCTCCATATCGGCCACATACTGGTCGTCGAAACCGGGGTTGAACACATAGTTGCCCCAGATCGCGCGCACCAGTTCGAGGTCCTGTTTCTGGAACTCCGCGAACATGCGCTGCACCTCGCCGGTATTGGCCGGGTTGGCAACGTAGCGTTGCCCGCGCAGCATCGCAGCCATGGCCGCGCGCAGCGCATTGGGCGAGCGCTTGGCGAATTCCTGGCTCACCACGAGCACGCTGCGCCCGTCGGAGACTTTCACCCGCTGGCCGTTGTTGCCGCTGAAATAGCTCGTGAGCCCGCTGTGGACGACCCGCGCATTGCCGGTCGCGAGCGCGCGATGCGGCCACGGCTCCCAGCACAACAGGGCCTGCACGTTGTTCGAGACAAGACTGGCGAGTTGCTCGGGCGGCGGCAGGTTGACCACCTGCAAGCGGCGTTCGTCAAGCCCGTAGTGTTTGGCCAGTACGCTCAGGAATGCGCTCGAAGTCGACCCCTGGAAAAGGCCGATCTTGATCTTGTAAAGGTCTTCGGGCGTATTGACATTGGCATCCATGCGCACGGTGAGCTTCTCGACATCCCAGTTGACGCTCGCGGTGCCGACCACCACCACCGGTATGCCGTTGTGAACCATCGAGATCGGGGGCAGGTTGCCCGGCGTCCAGAGCTGGATTTCTCCGGCGACCAGCGCCTCACCGGCGAGATTGCCCGACTGGAACGTGCGCGTCTTGACTTCGCTGAACCCGGCTTCGCGGAACCATCCCTTCTGCATCGCGACGATATGCGGCGCAAACGGCGGGTCGATGCCGAATCCCAGCGACAGCGAACTGATTTCCGGCCTGGCGCCCTGGGCGAACGCGCCAAGCGGAATCCCCGCGGTCACGCTTGCGGCAACCGCGGCGCTGCCTGCAATGAAATGCCTGCGTGTGTTCATCTGCTTCCTCCTAGGTTGATGTTGCACCCGGGCGCGGTCATTCGGCGCGCGTGGTGTCCTGCCACTTACCCAGCCAGTTCGCGAGAACTCTCGCGAGCAGCCAATCGGTCACAAGGTTTGCCGCGCCAATCACGAGAATGCCGAGGATAATGACCTCGACCTCGCCGAGTTGGCGCGCGTGCATGATCATGTAACCCAGTCCGGACTCGGCGGCAATGAGTTCCGCGGCGACGAGCACGCCGAACGCCAGTCCCCAGCCGATGCGCAGGCCCGTCGCGATGTCGGGCAAGGTCGCGGGGATCGCCACCTTGATGAGCAGTTCCGGACCTGAGAGGCCCATCGTCTGACCCGCGCGCAGCAGCGTGGCATCGATGTTCGACATGCCTTTCCAGGTATTGGTCAGCACCGGAAAGAACGCGCCGAGGAAGATCACGAATACCTTCGAGGGCTCGCCCAGCCCGAACCAGACGATGGCCATCGGAATCCACGCCAGCGGCGGAATCGGACGAAGCATTTCGACCACCGGCCGCACGAGATTGCCGAACACGCGATACCACCCGCCCGCGACGGCAATCACGACCCCAAGCAGCGCCCCGGCGGAAAAGCCGAACGCGATGCGCTGGAGACTGATCCAGACATGGCCGCCCAGATCCGGCAGCGGAACCTTTCTCAGACCGATAACCATCGCGTGGATCGGCGGAGGAAATACCGACTGGCTGACCACCCCGCTTCGCGCCACGAGTTCCCATCCCGCAAGCACGATGAGTATGCCGCCCAGTCCGAGCAGCGCGTCGGCAGCGCGCGGATTCACCGGCGTACCTCCGACAGGCCGCGGTGCCATGGAAGCAGGCGGCGTTCGAGCGCCTCCATGCCGATGGCGAAAACAACGCCCATCACACCCAGGAGCATCATGCCGACGATGGTGACATCGGTGCGATAGAAAGTGCGAGCTTCCATGATGAGCGCCCCGAGGCCCTCGATGGTGCCGATCATCTCGGCGCCGACGATGACCATGAAGCCCACGCCGAGTGCGGTTCTCGCACCGGCAAAGATTCGCGGCAAAGCTGCCGGAAGAACAATGCGGGTGAAAATCTCGCTCCCGGGCGTGTCCATCGTCCTCGCCGCGCGAATCAGCGTGGGATCGACGTACTTGACCCCGGCGATCACGTTCGAGAGCATCACCCAGAAGCAACCGTAAGCGATCAGGAGCGTTTTGGAGAGTTCGCCGGTGCCGAACCAGACGATCACCAGCGGCAGCAGGCTGAGGGTTGCCACGGAGCGCGCGAAGGTGATCACCGGATGGGTCAGGCGGTCCAGCGTTTGCGACGCACCGATGAGAATGCCCGACGGTATCGCGAGGACCATCGCGAGAACGAATCCGGAAAAAATTCGCCGCAGGGTCGCGAGCGCGTGGGTCCAGACACGCACGCCTTCCGGGAAGCCGCGCACCGCGAGTTCCCATGCGCCTTGCGCGATGCGCGAGGGCGGCGGAAACGAATGCGGCCGCAACCAACCCAGCGCCGACGTGATTTCCCACGCCACCAGCAGCGCGAGGATGAAACCGGCCCCCTGAAGGACTGCTGCATGACGGGAGAGGTCATCGCGCATGTCAGTGCAGCCCTTGCCAGATCTCGTCGTGCAGGCGGATCACCGCGGGATCGCTTCGGCTTCGGGGTCTATCCTTCGCGACGTCGTGGATCGAGGCAATGCCTCCTCCACCCATCACCGCCACACGATCGCCGAGCATCAGGGCTTCCATGATGCTGTGGGTGACGAAGACCACTGTCTTCCTGCGGCTCGACCACACCCGAAGCAACTCGGCCTGCATGTCGAGCCGGGTGATTTCATCGAGTGCTCCGAAGGGCTCGTCCATCAGCAGGATCTGCGGATCGAGCGCCAGCGCGCGCGCGATCGCCACGCGCTGCTGCATGCCACCCGAGAGTTGCCCCGGGTAGCGTTCGCCATATTCCCGCAGCCCGACCAGTTCGAGCAACTCCTCCGCGATACGGCGGGCCGCCTGCTTTTCCAGTCCGCTGCGCCGGGCCCCGAATTCAACGTTGCTGCGCGCGCTCAGCCACGGGAAAAGAGCGTTTTGCTGGAACACCATGCCCTTGCCCCGCCCCGGGCCGGTCACGCGCTCCCCGTCGACGCGCACCTCACCCGAACTGGGCGGGACCAGCCCCGCGATGATGTTCAGCAGCGTGGTCTTGCCGCAACCGGATCGCCCGAGCAGGCAGACGAATTCGTTTTCCGCGCATGCGAGATCGACGCCGCTCAGCACCGGCGCCGACGATGCGGCGCCAAAGTGCTTGGACACGCGCAGCACCTCGATCTTCGGCATCGCGTTTCCGGTCATGCGTCCTCCGCCTTGCGCTGTGCCTGAACACCTGGAGGCGGCGTGTAGACGATCAGCTCCTCCTTGCGTATCGCGTCGTTGCCTCCCCAGTGCTCGGACTTGGCGCGCTGGTCCGCGCGGGCGCGCTCGTCCGCGGCCGCAGGATCGCAGACCGAATGGAGTTGGAGCTCCAACTCCCTGACCCGCGCAGCCGCGGAAGGCTCCGCGGCGAGGTCGTGGCTTTCGTCGGGATCGGCCTCGAGATTGAACAACTGCGCCGGCGCGTCAAGATGATGGATGAGCTTGTATGCCCCCGAGCGAAGCATCGAAACGCCGTGCCGCGTGCCGGAGGCGTGATACTCCGCAAACACCGGCGACACCCGTGACGCAACGTGGAACAGCGAATGCCCGGGCAGGTCAGCCTCGGAGGCAACCGGTGAGAGTCCGGCACCCTCGACGATGCTCGGGTAAAGATCGACGTGCGATACCGGAACCGGCTCGACCCGTCCGGAAGGAATGCCGGGACCGCAGATGAGCAGCGGAACGCCAGCCGCGGGCTCGAGCAGGTTGGCCTTGCCGAACAGGCCGTGCGCGCCCAGTGCTTCCCCGTGGTCGCTGGTGTAGATGATCCGCGTGTCCTCCAGCACTCCGAGCTCGCTCGCCGCGCGCAGCACCTCGCCGATCTGGCGGTCCAGATGCGTCACCAGCGCGTAGTAGCACGCAGCGATGCGGCGAATCGCCGCCTCATCGTCCATCGCCTTGAAGCCCATGATGCGCCGCAGGTGCAGGAGCGACGGATGCTGCGGCCGTTCGTCCTCCCTGAACAGGGGCGGCAAGGGCATGCGATCGAACGGATACAGCTCGAGCAGTTCCTGCGGGACGGTAAATGGCGGGTGCGGGCTCACGTACGAGACAAACAGCGCCCAGGGACGATCGCGATTGCGCGCATGCTGCTTCAGCCAGTCGATGGCGAGTCGCGAAATCTCGAAGTCGTACGCCTGGTAATGCGTGGTTCCCGCCCCGGATTGTTCGAGATACAACTCCCACTGGCCGCGGTTCACGGGTTCCTCGTCGGACCAGCGCAGCAGCATGCTCACCCCGCCCCTGGCATTGAGGATGTGCATGGGCGCGAGTTCCCGAGTGAAGCCGTTGTCGTCGTCGGTGGAACGAAAGTGAAGCTTGCCGACCGACACCACGTCGGCACCGGCATCGCGCAGCCGATGCATCCAGCTGGATACGCGCCCGTCATAGACGATCGCGTTGTCCCAGTAGCCGGTCTGAAACGGGAAACGGCCGGTCGCGATGGAGGCTCGCGCGGGGCAGCAAAGCGGGCTCGCCGTGTAGGCGCTGGCAAAGCGCGTGCCCCTCGCCGCGAGGCCATCGAGCACCGGCGTCTGAACAACGGGATTCCCCGAGCAACCCATCGCGCTGCGCGCGTGATTGTCGGACAGGAAAAAAAGCAGATTTGCGGGTCGCATGCAGTATCGGCCGGCTCAGCGCAGGTCGATGCGATGGCGATCGCGGTCGCCGCGCATATACGTGTGGACATATGCTAGTCTGATTCCGACAAGTCGCGCAACGGGTGCCACACGGGTGCGATACTTTTGAGTTCGGCCATAACCCGGGCCGGACGTAACCTGACGCCAACGCCTCTCATGCAGACTGCGCTCATGCAGACAGCGACATCGCCGCTTCTGGACGGTCAGACCAAGGGGCTGCCTGCGTCGCTCGGCACGATCGACCTCGATCAGGTCGGACGCGAGGGATGGAACGTGCTCGCCGAGGACCTGCCCCTGCCGCTGGCGATCCTGAAGGATTCGGCGCTTCGGCACAATTCGGCGTGGATGCGCGGCTTCCGTGACATGACGGGGGTGGCCATCGCCCCCCACGGCAAGACGTCGATGAGTCCGAAACTGTTCGCGCGGCAACTCGCAGACGGCGCCTGGGGCATCAGCGTCGCCACGGTGCAGCAGTTGCGCGTGTGCCGGGCCCACGGAATCCGAAAGATCCTGCTCGCCAATCAACTCGTCGGACGACAGGCGATTGCGTATGTCCTCGATGAACTGTCACGCGATCCGGGATTTGAATTCCTTGCGCTGGTGGACTCCGTCGCCTCGGTCCAGGCGCTGGCCGGGGCCGCAGCGAGCCGCAATCCCGGCCGCCCCCTCAAGCTTCTCGTCGAGTGCGGTTTCCAGGGGGGGCGCACCGGCTGCCGGTCGACCCAACAGGCCGTGGCCGTCGCACGATCGGTGGCGGCCGCGCGGCCCCACCTGAGTCTCGCCGGAGTCGAGGGTTACGAAGGCGCTGTTCCGTCCGCATCCACTGCCGGGCAGGAAGATCACATCCGCGAGTTTGTCGGATTCATGGCAAGCGTCGCCGATGCGGTATCGGCGGAAGGTCTCATCGATGCGGACCCGATCATCCTCACTGCCGGAGGTTCGGCCTGGTTCGATCTCGTGACCGCACTTCCGCGCAGGCTGAACGGTCGCGATACCCTTGTGGTCATACGCAGCGGCTGCTACCTGACCCACGATTCCGACGCGTATGCGCGAGCGGCGTCGAGAATGCAGCAACGCACACCGCGAATCAACGCGCTTGGTCAGGGATTGCGCGACGCGCTGGAACTCTGGTCCTATGTGCAATCGATGCCGGAGCAGGGACTCGCCATCCTCACCATGGGCAAGCGCGACGTTTCCCACGACCTGCACCTGCCCTTCGCGCGCCTCGTGTACCGTCCCGGGATGGATTCGACGCCCGCACGGCTGCCGGAAGGAAATGAAATTTTCGCATTGAACGACCAGCATGCCTTCATGCGAGTACCACCGGGAACGGCGCTGCGGGTCGGCGACATGATTGCCTGCGCGATTTCGCACCCCTGCACGACGTTCGACAAGTGGCGCTTCCTGCCGATTGTCGATGACGATTACAACGTGATCGACGCGATAAGCACTTCGTTCTGATCGAGTGACCGAGTGATGACGACGCCCAGGAACCTGCTGATCCTCATGTCTGACGAGCACAACCCGAAAATCATGGGCTGCGCCGGCAACGACATCATCCAGACCCCCGCGCTCGATGCGCTGGCGCGCCGGGGAACCCGCTTCAGCTCGGCCTACACGACCTGTCCGATCTGCGTCCCCGCGAGGGCGGCGTTTGCCACGGGCAAGTACGTGCACCAGATCGGCTATTGGGACAACGCGGACGGGTATGAAGGCGCCATCCCCAGCTGGCATCACCGCCTGCGCGAGCGCGGCCATCAAGTCGTCGCTATCGGCAAACTGCATTTCCGCGGAGCGCGCGGCGACGACCACGGCTTTTCGAAGGAGATCGTGCCGATGCACATCGTCGACGCCGCCGGTGATGTCAAGGGATTGGTCCGGGACCATATCCCGACACGCAAGGGCGGGGACAAGATGGCGAAATACGCGGGGCCCGGCGAATCCACCTACACTGTCTACGATCGCGACATCGCCTCGCGCGCGCAGATCTGGCTGCACCAGGCCGCGACGAAACGCCGCGACAAGCCCTGGGTCCTGTTCGTCTCGTTCGTGGCGCCGCATTTCCCGCTCACCGCGCCGCCCGAGTGGTATTACGAATACTCTGGACGCGATCTTCCCAGCCCGAAACAGTACGCGAACAACGAGCGGCCCGAACACCCCTATCTGAGCGATTATGCGCACTGTGTCGATTACGACACCCACTTCAAGGGTCCCGAGGACGTGAAGCGAGCCATCGCGGGGTACTATGGCCTGGTCAGCGCCATGGACGAGAACCTCGGCAAGGTTCTCCGCGCCCTCGAAAAAAGCGGCCTCGACAAGGACACGCGCGTCGTCTACACCAGCGATCATGGCGACAACCTCGGCGCGCGCGGGCTGTGGGGAAAGTCCACTTTTTATGAGGAATCCTCGGGCGTACCGATCATTGTTGCGGGGGACGACATTCCGCGCGGCGAGACTCGCGCCACGCCGGTGAGTCACGTCGATATTTATCCGTGGATCTTCGAATGCGTGGGCGCGCCCGTGCCCCAGGATGATCATCCCGGGCGCTCGCTGGGTGCGCTGGCCCGCGGTTCGGCCGGCGCGAAGGCGGTGGTGAGCGAGTACCACGCCATCGGCTCCACCGGAGCCGCGTTCATGTTGCGCGACGGCCGCTGGAAATACCTTCACTACGTCAATTACCGGCCGCAGCTCTACGACCTGGAGGCCGACCCGGAAGAATTGCGCGACCTTGCGGGCGAGCCTGCCCATGCGGAGGTGCTCGAAGCCTGCCGGAAGCGTCTGCTGGAATTCTGCGATCCTGTGGAGGTGGACCGGCGGGCCAAGCACCGTCAGGCCGAGCTGCTTGCGAAGTACGGAGGGCGCGAAGCCGCGCTCGCGCGCGGTGACCTGGGCTTTACCCCCGCGCCGGGAACGAAAGCGGAAATCGATTAGGGATACCGAAAGCGCATCATCGCAGGGCAACATGACAAAGCGGCACCATTACGAGGAGGCAAGCATGGAGAAGACCGGCTTTCAGAGACAGCTTGTTGGTATCGTATTCGGCGTTGGTGTTGCCGCCCTGCTCGCGTTTGCCGGCGGGGCAGCACACGCGCAGAAGGTCGCGCCCATTACCATCGTGATCAACCAGTCCCCGTGGTTCGGCGGCTTCTCGAAGGCGGTCGAGGCCTACGAGAGGGAAACCGCCAACAAGGTCACGCTGGATGTGAACCCGTTCGCAGGCAGCGCGGAGAAGCAGCGTAACTCGGTGCGTTCCCGTCAAGGACAGTTCGACATCCTGGTGATGAATTCGACCTGGCTCGCGGAGTTCTATCACGGCGGCTTCCTGACGCCGCTGGGCGACATCGATCCGTCGTTCAAGCTCGACCCGCAAGTGCTGTCCTACGACGATACCGCCTACTGGGATGCGAAAACCAAGAGCAACAACGCAAGGACCGGCAGCTTGTACGGCGTGCCTCTCAACGGCAACATCCAGTTGCTGTTTTATCGCGCCGACCTTTACCAGCAGGCGGGGTTGAAGGTCCCCGAAACCTGGGACCAGCTGATGGCGAACGCGCAGAAGCTGCACAATCCTCCCAGCATCTACGGCATGGTGTTCCGAGGCGCGCGCAGTGCGTCGGACATTTCGTATGACTGGATGCCATACCTGCACAGCCATAACGGGGCTATTTTCAAGGACGAAAAAGCGGGAGATTTCACCGTCACCATCAACAGTCCCGAGGCGAAAAAGGCTCTCGATACCTACGTGGACCTGACCAGGAAGGTGGGGCCGCCCAATCCCGGGAGCTACGGTCAAGCGCAGGTGATCCAGGCGCTGGTGACCGGGAAAGCCGCTCACGGGACCCCGGTCATCGCCGCGTGGTCGCAGATGGATGATCCAAGCAAGTCCGCAGTGGTCGGGAAAATCAACGTCGCCGTCCTGCCACGCGGACCGGGCGGAAAGCCCTCGCCCACGCTGGGCCATTTCATAGGTGCCATACCGAAGAATATTCCCAGAGACCGACAGGTTGCCGCCCTTGCTTTTCTCAAATGGTTCCAGACCGTGCAGGCGCAGCAGATCGTCGCCAACGCGGGCGCGCCGCCGATCCGGAAGGATGTACTCGAGTCGGAATTGTCGAACAAGCCCGAGAACCGGTGGATGAAGGCGATGGTCGATTCAGCGCCGTATCCGCGCTCGATGTACACGGTCCCCGAGGGCCCGCAGATTGTCTCGGTGCTCGAACTGCGCCTCAACCAGGCGGTGATCGGCGAAAAAAACACGGCGGAGGCGCTCAACACGATCGCCACCGAGATACAGGAGATCATGCGCAAGGGCGGTTACAAGACCGGCAAGCTGCCCGATTTGAAATAGCACGCGAGGGGTTCGTTACCCTATGGATGCCCACCTCCTGGGGGACGCGCGCCGCTGGCGCTATTACGCGCTCGCACCTGCGGTGGCCGTGTATTTGCTTCTGACGGCGCTGCCGCTCGCCAACCTCGTTGCAATGTCCCTGCACGATATCCGCTGGCAAGGCGGCAGTGCCGATTGGCAGTTTTCCGGCATCCGCCACTTCGCTGAGCTCGGAGGTGACCAACTGATCCGCGCCGGAATCGCGAACACCGTGGTGTTTGCAATCGGCGCGGTGACCTGCGAGATGTTGATCGGATTCTTCCTGGCGCTGTTCACCAGCCGCGTCGTGACCGGTCGGGTCGCCTACCGCACCATCTTCCTGCTGCCCATCCTCATCCCCGGCATTGTCATCGGGGCCATCTGGAAACTGATGTACAACCCCGATTTCGGCGTCATCAATCAGCTGCTGTCCCTGGCGGGACTTCCCGGGCGCGACTGGCTCGGCGAGAAGAACCTCGCACTCGCCTCGGTCATCGTCGTCGACATCTGGCACTGGACGCCCTTCGTGTTCCTGTTGCTGCTGGCCGCGCTCGAATCACTCCCGCAAGACGTGTTTGAAGCGACCCGGGTCGATGGGGCGACGGCGTGGCAGGAGCTGCGCTATGTGACGCTGCCGATGATGTGGCCCGCCATCGCAGTCACGCTGCTGTTCCGGCTGATCGTCTCGTTCAAGGTATTCGACGAGGTCTACCTGCTCACCGGCGGCGGTCCGGGCACCGCGACCGAGGTGGTGAGCTTCACCATTTACCGGCGCTTTTTCACCGAGGACCGGATGGGGTACGGTTCGGCGATATCCCTCGTGACGCTTTTCGTGCTCGCGCTGCTGATCGTGCTCGCCCTCTACGGGTCGCGGCGATTCAGCAAGGAGACCTGAGTTGGAGCGGATACGCGCAAGCTCATTGGGCATACATTCCGTGCTGGCGCTTTGCGCGCTGGTGGTGATCTTTCCGGTCGCGTGGATCGGTGTCGCGGCGTTCAAGACACAGATCGACCTGCTCACCGGGAAAGTCCTGTTCCAGCCCACCTGGGCCAATTTCGACGAGTTGCTCTTCTCCCGCTCGTCCGACTACCTCGCAAACTTCCTGAACAGCCTGGGCGTCGCGACGGCGAGCACCATCGCGGTCGCGATTTTTTCAACGCTGGCGGCCTACTCGCTTCACCGGCTGCGCTGGCCGAAATGGGTACCGGCAACGGTGCTTCTGTGGTCCGCGGTATTCCACATGCTGCCGCCGATCACAATGGTCGGGCCGTGGTACCTGATGTTTCGCTCGGTCGGAATGGACAACACCTATAGCTGCCTGATTCTCACCAACCTGGCGCTCAACCTGCCTGTCGGCGTCTGGCTGATGTCGGTGTTCGTGCGCGAGATTCCGATCGAGCTGGAGGAAGCGGCCCGGGTCGACGGATGCACCACGCCCCAGATGCTGTTGCGCATCGTGTTCCCTCTGGTGATGCCGGGTCTCGCCGCGGTGTCGATTCTGGTGTTTGTCTTCAGCTGGAACGAATTTGCGGTGGCCTTGAATCTGACCGCGAAGCAGACGGCGACCGTCCCCGTTGCCATCGCGAAGTTCGCGCAGGAATACGAGATCAAGCATGGCGTGATGGCGGCCGGGGCGGTGCTTTCCGCGATCCCGGCCATCGCCGTGCTGCTGCTCGCGCAGCGCCACATCGTCAAGGGACTCACCGCGGGCGCGGTGAAGTAGCGCCATCGAGCGCATACTCGGGACGAATATCGAAGCGCAGTGAACGATGGGCGGAACGCAGCGCGTTTTCAGCCTGCGCGGAACTCTCCGCCCGGGCGAACATGAATCCCAGGTAGCTCGCCCCGTCGGGAGGCGGCGCAATGATCTGACCGAGTTCCGCCGTAATCGTCACTCCGGTGATACCAGGTACCGACTGTGCATCGGCGAGCCCCTCGATTCCATGGTAGATGCCGCGACGCGGAATCGGGATCATCATGACCCCCGCGGCTTCGCGTTCGCCGAGAATTGCGATCGGTTGCGCAACCAGTTGGCGCAATATCACCTCCTCCAAGCTCATCCCCAGAGAATGCGTAAGCACGCGCCCGCACAAGCCCCCGATGGAGCGCGCCGCAACCTCGAGCATCCAGATCCCGCGGTCGTTCACCCGCATCTCAGCGTGGACTGGCCCGGTAACCAGCCCGGCCGCGCGGCAAGCACGCGCCACGTCATCGTGAATGTCGATTTGTAACGCCCGCGGCAAACGCGAGGGCGTGACGTAGAGCGTTTCCTCGAAGTAAGGTCCATCCAGGGGATCGGGTTTGTCGAACAGGCCAAGCGTGATGAGTTCCCCATTGTCGAGAATGCCTTCCAGCGCGTACTCCCGTCCCGGGATAAAGTCTTCGATGACGATGCCCAGTTCCCGGGCGTCGCGATCTGCGCGCGACTGGATGGCGCGCACCGAGTTCACCGCACGCGCCAGTTCATCAGCGCTGTCCGCACGGATCACTCCGCGGCTCGCCGACAGGCGCCGGGCCTTCACCACCACCGGAAACTTCAAATCCGGAACCAAGCCCTGCAGATCTTCTCCGGTAGGCAGGTGATGAAATTCCGGACACGGGAAACCGCGTTCCCGCAGCAGCCGGCGAAACGCGAGCTTGTCCCGCACCCCGCGCACCGCGTGCGCGGAATTTCCCGGCAGCCCGAGACGCTCCGAGAGCAATGCGGCAAGTTCGACGCCCGAATCGTCGACCGCCAGCACCGCATCGAGTTCGCCTTCGATCTCGCGCGCGACGGCATCCGCCGCCTGCTCCGGCCTGTCGAAGTGAAGCGCCATGATCGGAGGCATGCCCCAGGACGGAGCCAGCTGGTGGCAGTAATTCGCCGCAGCCACGATCTCGACGCCAAGTTTTTTCGCGGCTGCGAGAAAATCGTCGTTGCGATAACCCGTGGTGGGCAGGAGGAGCAGGACGCGCTTCATGGAGCGGCCATTGTGCGCTTGACTACCGATGCACGGTCATCCATTCCGAGATCTTCGTGACCACTTCGCGCTCGATACCGTTGTAGCCATGGTAAGCGCGCCCCCCGCACGGGTTGCCTCGGCTGACGCCGCCGTCGAAGGCGAGCAAATCCTTGCGCGCTGTGGCCGAGAGTTTCTTCATCAGCGCAGGAACGTCGTCGAACGAGCACGCCCGACAGCCGTCCTGCCGGTGGTGTACCACCAGCACCGGGGCCGCGACCTTCTCCATGTCCATCGCGGTCACCGGCCGGCCGCGCCGGTCCCTGAGGACGGAAGAACTCAGCACGATGCCGTCCGGCCCGCCCGCAACGCGCGGCAGTTGCGTCGCCACAAACGCAGCCGACTCGGTGCCCCGGCTAGTGCCGATCAGCCACACCGGCAGCTTGAGTTCATCCCGCAGCCACGCAATCACCGCCTTCAGGTCCGCAACATGTTCCTCAGTGGTGCGAAACCAGTGCAGCGCCAGGGCGGTCTGCCGGTCCGAAGGCGCGTCGAGCACCGCCACCGCAAGGCCCTGCTCTACGAACAGGCCGCGGCTGCGCACGAGAAAGTTGCCGCCCAGTCCGCCGATGCGGCCGTCGGGCGCGAGCTTCAGCCAGCCACTGCCGCCGGCCAGCAGGATCGCCACCGCCCTGGGATTCTCCGGCGCGATCAGAAGAAAGCGCTGCGTGACCCCGGCGCGCGTGGGGATGTCGATCACGCGCGGCGCCGGCTGCGCGAATGCGCTCACCGCCACGAAAAACGCTGCGATTGCAAATACCTTTTTCAAGCAGCCAAGTCCGTCACGGGCCGGACTACGCAGTCGCGACCACGTTGCGCAGCACGCCAATCTTCTCCATCTCGCATTCGATCACGTCGCCGGGTTTGCAGTAGCCCCTGGCCGGAACGAGTTTCTCGCTGCCGTCGCCCCCGACCCATTTGCCGCCGAGTTCGGGGTCGGTGGACCAAGCGGTTCCGCCGGGCGTACCGGTGATGATGATCATTCCGGGCTTGAGCGTCATGCTCGCCGAGAAGAAGTGGATCAGCTGCGCGCAGGAGAAAATCATGTTTCCGGTGGACGCCGACTGGCGCAACTCGCCGTTGATGCGCGTGCGCAGGCGCAGATTCTGCGGGTCGCCGATCTCGTCGGCGGTGACGATCCAGGGACCGGTCGGCGCGGAGGTCTCGAAGCATTTGCCGCGGCCGACTTCGTACCAGGTGAAGCCCTGCGGATTCGTGCGCACCTGCAGGTCGCGCGCGGTAACGTCGTTCACGATGGTATAGCCGAATACGTGCTCCAGCGCGCGCTCGACCGGAATGTGCCGCCCGGGCTTGCCGATCACGATGGCGAGCTCGGTTTCGGCATCGAGCTTCCTGGTGAATTTCTCATCATGGATGATGTGCTCGCCCGGACCGATCACGCAGTCGGCGGTCTTGACGAAAAACTCGGGTTCCTTGCCGGAGATCGGCGTGTTCGCCTTCTCCTTGTTGTGATCGGTGTAGTTGCTGCCGCTGCACAGCATCGTCGAGGGCCGGATGGGCGGCGCGAGCTTGGCCGAGGCGAGAGGAACGCGGGCGCTCGCCGGCGCCTTGGCGATGGCCGTCTCGACCGCCTTGCGCCCCGCCTCGCCCGAGCGGATGAACGCGAGCATGTCGGCGAACTCCGGTGCGTTGCCGCCCGCCGCGTCGCGCGCGTCGATCAGCTCGCTGCCGGAGATGAAACCGAGGCGCTCCCTGCCGTCACGGACATAGGTGCAAACTTTCATTGTGTCTTCCCCATCTTGCGAATCACGTCGGCCAGCCGCTTGCCGTCGCCCTCGAGAAACGCGTCGAACTCGGCGCCTTCGCGGAAGTCGATCGGCGTGTTCATGCCCGCCATGGCCCTGCGGAACTCCTGCTCCTGCACCACCTGGCGCGCAGCGGCTCGCAGTGTCGCCGCCACTTCCTGCGACAGCCCGGCGGGCGCGAACAGCGCGGCCCAGATGTAGAACTCGGCTTCGTAGCCCAGCTCCTTCATGGTCGGAATGTCCGCGAGCGCGGGCAAGCGCTTGCCGCCCCACGAGCCCAGTACCCGGACCTTCCCCGATTTCACGTGCGGGTTCGCGACGCCCGGGGACTGCGCCGTGATGTTGACCTCGTTGCCAAGGAGCGCAGCCATCGAGGGCCCGCCACCCTTGTAGGGCACGTGAAGCATCTTGATGCCCGCCGCTTGGGCGAACATCTCGAAACAGGTGTGGGTGGTGCCGTAGATCCCCGACGAGCTGTAGCTGATCTTGCCGGGACGCGCCTTCGCGTCGGCGACGAGGTCGTTCAGCGTTTTCCACGGACTGTCGGCGGGCACGAGCAGCACCGTAGGATCCGCCGACACCAGCGCGATCGGCGTGAAGTCGGACATCTGGTAGGTCGGCTGGCGGTCGTTCACCTCGTCGGATACGGGAATGATGGCGATCGAGGACAGCGCCATCATGATGGTGTAGCCGTCGGGCTTCGCGCGCGCGACCTGGGCGTGCCCCACCGCGCCGCCGGCGCCGGCCTTGTTCTCCACCACGATGTTCTGCCCGAGGATTCTCGACATCGTCGCGGCGAAGGGACGGCCGGTGATGTCCGCGATGCCCCCGGGCGGGAACGGCACGATCATCGTGATGGGGCGGCTGGGGTACGGCTGCGCGCAGGCGCAGAAGCTGACGACGGCGGCGAAAATAGCCGCGACAACGCTGGCAAGTCCCATGGTTACTCTCCTGAGTCGTCCCATCCCGAGTTTCCCGATTCCCGCAAAATTCCGCATTGCAGGTGTAAAACGGTACCATCGTCGACGCAACAAAGCATACTGCACGAACAGCGCGGCAAATAGGATCAGATACCGCCTGGCGAGGCAACAACGATAACAGCAAACGACGTAAATCCGCTCGGCGATTTGCAAGAGTTGACCCGCGGAGCTGAAGCCTTGAGACGCAGGGCCGCGCTATAATCCGGGTCGATTGGAACCTGACCATGACCGACGAAACCACGAACCTTGTGCTTGAACACCTGCGGGCACTGCGCGCAAGCATGGGCAGGCTTGAGGAGGATAATGTGTTCACCAAGGCGCGCCTCAACTCGATCGAGCATCAACTCGCCGGGTTGCACTCGGACGGCGCCACCGTGAACGCCCAGCTCGAGAGCATTAAGAAGCGCCTTGATCGTATCGAGAAGCGGCCGGAACTGACCGACGCGTGAGCCCTACCTCGACTCCCGCCCGACTTCGCCCGTCATGGTTCCTCCGCCGTCCTCGCTCGTCGCGTTTCCAAATCTTAGCAGTTCGTTGAAACGTGCACGATGACGGCTACGCCTCGCGGTCGAGGTAATTGGCGAGCAGAGTGTCGAACGCCTGCTTCGCATCGACGACGAGGTTGTAGCGCCGGCAATAAGCGTCGAGGATGGAGCGCGCGAAGTTCGGGTGGTCGCGCAGGACCTTCATGAGGTCCGACTTGTCGAGAACGTAGAGATCGCACTGGGTCCGGGCGCGCACGGAGGCGGAGCGCGGCTCGGAGAGCAGCAGGCTCTTTTCGCCGAAGAAGCTTCCTTCGCCCAGCGTGAGGAGCACCTGCCCGCCGTCGGCGACCTCCACTTCTCCGCGGGTGACGAAATACATTTTGGAGCCGGTGGCACCCTTTTCAAGGATGATATCGCCCGCCGCGAATACCGCGGGCTTCAACACGAGCGCGAGCCCGTGCAGGAACACAGCGCTGCAACCGGAGAACAGCGGAACCTTCTCGAGCACCGCGCGGTTGATGACATCGAGCCACTTGCGGCCGTCGCGCTCGATCAGGTGGAAGGCGGGCTTGGGGCCCCAGGTACACGCCTCGTAGTTCGGGAAGTCGCGCGGGGGGTTCTCGGCCCAGGTGTCCAGGACGGGCTGGGCGATGCGCCACGCCGCCTCGACCAGGTCGTTGCGCGTAAACAGCGTCGCATCTCCGTGCATGCAGTGATAGAGCAGCACCTCGTAGCCGGTGCTGCGCGAAGCCTCGAAGGCTTCCTGGTAGTCGAATCGCATGTCGACCTTCTGCAGCGACAGGAGCGGCCCGGGATGCTTCGCCTGGAAGCGCAACTCGATGCCCTGGTCGGGCTGGATATGGAATATGAGCTGGTTGTGCTCGAGTCGGCCGATCCCCGGCGCCCCGCGGAACAGCACCTCGGGCGCCTTCTTGAAGTGAACCAGGATCTCGGTCCCGCGCTTCCACAGGCTTTTGCCCGAGCGCAGGTACACCGGCACACCCTCCCAGCGCCAGTTGTCGATATGAAGCTTGAGCGCTGCGAATGTCTCGGTGGCGGATTCGGGAGAGACGTCCCGTTCCTGACGGTAACCGGGTACCGGCGTGCCGTCGGGCTTGCGGCCCGGGCCGTACTGGCCGCGCACCGTGTCGCGCAGGACGTCGGCGGGAGCCATGATGCGCACCGCTTCGAGCAGCTTGGCCTTCTCGTTGCGGACGGCATCCGCGCGGAACGACGATGGCGGCTCCATGCAAAGATAGGCGAGCATCTGGAACATGTGGTTCTGGATCATGTCGCGCAGCACGCCCGCGCCGTCGTAGTAGCGGCCGCGCCCTTCGACGCCCACCGACTCGGCCACCGTGAACTGGATGTGATCGATCTGCTGCCTGCCCCACAGCGGCTCGAACAGCCCGTTCGAAAACCGGAAGGCAAGCAGGTTCTGCACCGTCTCCTTTCCAAGGTAATGATCGATTCGGAAGATCTGTTCTTCCTTCCAGTGCGCAAGCAGGGTGCGGTTGAGTTCGATCGCAGAGGCGAGGTCGTGCCCGAAGGGTTTCTCGACGATCAGGCGCCTCCAGCCCGAAGGGTGCGTGCTCAAGCCCGTCTCCGCGAGCATCCTGCCAATCAGGCCGAATGCAGCCGGAGGTGTCGCGAGGTAGAACAGCACGTTGCCGCCGGTCCCGTAGCGCTCACCCAGCTCTTCCGCCTGCCCCGCGATACGGC
This sequence comes from Betaproteobacteria bacterium, assembly GCA_016195915.1. Lineage (GTDB taxonomy): Bacteria > Pseudomonadota > Gammaproteobacteria > Burkholderiales > SG8-39 > JADGRQ01. The sequence goes on along the minus strand of JACPYS010000026.1, from coordinate 121,240 downwards.
CGTAGGTCGCAGTGTCCTCGAAGCGCCCTGTAACGTAGTCCAGCCGGCCCACGAAATCGGCCCAGATCTCCTCGTTGAATTCCTTCCTCGTCGTGAAGCGGCGCACGTCGGTGCCGAGCCGCTCGCGGAACTCCGACGTGCTCAAGGCCTCCATCGCCACGCCGACGATCGCCAGGTGCGGCGAGAGCAGGCCGTCGCAGGCAAGGTTGTAGAGCGCCGGCATCAGCAGCCGGCGTGTCAAATCCCCGGCGGCGCCGAACACGACCAGGATGCAGGGTTCTCCCTTGGGCGCGCTCATCGGCAACCCGCCAAGGCTTGCAGACACCCGTGCGCTGCGCTCACCTGTCCTTCTTTACAGCGTGCCCGCCAAACTGGTTGCGTAGCGCAGCAATCACCTTCATCGCAGGCGCGTCGTGCTGGCGCGAGGCGAAGCGTGCATAGAGCGAGGCAGAGAGCACGTACGCGGGCACGCTCAAACGCACTGCTTCGTTTACCGTCCACCGCCCCTCGCCCGAGTCTTCCGCCCAACCCTTGATGCTCGAGAGCTTCGGGTCCTCGGCCAGAGCTTTGGCGAGCAGGTCGAGCAGCCATGAGCGCACCACGCTGCCATGACGCCAGACCTCGATCGCACGCTCGACGTCGATGCCGAGTTCGCTTGCGCCCAACAGCTCGTAGCCTTCGCCGAAGGCCTGCATCATGCCGTACTCGACGCCGTTGTGGACCATCTTGGTGAAGTGCCCGGCGCCCGCCGGGCCGACGTGAGCGAAGCCCTCGGACTGCACCAGCGCGTCGAAAATCGGCTGCGCTTTCGCGACCTGGGCGGGGTCGCCGCCCACCATGATGCAGTAGCCCTCGGCAAGTCCCCAGATCCCGCCGCTCGTGCCCGCGTCGATGAAGCCGATGCTTCGTTCGCCGAGTTGTGCGGCACGCCGGATCGAATCGCGGTAGAACGAGTTGCCGCCTTCGATGACGAGGTCTCCCGCCGAGAGCAGCGAGCCCAGGGCCGCAACGGTCTTCTCCGTCGGATCGCCCGACGGGACCATCACCCACACGACGCGTGGCGCCGTGAGCGCCGACGCCAGGTCGGCGAGCGTCGCAACCTGTGAAACCGACGCGTCATGGTCGAAGCCGACCACCTCATGCCCGTGCCGGCGCAGGCGCTCGGCCATGTTCCCGCCCATCCGGCCCAGCCCGATCATTCCGATCTTCATGGACGCCCCCTGTTTCTCGGTCGATGTCCGGGTCATTCTTCCGGAAACTGGATCGCGCGGCAAGGTATATGATTAAGATTCTCATTTCTGGTTTTCGTCTGACCAGAAACCGGCTAGCGCGTGAGGGGGACACATGAGAGCCAGCGATCCAGGCATGACGGCGGAGGAGCTCCGACGCGCCGTCCTCGAGAAACTGTTTTGCATGCAGGCCAAGTTTCCCGAGGTGGCGACCCGCTGCGACTATTACCTTGCGCTCGCCTACTCGGTACGCGACCTGATGCTGCGGCGCTGGATCGACACCGCTCATACCTACTTCGACAAGCAGAGCCGCAGCGTCGCCTACCTGTCCGCGGAGTTCCTCATGGGACCGCAGCTCGGGGCCAATCTCATCAACCTCGGCATCATGGAGGAGGCGCGCACTGCCGTGGCGGGCCTGGGCCTGGACCTGGACCAGCTACTCGACGAAGAGGTGGAACCGGGGCTGGGCAACGGCGGTCTCGGCCGGCTCGCGGCCTGTTACATGGACTCGCTCGCGACTCTCGCGATCCCGGCCATCGGCTATGGCATCCGCTACGAGTTCGGAATTTTCCACCAGGAGATCCAGGACGGTGTGCAGGTGGAATTGACCGACAAGTGGCTGCGCCTGGGCAACGCCTGGGAGGTCGCAAGGCCGCAGATCGGCTACGATGTCAAGCTCGGCGGGCACACCGAGGCCTACACCGACGGCGCCGGGCGCTACCGCGTAAACTGGGTACCCCACCGCGTGGTCAAGGGTACCCCCTACGACACGCCGCTGGTCGGGTATGGCGTACGCAACGTCAACATGCTGCGCCTGTGGAAGGCCGAGGCCTGCGAATCGTTCGACTTCAGTGCGTTCAACGTCGGCGATTATTACCGCGCTGTCGATGAAAAGGTCGCCTCGGAGAACCTGACCAAGGTCCTCTATCCGAACGACGAACCGGTCTCGGGCAAGATCCTGCGCCTGGAGCAGCAGTATTTCTTCGTCTCCTGCTCGCTACAGGACCTGATCCGTATTCATATGCAGCGGCAGAAGGACCTCGAGGGCTTCCACCTCAAATGGGCGATCCAGTTGAATGACACGCACCCCGCATTGGGTATTGCCGAGTTGATGCGGCTGCTCATCGACGATCACCTGATGGACTGGGATCGCGCCTGGGACATCACGCGGCAGAGCTTCGCCTACACCAACCATACACTTCTGCCCGAGGCGCTCGAGACTTGGCCGCTTGCTCTGTTCGAGCGCGTGCTGCCGCGACACCTGGAGATCATCTACGAAATAAACCGCCGCTTTCTCGAGTTCGTGCAACGGCGCTACCCGGACGACAGCGGCCGCATCGAGCGGCTGTCGCTGATCGGGGAGGCCGGCGGCAAACGCGTGCGCATGGCGAACCTCGCCTGCGTGGGCAGCCGGGCGATCAACGGCGTCGCCGCGCTGCACACCGAGCTGCTGAAGGCCACGGTGCTGCGCGACTTCCACGAGCTGTGGCCCGAGAAGTTCAGCAACAAGACCAACGGCGTCACCACGCGGCGCTTCGTGATACTGGCCAACCCGGGCCTCACCACGCTGATCAGCGGTGCCATCGGCGAGTCCTGGGTGCGCGACCTCGCCGAGTTGCGGCGCCTGGAGCCGCTCGCGGAGGATGCCGGCTTCCGGACGGAATGGCGCCGCGTGAAGCGCGCCAACAAGCTGAGCCTCGCGGCCAGCATCCGCGCGTCCACCGGCCTCGTGGTGAGCCCGGATTCGCTCTTCGACGTGCAGGCGAAGCGGATCCACGAATACAAACGCCAGCATCTGAATCTGCTTCACATCGTCACTCTGTACGCGCGCCTGCTGCGCGATCCCGCGGCCGATTTCCCGCCGCGCACCTTTATCTTCGGCGGCAAGGCGGCGCCCGGGTATTTCGTCGCAAAGAACATCATCCGGCTGATCAATTCGGTCGGCCGGGTGGTAAACGGCGATGCGCGCGTCAAGGACCGGATCAAGGTCGTGTTCTTCCCCAACTTCAACGTCAAGCGGGGGCAGCCCGTTTATGCGGCGGCGGACCTGTCCGAGCAGATCTCGACAGCGGGCAAGGAGGCCTCGGGCACCGGCAACATGAAGTTCGCGCTGAACGGCGCGCTCACCATGGGGACCCTGGACGGCGCGAACGTCGAGATCCGCGCGGACGTCGGCGCCGAAAACTTCTTCCTGTTCGGACTCACCGAGAAGGAGGTGGCGCGCCGCTGGGCGCGGGGCTATCGTCCTGGCGACGAACTCGCGCGCGACGCGGAATTGCGCGCGGTGATCGAGATGATCTCGAGTGGCGCCTTCTCGGGCGGAGACCGCAGCGCCTTCGCGTCCATCGTACGCTCGCTGGTGGAGCACGACGAGTACCTGCTGTTTGCGGACTACCGCTCCTACGTCGATTGCCAGAGTCGCGCGAGCGAGGTGTATGCGGATCCTGAACGCTGGACCCGCATGTCCATCCTCAACGTCGCGCGCATGGGGCGCTTCTCATCGGACCGTGCAATCAGGGAGTACTGCCAGGAGATCTGGAAAGTCGAGCCGGCCGTGGTGGTGCCCAGGGCGCAGAGCTGATCCGTGCTAATGCCTGCTTTCGGTCGCGCCTGCGGCCGCACGCTCGGCGCGCTGGTCCCCTTCTCCCAGGCGGCGTTTGAACAGCTCCAGCGCCATGCCGTAGCAGATCTGCGCTGCGGCCGGATCGTAGCGAGGGCCCTCGTCGCGGAGGAAGGCATGCGCCGCGTTGAACTCATGCCACTGGAAGTGCACCCCTGCGTCGCTCAGCGCGTTGTAGATCAGCGAGCGCCCCTCGCGCGGAACGTGCGGGTCCTGCCTGCCCCAGATCATCAGCATCTCGCCCCTGATCTCGCCGATCCGTTCCAGGCTGTTGTCGCGCGCGCCCTTGCCCAGGCCGCGCTTGTGAATGTCCGTCGCGTAGAAACAAGTGGCCGCCAGCACCTCCGGATTCATCGCCGCCCGGAACGCCAGGTGGCCGCCGACGCAGATCCCCATCACGCCCAGCTTGCCGCTGCAGTATGGCAAGTCCCTGAGATGGTCAAGCGCCGCGCGCGCGTCGCTGTCGTAGCCCGAGAGTTCCTTGGTGAGCTTGTGGCGGTTGCCGCGTTCCGCGCCGGCCTCGTCGTACGCGAGGACCGCGCCGGCCGGTTCCAACTCGTGATAGATCTCCGGAACCGCCACCACGAAGCCATGACTCGCCAGCATCGCCGCAGTGCGCCGGATCGGTCCCGTGACCTGGAAGATCTCCGAGTACAGAATCAGGCCCGGATAGCGCCCCGCAGCCGCAGGCCGGAAGAAGTAGCTGCGCATGGGTCCGGTGGCGGTCGGAATATCGACCGTTTCGTCGTCCTTGATGATCATAGTGCTCTCCGCATTTCCGTCACTGACACCTGTTTGCGACCGTCGCGGTCGAGCCAGGACGGCACATTATCCCAAGGAATGGGCCGCGCTTGGACGTCATGCCGAAGCTGATACGCTTCGAATCTTCCTCCGGATCCACCCAGGCAGTCATTGCTCCGGAATGGGGTGCGAACGTACTCGGCTTCAGCTTTCGCTCCAATGACTGGCAATGGCCCGTACCGATACTCGAGGCGGCCGATCTGTCGGCAATAGCATTGCAGCCGACCAGCTACGGAATCCCGGTGCTTTCTCCCAACCCCGGGCGCACCGGAAGAAACCAGAGCGGCGTGATGGATTTTCAGGGGCGGCACTACAAGCTGAGTCAGGCGCGTCACGGCTTGCTTCGCCACGCGTGCTGGGCCGCCGAACAGACCGGCGGGGACAGGATCGTTTGCACGGTGAAAATCCGCCCTCCTGCGCGCGGCAATCAGGAGACGCTGGATTTCCCGTTCTGCTTCGATGCAACCTATGAAATCTCGGTCGCTGCAGCCACGCTCGATCTTTCGCTGCAGCTGACGAATACGGGTGAGACGGATCAGCCGCTGGATGCCGGATGGCACCCTTATTTCGCGAGGGACGCAGATCCATCAGTGGTCATTCCCGCGTCGGCACGTTGGGAACTTTTCCCGGACAGGGACCCCACCCCAACCGGGCGAATGTGTCCACTGCCGGACGGCGTTTCGTTCGCGGCCGGGCACAGGATCCCGCCCGATGAACTCTGGGACGATGTATTGGCGTTGGATGAGCGAAGCGCCGAAGACAGCGGGTCATGCACGAGCTGGATCGAATCCGCGCGTGGCGTCCTTCTCAAGACCGGACGCGTCGAACGCCTGACCCTGCGGCGCTGGATCAGAACGCGCGTACGCGCTGAACCCGGTCGCAGCGTTCCGATGCCGCATATGCAGTTGTACACGCCGATCGGCCGGCAGGCGCTATGTCTCGAGCCCTTGTCCTCGATACCGAATGCAATCAACTTGAGCGGCGGGAATGCAGACATGCCCATCACCTTCAACACCGTATCGCCCGGTGCATCGGTTCGATACCACATCTGCCTGGGATTGCGCTGCCTGGCGTAGTGCGGACCTGCGTAACGATACCAGCGTGTCGCCGTTGCGCCGCGCGCTATTCGACGCGCGCGCCCAGGTTCTTCACCAGCAACTCGAGCCGCGGGCCCTCCGCCAAAAGTTCCTCCGCGAACACCTCGGGAGACGCCGAGGACGTAGCGTCCATTCCTTGGGAGGCGATTTTCGCCCGCATTTCCGGACCGGCGAGCGCGGCCGTTACCGACTGGTGCAGGCGGCGCACCGTTGCCGCGGGCGTGCCTGCGGGCGCAAACACTCCGAACCAGAACGTGGACTCGAAGGCGGGCACGCCGGCCTCTTCGGATCCCGGTATGCCCGGAATCGCCGGCGAGCCCTTGCGCATGGCCACGACCAGGGGTTTGAGCTTCCCGGACTTGATGAACCCCATTACGGAGGGTGAGGTAGCGAACAACAGCTGCGTGTCGCCGGCGAGGATCGACTGCGTCGCCGGTCCGCCGCCCTTGTACTGAATGGTGGTGAACCTCACGCCGGCCGCAGCCTCGAACTGTGCGAGCGCAAGGTGCGGAGCGGAACCGTGTCCGCCAGAGGCGGCGTTGTACCTGCCCGGGTTCGCCTTCGCAAGTGCGACCAGCTCGCGCAGCGAATCTGCCGGGACCGAGCTGTGCACCACCAGCACAGTGGTGCCCGTGGCCACGCGCGACACCGGCACGAAAGCACTGTCCGGATCGTAAGCCAGCTTTTCCTTGATCAGCGCGCGAACGATCGCCTGGTGCCAGTTGAGCAGGAGCGTCTGGCCGTCGGGCCTCGCCTTGGCCACCGCGTCCGACGCGATCGCAGTGCCGGCACCGGGCCGGTTCTCCACCACCACTGGCGAGCCGAGGCCGCGGGTCATCTCGTCGGCGAGCACTCTCGCGACGAAGTCGGCCGAGCCGCCCGGAGGGTAGCCGATGACCATACGCACGGGACCCGCGGGAAATCCCTGCGCAGCTGCCGCCGAAGCGGCAGTGAGTGCCATGAACAGAACAGCGAGCTTCGCGAGCATGGTATCCATGGTATCTCCTCCGGCTATTTCCAAAGCCGCGCCGTGGCGAGCGCGGCGCCCTCGGCAAGAGCACGCAGTTTCTTGAACGCGATGCTGCCGTCCACTTTGCCGTAGCCGGCGAAGGTGCCAAAGCCGCAGTCGGTGCCGGCGAGCACGCGCTCGCGTCCCACGATACGGGCGTAGCGCTCGATGCGCTGCGCCACCAGTTCCGGGTGTTCAACGTAATTGGTACACGAGTCCAGCACCCCCGGGATCAGCAGCAGGTCATCGGGCAGGCGAGCGTCTCGCCATACGACCCACTCGTGCTCGTGGCGCGGATTGGCGCCTTCGAAGGATATCGCCCGAGCGCGGATGCTCAGCACCGCGGGCAGGATGCGCTCGAGCGCGATGTCGTAATCGTGCGGCCCTTCATAATTTCCCCAGCACAGATGGATGCGCACGCGGTCCTGCGGCACCCGGGCCAGCGCGTGGTTGAGCGCCTCGGCGTGCAGCGCCGCGCGCGACACGAACTCGTCCTCGCTCAAGTCCTGGAAGGCGGTATGGCGCCCCATCGCCAGGTCCGGGCAGTCCACCTGCAGCACGAAGCCCGCGGCGACGATGGCTTCGTATTCGATGCGCAGCGCCTCGGCCAGGGCCTCGATATACGCTTCGTGGCTCGGGTAACAGGCATTGGGCATGAACACCGCGACCACGCCCGGGGACGCGGCGTTCAGAAAGCCCTCGGTCACCCGAACCGCATCCAGTGCGGCGCGGAAATTGGCAAGATCCTGTTCGAGGGGACGCCGGTCGCGCAATGCCACCGGCGCCACGCACTGCATGCGCCTCTCATGCCGCGGCCCGAGAAAGGCCTTCATGCGCGCACGGAATTCCGGGTGCTCGCGCAGGTCGAGATGCGTGCGCGGTACATGTTCGCCACCGAAGCCGTGGTATCGGTCCTTGATGTAGGTGGAATAACTGATCTTGCTGGTCTCGCCGTCGCTCGCGACGTCGATGCCGATTTCGGCCTGGCGCCGGACGATGTCGGCCACACCTCGGCGCATCGCAGCGTCGAAGTCCGCACCGGTGCCCATGCCGCGTTCCTTGCTGATGAGGCAATCGACCACCTCGCGCGGCCGCGGCAGACTGCCGGCGTGGGTCACCACAATGCGCTCGCTGCTGTGCTTCATCTTCAGAACGACCGGAGCTGCTGCTCGGTGGGCTCGGCGCAGCAGTACCAGGGCTCCGACAAGCGGGGGATAGGGGCGCCAAGGTTTTCCGCGAGTTCCGGCGCAGCGCGCCCCACCGCCTCGTGAGCCATGCGCCAGATACCGGCGAACACCTCGCGGCGCACAATGCCGTCTGATTCCGATCGCGCGACCCACGCGGTAATCGTCTGCTGGAGGCGATCGACCCGCGCATCGGCATGGTCCCAGGGATAGCCCAGCACCGCTGAATCGAAAGCCTTGATCTGTTCCCTGAAGCCGGGAAGTTGCAGGAGGTAAGAGCCTTCCGGTACCAGCAGCCGGATCGTGAGCTGCACCGGGGGCACGCTCCCGACGAGTTGCAGTTCCATCAGCCGTCGGAGCAATGCGATGTAGCCCTCGAGCGTGGTCCACGGCGTGAAGGCCACGAAGGTCGGCGCGAGCGCGATCCCAGCGTCGCGCGTGAGCGCTACGGCGCGATCGAAATCCAGGCCCTGGTGGTTCTTGTCGAGAATGCGAAGGATGTCGTCGTCCACCGATTCCACCGCCGAGGTGATGAACAGGCAGCCGCAGCGCTTGAGTTCCGGCAGCAGTTCGGCATGGTCGATGATGTGCTGGACCTTGATGGTGGCGTCGAAGGTGACGCCGGGAAAGGGTTCGTGCAGGGCGCGCGCGAGCCTGAGGCCGTGCGTCGGTCCATTGAAGAAATCCGGATCGCCAAATGAAATATGCGTGGCCCCTTCCTTCACCTGCTGTCGGATGTCTTCCATCACCACGTCTACCGGAACGACGCGGAATTTCCCCTGATACACGGGAACCACGGGACAGTGCCTGCACAAGTGCTTGCAGCCCCGGCTCCCTTCCGCAAATCCCACGATGCGCGTGGTTTCGTCCGGCAGCACCAGATGGGCGTAGGACGAGAGCTTCGGCAGTCCGCTCCGGTCGGGCACTTCGAATTCGACCTTGCCCAGGCTGACGACCGGCTCGATCTGGTTTGTCTGCCCCGCGCACGCGGGCCTGCCTTCCCGCAGCCGCGCACACAGGGCGAGCAGTGCGGGTTCAATTTCCCCACCAAGCACGGTGCCCACGCCCAGCCTGCGCAGCAGTGCCTCATTCATGGGTGCATACAGCCCGTAGACGCAGATATGCGCATTGGGCGCGAGCGCCTTGATCCTCGGCAACGCCTCCAGCGCGATGCGAGTCGCGGTGTGCATGCCCACATAGATGCCCACCACGTCCGCGCCCTCCAGCACGGCCGGGTCGAGCGTCTGCAGTGAAAGATCGATACAGCTCACGGCATGGCCCTCCCGCTTTAGCAGCGCGGCGGGCGCGGCCAATGCAAACGGCTGGCGCCCCAGTTCGTAGGGATTGATGAGGACGACCTTGAAGGGGAGAGTCCTTGCATGCTCTTGAGGCAGTGCCGCCACATGACCTCCTTGGGGAGGAGCGCAATCCTACAGCAGGTCCGTCACGCATACCCCTCCTCCCGGCACGTGCATGCAACCTGCATCTCATTGATTCGGATCAATAGCCGCAAGGCGCGGTACATCTAGATTCGCAGGGCCGCGCGATGGAGAACGGACTTGGAGTTGCAGGGAAGAAATGGATTGCGCCTGGGCGCAACAATGCTGTCGCCGGTAATGGCGTTCGGGATGACCATCTCGGGCGCCGCACATGCGCAAACCGCTGCGATGGACCCGGATCCACCCGACGCGATCGTAGTCACCGCCACGCGCGCACCGACCACCGCGATGGCCGTGCCGGCGAGCGTTTCCGTCGTCGGCGAGACCGGTATCCGCCTGCGTAACGCGCTGAGGCTGGGCGACGTACTCGCCGACGTGCCTGGACTCTATGTGCGCGGTCCCGCCATGGGCGCAAGCTTTCCCGGGTCGGGAACATCCGTGCTCTCGTTGCGCGGCATACCGCGCACGCCGCGCACGCTGGTGATGATCGACGGCCACCCGCTGAACAACGCGCTCTCCGGCGGTGTCAACGTCGCAGCGATCCCGATCCACTCGATCGAGCGCGTCGAGGTGGTGCGCGGCCCGTACTCCGCGCTCTACGGCGGCAATTCAATGGGCGGCGTGGTCAACTTCATCTCGGCGAGCCCCGACGCACCTGTGACCGAATTGCGGGCCGGCGCAGGCAGCCTCGGCCAGCGCAGCGCCGGCCTCGATTATCGTAAGCGCTACGACAGCGGCCTCGGTGTCACGCTTTCGGCGGGCTACCACGACAGCGACGGCTATCCGGACAGCGACTATGTGATCAAGCAACCGGTATCGGGCGCAGGCGGGACCGCGGTTTCCGGCGCCCGTGCGACCACGATGCCCGACGGGACGCCCGCCTACTGGGTCGGGCTGAAGGGTGCGCGCCCCTGGATCCAGAGCAACGCGCAGCTCTCGCTGCATTACAGTCCGGCGCCCTCGACCCTGCTGAGTGCAGGATTGGCGTTGGCGCAATACGCCGTCGGCTATGTGCGCCCCGAGAGTTTTCTGCGCGATCCTTCCGGCGCGCCTGTGTCCTCTGGCATCGTGAGCTTCGCAGATGGCGTGACGCGTCGGCTGTCCCTGGCCGAGACCGATTTCCTGACGGCAACCCCTTCATTCGAGCGCGACCTGCGGGCCTTTGCAACTGTGGAGCACCGCTTGGACGGTGGCAGCGTGGTGCGCGCGAGTCTCGCCACGCTGCGCCACAGTTTTCAATTCTCGCAGGCGACGAGCGGCCTCGCGGCTTACGAGAACGGCCCGGGTGATTTCACCGACCAGCCGAACGTCCGCACAGACTTCGATGTATCGGTGCGCACGCCGATGGCGGCCAACTGGGTGCTGGTGACCGGCGGCGCGTACAACCGCAGCACACTCGACCGGCGCAATGTGGCGCTCGGCTACTGGCGCGACGCCGACACGCTGGGCAATCTGCTCAATGCAGGACGCGGACGCTCGAGCAATACGGCATTGTTTTTTCAAAGCATGCACTACTTCGACCATGGCTTGACGGGTTATCTCGGCGGGCGTTACGACCGCTTCGACACCGACGGCGAGATTAGCCAGAACACCGCTCCCGCATTTGCTCAGGCCTATGCCACCCGTTCCTACGACCAGTTCAGCCCGAAGCTGGCGCTGGTCTGGGAAGCCCGGCAAGGGTTGTCGCTGCGCACATCCTATGGCGAAGGCTTTCGTCCGCCGGCGTTGCTCGAACTGTATTCGCGCACCGTCTTGCCGACCGCGACTGCGGGTGTCAACTTGGTAAACGAACCTGCACCGGCGCTCAAGCCGGAACGCGTGCGCTCGTTCGAAATCGGCGCGGATGCGTCGCCGGCGGGTGGCGCGCGCGTTTCACTGACTTACTATACCCAGCGGCTCACGGATCTTATTTACAGGCGACGGCTGTCGGCGACTCTGACCCAGACCGAGAACTCGGGCGAGGCGGACATCGACGGCATCGAAGCCAGCGTGCTCTGGCCGACCGGCGTGCGTGGGCTCGCCGCCTTCGGCTCGCTGACGCACCAGCTGCGCTACCAGATCACCCGCAACGACGCGGTGCCCGCGAGTGTCGGCAAACTCCTCACCGACGTGCCTCGAAGCGTATTCTCCATCGGAGTGCAACTCGATCGGCAGGCCTGGTACGGTTTCGCGGTCTACCGCCACGTCGGCCACGTGTTCGGCTCGGGTGACGACCAGAACCTCAACACCACCGAGGCCGTCTATGGATCCTACGATCGTTACGGCATCGTCAGCGCCAAGCTCGGCTATCGCTACGACCGGCATCTCAGTCTGAGCCTGGCGGTCGACAACCTGAGCAACAGGCAGTACTTCGTTTTCAACAAGCAGCCCGGGCGCACCGTCTTCGGCGAACTCGCGTATCGGTTCTAGCGAGCGACGAAAACGGGAAAATCGATCGGATCGCCATGCCAGGACTAGCCATGCGCACTGCAATCAGGTGCTTTCAGCTGTTCTTGAATTAGGTTCTTGAATTAGTGTTGACAGTGCACCTCGCCAACGCATAGCATAAGAGAATTGGTACGATGCGTGTATCGCAATAACGTAATCTTATCGTGAACCTTCAACAGCTCGGATACTTTGTTGCGGTAGCCCGGGCGCGCAATTTCACGCGGGCGGCGGAACTCTGCTTCGTCGCACAACCGGCTCTTTCGCAGCAGATCGGGAAGCTCGAACAAGAGTTGGGCTTGCCGGTCTTCGAGCGGCGCCGGCGCGGAGTCGATCTTACGGTCGCCGGCACGGAATTCCTCGTCTACGCGGAGCAGGTCCTGCAACTCGTCGCGGAAGGCAAGCAGCGCGTCACCGATCTGCGGAAGGTGCGGCATGGCGTCCTGGGACTCATGTGCTTGCCGACGGTCGCGACGTACTGGTTGCCGATGGTGATATCCCGGTACCGGCAGCACTTTCCGGACGTGGAAATCCAGATTCACGAGTATCCGGGGTGCACGCCCCACGACTTCGGCAATGCGATTGCAGATCTCGGCATCGTTCAGCTCGGCGAGGATTCCGGCGCTCGCAGCAACCGTCCGGTACAGGTTGAGCGGCTGTTCATCGACGAGCAGGTTCTTATCTTTCCAGCGACGCACCCGCTGGCGAGCAGCGGCGACGAGGCGGTTTCCCTGAAGGCGGTTAGGGGCGAGTCGTTTATCCTTACCAAGCCCAACTGCGGAATGAGCCGCGTCATCGCAAAGGCGTTTGCCGAAGCTGGAATTCAACCTAAAGTAAGGCTCGAGACGAGCCAGGTGGAAGCGGTCTACGAGATGGTTTTGGCGGGCCTCGGGATCGGTCTCATGCCGGCAATGGCCATGCGTCGCGACTACCCGAACCTTCGCTGGCGGAGAATCAAGAAACCCGTCCCGAGTAGAACCATCGCCTTGGCATGGCCTTCCGACCAGAGCCGTTCTCCAGCGGCGAGCGCGTTCAGCAAGATCGTTCGTGAAGTCGCTGGACAATCGGGTACGGTTACCGACGCACGCGCCGTGGCGCGCAACGGGAAGCGAAAGGCTCTGGGTGCGCGCCCGGCGACCCCGGCGTACGCGCCAGCCTGACCGCTCCTAGCTGCGCCCTCGCTTTCGATCGGGCGAGATCGGTCAACATCTGCGCGGCGTTTCCGGCTGCCAGCAAGTTCAACTCGCCGCGATTCTTACGCAGTCATAAGAGAAGGATATTAATACCATTCTAAGAGAGTATTTCAGTTATTTCTTCTTCGCGGGGTAGTCTGTTTGTTGCCTGTCCGGCCCAGAGGGCAGCCGGACGTTTGGACAGCTCTACCACCAGAGAGGAGATGCCATGACTCATGATTCGGCTGACGATCAACGGCAGCACGACAGCCGGCTGACCCGGCGTGATTTCAACCGTTTGGTGGGAGCATTCGGCGCAACCGTGGCGTGGGGAGTTCTGACGAAGGCCGTACGCGCCGCAGAGCCCGTGAACTACCAGTTGCTCGCGCAACGCGCACCGGAAGCGGCTAAGGCGGAAGCGGGAGCAGCCGCAAAGGCCGAGGTGAATCTGCGTTTCGGCGTGTCCGGACACACACCTGCAACGTCCAAAGTGCTGCGCTTGGGCATTTACGAATTCAAGGAAGATGTGGCTCGGCGCACGAACGGTGCCGTGAATATCGAACTTCTCGGCGGGAATTCGGTTTGCACCGAACTTACGTGCGTTCAGAAGTGTCTCGCCGGAACCATTCACGGATACAACTCCTCGACGCAGAACGCCGCGCTGACAGTGCCCTTCTTCAATTGCCTGGACTTCCCGTACCTGTTCCCCACGCGCGCCAGCATGTTTCACTTCTTCTACCACCCGAAATCCGAGGCGTTGCTTCGCAAACCGCTGCGCGAGAAGTTCAACGTCGAGTTCCTGTGGACGTCATGCGAGCTGCGAAACCTGTACATGGGTCTCGGCTGGAGGGACAAACCGCGCGTACGCCGGCCTGACGATATTCGCGGAAGCAAGATTCGCGTCACGGGTTCCGATCTGGGACGCATCGGGGTCGGCCTATTTGGCGCTAACGCAATTCCGCTGGACTGGGCGGAAACCCTCGAAGGGCTCAAATCGGGTGTCGTGGACGGTCAGGAAACCTCTTCGGCCGCGGCCGCCGCGTTCAACATGGGTGCAGTCACATCCCAAGACGTGCAGGTCGAATTCTTCGCATTCACCGAGCATACGGCCATGGACGCACGGGTGTTCGCGAAGCTGAATGGCAAGATCCAACAGGCGATACACGAGGCAGCGTTCGAGATGCAGCAGTTTACGCAACGCGAAAATGAGAAATCTCTGGAGGATATCGTCGGGTCGCAGGATCCGCCTAAGCCGGGAACCATCTGGGCGAAGTACGGCGTCAAGGTCAACGTGCTTTCGAAAGCGGAGAAAGCAGCATGGGTCGAGCGAGCGTCGCCGCAGGCGAACCCTAAGCCCTACCAGGCCTGGCGCGAGCGCATCGCCAAGCTCTCCGGCGGGGCGGACACCTACGCCGAGATTCACAAGATCGCGCGCGAAATCCCCGAGACGACGGCAGCCGACGCCGTGCCGGCGCGGCGCTGGTGGTCAGCCTAGACGCTGGTGCTGCAGCCGCTGATGGGCCGGGCGGTCGTCGCTGCACGCTGGCTCGACCAGAACGCCGAGCGGGCATTGATGCTCCCCCTTTACGCCTTTATCGCACTGATTATCGGCGGCGAAGGGATACTGCGCTACCTGACAAATACGCAGAGCGCGTGGGGCGGCGCAGCCGCGATTCAAGCGTTCATCTTCCTCAGCTGGGTGGGATGCGCTTACCACGTTCGCCACCGCACACATATTCGCTTCGACGCGCTGCGAAACCGTCTGTCCCCGAAACTTCAGCTTGCGCTCCAGGTGCTCGATGATGTGATGTGGTTGCTCCTCGCGACCGTGATCGTCTTTTACTCTTCGGCGCTCGCACGCATGCACGCCGGGCTCGGCAGCACGCTGGAAGGGACCGATTCGATCCCGATGTGGCTCGCGATCGCAACCGTGCCAACAAGCTGGGTTCTGATCGCCGTTCGCGCAGTCCAGGATTTGGTGCGACTCGCCAATGAATTCCGGACCGGGCGCTGGCCAGCCTCGGGCTCTGCGTTCACCGATATCGACACAGTCGGGCAGGACCAGCCAAAGCATTAGGCCGCGACGATGGATCTCCTCATTCCTGCCGTGACCGTGATCGTAGTACTGCTGTTTGCGTTCGGCACGCCCGTCGCGCTATGCATGGGCATGTGGGTAGTGCTGGTCTCCTACTTCGGCGACGTGTTGCCGCTCTCGAATGTCGGGCAAAGCGCGCAGTTCGGGCTGAAGATCTTCGCACTGTTGTGCATGCCGCTGTTCATTCTAACCGGCGATCTGATCCGCGCAGGCGGTATTGCCCAGCGCCTGACGGACTTCGCACGCACCGCATTCCGCTTCCTTCCCGGCCAGCTCGCAGTAGCGACGACTGTCGCTTGCGGTTGCTTTGCCGCGATCAGCGGATCGAACGCCGCAACCGCTGCAACCATGGGCCGCATCATGATTCCGGAGATGCTGCGGCGCGGCTACGAGCCGCATTTCGCCGCTGCTACCGCGGCAGCCGGGGGCGTGGTCGGCGTCATTATCCCGCCGAGCCTGATTTTCATCATCTACGGCGTGTTGCTGGGACTGTCTCCGGGTGACCTCTTTATCGCGGGCATCATCCCGGGCATCCTGATGGTAGCCGTCATGACATTCGTCGCCACGCTGATCGCGAGGCGCAACGGTTGGGATCCACCTGCCAGGTTCTCGCCCGGCGACACCGCACGCGCCGCGTGGGGAGCGAAGTTCGGGTTCATCGGAATAGCAATCGCGCTCGGAGGGATCTTTGCCGGCGTGTTCTCCCCGACGGAGATCGCCGGTGTCGTCGTGCTCTACGGATTGTTCGCTGGTCTCCTGCTGACACGCGAGCTGAAATGGCGCGACGTTCCCGGGGTGTTTCTGGAAAGCGCGACCATCAACGGCCTGCTCGCCCCGATCGTCGCATTCTCGATCATTCTGCAGGAGACCTTCTCCGCAGTCGGTGTTCCCCAGTTGATGGAAAGCTACCTCGCACCGCTCATGTCGGGTTACTGGCCGGCAGTCCTCGTGTGCATGCTCGTCATTCTGATTGCGGGGACGGTGCTCGAGTCTGTTCCGAACGTCATCCTCTTTGCGCCGATCCTCGCGCCGCTTGCGGCGAAGGCCGGTGTGGATCCGATTCACTTTGCAATGATCTTCTGCGTCGGCGATGCAATCGGGTTCATTACGCCTCCGTACGGACTCAACCTGTTTGTCACCGCGGGCATCACGGGTCTACCGTACATGCAGATCGCCATCAAGGCGCTGCCGTACCTGGCGGCACTGCTTTTGGTGTGGGCGCTCATTGCGGGCGTGCCGTGGCTGAGCCTGGTGCTCCTCGCAAAATAGCGTGGCCGAGGAGAAGACATGAAACGGAGGCCCGGTGTCTGACACGGTGCGCGTTGCCGCAATCCAGTCCATCCCGGTGTTTCTCGACAAGCGTGCGACGATTGAGAAGCTCGCCGAGTTGGTCCATGAGACGGGACGAAACGGTGCGAAGCTCGTCGTCACGCCCGAAACCGGGGTTCCCGGCTATCCGTATTGGCGTGGCAGCTTCGGCTTCACCGATGCCGCGTCGGCTGCGACTTGGCGCGATACCGTCATCGCCTACTACCGCGAATCGGTGCGCATCGATCGCGACCTTGGTCCGATCTGCAAAGCGGCACGCGCGACCGGTACCGTGTGCGTCATCGGCGTGTCGGAGCAGGACGATCGACCCGGCAGCCAGACCCTGTTTAACTCGATGGTTTACATCGGTAAGGACGGGTCGATTCTCGGCCGGCACCGCAAGCTCATGCCCACCTACCAAGAACGCTTCTTCTGGGGTATGGGTGACGCCGCAGATCTGCTCGTAGTTGACACCGAATTCGGAAAGCTCGGCGGACTGGTGTGTTTCGAAAATCATGTCACCCTGTTCAAGGCCGCAATGGCGGCGAAGGGCGAGGAGATTCACGCGGCCTGCTGGCCCGGCTACTGGCGCTACACCGGTGAGCGCATGGATACGCGCGACCTGTCGGGCACCGTGGGTCCGTGGCATACCTGCGACCAGGACGCGGCGATCCGCGAATATGCGTTCGAGACCCAGACCTTCGTCATATCAGCCAACATGATCCAGCCAGCGGATAGCGTGCCCGACAGCTTCCCGTATAAGGGCCGCTCGCACTTCTCGTCCGCGGTCGGCGGCTCGGCAATTGTCAATCCGTTCGGCATGTATCTCGCCGAGCCGGTGATCGGAAGGGAGGCAATCGTTTACGCCGACCTTAACCTGGAGGATCGCCTTGTCGCCAAGAACGTATTCGACTGCATGGGTCACTACGCGCGCTGGGACGTGGTGTCGCTGAATTTGCGCGAGCACGCTTGGTCGCCCACGTCAACATTGCCCGCTTCCCAACCGGTCGATTTCGATCGCCTGGAAACCATCGCGAGAAAGTACGGCATGGACAAGGGCGTTCTCGAGGCGCTGATCGCAGACCTTTCCCAGTCGGCGGCGAAATGAGTCCGCCGTGCGTTCAATCGCTGTTTCAATAAGGAGACCATGATGCCTATCGTTCGCATTGATGTTCCGGAAGGCCATCCCCGAAGCGAGCTCCTGCAACTCAAGCGGCGCGTCGAAGAGTCGATTGCACGCACCTGGGCCAAGGAGCACATCTACGTCGCCATTCGCGAGATGCTTGCCGAACCCGGAGATCGGAAAGCGATAGTCACAGTGGATCTCCGCCCGGGCCGCGGCGGGGAGGAGCAGCGCGCCGCGGCGCTCTATCGAGAGGTCCTCGACGCTTTGAAGAAAGGGATGAATATCGACGCGAACCAATTCGTCCTACTGGTACGGGAGTTCCCGGAACGGGCGTTTGTGGTAAGCGGCGGAGAGCGGCTGCCGCCGCTGGAGCAGATTACTCCGGAATTGCGCTGATCCGTCTATCCGGTATACGAAGTCAGCGCCTTCATGTAATTGGTACGCTCGAACGCCGCCTCGTCCGGGCAGGACTGCTGGCTGAGCGAGCCCTTCATCTGCTCGACCGAGTCGTATTCGCGCTCGGTCATCCATTTCTCCACGCCGCTCACCAGAGTAGCGATGTGGGCGGGCCCCTGTCGGAGCAGGCTGCTCGCGATCATGACGCAGTCGGCGCCGGCCAACAGCAGCTTCAGCACGTCCTCGGGCGTGTGCGCACCGCCCGTGGCAGCCAGGCTCGCCCGGACGCGGCCTCGCAGTATCGCGATCCAGCGCAGCGCAAGGCGCAGTTCGTCCGACGTGGACAGCACGAGATGCGGCGCCACCTCGAGTTCTTCGAGGAGGATGTCGGGCTGCACGAAGCGGTTGAACAGCACCAGGCCTGACGCGCCGGCACCTGCGAGCCGCGCCGCCATGTTGGCCATCGCGCTGAAGTAGGGAGACACCTTTACCGCCACCGGTATCGTAACCATGCTGCTGACCGAATCCACCAAGTCGATATAGCGCTTCTCCACCTCGACGCTGGTGTCTTGGAGATCGGTGGCAAGGAAATAGATGTTCAACTCGATCGCATCGGCACCGGCTTGCTCGAACTGTTTCGCGATGTGCGTCCAGCCGCCCGGCGTATAGCCGTTCAGGCTCGGTATCACCGGCACCGAAAGCGCCTTCTTCGCATCGCCGATCAGCTTCAGATAGTTGTCGGGCCCGGTGTTGTAGTTCTGCATTTCCGGAAAGAAGCCGCGCGCCTCCGGCGACAGCTCGGCTCCCGAGAGCATCAGGTGATGGGTGGCCATCTCCTCATGCTCGATCTGTTCCTCGAACAGCGAAGGCAGCACCACCGCCGCGACTCCCGCATCCTGCAGCCGCTTGAGGCTGTCGATCGAACTGGTCATGGGCGAAGCCGACGCAACTATGGGATTTTTGAGTTCGAGGCCGAGGTAGCGGCTGCGCAGATCGACGCTCATGATTGCTCCTCCTTCGCGACCGGTGCGGCCGGTTCGGGAACCGCGCGGCCGCCGGTATCTTCCTGTTCGCCGTTCCCGGTTACCGTACGGCGCACGCCGGCCACCTGCTCGTAGAGCCGCCAGCGCGCATCGGCATCGGCCTGCGCTGTCTTCATCAGCTGCCGGGCACGTTCCGGATCGGCCTGCGCGAGCATGGCGTAGCGGCCTTCCTGCATGGTGAAGCGCTCGATCGGCATCGTCGGCTTGTGTGAATCGAGCTTCAGCGGATGATCTGCGCCTCCCATGCCGAGGCGCGGGTCGTAGTGGTACAGCGTCAGGTAGCCGCTCTTGACCGCGTCGCGCTGATGGCTCATGCCGGTCGTCATGTCGATGCCGTGCGCGATGCAATGGCTGTACGCGATGATCAGCGACGGCCCCGGCCACGATGCCGCTTCCTGGAACGTGCGCACCGTGTGCATCGGGTTTGCGCCCATCGCCACCTGGGCGACATAGACGTTGCCGTAGGCCATCGCGATCATGCCCAGGTCCTTCTTGCCCGAGGCCTTGCCGGCTGCGGCGAACTTCGCGACCGCGCCTCGCTGGGTGGACTTCGACGCCTGTCCGCCGGTGTTGCTGTACACCTCGGTGTCGAGCACCAGGATGTTGACGTTCCGCCCTGAAGCGAGCACGTGGTCGAGGCCGCCGTAGCCGATGTCGTATGCCCAGCCGTCCCCACCGACGATCCACACGCTGCGCGTGATCAGGCTGTCGGCTGCCGCCAGCAGTTGCCGCGCCTGCAGCGAGTCGGACCGCTGCAGGATGGCCTTGAGCTGCTTCACGCGCTCGCGCTGCTCGAGAATCTGCGGGTCGGACTCCTGCGGCGCATCGAGCAGCCCCGCGCACAAGCCATCGCCGATCTGCGCGCGCAGTTCGCGCACCAGCGCTTGCGCGAGGCCGCGCTGTGCGTCGAGCGCGAGACGCATGCCCAGCCCGAACTCGGCGTTGTCCTCAAACAGGCTGTTGGCCCACGCAGGTCCCTGGCCGTCGCGGTTCTGCGCCCACGGCGTGGACGGCAGGTTGCCGCCGTAGATCGACGAGCACCCGGTCGCGTTGGCCACCAGCAGGTGATCCCCGTACAGTTGCGACAGGAGTTTCAGGTACGGCGTCTCGCCGCATCCGCCGCAGGCGCCCGAATATTCGAACAGCGGCGTGCGCAGCTGCGAGCCCTTGAGCAGATTGATCGCCTCCCGCGGCAGGCGTGTCTCGGGCAGGGCGAGGAAGAATTCGTAGTTGCGCTGCTCTGCTTCGAGGTGCGCGAGCTTGGGCTCCATGTTGATGGCCTTGTGTTTGACCATCTCCTTGCTGCGCGTCGGGCAGATGTCCACGCAAATGCCGCAGCCGGTACAGTCATCGGGCGCCACTTGAAGGGTGTAACACCAGCCATCGAACGCGCCGGCCTCCTTGCTCCGCCAGGGCACGCTCTTGAAGCCCGCCGGCGCCCCCTTCAATTGCTCGGGCGGATACACGTTCATGCGAATGGCCGCGTGAGGGCACATCAGCGGACACAGCGCGCACTGGGTGCACAGGGTGGCATCCCAGATCGGAATCTCCCGCGCGACGCTGTGCTTCTCCCACTGCGAGGTCGCTGTGGGGAAGGTGCCGTCGACCGGGAGCGCCGACACCGGCAGCAGGTCGCCCTTGCCGTCGAGCATCATCGCGGTGACGCGCTGGACGAAATCCGGTGCCGCGCGCGGTACCACCGGCCGGCGGCGCAGCGCCGAGTCGGCCCGTCCGGGAACCTGCACTTCCCGCAGCGCGGCGAGCGAGCGGTCCACGGCCGCAAAATTGCGATTCAACACGGTTTCGCCGCGCCTGCCGTAGGTCTTGCGGATCGAGGACTTGATCTTCTCGATCGCTTCGTCGCGCGGCAAGATGCCGGAAATCGCGAAAAAGCAGGCCTGGGTGACAGTGTTGATGCGACCCGCGAGGCCCGCCTGCTTCGCCACCGCCTGGGCATCGACCACGTACATTTGGAGGTTCCTGGCGTGGATCTGCTCCTGCGCCTCGCGCGGCAGCTGGTCCCATACCTCGTCCGGCCCGTAGGGGCTGTTCAGCAGGAAGGTGGCGCCGGGGCGCGCGAGTGCGAGCACGTCGAGCTTTTCCATGAATTCGAATTGGTGACAGGCGACGAAGTCGGCGCGGCGGATCAGGTAACTCGATTCGATCGGCTTGGGTCCGAAGCGCAGGTGCGAGACGGTGATCGCACCCGATTTCTTGCTGTCATAGACGAAGTAGCCTTGCGCGTGGAGCGGCGTGTTTTCGCCGATGATCTTCACCGTGTTCTTCGTTGCGCCGACGGTGCCGTCCGCGCCCAGACCGTAGAACACCGCGCAGGTGAGCGCTTCAGGTTCGGTGTCGAAGGACTCGTCCACTGGCAGCGACAGACGCGTGACGTCGTCGACGATGCCGACGGTGAAATGGCGCTTGGGCTCGCGTTTCACCAGCTCATCCAGCGCGGCCTTGGCCATGGCCGGCGTGTATTCCTTGGACGACAACCCGTAACGGCCGCCGATCACGCGCGGCGCCGCGAGTTCCGGCGGCCACGCCTCGGCGAGCGCGGTGACGATGTCCTGATACAGGGGCTCGCCCACCGCGCCGGGCTCCTTGGTGCGGTCAAGCACAGCGATGGAGCGCACGCCGCGCGGCAGCGCCGCGACAAAGGCTAGCGTATCGAACGGCCGGTAGAGCCGCACGGTCAGCAGGCCCACTTTCTCGCCGCCGGCCGCCAGGGCCCGGACGGCTTCCCCCGAGGCGCCGACCCCCGAGCCCATCTGCACCAGCACCCGCTCTGCATCGTGGGCGCCCTGGTAATCAAATAGTCTGTAGTGACGGCCGGTGAGCCTGGCGAACCGGTCCATGGCTTGCTGCACGATGCCCGGCACCGCCATATAGAACAGGTTGCACGCCTCGCGCGCCTGGAAAAATACGTCCGGATTCTGCGCCGAGCCGCGCAGCACGGGCTTGTCCGGATTGAGCGCGCGCGCGCGATGCGCCGTGACCAGATCTTCGTCGATCAGCTCGCGCACTTCTTCGTCGAACAGCAGCTCGAGCTTGTTGACCTCGTGGCTGGTGCGAAACCCGTCGAAGAAATGCATGAAGGGAATGCGCGAACGCAACGTCGCCATCTGGGCGACCATGGCCATGTCCTGCGCCTCCTGCACGCTTGCCGAGGCGAGCATGGCCCAGCCCGTCGTTCTCGCAGCCATCACGTCGCTGTGGTCGCCAAAGATCGACAGCGCGTGCGTGGCCAGGGTGCGCGCCGCGATATGAAACACTGCCGGCGTGAGTTCGCCCGCGATCTTGAACATGTTGGGAAGCATCAGCAGCAGACCATGCGACGCGGTGAACGTCGTGGTTAGCGCGCCCGCCTGCAGCGCGCCGTGCACCGCGCCTGCGGCACCGGCCTCGCTTTGCATCTCGATGACCTCCGGCACCGCACCCCAGATGTTCTTCTGTCCGGCCGCCGACCACGCATCGGCAAACTCGCCCATGGCCGACGACGGAGTGATGGGGTATATCGCGATCACCTCGTTGGTGAGGTGGGCGATGCGTGCAGCGGCCTCGTTGCCCTCGAGGACTGCCAGGCGTTTGATCATGGCTTCCCCTCAATTGTCTTGTTGCAGGCGTCCGTGCCGTCGTGGAAGCGTCGCCTTACGGGCGCGCGGAGCGCTCGTACTCCGTACTCTGCAGCGCAGCATGCTAGCGCTCATCGAACACGACCGGGATGCGAAAGATCAAAGTTCCGCCAATGCATTCCTCCGTTTCGCAGCGATTCAAGGCGGGGAGAATCAAACCATCGTTTAATATCATTGACCTACAGCAAATCCACGGTCCGGTACGGCAGCTTGCGGCTACAGGCACTGTTGTTGCACGTGGCGTCGGCGGCAGTCGTACGGCCGCGCTCGATGCCCGCGTGCAGGGCGCGGGGGTCGGGCAGTGCCGCGGCTTCGCGACCGATTGATCCCGGAGAGTCCGCCGCTCACCAAATCTGGCTTCCCGGTCCTGGCGGGTTAAACTTCACGTCCCGGTATTCGTTATTGATCTGTCGGTCGAAGGAGGTTGGCAATCGTGACGGCTTACAAGAATCTCGAGGAGGCGCTCAAGGCCTCCGGCAATACGGTCAGTATGTTGCGCAACTCGCAGCTCGGCGCCTACGTCTACCCGGTGGTCGCCCCCGAATTCACCAACTGGCGCGACGAGCAGCGCGCGTGGCGCGAGACCTGCGTTCTATACGACCAATCGCATCACATGGTGGACATTTTCATCGATGGTCCGGACGCCATCAGGCTGGCCTCCGATCTTGCGATCAACAGCTTCGCGAATTTCCCGCTCAACCGGGCCAAGCAATTTGTTCCGTGCAGCTATGACGGCTACGTCATCGGCGACGGAATTCTGTTTCACATGGACAAGGACCAGCTCGTTTTCGTCGGGCGCGCGCCGACGGCCAACTGGATCCAGTTCCACGCCGAGACCGGGGGATACAAGGTCAGCATCGTAAAAGACGACAGATCGCCCTCGCGCCCGATGGGCAAACCGGTGGTGCGCAAGAATTACCGCTACCAGATACAGGGACCGAACGCCGAGCAGGTGATCCAGAAACTGAACGGCGGGCCGTTCGCGGACATCAAGTTCTTCCACATGGATTTCGTCAACATCGCGGGACGGAAGGTTCGCGCCCTGCGCCACGGCATGGCCGGCGCTCCCGGATTGGAGATCTGGGGACCTTACGCGGAAGGAGAAGAGATCCGCAACGCCATCATCGAAGCCGGCAGGGACTTAGGCCTTGCCCAGGTCGGTGCGAGAGCCTACGCGACCAACACACTCGAATCGGGCTGGATTCCGTCGCCGCTCCCGGCGGTCTATACCGGAGACAGGATGAAGGCTTATCGGCAGTGGCTGCCGGGCAACAGCTACGAAGCCACGGCCTCGCTGGGCGGCAGCTTCGTTTCGGACAACATCGAAGACTATTACGTGACGCCGCACGAGCTGGGCTACGGCGGGTTCATCAAGTTCGACCATGACTTTATCGGCAAGGAATCGCTGCAGAAGATGGAAGGCAAGCCGCACCGCAGGAAGGTGACGTTTGCGTGGAATGGCCAGGACGTCGCCAAGGTGTTCCAGTCGATGTTCGAGCCCGGCCAGGACGGCTACAAATATATCGATCTGCCGCTGTCGAACTACGCATCGAGTTCGTTCGACAAAGTGATGAGCGGCGGAAAAACGGTCGGCGCCTCGATGTTCAGCGGCTATACCCACAACGAGCGCACGATGCTCTCGCTCGGCATCGTCGAAGAGCAATACGCCAAGCTGGGCACGCAGCTCACGCTGGTCTGGGGCGAGCAGAACGGCGGCACGCGGAAGACGACGGTCGAGCGCCACCGGCAGATGGAGATGCGCGTGACAGTCGGGCCGACGCCGTATGCCCGGCCTGCGCGCGAGAGCTATCACCAAGGCTGGCGGACGAGCGCTGCCTAGCGATAGGCCGGGTTTCAGTTCGCGTCGATTCCCGACCCGATTCTAGCCACCGCGCGTCTGGAAACCAATGAATAATCATTGAGTTGAAGCAAACCCACGAATTCCGGCAAGGAGATTCTTGTAAATATTTGTGACGTAGAGCACATTGCAATCCGAAAGCCGGGTGGATGATGCGATAACGCGTGCAGCAGAAGAGGAGCAGGTTCGTGTCAGATCGCGAATACCGCGCACCAAGTACCGAGCATCGTGCCAATTCCCCGTTCACGATGCTGAGTACTCTCGGCTGGCTGGTGGCATTTGTGTGGCTCGCGATTCTTGGCGAATGGGCGGAGATCGGGATCGGTGTTGCAGCGACCATCGCAATGCCGTTCCTGTTCCGGATTGCGAACCTCCCAAGCACGGGGTTGATGTCGGTATTCGACTACCTGGTCGAGAAAGAAATCCACGTTCCGGCGCTCGCCCTCGGCTTCTTCGCCTCGCTCTTCAACAGCCTGCTGGTGATGAGTTGGTGTTCGGTCGTCTTCTTTCATTACACCGACGTTTCCTGTCTGGAGAACCTGTTACCGCTCCTGTTGTGGGGCTACGGCGTTGCGATGATGCCCCTGGTATTCATGTCGAGGTTTGATGCCGACAATCGTCTGACCATCTTCTTCCTTCTCATTGCCCATATTCTTTATGTAGCGCTCGTCGCGTCGTTCGCCATGGGAGCGTCGACTGAGGTGGCTGTGGGTTTTGTGCTTCTGTCGGCCTTGATCATGCCGTGCGTCGGACTATTTGCCGGCATGGCCACGCTTTCCAGAAGAGTGGTCTGGTAGCGGCGCGGCTACTTCGATTTCGGCCGCTGCTCGAAAGGCGCCGAGACTGCCTCACGGCTCGCACCGGCCTCCCCCAAGCGCTTGAGATAGCGCTGCCACATCTCCTCCTGATGCAGGCCGTAGTCGTAGAGCAGGTCCCACGAATAGATGCCGGTATCGTGGCCGTCGGAGAAAGTGGGCTGCAGCGCATAGCTGCCTACCGGCTCGATCCCGGTGATCTCGACGTTCTTCTTTCCCGTCTGCAGCACTTCCTGGCCCGGGCCGTGGCCCCGCACTTCGGCCGACGGCGAATACACGCGCAAGAACTCGCAAGGCAGATGAAAAGTCTTGCCGTTGGCGAACGAGATCTCGAGCACGCGCGACTTCTGGTGCAGTTTGATCTCGGTGGGTTGCAGCGTATCTGTGCTCATGCGCTCTCGCGGGATGGCCGTCACGGCGACGGAAAAGCAATTTCCCAGTATAGCGTTTCTGCCGCGTTCCGAAGCGTCACACCAGAGGGGCGCCCTTCTCCCACATCACGTCGCACTCCTGCTCTGCCGCGGCTGACAACAGCTCGATCAGCGGAAACGCGCGCTGCCGCAGCGACACCGGCGGATGAGCGTCCGCGTCATCGTCCTCGGGCTTTGCGTCCCGTTCGGCCCTCGCATCCGGCCCCGCAGCAGCGAGACCGCGTTTCAGATTCGCCATTGCCGCCGGAACGTCCTTGGCGAGCAGAGCGCTCGGCACCGTTCCGCTGTGCCCCATCATCTTTAGAAAGGTCACCGCCACATCACCGAACATGGTGATGCTTGCCCCTGCGTTGCTGTGGAAGGTCACCAACATTTTCCGTCTCGAATGCCAGTTCCGGCCAGTTTAAGAGCCATGCGGCAACTGGCGCAACAACTCCGCGCGCCTCCCGCTGCGCGCGCGGCGCCCGCCTGATGTATTCTGAGGCAACGCACCGCAGGTTACGCTCACATGAAGTACAAGGACTATTACGCCACGCTCGGCCTCGCGCGCGGCGCGACCGACGAGGAAATCAAGAAGGCCTATCGGCGGCTCGCGCGCAAGTACCACCCGGACCTGTCGAAAGAGCCGAAGGCGAAGGAACAGTTCCAGGAAGTCTCGGAAGCCTACGAAACCCTCAAGGACGCGGAAAAGCGCGCCGCGTACGAGAGCCTGGGCAGCTTCCGACCGGGACAGGACTTCCGGCCGCCCCCCGACTGGCAGGAACGCTACAGCGCCGGCGGCGCGGAGGACTTGGGCGGCATCGACCTCTCCGAGCTGTTCGCCTCGCTCGGCGGAGCGCGCGGACGCGGCTTCCACGACCTGCCGATCCCCGGCGAGGACTTCGAGGTCACCGTGCACATCGGTCTCGATGAAGCGATGCGCGGAACCGAGGTCGCGCTCGAACTCGCGACCCGCGAAATGGGGCCGGACGGCCGGATCATGCGCACGCCGAAGTCCATCCGCGTGCGCATTCCGGCCGGCGTGACGGACGCACAGAAACTCCGCCTGCGAGGCAAGGGCGGAGCGGGCTTCAACGGCGGCCGGGCGGGCGATCTTTATCTGAATATCGCATTGCATCCGCACCCGCTGTTTCGCGTGAGCGGGCACGATCTTTATCTCGAGGTCCCGGTCACGCCCTGGGAGGCCGCGCTCGGCGCAGAGATCGAAGTTCCGACGCTCACCGGACACGTGACAATGAAAATTCCCGCGGGTTCGAAGGCGGGCCAGCGGTTGCGCCTGGCAGGCAAGGGAATGACGAAGCCGCATGGCGCCGCGGGCGATCTGTACGCCGTGCTCAGCATTGCCGTGCCCAGCGTGCTTTCGGAGAGCGAGCGCAAGCTCTTCGAGGAACTGCGCAGCGCGTCGAGGTTCAATCCGCGCGGTCATTTTGCCCAGTGAGGCTGCCATGGACCACGAACTGATCGTCTTCGCCGAATTCGAATCCGCTTCCGGCCTGACGCGCGCCGAGATCGTCGAACTCGTGGAATACGGAGTATTCGCGCCAACGGGAACCGCGATCGAACAATGGGCATTCCCCGAAAGCATGCTCGAACTGGCGCGCGTCGCGGCGCGCCTGCGTGCGGACTTCGAGCTGGCGCCCTCGACCCTCGCGCTCGTGCTCGCCTACCGGGAGCGCGTGCTGGAGCTCGAGCGGCGCGTGTGCGAACTCGAATGCCGGCTGCCGAGGTGAATCGCTGATAACACCGGGCGGCGAGTTGAAACGCGGCGCGGCTACTCGGCCTTGAGACCGGCTTCGCGCACCACCTTCGCGTAACGCGCCGACTCCGACTGCAGGAAGTCGCCGAACTGCTCCGGCGTCGTCGGCGCCGGCACCATGCCGTAGCTCCTGAACTTTTCGCCGACCTCGGCGAGACGCAGCGCACGCACCAGCTCCTGGTTCAGGCGCGCGAGCGTGGCGGACGGCGTACCCGCCGGCACGACCATGCCGCTCCAGTTGGTCGCCTCGAGCTCCGGGAATCCCGCCTCGCGCATGGTCGGCGTGTCGGGCAGCACCTCGGCGCGCTCCGCGGAGGTGACGATGATCGGCCGAACCTTGCCGCCCTTCGCCGAGGGCGCGACCTCGGAGGCGTTGGCGTAGACCATGGTGATGTGGCCGCCGGTGACTGCGGTGAGCGCCGGGCCGCCTCCCTGGAAAGGCACGTGCGTGAGATCGATCTTCGCCGTGAGCTTCAGCATCTCGCCCATCACGTGGTGCGTCGTCGCCGTGCCGGGCGTCCCGTAGGACAGTTCCTTCGGTTTGGCGCGCGCAAGCGCGATCAGCTCCTGCAGCGTCTTCGCGGGCACCGAAGGGTGCACCGCAATCGCCATCGGCACCGAAATCGTCTGCCCTACCGCGCGGAAGTCCTTGAGCGGGTCGAACGACATGCCGGTGCGCACCGACGGATTGATGATGAAGCTCGGAAACACCACCAGCAGCGTGTGGCCGTCGGCGGGCGAGCGCGCCACGGCCTCGCTGCCGATGATGGTGCTGCCTCCGGGGCGGTTCTCGGCCACCACCGGCTGGCCCAGGCCCTTGGCGAGATGTTCGGCCAGGATGCGCGTGGTGAGGTCCGCCGCGCCGCCCGGCGGGAACGGCACCACGATTCTCACCGGCCTGGATGGAAACGCCTGCGCGGACGCGAGGCTGGCGAATGCGCAGGCAAGCCCGAGTGCCACGATACGAGCATTAGACAAGATTTTCCCCTGCGTCATTTGTTCGCCACACCCAAGAGGCCTTCTCGGGCTTGCGCGGGAACCGGCGCCCGAGGTCCGCCGTACGCGCTTCCGCCGCTCGAAGGGCGGGTAATCGAGAAAACCCGGTCGATCACCGTGTACTCGTCATAACCGCAGCGCGCGACCGCCTGCATCGCCACCGCATCCATGCGCCCGTTGACGACAAAACGCTCCTCCACGTGGATGCCGACCACCTGCCCGAACACCACGCTCGCTCCCGTCTCGTTTCCGTCGAGGTCTTTGAGGCGGAGAACCTGCGTCACGCGGCATTCGAGCACGGCCGGCGACTCGGCCACGCGCGGCGGCCGCACGATGCGTGCAGGTGCGGTGGCGAGGCCCGCGTACTCGAATTCGCTTTGCCCGCGCGGCAGCGCTGCGGAGGTGAGAGTCATCTTGTCGCGCAGGCGCCAGGTCGCCATGCTCGAAGTGAATTCCCCGGTCTCTTCTGCAAAAGTCTGGGAGTCCTTCGCGCTCTCGCTTGCGAACACCAGGATCTGCGGCCAGCTCGAGACACCGTTGAAGAAGCTGTTGGGCGCAAGATTCAGATGCCCCGCGCGGCTCATGGTCGCGACCCAGCCGATCGCCCGCGGAACGATCAGGCCCTTGAAGACATCGTGCGGGAACAGCGTGCGGTCACGCTTGTCCGGCTCGAAAAAGATTACGTGCAGTCTCCGTATCAGCGACATCACAGGCGCCGCGGAGAGTAGCACTTAACCCGTGCGGCAGCAGCGGGCGGTTCGCTTTCATGCCCGGTTTCGCCTCGCGGGACTGCCGGTTCCCTGCTCGTCATCACGTCGCGGCGATAGTGCGAATCGCGCAAGCGCAATGCCCTCGTCCGATTCCACCCGAAGTTCAACCGCGGCGTCACAAGCCAGGCGCTCGTGCGAATCGACCATATTGGTAATCAGCCGCGGACCTTCCGTCAGCTCCACGATGGCGACGTTGTAGGGCAGCCGATGCTTGAAAGCGTCGTGATACGCGGTGTGGTACACAACCCAGCTTACCAGGCGTCCTTTGCCACAGGCCTGCTCCCACTGTACCTTGTCGCCAAGACATGACGGACACCCGCGCCGCGCGGGCAGCCATGCGTGGCCGCATTCGCAGCGCTGGAACACCAGCCTGCCCAGCTTCAGCGCATCCCAATAGGGCCGCGAGATTTCCGTATTTTCAGGAGCGGGCAGGGGCATGGTCATTCACGCTCCAAGCAACAGGGTGGAGTGCGTATGCATCGTGCCACCCTGGTTGCTCACCAGGCAGACCTTGACGTTGGGCACCTGCAGGCGGGCACTGCCGCGAACCTGGCGGACGCCTTCCATGATCAGCTGCATGCCTGGCATGCCAGTTTCTGACAACAGGCCGCCGCTCGTGTTGATCGGCAGCGCACCTCCGATCTCGATGGCGCCATCTGCCACGAAATCCCCGGCTTGCCCCTTGGAGCAAAAGCCATAATCCTCAAGCGTCATCAGCACGGTGATCGTGAAGCAATCGTACAACTGCGCCACGTCGACATCCGAAGGTTTGAGTCCGGCCATGCTGAACGCGGTGCGCGCCGCGCGTACAGCTTCGGTCGACGTGAGGCTTTGGCGGAACTGGACGTCGTATGAAGTCTGACCGTGCCCGAAACCGAGCACCGGCACTGGCGCCGGCACGCCCAGTGCGCGCGCGCGCTTCGCGCTCATGACTACCACCGCTGCGCCCCCGTCGGACACCAATGCGCAGTCGTCGCGCCGCAGCGGCTCGACCAGCAGCGCAGAATTGAGGTACTGCTCCATGGTCAGCGGCGAACGCAACTGCGCGTTCGGATTGCCGGCGCCATGGCGGCGGCTCGCAATCGCGACCGCGCCGAGGTGCTCGGGCCGCGTACCAAACTCGTACATGTGCCGGCGCTGGATCATGGCGTAGCCTGCTGCGGTGGAAAACCAGCCGTAGGCGGCATCGTCCCCGCGGGGCCGGCCATAGACCGCCCGATTGCCCGAACGCGGATTGTCCGCGTAGCAGATCAACGCGACGTCGCACTGGCCGGCGTCGATGGCCATGATCGCGAACGAGATCAGCGTGATGTTGGCCGCCCCACCCTGGTCCCAGGCGCCACCCATGCGCGGTTTGATTCCGAGGGCTTCCGCGACCTTCTGCCCGTACATGAACTGATGCGCCGAAGTCGGCACTTTGATCAACACGGCATCCACCACGCTCTTGTCGATGCCCGCATCGGCCAGCGCGTTGCGGCAGGCTTCAACGTTGAGGGAGATGGTGTCGCGGCCCGGCAGCTTGCCGAACGCCGTGTGGCCGATACCGGCAACTACATAGCGCGCACGCATCGGAGTCACTGTCCCGAAAAATTGGGAGGCCGGCGCTCGGCGAAGGCCGCTCTGCCCTCCTTCGCGTCCTCGGTCTTCTGCAGTATGTGATTGACGAACTGTTCCATGCGCAGGCCGGCAGGCAGGTTCTGGCTGCGCGAGCGCAGGGCAAGTTCCTTGGCGGCCTGAACGGCGAGCGGAGCGTTGGCAGCGATCTTGCGCGCATAGGCCAACGCAGTATCCATTAACTGTCCGGCGGGCACGACCCTGTTGATCAGGCCCCAGCGCGCTGCGGTTTCGGCGTCCATCGGGTCGCCGGTCAGCAGCATCTCCATTGCGATCGCCTGGGGAAGCTGGTCGATCAGCCGCTGCGTGCCGCCGTTTGCCGCGATGACACCGCGCTTCACTTCGCTCAGGCCGAATGTGGCATGCGAGGCGGCGACGCGAATATCCGTCGCCAGCAGCAGCGTCATGCCACCGCCGACGCAATGCCCGTTGACGGCGGCGACGACGGGCTTCCAGACTTCGAGGCCGCGGTTGAGCAGCATGTCCTTCTGGGTTTCCCACATGGAAGACATCGCGACTTTGCGGCCGATCCACGATTTCAGGTCGGCCCCCGCGCTGAACGCCTTGTCGCCCGCGCCCACAATGACGGCGACGCGGATTGCGGCGTCGTCACGCACCTGTGTCCATGCCGCGGACAGCGCAAGGTAGTGTTCCGCGTCCAGTGCGTTGCGCTTATCGGGACGATTGATTGTGATGACAGCGATGCCGCCGTCCTTCATCTCCAAGTCGATCGACATGCGCGCTTCCCTGGTAATCGGCTAGCGGGAACCTGCCCCGAGCAAGTGGCGCGCCAGCACCATGCGGTGAACTTCCGAAGGACCTTCCCCGATGCGCTTAATGCGAAGCTCGCGGTACCACCGCTCCAGCGGCAATTCCCGGGAAACCCCGAGCGCGCCAAAAATCTGGATGCAGCGGTCGACCACCCGCCCAGCAGTTTCGGTGGCAACCACCTTGGCTATCGACGAATCGACCTTCATGTCGTGTCCCAGATCGCCCCGCCACGCCGCCTGGTATGTCAGCAGGCGCGCAGCACGCAATTCCATGTCGCTGTCGGCCACCATCCACTGGATCGCCTGCTTGTCCGCCAGCTTGGTACGAAACGTTTCACGCTCGCGCGCCCACTCAATCGCCAGTTCCAGCGCCGCTTGCGCAATGCCTATGGTACCCGCGGCGTAGGGCACCCGCCCTTCGATCAGCCATTTTTCGCAGATGGCGAAACCTTTGCCCTCCTCGCCCAGCCGGTCTTCCTCGGGAATCTCGACGTTCTCGAAATGAATTTCATAGGGCGCATAGGACCGGATGACCGGAATGGGGCTGATGCTCATACCCTTGGGCTGGCCGTTGACGATGAAGCAGGTGATGCCGCCGCGATCGCCTTGCTCGCCGGTGCGCGCGAACACGATGCCCCAGTCGGCGCCGTCGGCGCCCGTGATCCAGAGCTTGGTGCCGTTCAACAGGTAGCGGTCGCCCTTCTTGGCGGCGCGTGCGCGGATGGACCGCGCAGGGTCGGATCCGCCGGAGGATTCGCTGATCGCCACATACACTTTCTTGCCGACGTCCACGGCCGGCACCGCGTACTTCTCGATCTGATACGGCGTTCCGAGAAAGATTGCGTTCGGCGGATCGGCGCCGAATGCACCGCAACCGGGCACATAGGCGCCCATGCGACAACGAGCCGCCTCTTCGGCGAACACGGCCTGGCCTAGCAGATTGAGTCCGGCGCCGCCATGTTCGGCTGGGGTACGTACACACCACAGTCCGATTTCGCGGGCCTTGCTCTGAAGCGATTTCAGAGTCTCTGCCGGCAACTCGTACGCGTCATGCGGCAGCTTGTCCTCCACCGGCTTGACTTCCGCTTGCATGAAACGCCGCGCCGCGTCGCGGATCAGGCGCAACTCTTCTGATAACTCCCAACTGTCTGTGCTCATGTTCTGGCCTTGCAGGTTGAAGGAGGCCGCGAAGCGCCGCATACGACTGCCGCAACGATGGTGCGCTGCGTAAATTCATTCTAACAAAATGAAATCTATTCCGTCAAGAGGAACTGCGGCCAGCAAGCGATCCGGAGGCGTTCCGGCGACAGAGTACAGGCCGTTGCGCCCCGCGGCCAGCCGGCACACCGAACAATATAGTTTCACTTGACGGAATGAATTCCACTATTGTAAACTCCGCGCTGGATTCAGGACCATCGGGGAGACAAGCCATGCATCTGAGGAATGCCGTCATCGTGGACGCAGCGCGCTCGGCGTTCGGCCGCGGTGCCAAGGGCCAGCTCGTATCCACGCGTCTGGACGAAGTCGCGGCTACGGTGGTGAAAGCGCTGCTCGAGCGCAATCCAGGCATCGACCCAGCCGAAATCGAGGACCTCATCCTGGGGAACGTGAATGGCTCGGGCGAATTGAGCGGATTCCCCTCGAACATCATTTCGCGTGTCGCCGGGCTTCCGGTCGAGGTGTCCTCGACCACCGTCAACCGCCAGTGCGGTTCGAGCATGCAAGCGCTGCACATGGCGGCGAACTCGATCATGACCGGGGCAGGCGAAGTGGCGCTCGCGGTGGGCGTGCAGCGCATGGGCACCTCGATCGTGCGCCAGACTGGAGCAGATACGCCGTTGACCCGATTGCACGAACGTGTGAACGCGCTCACCGAGGCACAAAAGCGTCCTGCGCCGAATCATGCCGAACTGTTTTCGGTGGACTTTCCGCGCTATATCTCCGACTCACCCGCCTATCTGCCGATGCCGCAGACGGCGCAGAACGTCGCCGAGGTGTGGAACCTGACGCGTGCGGAGATGGACCGCTACGCGCTCGAGAGCCATCACCGGGCCGACGCTGCCTATAAGGCAGGCCACTACCGGTCCCAGATCATTCCCATGCAGATCCGCCTGCCGGTGTTCGACGCGCAAGGCAATCCGGACTTTGCGCAACTGGGGCCGGAAATGCAGTTCGAACGCGACGAGTGCATACGTGTCTCGACGCTGGAAAAGCTCGGTTCTCTGCCGCTGCTGAAGGGCGTGGTCAGCTATGGCGGCCGCGAGGTCGTCATCTCGGCAGGCAATTCCTGCCCTACCAACGATGGCGCGTCGGCCGCGCTGGTGGTATCCGATGACCGCGCGCAAGCGCTAGGCACGAAGCCGCTGGCACGCATCGTGTCGATGGCAGTGAGCGGCGTGACCCCGCAGCTCATGGGTATCGGCACCATTCCGGCCAGCGCCAAGGCGCTCAAGCGCGCGGGACTCGCGGCCAGCGACATCGGCCTGGCGGAGATCAACGAAGCCTTTGCTTCGCAGTCGATTGTCACGGTGCGCGAACTTGGCCTCGATCCGCAGGTCGTGAACGTGAACGGCGGAGCACTCGCAATCGGCCATCCGCTTGGCGCAAGCGGTGTGCGGCTGCTGGTGAGCCTGTGCCACGAAATGCGTCGTCGCGGCAATGTGCGCTACGGGCTTGCCACGATGTGCATCGGAGTCGGAATGGGCATCGCCACGGTGGTCGAGGCGATCAACTGAGTCCGGCACTGGAAATCGTACGGGCCCGAATTGCAACCCTGGTTTCAAATCAGACCGAGACGAAACGCATGCAAACCACATCGAACTATGAGCGCCGGGGCGACACCGCCCTCCTCTATCTCAACAATCCCCCCGTCAACGCTCTGGGTCGTGAATCGCGCACCGAACTCGCGGACAATCTGCAGCGGGCACTCGACGACCTTGAGATCAAGACGATTGTAGTGGCTGGCGCGGGAAAGATGTTTTGCGGGGGCGCCGACATCAAGGCGTTCAACACGCACGCGTCTCGCGCCGAACCGAGTTCGCGTGCCATCATGAAACAGATCGAAGCAGCGACCAAGCCGGTAATCGCCGCGATCCACGGCAACGCACTCGGTCTCGGACTGGAATTGGCGATGGCCTGCCATTACCGCGTCGCCGCGTCCGATGCGAAATTGGGTCTCCCCGAGGTGAAACTGGGCTTGCTGCCAGGGGGAGGCGGCACGCAGCGCTTGCCGCGCCTGGTGGGGGTGGAAGCGGCCCTCACGATGATCACCGAAGGCGAACCGGTCGATGCGACCAAGGCGCGACAACTGGGGCTGGTCGACGAAATCATCGAAGGCGACCTCGCGGCAGGCGCCGTGGAATTCGCGCGGCGCACGGCGGCCAGACGCGAACATCCTGTTGCTTCGCGGCGCAGCGTGTCGGCCGAGCGCTCGAACGAAATCGTTGTCGTCGCGCGAGCGGAGTTCGCCAGGCGCAAGCGGGGATTTCAAGCGCCGCGCGAATGCATCGCCTGCATCGAAGCGGCGGTGACGCTGCCGTTCGATGAAGGGTTGAAGTTCGAGCGTGAACGCTTCGACGTGCTGGTGAAGGGCTTCGAGTCGAAGGCGCTGCGCCATCTGTTTTTCGCCGAGCGCGCCGCGGCGAAGATCGCCGATGTTCCAGAAAACACGCCTACCCGCCCGATCCGGCAAGTCGCAGTGCTGGGAGCGGGGACGATGGGCGGCGGCATCGCGATGTGCTGCGCCAACGCAGGCATCCCCGTGCTGTTGCTGGAAGCGAAGCCGGAAGCGCTGGAGCGCGGCCTGAGCACCATCGGCAAGAACTACGCGTCGACCGTGGCCAAAGGGCGCATCGCCCAGGCCGAAGCCGATCGGCGCATGGGTTTGATCCGCGGCACGCTTGACTACGCACGCGTGGGCGACGCCGACCTGGTCGTCGAAGCCGTGTTCGAGGATATGGGCGTCAAGAAGGAAGTGTTCTCCCGGCTCGACGCCATCTGCAAGGCCGGTGCGATCCTGGCCACCAATACGTCTCGACTCGACATCAACCAAATCGCGGGTTTCACGTCCCGCCCCCAGGACGTCATTGGCTTGCATTTCTTCAGTCCCGCCAATGTGATGCGCCTGGTCGAAGTCGTTCGCGGCAAGGCGACCTCGGCGGAGGTCATTGCGTCCTCGATGAAACTGGCCCGTCAGATCAAGAAACTGCCCGTGCTCGTCAGCGTATGCGACGGCTTTGTCGGCAATCGCATGGTCGCGCAATACGCCCGCGAGGCCGAATTCCTGCTTGAAGAAGGCGCGACACCGCAGCAGGTCGACGGAGCGCTCTACGATTTCGGGCTCGCCATGGGCCGCTTCGCCATGTCCGATCTCGCGGGCCTGGACATATCCTGGGCCAGTCGCAAGCGCCTGGCGAGTACGCGCCGTCCCGAGCTGCGCTACTCGAAGGTCGCGGACCGCATCTGCGAACTGGGCCGGTTCGGTCAGAAGACCGGAGCGGGCTTCTACCGCTATGAGCCGGGCAGCCGCACGCCAATACCGGATCCGGAAATCGGGAAGCTCATCATCGACTGCGCCACCCAGGCCGGCATCGAACGCCGAACAATTACAAACGAGGAAATCATCGAACGCACAATCTACGCGCTGGTCAACGAAAGCGCGAAGATCCTCGAGGAAGGCATCGCTCAGCGCGCGTCGGACATAGACCTGATCTATGTCAATGGCTACGGCTTTCCGGCGTGGCGCGGCGGCCCGACGTTCCACGCCGACACCGTCGGTCTGGACAAGGTCTATGCCAGGGTGTGCGAGTTCGAGCAGCGCCACGGCGAATACTGGCGACCCGCCCCGCTGCTAAAGCGGCTGGCGCAAACCGGGAAGACGTTCTCGCAACGCGAGCAGGCGGCGCGTCAGCCTCGCGCCGAAGTGCATCGCTACGCTTGACGGGGGCGTTCGCCGCGGACCGGGTCAACGCGCGTCGGCCGCAACCGATTTCTTCCTGGATGCATGCGCGGCAACGCGCTTTTTCCTTTTCTCCGGCGGCGCATCCGACGATTCGCGTCCCATCGCCGCGGTGATGTCGGTAACCTCGGGAGGATGCGCGCCAAGACGCTTGGACAAGTCCTGCCCTGCCGCGATCATGATCTCGGCGAAATCCGCCTCGCGGCCGTCGAAGCGCGCGCTCGGCCCG
Organism: Betaproteobacteria bacterium; assembly: GCA_016195915.1. GTDB lineage: Bacteria > Pseudomonadota > Gammaproteobacteria > Burkholderiales > SG8-39 > JADGRQ01. Next base: position 84,466 of record JACPYS010000026.1, on the reverse strand, counting down.
ACCAGGGCGAGACAATTGCGCACCTGGCCATCCGCATTGAATACGGGAACCCCGATCGACGTCATTCCGGCAATGCGCTGGCCGCGACCGATCGAGTAACCCTGGCGGCGGAACCGTGTCATCTCGCGGTTGAACGCGGCGTGGTCGATGCCTTTGGCTTCGGGTGACGTCTTCAGCAAACGCTCGCGCTCGCCCTCGTCCATGAAGGCAAGCAGGATGCGTCCCGTGGCGCCACGGAAAACCGGCACGTGCGCGCCGGGCGAGACAACGGCCATCAGGGCCGAAGGCGAATCCACCACATCCAGGCAGATGCGTTGCGCTCCGGCGAGTGCATTGAGCGTGACCGTTTCGGACGTTTGCCGGTTCACCTCCAGCAGAACGGGCCTGGCGATTTCGCGGATGGTGAGCGTGCCGCGCACCAGACTGGCGAGCCGCGCGACCTTGAGCGACAGGCAGTACTGCTGGTTGTCCATGCGTACCAGGTAGCCGCAACTCTCCAGCGTGGCCACCAGCCGGAAAGCGGTCGTCTTTGGCATGCGGATGCGCGCGGCGATCTCCTGCAGCGAGAGCGCAAGATGCTCGTCGTCGAAAGCATCGAATATCGCAAGGGCACGTCCAACAGCACGGATCATCTGCAATTCCTCAACCGGGCCAGGAGCTCTGGAATCAAATTGAAACTTGTTTCATGAAGCGAAATTATACCTCGGCGTGCTGCGCGCTCAATGCCGCAAAGCGGCGCCGGTGGGCGCTGGCGTTGCCGAGCCAGCCCGACAGCACCAGGGCACGCTTGAGGTATAGACCCACGTCATATTCGTCAGTGAAGCCGATCGCCCCGTGCAGCTGGATCGCCTCGCGCGTAATGCGCGTGCCGGCGTCGCTGCAGCGACTCTTGCAGCGGCTGGCGATCATGCTGCTTTCCGCGCCCGACGCTCCGCCATCGAGCGCCTGCACCGCCTCGCCCAGGACCGCGCGCGCCAGTTCCTGCTGCACATACAGATCGACGGCCTTGTGCTGCAGCGCCTGGAAGCTGCCGATCGGCTTGCCGAACTGGACGCGGTTGCGCATGTACTCCAGGGTCATCTGCAATCCCGCTTCCATCACGCCCAGCATTTCGGCGCTGGCCATGACCGCCGCCTCCTCGATCGCGCGCTCCAGTCCGAGCAATCCTTGCGCCGAAGGCGCGGTCAGCACGCTTGCCGGAGGCACGAGCACGCCGTCGAGTTCGACGACGCCGCTCGGAGTCCCGTCCGCGCGCCATTCAAAGCTGACCTTGAGTCCAGGCGCGTCCTTCTCGACCCAATATATTCCGCAACCGCGCGCCGACTTCGCCGTGACCAGAAAGCCGGTGGCGCCGCCCGCGCCCGCGACGAAACGCTTGCGCCCCACGAGCCGCACGCCTTCGCCCGTGGCGTCGGCGCGCGTTTCGATCGCGCTCGCATCGAGGCCACCCAAACCTTCCTGCCAGGCTACGCAAGGAGCCAGGCTGCCGCTCGCCAGACCGCTCAGCTGCCGCTCCTTGAGCGCTTCGTTCCCGCCGCGGCGCAATGTCTGTCCGGCCAGCACGACGATCGGCACCATCGGATCGGCCAGCAACCCCTTGCCGAGTTCCTGCACCACGACCGCCATCGCGGCGAAGCCCAGCCCCAGGCCGGAATACTGCTCGGGCACGAGAATGCCAAACCAGCCCAGTTCCCCCATCTGGCGCGCGAGCGCGGCATCGTAGCCGGGCGAGGTGCCCCGGAGTTTCCTCAGGCGCTTGTGATCGGTCGAGGCACGGACGAAGTCGGCCGCGCTGTCGCGCAGCATGCTGATTTCCTCGCCCGATTCGGCAGTCCTTGCCGCGTGCGCTGTGGTATCCATTTGTCTTCCCTGTTTGCTTGTGCGCGCCCGAATCACGCAGGCAGATTCAGCACGCTCTTGGCGAGGATGTTTCTCTGCACCTGGCTCGAACCGCCGTAGATGGTGAATGCGCGGCATTCGAGGAAGGGATACAGAATATCGATCGCCTCGCCGCCCAGATCGACGTCACCGGTCAGCGTGCCCGCTTCGCCGGCGGCTTCGACCATCAGTTCGGTGACGCGCTGGCAGGTTTCCGTCGCCCAGATCTTGAGTACCGACACCTCGAAGCCGAAGCTGCCGCCGGTACGCATGATCTGGGCGAAGCGGTCGTAGGCGGAGGCACTGTCCAGCACGTCCATCTTGATCTGTGTCAGACGGTCCACGAAACCCGCGTCGTCCATCTTGCCGCTGAGCTTGGCGAAACGCTCCAGGCGCAGCAATGCGAGGATCGACTGGCGCGGGGAACCAGACCAGATGCGTTCAAAACCAAGCAGCGCCTTGGCGACCTGCCATCCTTCGTTCAATCCGCCAACCAGGCAGTCGCGCGGCGTACGGACGTTGTCGAGGAAGACCTCGCAAAGTTCTTCATGGCCGGCAATATTGCGAATCGGCCGAACCGTCACACCGGGCTGGTTCATGTCGATCATCAAGAAGCTGATCCCGGCCTGCTTCTTCACCGTCTTGTCCGTACGCACCAGCGCGAACATGTGCGTGGCATCGAAAGCCACGCTGGTCCAGATCTTCTGGCCGTTGACGACGAACTCGTCGCCTTCAAGGTGGGCCTCGGTGCGCAGGCTCGCGAGATCGGAGCCGGCGTTGGGCTCGGAATATCCCTGGCACCACAGGTGTTCGCCCGAAAGGATCCTGGGCAGATACTTGCGCCGCTGCGCCTCGGAGCCGCGCGCGATCAGCACCGGGCCGAGGTTCATCAAGCCCTGGTCCATCACGCGCGGCGCACCGGAGCGTTCCAGTTCCTCCACGTAGATGAGAAATTTCGCGGGCGACAGCCCCATGCCGCCGTATTCGACCGGCCAGCCCGGCACCAGCCAGCCATGCGACGACATGGTCATGTACCAGTCCTTCACCTCGGCCCAGCGCGGGCGGCGGTTCAGGTGACACAGATGGCGCGGCACGTGCGTGCCAAACAAATCGGCGGCGCGACGGCGGAATTCTTCATCCGTCATCGCGTTCCAGTCCTGCGTCGGGGTCGGAAAGTCCATGGTCGAACCCTGGTTCAAATGCCCTTGTAGACCGGCGCGCGCTTTTCGATGAATGCCAGCGCCGCTTCGTGGTGGTCCTTCGAGTTGATCGAAAGCATCTCGTAGGCAATCGACGCATCGAGGATCAGGTTGAGTTGATGCTTCAACATCTTATTCACGGACAGCTTGGTCCAGCGCACAGCCAGGGGCGGCAGTTTGTTGAGTTCCTCGGCCATTTCCAGCGCCCGCGCCATGACCTGGTCAACCGGCACCACGTGGTTGACGAGACCCAGCTGGTGCGCTTCGGTACCGCTGACCAGCTTGCCGCGCATGAGAAACTCCTTGGCGCGCGACGGACCGACCAGCAGCGGCCAAATGACGGCCCCGCCGTCGCCAGCAACGAGACCGACCTTGACGTGCGAATCGCCGAACTTCGCCGTGTCGGCAATGATGGAAACATCGCTGAACAGCGCCAACGTCGCGCCGAGCCCGACGGCATCGCCGTTGACGGCCGCGATGATCGGCTGGCTGACTTCGAGGATGTTCTGGAACAGCCGGCGCGTCGCCGTCGGCACGTCGAGCGAAAAGCGCCAGCCCTCCTCGGTGCCGAAACGGCTCGCCATGCGCTTGATGTCGCCGCCCGCGGAAAACATCCTGCCCGCGCCCGTGAGCACGATGATGTTGACCTGCTTGTCTGCCGCGAGATCGAGCCACACGTGCTCGAGTTCCGCATGCATCTCGGCGTGGATGGCGTTGCGGTTTTCGGCCTGGTTGAGCATCAGCGTGGCGATGCCGTTTTCGCAGGTAACGCGCAGGTATTGGTAGCGAGCGTAGTCTTGGGTCATCGTGGGGTCTCGTCGTATGGGCGGTCGGAAAGATGCCTGTTTCAAAGGTTAAGCAGTCGCAAAGGCGGTGTCAAGCAAAATTCCGTTTTTTTAAATTAATCAACCAAAATGGAACGCTGCGGCCGCCGCTCGCACCCAAGTGATGACGGGCTTGACCAGCTGGGTTTTTAGACCGTATAATGAACTAAGTTCCGGCTAGCGGAATATGTATGTGTACGCGAATCGGTGCCGACTATCCCCCCGAGCGGGATGACCGAGCTGGGAACGCGGGGAGAAGGTGGAAGCCAGGTTCTGCAAGCGCGGCAATTCGGAAACCAAATCGAGGAGAGAACCATGCGACTGATTCCATCCCTGCTGAGCATCGGGCTCGGCATCGCCGGACTGCTCGGTCCCGCGTTTGCGCAGGATCCGCAGACGCGCAGTTATCCGGACAAACCGATCCGCATCGTGGTGCCGTACGCGCCCGGCGGATTTACCGACATCGTCTCCCGCCTGGTCGCGCAGAAAATGACCGCCAGGCTGAAGCAGGCGGTCGTGGTCGAAAACAAGTCGGGCGCATCGACCATCCTCGGCGCCGAGATGGTGACCAAGGCGCCTGCGGACGGCTACACGCTGTTGATGGCAGTGACGACCACTCTTTCGACCAATCCGCTGCTGTTCAAGAAACTTCCCTACAAGACCTCGGATTTCACGCCGGTGGCGCTGACCGGTCTGACCCCGTTCGTGCTGTTGGCGCACCCTTCGGTCTCCGCCGCCACCGTCAAGGAACTGGTGGCTCTGGAGAAATCGAAGCCCGGCTCGCTCAACGTTGCGACGCTGGGGCCCGGTGCATCGACACACCTGGTCGCGGAGATGTTCACCACCGTTACCGGTGTCAAGCTGACCGCCGTCCCCTACAAGGGCGCTGGCCCTGCGCTCAATGATCTGGTCGCGGGGCACGTGCAGCTCTATTTCGACGGCATCGCCACCGGGGCGCCGCACATCCGGTCGGGGCAGCTCAAAGGCATCGGGTTGACCGGCGAAACCCGGTCCCCCGCCGCGCCCTCGCTGCCAACCTTTACCGAGTTGGGCTACCCCGACATGGTGGCCTATTCGTGGTACGGGCTGCTGGCACCCGCGGGGACTCCGGCGGCGATCATCGATTTGCTGAACAAGGCGACAAACGAGGCGCTGCAAACGCCCGATGTGCGCGCGAGAGTGGCCGCAGACGGCGCCCAGGCTCCGATCATGAGCCCGCAGCAATTCGGCGAACTCATCGCCAGCCACACGCGGACCTGGGGAAAGATCATCGCGCCGCTCAATATCCAGCTGGACTAAGCCAGATCGGATGGGAGCGGTGGCTCCACCGAGATACGCCCGCCTACGAACTGCGCTTCAAAATCTGCGACAGCTATTTCAACCCTGAAGAAAGACCCATGTGCATTTCGAACCGGAGACCAGCATCATGAATATGAAACCGTTACTGGCTATTTTCGCCGCGGCAACGATCTGTTGCGGTTCTCTCGCTACCGCCCAGCAGGTGACGCGCATCGTGGTGCCATTCAACGCGGGTGGCGCCACCGACGTCTATGTCCGGATGATCGCCTCGGAACTCTCCAAAGCCGGCACACAGACGATCGTGGAGAACAAGCCTGGCGCCTCCGGCATCATCGGAGCCGAATATGTCGTCAAGTCCAAGCCGGACGGCACCACACTGTTCACGGGTTCGAACAGCACGCTCGCCAATAATGCGGTTCTGTTCGACAAACTGCCCTACGATCCGTTCAAGGATTTCACCTCGGTTACCAATATCGCCTACTATCCGAGCATTCTGATCGCGCGCGCCGACCTGCCGTACAAGACGCTGACGGAAATGGTCGCCTACGCGAAGGCCAATCCGGGCAAGATCAACCGCGCATCGGTCGGCGCCGGCAACATCACCAATCTCGCCGGCGTGCTGTTCGACAAGACGGCCGGCATCTCGACCACGCACGTCCCCTACACCGGCGATACCGCGGCGATCCAGGGTCTATTGAGCGGAACCGTCGATGTCTATGTCGGCGCGATCACGCTGACGCTGCCGAATGTGCAAAGCGGCAAGCTGCGCGTGCTCGGCGTCTTCGACAACAAGCGCCTCGCGCAACTCCCCGATGTGCCGACCTTCAAGGAAGCGGGCTACAACGTCGAGGCCTATGTCTGGTACTGCCTCGTGGCGCCCGCCGGAACACCCGCCGCCACCGTTGAAAGGCTCAACCGCGACGTGAATCGGATTCTCAACCAGGACAGTTTCGTCGCGCGCGCGCGGGCATTGGGCATCGAAGTGCGCGGGGGATCACCTGCGGACCTGACCCGCTTCATCAAGTCAGAATACGATCGCTGGGCTCCTTTGATCAGGGAGCTCGGTCTGAAGGGCACATCCTGACAGCCCGCCCGGCAAGGAGTTGTGGTTCGTGAAGTCACGAGAAGTTTATCGCCGGGACCAGCTCGTGCGGGCCTTCGCGCCGCGCAGCATCGCCGTCGTCGGGGTCTCCAAGAACCCAGCCGCATTCGGCTCGATCACCTTCGCCAATATCGTCTCCAAAGGCGGCTACGCGGGTCCGGTCTATCCGGTCAATGCCAAGTACGACCGCATAGGCGACGCGGTTTGCTATGCATCGATTTCGGACTTGCCCGAAACTCCGGACTGCGTGTTCATCGCGGTCCCGCGCGAGGGCGTGGAGGCGCTGGTAACCGAATGCGCGAGACGCGGCGTTGGCGGCGTCGTCATTTTTTCTTCCGGCTACTCGGAGACCGGCAAGCCGGATCGCGCGCGACAGCAGGCCCGGCTTGTCGAACTCGCGAACGCGGCGGACCTGCGCATCGTCGGGCCCAACTGTGTCGGCATGATGAATTACGGCCTGGGCATGCTCGGCACCTTCGGCAGTGCGTCGTTCCACGGCGCGCCGCGCGCCGGCGCCATCGGGCTCGTAAGCCAATCGGGCGCGGTCGGAGCCGCTCTCGTCCAGGCGATGGAGCACGGCGTCTCGTTCAGCCACATGTTGACGTCCGGGAACGCCTGCGACGTCGACGCTGCCGACCAGGTCGCCTACCTCGCCGAAGACCCGGCCTGTCGGGCCGTTGCCTGCCTGTTCGAGGGAATGGCCGATCCGATGCGCATGATGCAGGCTGCCGAGCTGTGCCGCAGGGCGGGCAAGCCGCTCGTCGTGCACAAGATTGCAAACAGCGAGAGAGGCGCGCAGGCCGCAGTCTCCCACACGGGATCGGTCGCGGGATCGCAAGCTGCCTATCGTGCTGCGTTCGAGCGTGCCGGCGCGGTGATGGTCGATGAGTTCGAAGCCCTGATCGAGACCGCCGTTTTTTTCGCCAAGGCGCCGCCACCGAGGGCCCGGGGAATCGCGATCGCAGCCGTTTCGGGCGGTGCCTGCATCATGCTCGCGGACAAGGCGGAGGCCCATGGGATCGATCTGCCGCAGCCGGCGGCCGCCACCGTGGCGGTGCTGGAACGCATCATTCCGGAGTTCGGAACGGTGGGTAACCCCTGCGACGTCACGGCACAGGTCTTGTCCACGCCGGAGCACCTGTACGACTGCTTCGATGCGCTGCTCGCGGATCCAAACTACGGCGCGCTGGTGATGCCGCACATGTTCGCGTACGCGGCGGGCACATCGCGAGTCAGCGTGCTGGATCAGGCCGCCGCGCGGCACGGCAAGATAGCCTGCAGCGTTTGGCTGACGCAGTACCTCGAAGGCCCTGGCGCCTTGGAGACCGAACTGAGCGAGCACGTCGCCATGTTCAGGTCGATGAGTCACTGCCTTGCAGCGATCAAACACTGGCATCAGCTCGCAGACAGCAAGGAGGCCGGTCTGCGCCGTCACGATCGGATCGCGCCGCAATCTGCGGCGGCAGCGGCGGCCAGCCTGATAGACGCGGCAACAGAACCGGTACTGAGCGAGCGCGATTCCAAACAAGTGCTGGCCGCCTACGGGATAGCGATCGTCGAAGATCGCCTGGTGCAATCGGCGCAAGCCGCGGTCGAGGCCGCGCAGGCCTTCGGCGCGCCGGTGGCGCTGAAAGTCGAATCACCGGATATCCCGCACAAGACAGAGGCGGGGGTGGTGAGGCTCCAACTCGAATCGCCAGCCCAGGTCCGGGCGGGATTCGAAGCCGTGTTTGCCAATGCAATGAAGGTCGAACCCAAACCGCGCATTGCCGGCGTGCTGGTTCAACCGATGGTTCCGGCGGGCACCGAGATCATGGTCGGGGCCCGGATCGATGCGCAGTTCGGGCCGATGATCGTCGTCGGCCTCGGAGGCATATTCGTCGAGTTGATGAAGGACACCGTGCTGAGCCCGGCGCCCGTCAGCGCGAGCGAGGCGCTCGCGATGTTGCAGCGCCTGAGGGGCCGCCGTGTGCTCGAGGGTTTCCGCGGGTCGGAGCCCGTCGACCAGCCCAAGTTGGCCGAGGTGATTGCGCGGCTGTCAGAGTTTGCGGCTGACCAGCGGGAGCGGATCGCGGAATTCGATGTCAATCCGCTCATCTGCGCCGGTTCGCGCATCGTGGCGGTCGATGCGCTCATCGTGAAACGCCGAAGCGCCTGACACGGCGGCAGCCGCTGTTTCGCAAACAGATGCTCTTGCCGCCGCCTGCCGCAGATTGCACCTCGATCGAAGGATCACGATGCTCGAAGGAAAAGTTGCTGTGATCACCGGTTCCACGGACGGAATCGGACTGGCCATCGCACGCGTGCTGGCAAGCCGCAAGGCATCTATCATGCTGAATGGTTTTGGCGATGCTGCGCACATCGAGGCGCTGCGCCGCGAGCTCGCCCGGGAACATGGCGTCACGGTAGCCTATGGCGCGGCCGATCTGTCGATAGGCTCCGAGGCGGCCGGCCTGATCAAGGACGCCACACGCGAGTTCGGGCACGTCGACATCCTGGTCAATAACGCCGGAACACAGCACAAGAGTCCTATCGAGGAACACCCGCCGGAGAAGTGGGATGCCGTCCTGGCGCTGAATCTGAGTGCCGCGTTTCACACCATACGCAGCGTGCTGCCGCAGATGCGCGAGCGCAACTGGGGGCGCATCGTCAACATTGCGTCCATTTACGGACTCGCTGGCGGCAGCGACCGATCGAGCTATGTCGCCTCCAAACACGGCCTGGTCGGGCTCAGCAAGGCGGTTGCGCTCGAGACCGCCGCGTCGGGAATAACCTGTAATGCGGTTTGTCCCGGCCACGTGTCTACGCGCATCTTCTACAAGATCGCGAAGGACCTGGCACAGCGCGACAACATCAGCCGTGAAGAAGCCCAGCGGCGGGTGGCCGCGCGCGACATGCCGTCTGGCCGTGCCGTCGCGCCGGAGCAAGTGGCCGAATTGGTCGCCTTCCTGTGTTCAGCCGCGGCATCGGAGATTCGGGGCGCTGCGCTGTCAATGGATGGGGGTTGGCTGGCGCGTTGAGCCTCGCAATGACCAGCCGATGCAACGCGCAGATGGGGCCTTCCGAGGCTGATTCCGGGGGGCAGTACCGTGCCGAAGCCTTGACGGTGCGGGCGCGATCGCTTAGCATATTTGGAACCTATTCCGTTTGATGGAACTCCCCGGTGACTACTTCTTCCAAGCCCGCGAAAGGCTGCCTGTCGCATATCCGCGTACTCGACCTGAGCCGTGTCTTCGCGGGCCCCTGGGCCGGGCAGATGCTCGCCGATCTCGGCGCCGAGGTGATCAAGGTCGAACGCCCCGGGAGCGGCGACGACGCGCGCCGCCTGGGCCCGCCGTTCTTGCGCGACGACCATGGCCACGAGACCGGCGAAACAGGCTTTTTTCTGAGCGCCAATCGCAACAAGAAATCGGTGACGATCGATATCTCCAAGTCCGCCGGACAGGAGGTCATCAGGGAACTGGTGAAGTCCTGCGACATTCTGATCGAGAACTACAAGGTTGGCGACCTGGAGCGCTACGGCCTCGACTACGCGTCGCTCGGCGCCACCAACCCGCGCCTGATCTATTGCTCCATCACGGGTTTCGGCCAAACCGGCCCGTACCGCTATCTTCCCGGCTACGACTCGATTTTCCAGGGCATGGCGGGCCTGATGGCGATCACCGGCCATCCCGATGAAGCCCCCGGCGGCGGACCCCAGAAGGTCGGCCTGATCGTTTCGGACCTCATGGCGGGCATGTATGCATCGATCGCCGTGCTCGCCGCGCTGGAGCACCGCGACGTGGTATCCGGCGAGGGGCAGCACATTGACCTCGCCCTTCTCGATTCGCAGGTTGCGTCGCTTTCGCACGTGGGCGTGGGCTACCTCGTATCCGGCGAAATGCCGAAACGCTGCGGCACGGTGTCGCCCACCGGTTCTCCGTCGCAGATGTTTCAGTGCCAGGACGGGCCCATGATGCTCGTGGTCGGCAACGACCCGCAGTTCGCGCGCCTGGCCGCCACGCTGGGCGTACCGGATATCGCCAGGACCGAGCGCTTTGCGACCAACCGGGCGCGCATCCGGAACCGAGGCGCGCTGAATGACATACTCATGCCGATTTTCAGGAGCCGGCCAAAGCAGCACTGGATAGACGCCATCGGGGCGGCCGGCGTGCCCTGCGGCCCGGTGAACGAACTGAACGAGGTGTTCGCCGACCCTCAGGTGGAGGAACGCCGGATGGTTGTCGAGATTGCGCATCCGCAGCGCGCTGCCATGCCGTTGCTGGCGAATCCGATCAGGTATTCCGAAACCCCGATCCAGTATCGGCTGCGTCCGCCCGCCCTGGGCGAGCATACTGCCGAAGTGCTGTCTATCATGCTCGGCTACGACGGGAAGCGCCTGGAGGAGCTGCGCGGACAATGCGCGATCTGACTCCGAAACGGAAATCCACCAGGAGGCAACGCATGAAAGCCATGGATGACCCCAGCGCATTGCAGATGCTGCTCGACCGGGAAGCGATCCGCGACTGCATGTACCGCTACTGCCGCGGCATCGACCGCCTCGACAAAAAACTGCTACGCTCGGTCTACTGGCCCGACGCAACCGACCGCCACGGCGCCTACTCCGGCAGTGCCACCGGCTTCGTCGACCAGGTGATCAACAAGTTGAAGCAGGGTGGCCGGCGGGTACACATGCTGGGCAACATCCTGATCGAACTGCACAGCCCGAGCGCCGTGGTGGAAAGCTATTTTCAGGCCTTCCAGACCGAGCGGGACAAGACGGGCCAGCTGCGCGAGACCTTCCTCTGCGGCCGCTATGTCGACCGCTTCGAAAAGCGCGGCGGTGAATGGCGTGTGGCCGCCCGCACGGTCACGTACGACTGGATCCGCCAGGCGCCGATGCAGGACGGTACCGACGACGAGATATTCGGCCTGCGCAAGCCCGTCGGCCAACGCATGCCGGCCGACCCGATCTATGCGCTATTGAAGGAGTCACCATTTTTCCGGGCTTGACGCTCTACATCGCCTGCTTGCCGCCGTCGACCGGCAAGGTGACGCCGTTGACGTAACTCGCGAGCCTGGATGCGAGGAACACTGCGGGTCCCGCGAGTTCTTCCGGCTTGCCCAGACGCCCGGCTGGAATGCGCACCAGGAATCGGCCGAGTCGCTCCGGATCGGCCCGCGTGACTTCGGTCATGGGCGTCTCGATCACGCCGGGCGCAAGTGCATTCACGCGGATACCATCGGGTCCCAGGTCGGCCGCCATCGACTGCGTGAGCATTTTCACCGCCCCCTTGGACGCCGAATAGCCCAACGCTCCGACCTGCGCGGTAAATGCCGCTCCCGAGGCGATATTGATGATGCAGCCGCGCGTCTTGCGCAACGCCGGCAGCCAGGCGTGTATCACATTGAACGTGCCGAACAGATTGACGTCCATCACGCGCCGGATATTGACATGCGCGCGCGGGCTGTCGATACCTTCGCGGATAATGACTCCGGCGTTATTGACCAGGATGTCGAGATCGCCGATGTCGCCCTGTACGGTCGCAGCCAGCGCGCAACACGCGTCGCGATCGGTCACATCCAGCGCGTATGACCAGCTCTCGCCTCCCGCCACCCCGACTCGCGCCAGCGTGGTCGCGCAGGCGGCCTCGGTGAGGTCGGTGACAATCACGCGCGCGCCGGCCTCGGCATACGCAACCGCAATGGCCTGGCCGATACCGCTGGCAGCGCCGGTCACCAAAGCCAATTTGCCCGCTAGCAGCGACTCGCTCAACATATTCGCCCCGCCTTGACTGTATGGGTCATTACTGCCGTTGTCGCCCTTGAGCTGAGCCCGGAAAAAGTGCCGGCTTGTGCGACGGCATCGCCAAACATCCGGTTTCGCCCGCGTGACGGCGACGTCATTCCGCATACCGGATATTCCATTATTCGGAACTGGTTTCATTATACCCATCGAAGGGGTGACGTCAAGTTTGAGCCGAAGCGCATTCCAAGGACCCAAAGCCCTTGACGACCTGCGAGGCCGTGCCTAAAATGTGTGGTACCGCTGCGTGCAACCCGTTCCATTTTCAGCGCTTCATCCGCGAGCGGGAAGGGTGAGGCGGGCGGGCCCGGAAATCGGGCCGGCATGACACGCGACATTGAAACTGTTCCATCCGCCATCTTTTCCAGAGGAGATTCATTCATGAAAACGCTCATCGTGCGATTGCTGCTTGCCGCGGCGGCGGCGGCGTGCGGATCGGCTGCCGCACAGCCGGTCACGCGCATCGTCGTGCCTTTCGCGGCGGGAGGCGGAACGGATCTGTACGTACGGCTCATCGCGTCGGAGGTCAGCAAGGGCGGCCTTCAGGTCATCGTCGAGAACAGGCCCGGTGCGTCCGGCAACATCGCGGCCGAGTACGTGGCGCGCTCCCGGCCCGATGGCCTGACGGTGTTCGTCGGCACCAACAGCACGCTTGCGAACAACACCGTGCTGTTTGACAAGCTGCCGTACCATCCCCTGAAGGATTTCGCTCCCGTCACGCATATCGGCTATCAGCCGATGATCATCGTCGGACGAACCAGCCTGCCGTTCAACACGCTGCAGGAGATGGTTGCCTATGCCAAAGCCAATCCGGACAAGATCAACCGGGGCTCGCCCGGTGCCGGCATCATCAGCAACCTGGCGCCGCTGATGTTCGAGAGGATCGCGGGAATCCGGACGACTCACGTGCCATTCAACGGCGACGCACCGGCTCTGCAAGCGCTGCTCGGCGGAGTGATCGACATCCACGGAACATCGATCACCGCCTCGCTGCCGCATGTGCAGAGCGGGAAGCTGCGGGTAATCGGCGTGATGGACGGCAAGCGTTTGCCGCAGGTGCCGAACGCGCCCACCTTCAAGGAGTCCGGCTACGACGTTGAAGCTTATGCCTGGTACACACTGGTGGCGCCCGCCGGCACACCTGCCGCCGCCATCGACCGACTGAACCGTGCGGTTAATCAGGTAATTGTCCGCGAGGACTTCATCGCTCGCGCCCGCACCATGGGAATGGAGCCGCGTGGCGGCTCGCCGGATGACCTTGCGCGCTACATCAAACAGGAGTACGAGCGCTGGGTGCCACTACTGAAGACTCTCAATCTCACCAAGAGCACCTACTAAACCATGAAAAAAGTAAGCAGCTGCGCTGGCGGCGCGTAACCGGTTTACTTTCACTAGGCCGCGCGCCGCTGGATTCGGAGGCGCGGCGGAAGTAATGCGCCTTGATTGGCCGTTCCAAACAAAAGATCTGACCGTCACAGTATATGGAGGACATCAACGCGCGATTTTCAGTTCACTCGTAAGATGGAATGCCGCGCAATGCCGTGGCCCGTGTTCAAGGTTTATAATTTCGATGGGAGCTACAAACCATGACCGATAACATCGAAAGTCTCATTCTCGAACAACTGCGGGCGATCCGTGGAGAACTGTCCACGGTCAAGGACGACGTGGGCACGATGAAATTGCGTCTGACATCCATCGAAACACAGATCGCGGACGTTCATAGGCAGATTGGCAATTTGCATGGCGACAATGCCATTGTTCATGCGCGCATCGATGCCGTGGACAAGCGTTTGGAGCGAATAGAAAAGCGCCTGGAACTGTCAAACGTCTGAGCTTTCGGTCCGTCGCTACGAATGGGAACCGGGGAACCTACGCCGCGCGCCGCTGCAGCCTGCGAATCGCGCGAAAGCGCCGCCCGAAGCGCCCGGGCTTCCACTTCGCATACCAGGCGCGCCACGCCGCGCGCGTTGCTTCGATGCGTCGCCACGCCGCGCTCGCCTTCACCCACCCGTATAAAACCCCGCGCCACCGCATGATCCACTCGTACATCGCGGCGAACCAGGCGAGCGTCGTCAGGCTGGGCCGCGTGAGAATGAATATCCGCGCCACCAGCGCGGTGCCGACGAGCTTGGCGGAGACGATGAGCTCGATACCGAGAACGACGTGGCCCTGCGCCATCAGCCACAGCGCGGCAATTTTCACCGGCAGGAGCAAAGCACCCGGCAGAAGAAAAACGGCAGCAGCGCCGTAGGGCGGCAATCCGGCGACGCGGGCCTCGAGACCGTGAATCAGCGGCAGCCGCCCGATGGCGGCCATGATCCGCTTCATTGCCTCCCACAGCACCTCCTCGATGAACATGAGAAGGGCGGCGACCGTCATCAGCACGGGCGTAACCAGAACCTTGAGACCGATGCGCATGGATGAGCGGAGTGTCGGAGACGTCCGGATCGAGATTGACCCGGTTCCCATAATACTTGCCCTGCGGTAACCTGCGCATTCACGACCGCCGCAGCACATTTCAGGAGACAGGCGATGGATACGAACGACCGGATCAAGCAGGGCCGCCGCGAATTTCTCCAGGCCGCCGCGGCGAGTATCGCCCTCGGCGGCCTGCCGCTCGCGGCGCGTGCGGCAGGTGAAAAGCTGAAGATCGGCGTGATTGGATCCGGACGCGTCGGCGGGACAGTCGGCGGTCTTTGGGTGAAGGCGGGGCACGAGGTGATGTTCTCGTCGCTCGACCTCGAACACGACAAGGCACTGGCTGCGCGCCTCGGTGCCGGTGCCCGCGCCGGCACTCCCAAGGAGGCTGGCGCGTTCGGGGAAGTGCTGTTCATGGCGGTGCCCTACGCGGCACTGCCGCAGCTGGGGCGCGATCTCGGCGATTCGCTCAAAGGCAAGACGGTGCTCGACAGCTGCAACCCGATCCCGGGGCGCGACGGCGATATGGCCCTCGAGGCAAGAGAAAAGGGAACCGGTGTCGCCTCGCCGCAGTTCCTGCCGGGCGCGCGCATCGTGCGCGCGTTCAACTCCGTCGGCTACACACGCCTGCAAAGCGAGGCCCACCGCGCCGGCGAGCGCGTTGCCATCCCCCTGGCGGCCGACGATGCAGCCGCGCTCCAGGTCGCGGTACGCCTAGTTCAGGATGCGGGCTTCGAGCCGGTCATGGTCGGGCCGCTCTCGCGGGCGAAAGAGTTCGACGCCGGCACCGCAGTGTTCGGCAAAGGGCTGACCGCAGCCGAATTGCGCAAAAGCCTCGGCATCAATCCTTAGCCCGAACTGGCGGGCGCCGCGATGATCGCATCGGTCCTGCGCCGATGGCTCGAGCGGGTGGTTGCGGTGCGCCCTGCGGAGCTGCAGGCGCTCGCCTGGTCCTTCGCGTATTTTTTCTGCCTGCTCGCCGGGTACTACGTGCTGCGGCCTTTGCGCGATGAAATGGGAATCGCGGGAGGCGTGCGCAATCTGCAGTGGCTTTTCACCGCCACCTTCCTCGTGATGCTCGCCGCCGTGCCCGTGTTCGGCGCGCTGGTAGCCCGCCTGCCGCGCCGGCGTTTCGTTCCGCTCGTCTACCATTTCTTCGTCGCCAACATCGCGCTCTTCTGGCTGCTGCTGGCGCTCGACATCGGCAGGCTGCACGTCGCGCGGATCTTCTTCGTCTGGATCAGCGTGTTCAATCTGTTTGCGGTTTCCGTGTTCTGGTCGTTCATGGCCGACCTGTACGCAAGCGAGCAGGGTAAGCGTTTATTCGGATTCATCGCAGCGGGCGGTTCGGCCGGCGCGTTGCTCGGCCCGGCGCTAACCGTGCTGCTCGCAGGGCCGCTCGGTCCGGTCAATCTGCTCGTCCTTGCCGCGCTGCTTCTGGAGGCCGCGGTACTCTGCGCGCATAGGCTGGAAGCGGCGGCGCCGATGCTGAAGACCGGGAACATCGAACAGCCCGCTGGCGAGGTGACCGCGTCGCCCGCTGCAGTGCTGGGCGGGGGCTGGTTCGCCGGAATCGCGATGCTATTGCGCTCGCCTTATCTCGCGGGCATCGCATTGTGGGTGTTCATGCTCTCGCTCGCGGGCACGTTTCTCTACTTCCAGCAGGCCAGCATCGTCGCCGCTGCGTCGGATGACCCGGCGGTACGCACGCGCATATTCGCCACCATCGATCTCACGATCGGTGTTCTGACGATCGCCGTCCAGTTCTTTGCCACCGGGCGGCTGATTACCCGCTTCGGCGTCGGGCGTGCAGCCGCGTTCCTGCCGCTGGTGTTCGCGCTCGGCTTCCTTGCGCTCGCCCTCACCCCGGCGCTGTTCGTCGTGATCGCATTCCAGGCGATCCAGCGCACCGCGAACTTCGCCGTGTCGAATCCGGCGCGTGAAATCCTGTTCACCGTGCTCGAGCGGGAGGAAAAGTACAAGGCGAAGAACGTGATCGACATCGTCGTTTTTCGCGGCGCCGATGCGGCCACCGGCTGGATGTTCGCGGCGCTGCGCAGCGCAGGCATGGAACTCGCCGCGATCTCGCTCGCGACCGTGCCACTCGCGCTCGGCTGGCTCGTGCTGGCACTTTCGCTCGGGCGAGCCCAGCAACGCCGCGCACACGACCAGTCGCCTTCGCAATCTCCAACAGGAGCATGACATGACCCATCCCCTGCTTTCCGATCACAGATCATTTTCGCGCCGCGAAATGCTCGCGATGAGCGCCGCGCTCGGCGCCGTTCAAGCCTTTGAAGTCTCACCCGCCTTCGCCGCTGCAACGCCTGTACTCTCGCGCCCGATTCCACGCACCGGCGAGCGGCTGCCGGTGATCGGCGTCGGCACGGCGATCGTGTTCGACATCGGCGGCGATGCGGCGAAGCGCGCCGAACGGCGCGCCGTCATCCAGACGATGCTCGAAGGCGGCGCGAAGCTGATCGACACTGCTCCGTCGTACGGCACGGCGGAAGCGGTGGTGGGCGATCTGCTCGCCGATACCAAAACGCGCGACAAGGTGTTTCTCGCGACCAAGGTGCGCCCAGCCGGACGCGACGCCACGATCGCGGAAATGCAGCAGTCGCTGCGCCGGTTGCGCACCGACAAGGTGGACCTGATCCAGCTGCACAACGTGGGCACCGGCGCAAGCGACACCGCGGCACAGATCGCACTGCTGCGCGAATGGAAGGACCAGGGCGTTTTTCGCTACGTCGGGATCACGCACTCCGTGGCAAACACCAACGAGCGGATGATCGAGACCATGCAGCGCGAGAAGGTCGACTTCGTTCAGATCAATTATTCGATGGCCGAGCGCAGCGTGGAGCAGCGGCTGCTCGCGGGCGCGGCGCAGACCGGCACCGCCGTCCTCGTCAATTTGCCATTCGGCCGCGGCAAGCTCTTCAGCGCGGTGCGCGGCCGGCAACTGCCGGCGTGGGCGGCTGAATTCGACGCGACGAGCTGGGCGCAGTTCTTCCTCAAGTACATCCTTGCGCAGGATGCGGTGACCGCAGTCATCCCCGGCACCGACAAACCCGAATACATGCTCGACAACCTTAACGCCGGCCGCGGACGGCTTCCCGACGCCGCGATGCGACGGAAGATGGTCGAATTCTTCGATTCGCTGGGCTGAAACCACTCTTCCTGCAACCCATCCTCGGGTCGTGTCTCATTCAGAAGTTCCTGTTCTGTCGCATCGCTCACCCGGTGCAGTGGAGCCAACACGCGGTCGCGCCACCATTGGCTGCACCTCTCCGTACATCAGTGTTCGCCACAGCCATTCAATCGGGCCGAAACGAAAACGGCCGAGCCACCATGTGCTGAGCAGCATTTGCATCGCGTAGACGGCAACGCCGAGCGCAAGCGTGTGCGCAGCCCCAAGTCGGCCAAATTGGCCGAGGCCGTACCCGAAAAAGACAAAGCCGAATACAAGCGACTGCATGACATAGTTGGTGAAGGCCATTCGTCCGAGCGGTGCGAAAAAACTGAGCGCGCGATTCGTCACGGGAAGCTGGACGAGCACCATCACTGCGGCACCATAGCCCAGCGCAAAGATAACGGTCGCAAGGCGCGCTCCGGCGCCTCCTCCTGTGGTGAATGCGGCGCCAACAGCGATGCCTGTACAAGCTACGACCGCAAGCTCGAGCTTGTATCGGCCGAGATGCCGCAGAAATCCGCTTCGCCACA
Organism: Betaproteobacteria bacterium; assembly: GCA_016195915.1. Classification (GTDB taxonomy): domain Bacteria; phylum Pseudomonadota; class Gammaproteobacteria; order Burkholderiales; family SG8-39; genus JADGRQ01. The sequence goes on along the minus strand of JACPYS010000026.1, from coordinate 66,241 downwards.
CGAATGCGCCGAACAGAAACAGTGCGACGGTCCGCGGAAAAATGTAGATGTGCAACGGCGCGAACAAGGGCAGTTCGCGAAGGCTGAAACGCCAAATTTCGCCAACGCCGCCGGTTGCGTATACGCGGTTCGCTTCGCTCACGTGTTGCTGCAACGCGGCTGTGTCGAGCCAGGGGATCGGCAAATGCAGCAGCGGCATCGCGACGTAGAGTGCCAACAGGCTCGCGAATCCGACGGCAAGTACCCATGTGGGCGCACACAGAAACGCAAGTACGAGAAAGCCTGCGAGAGCGTACTGCACAAGAATGTCGCCGTTCCATAGGAGAAGCAGATGCACCAGTCCAAGCAGTAAAAGCACGGCGAGCCTGCGCGCGAGCCAGTAGAGCGCCCGCCCGCTGCCAGACAAGCGGTCGAACTGGATGGCGAGTCCGACACCAAATAGCATCGAAAAAAGAGCGAACGCCTTGGATTCCAAAGCGAACGACACGAAGGCCTCGACGATGCGGTCGGACATCAGAAGCGGGGGTTCGACGGGCAGAAATTGCTGGAAAATCGAGACGCGAAACTCGGTTACGAGGTTTACGGCCATCACCCCAAACAGCGCCACGCCTCTGAGGATGTCGATCGACGCCAGGCGCGCTTCTGGCGGGACGCCGGATGGCGAGGTTGTCTTCATGGGCTCTAAACGTACTGTGAAAAAAGCCTGATCATCGGTGAATCGTGCGGCGATTCACCTGGAATATCAAGCGTGGCCGACCGCTTCCGGCCGGTTGTCAACCTTGGCACTCGCCACCTGCTGAAAACTCCAGCCCAACGTCTGTTTTTGAAGGCGCGGACTCACGCGACCTTCGGCCCAGTACAGGTCATCGCCGCGCACGCGGCAGGCCGGCGCGAGCGCAGAGCGTTTGGGGAAAACGCCGCTGATCGCCGATAATCGCCGCTACAGGAGTGTTCCGGGATGAACCGCTGCACGCGTATCGTTCTCGTTGCCGTTTCTGCGTTGCTGTTCGCCGCGGCGCCATGCACCGCGCTGGCGCAGGTCAGGTTCCCGGGTAAGCCGGTGCAGTTCATCGTACCCAACCCGCCGGGCGGCTCGAACGACATCTTTGCGCGCGCGCTCGGCAGGCGCCTCGCCGAGGCCTGGGGGCAGCCGGTGGTGGTGGAGAACAAGCAGGGGGCGAGCAGCACGGTCGGCGCGGCATACGTTGCGAAAGCGGCGCCCGACGGGCACACCATTCTCATCGTGTCGTCGTCCTTCGCCACCAACGCGGCGGTGCAGAAGAACCAGCCGTTCGACTCGGTGCGCGATTTTGCGCCGGTGGCGATGATCGGCAAGGGGCCGTTCGTACTCGGGGTGGCGAACGGCGTCACGGCGAAATCGGTAGCCGAGCTGATCGCGTTTGCGAAGGCGAAGCCGGGCACGCTCAATTACGCGTCGTCGGGGCCGGGCAGCATCAACCAGTTCGCGACAGAGCTGTTCAAGTCCGCGGCGGGGGTGCAGCTGACGCACGTGCCCTACAAGGGCATGAATGCGGCCGTCGGCGACCTGATCGGCGGGCACGTCGAGGTGCTGATCGCGAGTGTGCCTTCGATCCTGTCGGCCGTGCGCTCCGGCAAGGTGCGTGCACTCGGCGTCACCAGCCTCGCAGCCTCGCCGGCGGCGCCGGGGCTGCCCGCCATCGCGCACTCGGGCGTGCCGGGTTACAGCGCGGAGATCTGGTGGGGGGTGCTCGCGCCTGGCGCGACGCCACACGCCGTGGTGGGCGCCATCAACGCGGAGATCAACAAGGCGATCGCCGCCAGGGAGATGAGGGACTTCCTGTTGAACGAGGGCGCCGAGCCCGCCCCGATGACGGCGGACGCGTTCGCGGCATTCCTGCGCGCGGACATCCAGCGCTGGCAGCAAGTTGCCAGGGACGCGGGCATCCGCGCGGACTAGCGAATGCCACTGGCACCGAAGCGCCGCGATTACACGCCCGACGCATGCGGCGTGCTGGCGGGCGTGCGCGTGCTCGACCTGTCGCGCCTCGTCGCGGGCAACACGCTCACGCAGGTGCTGGGCGACTTCGGTGCCGAGGTGATCAAGGTCGAGCCGCCCGGGGGCGATACCCTGCGCGCCTGGAACACGGCCGGCGTGGCGACCAACTGGAAACTCTACGCGCGCAACAAGAAAAGTCTCGGGCTCGAACTGCGCAAGCCGGAGGCGACGAAGATCCTGCTCGAGCTTGTGCCCTCGGCGGCGATGTTCGTCGAGAGCTTCAGGCCCGGTACGCTGGAGCAGATGGGCCTCGCGCCCGAGGTGCTGCTCGAGTGCAACCCGAAGCTCGTCATCGTGCGCATTTCCGGTTGGGGGCAGGAGGGCCCGTATCGCAGGCGACCCGGCTTCGGCACGCTCATCGAGGGCATGTCCGGGTTCGCCTCGATGAACGGGTTCGCCGACCGCGAGCCGGTGCTGCCGCCGATGTACCTCGCCGACACCATCGCGGGGCTGTACGGCGCGTCGGGGGCGATGATCGCGCTGCGCGAGGTGGAGACGAACGGCGGCCGCGGCCAGGTGATCGACCTGCCGCTGCTCGACCCGCTGTTCGCGGTGCTCGGCCCGCAGGCGGCGAACTATCGCCTGACCGGGACAGTGAAACCGCGCAGCGGCAGCCGCTCCACGAATGTGGCGCCCAGGAACGCCTACCGCTGCAGGGACGGCAAGTACGTGGGCCTGTCCGCCTCCACGCAGAACATGACCGAGCGCGTGTTCCGCTCGATCGGCCGCGCCGACCTGGTCGAGCACCCGGGGTATCGCACCAACGCCGAGCGCGTGAAGCACGCCGCGGAACTCGACGCGATCATCGGCGCCTTCGTCGCCGGGCGCACGCAGGCGGAGAACGTCGCTTACTTCGAGGCCGCCGAGGTGACCATCGGCCCGATCTACGACATCGCGCAAATCGTGGAGGACCCGCATGTGCTCGCACGCGAGCTTGTCGCCGACTATCCGGACCCCGACATGGGCGCGTTTCCGATGCATCATGTCGTGCCGCGCCTGGAAGGCACGCCGGGATCGGTGCGCACGCGCGCGCCGCGGCTCGGTGAGCACAACCGCGAGCTGCTCGGCGGCATCGGCATCGGCGCCGCGCGGTATGCGGCGCTCCTCGAGGCGGGAATCGTTTGCGAAGGCGTGGCGGCAACCAAAGGAGAAGACGAATGAAGCCCGGACTGCCCGTTTGGCGGTCGTTGCTGTACGTGCCGGTGAACGTCGACAAATACGTCGACAAGGCCCACACGCGCGGCGCCGACTGCATCCAGCTCGATCTGGAGGACAGCGTGCCCGCGTCGGAGAAGGACCGCGCGCGCACGCTGGTCGCGGCGGCTGCGGCGCGCGTGCGGCGCGGGGGCGCGGACGTGGTCGTCAGGATCAACCGGCCGCTCGCACTGGCGGTGCGGGACATCGAAGCATGCGTCGGCCCGGACGTGAACGGCATCGCGGTGACCAAGGTCGAGGGCGCGGAGCACCTGCGGCTGCTGGACGAACTCGTGTCCGGACTCGAATCGACGCGCGGCCTGCCGCATGGGCACACGCGCTTCATCGCCATGATCGAGACGCCGGCGGCGTACTTCCGCATGCCGGAGATCGCCGCTGCGGTGGAGCGCACTGCCGCGATGAACATCGGCGGTGAGGATTTCGCGCTCGAGGCAGGCATGGAGCCGGCCGAGGAAACGCTGTTGCTGCCCAAGCAGCAGATGATCTTCGCCGCGCGCTCGGCGGGCATCATGCCGCTGGGCTATATCGCCAGCGTGGCGGGCTACGGCGACTGGCCCGCGTTCCGTGCCATGGTCAAGCGCTCGCGGCAGTACGGATTCATGGGCGCGAGCTGCATCCACCCCGGGCAAGTGCCGATCGTCAACGAGTGCTACACGCCCCCGGCGGATGAAGTGGCATACGCGAAGCGCGTGGTGGAAGAGAACGCAAAGGCGGAAGCGCTCGGGCGCGCGTCGTTCGCCATCGACGGCAAGATGATCGACGTGCCGGTGGTGCTTCGCGCCGAGCGGCTGCTCGCGCGCAGCGCGGCGATCGAGCAGCGGGAAGCGGCAAAGCGGGCGGCGTAATTGGTCTGGAGGATTTTGCCCATGCCACGAGCGGAGGGCGTGAACCAGCCCGCTGCGCGCGACATGGCCGCCGATCTCCTCAAGGGGACGGCGATCCCGTTGATGATTCAGGTTCACATCGTGGAATTATTCGCTCGCCAGGAAATAATGGATGGCGGCGCGGGTCGGGTCTTGCTGTTTCTGGGCGGTGTGCCCGTCGCGCCGGTGTTTCTGGCGGTGCTCGGCTTCTATGCGTTGCGCTCGGGACCGACCTCGGGCCGCGTGATCCTGCGCGGCGGCTGTCTGATAGCGCTTGGCGGCTTGCTCAACGTGGGACTCAACCTGCACCTGCTGCTGCGCATGCTGTTTGGCTCGAACGTGCATCTGCGCGAGCTTGACGCGTGGGCGTACGTGCTCGGTGCGGACATTCTGTTTCTGGCCGGCGCAAGCCTGATGGCGATTGTTCTGCTGCGCACGGCATTGAAGAGCCAGCCGCTGCTGTGGATCGCGGCGAGCGTCGGCGTAGCGTCCGCCGCGCCGTGGATGACCGACCTGCTGACGACCGAGTCGGGCTGGAAATGGCCTGCAGCTTTCATCGCCGGACGCTATCGATGGTCCTATTTCCCGGTGTTCCCTTGGCTCGCCTACCCGTTGCTGGGCGTGGCAGCTTTTCACTTGCGCGAGCGGGTGCATTTGTCCCGGAGAGGCGGCGCGATCGCGTTGGCGCTCGGCTTGCCGATACTGTTGTTCAGTGCGCCGTTCGCGATCGAGTCCAGTCATGACTTGCCGGCCTATTACCACCACGGCGTGGCGCTCTTTCTCTGGAACGGCGTGTTCCTCGTCCTCTGGACGTTGTTGCACGCGCGCATCGCGTCGTGGCGCAATGGAGTAACGAATTGGCTCGCGTGGCTGGGCCGCAATGTCACCGCGTGCTACGTCGTGCAATTGCTGCTGATCGGCAACCTCGCCACTGCCTTCTACAAGACGCAGACGCTGTTCGAGTGCGTGCTTTGGTTCGTCTTCGTGCTAGTTGCGACGAGTGCGTTGGTGCGCGCTTATGCCGGACCCCGAAGGCGGCCCGTCTCAGTTTAGCGGTCCTCCATACGGGACAGTCGCATGTTGCGTTTTTCAACGGCAGCTTTTCAAAAGCGCGAAGCATCAATCTCGACCCGCATCAGCCACCCCAACTGTTCTAGACTATCGATCGCGCCACTCACAAACCCCGGGGGAAACCATGAAAACCTGCCGTGCCCGCATCGCATCCGCGTTCGCCGGATTGATACTGTTTGCGGCGGCGGGCGCCGTCGGAGCAGCTGAGCTCAAGGTGTTCAGTACAACGGCGCTCACCGAGATATGGCACGAACTGAAGCCCAGGTTCGAGGCGAGTGGCCACAAGCTCCACCTGGAGCTGCAGCCCTCGGGCGCGATTGGCAAGCGCATCGCCGGCGGCGAAGCGGGCGACGCGATCGTGAGCACCGCCGCGGGTGTCGAGGCACTCGTGCGGAACGGCAAGATTGCGGCGGGAACGACGCGCGTGCTCGCGAGTTCGGGCATGGGGGTTGCCGTGCTGAAGGGTTCGCCCAAGCCCGATATTTCCACGCCCGAAGCGTTCAAGAAGGCGCTGCTGGCGGCGAAATCGGTCGCCTACTCCGATCCGGCCGGCGGCGGCGCCAGCGGCGCTGTGTTCGTGAAGATACTCAGGGATCTCAACATCGCCGATGAAATCAATGCCCGGGCAAGACTCGGCCGCGGCATTCCGAACGCCGAATTCGTGATCAAAGGCGAATCCGACATCGCCATCCAGCAGATTCCGGAACTGATGACGATCGCTGGAGTGGACATCGTAGGGCCGTTTCCGCCCGCGCTGCAGAGTGTGACCGGTTTCGCAGCGGCCGCGCTGTCGGGTAGTGCGAATCCTGAGGCCGCACGTGCATTGGTCGAGTTCCTCGCCTCGCCCGAAACGCTTGCGTTGCTCAAGTCGCGGGGCTTTGACGTAAAGCCCTGACCCCTGAGCCGCAGCCCGCGACCGTCCGGTCCAGGCCGGTTGTTGTCCCTGACGCCCGCCAAGAGCTAAGCATCGCGGTTTGAAGCGCGACGCACCCATTGCTCGATCAGGCGCTCTGCCGCTTCATCGGGACTCACCGCGCCGCTTGCGATTTCGCCGGCCAGCGAAACCAGATCCACATCACCTTCCCCGTCCGCCGCGAGGCAAAGCTCCATCAGCCTGCCCTGGGTCGCGCGAAGGATCTGAAAGCGAAGCCGCTCTGCCACGCGATCATCGTAACGCGCCGTCTCGCGCGACCAGGCGAGGAAATCCTCCGTTGCATCGGCGAGGGCGTCGATTCCGCCGCCTTCGCGCGCGCGTGCCATCAACACGGGTGGCCGCCAGAATCCGAGGGCGTCAGTCGCATCGCCGTGACGGCGGCGCAGCGTCGGATTTCCGTATTGCGGCGTCCCGGAACCGTGCGGCGCGTTGCGACCCGCCGAACCGGGGTACACGAGGTCGAGATTGGCCTCGAGGTGACCCGCCACCGCGGTCGCACCCGCAAGATCGGATTTGTTGACCGCGTACAGGTCGCCGATCTCGAGGATGCCCGCCTTCGCAGCCTGGATGTGATCGCCCAGGCCGGGCACGGTCACGACCATCACCGCATCGGCCACCATGCCGACCGCGACGTCGGTCTGACCCGCACCGACCGTCTCCAGCAGCACGCGGTCGAAACCGAGATCGCCCAGCACCATCACGATATCGGTCGCGGTGCCGCTCAACCCCCCAAGCTGGCCGCGCGACGCAAGGCTGCGCACGAACACGAGCGGATGACCGGTGGCCCGCTCCATGCGAAAACGATCGCCAAGTACTGCGCCGCCGGTGAACGGACTGGTGGGATCGACCGCCAGCACCGCGACCTTCTCGCCGCGATCCGCCCAATGCACCGCCAACCTGTCCACCAGCGTCGATTTGCCCGCGCCCGGCGGGCCGGTCACGCCGACCACCGGAACGTAGCGGGCGGCACGGTAGGCCTTGCGCACGATTTCGCCCGCACCGCCGGCGTGGTTTTCGACCGCGCTGATCGCCCTCGCGGTGCGACGAATGTCCAGGGCTTCCACCGATCCCTTCAGGAGACCTTGCGCGCTGCCTGCGCGGCGACGTAATCCGCGATTTCGGAGATCGGCGTGCCGGACAGGAACACGCGGCTCACCCCGGCCTGTTCCAGGGACGGAATGTCTTCCTGGGGAATGACGCCGCCTGCGATGAGGCGGATGTCGGCAGCGCCCTGCTCATCGAGCAGGCGCCGTATCTTCAGCAGGTGCGCCAGGTGCGCGCCGGAAAGAATGCTGACGCCGATCACATCGACGTCTTCCTCGAGCGCGGCGCGCACCACCTGCTCGGGCGTGCGCCGCAATCCCGTGTAGATCACTTCCATCCCCGCGTCGAGCAGGCCACGCGCAACCACCCTCGCGCCCACGTCATGCCCATCGAGGCCCACCTTCGCGACCAGCACGCGGATCCTTTTCCCTTCGCTCACACGCGCCGCCAATCAAAAATCGGTGGACGGGGAAAATACGCCGTAGTGCCGGCGCCAGCGCTCTGCGATCTCGCCTACGCTCGCATAGGCCTTGACCGCCTCGAGCGTCGGCGGAACCATGTTCGCGCCGGTGCGGCAGGCTTCGTCGATCCCCGCAAGCGCCCGGCGCACGCGTTGCTCGTCGCGCGCCGCCCTGACCTGGCGCAGGCGCTCGGCCTGGCGGCGCTCGTTGTCCGGATGGATGCGAAACGCGGTATTGGGCACATGCGGTTTCTGCGGCCACAGGTTGACAGTGACCCAGGGCCGGTCACCGGAGTCGATCGCGCGCTGGCGCCTGAGCGCTCCTTCGGTCATCCACCGGCGCCCCAAGCCCGCGTCGATCACCCGCAGCGCACCGCCGGCTTCCTCGACCTCGCGCAGCGCGTCGAGAATCTGCGCCTCGATCCGGTTGGTGAGGGACTCCACGAAGTAGGAACCGCCGAGCGGATCGATGGTGTCGGTGAATCCATGCTCGTGCGCGATGATTTCCTCCGTGCGCAAGGCGGTGCGGATCGAATCCTCGGTCGGAGTGGATACCGCCTCGTCGTAAGAAGCGATGTAGACGTAGGAAGCGCCTCCCAGCACGTAGCCCAGCGTGCCGAAAGCCGTTCGAGCGATGTTGTTGAGCGGTTCGCCGAGCGCCTCCTGCCCGTGGCCGTAGACCGTGGTGCGCAACGCCATGGCTTCGCGCAGCGTGGCGCCATAGCGCTCCTTCATCATGCGCGCCCAGATGCGCCGCAGCGCTCGCAGGTTGGCGATGATGACGAAGAAATCATGACGCTCGTCGGCAAACATGTGCAGCAGCGGCGCAACCTGGTCGATCGTATAGCCCTTCTCGAGCAGCAGGCCGATGTAGTGGATCGCATTGGCCAACGCGATGGCGGTCGCGCGGCTCGATCCCGCCCCGCCGGCGTTGAGGTGATTGACGCACACCGTCATCGGCGACCAGCCGGGTTCGTGGTCGACGCACCAGGCGACGCAATCGCTTGCGAGTTTCGCCGCGGGCTTGGCCGGCAGGATCTGCGTGCCGCGCGCGATGTATTCCTTGAGCGGGTCGTTTTGCAGGTTGACGGTGAATTCGGAGGCCTTGAGCCCGCGCCGCTCGCCCAGCGCGGCGAACATGGCGAGCACGATCGGGCCGATCGAATTGCCGAGCGTGCCGATGCGCTTGACCTTGTCGATCGAAATGCCGTCGAACAGCGCTTCCATGTCCGCCAGCGTGGACAGGGCCACGCCGACCTGCCCGACTTCCGCGGTCGCCATTTCGTGATCGGAGTCGTAGCCGCACTGGGTTGGAAGGTCGAGCGCGACGAGGATCTGTTCCGCGCCCCAGTCGAGCAGCTTGCGGAAACGCCCGTTGCATTCGCTCGCTTCGCCAAAACCCGAATATGCCGAGATGACGAACGGCTCGGTGCGGTACATGGCGGCACGCTCGCCGCGCGTAAACGGGTATTCGCCCGGAAATCCGAGGTCGGACAGGTAATCGTGGCCCGCGTCGGCGAGATCGGCCGGCGTGTAGAGCGGGTTCACCTTCAGCCCGATGTCGGTGACGAAGGAACGCCGCTCGGGATGGATTTCAGTCTCCGCGCGATAGGCGTCTTTCTCCCAGCGCGCAGCCTCGGCGCGGATCCGCTCATCACCAACCCGACCAGTTGCCGGATCTTCCGCGGGGAGTCCTTGAGTCGAATTCGCGTCCAGCCGTTGGTTCATTTCACTCTGCCTTGACACCCGAGGCCTTGATCACCTGCGCCCAGCGCTCATAGTCCTTCTTGAGGAACGCGGCGTATTCCGACGGACTGTCCGCGATGGTGATCGCTCCGAGCTGCTTCATGCGCTCCTTCGTTTCGGGCCGCGCGAGGGACTTGCGCATCTCCTCGCTCAGGCGGTTCACGATCGCCGCCGGGGTTCCGGCCGGCGCAAGCATCCCGACCCATGGCGCGGTCGCCTCGAATCCGGCAAGACCCGCTTCGCCCAGCGTGGGCGCATCCGGAAAATCCGGGTGCCGCGCCGCCGTGCCGACGCCAAGCACCTTCAGCTTCCTGCCCTGCACGTGACTCGCGATGCCGATGATCGGATAGAACATGAAGGTGACGCGCCCGCCCATGACTTCGGCCAGCGCCGGACCGTTGCCTTTGAAAGGCACGTTGATCATTTTCGTGCCGGTCGCATTCTCTAGCATCGCGCCCGCCAGGTGCGCCGAACCGCCGTGGCCCGGCGTTCCATAGGAGAGTTCGCCGGGTTTCGCCTTCGCCCGCACGATCAGCTCCTTCATCGAATCGATGCCCGTCTCGGGACTCGTCACCACCACCATCGGCAGCACCGCGGCGTTGCTGATCGGCGCAAAGTCCTTGAACGGGTCGTACTTGATCCTGTTTTCCATCATCACCGCGTTCACCAGCAGCGACAGCGACGAGAACAGCAGCGTGTAGCCGTCGGGCGCGTCGTGCGCGACGGCCTCGGTAGCGATCACCGCATTCGCGCCCGGCTTGTTCTCCACGATAAATGACTGCCCGAGCGCAGCGGACAGGTCCTGCGCGACGATGCGCGCGATTACGTCGGTAGGTCCTCCGGCCGCAAACCCGACCACGATCTTCACCGGCTTGACCGGAAAGTTCTGCGCGGCGAGCGGCGTGGCCAACGCGGCGCCGGCCATCAGAAACACTGCGGCAATCGCTTTTCTCATTTTCCCCTCCTGTCGCTAGATTACGGTATTTTCGAGCGCCCCGACGCCCGACACCTCGACGCGAACGCGGTCCCCCGGCTTGAGCCATACCGGAGGCTTGCGGAACGCACCGACGCCGGCGGGGGTTCCGGTGGCAAAGATGTCGCCGGGCTCGAGCGTCATGTACTGGCTGACGTACTCGATCAGGCGATCGACCGGAAAGATCATGTCGGCGGTGCGGCCGTGCTGCATGCGCTCGCCGTTCACATGGCAGAAAAGCTCGAGCGCCTGCGGATCCGGGATCTCGTCCGCGGTGACGAGCCACGGTCCCATGGGACAGAATGCATCCATGCTCTTCGCGAACGTCGTCTGCGGCGGCGAAACGTCGAGCTGGAATTCCCGCGCACTCAGGTCGTTGAGCACGGTGTAGCCGGCCACGCAGGCGAGTGCACGATCGCGAGGCACGTTGCGCGCATATTCGCCGATCACCACCGCCAGTTCGGCCTCGAAATCCATCTTCGCCACCGCCGCCGGTCGCCGCACCGCAGCCCCGTGACCTGTGGCGCTCGAAGGCAACTTGGAAATGATGCGCGGTTTTTCGAACGGATCGACCCCCGTTTCCTTCGCGTGGTCGGCGTAATTGCGCCCGACCGCGACAATCTTCCCGGGGCGCGGCACCGGTGCGAGCAGGCTCAGTTCGCGAAGCGGCACTCCGCTCCCGCGACGCGAATCCACAAGAGCGGCGAGTTCACCCATCGTCTGCGCACCGGCGTGCAGCAGGCGCAGCATGCCGCCCGCCGGCGCTTCGATGCCGCGTTGCGCGAGCATCGCAGCGCGCTCCGGAGATAGCGCAAACGCGGCGATCGCGTCGCTCAGATCGATCACCCGGTCGCCGTCCACGGCACCGGTCCGTATCCGGGCGCCGTCAAGAAAACTAACCAGCTTCACGCGTAAGCACCTCCGAAGCGCATGGTTGCGGTCAGAACGCGCCGCCTTTTTTCCGGCTGTCCACGATACCCTGGGCCCGCATGCTGATCTGGCTTTGCACGCGGATGTTGAGCAGCGACGGCCTGCCCGCCGCAAGCGCTCTCTCCAGCGCCGGGGCAAGTTCCTCGGGACGCTCCACCAGCTCGCCCTGCGCGCCCAGCCCCTGCGCGACGATGTCATAGCGCGTGGGCACCAGATCGGTGATCACGGGCTTTCCGTAGAGGCCCAATTGAATGTTCTTGTCGATACCCCAGGCCGCGTCGTTGCCGAGCAGCACCACGATATCGAGTCCATGGCGCACGGCAGTGTCGAGTTCCATGCCGTTGAAGCCGAAAGAGCCGTCGCCGGTGATGCAGAACACGCGGCTGCCCGGTCTGGCGAGCTTGGCCGCAATCGCGACCGGCACCGCCGAGCCCAGCATGCCCAGATTGGGAAGGTAGTACCAGGAGCGGGCTCTGCGCGCCGGCAGCCAGGCGCGGCCGTAGTAGCCGTAGTCGCCGCCGTCGAACACCAGCACGTCTTCCGGCCGCAGGAAGCGTTCCAGCGTTTTGTGCACGAACATCGAGCGCAGCGGTGTTTCCTCCGTGGCGAACGCATCGATGCGCGCGCGCTCCGCGGCTCTGGCATCGCGCAGGCGCTGCAGCCACGGCAATTCCTTCCAATGATGCCCGGCCGCCTTCGCGCAGAACTGCGCGACCACGGGACCGACGTCGCCCACGATGCCCAAGTCCACGCCGCGGTTACGCCCCACTTGTACACCGGAAGGCTCGACCTGTATCACCCTGGCCTTGTCCGACACGATGGGCGGCAGGCCGTAGCCGATGGTGAAGTCGAAGAGCTTACCCAGAAACAGCACCACGTCGGCTTCACGGATCAGGTTCGCGGGCTGGTGCTGCGACAGGTCGAAAAAACCGAGGCAGTACGGATGTTCGTCCGATACGATGCCGCGCGCCGCTTCTTCGGTCATCAGCGGCAATTTGGTGATCTCGATGAACTCCTGCAGCGGCGCCGTCCACTCGCCGTAGGCGGCCGGTGTGCCCGCGACGATGAGCGGACGCTCCGCCTCGCGCAGCAGGCGGATCGCCTCGTCCACCTGCTCCATCGCGGCCACGCGCGGGGCCTGCGAGCGGTAAGTGGTCGACGCGTAAAAACGCACCTCCGACTCCTCGACGCGCTGCGTCTGCACGTCTACGGGAACCGTCAGGTGGACCGGCCCGCGCCTTCCTTCGAATGCCGTGCGCACGGCGGTTGCCACCATGTCCGGGATTCGCCTCGCGTCAAGCACCAGCCACGCGCCTTTCGTGACCGGCCGCGCCATCCCCACCTGGTCGATCTCCTGCATGATGCCGCGGTGAGTGTTGCGCAGGTCGGCCGAGCCAGCGATGTTGAGCACCGGGGATTCGCTCGAGAGCGCGTTCACCAGGCCCGGAATGGCGTTGGCGTGTCCGGGGGTGGTGAATGCACAGACGCCCAGTTGTCCTGTGATCCGCCCCCAGGCATCCGCCATGTGAACCGCGGCCTGCTCGTGGCGGCAGTCGATCAGCCGGAAACCTTCGTCGGCGAACAGATCCAGCAGCGGCAGGATATGGTCCCCGGCGAGCGTGAAGATGGTGTTCACGCCCTCCTCGCGCAGCGCGCGCGTCAACAGATGCGAGCCGGTCAGTGCCAATCGATCGCCCTCGATGAATTGCCGCGTGCGCTCATTTCGAACCCAATACCTTTTTCAAGGCGTCCACCTCGCCTTCGAGAAATTTCTGCGCGTCGCGTTGCGCGATGTAGCTGTCGGGCAGCGCATACTGGTCGCGGAGATAATTTGCGAACTCCGGGGTCCCGGCGAACCGGTCGAGCGACGCCGCGAATGCGGCCAACTGCCTCGGATCGGTGCCGGCGCGCGCCACGATCGTGCGCGTCTGCGGCAGCAGGATATCGTAACCAAGTTCAACCGAGACCGGTACGTCCGCAAACGGCGCGGGCAGCCGCTGCGACGCAAAGAACAGGAGCGGCCGCAATGCCTTCGAGTCGAGCTGTCCCTTGATGTCACCGGCCTGTTCGTAGAGCAGGTCGACGTGTTTGCCGAGCACTGCGGCGTAGCGCTCGCCGGGCCGCGCGTAGGGGACGTTCGTCATTCGCAGCCCCTTGGAGACGAGGTAGTTCACTGTCGCCTCGTCGGGGCTGTTCGGGCCGGTCATCGCGACCGTAACGCCCGCCGGATTGGCCTTGGCGGCAGCTTGCACGTCGCTCCACGACTTGTACGGACCGTCGGTCTTCGAAAACAATCCCGAAGGCTGCCGGATCATGATCGCAAGCGCGACGATGTCGCTCAGCTTGAACGGCGAATCCGGTTGCGCCGTCAGGCCGAGCGTATCGCCTGTAAGCACGGCGATCGCGCGCGCGTCTGCGCCGCCCTGGATCATCTTGCCGATCCCGATCGAACCGGTCGCGCCCGGAAGGTTGATCACCACGAACGTCGACTTGAAATCGGTTTCCAGCCATTTCGCCACCAGCCGCCCGAGCACATCGGCGCCGCCGCCGGGCCCCCACGGGACGATCACCTCGACCGGCCGCGAGGGACTGCGGTCCTGCGCGCGCGCCGGCTGCGGCCACAGCGCCACCGCGGACAGCAGAGAAATCAACATCAGCAGGCCGTGACTCTTCAGGCGAACGCGCATGGCTTTGCTCCTCTCATGGTGACGATGTACAAACAGTTCCGGCGCGATTGCGCCGCGTTCCGCGGAAACTCAAGCTATTCCCATTGGTCCGGCAGCAGCTTGCCAAGCGGCTCGGATATTTCATACACGCTGTTGACCGCGAGATCGGGTCCGAAGGGGACCTTCTCGCGCTCCGCGCGCTTCCTCAGTGCTTCTTCGTGGATCGCCATCGCATCGCGCGGAAACGGCATCAGTCCGGGATCGAGAACGCGCAAGTACCCGTCGAAATCCCGCGCCGGCAGCACGCGGCTCCGGCAATGGCGGTTGGGAGACCACGGTATGTCGAGCACGCCCGCCTCGAATGCGCGGACCGTGCCGACGGCCACGTCCCCATCGCCCATTTCCAGCACCCTGTCGATGATGGCGCGCACTTCACGCCCGATCAATTCCTTCTCCCGCTTGAATTCCGCCAAGCCGTCCAGCCGGATGTGGCGCGCGAGATAGATGGCCATGCGTGTCATGCGCAGGCCTTCGGCATTGGCCTGCGGCGTGGGAATGCCGAACGCCTCATGGGTGCTCTTGGTGGTGACGCTCGCCGCACCGCTGATCGCGGCGAGCGTGCCGCCGTAACTGATCAGGGCCGCGGCCTGCGCCTCGTCCTGCGGCCAGGCGCTCATCCAGTGCAGCAGCGTAACGGGCGTGAAAACGCCGTGATGTCCCTTCTTCGCAAGATATTCCTGGCACAGTTCTCCGCAGGCCGCGACCGCGGCCGCGTCCTGGACCATGTGCAGTGTCTCGCCCATCTCCACGCCGTAGTTCTTGACGCCCTGCGCGGCGGCGAGCAGGCAATCGAGCACGCAGGTGATGATCGCGATCGACGGCGGGATGTTGGTGCCGGTGAGAAAGCCGGGCTGCCTGCGATGGAGTTCCACGCCGTGCTCGTGGTACATCGCCGCGAGGCGATCGAGATACTGGTAGTTGCGGATGCCGTCTTCGATCGACAGTTCCTTGATGTACGAGGTGGTGTACGCAATGCCCGAGCCGAGATAACCGGAATAGCCGCCGGCGAAGGCGATTTCGCTCGTCAGCCTGGGCATCGTCGTGCCGGTGAGCATGATCGCCGGCTTGTCGATCGCCTCGATCAGTTCGCGTGCGCGCGCCACTCCGTAGTTGACCATCGGATAGCCGTTCAACATCGAGCGGCCGACCGTCTCCGATTCTTCGAGGCCTTTCTGTGCCAGCTGCCATTGCTCGTTCCTCGTGTAGCTGTCGGTGGTGGTGGGAACGATGTCGGCGAGTCCTTCATTGTCGAGCGCCACCATCAACGCGCGCTGCATTTCGAAGGTTCCGAAACCGCCGCGCGGCTGGGTGAGGCATCGCCGCTCGGCAACCGCCTTGCGCATCACCCATCCCAGCTGCTTGTGCAGGGGAAGCCGTTTGTGGAGATCCACGGCTTCGTCGAAATCCACGTCAGCGCCGGAGGGCCAGCGCGCGAGGTTGTCCTGGCGCATCCCGCGGAATACGTCGTCCGCAATGCGCGCCTCCGAGAGGGGCAGCCGGGTCGCGTCAGGCAGTGAGGGTGCGTTCACGGGAACTCTCCTCCCCTTCGATCGGCTCGAGATACGCAAGGGCCAGCTCGAGCGCGGCCTCGGGCTCTACGGCCCCGAGCAAACCGCAGGCGTACAGCAGGTAATCGCGGTCGAGCAGGAGTTTCGGATGTTTCGGGCGCAGGGACAAGGGCTCGGAGGAAACGGCAAGGGACATCTCCATCACGCCCAGCGGATCGCGGCTGTGCACCAGGGCGCCACCGGTACCGATGACTGCGCCGACATTCGTCAGATCCTTGCCATGCTGGACGGTGACAGGGCCAGTCGCCGTATACACCGTCGCCACGGTTCCGCAATGGCGCGCGACGGCCAGCTTCACCGCGGCTCGCACCAGCGCCTGGTCGAGCGCGATTTCCTCGCCGCTCTGCGGCAGGCGCTCCAGGTCGCGCGCGATTGCATCGACCAATCCGGTCACGCGCGCCGGCGTGAGTTGGGCATCCTTCGCGATGGCTTCGAGTCCGGCCGCTTCGACCACGGCCGCAACGTTGTGGCGCATGCCCAGGTCGCCTTCCACAGTGCGCTTGACGCGCGGCTCGGGCAGTCCCTGCGGGATCACCCCGGCGACCGACGGCTCGCCAGTCGCTACGGAATGCACATCGGTCGTCGCTCCGCCCGGATCGATGACCAGCAGCGGACCCAGGCCCGGCGCGCCCCTGCAGCCGTCGGCGAGCAGCTTGACGCCGTCCAGAACCGCGGCGGGTGTGGGCATCAGCACCTGATCGAACGCTTCCTGCGCGCGATAGATTCCCTTGGCGTGGACGATCCGGTCGATGAACACCTGGCGAATCACGGCGCGTGCGGGCTCGATGTTGAGGACGTTGAACTCCGGCATGACGTTCTCGGTGCGGATCACTTCTCTCGCACCAAGCACAGTCATGGAGTCGTCGGCTGCATTGCGGTTTCCCGCAAATATGAACGGGCAGGCAAGGCGGCTTCTGCCGAGCGCAGCGGCGTTGTGAAGGACCACCTCGCTGTTGCCTCCGTCGGTGCCGCCTGCGAGCAGCAGGATGTCGGGTGCGAGCGCGACGATGCGCTCTACATCGCCCTGCGTAAGGCGATACGCGAACGTGCCGACCAGTTTCGCGCCCGCGCCGAGCGCCGCCCGGCGGGCAGCCTCCGCGGTCAGTTCGCGCACCAGTCCCACCGTGACCATGCGCAGCCCTCCCGCGGCGCTGCTGCAGGCCAGGCGATACTTGAACTTCGGCAGGCTGCCAAGGCGTTTCTCCAGATCCGCAAGCGCCGCGTTCATGCCGAGCATGATGTCCGAGGTGACGGTCGAAGGCCCTTGCCCTGAACCGAGGATGCGGCGCCGATCGAGGTCGATGGCACGCAGCTTGGTGTAAGTGCTGCCGAAGTCGATCAGCAAGGCGGCGGCCGTTGCCATCGGATCACGCCTCCGCGCGGCGCAGGCCGCGCTCCCGCGCCGCGAAGTCGCGCGCGAGCCATTCGATCACCGCCTCGATTCTCGTGCCGGGTGGCGCGGCGCGATCGAAACCCATCGCAAGAAACCGCTCTTCCACCTCGGACCAGGGTTGCTTGCCGACCACCAGGTTCCCTCCTACATAGAGCAGGATGTCGTCAAGGCCGGCCTCGACGCACAGGTCGCGGAAACCGCGGCAATCGAGCTCTCCCTGACCGTAGAGTGACGAAACCATGATCGCGTCCGCATTGGTTTCCACCGCGGCCTTGATGAACTCGCCTGCAGGGGTCAGTGCGCCCAGCGTGACCACCTTGTAACCGGCCTTCTCCAGCGCCATCGACAGGATGCGGTTTCCCACGATGTGCGTGTCGGATCCGATGACGCCGGTGACGAGTACCTTCATGTGCGATTGTCCAGCTTCAAGCCGATCGGCAACGCTATCCCTCGAGTAGAAGTGTCATCCGAACTGCTCGCGATGTCGGGTGCGCTCGGGCACACCCGCGATAACCGCCCAAGCTCACCGGCTGCGAACGCAGGGAGCAGTTCGGTGCAGCCACTGTTCGCCCTTTGATCTTCATCGACGAACCCTGATTCGATGAACTTCCACCAGCAATAACTTGCCGCGGTAATGGCTAATTTCTGGATAAATCGAACAGTACGCCAGCAGCCGATTCATCAAAGCCCGTATCGATTCAGGATGATTTCTTACTTGGAGCGAGACGATCCCTCGGTAGGCAGCGGGCGGATAGGTCACGATATCGGAGAAGTCGCCGTCTAGCGAAACCAACACCGCATCCAGCTCTTGCGCTTTAGCAATGACCGCCGAGTCTCTTGAGTCTGTCGGAATGTGCTCCTTGATGACAAAGACTTCATGGCCATTATCCCGCAGCAGGCGGATAACCAAAGCAGGAACGCAATGATCGGCAAAAAACCTCAAGCTCATCAGACATCGACTTCAAAGGCGGCCAATTCTCGCGCATAGTCCAGGCAAGCGGCAATCTGCTGCTCCGTAAGATCGGGAAATTCAGCAATGATGTTTTCTGCACTGTCGCCATCTGCGAGATACCCCAGTATCAGGCTCACAGGTATTCGCGTGCCCTTGATGCGCGGCTTACCGCGCAATACATCGGGTGTGCTTTCTATGCAATCCTGCCACTTGACGTGCATGCTTAACCTCTCGCATAAGAACGGCTACGTACATAGCTTGCCACAAATCCGAGGTGAGGCCTGCGCCTGGCATCGGTCCTGCCGGTGTGGACGACGCCTGATGTCGAAGTAACCGGCCTGCGCGGCTGTTTGCGCAGGCCCGGTTGACTGTCGGGTTATGTTTCTTGGTAGGTAAATGGGTGGATTCCACGAAGCTCGCACCAATGTTGCAACGTCAGGATGAACGCCTCCAGCGGATATACGCGGTATTCAAGACAGCGCATATAGCAATCGCGCCCTTTGAGGTTTGGGAAGACACGAATTCTTTCGCCTCTGTCATGTATGAAGCAGACCTCACGGACGAAGCCAAACGGGTCACTCGACCACGCGGTCGGCGCGCAGGAGGATGGCCGGCGGAAACTTGATGCCGAGGGCCTTGGCGGTCCTGAGGTTAATCGCCAGTTCGAACTGCGTCGGCAGCTCGATGGGGAGATCGGCAGGCTTGGCGCCTTTGAATATCCTGTCCACGTAGGTCGCGGCCTTTCGATACATGTGAGGATAGCTCGGTGCGTAGCTCATCAACCCTCCGGCGTCCACAAACTCTCCGGCTGCATAAATCGCCGGTAGTCGATGCTTTGCCGCAAGCTCGACGAAACGTGCGACGTTCGCTTGTATGGCAGGGTCCAGTCCCACCAGGAGCGCGTCTACACGCTGCGCCACAGCCGCCTCGAATGCGCTTTCGAAGTTCTTGGCGGGTCCCAGCTCGAGAAGCTGAGGCTCGATTCCCAGAGAGCGCGCCGCCGACACCGTGACCTTCCAGATCGGCGCGGACGCGAGATTCCTCATATCCATGAGAGTCGCAACACGCGTGATTTTCGGCAACAGCTCCTTCAGCATCTGAAGCCGCTTCGCATGGAGTTCGACGATGGCGGTGGTCAGTCCCGTGACATTGCCCCCGGGGCGTCCGAGGCTCGCGACGATGCCGGTCAAAACGGGATCAGCAATGCCCGTCATGACCACCGGAATTGTTCGCGAGGCATTCTTGGCCGCCAGTGTGGCCGGCGTCCCCCGCGCCAGGATTAGATCCACTTTCAGGCGAACCAATTCGCTCGCCAGGCCCGCGAACTGATCGTCGCCGCCGCTGGATGATCGGTACGCCAATTCGAGATTCCGACCCTCTACGTACCCGAACTGCAGCAGCCCCTGCCGAAACGCGCCGAAATTGGCTGCATTCAAAGCGATGGATTTTGTCTCCAGCACGCCGATGCGATAGATCTTCTGTGCCTCGACGCTGAGCGGCGCGGCGAGCAACGCCCCTGCGGCGACAAGAAACTGCCTGCGTCGGAATCGGCTCATGCGCTCTTCCCTCTATATGACCTGCCGGAAATCGACACGCGAGTGACCGCATGGGACACAAGCAGACACAGGCATTGGCTCCGAGAAGTTACCTGAATCATGCGGTCTCAGGCAATTGACCTGGACGGTGGTGCCAACATGCCATCGAACGCACAAGCTTAGCCGACGTGACCGCCGTAGGCGGGCACGGTCGGCTTGAGCGCCTGGTTGGGCAGCACCTCACGCCTTCGTCCAGAGTGACTCCCGGCTCACGTCCGGCCACGACCCTGTGACTTCGGGGCGCCGGACCGGAGATTCTCCGCGACCGCGGCCTGGATCAAGGCCTTGAACGCCTCAGCATCGAGCACCTCTCCCTCCCGGATGTCGATGGCGCGACGCGTGTTCCCATCGAGACTGGAGTTGAAGAGCCGCCGAGGGTCCGCCAAGGAGGCACCGCGGGCGAAGGTCAGCTTGACCACGAGTTTGTAGGCCTCTCCGGTGCAGACGATCCCAGCGTGGGACCATACGGGCACCCCCAGTGGGTGGCTGGACTTGATCCATTTGCACTCCTCCATGATGTCCCGGTCCGCGTCGTGGATAAGGCGGCGAATCTCCGCCAGGGTATCGGCGCGCCAGCCACCCAGAGACCGGATCCGCTCGTCGATGAGACGAGAGGCCGCCATCGCGGTCGCTCGCTCCGCTTCCGCACCGGGCTTGGGCTTCGGCTCACTTCTCTTTGGTTTTAGCGCCACGGTTCATGCCCCCACTGGTTGTGATGCCCACCGCAGACGTAACCGGCGCTGCGCGATTTTATCGCGCGGCGTCCGGTTGGCTGCCGGGTTCGGCACCGACGGAAATTTCATTGAGCCGTTCCTCGATGAACTTCCAAGCTTCAGGAATTCTGTCAATTGTGCCTGCTGCCTTGGCGCGATTCGTCCAAACATGCTCTTCGTACAGAATTGTGTCACCGCGTCCCGCTGCTGCCGCCCTTAACCACGAAGCAATTTCAGAAGGTGTAGCGAGATACATGCGCGGTAGTGCGTCAATGGCGACACTCTTGAACTGGACGAGACAGAAGATGGTTTTCTTTGAATGCTTCTTCAACCACGCGTCTACGGCACCGTGGTAGTCGGCATTGGCGATGTGTGATTGCGTAAGCCCCCACCCGCCGTCTTGGCTTCCTTTCACCGAAATCTTCAACATTTGTTTGCCAGCAACAGCGACCAAGTCGTACTCGGGTTGATTGGCTCCGTACTGAACGAACACATCCCACCCGCAGCGTGCGAACTGAGCCGCTGCGAATGCCTCGGCTGCTGTGGCAACCTGCCAAGAAGTAATCATGTGCGAGTAGGGGCCGAACGTTCTTGGTCACGCGCGCGCGGCTTCATGCGCGCCGGCTACACCACGGGGTTAAGCAGCACGCCTGCGGTCATGGGCGCGTCGGCCGCGACTGCTTGGAGCGTGTTGCATATCGAATGCTCTCCTGCAAGAGTACTCGGATTGCCTCTGGCTCGGAAAGCGTGGCGGCCGAGAGAACTACGTACTCCTTTTTGATCGGTCCTCTCTCGAAGTAGCGGAGAGGCTTGCCTTGGCGCTCCCGAAGCAGACCTGCTCGCGATTCCTGCGAAAGCTTGACGGCGAATCCGACGGGTGTGAGGGACGCGCAGATCGTGCCGTTAGCGTAGAGGGCGGCACCGCTGAAGAAGTGTTTGCACTGCAGCCTGACGCCGCACGACGTTTTCGGTCCCACCTCGCGAAGCATGGTGGCGAGGCGCTCGAGATAGGGTGCAGCCACTGAGTGAGTCCTCGGGATCTCCTGGTGATTCCTGTCTGGTAATCGTGCTGCTTAACGTCCGCAGCCACCGGCGCGCGCACGCGGGCCTTCGCAAAGCACGGCGCTCGCTCGCGCGTCCGCGTGGGCTGCGCGGTTAAGCCGCAACCTGCTCGTAGGAGAACTGCGGAATGCCGGCACGCTGCGATGCGTGCTCCACGGTGATGGCGCAGACGTTACCCTGAGCATCGATGTCGAGGACGGTGTTTTCATCAAGGTCGCGCGTCTCCGCGACAGGCGCTTCCTTGAACTCGATGAGCAGCGTATCGGTGTCCTTGAAGTATCGGATTCTCATGGCACAAACCTTCGATCGAAGAACGCATTGTGGACCGTTTCGCCGTCCGCGAGAAGTACCACCCTCAGATAGCGGCTCTCGGCCTCGGGAATCTGCGCCCATCGTTGGATGCGGCCATCAGCCTGCGCGTTTTCCTTAACCGGAGCTTGGATCGTGCGTTCGATCCACTCGTCCCGGATGGCCGCTCTGTCCGGGCGGGTCCGCAGTGCGTCAAAGTAGCGGGTGGTCTTCACCTCGTCAAAATACCAGACTCGGGCGCTACCGGTTGTTGCGGCTTAATCGGGATAGGAGAAAGCCTCTCGGCTTCCCCCTCCCACACCACCGGACAGACGGGTCACGTATCCGGCGGTTCGATGAATTGAATTCCTACCGTGATGCAAGGATTGGTAGTCCCAAGTGGGTGAAGTAGCGCAATGGTAGCGCGAGCGCCAGCGCCGGTGTCTTGGACAACGGCCAGGGGCCATGAGCCGACCTGCTGGTATTCCACGCGTCGCGGACCGACACCCTGCGCTCGCGCAGTTTTTGTGTGAACCGGACTGGCGCTTGAGTGTTCAGTCGATTCGGTAAACGGATGCGAGGACACGGGAGGCCTTGGACGACATCGTCGGGATCCGGTGCCGGGCCGCGAGGCTCACGAAGCTGGGCCGGTTGCCGAGGAACATCGGCGACACCAGGACCAGGAGCGCTTCGGCGCGTGCCTTGACCGCCGCCTCGAATGCGGGCGCCAGCTCCTCCGGCGACTGCGCGCGGAGAATCTGGACCTGGAGCCCAAGCGTGCGGGCGGCCGCCTCCACCGCCTTTGGCTGGCGCTCGTGGGTCACCGAGTCCCAGAGCACGGCCACGCGGCTCAGCCTGGGCACGAAATTCTTGAGCAGCTCGAGCCGCTTCATCGAGAGCACGTCGGTGAGGACAGACACTCCGGTGATGTTGCCGCCGGGGCGCGCGAGGCTCTTCACGAAGCCGGACTCCACCGCGAAACCGACCGAGGCCACGATCGGGATCGTGGTCGTAGCCTGCCGGGCAGCATGGGTCGAGAGGTCGGCGTTTGTGGTAATGACGTCGACTTTCAGCCGGACGAGCTCGGCTGCGAACGCCGCCAGACGGTCGGCGTGGTTTGCGCCGTACCGGTACTCGATGACGACGCTCTTGCCGTCTTCCCAGCCCAGCTCTTTCAGGCCTTGGAGCAAGGCGGTCATTTGCGGGTGAACGGGCGGCGGCGGCGCCGTCTGCCACAGGACGCCGATGCGCGGGAGTTTCGTGGCTGGCTGCGAGTGGGCGGCGAGCGGTATCGCGAGTACTACAAGGGCAAGAACACCGAGTTGCATCGCCTGCCTCCTATTTTTCGGTATCAGTCGGCCCATTGCGCATTGCTCCGGTCGGTGCGAGGTGACGGCCCCTGACATAAAGCGACGCAGCGGCTGCGCCTGCGCGGCGAACGTCAAAGCTCAGCGGCGCGCCGCAATTGGCGCGTCCGCTGAAGCGTCTTGTTGGGCCAAGAGAGGCCGCAAAGCGGCTTGTCCATCCAAATAAATGCATATACAATAAATATAATGGCCTACGACCCTGCCAAGCAGAGGAAAAACCGCCGCAAGCATGAGATTGACTTGGCTGAGTGTGAACTTGTTTTCGATGGGCCGATGCTTACCCGTGAAGATGCCCGCGATGAATACGGCGAGCAACGGCTGGTGAGCCTCGGCTGGCTGAATCGGCGCGTTGTAGTGCTGGTATGGACCGACCGCGAGGACGGCCCCCAAATGATTTCATGCAGAGAGGCAGAACGCCATGAGCAAGAAGCGTACTTCCGTGAATACCCGCAAATCTGATGTGCCGTATGACCCACGCGACAAAGTCGCTGTGCTCTCATTTTGGAAAGGTGCGGTTGCCCACCGTGGCGTGGCAGAGCTGCGCGCCAAACGTGGCCGTCCTGTGAAAGCCGCACACGAGCGCAAAGAACAAATTGCTCTGCGTATTGATGCCGATGTGGTCGCATGGTATCGCGCACTTGGCGCAGGCTGGCAGACCCGAATGAATGCTGTATTAAAGGCATATCGAGACGCGACTGGTTGAGGCTGCGTTTTGAGAGGCCCAACCTGAATTGGATAGCAATTCTGCTGAATAACTTAGTTCACCGGCGTTCCAGAACTTTTCTCCCGTGATATCAACCGGTTAGAAAAACGCGCCGTATTATTGCCCATACTTATCGTTCCTCGATGACCAAAGTCTGATCGACGTCGCACGCCATCCCTCGCAGTTTCCCGGAAGACGCATTCCTTCGATCGCACCAGACTACCGTGATCTTGTCATGCAGATCGGCCCGGTCCGCAATCCATGCTCTCAACAAGATACGCCTCGAATCCCGCATGATCCAGGCGCGGCGCGAACCCTGGCCGCAGCAGCACCGCGCCATCGCGAAACTCGAGGCGATCGGTCAACAGCGCGGCGCGCGCCTTCAGGAAGCCGTTCATTTCTCCCGCGTTGTCGATGTGCCGCGCCGCGATGCAGGCTTCCATCCAGCAGCCCGGGTCGCAGGCGACGCCGTTGCCCAGTACGGCCTTCATGCCGAGTGCCTTGATGCGCTCGATGGCCCCCGCCAGCGCCTCCAGCGTCACGAGCTTCATCAGCTTGACCTTGATGAAGGCCGCAGCCCGCAGTTCCGCCGCCTTCTCGATGTCGGCAAGACCGTAGATCGATTCATCGAGCATCATTGGCACCGGCGAAACGCGCGCGACTGAAAGGTGCGCATCCCAGTCGCCCGCAGCGCAGGGTTGCTCGAAGAGTTCGACGTCCGCGGGATCGAGCGCCTTCGCGAAGCGCATGCCCTGCTCGGCCGTGTAACCCTGGTTGGCGTCAAGGCGGATGCGCGCTCTGCCCTGGACCACACGCTGCACCGCCTTGACCATCAGGCTGTCCTTCACGGCGTCGAAGCCGACCTTCACCTTGATGGTGCGATAGCCGGCGCGCGCCAGCTGCTCGAACTCGGAGCGCATCGCGGCTTCGTCCTTGGCGTTGAGCAGTCCCACCAGCGGAACTTCGGCCGGCGCGGACAAAGCGAGCAGCTCGCTCCCGGCCAGCATTTCGAGCGCGGTGCCGAAAGCAGTCGCCGTGAACGGAAACTTCTCTCCGAACTGCCGGATCTCGCGCTGCGCACCTTCCGGTCCGGACGCGCCGAGGCGAGCGACCAAGGCCGGGCCGAACTGCGCGGCGGCACGCCAGCTGCCCTCGATCGTTTCGTCGGTATAGCCGGTGAGGATCGTCGCCTCGCCGAAACCGGTCTTTCCGTCGCGGTCGACCGCTTCCACGAGAATGGTGTCGAAATACTCTACCGGACCGAAGGCCAGGCGATAGGGGACCAGCAACGGCACGCGCAGCCGGTAGAGTGTGATCGTGCCGAGCGCATCGATCATGCCGTCAGCTCCGCTTTCCAGGCAATGTTCCGGCGGTACGGCGCCCGGCCAGGCCGCCATTGAAGCTTACTTCTTCTCGGGCATCATCTTCTGGTGCAGCGACTCCCGTTCCTTCATGTGCTTGTCTCGCAGCGTCTTGCGCTCGCGCTCGTGGCGGTCTTCCATGTCGCGCATTTCCTGGCGCTGTTTGTCCTCCGATGCGCGCATCTCCTTCTTCATCTGCTCGCGCTTGAGCTCCATCTCTTCATGCTTGGCCTTCATGTCCGGATTCTGCGCGCGCAGCGGTCCGGCGGCGACGGCCAGGATGACACTGCACAAGATCATGCCGATTGCTCTTGCGTCCATGAAATTCTCCTAGTAGTGGTGACGGTTGCGGCAGCAGTATACCGAGCTGGGAACGCATGACAAAAATATCAGGGCACAACGCGCCGGCCTCGCGTCGCGCCGATCAGCGATCGATCTTGTACGGATCTACTTCTAGTCGTGAGATCCACGCGGCGGCGGCTCAGTAACCAAAGTGGATGCCCATAGACCGAAGTCCTTCAGGTCCTGCAGGCCATTCGCGACTATTCGCATCACGACGTTCCAGTCGACATCAGCGTATTCATGCACCGATACATTCCGGAATCCGACCGCAGAGACGAGCTTTTCCGCCAGAGGCTTTTCCATCAGCCCAAGTTCAGTCAGGACCAGAAACGATTCCCCGGCCGTTTCGAGCGCGCGCCCATGCGCCGCACAAACGTGAGAGGCGATATCGACGCAAACCCGAATGGCTTTCTCGAGGTTGCGGCTGACAATGTCCTGCGCGTCACGATCCGTGAGAAGCAGATTCAGGGGAGTCGGCCGTTTCTTTTCGATTCGTCCGATGTGATTGGTCAGCCGAACCAGCCGTGCCCTGATAACTTCCTCATCGATCGTCATCGGAACATTCTCGAGCGCGCCATGCTGAAAGAACGTTTCGCAAAAGCAAGATCCTCCGCGACCAGGCTGACCCTGCGAAACTGCGCTTCCCCCTTCGCGCGCGCGCGGTCGCAAAACAGCTCATCGCCTTGAATTGCCCTGGCAAACGCCACGCCGCGCGCCGTCTTGAGATCGACAAGGTCGACTGGCCTGTTCACCACCGCCGCGAGACGGGAAATCAGTTCATACCGGGTTTCACTCGAGACCGGCCGCTCGGCGGCTACAGCAATGTCGAGATCGCTTTCCGGACGAAGCCGTCCCTGAGCACCGGACCCGAACACCAAAGCATAGACGACGCCAGCCCTGCGCAGGACCTCGACAATACGCTCCCGTTGATCGGCTGATAATCTGGCGTTCATGGTGTGAGGAACTCTAATCGAATTTGTAGAGCCTCGCCGGATTTTCCGCAAGGATGGCACGCCTCGTCCCGGCATCGTGAACGGCCTCGATGAGAACGTCGAGGAGTTCGCCCGCATCGAGTTCGCGGTAGGCCAGGATCGCGTCGCCATGCACCTGCTGGCGCGAGTGAAAGCCGATGTGCGGCCAGTCCGAACCCCACACCAGACGGTCAGGTGCGGCGGCGACCAGCGCCTGCATGAAGGGAATCGCGTCTCGCAGGCACCCGCTCGCGCGCGTGATGCGATCCGCGCCGGCAAGCTTGACCCACACGTGTTTCGCAGACAGCAACCGAAGCACGGCTTGAAAACCAGGTTGCTCAATTCCTGCGGCGGCATCGGGCAATCCCATGTGATCGATCACGACTGGCACCGCGCAGCGCGCGAGCACCGGTTCGAGCGCCTGAAGCGTCGCGGCATCGGCGAAGATCTGCAGGTGCCAGCCGAGTGGCGCCAGCATGCGCTCGTAGTCGCCGACCAGTTGCGCGCGATCACCGGAGTGGCGGGAGGCGAGCGTGACGAGATTCAGGCGCAGGCCGCGAACCCCGGCGCGATGCATCGCATCCAGCGTGCTCGCCGGCGTCCCCGGATCGAGAACCGCGACTGCCCGTCCGCGCGCCCCCAGCCGCGAAAGTGCGGCCAGCATGGCGCGATTGTCGTCTCCGTGACCGCTCGCCTGGACGAGCACGGTTCGCTCCAGACCGACCTGACGCTTCATGCGTTCATGCACCTCCACCGGAGCCTCAGGCACGTTGTAGGCGCGCTCAGCCGCCAGCGGATAGCGATCGAAGGGCCCGATGACGTGCATGTGGCAATCAGCGGCGCGGTCCGGAAGAGCCTGTGAAGGCGCGCGGTGCTTTCGATCGAGTGAGCGCATCGCCGTTATCATAGCGTCCCGGTTTGAGAATTCCTGCCTGCGAAGGAGAAATTATGCCGAGGTCCCTGCGATGGCTCATTGCGACCCTCGCGCTGGCTGCCGTATACCCGGCCGCAGCGCAGCCCTATCCGAACCAACCCATCCGCCTGATCGCGCCATTTCCGCCCGGCGGCAGCGTCGACATCGGCGCGCGGCTGATCGCCGAATCGCTCGCGAGCCAGCTCGGCACCCGCATCGTCATCGATAACCGCAGCGGCGCCTCGGGCAATATCGGGATGGAGGCCGCGGCGCGAGCGAAACCGGACGGCTATACGATCGTTCTGAATACCATCCCGCTGGTCACCAACCAGAGCCTCTTCGACAAGCTCAGCTGGGACCCGATCCGGGATTTCGCGCCGATCGGAATGGTCGCCACCTCTCCGCACCTGCTCGTGGTGCCGCCCAGGGTGGCGGCGCACAAGCTCGAAGACCTGGTGCGGCTCGCGCGCGCCAACCCGGGAAAGCTCAGCTACGCCTCTGCCGGTGTCGGCTCGACCTTCCATCTGTGCGGAGAGATGTTCAAGGATTCGACCAATACCTTCATATTGCACGTACCCTACCGCGGCGGAGGCCCGGCGCTCCTCGACACGCTCGCCGGACAGGTCGACATGAGTTTTCCCGCATTGGCGGCGGCGCTGCCCCACGTCAAAGCGGGCACGCTGCGCGCGCTGGGCGTCACGGGCGCCACCCGATCATCGCTGCTGCCCGATCTGCCGACGCTGCAGGAAGCGGGCGTGAAGAACTTTCAGTTCACGCAGTGGCTCGCGCTGCTCGCCCCCGCCGGCACTCCGCCGGCCGTCGTATCCCGGCTGAATTCCGCGCTCAACCACACGCTGGAATCGAAAGAGGTGCGTGAGAAGTTCCAGGCGGGCGCGTTCGAGTCCTTCATCACCACGCCCGAGGAGGCCGGGAAGTTCATCGCGAGCGAAGTGCAGCGCTTCTCGAAGCTGATCAAGACGCGGGGAATTACCGCGGATTGAAGTATTCAATGGGGATGAAGTCATGGCCGATGCATCGAGACCCGGACGCCTGAGCGGGTGCAAAGCACTGATCACCGGCGCGAGCCGCGGCATCGGGCGCGCGATCGCCATCCGCTACGCCGAAGAGGGTGCCGATCTTTTCCTGACGGCGACGAGCATGGCGAAGCTCGAGGAGACCCAGGCGCTGGCCGAAGCACATGGGGCCAAAGTGGTGCTGCACTGCGCCGACGTGAGTGTACGCACGGCGGTGGAGGCCATGATCGGCGCAGCCATCGCGGCGCTGGGCCGGATCGACGTTCTCGTCAATAACGCGGGCGTGTACAAGGCGGCGCGCCTTGTCGACTACACCGCGGAAGACTTCGACCGCATCATGAAGGTCAATCTCTATGGTGCGTTTCACGTCATGCAACTGGTGTTGCGTCACATGCAGGCGAACCGGCACGGCAAGGTGGTCAACATGGCCTCGACAGGCGGCAAGTGGTCCTCGCTCAATCAGAGCGCCTACAACGCGTCGAAACACGCACTGGTGGGGCTCACGCGCTGCGCCGCGCTCGAAATGGGGCCGTACGGAATCAACGTCAATGCGATTTGCCCGGGCTTCGTGGAAACCGACATGCTCGACGCCTTTCGCGAACACGCGGCGATTCTGGGCGTTCCCTTCGAGAAGGTGATGGAAGCGGCGCTTGCACGCGTGCCGCTGAAGCGGTTTCTGAAACCGAAGGAGATCGCCGACCTCGCGGTCTATCTTGGATCATCCGAATCCGACGGCATGACAGGCCAGTCGCTGCTGATCGACGGCGGCATGCTGATGGTCTGAGGACCACAAATGAAAAACGATCATGAAGCTTGAAGGCATCCGCGTCCTCGACCTTTCGCGCTTTCTGCCCGGCCCATGGGTCGGCCTTGCCATGGCGGACCATGGCGCCGAGGTGATCGAAATCGAGAGCCATGAAGGCGAGCCCACGCGCCGCCTCGGGCCACCCGTCGCCGGCTTTTCGGTCTATTACCGCAACACGCAACGCGGCAAGAAATCGCTCACGCTCAACCTCAAGGCCGAGGAGGGTCGCGAGATCTTCTTCCGGCTCGCGCAGGACTCTGACGTGATCATCGAGTCGTTCCGGCCGGGGGCATTGGACAAACTGGGTCTGGGCTATGACGCGCTACGCGAACGCGCGCCGCGCATCGTCTACTGCTCGCTCTCGGCTTTCGGTCAGAAGGGTTCGCTTGCGCTGCGCCCATCCCACGACGCGGGCGCGCAGGCGCTCACTGGCGTGATGAGTCTGGGTCAAACCGACGGCAAGCCTCCTTCCCTGCCAACCATGCCCACAGCGGACATCGCGATGGGTTCGGCAGCGCTGGTCGGAATTCTGATGGCGCTGTTGCGGCGCGAAAAAACGGGCCAGGGCGACTGCGTGGATGTGTCGATGATCGACGCGCTGATGTCATGGACGCCGCATATTCTCGGCAGTGTGATCGCGGAGGGCCGGGCGCCTGATCTCGCGAACGAGCGTCTCTACGGCGGCGCGGCCTTCTACAACCTGTATCGCACGGCGGACGGCAAGCACATCGTGCTCTCGGGTTCGGAAATGAACTTCGCCGAGACCTTGCTCAACGCGCTTGGCCGCCCGGATCTGATTGCCCTGTGCCGTCTCCCCTGGGGACCGGCGCAGGATCCGGTCAAGCGATTTCTCGAGGAAACCTTCCTGACCAGGACCCGCGACGAGTGGGACCGATGGCTTGCCGACAAGCGGGTCTGCTATGCGCCGGTACTCGACATGAAGGAGGCCTGGGCTCAGGACCTGTTGCGTGAACGCGGAATGATCGTCAAGGGAGAGGACGGCGTGGAAAACCTCGGCACCCCGATCAGCTTCCGCAACGAACCCGGCATGCCCTCCTGCAAACTCGCTGCGCAGGGCGCAAACACGGAAGAGATCCTCGAGCGCCTCGGCTACGACGAGGCGGAACGCGCGAGACTGCGGGCGGCAAAGGTGGTCTGACCCACGGGCGCCTAGCGGCGCTTGCGGTCCCGGACGAAGCTGAGAAAACGCTGCCAGCGGCTTTGCCGTTGTGCAGGTGGATTTTCAATCTTCGCGTTCTGCGCCTCGCGGTCGCGCGCCACGCTTTTTTGCACCTGCTCGTGGATCTGCCTGAGGGTAAGTCCCCCGGGGCCCGTCAGCTTGTCCGGATCGTCTTCAGGCACGGCAGGTGGAAAATATCAGGGAACCAGGCCGCTTCATACTCCCCTCGGCGGGAGACGACTCGCAACGCTGCGAAACAACGAACGGCCACGGCAATCGAGCCGCTCGCGAGTTCCGTATTACAACCGGAGCGGCTGCGCGAGCGCCGCGTTACAGGATCCGATTGGAGCGCAGCATCGAGAGGAGCGCTCCGAGCATCGCCAGCACCGCGCCGATCGCCACGAAAATGGCCGTGACCTCGGTGGCGCGTCCTTTCCCCATCGCAAGGCGGAAACTGAGGTCCCGGTAGATCTTTTTCAGCTCGAGCGCATTGCCCGCGCGAAAGTATTCGCCGCGCGTCATCGTGGCAATCTTCTTCAGCGAGTCCTCGTCCAGCCGAACCCGCATCGACCACCCATCGGTGGTGAGCGTCGCCCCCTCCTGCGTGCCGACGCCCACGGTGTACACGCGCACGCCGCGCTCGGCCGCGATTTTCGCGGCCTCGAGCAGATCGGGGCCGGTATTGCTCTCGCCGTCGGAGAGCAGCACGATCGCAACGGAGCGGTTCGATCCCGGCGGCACGGGTTTGAAGCTGTCGATTTCGGCCTGTCGCGCCGGATCGCGGGCCCAGTTGCGCGAGCTTCGGCCGGTGAGGATCTTCTCGACATCGATCGCTGCGTCGGGCAGCAGCGTTGCGAGCGATATCACCAGACCGCTGCCCAGGGCAGTGCCGCGCTGAAGCTGGAATCGGTCGATCGCACGGTTGATGTCCTCGCGCTTGTCGGTGGGCGACTGCACGAGCGAAGCGGTCGCGGCGATGGCCACGACGCCGATGCGCACCTGCCCCGGCTGGTCCGCGACAAAGGCTTTGGCAGCGTTCTGCGCGGCGGTGATCCGGTTCGGCGCGACATCGGTGGCACGCATGCTTCCGGATACGTCCATCGCGAGAATGATCGCGTCGGTGCGCGAGGGCAGCGCAATCATCGCCTGCGGCCGCGCCACCGCGAAGATCATCGCCGAGAGGCCCGCGAGCAGCAGGATTGCGGGGAAATGGCGCCGGAGTGCGCCAAATGCGCCCGTCGCGCCGGGCGCCTCCCCGAGCGTCGCGAGACTGGCATAGCGCAAGGCGAGCGCCCTCCGGCGCGCGATCAGCCGAACGTAAAGCACGATCAGCGCCGGCACGGCGACGAGCAGCCCGAGCATCGCGGGCCACAGGAAGCGCACCCCGCTGACATCGGGCAAGGCGCCGGGCATCGTGTTCAACCCGCCACCGGCCTGTGCACGCCGCCGCCGGCAAGGCGGCTGCGCATCTTGCGCAGTTCGGTGAAGCGAAGCAGCGCTTCACCGAGGTGATCGTCGGTCGCGAGTTCAAGGCAGTCGACGCCGGCCTCGACGAGCGCCGCGCGCAACGCCGCTTCGCGCCGCGCCGCCGCCTGCGCAAACCGCTCGCGGAAATCCCGATCGTGCGTGTCGACGAAGAGCTGCTCGCCGGTCTCCGCATCCTGCAGGACGATGAGGCCGAGGTCGGGGAGTTCCTGCTCCATCGGGTCGTAGAGCCGCACCGCGACGATCTCGTGCCGCCGGGCGAGCAGCGCGAGGCCCTTGCTACATCCGGGGGTGCTGATGAAGTCCGATACGATGAACACCACCGAGCGGCGTTTCATCAACTGCTGGGCTTGATCCAGCAGTGCGCCCAGATCGGTTTCCTTGCCGGGCGCATTCCGGGCGACTTGCGCGTCCGCTTGCTTGCCCATGCGCAGCATTCGATCGAGCAGGTGGAGCACCTGGCGCCGGCCGCCGCGCGCCGGGATCACCTGATTCGCGTGGTCGCCATAGAGCACGGCGCCAACGCGATTGCCGCGCCGTGTGAGCAGGCGCGCGAGCACCGCGACGAGTTCGGCCGAAATCGCGCGCTTGCGCACGTTGTGCGAGCCGAAATCGACCGATCCGCTCAGATCGAGCAGGAACCAGGCCGTGATCTCGCGGTCCTCCTGGAACTCGCGCACGTGAGGGACCTGCAGCCTCTCGGTGACGTTCCAGTCCATGTAACGCACGTCGTCGTGCGTCTGGTACTCGCGCAGGTCGGCCAGATCGAGGCCGAAGCCGCGCAACAGCGTGCGATAGTCGCCCTGCAGCAGGCCGTCGAGCCGGCGGATGACGGTCCACTCGAGCCGGCGCAGCAAGGCTTCCGGATCGACCCGTTTCCGGCCCGCAGCTGCGTCATGCAACGCCGCTTCGCCTGCTTTCGCAGCCACCGCGCCGGTTCCGTCGCCGCGCGCTTGCCGCGAACCCGCCCCCTTAAGCTTCGACCGCCACTCGAACATGGGTAGCGAGCGGTTTTTCGGGCATCGGGATCGCCTGCATGATGCGCATGATCAGCTGATCGGGTGTCTGAGCGTCCGAGAGCGCCTCGTAGGAGAGCACCAGCCGGTGACGCAGTACGTCGGGCGCCAGGTCGGTGACGTCCTCGGGCAGCACGTAGTGCCGGGCGCGCAGGAACGCAAGCGCGCGGGCGCCTTCGATAAGGCAGATGGTCGCGCGCGGGCTTGCGCCAAAGGTGATGTAGCGCCCGATGTCCCCGACTCCGTAGCGATCGGGGCGCCGCGTGGCGGTCACCAGCTTCACTGCGTACATGATGAGCTGGGGGTCGACATAGATCTTGCGGCACTCGCGTTGCAGTGCGCACAACTGCTCGGGGGTGGCCACCGCGGCCACATCGGTCGCAGGCCCGGTCACGCGCTCGACGATCACGAACTCTTCTTCCTCGGTCGGATAACCGATCAGGATCTTCATCATGAAGCGGTCGATCTGCGCCTCGGGCAGCGGATAGGTGCCCTCGGTCTCGATCGGGTTCTGCGTCGCCATCACGAGGAACGGCTCGGGAACCTTGTGCGTCTGCCCGGCGATCGTGACCTGGCGCTCCTGCATCACCTCGAGCAGCGCGCTTTGCACCTTGGCAGGGGCCCGGTTGATTTCGTCGGCGAGCAGCAGGTTCGTGAACACCGGCCCGAGGCTGGTGCTGAAATCGCCCGTTTTCTGGTTGTACATACGCGTGCCGACAAGGTCGGCAGGCAGGAGGTCGGGGGTGAACTGGATGCGTTTGAACTCGCCCCGCAGCGTCCGCGCCAGGGTCTTCACGGTAAGCGTCTTGGCAAGCCCTGGCACGCCCTCGACCAGCAGGTGGCCCTGCGCGAGCATCGCGACCAGCACGCGCTCGAGAAAGTGGTCCTGGCCAACCACGACGCGCTTGACCTCGTACAGGACGCTCTCCATGAGCGTGGCGATATCGCTCCTCGCGGTGTTGGAACCTGTCGCGCTGCGCGGCATCACGTCTTCATTCATGGGTTCTGTTCCTCATGGTGCAATTCTCGCGGCGATCAGAACGGCGGGATGCCGACCGCGCTTCCCGCGGCCTCGATGGTTGCGGCGAAGCCGATGCCGATGAAGGTCCGCGCCTCGGTCGGGTTCAGGATGGCCGTCACGATACCGATCACTTCCCCGCCCATCGTGACCAGCGGACCGCCGGAATTGCCCGGATTGACGGCGGCGTCGAACTGGATGAGATTCTTGAGCAGGCGCTCGCCTTCCGGCGAGCGGAATTCGCGACCGAGACCCGAGACCACGCCCGCGGACACCGACGGGCCGATGCCGAACGGAAACCCCACGGCGACGACCTCGTCGCCGGGCTGTAGCTTGTGCGTGGAACCAAGAGTTGCCGACGGCAGATCGTCGGGAATCTTCAGCGCGCGAATCACGGCGAGATCGTTCTCCGGGTGCGCGCCCACCATTTCCGCTTCGGACTCCATGCCGTCGAAGAACGTGACGCTGACCCGGCTGACGCCGGCGACGACGTGCAGATTCGTAAGGATGATCCCCTCGTCGACGATCACCACACCCGAGCCCACGCTTCGCTCCTTTTCCCCCGCGTCGGGATCCTTGGGGTCCACGGAATAGCCCCGCACGCGCACCACAGACTCGCGTACGGACTCCGCCGCCTTGGCCGCCCGCGAGGGGAGAGTCTTGTTCTCGAGCGTATGAAGGACCGCGGCGTCGATGTCTTCCTGGGAAACTTCGACCGGCGATGGCTGGAGCGCCAGGAAAGCCAGCACCAGCGTGGCCGCAACGAGTGCTCCCCCGAGGAAAATGACCGGGCGTTCATGGCGCCGGAGCAAATCCAGGAAGAGCGCGCGGACCCGACCGGGTGTGGCCGGCGCAGCTGCCTCCGCAACGGATGCGGGGCGCGAGGCAGTCCCCCGCGAACGGTTGGTGCTGCTGTAGAGCGCTGCTCTCTTCATCGATCAATTACCCAACCGGGCGCATCCAGGCAAATCGCGGGCAGGTGAAACGGTAACACGCTCCGCCTGATCCCGCGCACCGACAGTGATAAATTAGGCGTGCAGGCCCCTGCAAGGAGGATCGATGCGGTTTCTGTGGCCCGAAGTGCTTTGGCTGCTGCTCGCGGTACCGGTGCTCGTCGCCGCGTACATCTACGCGCTGCGCAGAAAACGGAAAGCTGCGATCCGTTACGCCAGCCTGATGCTGCTGCGCGAGGCGCTCGATCCACGCCAGGGGATCCGGCGCCACGTGCCGCCCGCGCTTTTTCTTCTCGCCATGATCGCTGCGATCGTGGCGAGCGCGCGGCCGAGCGCCACTGTCACGCTGCCATCGGAACACATGACGATCATCCTCGCAATGGATGTCTCGCGCAGCATGCTGGCTGCGGACGTCGAGCCCAACCGCATCACCGCCGCGCAGGCCGCCGCAAAAACCTTCATACATGAACTGCCGAAGAATGTCCGCCTCGGCATCGTCACGTTCGCGGGCACCGCGTCCGTCGTCCAGACGATCACCGAAAACCGCGAGGAAATGCTCGCCGCCATCGACCGCTTCGCGCTCCAGCGCGCGACCGCCACCGGCAGCGGACTGCTGCTCTCGCTCGCGCAGCTGTTTCCCGATGCCGGTATCGATCTCGAGGCCGCCGTATTCGACAGCGCCTTCTCGCGCTACGGCGGCGGCGGCGCCAGCATCGATCGCACGCGCAAGGCAGGCAGGACGGAGAAGAAGGACTTCAAGCCGGTCGCTCCGGGCTCCTACACCTCGGGCGCGATCGTCCTGATCAGCGACGGCCGGCGCACCACCGGCCCCGATCCGATCGAGGCTGCAAAGATGGCGGCGGATCGCGGCGTTCGCGTTTTCACGGTGGGATTCGGCACCCGCGATGGCGGGACCATCGGTTTCGAGGGCATGTCGTTCTGGGTGCGCCTGGACGAGGAAACGCTCAAGGCCGTGGCGAACATCACCGGCGCCGAGTATTTCCATGCGGCCTCCGGGACCGACCTGAGCAAGGTGTATCAAAGCCTGAATTCGAAGTTCGGCATGGAACGCCAGGAGACCGAAGTCAGCGCGCTGTTCAGTGCCGCCACCGCCCTCCTCGTGATCGCCGCCGCGCTGCTGTCGATGTTGTGGTTCCACAGAAGGTCCTGAGCGCAAGGTCCCGAGTGCACGTCATGGCCCTGTTGTCATCACCCAGCTTCATCCCATGTCGCTACGCCGGCACTAATGCCCTGGGGGCTTCCAGCACGGCACGCTCGGTTTCCATGCCGAGATAGGCACCATCTGCCTGCAAGGTCTTCTGCAGCATCTTCACGTCGAGGGCGCGTGGCATTACGCCCGAGCCCAACGCGAGGTCCGCGGCAGTGCCGGCGGCCTGCCCCATCACGAAGCACGAGCCCGAAACACGCGCCGAAGACTGGCCGTCGTGCGTCATCGACGCGCAACGCCCGGCAACGAACAGGTTGTCGATCTTCCTGGGCACGATCATGCGGTAAGGAAGCTGGTTGAAGCCGCGCGATTCCGGAATTTTCGGGAACTTGAGCACCACGGCGCCGGGAACATGCGCCTCCACCGGCCAGCCGTTGACGCCGATCGAATCGGAAAAGCTCGCGCACTCGAGGATGTCGTTCTCCGACACCATGTACTCTCCGACGATGCGGCGCGTCTCTCGGATGCCGATCTGCGGCGCGATGTCGACGATGTAGGAGTTCTCGAACCCCGGCGTTGCGCCCTTGATGAACTCGAACACGTCCCAGCTCTGGCGCCGGCCCTCGATCTCGCCGTAGCTCAACTGCTCGACGTCGATGCCGCTCACCGCAGTGCCATCGGGATTCCTGATCTGAGTGACGTTTGCACGCCACTCGATCGGGTTCTTCTGGGGCCGGACCAGTGCGCCCTTGCGCGGGAAGCGCCGGCCCTGTTTTTCCGCCTCCTCCATCAGCTTCGGGATGAGTTCCCAGGCCCGGCCCGCCTTGAGCGGATCCACGCCATTGATGCGGAAGTGGGTGGAGGGGTAGAGCATGTTTCCCGCGCCGTCTCCGAGCTCGTAGGGCGCTCCCGCCCACGCCGAGAGATCGCCATCGCCGGAGCAATCGATGAACATCCGTCCGCGAATGGCCTGACGGCCGGATTTGCTCTCGATCAGGACGGTGTCGATGTCCCGTTCCGATCGCATGCTCATGCCGACCCCGAATGCGTGGAACAGCATCCGGACCCCGGAGGCCGCGAGAAACTCGTCGGCCGCGATTTTGTAGGCCGAGGTGTCGTAGGCCTGCGCGGTGATCTTCCCGGCGAGCGACATGTGCGGCGGGTTCAGGCCACCCAGACGATCGATGCGCTCGGTGAACTCGCTCGAGAGCCCATGCACCACGCGTTTGGGCACGCCGTGCACATTGGCATGCAGCCCGCAAAAATTGGTCACACCTGCGGCGGTCCCGGCACCGCCCAGGAATCCATAGCGCTCGATCACGAGCGTGGAACGCCCGGTGCGTCCCGCAGCCGCGGCGGCGATGATTCCCGCCGGCCCGCCGCCCAGAACCACGACTTCGTACTCGCCCAGAACCGGCGTTTCACGTCCCGGTTCCAACACCGGTGCTGGCTTCCTGCTCATGTCGTCAGCTCCATGCGATCGCTACTTCTTGTACATGCCCTGCTGGGTGAAGAACGCCTCGAGGTTGTCGCGGTCCCGCACGAGTGCCGGTCGGTAGCTGGCGGAGTCCTTGTACGCAACCTGGATCGACATATCCTTCATCCGGCCGGCGAACTTGGGCTCGCTGACGATCTTCGACACGAGCTCGTCGAGCCGCCGCGCGACGCTCTCGGGAAGGTCCTTCGGACCAAACAGGCCGAGCGAGGAGACATAGGGCAATTCGTAGCCCAGCTCGAGCACCGTAGGAATGTCGGGTGCCAGATCGATCCTTTTCTCGGTGCACACCGCCAGCACCCTGATCTTGCCGGCTTCCACCGATGACTTGATCGCGGCAAAATCGATCGCGCCGACCTCGACGTGCCCGCCGAGCAGTGCGGGCAGGGTTTTCGAATCGCCGCCGAACGGCGCGTCTTCGAGCTTCACGCCCTCCTTGGCCGCCATCTTGACCATGATCATCGAGGGCAGCGTCTGCTTGCCGGGCGTCCCGATCAGCAGTCCGCCGCTCTTGCGCGCGAGTTCGACCACATCCTTCATGCTCCTGATCGGAGAATCCGCCTTGACCGCAAACGACATCGCCGTCGCCGCCACTGCGGAAATCGGCTTGAGATCGCGGCTCGAATACGGGGCACTGTAGGCGAATCGAAACACTTCCGGCACCGCCGCCGCCACCGGGAAGAAACCGAGCGTATAGCCGTCGGGGTCCGCCGTCGCGACCGCATTCCCGCCGATCGTCGCGCCCGCGCCGCTCTTGTTGAGCACGACGACGGATTGCGACACGTAGGCCGTCAGACTGTCGGCAAGGGCGCGCGCAGTGAGGTCCATGACCCCGCCCGCGGGGTACGGGACCACGATCGTGATCGACTTTTCCGGATAGCCCGCCGCGAGCGAGTGCAACGGCAGCATCGCGGCCAGCCACAGCGCCGCCAGAGCAAACAGCGTTGCCCGAACCGAATTGCGCCTCATTGTCTCCCCCTTGCGTATCAGACCGCCATCAACCGGCGTTCCTGCTCCCCGGGCGTCCGATAGCGCGGCTCGCGCAGGAGCCGGCCGTAGCCTTCGATGGGTTCGCCGATACCGGCCATCTTGAAGCACATCCAGTAGGCCGCCTGGTTGGACGTCACCACCGGCTTGCCGAGGTCCTGCTCGAGCGCCTCGATCACGTCCAGCGCGTCGATCCCGGTGCAACTGATAAACACGCCATCCGACTCCGGTGTGTCCACGGCCTTCGCAAGCCGATAGATCACGCTCGGCGGGAGATGCGCGAGGATGTTGTTGTCGACGAGATCGAGCCCCTCGCAGCGCAGCACCTTGAATCCGTTGTCCTCGAGGAACTTCTTCTCGATGTCGTTGACCGGATTGGGGTAAGGCGTGCACATCGAGAGTTTCTTGATGCCGAGTTGCCGGAATGCGGCCATCATGGCGGTCGAGGTGGTCGTGCACGGGATGCCCGTGGCGGCCTCCATCTCGCGCACCAGGCGCTCGTCGTGCCCCTTGCCCTTCATGAAGCTGCCGGCAGTGCAGATCCAGCCGATCACGTCGGGCTGGCTGGCGGCGAGGATCATGGCCGTCTCGACCACTTTTTCGTCCAGGTGCATCATCGCTTCCGCGCTTTCGTCCTTGTGCCGCGGCACCGCTGCCGCGCCCACCGCGACACCCTTGGGCGCAATCTTGTGGAAGTCGCCGATGTGATGGAAGCCTGCACCCGGGTAGACGATGCCGATCCTCGCCCGCCAGCCCTGGTTCGAATACCAAAGTGGGTGCTTGCCGAGATCCGCTCTGCGAAGTTCCATGTCGAGCCCCTGTAGAGGAGTTGAAAGAATGCCGCGCGTCAAAATGCGGCTGGTTCATATCCATGAACTTGATCGCGTAATTGAACACCGCACCCGGACTGCTGTCAAGACAGGTCCCGCTCGAGCGCGTCGCGCGCCTCGTGCAGCGCGCGAATGCAAATTGCGCGCAGCGCGGGCGTGGCGCGCACGCTGGGAATCGCGACATTGATCGCGCCGATCGGATAGCCGTCGGCACGACGCACCGCGGTGGCGACCGCGGATACTCCGGGCATGTGTTCTCCCTCGGAGTAGGCGACGCCTTCCCTGGCTGCGCGAAGCAGTTGGCGCCGCAACTCCGCGACCGTCCTTACCGTCGCCTCGGTGCGCCGCTCCAGCCGTATGCCCGACAGGAAGCGCTCGCGCTCCTCCGGCGGCAGCGCAGCAAGCACGGCCTTGCCGGCCGAAGACGAATGCATCATGAACCGCGTGCCCACGGTCATGCGGTAGGTGAGCACGTGAGGCGAGTCCACGCCGCTGACACGCTCGACGCAGTCCTTTCGATACACATTGAAGGAGGAGGATTCGCCGGTCGTCGCAGTCAGTCGCTCGAGGATCGGCTCTGACGCGGCTGCAACGTCGACCCCGTCGCGCCCGCGCCGCAGCAACGCGAAAAATCCCGGGCCGAGCGCGTAGGTGCCGCTTCCCGGCGTGAACGCGAGATAGCCGCGCGCCGTGAGGTTGCCGAGCAGCTGCGAAAGGCTGCTCTTGGGTATCGCGAGCGCCGCCGCAAGCTCGGTGTGCGACATCGCCTTGCCTTTGCGGCTGAGCAGCTCGAGCAGGTCGAGCACCCGGTCCGCCGATTTGACCGTCGTGATTTTGGGCCGGCTCATTGCGATCCTTCCGTCAGGCCGCACAGCATATAGAACCGGTTCAGGTCTGTGAACTGGCGGCCGGGATTTCCAGGCGCGTGCGCTCAACGGGACACTGCACGAATCGCGAGCGCGGCTACTCGGCCTTGATGCCCGCCTCGCGCACCACCTGCGCCCAGCGCGGCGTTTCGTCCGCGATCAGCTCGCCGAGCTGCTTCGGCGTGCTCACCTTGGCGATGACGCCGAAGTTCTGAAAACGCGCCTGCAGTTCGGACTGGGCGAGCGCCTTGCCGACCGCATCGTTGAGCTTCGCCACCACCTCCGCCGGCGTACCGGCCGGGGCCAGCAGCCCGAACCAGATTTCCACCTTGTAGCCGGGCAGCACGGACGATATCACCGGCGCGCCCGGCGCGAGCGGCGAGGGCTCCGCCGTCGAGACGCCGAGGAGTTTGAGCCTGCCCTCCCGGATGAAACTGTTCATCGCCCCCGAAGAAGTCGTGATGAGCACCTTCACCTCGCCGGTCATCACCGCGTTTGCGGTCGGCGCCTGCCCCTTGTAGGGGATGTGGATCATCTTCACGCCGGCCGAGCGCGCGAACAGCTCGCTCGCGAGGTGCCCGAGCGAGCCGATGCCCGCCGAGGCGTATTCCAGCCCATTCGGCTGGGCGCGCGCGTACTCGATGAATCCCTTCAGGTCGACCGCCGGCACCGCGGCATGGATGACCGCAAACAGCGGAGCGGAGGACACCTGCGAGACCGGAGCGAAGTCCCTGACGCCGTCGTAGCCGGCATCCTTCACGAGCAGCGGCGTGGTGCTGCTCGGCCCGTTGTTCGAGAACAGCAGCGTGTAACCGTCGGGCGCGGAGCGGGCCACTTCCCGCGCGCCGATGGCGCCGGCGGCGCCGGCCTTGTTGTCCACGAGCACGGGCTGGCCGAGCGTCTTTTGCATCGGCTCTTGCAGCGCGCGCGCCATGATGTCGGTGGTTCCACCCGCCGGATAGGGCACGACGATGCGTATGGGTTTCGAGGGAAAGCCCTGCGCCGCCGAGTGCAGCGCCGCAGATGCAGCGAGAACTGCCACCAGGAATCTCAGCATTGCTCCTCCTTGTCCACCAGTTGATTTCTGAAAGGCTCGTTCACGCTCAGCGTTTCTTCTCGTACGCCGCCAGGTGAAAGCGCTGGAGGCGCTGCAGCATGCCTTTCATCTCCGCCGCCGCTGCCTCGCCGTCTTGCTCGCGCAGGTACGCGAGCAGGCGCCGCCGCGAAGGCATCACGTAACGGTTCGGCATGTAGCCGACGCGTTCGACGAAGTGCCGCGTCATTTCCATCAGGGCGTCCGTGAGTATGATCAGTACCGGGTTTTTCGCGGCGCGAGCGAGCAGCCGGTGGAACTCGTAGTTGATGAGCGCACGCCCTTCGACGTCGCCCGCCGCGGTCGCCGCCTCGGCCGCCTCGACATTGTGCCGCAACACCGACAGATCCTCCCGGGTGCGGCGCCCACAGGCGAGCCGCGCGACTTCCGTGCCGATGAGGATGCGCGCCTCGGTCAGGTGCTGCGGGCGGATGGCGCCCATGTGGTAGAGGTCGGCAAGCCCGGCCACGGCCGCGCCGCCGCCGCCTTCGGTGATGAACGCACCACCGGTCGCGCCCTTTTTCAGCTCCAGCAGCCCGGCAATTTCGAGCGAGCGCAATGCCTCGCGCAGCGTGTTGCGGCTCACGCCGAACTGCTCAGCGAGCTGGCGCTCCGCAGGAAGACGGTCGCCGGCGCGCAGGAACCGTCGCGCGAGCTGGCTGCGGATCTGCTCGGTGATCTCCTCGAACGCCCGCTTGCCCGCGACAGGCCGGAACCCGGGAGCCGGAATTGCCCGCTGCATCGAGGGCGCGTGCTGCATCTCAGTGCATGCCCAGCAGGTGACGCGAAATCACGATGCGCTGGATCTGGTTGGTGCCCTCGAAAATCTGGTTGATTTTCGCGTCGCGCATCATGCGCTCGACCGGGTAGTCCTTCATGTAGCCCGCGCCGCCGAAGACCTGCACCGCGTCAGTGGTGACCTTCATCGCCACGTCGGAGGCGAAGCACTTGGCCATCGAGGACATCTCCGACAAGCGCGTAAAGTCCCCCGCGTCCACCAGCCTCGCGCATTCGTAGACCAGCGCGCGCGCCGCCTCGAGCTGCATCGCCATGTCGGCGAGCATCCACTGCAGCCCCTGAAACTGCGCGATTGCGCGGCCGAACTGCTTGCGGCTCTTCGCATAGTCGAGCGATGCATCCAGCGCCCCCTGCGCGACGCCCACCGCGGCCGCGCCCACGGTAGGGCGGTTCATGTCGAGGATGCGCATGCAGGCGATGAAGCCGCGCCCTTCCTCGCCGACCAGGTTCTCGGCCGGGATGCGCACGTTGTCGAAAAAGATCTGCACGTTGGGCACGCCGTTCAGCCCCATCTTGCGCTCGTTCCTGCCGACGCGGAAACCGGGCGTTTTCGTATCGAGCAGGAAGCAGCTGATGCCCTGGAAACCCTTGTCTCCGCTGGTACGCGCGAACACCAGGATGTAGTGCGCCATGTTGCCCCAGGTGATGAAACACTTCTGGCCGTTCAGTATCCAGCTGTCGCCGTCCTTCTTCGCATGGGTCTTCATCGAAGCAACGTCCGATCCCGATTCCGGCTCGGTCATCGCCACCGCAGTCCAGGTCCGCCCCTTCGCCACCAACGGCAGCCAGCGCTTCTTCTGCTCCTCGGTACCGAAGTGAAGCAGCGGCAGGATCATGCCGATGGAGTTCATTCCCGCGATCAGCGCGCAGGCCTCCGAAACGCGCGAAATCTCCTCGCGCGCCATGCACACCGACGTCAGGTCCCCGCCCGGGCCGCCGTATTCTTCCGGCACCCAGAGCTGCATCAACCCCATGTCGCCGAACAGGTGGAAGATCCTCTCGGGGATGTGGTCGGAAGTATCGACCTCGGCCGCGATCGGACGGATCTCCTTGTCCACCATGCGGCGGATTGCGTCGCGCATGGCGAACTGGGTTTCGTTGAAATACGGCATGGTGAGTGCTCCCTCAGGCAAATTGCCAATGGTTGAATGAACTGGCTATCGACGCGCTCACCGGAGGATCCCCTCCGCCACCAGGCGCTCGATGGCGACAGACTCGTAGCCGAGCACGCGCCCGAGGACCGATGCGCCATGCTCGCCGAGCGCGGGCACGCGCCCGCCGACCTCGATGCCCTCCATCCGGAACGGCGGCTTCGGCGTCCTGAACTCGGCGGCGCCGGCTTGCACCGTGGCGAACAGGCCGCGCTCCGCCGCATAGGGCGAGGCCATCACCTCGCCGACCGACTGGTAGCGCCCGAATGGCACGCCGCACGAAGACATCCGCGACTCGC
Source organism: Betaproteobacteria bacterium (assembly GCA_016195915.1). Lineage (GTDB taxonomy): Bacteria > Pseudomonadota > Gammaproteobacteria > Burkholderiales > SG8-39 > JADGRQ01. The sequence goes on along the minus strand of JACPYS010000026.1, from coordinate 22,835 downwards.
ATTCCGCCACCGTCTTACCCGCCGCCCATACGTCGAGTTCGTGCAGCAGCGCCTCCCAGTTCTGCGCGACTGCGCGCGCAGCCGGCGACGCATAGCGCGGATCGGCCAGCCACCCGGGCCGCCCGGTGGCCCTGGCCAGCGCTTCGAAATTCGCCTGCGTGATCGGCGCTACGATGAAGAAACCGTCGCTCGCCCGGGTTGCCTGGTAAAGCGGCCGCAGCGCTTCGGCCGGCGCCTGCGCTTCAGCCACTTCGTAGGCGAGCATCCCGAGCATCGCATCCATCAGCGCGCAATCGATGCGTGTGCCCTGCCCGGTATTCGCGCGTTTGACGAGCGCCGCGGAGATCGCGCCGAACGCATGCACCCCGCCGAGGTAGTCCGCCGTGAAGATGCCGGTATTGAGCGGGCGCTCCGCGTGCGGCTGGTAGCCGAGGTTCGCGAGGTCGTAGCCGCAGGCCGCCTGCACGACCGGCGCATAGGCGGGAAGTTCCGCGTTTGCACCGCTCTGGCCATATCCGGAAATCGAGCAGTAGACGAGCCCGGGATTCACTGCCGACAGCGCGGCCCAGTCGAATCCGAGCCGCGCCATCACGCCCGGTCTGAAGTTCTCGACCAGCACCTCGGATCGCGCGGCCAGTTCCTTCACCAGGGCCGCGCCGCGCGGATGCTTGAGGTCGATGGCGATGCTCTGCTTGCCGCAGTTCAGGGCGCCGAAGTACAGGCTCTGCCCGTCCTTCATCGGCGGGCGGCCGCGCAGGTAGTCACCCTCCGGCGGCTCGAGCTTGATCACTTCCGCGCCGAGGTCGGCGAGCATGCGCGTGCAGTACGGCCCCGCGATCATCGCGCTGAAATCGACCACGCGCACGCCGTGCAGCGGACCCGTCAAACAATGCTCCCTGGTGGCATACGCACGCGATTGGCGCTTGATTTCAATGGTTCAACCAATTATATTCGACGCACTTCATGCCTTGTCAAGCCGAGGAACCGGAATGCCCGATTACGCCAGGTACCGCTGCCTGAAGATCGAACGCGAAGGCAGCCTCGCTACGGTGACGCTGAACCGCCCGGCGACGCGCAATCAGATCGACCGCCAGTTCCACCACGAGTTGCAGGACGTCTGGCGCGACCTCGCCGACGACGGGGAAATCAATGCGGTACTCCTTACGGGGGCGGGCAAGTACTTCAGCGTCGGCGGAAACGTGAAGGGCATGCAGGACCGGCCCGGCGGCGACGTGTTCGAGGAAGGCGAGATGATCGAACCGCGCAGCGCGCGCAAGATCGTCCAGAACATCCTCGACTGCGAATTGCCGATCGTGTGCGCGATCAACGGCGACTGCATCGGACTGGCAGCCACTGTAGCGCTCTTTTGCGACATCACGGTATGCGCCGAGGACGCGCGCATCGCCGACCCGCACGTGCGCATCGGCCTGGTCGCGGGGGACGGCGGTGCCGTCATCTGGCCGATGCTCGTCGGACCCAACCGCGCGAAGGAATTCCTGATGCGCGGCAACCTGATCGGCGGTGCGGACGCCGCCCGCATGGGTCTCGTCAATTACGCCCTGCCCCGCGAAGAAGTGCTGCCCAGGGCGAAGGAGATCGCCGAGGAACTCGCCAATGGCCCGACCTGGGCGATCCGGTGGACCAAGCTGTCGGTCAACAAGGCAATCAAGGACAAGGTCAACCTGATCTTCGACACTTCCTTTGCGCTCGAAATGGCCACCTTCCGGACGGAGGACCATCGGGAAGCCGTGCGTGCGTTCGCGGAGAAGCGGAAGCCGCGCTTCACAGGGCGGTAGCCGGCGCAGCGGAAAGCACCCTCGACCAATGTCAGCCGTCGGCCCGCGCTTGCCTCAGGCGAGACTTTCCCTTTCCTCGAGTCGCGAGTACCTGTCGAACAGGCTACGCGAGCCGGGCTCGCCCGCGTCGCGGGTCAAAAAATCGAATTTTGCACGCAGGCTTTCCAGGCGCATCGGCTCCCCGGGCATACCCTCGAGGCTCGGGGCGTCGTGCGCAATGCCGGTGCTCCATGCGAAACGGGCGCCGTAAGCGGCCACAGCCACCGTATCGATGATGCAGGCGCGCGCGCAGTCAAGCACGTCGAACGCAATGTCCTCGTAGCGCAGCGCGGCGGCGAATTCGGCGAGCGTCCCGCCCGCGGTCAGTGGCGAGGGCACCACTATGCAACCATCAGATCTGCCACGCGACCCGCATCGGGCAGCGCTTCGAGCGCCAGCACCGCATCGCGCAATTCCTCGACTCTCGATCGCGGAAGCGCATGCACAGCCAGTTTTTCGAATTTTTCAACGATGTCCGCATCGCTTGCAAAATTCCTTTCACTGCCGCGCGCTGCCTCCTTGACACCCTCCAGCCGCTCGCCGCCCTTCAGTTCCACTTCGACGCGCACCATGTGGCGGAATTTCGCACCTTTGGCGGTAATCGCGTCGTCGTGCCGGACATGCACCTTTTGCGCGAGCGCCATGCGCTCCGGATCGGCGACAATCGCGTCGCTGAACTGCTCGACAAAGCAATCATTCTCGAGCAGCCAGGTGGCGACGCAAAAGGGCAGGTTCAGTTGCGCCGAGGTCAGACCTTGCGGGCGATATTTCCAGCCCACGTGGTCCATCGTCACTTGCGAGCCGTGCACCGTGATGCGTTCGATGTCCCGTGCGCCGAACGGACGTTTCGCCTGAAGGTCGCGAATCGAATCCAGTGTGGTGTGATTGCTTCCGACGCAAGCGTAGAACTTGAGTGCCACACCCATGGTCTGCCAGACCTCGCCGAACCCCGCGGTGAGTTCGGCCAGGTTGAAGCGGTCGGTAGAGCGCGAGAACGTGGTGCAGAAACCGCCGTATTCGGATTCGAGCACATCCTCGATGCCGGTGAAGCCGCTTTCGGCAAACAGCGCGGCGTACAGGCCGCTTTGCGATGAACGCCCGGCGTGCATGCGCTTCACCATGGCGCCGTACTGCGCGGCCATCAGGCCCGCGGCCTGAGTCCCGCCTATGCCCAGCGCGTGCACGGTCTTCCCGGTGTCGAGGCGGAGGCCGCGCGCTGCACCCGCGGCAGCGGAAAACACCCCAAGAGTAGCCCCCGAGTGCCAACCCTGGCCGATATGCTCGGGACCCATGCACAGTCCCACGCGCGGGCCGATTTCGTAACCCGCCACTGCAGCGGTCAGGAATTCCCTGCCGTTCAGGCCGCGGCGCATTTCCGCGATTGCGATGAGTGCCGGCAACACCACCGCGCCCACGTGCAGCACGCCCGCGCGATGCACGTCATCGAGCTCGAAGCCCTGGACCTGAGTCCCGTTCACCAGGGCGGCGTGCGGCGCCGAGAGGCGCTGCCCCGTGCCCCAAACGGCACATCGATCGTCCCGGTCGATCCTGCCCAGCGAGTCCTGCAGGATGCGGCACCACTCGAGGTGCGCGCCATACAGAGCGCAGCCCAGCGAATCGAGGATCAGGAGTTTGATGCGCTCTCGCACATGCGCGGGGATATCCTCGTATCGCAGTCCGGAGACAAAGCGTGCGATGCCCTGCGTGTAGGGATTGTTCTGCGCAATTTCGCTCATGCCAGGTACCTGTTCAGATGCTCGAGAATCAATTTCCGGCGGCGCATGCGGCCCGGGCCGCTCCGGTACCCGCAATGCGGCCGAACACCGCGCCTGAAACAAGGCCGGTTCCGCTCGCATAGTTGAAATAGAAGATACCGCCGAGCATTTCGCCGGCGCAAAAAAGGCCGGTGATCGGATTGAAGTGGACATCGAGTACCTGGCCGTTGTCGGGCTGAATGCGCAAGCCCCCAAATGTGAACGTGATACCGCAGGTGGTCTGGTAGGCCTCGAAGGGTGGTGTGTCCAGCGCCTGCGCCCAGTTCGATTTTGGCAGTCCGATTCCAGCCGTACCGCGTCCGTCCCTGACGGTGTGATCGAAGGGAACGTCCGAACGCACCGCTGCATTGAATTCACGCACCGTCTTCAGGAAAGCGGCGGCATCGACACCCTCGATCTTGCGGGCCAGTTCCTCGAGCGACCCGGCAACCACCTTGGTCACGAATTTGATGCGGTATTCGTTGCGCAGCAGATCTTTGACCTTGGCATCGAACACTTGCCAGGCAAACTGGCCCGTCTGCTTCAGTACCTCGCCGCCGTACCTGGCATAGGTAAAGGAATGGAAATCCAGCCCTTCGTCGACGAAGCGCCTGCCCTCCGCGTTGATCAGCAGGCCGAAAATGTAGCTGTGCTTCTGAAACTTGTCGCCCACGTTGACGTCACCGAACTCGGGCGCGTTGCGGTCCCATCCGGTAGCGTGACATCCGGACCAGTTGCCACAGGGTGCCGCCCCGATGTCGAGCGCCATCCTGATGCCATCGCCCTGATTGAAACGGCTGCCGCGCACCTTGGCCAGGTCCCATCCGGGGCCGAGGTAACGGGCGCGCATTTCGGGATTGGCCTCGAAACCGCCGCAGGCGAGGATCACCGTCTTCGCCGCGAAGTCCACTGCACGGCCGCGCTGCCTTGCCCTGACACCGATCACCCGCTCGCCGTCGAAGATCAGCGAGACCGCGCGAGTGTGGTAGAAAACACGAACTCCGGTGCGCTGTGCGGCATTGTCGAGAGACTTCACCAAACCCGGACCGCCACCCGAAACCTCGATCGGGAGACGTCCGAAAAAGCGCCTCTTTCCGTCGACCAAACCGGACTGGCGCCCGTAGTTGGGCACGAAACGCACCCCGAGACCGCGCATCCACGCCACCGTATCGAGGCTGCGCCTGACCAGGATCTCCGACAATTCGGGATCGGTGCGAAATTGGGAGAGACGGAAAAGATCGTCGAAATACTCGTCGGTGGTATTGGTGCCGAAATCACTGGTGGCGATTTCGTGGTCGGTCAGGTCCGTAACGCGTTTCAAATCGTCGACATCGGAGAAGGCGAAACGCATCACCCCTCCGGCGAACCGGCTGTTGCCTCCGGATTCATCCTCCGGCGCGGCTTCGAGCATCACCACGCTCGCGCCCTGCTCGCGTGCAGCCAGTGCCGCGCACAGCGCCGCGTTGCCCTTGCCTACGATGACCACGTCATGCACGGCTTCCATCATTCGATTCCTGTCGTTACGAATCGGGCGAAAGACTTCGCTGCGGATCGGGCACAGGCCGCGCGATGGTACCGACGAGGTGGCGCGTCAGGTCGCGCATATCCGCCAGTGTCTCGATGCGCTGAAGCGCAGCATAAGCTGCGTCAATGGCAGCCAGATCCAGAGCGCGCGCAGCACAGGACTTGAACTTGGCGTGGAGACGATCATCGGGCAGCGGATTGGCCGAGGTGCGTCCGACGGCCTGCGCCACCTTGGCGGCGAGCACCCTGCCGTCGTGCAGCGTCACCCGGACCTCGCCCCCGAAATGATTGTCGGGGGAGAAGCGGTCATCGCCGTATGCCGCAACGTGTACTCGACTCAACAGCCGTGCAATGCCGGCGTCCAGGTACGCCCCGTTTTCGAAATGCTCCAGCGTAATGCAAGCGGCCGCCAGCGCGCGCGCAGTGACGTACTGCAGGCTGAACTTGGCGTCGAGCTCGCTCCGGGGCGCCGGCCGGTCGGTATGTTTGAGGCGCCGCGCGTGCACCCAGACGTCGACGCGTTCGATTGCATCCAAAGCCGGACGATGCGCCAGGGCGATTTCGATTGCGGCATCGATGGCAGGATGCGTGCTGCCGCAGCAGGGATATTGCTTGATCGCAAGCCCGGGACGGATGATATCCAGAGGATCGGCCCAGGCATCGAGGCCGCGCGCAGCGTCGTAGGTGCCCGCGCCGTTGTATACCTCGAAGAAGCCCTGCTCATGCTCGAATACGCCCGCACTGTTGGCCGTGTAACCTGCTTGCGCCAGCCGGGCCGCGAGCAGTCCCTCACGCGCGCAACGCCCCACGTGCAGCGGTTTGGCCATCGTGCCGAAATTGGCCTTGATTCCGGCAGCAGCGGAGGCCGCAAGTGCCAGCGCAATCGCCGTATGGCCAGCGTCGAGCCCAAGCAACCGGGAACACGCCGCCGCCGCGCCAAATACGCCTAGTGTGGCTGTCGGATGCCAGCCCTTGGTGTAGTGATGAAAATGAACGGACATCGCCAGCTTGGTCTCAACCTCGAAGCCCGCCACATAGGCCGTAACGAACTCGCGCCCCGTGGCGCCGCTTTCGTCGGCCAGGGCAAACAATGCCGGAAGGATCGGTACCGAGGGATGACCGCCAAGGGTGTTGCTGCTATCGTCGAAATCGAGCGCATGTGCGGCAGCGCCGTTGATCAGCGCCGCGTCGAGCGCGGCTGCTTTGCGCGGAGAGCCGAACACGACGCAAGCCCCGGATTGCGCTCCGAGCACCTGTTCGAGCAAGGCCGCACACGGCTCCCGTGCCCCGGCCAAGGCCACGCCAATGGTATCGAGGATGCCGACTTTCGCCCAACGGATCGCCGCGGGCGGCAGATCCGAGTACGCGAATCGCGCCACGCGGCTGCCATACGCGCAAGCCAGCCCCTCGGATCGGGAATTCGCTTCGTCTGCCTGTCGAATCTGCATGCGGGCCCTTGTTGGTGCGTCGGAGCAAGTTACTCCGCGTGGATGTCGAGCTCGCGGATCAAACGGCGCCACTTGGCGATTTCATTGCGGATGTGTTCGCCGAACTGCGCGGACGTATTGCCTACGGGCTCGGAGCCATCGACGGCAAGGCGCTCGTGTGTCTCAGGTGAGCGAAGGATGTGAACGATCGCCTGATTCAGCTTTTCAACGATCGCCGGAGGCGTTGCGGCCGGCGCCATCATGCCGTACCAACCGGAAACCTCGTAACCGGCTATCCCGGCTTCCTGCATTGTGGGAACGTTCGGGTTCGACGCAGAGCGGACTGCAGTCGACACCGCAAGCGCGCGCAGACGACCGGAGGCAATGTGGCCGTGCGACTGCAGAATGGTCGAGAACAGCATCTGTATCTGGCCGGTGATCACATCCGCCATCGCCGGTGCGCCCCCCCTATAGGGTACATGCGTGAGGTCGATGCCGGCGAGCGACCCGAACAGGGCACCGGCCAAATGACTGAATCCGCCGATTCCCGATGACCCGTAAGTGAAAGCGCCTGGTCTCGCCTTCGCCATCGCCACCAGATCCTGCACCGACCTCAGCGGCAGGCCCGGATTCACCACCAGGACATACGGCTGGACCGTGGCCTGCGTGATCGGCACGAGGTCGCGCGTCAGGTCGTACGGCTGGCGCTTCTGCAGGGTTACATTGACCGAATGACTGGAAGAAATCATGGTCAGCGTGTAGCCGTCCGGCGGCGCCTTTGCAACCAGGTCTACGGCGATCGTGCCGTTGGCTCCCGGGCGATTCTCGACCACCACCGCCTGGCCCCAGCCTTCGGTCAATTTCTGCGCGATCACACGCGCCGTGATGTCGACTCCACCGCCCGCCGCGAACGGGCAAAACAGGCGAATCGGCCTTGCAGGGTAGTCGAGAGCGGCGGTGCGCTGGGCCAGCGCTGCGGGGCTGCCCGCCAGCACACCCACGGTGGCCGCAGCGCCGAGCTTTCCAATGAAGCGCCTGCGTCCGATGTTCTCCATCACTGGCTTTCCTTCGCGATTCATCCTGGGCGCCTGGTGCCGCGCGCGTGCGCCCGTTCACTCTATACGGATGCGGGCCCGGCGGATCAATTCCCCCATCCGGAGGAGCTCCGCGCGGATGTGTGCCGCAAACGCCTCCGGCGTGCCGCCGATGGTCTCGGCACCCTCGGCCGCGAGCCGATTCCGCACGTCCGGCTGCCTCAGCGCCTTCGCGACTTCCGCGTTCAAGCGCAGGACCACATCGCGCGGCGTGCCCGCCGGTGCGAGCAGCCCGTACCACGAGCCCGCCTCGTATCCGGGAGCGACCGATTCGGCGAGCGTCGGCACCCCCGGGAGCAGCGGCGAGCGCTGTTTCCCGGTGACGGCGAGCGCACGCAAGCGTCCGGCTTTGATGTGTGGCACGATCGCGACCATGCTGCTGAACATCGCGTGCACCTCGCCGCCCAGCAGGTCCACAAGCGCCGGCGACAGCCCCTTGTAGGGCACGTGCACCATCTGCACCCCGGTCATCGACTCGTAGAGCACGGCGGCCAGATGCGCCGAACTGCCCGTGCCGTTGGAGGCGTAATTGATCCTGCCCGGATGAGACCGGGCGTACGCCGTAAATTCGGCGATGCCGGACGCGGGCACAGTAAGGTGTACAACGAGGACCGAGGGCGCCGTGGCGATCAGCGCGACCGGCGCGAAGTCCTTAACCGGATCGTACGGCAGCTTTGCGTGCAGGCTCGGATTGACCGCATGACTTCCCACGCCGCCGAGAAATAATGTGTAGCCGTCGGGCGCCGACCTCGCCGCGATCTCCGCACCGACGATGCCGCCTGCGCCGGAGCGATTGTCGACGATGACCTGCTGCCCGAGGCCGGCGCTCATCTGCTGCGCGATTTCCCGCGCAACGGTGTCGTTGCCGCCGCCCGGCGCGAACGGCACAATCAGCCGAAGCGGTTTGGCCGGGAAGATCTGCGCTCCGGGGGATGCCGCGTACGCAAGCAGCAACGCCACGATCGCACGCATGCAGTTCGAACGCCTTCCCATTGCGTTACGCCCCGGTTCACCACGGAAACGATCGTGCGCAGCTTATACGATGCGATCTTCTTTCCCGTCAACACCGCCGGACGCACGGAAAGGCATAACGAATGCCGCAATACGCGCGTTCCGAAGCAAGGCGATGATCGAGGAGCGTGCTCCTTACCGCGCCCGGACAAAATTCCCGCTTTCCCAGCTGCCTGATCGCAGGACGGCTCCATCTGTACGGTATTCGATGCCCTGGCCGTGGGGTTTGTCGTCTTTCCACTCGCCGACGTACTTCTCGCCGCTGGGAAACAGGAAAGTGCCCTGCCCGGCGCGCTCGTTGTCCTTGAACCCGCCGACGTACTTCCCGCCATCGGGCGAGGTCAAGGTGCCCTGCCCGTAGTACTTGTGGTCCCGCCACTCCCCGATGTACGTCGCGCCGCCGGGGAAGGTCAGCGTGCCCTGCCCGTGGCGCATGTTGTCTTTGAACTGGCCCACATACTTCCCGCCATCGGGGAGCGTCACGCTGCCCTGCCCGTTGTACTTGTCGTCCTTCCACTCCCCCGCGTACTTCTCGCCACTGGGGAACGTCAGGCTGCCCTGTCCGTCACGATTGTTGTCCTTGAACTCCCCGACGTACTGCGTGCCATCGGAGAACGTCAGCGTGCCCTGCCCGCTGCGATTGCCGTCCTTGAATCCGCCCGCGTACTTCGTGCCATCGGCTAAGGTTGTTTCTCCGAGACAGTTCGTCCAGCTCGCCGCGTAGGATCCCGGGCACTGCACCGGCCCTTTCGCCGCAGCGCGCGCGGCTTCCGCTTTCGCCTTCTCTTCAGCTTCCTTCTTCGCTTGCAGCTCGGCTGCCGCCTCGGCAGCCAGCTCCGCGTTGCGCTTTGCCTCCTCTTCCTTGCGCAGCGCCTCTGCCTTCTCTTCCGCTTCCTTCCTCGCCTGCAACTCGGCTGCCGCTTTGCGTGCCGCCTCGGCTTTGGCCACCAACTCGGCGTTGCGCCTGGCTTCCTCCTCCTTGCGCAGCGCTTCCAGCTTCGCCTTTTCTTCAGCTTCCTTCTTCGCCTGAAGTTCGGCCGCCGCTTTGCGTGCCGCCTCCGCCTTTGCCGCCAATTCCGCGTTGCGCCTGGCTTCCTCCTCCTTGCGCAGCGCTTCCAGCTTCGCCTTTTCTTCAGCTTCCTTCTTCGCCTGCAACTCAGCCGCCGCCTTCGCACTATCTTCCGCCTGCCTCTTCACGCGCTCCGCTTCGAGCCGCGCGTGCTCGTCCGCCTGCGTTTGCCTGCCGAAGTTCCCGCCTTCCCAAATGCCCGATCGCAGCACGGCCCCGTCGGCACGGTATTCGATACCCGGGCCGTGGGGTTTGTCGTCCTTCCACTCGCCGACGTACTTCTCGCCGCTGGGAAACAGGAAAGTGCCCTGCCCGGCGCGCTCGTTGTCCTTGAACCCGCCGACGTACTTCCCGCCATCGGGCGAGGTCAAGGTGCCCTGCCCGTAGTACTTGTGGTCCCTCCACTCCCCGACGTACGTTGCGCCTCCCGGGAACGTCAACGTACCCTGTCCGTGGCGCATGTTGTCCCTGAACTGGCCGACATATTTCCCGCCATCCGGAAGCGTCACCGCGCCCTGCCCGTTGTACTTGTCGTCCCCCCATTCGCCCGCGTACTTCTCGCCACTCGGAAACGTCAGCGTGCCCTGCCCGCTGCGATCGTTGTCCTTGAACTCCCCGACGTACTTCGTGCCATCCGAGAACGTCAGCGTGCCCTGCCCGCTGCGGTTGCCGTCCTTGAACCCGCCGGCGTACTTCGTACCATCGGGCAAGGTTGTTTCCCCGAGACAGTTCGTCCAGCTCGCCGCGTAGGACCCCGGGCACTGCACCGGTCCCTTCGCTGCAGCGCGCGCGGCTTCGGCTTTCACCCGCTCCTCGGCTTCCTTCTTCGCTTGCAGCTCGGCTGCCGCCTTCGCAACCGCCGCCTTGGCCGCCATCTCTGCGCTGCGCTTCGCTTCCTCGGCCTTGCGCATCGCATCTGCCTTGGCCCTTTCCTCCGCCTCCGCCCTGCGCGCTGCCTCCGCCTTGAGCCTCGCGCGTTCCTCGCTTTCGGCCCTGGACTTCTGTTCCGCTTCTTTTCTTGCCTGCAGTTCGGCCGCCGCCTGGGCCGTCAGCTCCGCATTGCGTCTCGCTTCCTGTTCCTTGCGCAACGCTTCCGCTTTCGCCTTTTCTTCGGCCTCGCGTCTGGCACGCTCCTCCTCCGCCTTGCGCGCCGCCTCCGCCATCAGTCTCGCCCGCTCCTCGCTTTCGGCTTTGGCCTTCTGTTCGGCTTCCTTTCTTGCCTGAAGCTCGGCCGCCGCTTTGGCCGCCAACTCGGCCTTGAGCCTGCCTTCCTCCTCCCTGCGCAGCGCTTCTGCCTTCGCCTTTTCCTCCGCCTGCGTCCTCACGCGCTCGGCTTCGAAGCGCGCATGTTCGTCGACCTGCGTCTGCCTGGCGAAGCTCCCGTTTTCCCAAATGCCCGTTCGCGCGGCCGTTCCGTCCGAGCGGTATTCGGCGCCATGCCCGTGGGGCTTGTCGTCCTTCCACTCGCCGACATACTTCTCGCCGCCGGGGAACGTAAAGCTGCCGTGCCCCGCGCGCTCGTTGTCCCTGAACTCGCCGACGTACTTGCCGCCATCGGGCGAGGTCAAGCTACCCTGCCCGTGATACTTGTGGTCCTTCCACTCCCCGACATAGGTCGCGCCGCCTGCGAACGTCAACGTGCCCTGCCCGTGACGCATGTTGTCTTTGAACTGGCCGACATACTTCCCTCCATCGGGAAGCGTCACGCTGCCCTGCCCGTGGTACTTGTCGTCCTTCCACTCACCGACGTACTTCTCGCCGCTGGGAAACGTCAGCGTGCCCTGTCCGCTGCGATTGTTGTCCTTGAACTCGCCGACATACTTCGTGCCGTCGGGAAACGTCAGCGTGCCTTGACCGTGGCGATTGTCGTCCCTGAAACCGCCGGCGTACTTCGTGCCGTCGCGGAACGCGAGCGTGCCTTGCCCGTCGCGCTTGCCGTCCTTGAATTCGCCGGCGTAGCTCTCGCCATCGGGCGTGGTCACCTCTCCGAGACAGTTCGTCCAGGTCGCCGCCGCGTAGGATCCGGGGCACCGCACCGGTCCCTTCGCTGCCGCAACGCGTGCGGCTTCCGCTTTCGCCCTGTCTTCCGCGTCCTTCCTCGCCTGCAACTCGGCTGCCGCCCTGGCCGACAACTCCGCCTTGCGCTTCGCGTCCTCTTCCCTGCGCAATGCTTCGGCCTTCGCCTTGTCCTCGGCTGGTTTCCTCACCTGCGCGGCTTCCGGTCGCGCACGTTCTTCGGCCGGCGCCTGTTTGACCAGATTGCCGTCTTCCCAAACACCGGATCGCAGGATCGAACCATCGGCGCGGTATTCGATGCCTTGCCCGTGGTACTTGTCGTCGCGGAACTCGCCGATGTACTTCCCGCCATTGGGCAGCGTGAGGGTGCCTTGCCCGTTGCGATTTCCGTCCTTGAACTGACCGACGTACTTCTCGCCATCGGGAAAGGTCATGGTCCCCTGCCCGTTGCGCTTGCCGTCCCTGTACTCACCGGTGTACCTGGCGCCATCGAAGAACGTATAAGTGCCCTGACCGTCGTACTTCCCGTCCTTGAACTCGCCGGTGTATTCCCCGCCATCGGGGAGCTTCACGTTGCCCTGCCCGTGGTACCTGCCGTCCCTCCAGCCACCCGTGTACGTCGCGCCACGGGGGAACGAATAGGTGCCCTGCCCGTGGTACTTGCCGTCCTTCCACCCGCCTACGTACCTGCTGCCATCGGGAAACGTAAACGTGCCCTGCCCGGTGCGCTCGTTATCCTTGAATTCCCCGACGTACTTTCTGCCGTCGGGGAAGGTGATCGTGCCTTGCCCGTTTTGCCGGTTGTCCTTGAACTCGCCCGCGTACCTCGCGCCGTTCGGGAGGGTCAATTCTCCAACGCAGTTCGTCCAGGCTCCGCTGATGAACGGCCCGGGGCACGGTGGCAGTCGATCCTGCGCCGAAACAGGATTTGCAGCCGCAGCCAGCGCCGACGTCATCAGGCACAGAATCAGTTTTCGCATACGGTCTCTGTCGGTTCCCAGCGTTCGATCAGCCAGTCTCGAACGCGATCCACCTGCACGACGGATCGTCGGTTTCTGTCAAACCGTACCGACCGATCCGCGCACCACGCGCGCGACGGTGGCGGATTCTATCTCACCGCCGGCAAAGCTCTGGCCAGCTCATGAAATTCAGGGACAGGCGGCGCGAGCGCGAAAACCTTCGACGTGTCGGACACCCTTGAGAGCGCCTGCCGCGGCGACCGCTTCATCGCGCATCCTCCAGAACCACGTCGGCGCCCTTTTCCCCGATCATGATCGCCGGCGCATTGGTGTTCGACGACGCAATCGAGCGCATCACCGAGACGTCGATCACGCGCAGTGACTGCACGCCGTGGACGCGCAGCCGCTCGTCGACCACCGCATCGTTCTGCGGCCCCATCCGGCAGGTGCCGACCGTGTGCCATGAGGTCTGCCCGGTCGCGCGGATGTAATCGAGCAGCGCCGCGTCATCGGCGATCGCAGGCCCCGGGCGGTGCTCCGCGACGATCAGGGGACTGAGCGAGGCTTGCGATGCGATCCGGCGTACCAGGCGCAGCAATGCGATTGCGGTGTCGCGGTCCGCGGGATGGGCGAGGTAATTTGGCTGGATGCGCGGGTGCTCCCGCGGATCCCGGGAGCGCAGGTGGATGGAACCGCGCGACTCGGGGTGCAACTTGAAGCCGCCGATCGAGAATCCCGGATACGGATCGATGCCACCGGAGGGGGAACGCGAATAGCGGTCCTTGCCGCTGATGTGATAGATGCGGATCATGACGTCCGGCGCCGCAAGCGCGGCGCTGGTGCGCGTGATCGCGTGGGCGGTCGACGAGGTGTTCGCCATCAGCCCCTTTCGCGTCGCCAGGTACTGCACGCCGACGCGCATCCTGCGCCAGAAGCTGCGCATGATGTCGTTGATCGTGATCGGCAGCATGGTTTCGTAGGTACAGCGCACCTGCAAATGATCGGACATGTGCTCGCCCACCGCCGGCAGGTCGGCGACCACCGGAATGCCGGCGCTTTGCAGCAGCGCGGCCTGACCGATGCCCGAGAGCTCGAGCAGCTGCGGCGACTGGATGGCGCCCGCGCACAGCAGCACCTCGCGGCCCGCGCGCGCGATGCGCGTGCTCCCGCCCTTGAGGTACTCGACGCCGGCCGCGCGCCGCCCCTCGAACACGACCCGGCACGCGTGGGCATGGGTCTCCACGACCAGATTGGGCCGGCGGCGCGCCGGCTTGAGATAGGCCGTCGCGGTACTGCAGCGGCGCCCCCGGTGCGCGGACTGCTCCAGGTAGCGCACACCCTCGAACGAAACGACGTTGTAGTCCGGCGTCTCGGAAATGCCGGCCTCGCGGCACGCGGCGACGAACCCGTCGGACAGTGCATCGCGCTCGCGCACGGCGCGGTCGGTGATGCGCAACGGCCCCGCATGCCCACGGCCCGGCTGCTTCGAGTAGGCGTTGGATTCCATCCGCTGAAAATACGGTGCCACGTCGGAGTATCCCCAGCCCTTGCAGCCCTCGTCGCGCCAGCGATCGAACTCCTTCGGATCGCCCCACACGTACGCCATGCCGTTGAGTGCGCTCGAACCGCCCAGGACCTTGCCGCGCGGCCAATAGATCGTCTGCCCCTGCATGTTCGACTGCGGTTCGGTCGAGAAGGTCCAGGCGTAGCGGGGATTGGTCAGCAACTTGCCGACGCCGAGCGGAATATGGATCCAGATGCTGCGGTCCTCGCCGCCCGCTTCGAGCAGCAGCACGCGGTGCCGACCGTTCTCGGTCAATCGCGCCGCCAGCGCCGAGCCCGCAGATCCCGCGCCTACGACGACGTAGTCGAATACCGCTTCGCTCACTTGGCCGGCTTGTCCCGGTGTTTGAACGAGTCGCGCCGGAAACTGTAGAGCGCACTCGGGTCTACCATGATGTCGACCACCGCGGGCTTGCCGCAGGCCACCGCTTCGCGCACCGTAGCTTCGATCTGCCCGGACCGCTCGACGCGGAAACCGCGTGCGCCATAGAGCTCGGCGACCTGGTCATACGGCGGACTCAGGACGTCGGCGCCGATGTAGCGCTCGCCGAAGAAGTCGCGCTGATACGCTTTTTCGGCGCCCCAGCAGCCGTTGTTCATCACGATGCAGACGGTGTTGATCCCGTGGCTCACGGCAGTTCCGATTTCGCCCAGCGTCATGCCGAATCCGCCGTCGCCCATCATGCTCACCACCGTGCGCGCCGGGCAGGCGAGCTTCACCCCGAGCGCCGCGGCGTAGGAGAACCCCACCAGACCGAAGTCGAGCGGAGAAAAAAGCGCTGGCGGCTGCCGGTAGAGCATCTGGTCGGTGGCCTGCAGGCACAGCGTTCCCGCATCCATCACGAACATCGTGTCCTCGGGCAGCGCCGCGCGCAGCGCGCGGTACAGCGCGGCGGGCTGAATCGGGTGTCCGGGCCGCGCGCCGAGCGCATCGCGTTCCGCCAGCAGCGCCGCACGCTTCGCGCGGAAATCCTCGGCCCAAATCACGGCGGCTCCAGCCTTGTGCCCGGCGAGCGCACGCGCCAGATCCGCCGCGACGCGGCCCGCGTCGCCTTCGATGCCGATTTCCACCGGGAAAAATCGCCCGATCGCCGCCGGCTCGATATCGACCTGGATGATGCGCGCCGAGCGGTTGAGGTTGTCCCAGGAATAAAAGGTGGTGTTGAAACCGAGGCGCGTGCCGATCGCCAGAATCACATCGGCTTCGCGCGCCAGCGCCGAGGCGACCGCGTTGCCGCGCGGCCCGACCTGGCCCGCGTAGAGCGCATGGGTGCACGGTAGCGCGTCGCCGTGCCCCGGCGAGGCGGCGACCGGCGCATGCAGCAGCTCGGCCAGCGGCAGCAGCTCGCCGTGCGTGCGAGCGTTCTTGATCCCGCCCCCGGCGATGATCAGCGGCCGCTCGGCGCCGGCCAGCAGCTTCGCAGCGCGTTCCACCAGTTCCGGGTCGCCTGCGGCGCGTCCCATCGCCTCTCGTCCCTGCGGCGCGTAGAGTTCGCCCGGTTCGATGTGCTCGGCGAGGAGGTCGCGCGGCAGGTTCAGCGCCACCGGGCCGCGCCGCGGCGTCATGGCAGTGCGGAACGCCTCGCGCATCATCTCGGGGATCCGCGCCGCCTGGGTCGCCGTCCAGGTGCGCTTGGTGATCGGCTTGAACAGCGCCTGCTGGTCGACTTCCTGGAACGCGTCGCGGTAGATGTGCGCCGAGGAGAGCGACCCGACGAGCGCCACCACCGGCGAGTATGCCGCGTTCGCCTGCGCCAGTCCGGTGACGAGGTTGGTGGCGCCGGGGCCGTTCTGTCCCGCGATGATCACGCCTGCACGGCCCGAGGCCCGCGCATAGCCGTCGGCCATGTGTGTTCCGGTTCGCTCGTCGCGCACCCCGATGAAGCCGATGTCCTTCGCGTCGTAGAGCGCGTCAAAGATCTCCATACCCGCCGAGCCGATCAGGCCGAACACGTGCCTGACGCCTTCCGCCCGCAGCGACTCGACCACCGCCTTGCCTCCCGGCATGCTTGCCATGCGCACCCCTCCTTTGGAATCGAATCGATCTTGCCATAATGTCGACATCCGGGCAAAAGAAACTGCGGCGGCTAGAATGTCCGCCATGCCGAACCGCATGCTCGCAGAGCCGCTGACCCCGACCCTGCCGCTGCAGATCGCCGAGCGGATCGGCGGCGGGATCATCGACGAGACGTTTCCCCCGGGGGAGCGGCTCAAGGAGACCGGGCTCGCGCAGACCTTCGGCGTCAGCCGCGCCACCATCCGCGAGTCGCTGCGCATCCTCGAGAACCGCGGGCTGGTCTCGATCGTGCCGCAGCGCGGCGCGCAGGTCACCAAGCTCTCGCGCAAGGAACTCGAGGACCTGTTCGAGATCCGCGCCGTGCTGCTCGGCCTGGTGTCGCGCCGGGTGGCGTTGTCGTGCACGCCCGAGGTGGAGCGCCTGCTGTTCGCCGGTTTTCGCGCGCTGCAGGCCGCGCGCAACGGCGCCACGGCCTACGCACGTGCGAGCGCGGACCTGGTAGCGGTGCTTGCGCGCTCCTCCGGCAACCAGCAACTGCTCGACTACATCACGTCCTTCGCGCAGCGCATCGGCCGCTACTCGCGCCTCGGCTTGACCACGCCCGGACGCCGCAAGAAGTCGCTTGCCAACTGGCGAAAGCTGATACGGGCGATCGTCGCCCGGGACGGCGATACCGCGGAAGCGATGCACCGGCGCCTCTCGATGCAGAACCTTGCCGCGGGACTCGTGGAACTGGACCGCCGCGAACGCGAGGAGCGCGCCGCGCGCGAAAGGGAGCGGCGCCCGCGCGCCTAGCACCCGGTCAGGTCAGGGATTTTTCTTGAGCCCGATCGATTGCATCAGGACGGCGAGTTCCGCGTCCTCCTTCGCAATCAGCTCTCCAAACTCCGCCGCCGGCATGAACGCCGGGCGAACCGCGTACTTCTCGCAGCTGCGCGTGAATTCCGGGCTCTCCACCGTCCTGCGGATGGCGTGCTCGAGCACGGCGATGACGCCGATCGGGGTGCCCCGGGGTACCGCGATGCCGCGCCAGGCTTCGAGCGACACGTTGACGCCCTGCTCGCGCGCCGTCGGAACTTCGGGCAGGGCAGGATCGCGCTTCGGGATCAGTGCGGCGAGCGCCCTCACTGAACCGGACTTAATATGCGAGGCAAGCGCGCCGGGCAGCTGAACTGTCGCCTCGACATGGCCACCGAGCAGGTTCGGCACCACCTGCGCGGCGCCGTGCGGCACGTCCACCACCGCGACCTGCACGGCACTGAACAGCGCCACGGACGAGATGTGCGTATGGCTGCCGGTGCCCGAATTGGCCACCGTGATCCTGCCGGGGCGCGCCCTGGCGTCGGCGATCAAATCGCCCAGCGTCTTCCACTTCGCGTCGCTGCGCACCGCGACGAGCGGCGATTCGACCAGCACCCGCGCCACCGCATCGAACGCCTTGTAGTCGAATGCCAGCTGGCCGGAGTGAAACGTGGTCGAGATCGAGTTCGAGTTCCATACCAGCGAGTAGCCGTCGGGCTTCTGGCCTGCCACGTACTTGTAGCCGATCCCGCCGCCCGCTCCCGGCCGGTTCACCACCAGGACATTCACGCCCAGCTGCCGGCCCAGGCCTTCGGCGAGAACGCGCGCCGTGATGTCCGCCGAGGAGCCGGCCGGAAAGAGCACCGTGATCTCGATGTTGCCCTTATGCGGATAGGAGAGGTCCTGCGCGGTCAGTCCGGTCGAGAACATCGCGAGTAGAAATCCGAGCAGAAAGTTCATGCGAGAACCTCCGCAACCGTGACGCGGCGTCCTTCCCGCGCGGACACCAGACCGGCACGAATCACGGCGAGCGAGGCGGTGGCGCGCTCGCCGCTCATCTCGGGCGGCGGCCCGCCGCGCGCCGCTGCGGCGAATTCCTCGATCTCCTCCACGATGGCGTCGTTTCTTGCGCAGGGCACGGGCGCGACGGTCGTTTCGCCGCGCTTCAGGAACCGCAAACCCTGGTGCAAGTCGTAATACGCGCTGGCCTCCTTGCCGTAGATGTTGATGACGTAGTACTCGGAGGCCGAGGCATAGCTCGCGTTGAGCGTCGAGAGCGCGCCGTTCTCGTGCTCGAGCACCAGGCTCGCGACATCCGGATTGTCCCCGGGGAGCACCAGCTGTGCGAGCCTCGCGCTCACCGCGATGATCGGCCCGATCAGGTACTCGAGCACGTCGGTATAGTGGATTCCGATCTGCAGCATCACGCCTCCCGGCATCCCCTCGGCCTGGTAGCGCCATGAGCCGAGGTCGATCTTGCCGGCCCGGTCACGGCTGATGTTGGCCTCGGCATTGACCAATCTGCCGAATTCCCCGGCCTCGATCTGCCTGCGCACCCAGCGGAACTGGCTCTCGCGCCGCCGCTGGTAGCCGATCGCGAGCACCACGCCCGCCTTGCGGCAGGCCTCGGTGATGGCGCGAGCGTCGGCGACGGTGTTGGCGATCGGCTTGTCGAGGAACACGTGCTTGCCGGCGCGCGCGGCGGCGACTGTGGTCTCGAGGTGCGCGTTGTTGGGCGTCGTGTTGATCACCGCTTCGATGCTCTTGTCGTCGAGGATTTCCTCGTACGACATCGCTGCCCTGCATTCGAACTTCTTCGCAAATGCAGCCCGTTTGTCGCTGGAACGCGAGTAACACGCGGCAATGCTCAGCTTGCCCGAGCGCTCGATCGCGTCCGCGAGCACATCGGACCACCAGCCCAGCCCGATCGAAGCGACCTTCACTTCGCACTCGCTCCGATCGATTCCACCGCCTCGCGCGCGAGGCGCTCGTCGAATTCGAAGCTGCCGCCGCTCACGCCGATGCCGCCGATGCACTCGCCGCCGACGATCACGGGACACCCGCCCTCCATCGCGGTCCAGCGCTCGGTTCCCGCGGCGAGCGCGAGCCCCAGGGCGTGGATCGTGTCGAGCGGCTGCGCCTGCGCGCCCTGCGCCGTTGTAGGCCGCTTGTTGGATGCCGCGCAGACCGCTTTGGTGGTCGCCGAATGCACCGTATGGAAGCGTCCCCCGTCCATGCGCTCGAGCAGGATCAGGTGACCGCCCGCGTCGGCGATCGCGACCGAAATCGCGATTCCGGCTTTTTCCGCTTCCGCGATAGCCGTAGCCATCATCTTTTTCGCGCCTGCGGCCGTGAGGCGCTTCGCATCGGCTACATACATGGGCTCAGACCTCCGGTGACAGAGTTTACCGTGCGCTTGCCGCGGTTACAGTCCCGCGCCCGATACCTCCCGAACATACCGCCCTTCAAGCGAAGGAACCTTTCAGTTTGCCGTGATGTTGGCGGCGCGAATGAGGTCGTGCCACTGCAGGAGCTCGCGTTGAATCAACGCGTCGAGCACATTGCTGCCTTGCCCCAGCGGGCGCACGCCGCTCTTCGCGAGCGCGGCGCGATTCTCCTCGGTCATCGCGTCCACGAACGCCTTCTCCAGCCTGGTACGAGCCGGCGCGGGTACGGCAGCCGGCGATACGATGCCGATCCAGTAGTTCACTTCATAGCCCGGGAAACCCGATTCGGCGACGGTGGGCACGTTCGGCAGTTCTGGAATGCGCGTCGCGCTGGTCACCGCCAGCGCCTTCAGTCGGCCATCGGCGATGTGCCTGCCGGCCGAAACGTAGGCGTCCAGCTTGACATCCAGGTGGCCCGCGACAAGGTCTGTCAGCGCAGGGGCGGCACCCTTGTACGGAACATGCACCATCGGAGTCTTCGCCCGATTGATCAGCAGCTCCATCCCGAGATGCGGAAAGGTGCCCGAGCCCGCCGAGCCATAGTTGAGCTTGCGGGGCTTCGCGTACTCGAGGAACTCGCGAAACGAATTCACCGGCATGGCGGGATGGATCACGATGATTCCCGGCATGTCCGCGATCAGCGCGATCGACGCGAAGTCCTTCTGCGTGTCGAACGGCATCTTCTTCACGAGCGACGGTTGCGAGGTATGCGAGGTCGTCGCGACGAGAAGCGTATATCCGTCCGGCGGCGCGGCTGCCACCGCCTGAGCACCGATGAGGCCCCCTGCACCGCCGCGGTTGTCGATGAGAACCGGTTGGCCGAGAAGCTCGCTCATCTTCGGCGCGATGCGGCGCACCACGACGTCCGTGGAGGCACCCGGAGCGAACGGCACGACGATCTTGATCGGTGCCTGCGGCCAGTCCGCCATCGCGACGGAGGCAACCAGAGCGGCAACGGTACCGAGCAGCCATGTCCTGGGGTTCATGCGGATCACTCCGATTTGATGTTCGCGTTGCGGATCACCGCTGCCCACTTGTCCGTCTCCGCCCTGATGAAGTCGCCGAACTGCTGCGGCGTTCCGCCTGCGACGATCGTTCCCATGTCTTCGAGCTTCCTGCGCACACCCGGATCGGCCATCGCCCTGTTGGATTCTTCGTTCAGCCGGACGACGATGTCCTTCGCCGTCTTCGAGGGAAGCAGAAATCCCCACCATACCGTGGCTTCGTATCCCGGCAAGCCCGCTTCGGCTGCGGTCGGCACATCCGGAATCAGCGGCAGGCGCTTCGGGCTGCCAACCATGATCGCGCGCAAGCGATCTGCCTTGATCTGTGGCAGCGACTGCAGCGGGTCGAGCATCATGAAGGAGATGCGGCCACCGAGCATGTCGACGATCGCCGGGGCGCCGCCCTTGTACGGTACGTGGAGCACGTCGATTCCGGCAACGCTCTTTAGCATCTCCGCAGCGAGATGCCCCGATGTGCCGGACCCCGCCGACGCATAGGAAAGCTTCCCGGGCTCCGCTTTCGCCCGGCGAATGACCTCGCCAAGCGATGTTGCGGAGAACGACGCTGGAGCGACCAGGATCAGCGGCGCGTAGCCGATGTAAGCGACCGGTGCGAAGTCCCTCGCCACGCTGAAAGGCAGATTCGGAAAAAACGTGGGGTTCGTCGCGAGGCCATTCGCGGCGATGAGCACCGTGTAGCCATCGGGCGCGCTTTTCGCGACGAATTCGGGCGCGATATTCCTGTTGGCGCCCGGCTTGTTATCTACGATCACCGCCTGGCCGACCTGCTCGGAAAGCCGCTGCCCGATGGTCCGCGCCAGCACGTCGACCGCGCCGCCCGGGGCGAACGGAACCACGATATGGATCGGCTTGCCCGGGTAGCCTTGCGCCTGTGCCAGACCCGCGCCACCCAGGAGCAAAGCAAGCAGAAACGAACGAAGTCTCATGGGTCAGGCTCCATAAAGAGCGCGGGGTCGCTGGTGTAGGGACTCTTCGGATCCATCGGATAGCGCTCCGCGGGTCCGAAAAGGTGCAGCTGGCAGTCCCAGGCGCCCGGCGGGGCCTTGATGCGAGGCGCCCTCGGATTCGGCTCGGGCGGCTTGGTGAGGTAGGGCATGCGGGTTGATAGTAGGACAAATCCCCGTGGCCGAAAATAGCACAGGCGGTCTGGCTGCTATGCTTTCCCGGGACACAAGGATTGAACACGTGCTCATCACCGACTCCCAGGTACACCTGTGGGAAGCCCATCGCGAGGATCGTGCGTGGCCGCAGGAGTCACGCGCGAGCCGCGTGTTCGTCGCCACGGAGGGTTCTCGCCCGCACCGTGCAGAACCGCTCGGCGCGGAAGAAATGCTGGCCACCATGGATGCGGCCGGCGTCGATCGCGCGATCATCGTGCCGCCCTCGCCCGTCGGCGACGACAACCTCACGGCGCTCGAAGCGGCGGCACGCTATCCGACGCGGTTCGCCATCATGGGACGGTTCAACATCGAGGCGCCGGATGCGCGATCTCGTCTTGATTCGTGGCTTAGCCAACCCGGGATGCTCGGTATCCGGCTGACTTTCCACAAGCCGCAGTGGAGCCGATGGCTCGAAGATGAATCGCTCGAGTGGTTCTGGAGCGGCTGCGAACGCCTCAGTATTCCGCTGATGATTTTCGTGCCTGGCCTGCTCGGCAAGGTGCCCGCAATCGCGCAGCGCCATCCGGGCTTGAAGCTGATCCTCGACCACATGGGCCGCTGCAGCGAATTGAGAGACGCTGCGTGCTTTGCCGATCTCGACGAACTCCTCGCGCTGGCGCGATATGCGAACGTGGCTGTAAAGACTTCCGCTGTCCCGTGCTACACAACCGAAACCTATCCGTTTGCAAATCTGACCCCCTATCTGCGCCGCATCTACGACGCGTTCGGACCCCGCCGCCTGATGTGGGGTTCGGATTGGACGCGGCTGCCGTGCACCTATGACGAATGCATTAACCACTTCCGGTTCGCGCTCGATTTCCTCGGTGACGGGGACAAGGAGTGGATCCTGGGAAAGACGGCGAACGAGTGGCTCGCCTGGCGCCACCCCGTCTGAGCGCATAGCCGTCCTGCGCGTTCGCATCTGATCTTGACGTCGCCTCGAGCACGCGCGCAGACTTGACCGAGTCACGCCAATCATTCATGGAGCTCTACTTAATTGTACTGTGTTATTAACATCTAGATACTCGCACGTACGGTTTCCCGCAGCACGGGCATTGCGGAAGATGTCGGGCGATGGCGCGACCCAAGCGAAAGCGCACGGTGGCGATCGACCACGGGATGTGGCGCTGCAT
>JACPYS010000007.1 GCA_016195915.1 Betaproteobacteria bacterium | reverse complement strand
GCGAGCAGCGGCGCGCGCACCGCATCACCCGGCAGCCAGGATTCGAGCAGGTCGAGCAAATCGGCGTCGTTGGGCATATCGCGAGTGAGGCCCGGGTGCGGCCAGTTGGTGCCCCACACGCAGCGATCCGGGCGTTCGTCAAGCAGCGTCCGCACTATGGCGCGCATGTCGTCGTAATGCGGCGGACCCGAGTCGGAGAGCCGGTAGAAGCTGGAAATTTTGGTCCAACAATCTTCGCGTTCCGCGAGAAGTCTGCGGACCACATTGAAGCCGGGGGCATCGATGCCCTCGCCGCCGCGCACCCGGCCCAGGTGATCGAACACCAGCGGCACAGGACAGCGGCGCAAACGCGGCTCGAGTTCGACCCAATCGCCCGAGCGGGCGATGTTGATCTCGATGTGCCAGCCGAGCGGGGCCACGCGACGAGCGATGAGTTCGAGCATCGCAGTGGTCGCGCCGGTGGCATATTGGTCCATCAGCCGCGCGGCGCGAAAACCCGCCGCGTCGAGGCGTTTCAGCTCGGCGTCGGTCACTTCGGTTCCAACGACGGCGACGCCGACGAAACGCCCGGGGTGCTCGCGCAGGAAATCGGCGGTGATGGAATTGTCGAAACCGTAGGGGCTGCCGTGCACCTGCACGCCGCGCTCCACGCCGAGCAATGCGTGCAGCGCGAGCCAGGCTTCGCGCGTGCACAGCGGCGGCGAGTACTTGCGCGTCCCGGCGAGCGGATAGCGCTCGAAACGATCGAAGATGTGCGCATGGCAATCGACCGTGCCGGAGGGAAGCGCCCGCAGCGGCGCGCGCAGGCGGGGATCGGGCGCCAGGACGTTGGCGTGCTCGGTCACGCCTTCACTCGATCACGATGTTCGCTTCGCGCGCGAGGCTGCGCCATTTCTCGAAATCGGCGCGCACGTAGGCGGCGAATTCGGCCTGGTTCATGTCCATGATCTCCACGCCCATCGAGCGGTAACGCTCGCGTACGGCCTCGTTGGCCATGGCCTTCTTCAGCGCGCCGTGCAATTTCTCGGCGACCGCAGGCGGCACGCCAGCCTGCGCGAATATTCCCGTAAATGTGGCCGCCTCATAGCCCTTGACCCCGAGTTCGTCCAGGGTCGGTACGTTCGGCAGCTGCGCAGAGCGCTGCTTCGACGAAATCGCCAGCGCCTTGAGCCGGCCGTTGCGGATATGCTCGATGGAGGCCGTGAGCTGATCCATCATGCTCTCCACCTGGCTGCCGAGCAGGTCCGTGATCGCCGGGCCGCTGCCCTTGTAGGGCACGTGCAGCAGGCGCAGCTTCGCCTGGCGCATCAAGAGCTCGATCGCGAGGTGGTTGGACGAACCGTTGCCGGCGGATGCGACGCTCACCTGCCCGGGGTTGGACTGTGCGCGGGCCGCGTACTCGGCGTAATTCTGTACCGGCGTCTTCGGCGCTGCGGTGAGCACGATGGCGACCGACTGGATCGGGCCGATCGCCACAAAGTCCTTGAGCGGGTCATAAGGCAGGTTCTTGAACACCGCGGGGCCTGAGGTCACGGTACCGCTCGAGCCGAGCAACAGCGTGTAGCCGTCGGCAGGCGACTTCGCCACCGCCGCAGTGCCGATGGTGCCGCCCGCACCCGCGCGGTTTTCCACCACGACCTGCTGGCCGAGCGCCTCGGCGAGCGCCGGCTGCAGCGTGCGCGCGGTGATGTCCACGTTGCCTCCGGGTGGCCAGGGCACGATGATTCGCACCGGGCGATTGGGGAACTCCTGCGCGAGCGCAGACGCGGCGAGCATCAGGATTGCGGCAATCCAGGCGATTCGCTTCATGGCAGTTTCCGTTCACCCCTTTGTTGCAGCAGGTTCAGCATCAGGTCGGGCCGGTCGCTGATGATGCCATCGACACCGAGATCGAGCATACGCGCGGCGGCCGCCGGGTCGGTGACCGTCCACACCACGACCTTGAGTCCGAGCGCCTTTGCCGCCTGCATTTTCGCCGCGTCAACGTCACCGAAATACGGTGACCAGACGGCCCCGCCCGCCGCCTTCACCATCGCGGGAACCGAGCCATGGTCTTTGAACTGGACTCCGGCTGTCCAGCGCGAACCTTCAGGCCGGCCGGCCTGGATGTTGTCGAGCCAGTTCTGTTGCGCCGTGAGATAAACGGTGGGAATTTCGGGCGCGATGCGCTGTGCCGCCTGCAATGCACGCCAGTCGAATGACTGGATCGTCGTGCGTCCGCTCATTCCCGCCCTGCGAATTTCGGCCAGCAGCGCCTGTGCAAACGCCTCGGGCGCAAGCGTGTCATCGGGAAACTCCGGGTGAGACTTGATCTCGATATTGAACCGCACGCGCTGGTTGCCTTCTTGCCGAACCATCTCGAACAGGTCCGCAAGCCGCGGAATGCGCGTGCCGTCCACGGGTTGCTGGTCCGGATGGGCTTTCGCATAATTCGTTCCGGGTTTCAGGCGACCGACGTCGTACTGCAATAGCTGCGCGAACGCGAGCGAATGCAATGGCGGACCCTTCTTCTCGAGCCACCTTCCCTGCTGGTCGCGCGCGATGTCGGGATTGAGCGCCAGGTCGTGATGGATCACCACGACCCCGTCGCGCGTCACGCCGGTATCGAGTTCCAGCGTGTCCACCCCGAGGGCGAGTGCCCTCGCAAACGCCGGCAGCGTATTCTCCGGCGCGAGGCCGCGCGCGCCGCGATGGCCCTGCAGATCGACCGCCATCGCAACCGACGCAGACCAACCCAATACCGCTGCCATCACAGCCCGGTTCATTGCTCGAGTGCCTCCAGAATTCCCCGCACGTAGCCGATCGCGCGCGCTGCGCTGCCAGGCCCGTCGGGTTCGTACTTGAACGGCTCGATCGCCACCACGCCACTGTAACCATTGCGCCTGAGAGCGGCGAGCACCGGCGCGAAGCGGTCCTTGCCCTGCCCCGGGCCCATGCGGTTGGCGTCGTTCAACTGCACATGCCGGATGTGGCCGCTCGGCACCCAGCGATCGATCAGCGAGGGAATGGATTCGCTCTCCGAGCGCCCCGCGGAACTGGTGTCGAGCATCGTCTTCAGACCGGCGATGTTCAGTTCATCAACAATGGCCACCGCCTCGGCGAGCGTGTTGACAAGCGGCGTCTGGTCTGCCGCCAGGGGCTCGATGCAATAGAGCAGCCCGGACGCGGTGGCGGCCTCCCCCGCGGCCGCCCAGCATTCCTTCGCGCGCCCAAGTGCCGCCTCGCGCGAATCGCCGTGCGGGACGTTGCGCTGGCCCGGCGAGCCGTGCACGAGGTAGCTGCCACCCATTTGGGCGCACATCCCGATCAATCGCCGCATGAACTCGACGGTACGCCTGCGGACCGCGCCATCGCGGCTGCTGATCGACATCCCTTCAGGCTTCAACAACAGCCAGTGCAATCCGACGATCGCGATCCCTTCGTCGGCGGCGATCGCGCGCATGCCCGCAAACTGCGCGTCGGTCAGTGCGGACGGATCCTCGGCCAGCGTGAACGGCGCGAGTTCCAGTCCGTCGTAGCCGAGCAGGTGCGCGTAGCGGCACTGGTCGCCGAATTCCATCGTTCCGAGCACTTCGTTGCAAAGCGCCAAACGCATATCAGTGGCGCAGGTAACCAAGGACCACCTCCACCATATGTGCTGCGCGCTGCTCGAGCGCGCGCCTGGCGGTCAGCTTGCGCCCGAAGATCGCCGATAGCGTGTGCGCATTGCCGAGGTAGAAGTAACCCAGCGCCGCGATGCTGATATACAGCTGCACCGGGTCCACCCCGCGGCGGAATGTCTTGTCGCGTTCGCCGCGCTCGAGGATCGCCCCGATCAGTGCGATCAGCGGCGAATTGAGCGCGCGAGCACGCTTCGAGCCCTTGATGTGGCGCGCGCGGTGGAGGTTCGCGCTGTTCAACAGGGTAATGAATTCCGGGTGCTCGATGTAGTAGCGGAAGGTGAAACGCACCAGTGCGGCGATCGCCTCGCTGGGCGGCACGTCGAGCAGATTCAACGCCTGCTCCGAGGCGCGGATCTCGGCGTATGCGGCTTCGAGGACGGCGCGGAACAGCGCGTCCTTGTCGCCGAAATAGTAGTAGAGCATGCGCTTGTTGGCGCCCGCACGCGCCGCGATGCGATCGACGCGCGCGCCGCCCAGTCCGTAGCGGGCGAATTCGGCGGTCGCCGCCTCGAGGATCGCTGCACGCGAGCGCTCGGGGTCACGAGCGGCGTTGGCCCTGCGGACGGTCCTGCGAATCGCTCCGACCATCCTCACTCCATGCCGAGCAGCTTGTAGATGCGGCGCGTGTACTCGCCGAAGCGCTCCTGCGTCTTCATGTCGAGCGTGCGCGGGTAGGGCAGGGAAATCTCGAAATTGTCCGCCATGCGGGCCGGACCCGCCGTGAGCACCACCACCCGCGTGCCGAGGAACACCGCCTCCGAGATTCCGTGGGTGACGAACACGATGGTCTTGCCCGATTCCTTCCAGATCCTCAACAGCTCGAGATTCATCTTTTCGCGCGTCAGCGCGTCGAGTGCGCCGAACGGCTCGTCCATCAGCACCAGCTTCGGATCGTGGATCAGCGCGCGAGCGATCGCGGCGCGTTGCTGCATGCCTCCGGAGAGCTCGTAGGGGTACTTGTCCTCGAAGCCGCTGAGTCCGACCAGCGCCAGCAGCGCGCGTGCCCGCTCCTTCGCCTGCGTCATCGGCAGCCCGAGGATCTCCGCCGGCAGCAGCACGTTCTCGAGGATGCGCCGCCATTTCAGCAGCAACGGCGCCTGGAACACCATGCCGACGTCGCGTGACGGATCGAAGGCATGCGCGGAGGAGCCGATCCTCAGGTCGCCACCCTCGTGGCCGTGCAGCCCGGCCAGGACCTTGAGCAGCGTGGACTTGCCGCAACCCGATGGTCCTACGAGCGACACCAGCTCGCCCGGCATCACGTCGAAGGTCGCATCCGATATGGCGAGGAACTCCTCGCGTCCCTTGCGGTAGAGCTTCCTGACGCTGCGCAGGTGGATGAACGGCTCGGTCATCGGCGCATCGCTCAGTCGAGCCTCGCATCCTTGACCACCAGCAGCCGCTCGAGTGCGAGCACCATGCCGTAGAGCGCGACACCGATCAGCGTGATCAGGATCACCGCCATGAACATCGCGGGGGTATCGAGCGTGACCTGCACCTGGAGCATCAGGTAGCCCAGGCCCTTGTCCGAGCCGAGGAACTCGCCGACGATCGCGCCCGCCACCGCCAGGATCGCCGCGACCTTCATTCCGGAGAAGATATAGGGCAGCGCGCCGGGAAGCTGGATCTTGGTGAACAGCTGCCAGCGCGTGCCGCGCAGGCCGCGCACCAGGTCGAGCATTTCGGGCTCGATTTCGCGCAGGCCGCGCGCGGTGGTGAGCAGGATCGGAAACAGCGCGATCGAAAACGCGATCAGCGTATTGGGCAGCACGCCGTACTTGAACCAGACGATGATGAGGGGCCCGAGCGCCACTTTGGGGATCATGTTGAGCGAGACCAGCAGCGGCATGAAAAACGTCTCGAGCAGCTTCGACCAGGTGAACACGAGCGCGAGCGCCACCCCGGCCGCCAGTGCGAGGAAATACCCGGCGAAGATCTCCGTCGCGGTGACCGCGATGTTCGACCACCAGCCGTAGTTCGGCGAGAGCAACGCATCGAGCGTCTCGAGCGGCGAGGGCATCACGAACTTCGGCACTTCGCCCAGCTTGACGAACAGGTACCAGACCACGACCAGCGCTATGTGCGCGAGTACGGCGATCGCGTAGCGCGTCAGGGTGTCGTTCAGGCGGTCCATGACGGTTCCTCAGGCAATGCGCGGGAATGCGCGTTCATCGAGCGGCATCGGGTTTCAGGCCAGCCAGCGCGCAAGGTTCGCTCGCACGAATTCATCGTCGGTCAGGTCCGCGTGCTCGCGGCAGACCCGGTCGATCTCCTCGCTCTGCCCGGGTGAGAGCCGCTCGTTCGGATCCAGGCACCACGTGCCCTCGAGCAGCCCCTGGCGCCGCAGCACCTCGTGGCAACCGGGAATGCAGCCGGCGAAATCGTGCGCCACGTCGAACAGCGCGCTGTTGCAGTCGGTCACGCGCGCATCGAGCGCCAGCAGATCCGCGTCCACGCTCCCCGCCGCGACGGCAGCCTGGACGCGTGCGTGCAACTCGACTGCGCGCCGCGTCCAGACGCTCCAATGCCCGAGCAGTCCGCCCTTGATGCGCACGCTGACCGGTTCGGCGCCGCGCATGACCGCGAACGGCACCGCGAGATCGAGCACGATGTGATCGTCGTTGCCGGTGTACAGCGCGATGCGTTCCTCCGCCCGCGCCGCCACCACGCCGC
The DNA here is from genome assembly GCA_016195915.1 of Betaproteobacteria bacterium. GTDB lineage: Bacteria > Pseudomonadota > Gammaproteobacteria > Burkholderiales > SG8-39 > JADGRQ01. The sequence goes on along the minus strand of JACPYS010000007.1, from coordinate 30,148 downwards.
GCACCACGTCGAGCGTGCGGTAACGGTTGAAGGGGGCGATCTTGATGGCGACCACGTTCTCGATCGAGGCGAATCGGCGCCAGAATTCCGCCGGCAGCGCGATGCCGCCCACCGCAGGCTGAAGATAGAAACCGACCAGGGGCATTTCCGCCGCAATGGCCGCGCAATGGGCGATCAACTCGTCGATCGAGGCTCCCTTCATCGCGGCGAGCGAGAGCATTCCCGCGTGATAGCCGAGCCCGCGCGAGAGTTGCGCTTCGACTCTTGCCTGCGCCGTCCTGCCCGACAGGCCGGCGATCATCACCGCGGGGGCCTTTGCCCATGCGCGTGCCGTCTCGATCGCGAGGCGCAGCACGGGTTCGTACATGCCGGCCTCGCGGATCGCAAACTGCGTGGCGTGCACACCCACGGCGATGCCTCCTGCACCCGCGTCGAGGTAATAGCGGGCGAGCGCTCTCTGGCGGCGCGCATCGAGCCGGCGCGCCGCATCGAGCGCAAGCGGATGGGCGGGAATCACGGCGCCGCGCCGCAGGGTGCCGAGCACCTCGGCGGGCAGATCTGACCAATGCAGGGGCATGACTGGCGGAAATGTTAACCGAACGGTTACTCGCGGTCACGCATTCCGCCGCATCATTGACACCGCACCTGCCCGGGAAATAACATTCCCGCATTCCCAAGGAGACAGATCCCATGCGCAAACTCGTCATCGCGGCCCTCGCCGCGCTGTTCGCGGCGCCCGCCGCGGCACAGCAGAAGATCGATTTCATCCTCAACTGGGTGCCTGGCGGCGACCACGCCCCGTACTACTACGCCAAGAAACTGGGCTGGTACGCCAAGGAGGGGATCGACCTCAATCTCGAACCGGGCAAGGGTTCCGCGCTGGCGATACAGAAAGTCGGCGCGGGGGCCAATCCGGTCGGTCTGGCGGATATGGCAAACGTCCTCACGCTGCGTGGCAAGGGTGTCGACGCGGTCGGCGTGTTCAACGTCTACGCCAACTCGCCGCAGGGGATGTATTGGCTCAAGAGTTCCGGCATCAAGTCGGTCAAGGATTTTGCCGGCAAGAAGATCGGCAACCCTGCGGGCGATGGAGCTCGCACCATGTGGCCGGCACTCGCCAAAGCCAATGGAATAGATCCGAAATCGGTGACTTGGGTCAACATCGACCCCAACGGGAAGTTGCCGGCCCTCAAGTCCAAGGCGATCGACGTCACCACGTCGTTCTACAACATTCACCACGTTTTTCAGAAGGAGTTGGGCGACGACCTGGGTTTCCTGGCCTGGCGTGACGCCGGCCTCAACCCCTACGGCAACTCGGTGATCGTGAACGCCGCGTACCTCGCCAAGAACAAGCCGCTGATCGACAAGTTCGTGAAAGTCACGCAGAAGGCCTTCGCAGCCTGCGTCGCGGAGCCGAAACCCTGCGTGCAGGCGCTGGTGGAGGCCGGCGGCGCTCTCAAGTTCGACAACGAACTGACCAACTGGAGCCTGGTCGAGGTGCTGATGAGCGACAGGTTTTCCAAGTCGATCGCACTCGGCATCCATGAGGATGGACGCATGCAGGCCGATTACGAGTTGGTGCGCGACTACATCGGCCTCGACAAGCCATTCGACGTGAAAACCACCTACACCAACGAATTCCTCGACCGCTCGATCAAGATGACGAAGTGACGGCGCGTTAGCGCCGTCATCCCCGCGCATGCGGGGATCCAGAACTTCTGATCAGCCCAACTCCGGGCCGGCGACCAGCATCACCCTGGATTCGTCGCCCGGGGCGGGACCCGCGCCGTGCACCATGCGCGTGAACGGTCGCTGGAAGGCGAATCCGCGCGCTTCCAGCCAGCCGCGCAGCAGCGCCTCGCGATCGACGATGTCGGCGTAGATCGGTGGAGCGACGCACTCAAGTGCAGCAGCGAGCAGCGCGGTCGCGGCTGGCAACCCGGCCACGAGGGGCCCGATCTGACGTGCCTCGCGGCCGTCTCGCCCGAGGAGGAAACCGGCGATCCTGCGGTGGGACTCCGCCACCAGCGCGCTCTCGGTCAATCGGCCCGCGAGCGCGCGCAGCAACGCTTCGCGACTCGCGCCGAACGCAGGCTCATCCAGCGCAAGAATCTGCGGCCAATCGGCCTCGGTGATCGGTCGCACCACGGGCCAGCCGGGCTGCGGCGTCGCTCGCACGGCCGGCCCGGAAAGCGCATAGCGCCTGAAGCCCCAGGTATCGCAAAAACCTTCCTGCGCGTACACCTCGTGGCCCGCCGGCGTCGCGTCGATGATCGGCGCGAGGCCACGGGATTTCAGGTCCGCGATCGCGGCACGCAACAGGCGCGTGGCGTAGCCGTTGCGCCGGTGCTCCGGCAGGACCAGCACCATGCTCACCCAGGCAAATCGTCCGCCGTAGGGGATCACCAGCGCAGAGGCCGCGAGCGTTCCATCGGCAAGCGTGATTCCGCGGCCGTTGCCGAACGCGAGCATCCATCGCCAGTCGTTCTCGTTCTGGTTCCAGTTCGCAGACTTCGACAGCGCGAGACACCCCGCAAGGTGTTGCTCGCCCAGCGGATGCTCGAATGCGCCCTTAGTATTTTCCATCGCGCGTGGAAAAATGCGTTTCCTTGCCCAGGCTCGGCATGTCGCGCGCCACCCAATCGGCGACCCAGTCGATCATCTTTGCGAGCGGCACGCGCGGCTCACCGAGCAGGGACTGCGCGCGGCGCGTGTCGATCAGCCACGCGGTGTCGGATTCTACGCCTGTGACCTGCGGCTCTTTTCCGAGGCGCTTGCCGAACTCTTCTGCGAGATGCCGCACTGCGACGACCTCCGGGCCCGTGACATTGAGTGGCGACGGGGGAGTCGTGCAGTGCGCGAGCAGGCGCAGGCTCTGCTCGTTGGCGTCACCCTGCCAGATGACGTTGACGTGTCCCATGCTCACGTCGACCGGTTTCCCGGCAAGCACCTTCGTCGCGACGTCCCATAGCACGCCGTAGCGCATGTCGATCGCGTATTCGAGGCGCACCAGCCTTCCGGCCGTACCGTAGCGCCCGGAACCGTACTTGAACATCTGCTCGCGCCCGACGCAGGAGTTCGCGTAGTCGCCGGCGGGCGGCATGGTCGGGGTCTCCTCACCCGCACCCGCCGAACTCACCGGGGCATACGGATAGACGCACGCGGTGGAGAACGCGACGATGCGCGAGTCGCGGAAAGCGCTGGCGACCAGGAACGGCAGCGCCACGTTCATCGCCCAGGTGAACTCCGCCTGCCCGGTCGCCCCGAACTTGTGGCCGGCCATGAATACGACGTTGGGCGCCCTGGGAAGGCGCTCGAGCGCCTCGCGCTCGAGCAGATCGCAGGAAATGCATTCGATCCCCTGCGCCTCGAGCCTTTCGCGCAAGCCCTTTTCGGAGAAGCGTGCCACGCCGATCACGCGCCGCGCCGGATCCGCGCGCTTCGCCATTCGCGCAAGCGTCGGGCCCATCTTGCCGCCCACGCCGAGCACGAGAAGGTCGCCGGGCACGCGCGCGAGGTCTGCGCGGAGTCCGGGTGACGGCCGGGTCATGAATTCCTCAAGCGCTTCGACGTCGGCGAATCCCTGCGGCAGATCGCTCACGGCGGCGTGACCTGTGAGTGAATGGGGTGTGCTGATTATAATCAACGCCCATTCGCACAGAAGAAGATCATGAAGGCAAACCCGCGGATCCTGACCACCGTCGTCGGCTCGTACCCTGTGCCCGACTGGCTTGCGGCCGCCCCGTCGGAGCAGGCCCTCATCGACGCGACGCGCGTCGTGCTCGCCACGCAGGAGCGGGCCGGCATCGACCTAGTCTGCGATGGAGAGCTCTACCGCTTCGATCCCGACCATCCGGAGACCAATGGCATGATCGAGTACTTCGTGCGCCCGATGTCCGGCATCCGCAGCGAGATCGGATTTACCGAGTGGCTCGAGTACTCCAGCGCCGAAGGCATGCGCTTTCGCGCCTGTCCGCCAGGCGTGGTCGACGGGCCGGTCGGAGAAGGCACGCTGAATCTTCCGATCCCCTGCGCGCGCGCGAAGTCGCTCGCCAGCCGGCCGCTCAAGTTCACTCTCACCGGGCCGCACATGCTGGCCAAGACGCTTCACGACCGCCATTACCGGGACCCGGAACATCTCGCCAATGCGATTGCGCTCGTGCTTGCCGCACAGGTGAAGCACCTGAACGCGGACGTGGTGCAACTCGACGATGCAAACCTGCCGGGGCACCCGGGCTAGTGGAAATGGGCGGCCGAGGCGGTCAATCTTGTACTCGACGCCGTTCCGAAAACGGCCCAGGCCGCAGTCCACCTGTGTTTCGGCAATTATGGCGGGCAGTCGATCCAGAAGGGCGACTGGGCGAAACTGCTCGATTACCTCAATGCCTTGCACGCCGACCACATCGTGATGGAGTGCGCGCACCGGCCGCCCGGGGAACTCGCGGTGTTCAAGGAACTTGAGGAACGAATCGGCATGGGCCTGGGCGTGGTCGACGTGAAGAGCACTGTGGTCGAAACCGCGGATGACATTGCTCGCGCAATCGAGCGAGCCGAACAAACCATCGGCCGCGGACGGGTAAAGTACATCCACCCGGACTGCGGCTTCTGGATGCTCAAACGCAATATCGCCGACGGCAAGATCCGCGCGCTGGTTGCGGGTCGCGATCTCTACGAGGGGCGCAAAACGAAGCCCCCGGGATGATCGCGCTCATCCCCGGCGGTGCTCTCCGACGCGGACAATCTTCATGGTGTTGGTGCCGCCGACCTTGCCGATCGGTTCGCCGATGGTGATCACGATCAGGTCGCCGTCCTTGACCACGCCGTTTTCGACCAGCACGCTCTCGGCTTCCTGCAGCAACTCCTCGCGGTCGTGGCCGGTGTACTTCACCATCAGCGGATAGGTGTCGCGCAGCAGCGCGCAGCGGTAACGCGTAGAGGTCTGCGAGGTGAGCGCGTAGATCGGCACCCCGCAGTTCATGCGCGACATCCACAGCGCCGTGGAGCCCGATTCGGTGAGGGCGGCGATGGCTTTCACTTTGAGGTGAAACGCGGTGAACAGCGCGCCCATGGCGATCGATTGGTCGACGCGCGTGAAAACGCGGTTGAGGAAGTCCTGGTCCAGGTTGGGCACCTGCGTCTGCTCGGCCTGGATGCAGATCCGGTCCATCGACATGATCGTTTCCACCGGGAACTTCCCGCTCGCGGACTCGGCCGAAAGCATCACCGCATCGGTGCCGTCGAGCACCGCGTTGGCGACGTCGGAGACCTCGGCGCGGGTTGGCACCGGGCTCGCCACCATCGATTCCATCATCTGCGTGGCGGTGATGGCGAGCTTGTTGGCCTCGCGCGCCATGCGGATCATGCGCTTTTGCAGCGCCGGCACCGCCGCATCGCCCACTTCGACGGCGAGATCGCCGCGCGCCACCATGATGCCGTCGGAGCCGTTCATGATGTCCATCAGGGTCTTCGGCTCGACCGCCTCGGCGCGCTCGATCTTGGCGATCAGGAAGGCCTTGCCCCCCGCGGCGCGCATCAATTCGCGCGCCATGTACATGTCGGCGCCCGATTTCGGAAAAGACACCGCGAGGTAGTCCGCCTGCATCTTCACCGCGGTCTTGATGTCCTCCATGTCCTTGGCGGTGAGTGCCGGCGCGGTCAGTCCCCCGCCCTGCTTGTTGATGCCCTTGTGGTCCGAAAGCACGCCGCCGTGGCGCACCACCGTGTGCACCTCTTCGCCGCGTACCTCGGTCACCACGAGCATGATGCGCCCGTCGTCGAGCAGCAGTACCGCGCCCTCGGCCACGTCGCGCGGCAGGTCCTTGTAGTCCAGGCCGACGCGCTCGTCGTTGCCCAACTCGCAGGCAGCGTCGAGGATGAATTGTTTGCCTGTCTCCAGCGTGATCCTGCCATGGGCGAATTTGCCCACCCGGATCTTCGGGCCCTGCAGGTCGCACATGATCGCCACCGCCCGTCCGACCTTGCGCCCCACGTTCTTCACCAGCTCGGCGCGCGCGAGATGGTCGTCCGCGGTGCCGTGCGAGAAATTGAGCCGCACCACGTCCACGCCCGCGCGCACCATGCGCTCGAGGACGGCGGGATCGCTCGAGGCGGGGCCGAGGGTGGCGACGATCTTCGTACTGCGCAGCATGCGGTGGTCCTTTCTCGAAGGGGACCGAGTCTATCATTGCGAATCGCAGCTACTTTACGGAAATCTGCATGAACAAGGCTCGACGCACGGCGCTCGGCGCCGCGGCGGTTCTCGCCGCCGCCACGCCGGTCGCATTTTCCCAGGGTCGGCGCACGCGCGCGGCAGAGGGCGCGTCGCGTCCGAATTCACCGGAAGAGCGCCGCATCCTCGAGGTACTCGCCGATGTCTATCGCAATCATCGTTACCTGAGCGTGCCGGAGGAAGACGGCAGGCTGCTACGCGTGCTTGCGGAGTCCATCGGTGCGAAAAACGCCGTGGAACTTGGCACCTCCACCGGCTACTCAGGGCTGTGGCTCCTGCTTGCGCTCGCAAAAACCGGCGGGCGCCTCACCACATTCGAGATCGATCCCGGGCGGCACGCGATGGCGCGCGCGAACTTCGAGCGCGCCGGAGTCGGGCACCTCGCGACGGCGGTGCTCGGTGATGCTCATGCAGAGGTGAAGAAACTAAAGGATACGATCGACCTCGTATTCATCGACGCCGACAAGGAAGGCTACCTCGATTACCTGAGAACGCTCCTGCCGAGGGTGCGCGCGGGCGGACTGGTGGTGGCGCACAACATGGCTTCGCCGACTCCCGATCCGGCGTACGTGAACGCCATCACCACGGATGCCGCGCTTGAGACCGTGTTCCTCAACATGCACGACGCGGGCGTCGGGGTCACGCTCAAGAAGAGGTGACTTGGCGGGGCGCGTGCCATAATCCCACTTGTTGTCATCAGGATCGCGAAATGAACGCCCCTCCCGCATTCGAGCTTCGCGTACTCCCTGTATACGCGCTCGCCGAGGCCGCACATTACCTGCGGCTGCCTTCTTCGACAGTTCGCGCGTGGTGCCTCGGGCAACGTTACCACGACGCTCAGGGCAATCCGCATCGGTTTGCCGCCGTGATCGAGATTGCTGACCGGAAAACGAAGCGACTGTCGTTCATCAACCTCGTCGAGCTTTTCGTACTCGCCGCGATTCGCCGCAAACACGAGGTCGGTTTGCCGCAAGTGCGTAAGGCAGTTGCCTATCTCAAACGCCGGTTCCCGAGCCAGCATCCCCTCGCCGACCATGAATTCCATACCAACAGAGTGGATCTCTTCGCCGAAAAATTCGGTGAACTCCTCAATCTTTCCCGCGAGGGGCAAGTCGAGATGAGGGAGATGCTGCTCGCTCACCTTCGCTGCGTGCAGCGCGATTCGTCCGGCATACCGACGAAGCTGTTTCTGATTCCGCGCAATCCGCGCCTTGATGTCACCAAGGGCTTGCGCGGTGCGGTGGTAATCGACCCGCGATTCGGCTTCGGCCGCCCCGTACTCGATGGCACGGGCATCCGCACCGACGTCGTCATAGAGCGATTCAGCGCAGGAGAAAAGCTCGAAGCGCTAGCGGAGGACTATGGCCGCCCGAAAGAGGACCTCGAAGACGTCCTCCGCTGCGAGCTCCCGCTCGCGGCGTGAGGCCGAGCGACTCGCTTCACCGGTCTTCTTTGTAGACCGTAGCCTCGGCAAACACGTCGTTGCCCAGGCGCTACGCGCCGCCGGTGCGCGTGTAGAAGTGCACGACGATCATTTCCACCAGGGCGCTACGGATGTCGAGTGGCTCACGGGCGCTGGCGCGCGGGACTGGGTGGTCCGGTCCAAGGACGAGCGGATTCGCCGGGACCCATTTGAACGCGACGCGTTCGAGAAGGCGCGAGTAAAAGCGTTCTTTCTCACTCAACAAGGTTTGGCCGGACCAGAAATGGCGGAAATTTTCGTTCGCGCGCTACCCGGAATCCTACGGCGAGCGAGACACCAGCCTGGGCCGTTCATCTATACCGTATCGCGTGGAGGCAGCTTCTCACGAGTGTTATAGCGTATGGTCATTGTATCGGTCGCGGCGAAATTATCCTGGGAGCTCGAGCCCTGCGACCGTGATGCTTCCCCGCGAGACGACCGGCGAGCCGGAGAGCCAGGTCTCGAATCCGATCTCCCCGCCTTCGCGTGCCGCGCGCACTTCGAGCGTGGCTGGCATCGGCACCATCCCGCTGAAGCGGCAGCGCACGCGCCGCACGTGGGCCGGATCGCAGCCGAACGCGGCGAGCGCGCGCGACACCGAGAGCGCGAGAGTCGCGGTCCCGTGCAGGATGATTCCTGGCAGTCCGGCTCCACGCGCATAGGCAAGGTCGGTGTGGATCGGGTTCCAGATGCGCGCGCACTCGCTGTAGAGGTGTCCGAGCGTGGCGGGGACCGCGATCTCGGCGACGGAGCCGAGCGTCGCCGCGAATACCGGAACCGCGAACGAACCTCCTGAAATCTGCCGTTCGTCGCCCTCGAGCATCACGCCGCGATAGAGCGCGCCGTAGTCAGACACGGTGACGAGCTCGCCCGCTGCTCCGCGCGTCTCGCAGCGCGTCACGAGGAATGCTCCTGGCGTGCGCTGCGCCGCCGCGATGATTCGCGCCGTGCTCGAGAGCAATTCGCCCGCACGCGGAGCCCGGTGTACGGCGAGATCGTGTTGCGCGTGGAGCAGCCGCGGATAGTGCACGGCGAGGCCGGCGCGTTCCCGGATTTCCAGCACGAGTGGCCACTCGTAGCAAACGGCGAACAACGGATGTCCGGTCACACCGCCGGGCGCTTCGGTGTCGTAGTAGCGTTGATCGGTCTCGCCGAGCGCTGCGGCGTAGGCCATCAGCCAGCGCGAGTCTATCGCTTGAACGACGGGACCTGCTTCGGTGCCGACGACATCCGAGGGGATGCGGACTTCGCTCACAAGTGAAGTCTAGGCGCGCGCTTCGAGCGCAGCCACGGCCGGCAGCGTCTTGCCTTCGAGGAATTCGAGGAACGCACCGCCTGCGGTCGAAATGTAGCCGATCCTGTCCGCAATCCCGAACTTGTTGATCGCGGCGACCGTATCGCCGCCGCCGGCAATCGAAAAACCGTTTGCGCCCGCGATCGCACGCGCGATTGTCTCGGTGCCGTTTGCGAACTGCGCGATCTCGAACACCCCCACGGGCCCGTTCCAGACGATTGTTCCGGCGGAGGCAATCCTGCTCGCGAGCAACTCTGCTGTCTTCGGACCGATGTCGAGGATCATGTCGTCGGGCGAGACCTCCCCTGCCGCCTTCGTCATCGCATTCGCGCCGAGGGAAAGTTCCTTCGCGCACACCACATCCACCGGAATCGGTACCTCTGCCCCGCGTGCTTTCATGGCGTCGATGATTTTCTTCGCCTCACCCGCGAGGTCCGCTTCGACCAGGGATTTTCCGATCGGCAGACCGGCGGCAAGCATGAAGGTATTGGCGATGCCGCCGCCAACGACGAGAAAATCCACTTTCTTCGCCAGCGCATCGAGGATGGTCAGCTTGGTGGAGACCTTCGATCCGGCGACGATCGCCACCAGCGGACGCTTCGGCGCGGCAAGCGCCTTGCCGAGCGCATCGAGTTCGCCGGCCATCAGTGGCCCCGCGCAAGCGACCGGCGCGAATCTCGCCACGCCGTGCGTTGTCACCTCTGCGCGATGTGCAGTGCCGAACGCGTCGTTCACATAAACGTCGCACAGCGCCGCGATCTTCCGCGCGAGTCCCTCATCGTCGGCTTTCTCGCCCTTGTTCATGCGGCAGTTCTCGAGCATCACGAGCCGGCCGGCCGCCGGCGCGACCTCTCCACCCGACACCCAGTCGCGTACCAGCGGCACTTTCATACCGAGCAGACCGGCGAGATGTTTCGCGACCGGCGAAAGCGAATCCGCCTCGCTCCACACCCCTTCCTTCGGCCGGCCCAAGTGCGAAGTCAGCATCACGCGCGCACCCGCCGCAAGCGCCGCGCGTATCCCGGGCAGCGACGCCCGTATGCGGGTGTCATCGGCCACCCTGCCCGCATCGATCGGCACGTTCAGGTCGGCGCGAATGAGCACGCGCTTTCCCCTCAGGTCCACATCCGCCATGCGCCTGAAATTCATACCGGGACCGCTGCCACCGCGATTATTTCGCGTTCACGAACGCAACCGCGGTGTCCAGCATGCGGTTGCTGAAGCCCCATTCGTTGTCGTACCAGGCACCGATCTTGACCAGCGTCCCCTCCGCCACCTTGGTGAGCGTGGCATCGAAGATCGAGGAAGCCGGGTTGTGGTTGAAGTCCACCGAAACCAGCGGGTCCTTGTTGTATTCGAGCACGCCCTTCAGTTCGCCTTCCGCCGCCTGCTTCATCGCGGCGTTCACCTCGTCCACCGTCGTGGCGCGCTTGGCGACGAAAGCAAGATCGACGATCGAAACGTTGATGGTCGGCACGCGGATCGCGAATCCGTCGAGCTTTCCGTTCAACTCCGGCAACACCAGCCCGACCGCGGACGCAGCGCCGGTCTTGGTCGGGATCATCGACATGGTGGCCGAGCGCGCCCGCCGCAGGTCCTCGTGGTAGACGTCGGTGAGCACCTGGTCGTTGGTGTAGGAGTGCACCGTGGTCATCAGTCCGGAGACGATGCCGATGCGCTCGTTGAGCACCTTGACCACCGGTGCGAGGCAGTTGGTGGTGCACGAGGCGTTCGAAATCACCGTATGCGCCGCCTTCAGTATGTTGTGATTCACACCGTACACCACGGTCGCGTCGACGTCTTTGCCGCCGGGCGCGGAGATCATCACCTTCTTCGCGCCGGCAGTGATGTGCGCGCTGGCCTTCGCCTTGCTGGTGAACAGGCCCGTGCATTCCATCACCACGTCCACGCCGAGATCCTTCCACGGCAGTTCCTCGGGTTTGCGCATCGCCAGCACCCGGATCCTGTCGCCATTGACGACCAGGCAATCGCCCTCGACCTCGACGGAGCCCCTGAAACGGCCGTGTACCGTGTCGTACTTGAGCAAATGGGCGTTGGTCTTCGCGTCGCCCAGGTCGTTAATGGCGACGAATTGCAGGCCGTGAGGTTTGCCGCTCTCGTAGTGAGCGCGCAGGATGTTGCGGCCGATGCGGCCGAACCCGTTGATTGCTACCTTGATTGCCATGACAAGACTCCAAGTAGGCCCGCTACAGCACGCTCTTCACCGCGGCCGCGACCGCCTCCGCGGTGATGCCGAAATGCTTGTAGAGTTCTCCGGCCGGCGCGGACTCGCCGAAACTGTCGATGCCCACGACCGCGCCTTCCAGACCGACGTACTTGCGCCAGAAATCGGTCACTCCCGCCTCGACCGCCACGCGCCGGAGCCCCTTGGGCAGTACCGACGCGCGATACCCCGCTTCCTGTCGATCGAACACATTGGTCGAAGGCATCGATACCACGCGTACGGCTATGCCGTCGGCGGCGAGCTGCTGCTGCGCTGCGAGCGCGAGCGGCACCTCCGAGCCGGTGGCGATGATCGCGGCCTTTGCGCCCTCGGAATCGCCGAGCACATAACCGCCGCGGCGCACGCACGCGATCGCGGCCGGGCTGCGCGCGCAAAACGCCACGTTCTGCCGGCTCAGGAGCAATGCGCTCGGCCCGTTCGCGCGTTCGATCGCACAGGTCCAGGCCACCGCAGTTTCCACCGTGTCGCAGGGACGCCAGACGTCGAATCCGGGGATCAAGCGCAAGCTCGAAGCGTGCTCCACCGCCTGGTGCGTCGGCCCGTCCTCGCCCAATCCGATCGAGTCGTGCGTGAACACGCAGATGGTGCGGATCTTCATCAGCGCGGCCATGCGCAGGGCATTGCGCGCGTAGTCGGAGAACGTGAGAAACGTCCCCCCGTAGGGAATGAATCCGCCGTGCAGGCTGAGGCCGTTCATGATCGCGGCCATGCCGAATTCGCGCACGCCGTAGAAAAGGTAGTTGCCGCCTTCGGTGGCGCCGGCAGCCTTCGAGGCCTTGACCATCGTGAGGTTCGAGGCCGCCAGGTCGGCGGAGCCGCCGATCAGTTCGGGCATCGCCGGCACCAGGACCTCGAGCGCGTTCTGCGAGGCCTTGCGCGTCGCGATGATTTCGGCCTTGGTGTCGCAATCGCGCACCAGCTGCTCCGCGCGCCACGCAAAATCTGCCGGCAGCCTGCCCGCCATGCGCCGCCCGAACTCCGCAGCCTCCTGCGGGAACAGCCTTTCGTATTCGTCGAACAGTTTCGACCACTTGCGCTCGGCGCGCTTCCCGGCCGCACGCGCATCCCAGCCCCGGTAGATCTCGTCCGGAATCGCGAACGCCGGATGCGGCCAGCCGATCGACTCGCGCGTTGCCGCGACTTCCTTCTCGCCGAGCGGCGAGCCATGCGCCGCGCCCGTATTGGCCTTGGCGGGCGCGCCCTTGCCGATCACCGTCTTCGCACAGATCAGCGTCGGCCGCGAGGTCTCGCGTCTGGCCTTGCGAATCGCCTTGTCCACCGCATCGACGTTGTGGCCATCCACGCCGGCGATCACCTGCCAGCCGTAGGCCTCGAAACGGCGCGGCACGTTGTCGGTGTACCACTGCCGGATCCGGCCTTTCTCCGAATCGATCGAGATGCCGTTGTCGTCGTAGATCGCGATCAGCTTGCCCAGACCCAGCGTGCCGGCAAGCGCGCAGGACTCGTGTGAAACGCCTTCCATCATGCAGCCGTCGCCGAGGAACACGTAAGTGTAGTGATCGACGAGCGCCATCCCCGGCCGGTTGAATTCTGCGGCGAGCAGTTTCTCGGCGATCGCCATGCCGACCGCGTTGGCGATCCCCTGGCCGAGCGGCCCGGTGGTGGTTTCAACACCCGGGGCAATGCCGTGCTCGGGGTGCCCCGGCGTCTTGGAGTGGAGCTGGCGGAAACGCTTCAGCTCTTCGATCGGCAGGTCATAGCCGCTGAGGTGGAGCAGCCCGTAGAGCAACATCGATCCGTGCCCGTTCGAGAGCATGAAACGGTCGCGGTTTGCCCAGCCCGGATTCGCGGGGTTGTGGCGCAGGTTCCGGTGCCAGAGCGCGACCGCGACCTCGGCCATTCCCATCGGCATGCCGGGATGACCGGAATTGGCCGCCTGCACCGCGTCCATCGCGAGCGCGCGCAAGGCGTTCGCGAGGTCCTTGTCTGAAACGGGGGGGAGGGTCATGGAGGGAAGTCGCGATTATACGAGATGGCCGCCGGTCCGGATCGCTCAGTGCAGCACCGGAGCGAACTCGCCCTTGCGATAGCGCTCGGCGAGCCGCTCCAGCGGCACGGCCCGGATCCTGGAAGCGTGTCCCGCGCAGCCGAAAGCGGTAAAGCGCTGTTCGCACAATGCCCTCGCGGCAAGCATTGCGTCCTTGAGGAATTTGCGCGGATCGAATTCGGACGGGTCATGCGCCATGGCGCGGCGCATCGCGCCGGTCATCGCCAGGCGGATGTCGGTGTCGATATTGATCTTGCGCACGCCGTGGCGGATGCCCTGCTGGATCTCCTCGATCGGCACGCCGTAGGTCTCCTTGATGCTGCCTCCGTGCTCGCGGATCACCGCGAGCCACTCCTGCGGCACCGACGACGAGCCGTGCATCACCAGGTGGGTACCGGGCAGCCGGCGGTGGATTTCCTCGATACGGTCGATGGCCAGAATGTCGCCGGTCGGCTTGCGGGTGAACTTGTACGCGCCGTGCGAGGTGCCGATCGCGATGGCGAGCGCATCGACCTGCGTCCGCCTGACGAAATCCTCCGCCTCGTCCGGGTCGGTAAGCATCTGCTCGTGCGAAAGCTTCCCCTCCGCACCAACGCCGTCTTCCTTACCCGCGGTCCCCGTTTCGAGCGAACCGAGGCACCCCAACTCGCCCTCGACAGAAACGCCGACCGCGTGCGCCATCTCCACCACGCGGCGCGTCACTTCGATGTTGTACGCGTACGCCGCCGGCGTTTTCATGTCCTCCATCAGCGAGCCGTCCATCATCACGCTGGAAAAACCGGAGCGGATCGACTGCTGGCATGCCGCGGGGCTCGCGCCGTGGTCCTGGTGAAGCACCACCGGGATCTGCGGCCAGGCTTCCAGCGCGGCCTCGACCATCCTGCGCAGGAACGCCTCGCCCGCGTACTTGCGCGCGCCGGCCGAGGCTTGCAGGATCACGGGGCTGTCGGTCGCTTCGGCGGCGAGCATGATCGCCTGGATCTGTTCGAGATTGTTGATGTTGAATGCCGGCACGCCGTAGCCGTGCTCCGCGGCGTGATCGAGCAGCTGCCTGAGCGCGATGAGCGCCATGGTTGTTCTCCTGTATTTGCCTACCGCGCGAGCGCCTGCTTGCGCCGTTCCATCAGGCGCCAGATCATTGGCGTGAAAATGAGCTGCATCGCCAGATCCATCTTGCCGCCCGGCGCGACGAGGGTGTTGGCGCGCGACATGTACGAGTCGTGCAGCATCGACAGCAGGTAGGAAAAATCGATGCCGCGCGGATCGGCGAAGCGGATCACCAGGATCGATTCGTCCGGCGTCGGGATCTGGCGCGCGATGAACGGGTTCGAGGTGTCGACGATCGGGACACGCTGAAAGTTGATGTGGGTATGCTCGAATTGCGGAATGATGTAGCGCACGTAGTCGGGCATGCGCCGCAGGATGGTATCGGTCACCGCCTCCGTCGAGTAGCCGCGCGCCGCGCGGTCGCGGTGCAGTTTCTGGATCCACTCCAGGTTGAGCACGGGGACGACGCCGATCAGCAGATCCACGTGCCGCGCGACATTCACCCTGTCGGTGACCACCGCGCCATGCAGCCCCTCGTAGAACAGCAGGTCGGTGCCGGCCGGCAGCTGTTCCCAGGGGGTGAAGGTGCCGGTCTTCTGCCCAAAGGGCGCGGCCTCCTCGTCATTGTGGAGGTACTTGCGCGTCCGGCCCTCGCCGCCGGCGCCGTAGTCGCGGTATAGCGCCTCGAGTTCCTCGAACAAGTTGGCCTCGGGCCCGAAATGGCTGAAGTTGTGGTTGCCGCGCGCGGCCTCCTCGAGCATCCGCTCGCGCATCTCGGCGCGGTCATAGCGATGGAAGCTGTCGCCTTCGACGAACGCGGCGTTGACGCCCTCGCGCCGGAAAATCTGCTCGAAAGTGCGCATCACGGAAGTCGTGCAGGCGCCGGAGGAGCCGGTGATGGCGATGATCGGATGTCGGGCGGACATGAACACTCCGTGCTAGAGATTGGCGCGAAACAGACCGCGTGCGCCAAACAGGGGCGCATCGTACTCGCGCTGGTTGTGGTCGCGGTGATACTGCTCGATGCGCTCGACCTCGTTGGCCGAGCCGAAGATCAGTCCGACCCTCTGATGCAGCGCCTCGGGCGGGACATCGAGGATGCGCTGATAACCGGTACTGGCCCGGCCGCCCGCCTGTTCGACGATGAAGCCGACCGGATTCGCCTCGTAGAGCAAGCGCAGGCGTCCGTTCCTGCCCGGGTCCCTGGTGTCGCGCGGGTACAGGAACACCCCGCCGCGCATCAGGATGCGATGCAGTTCGGCCACCAGGGAAGCAACCCAGCGCATGTTGAAATCCTTGCCGCGCGGCCCGCTCCTGCCCGCCATGCACTCGTCCACGTAGCGCTTGACCGCCGGCTCCCAGAACCGGCTGTTGGAAGCGTTGATCGCGAATTCGCTTGCATCCGCGTCGATGGCGAGGAGCGGATGGGTCAGCATGAATTCGCCGAGCAGCGGGTCGAGCGTGAAGCCGTGCACGCCGGTGCCCACGGTGAGCACCAGCATCGTCGCGGGGCCATAGATGGCGTAACCGGCGCAGATCTGACGCGCGCCCGGCTGCAGGAAATCATCCGGCGTCGCGTCCTCGCCGGCGCGCGGGGCGTGCAGGATCGAGAACACGCTGCCCACCGCGACGTTGACATCGATGTTGGAGGAGCCATCGAGCGGGTCGTACACCAGCAGGTACTTGCCCTTGGGGTATTGCGCCGGAATCGCCGCGGGCGCTTCCATCTCCTCCGACACCATGCCGCAAAGGTGGCCTCCCCACTCGTTGGCGCGCAGGAATGTTTCGTTGGCCACCAGGTCGAGCGTCTTCTGCGTTTCACCCTGCACGTTCGCGCTGGCCGCGTCGCCGAGCATCCCGGCAAGCGCGCCCTGCGCCACCGCGCGCGAGATCGCCTTGCAGGCGAGCGCAATGTCGAGGATGAGCGCGTTCAATTCGCCGCTCGCCGCCGGATGCCGGCGCCGCTCCTCGATGAGAAACTGCGTGAGCGTGGTCTTGCGCGCCCGGAGCATCACGCCCGCCTCATGCCGCCGCGCGCGCGGCGGCGTGCAATCGCTCGAGTTTCGGCAAATCGATGTCCTCCAGGTTCCCCAGCACGAGTTGCGCGTCGCTGAAATCCTGGCCGGTGTTCCATCGCGTCGGTGTGACCACGGTGAACAGGTCCGCCGCGCGGGCCGCCTTCAGGCCGTTCACCGAATCCTCGAACGCGACGCAGCGTTCGGCCGGCAGGCGCAGACCCTGCAACGCAAGGCGATAGATGTCCGGCGCGGGCTTCTTGCTCGCGACGACATCCCCCGAGGAAATGGTATCGAACCAGTGCACTGCGCCGCGGCCGAGCGCCGCATTGAGCAGCGCCTCGACGTTTGCCGGCGTGGTGGTGGAGGCGATCGCCAGCTTCATTCCGGCGGCGCGCGCATCGCCGATGAGCTTCGCCACGCCCGGACGCGGCGGCAGCTTGAAGTTCTCCAGCAGTTCCCTGTAGATCCGCGTCTTGGTGCTATGGATGAGCGACACCAGCGAACGCAGCCGCGCCCGCTCGATTTCGGTGACCGGCAGCGCCTCGATGTGGTGCGCTATGCGCTCCTTGCCGCCGGAGATCCGCAGCAGCTCCGCATAGAGCGGCGGCCCCCAGTCCCACCACAGCGCGAGCTCGATGAACGCTGCATTGAACGCCTGCCGGTGCGCCTCCTCGGTATCCGCCAGCGTGCCGTCGACGTCGAAGATCAGAGCCTCGATTGCCATCATCACTCCATGTTCGCGCGGGCGCGGCTCAGCGCGCGCGGAAGATCACCATGGCGGTGCCCTGCGTCTGGCGCCGGTTGTCGTAGCCGATCAGCCGCACGTGGTGGCCCGGGTGGGCGCGGTGGCAGGATTCGGCCTCCGCGAGAATCCGCGCAACGCCGGTCTCGCCGAACAGGGGCAGCTTCCACATGTACCAGTAGGATCCGGCCATGTGCTCGGGCTCGGTATGTTCGATCGCGGGGTTCCACCCTCGCGCCACGATGTATTGCACCTGCTTGCGCACCTGCTTGGGCGTCATCGCGGGCAGGTAGGAAAAGGTCTCGAACCTGCGGCTCGCCGGATCGGACAGGCGCGAAGCATAGTCCTTTATTTCGCTCATGGCTTTTCTCTCCCGGTTCAGGTGGCTGCAGCGGCGAGCTTGTCGACCACATCGAACTCGAACTTGATTTCCTTCCAGGTTTGCATCGCCATCTTCAACTCCGGCGAGTGCGCAGCGGCGGCGGTGAGGATCTCCTTGCCCTCGCGCTCGACTTGGCGTCCTTCGTTGCGCGCCTGCACGCAGGCTTCGAGCGCCACGCGGTTCGCGCAGGCCCCGGCGGCATTGCCCCAGGGATGTCCGAGCGTGCCGCCGCCGAACTGGAAAACCGCGTCATCGCCGAAGATCGCGAGCAGTGCCGGCATGTGCCAGACGTGGATGCCACCCGAGGCGACCGCCATGGCGCCGGGCATCGCGCCCCAGTCCTGGTCGAAGAAGATGCCGCGCGATCGGTCCTCCTTGACGCAGCGCTCGCGCAGCAGGTCGATCCAGCCGAGCGTCGCCTGCCGGTCGCCTTCGAGTTTGCCGACCACCGTACCCGTGTGCAGATGATCACCGCCCGACAGGCGCAGCGCCTTGGTGAGCACGCGAAAATGGATGCCGTGGTAGGGATTGCGGTCGATCACTGCGTGCATCGCGCGGTGGATGTGAAGCAGCATTCCATTGTTGCGGCACCAGTTGGCCAAGCCCGTGTTGGCGCAGAACCCACCGGTGAGGTAGTCGTGCATGATGATGGGCGCACCCAGCTGCTTGGCGAATTCTGCGCGCTTGTACATTTCCTCCGGCGTCGGGGAGGTGACGTTGAGATAGTGGCCTTTCTTCTCGCCGGTTTCGGCCTCCGACTTCTTCACCGCCTCCATCACGTAATCGAAGCGGTCGCGCCAGCGCATGAAGGGCTGCGAATTGACGTTCTCGTCGTCCTTGGTGAAGTCCAGTCCGCCGCGCAGGCATTCGTAGACCGCGCGGCCATAGTTCTTCGCGGACAGGCCGAGTTTCGGCTTGATGGTGCAGCCGAGCATCGGGCGGCCGTACTTGTTCATCCGGTCACGCTCGACCTGGATGCCGTTCGGCGGCCCGCCGCAGGTCATCACATAGGCAATCGGAAAACGCACGTCCTCGAGCCGCAACGCGCGGATCGCCTTGAAACCGAAAACGTTCCCCACCAGCGAGGTGAATACGTTGACGACCGAACCTTCCTCGAACAGATCGATCGGATAAGCGATGAACGCGTAGAAACACGAGTCGTCGCCGGGTACGTCTTCGATGCGGTAGGCGCGGCCCATGTAGTACTCGAGATCGGTAAGCAGGTCGGTCCACACCGTAGTCCAGGTGCCGGTGGAGGACTCCGCGGCCACCGCCGCAGCGGCCTCTTCGCGGTCGACCCCGGCCTGCGGGGTGATCTTGAAACACGCGAGCAGGTCGGTGTCTTTGACCCGGTAGTCGGGCTGCCAGTAGGTCTGCCGGTAATCCTTCACGCCGGCGCTGTACTTGGTAGCCGTGGCGAATTTGGCCATTCGGTCTTCTCCTGAAAGTGCTTCTGCAATGCTCCGGGGTTCAGCGTAACCGCGTCATAACATAAGGTATATTCAGTTTTTATTGTGTCTCCCATAAGTCTTTGCTTATGGCCCGGGAAGTTGGGACGAAATGAGAAACGTTACGCTTCGCCAGCTGCGGACCTTCGAGGAAGTCGCACGCCGCATGAGCTTCACCGCTGCGGCCAACGCCTTGCACCTTACCCAGCCGGCGGTTTCCATGCAGGTGCGCCAGCTCGAGGCCGCCGCCGGGCTGCCGCTGTTCGAACAGGTGGGCAAGCGCATACAACTCACTCAGGCCGGGCGCGAACTGCTCGATTACGCCACCGCGATTTCGGCCCTGGTACGCGAAGCCGGAGAGGCAATGACCGCGCTGAAGGGCATCGGCGGCGGCGAACTCGCGATCGCAGTGGTTTCGACTGCGAAGTATTTTGCGCCGCGGCTGCTCGCTGAGTTCCGGCGCCGCCACCCGGAAGTGAAGCTGCGCCTGGTCGTCAACAACCGCGAGGCGGTGGTGCGGGAACTGGCGGCAAATTCGGTCGACCTCGCGATCATGGGCCGGCCGCCTCGCGGCCTGGACACCGAAGCAACCGCCTTCGCACGGCACCCGATCGCGATCGTCGCCGCGCCCGATCACCCGCTCGCCGGCCGGAAACGGATGCGGCTGCAAAGCCTGTCCGCGGAAACGTTCGTCATCCGCGAGCGCGGCTCCGGAACGCGCGCCGCGATGGAACACGCGTTCGCTGAGCGCGGATTTCGCCCCCGCGAAGCGCTCGAAATGAGCAGCAACGAGACGATCAAGCAGGCAGTGATGGCCGGCATGGGTGTGGCGTTCCTGTCGATGCACACCATCGGCCTGGAGTTGAGGGCCGGGCGGCTGGTGACGCTCGGCGTGGTCGGGCTTCCGGTGATGCGCGACTGGCACGTGATCCATCGCCGCCAGAAGCGGCTGTCACCCGCAGGCGGACTGTTCAAGGCGTTTCTGCTTGCCGACGGGGCACGCCTGATCGACGAAACCGTGAACCTTCCTGACGGGCCGCGATAAACTCGCGCACCATGATCGCGCTTCCTTTTTCCAGCCCGTCCGATTACGAGCATCTCGCTTCGGGCGGGAACGCGGCTGCCGGTCACTGGTTCATATTCCGCGGCGATCAGCTGCTGGTCGAGCTCGGTCCGCCGAGCCCCGAGACTCCGGACGACCCGCGCGTCCGCGTGCGGCCCACCTGGGCCCGGGTGCCGTTGCAGGAAAGCCGCAGCTTCCTCGTCGCGGAGCGAGCGAGGACGCTCTATCTGGGGCGCCTGGCGGGCACCGACTGCTGGGCGGCGGAAGTACAACGCGCGGCCGGCGCGCCGCAAGGCATGAGCTGGGAGGGACTGAGGACGCTTTTTTCCGTGCTCGACGATGCGCACTTTGCCATTGCGGGGCGCGCCATACAGCTGCTCGACTGGGATCGCACGCATCAATTCTGTGGCCGTTGCGGTACGCCGACCGAGACCAAGCCCGACGAGCGCGTGCGTGTCTGTCCGGCCTGCAAGCTCTCGGTGTACCCGCGCATCGCGCCGGCGGTGATGGCGCTGGTGCGCCGCGGTTCCGAGCTTCTGCTCGCGCGCGGCCCGCAGTTTCCGGCCGGAATGTACAGCGCGCTTGCCGGTTTCGTCGAGCCGGGCGAGACGCTCGAGCAATGCGTCGAGCGCGAAGTGCTGGAGGAAGTCGGCGTGCGGATCGGAAACATCCGTTACTTTGCCAGCCAGCCGTGGCCGTTCCCGCATTCGCTGATGATCGCTTTCGTTTGCGACTGGGCAGACGGCGAACTTAAGCCGCAAGCAGGAGAAATCGAGGCCGCGGAATGGTTCGATGTCTTTCATTTACCACGACTTCCTAGTAAAATCAGCATTGCGCGGCGGTTAATAGATGCTGTCACGCACGAGACTCGCGAGATGCTTGCGCGAAATGGGGGCGCTGAACGAATTGACTAGACGGTTTCGCAAGCCGCCGCAAGGCGTCTTTTTTCTGGATTGGGCGCACGCGCAAGGGGCGGATACTGGGTCCCGGGACGTGCGCTACTTTTTGGGGGGGACGAAATGAACGGTCTGCATCTCATAGGTGATCTCGGCGGATGCCGTTGCGACCCGCGGCTGTTGCTCGACGGCGAAGGCTTTCGCGCGAATTGCATCGAATTTGTGCGGGCATCGGGCTTGACCGTGATGGAGGCGAACTTTCACCAGTTCGAGGGCTCGGGCTTCACCGGCACGGTCGTTCTCGCAGAATCGCACATCGCGATCCACACCTGGCCCGAAAACGCGGCGCTCACGCTGGACGTGTACGTCTGCAACTACAGCGCCGACAACCGCCAGAAGGCCCACAAGCTGTTCGAGTCGATCCTGACCTACTTCCAGCCGAGCGAAATCGCGCGCCATGAGGTCGATCGCGGCGGACACCTGCTCATGGAACCGCTGAACGATTTCACCGGCTTCTACATCAAGGCGGAGCGTCAGCTGGGCGAGTGGCAGACGCCGTACCAGAAGATGCAGATCTACGAGACGGCCCAATACGGCAAGCTGTTCCGTCTCGATGGCTTCAACATGACCTCCGAGCGCGAGGAGTTCGTCTATCACGAGAACCTGATCCACCCGGCGCTGTGCGCCCACAATGCGCCGAAAAAACTGCTCGTCATCGGCGGCGGCGACGGCGGTTCCTCGGAGGAGGCGCTCAAGCATCCTTCGGTCGAGCAGGTGACGATGGTGGAAATCGATCCCGACGTGATCCAGGTGGCGCGCGAGCATTTCCAGGCGGTACACAACGGCGTGTTCGAAAGCCGGAAGCTGCGCGTGATCATCGGCGACGGCATGAAGTTCGTGCGCGAGTCCGGGGAGCGCTTCGACCTGATCATCCTCGACCTGAACGACCCGATCGGGCCGGCCGAGGCGCTTTACTCGATGGAATTTTTCCAGCAATGCCGTGCGGCTCTCGCACCCGGCGGTGCGTTGACGCTCCACATCGGGTCGCCGGTCGCCCGGCCGCAACAGGTGGCCGAGCTTGCGGCGCGCCTCAATTCGGTATTCCGCATCGTGCGTCCGTACACCATGTTCATTCCGCTGTACGGCTCGCTCTGGGCGATGGCGGTGTGCTCCGACAAGCTCGACCCGAAGGCGTTCACCGCGGACGAAATCGACCGCCGGATCGAGCAAAGAAAGCTCACCGAGTTGCGTTACTACAACGGCGAAACCCACGAGGGCGTATTTGCGCTGCCCAACTTCGTGCGCGACCTGGTCACGCCGACGCGCTTGCGCCAGCCGCAACGCGGGCGGCGGCTCGGCGTGGTCGCCGCAAGATAGAGGAACAGGGGGCGGGCACGCCCTCCCCCCGTACCCCCCGCCCAACGCGATACAGACCGGTCTGGGCTATAGAAGGTCGGCTGGAATTATTCCAGGGTGCGCAGGACGCCTGAAAGGGTCTCAAATATCCGGTCGATCTGCGCTTTCTCTACGATCAGCGGCGGTGAGAGCGCGATGATGTCTGCGGTCACGCGGATCAGCACGCCCTGCTCGAAGCACTTCACGAACGCCTCGAAGGCGCGCTTGCCCGGTGCGTCCGCCCGCGGCGCAAGCTCGATGCCGGCCACCAGGCCGATGTTGCGCAGGTCGATGATGTGCGGCAGCCCCTTCAGCGCGTGCACCGCGCCCTCCCAGTAGCTTGAGAGATCGCCCGCCCGCGTGAGCAGGTTTCCGTCCGCATAGGTATCGAGCGTGGCGATGCCCGCTGCGCAGGCCACCGGGTGGCCGGAGTAAGTGTAGCCGTGAAACAACTCGATCGAGTTCTCCGGCCCCCGCATGAACGCATCGAAGATCTCGTCGCGCACGAACACCGCGCCCATGGGAACCGTGCCATTCGTGATGCCTTTGGCGGCCGTGATCAGATCCGGCGTGACGCCGAAGTAATCGGTGGCAAACGGCTTTCCCAGGCGCCCGAATCCGGTGATCACCTCGTCGAAGATCAGCAGGATGCCGTGCTTCGTGCACAGTTCGCGCAGGCGCTCGAGATAGCCTTTGGGCGGGATCAGTACCCCGGTCGAGCCGGCCACCGGTTCGACGATCACGGCGGCAACGGTGGAACCATCGTGCAGCGCGACCAGCCGCTCGAGATCTTCGGCAAATTCCGCGCCGTACAGCGGCTGCCCCTTCGTGAAGGCATTGCGCGCGGGGTCGTGGGTATGGCGGATATGGTCCACTCCGCCGACCATGGGGCCGAAATTCTTGCGATTGGTCACGATGCCGCCCACGGAGATGCCGCCGAAATTCACGCCGTGGTAGCCGCGCTCGCGGCCGATCAGCCGGAAACGCCCCGCATCACCGCGTGCGCGGTGCCATGCGAGTGAGATCTTCAGCGCCGAATCGACCGATTCGGAGCCTGAATTGGTGAAGAACACGCGCTTGAATCCCTTGGGCGCCACCTCCGCCAGCCGTTCGGCAAACTCGAACGCGAGCGGATGCCCCATCTGAAAGGTCGGAGCAAAGTCCATCTGCGCGACCTGTTTCTGCAGCGCCGCCACGATCCTTGGAGGACAGTGGCCGGCGTTCACGCACCACAATCCGGAAGTCCCGTCGAGCACCTCGC
The DNA here is from genome assembly GCA_016195915.1 of Betaproteobacteria bacterium. Classification (GTDB taxonomy): domain Bacteria; phylum Pseudomonadota; class Gammaproteobacteria; order Burkholderiales; family SG8-39; genus JADGRQ01. The sequence continues at coordinate 6,658 of JACPYS010000007.1, read as the reverse complement.
GGCCTTCCGGCGTGTAGTAATACATGCCCTGCGCCCGCGCGAGCATGCGCGGAGCCTTCTTGAACTGGCGGTTCGCAGTAAACGGCATCCAGAATGCGGACTCCTCCAGCGAGACTGCGCTGCGCAAACGATCGTTCATTGGCTGGCTCCGTCTGATTTCGATTCAAGTACCCGCACGCGCGAGCACCGCCTGCAGCAATACGTTGCAGCCGGCGGCGACGTCTTCAGGCTTCGCGCTTTCGATCTCGTTGTGGCTGATGCCGCCCTTGCAGGGCACGAACACCATCGCCGTGGGCGCCACCCGCGAAAGGTACACCGCGTCGTGCGCCGCGCCGCTGACGATGTCGCGGTGCGAGTAGCCGAGCGCGCCGGCCGCCGAGCGCACGCTCGCCACCAGCTCGGGCGCGAACTCGCTCGGGGCAAAGTAAACGACTTCGCGCAGGTCGATGGTGACGCGGCATTCAGTGGCTATCGCCGCCGCACGCCGTTTGAGCTCGTCGACCATCGCGATGAGAGTGGGATCCTTGGCGTTGCGGAAATCGACCGTCATGCGCGCTTCGCCCGGCACGACGTTGCGCGAGTTCGGTTTCACCTGCATGGAGCCGACGGTCCCGCGCGCGTAATCCGGGGACGTCGTGGCGATGCGGTTCACCTCAAGAACGAGGCGGCTCGCCGCAAGCAGCGCGTCCCTGCGCGTTTCCATCGGTGTGGGCCCGGCGTGGGAGTCCTGGCCCGTGATCACCACGTCGAACCAGCGCTGGCCAAGGGCGCCCTGCACCACACCGATCGTGGTGCCGGTGGCCTCGAGTACGGGACCCTGCTCGATGTGCGCCTCGAAATACGCACCCACGGCGTGCGGCTTCGCATCGCCGGCGTACCCGATGGCCTCAAGTGCCGTCCTCACACTGATCCCGTCGGAGTCCTGCTGTGCCAGGGCGTAGTCGAGCGCATACACGCCGGAGAACACGCCCGAGCCCATCATCGTCGGCACGTAACGCGAACCCTCCTCGTTCGTCCAGGCGGCGACCTCCAGCGGAACCCGCGTGGTTACGCGGGCGTCGTTGAGGGTGCGCACCACCTCCAGACCCGCCATCACTCCGTAGGCGCCGTCGAACTTTCCGCCCGAGGGCTGGGAATCCAGGTGAGAGCCGATCACTACCGGTGCCGCGGCGGCGTCGGCGCCTTCACGCCGCGCGAATATATTGCCGATACCGTCGACACGCACGGCGAGACCGGCGTCCCTGGCCCAATGGATGAACGTATCGCGGCCCTGCCGATCGGTTTCGGTGAGCGTCAGGCGGCACACGCCTCCCTTGGGCGTGCCGCCGATGCGCGCGAGTTCCATGAGCGAATCCCACAGCCGGTCCGCATTGACGCGCAGGCCATCCATCTGGAGTCCCTTTCCGTGTGCGGAAAGCTTACTCCAAACGGGTTGACCTCCAGCAAAGAGTTTCGCCAACCACCACCGCGGCAGCGAGGATTGCGGTAGATTTGCGCGGGCCGCATGGCACAGGAACTCGCAACCGGAGACGCAGCCGATGGCACTTACCCTGATCAAGAATGCGACGATCGTCACCATGGACCCCGCGATCGGGGACCTCGAGGACGGCGACGTCCTCATCGATGGCGAGAGGATCGCCGCAGTCGGGCGCAATCTTTCGGCTGCCGGCACCGCGCTGGTGGATGCCAGGGGCCGGATCGTCATCCCCGGACTGGTCAACGCGCACATCCACACCTGGGAGTACCAGCTGCGAGGCATAGGTGCGGATTGGGTGGGATTCCGCGATTACTTCGCCCACATCCACAGCAACCTGGCGACCCGTTACGGCGCGCGCGACGTCTACCTCGGCAATCTCATCGGTGCACTCAATCAGATCCGCAACGGCACCACCACCATCCTCGACTGGTGCCACGTCGTGCGCGACGCCGAGATGACCGATGCCGCGATCGATGCCCTGGAGGAATCCGGCATTCGGGCGATGTTCGCGCGCGGTACGACAAAACCGCCGGTGCGCGAAGGCTCTACACCCTACGCCAGGATTCCCTATCCCCGCGAGGAAATCCACCGGCTGCGCACCGGTCGAATGGCGTCCGACGAGCGCCTGGTGACGCTCGGGATGGCGATACTCGGCCCGGATTGGGGAGAGTACGACGTCGCTGCGCACGATATCCGCCTGGCGCGCGAGTACGGCCTGCTCAATTCAGCGCACACCTACGGCCGCAAGGGAAAGCGGGTGGTCGAGGACGGCATGCCGCGGCTGGCGAAAGAGGGGTTGCTGGGGCCCGACCACAACATCTCGCACGGCAACTGTTTCTCGGAAGACGAGCTCAAGATCGTGCTCGACGCCGGTTGCTCGATTACCGCGACCTGTCTCACCGAGATGCTCAACTACGAGCAGCTGGCGATGCTCGGCAGGATCCTGAAGTTCGGGGCAACGCCGTCGCTCGGCACGGACTGCGATCCCTACTTCAACAGTTCGATGCTCTGGGTCACGCGTCACGCGTTTCAGCACCAGCGCGAGATGGACAATCGCAGCCTGCGCGAAGCCGCGAAGTGGCCGGCCGACCAGCATGCGACGCACACGCGCGATGCGCTTTATTGGGCGACCATGGGCGGAGCCAGGGCGATGCGCCTCGAGCACAGGATCGGCTCGCTCACGCCTGGCAAGCAGGCCGACCTCGCGATGATCGACGCGCGCGGCATGAACATCTTCCCTGCACTTCCGGGCGGCGATCCGGCGCATGCGGTGGTGATGTACGCCGAGACCGCCGACATCGAGAATGTCATGGTCGCCGGCCGCTTCGTGAAACGCGACGGCAGGCTCGTCTTCCCGCCAGAACGCCTCGCGCGAGTGAGCGAGGAGCTGCTGGAATCGCGGGTACGCATGATGACCGAAGGCAACTACGCCTACCGCCAAGCGCCCAACGGCGTACTGCCGGAGCGTTATGTTTTTTGAGGGACAGGCGATGAAGAAAACCGGGGCAAATCTGGCTCAGTTCCCAAGCGCAATGCGTCGTGCAGCCTTCGGCGTGCTATTGCTGTTTGTCGCAGGCGCTGCCTTCGCGCAGGATTGGCCGACGAGGCCGATCCGCATCGTGCACGGCTTCACCTCGGGCGGACCGGTGGACATCCTGGCGCGGCTGATTGCCGCGGATTTCAGCGAACGCCTGGGCCAACCGGCGATCGTCGAGGGCAAGCCGGGCGCCGGCGGCACGGTGGGCGCGGCGTACGTCGCCAAGGCCGAACCCGATGGCTACACGCTTCTGCTCCTTGCCTCCGGCCACTCAGCAGCCCCGGGTCTGCACAAGTCGCTCCCCTATAGCGCCACCGACGATTTCACCATGATCTCGATGCTGGCGAGCAGCCCGTTTGCGATCGTCACCTCGCCCGGTTCGCGGTTCGAAGACCTCCAGGCTCTGGTGCGCGTAGCGCGGGCCGAACCCGGCAAAATCGACTTCGGCACCGGCGGCGTGGGCACCGGCATGCACCTCGTCGCCGTGCTCATGCAGGCACGCGCCGGAATCCAGATGAACCACATCCCCTACAAAGGCGGCAACGCGATCAACCTCGCGCTGTTCACGGGTGAGATACCCGTGGTGTTCACGTCGGTCGCGGGAATCGCACCGTTCATCGAAAGTGGCAGGATGCGCATGCTCGCCGTCACTTCGAACGAGCGCTACGCGGCACTGCCGAGCGTGCCGACCGTTGCCGAGACCGTACTGCCGGGGTTTGACGTGCGGGCGTGGTACTCGCTCGCCGGGCCGGGAAAAATGCCCGCGACTATCGTCACGCGGTTGAACGCAGCGGTGCACGCAGCGCTCGGTCGCCGCGACATCGCCGACAAACTGCTCGCCCAGGGTGCGCAGCCGTGGCTCACGTCCCCGCGCGAGGCGCAGGAGTGGCTCGCATCCGAGGTGGCGCGCTGGACCAAGGTCATCCGCGACGAGAAAATCCAGTCGGTCAATTGATGGAGCGCACTGGCGCTGAGCCCCGCGGGAACGAGCACATCATAGATGCAATCCGCCGCAGTTCAGCCCTCGTTCGGGCGGTGGTGCGCATCGCGCATGCGGGACTGCACTGCACAAGCTGTTCCTCGAATCGGCGGGCCGATACTCCGAGGACATCGACTGAATCATAGCAATCTGATTGTGAACGTCCGCATGATCCCTTTGAGCTAATATGTTTATGTGAATCCCACCGTCTACCTAGAGACCAGTGTTGTCAGCTATTTCGCCAATCGCGATAGCAGCGACGTGATCGTCCTCGCGCAACAACAAATCACACGGGAATGGTGGCGCGATGCCGCAAAGTCGTTTGACCTGTTTGTATCCGATTTGGTGGTGTCCGAGATAGGACATGGCGATTCGCTCGCGGCGAATGCGAGACTGGAAGCAGTTGCCTCGATTCCAATACTTGGATTGGATGCAGAGTCCGAAGCACTCGCTGAACGGTTGCTCAAAATTGCCGCGCTGCCGCCAAAAGCGCAAGATGATGCCTTGCATATCGCCGTCGCCACTGTCAACGGCATGGACTTCTTGCTGACTTGGAACTGCACGCACATCGCCAATGCGCGGACGCGCGAGATTATCAATTCTTGTTGCCGGACCGCCGGCTACGAGCCTCCGGTGATATGCACGCCGCCGGAACTAAGAGGGGACTGAAATGTGGCACGACCCGATAGTCGAAGAATTGCACCGCCAACGTTGTCAGCGCTCGGACCGCTTCAAGCAAAACCTGCCTGAAATGGCGGAAGATGCGCGCCAACACGCGCAGAAACTGGCGCCGGCGCGACGCGTAAAGCGAGCGGCGCGGGCTCCAAAGCGGATACCCGAATCGGCCTGAGCCAACGACCGATACCGACCGATAGGAACTCATCCGTCCGCGTCGCGCTCGTGGCCTGCGAGCGGTGCGACGTGGTGATCATGGGAGACGGAATGAGGCCCTTCGGGAAACTGACGGATTCGCCACCGTACCCTGCGACTATGCGCGCGCCATATTTCTATCCCGACTCGCTTCCCTGCACGTCCCCCCCGGACATGGGTTTGCGCACGCGGACCGCCATGCTTTACCTTGGGCGGATTTCTCTTCACTGATCGCTTCATGGTTAGCGTCGATCTCTCTCCAATCACCTTTCGTCGTTACTTCTTCTCCCTGAGCTGTACCCGCAGGCGCTCTACGTGCGCTGCACGCTTCTGCGCGTCCGGGTGCCCAATCTCACGCTCGAAATCCACGCACACCTGCATCAACGCGACGGCGCGGCGCAGGTCTCCGGCCTTGGCCAGTTCATCACCCATGTTCCAGCAGGCGTTGGCTTCCCCGCGCCGATCGCCGATCTCGCGGGCGATGGCGAGGTACTTCTCGTGGTACACGATGGCCTTCTGCGGCTGGCCCAGACCAGCGTAGGCATTGCCCAGGTTGCCCAAGTCCTGCCCTTCCCCGCGCCGATCGCCGATCTCGCGGGTGATGGCGAGGTGCTTCTCGTAATACTCGATAGCCTTCTGCGGCTGGCCCAGAACGGCGTAGGCATTGCCCAGGTTGCCCAAGGCATTCCCTTCCCCGCGCCGATCGCTCATCTCGCGTGCCATGACCAGTCGTTTCTCGCAATACTCGATGGCCTTCTGCGGCTGGCCCAGATCGGTGTAGGCCATGCCCAGGTTGCCCAAGGCATTCCCTTCCCCGTGCCGATCGCCGATCTCGCGGGTGCTGGTCAGTTGTTTCTCGTAATACTCGATGGCCTTCTGCGGCTGGCCCAGAGCGGCGTAGGCCAGGCCCAGGTTGCCCAAGGCATTCCCTTCCCCGCGCCGATCGCCGATCTCGCGGGTGATGGCGAGGTGCTTCTCGTAATACTCGATGGCCTTCTGCAACTGGCCCAGAGCGGCGTAGGCAATGCCCAGGTTGCCCAAGGCAGTTCCTTCCCCGCGCCGATCGCCGATCTCGCGGAGGATGGCCAACGCCTGCCCGTGATACTCGATGGCCTTCTGCGGCTGGCCCAGAGCGGCGTAGGCATTGCCCAGGTTGCCGAGGTGATTCCCCTCCGCGACACGGTCGCCAGCCCCTCGGGCTGCTTCCAGGGCCGACTCGATCCATCGAATCCTCTCTCCGGGATGCAAACGCAGGGCCAAAACGTAGACCCCGGCATTGGAGTAACGGCTGCACATGCGGCGGGCCGTCTTGTCGCCCGACCCCGCCGCCCAGCGTTGCCCCGCCAGGATATTCGGCCACTCCCGGTCCGCCAGGGCTAGGCCCCGCTCCACGCCGTCGCCCCCCTCCAAGTACAGGTTTCTGGCCACGCTCAGGACCCCCAGGTAATGTTCCGCATGGCGCGCCTGGGGTCCGCCGCGCAGGCTCGGCTCGACGAGCGAATCGGCATAGGACCGCACCAGATCGTGCAACCGCAGGCGCCCCGTTTTCTCGTCCCATTGCACTAGCCTGGATTTCCACGCCCGTGAATTAGCCTAACGCGGCCCGCGCCCGGGCCGCCCGGCCAGCTCCTCTACGCGCACTGGTCTACGACCTTTGGTTGTTAGGTCAGGTGTACTCCTATCGACGGCCATTGGCGGATCGTTTGTGTCGTCTATTCTGTCGGCAGGTACGCAAGCTCGCGGCGGCGATTATTCCGTTTACATAGAGCGAGGAGACCACAAGCGATTGTAGTCG
>JACPYS010000027.1 GCA_016195915.1 Betaproteobacteria bacterium | reverse complement strand
GCGGTGAAAAGCCGCGGCCTCATTGAAGCCGCGGGCGTCGGGTCGCGGCTCTCCAGCACCGCGGGTTATCCGCGGTGAAAAGCCGCGGCCTCATTGAAGCAAGAATATCTCTGGCCCACATAAACTTTCGATGATGTTATCCGCGGTGAAAAGCCGCGGCCTCATTGAAGCATGGTTGAGCGGGCGCTATGCCGCGATCTGGCAGCCGGTTATCCGCGGTGAAAAGCCGCGGCCTCATTGAAGCTCGTGGGCGCGGACCGCGGGTTCGAAGACCAGCGGGCGTTATCCGCGGTGAAAAGCCGCGGCCTCATTGAAGCCGAGATAAGACGAAGATCCGCCCGCCGCGATGATTGTTATCCGCGGTGAAAAGCCGCGGCCTCATTGAAGCGGCCTCTCCGACCGCCACGGCGATGACGGCAGCTTGTTATCCGCGGTGAAAAGCCGCGGCCTCATTGAAGCACGATCGCAGCCAGATTGCCATTACGCGCCGCCGACGGTTATCCGCGGTGAAAAGCCGCGGCCTCATTGAAGCTATTTCGTCCGGAGAAGACCCCCACCAGTTGCGGTAGTTATCCGCGGTGAAAAGCCGCGGCCTCATTGAAGCGCGATGGGGGATGCGAAACTGCTGCCCGAGATGGGCGGTTATCCGCGGTGAAAAGCCGCGGCCTCATTGAAGCTGGTTGGACGCGCAGCACCGGCTGATCGAAGCGGAGGTTATCCGCGGTGAAAAGCCGCGGCCTCATTGAAGCCGCAAATGCTGCGCATCGTGGTCGCGATCGATCCATGTTATCCGCGGTGAAAAGCCGCGGCCTCATTGAAGCAACGATACTGCCACGCGCGAAAAGTTTTTCATCCAAGTTATCCGCGGTGAAAAGCCGCGGCCTCATTGAAGCGAAACTTGATCGAAGCCGTAGAGCCATCGGTGATTAGTTATCCGCGGTGAAAAGCCGCGGCCTCATTGAAGCGGCTCGAGCCGCACCCTGCGGGGCTGGTGTCTCGTGGTTATCCGCGGTGAAAAGCCGCGGCCTCATTGAAGCATGCACAAGAACGCCTACACGCTGGCGATGGCCGATCTGTTATCCGCGGTGAAAAGCCGCGGCCTCATTGAAGCCGGCGTGATTGCCTTGAGGCGGGTCGTGTAGACCCCGTTATCCGCGGTGAAAAGCCGCGGCCTCATTGAAGCCTCGCGGCCGTCCTCGCCGATGATGCGCGCGGCGCGGTTATCCGCGGTGAAAAGCCGCGGCCTCATTGAAGCTTCGACGGTGATCGCGAGGCGGTGCGCGCTGAGCCGGTTATCCGCGGTGAAAAGCCGCGGCCTCATTGAAGCAGCAGGTGCAGATTCATCGCCGCCCGCTCCAGCCGGAGTTATCCGCGGTGAAAAGCCGCGGCCTCATTGAAGCTATTCGACCGTACCGGATAATTACATGGTAGTCACGTTATCCGCGGTGAAAAGCCGCGGCCTCATTGAAGCCAACAGGGCGGCGGCGAGGTTCACGTGTTGCTGATCACGTTATCCGCGGTGAAAAGCCGCGGCCTCATTGAAGCGGGGCGGCGCAGGACGGGCCGGGCTGGGCGCAGTTCGTTATCCGCGGTGAAAAGCCGCGGCCTCATTGAAGCGACCACAATTCGCAGAGCGTCGCGTTCCTGCTCGGCAGGTTATCCGCGGTGAAAAGCCGCGGCCTCATTGAAGCTGCGTAGGTATTGGTGATCCGCACTCAGCGCACCAGTTATCCGCGGTGAAAAGCCGCGGCCTCATTGAAGCCTTCTCGTCCAACCGATGTGAGCAGGATCTCCCCGGCGTTATCCGCGGTGAAAAGCCGCGGCCTCATTGAAGCCAGGTGGATCACCGCGACGTTTGAGGAGTGACCGAGTTATCCGCGGTGAAAAGCCGCGGCCTCATTGAAGCGAATAGCCAAAAGAAAAGCCCCGGTCTGGGTGCAGCCGTTATCCGCGGTGAAAAGCCGCGGCCTCATTGAAGCAGGACAAGGCCCGAGCGGATGAGGCCGAGCATTGAAGCGAGTGGATCTCCGGCGCATTTTCCGGGCTGGGCACGTTATCCGCGGTGAAAAGCAGCGGCCTCATTGAAGCAATTGAGGTCTGGCACTTCGCCGGGGCAACTCTCCGAGGTTATCCGCGGTGAAAAGCCGCGGCCTCATTGAAGCCGCAAAAGGTAACGCGCTCATGCAGGACTTGAGCGATGTTATCCGCGGTGAAAAGCCGCGGCCTCATTGAAGCGGGCTTGCGCCTTCTGCCATCGTACGAGCGAGATTCGTTATCCGCGGTGAAAAGCCGCGGCCTCATTGAAGCGCAATCTGGACGAACCTGCGCGCATCCGGCACCGCGTTATCCGCGGTGAAAAGCCGCGGCCTCATTGAAGCTCGCTCGCCGTGCCCTTGCCCGGCAGGTTCGGGTGGTTATCCGCGGTGAAAAGCCGCGGCCTCATTGAAGCGACCAGATGCTGGCGACCGACGAGGAGATGGCCGCGTTATCCGCGGTGAAAAGCCGCGGCCTCATTGAAGCTTAGATTCCAGCACCAACGATTTCCTCGATGCCACGGTTATCCGCGGTGAAAAGCCGCGGCCTCATTGAAGCGGCCCAAATGCGGCGCGCTGCCGCCCAATCATCTTCGTTATCCGCGGTGAAAAGCCGCGGCCTCATTGAAGCATCTGTGAATTGGAACATGGCCCCGGCCGCTACCGCGGTTATCCGCGGTGAAAAGCCGCGGCCTCATTGAAGCAGCTGTCTCCACCGCTTCTTTTCGTTGAGCCACGCTGTTATCCGCGGTGAAAAGCCGCGGCCTCATCGTGTTGCGGTGGGCGGGGCAAGCCCACCCCCCGCAACACGGCGCGCTCGCGCGCGTGCTTGCAAAATGGGGGCGACGCCGGCACGCTCGCGCGCTTGAATCGCGGCGGGAGGGCCGACGAAGTCGACTTCGTGGCGTTCGATGGTGAAACAGTTCTGGGTCCCCGCCTACGCGGGGACGACGTGTCACGCGGGGACGACGTGTCCCAATGCAAAGCAGACGCCGCCACTACTCGTAGCGCACGTCGAGGATCTCGTAGCTCTTCACCCCGCCCGGCGTGTGCACCTCGACTTCGTCTTCGGCATACTTTCCGATCAGCGCGCGCGCGATCGGTGAGCTGATCGAAATCTTGTTCTCCTTGATGCTCGCCTCGTCTTCTCCCACGATCTGGTAGGTCACCTTCGCGCCGCTGGAGGTATCGGCCAGTTCCACCGTCGCGCCGAACACGCAGCGGCCGTCGGCTTCGAGCAGCGTGGGATCGATGATCTGCGCGTTGGCGAGCTTCGATTCGATCTCCGCAATGCGTCCTTCGATGAAACCCTGCCGGTTGCGCGCCGCGTCGTACTCGGCGTTCTCCGACAGATCGCCGTGGGCGCGCGCCTCGCCGATCGCTGCGGCGACACCCGGCCGGTCGACCGTTTTCAGTCTTTGCAGTTCGCTGCGCAGCAGTTGCGCGCCATGCTTGGTGATCGGTGTCTTCGCCATGACCTACCCCTCAATCAACGTGTGAAAGGGGGTGCGGGGGGAAGCGACCTGAGCTTCCCTCTGCATCCGTTGGTGCAGTTCCTGCAACCGGTACGGTTCGAGCGCCTCGAGGTGCCGCATTCCGGCGCACGCGGCGCGCGCCCCGGCAATTGTGGTGAAATACGTGAGGCGCTGCGCCAGCGCGGAAATCCGGATCGAACGCGAATCGGACACTGCGTTTCGCTTCGCTCCAACCGTGTTGATGATCAGGCTCACCTCGTGGTTCTTGATCATGTCGACGATATGCGGCCGGCCTTCCGCCACCTTGTTCACGGCGGTCGATGGCACGCCGTGGGCGGCCATCACCGCCGCAGTGCCGCGCGTCGCGACGATGCTGAAACCGAGTTCGAGCAGGTCCCGCGCGATTTCTACCGCCGCGAGCTTGTCGGCCTCCCTCACGCTGATGAACGCGCGGCCCGCCTTGGGCAGGCGCGCCCCGGCAGCGAGTTGCGACTTGACGAAGGCTTCGCCGAAACTCGCGCCGATGCCCATCACCTCGCCCGTGGACTTCATCTCGGGTCCGAGTATCGTGTCCACGCCGGGGAACTTGGCGAACGGGAATACCGCCTCCTTGACCGAGAAGTACGGCGGAATCACCTCGTCCCGCATTCCCTGCTCGCGCAGCGACCGGCCCGCCATGCAACGCGCCCCGATCTTGGCGAGCGGCACGCCGGTGGCCTTGGATACGAACGGCACCGTGCGCGACGCGCGCGGATTGACCTCGAGCACGTACACCACGTCGCGCTGGATGGCGAACTGCACGTTCATCAGGCCCACCACCTTGAGGGCCATCGCCAATTGCGCCGTCTGGCGGCGCAGCTCGCGCTCGAGATGGCCGGCAAGGGAATGCGGCGGCAGGCAACATGCCGAATCACCCGAATGCACGCCAGCCTGCTCGATGTGCTCCATCACGCCGCCGATGTACACCTCGGACCCGTCGCACACGCAATCGACGTCCAACTCGATCGCATCCGAAAGATAGCGATCGAGCAGCACCGGCGAGTCGTTCGAGACCTTGACCGCGTCCTTCATGTAGCGCAGCAGGTCGCCGGGCTGGTGCACGATCTCCATCGCACGCCCGCCGAGCACGTAGCTCGGGCGTACCACCACCGGATAGCCGATGTCCTCGGCATGCCTGACCGCCTCCTCCGGACTGCGCGCCGTGCGATTGGGCGGCTGGCGCAGTTTCAGATCGGTGAGCAGCTTCTGGAAACGTTCGCGATCCTCGGCCGCATCGATGGAGTCGGGCGACGTGCCGATGATGGGCACGCCGTTTGCCTCCAGGTCTCGCGCCAGCTTGAGGGGGGTCTGGCCGCCGTATTGCACCACCACGCCCCAGGGTTTCTCCCGGTGGACGATTTCGAGCACATCCTCGAGCGTGAGCGGTTCGAAATACAGGCGGTCCGAAGTGTCGTAATCCGTGGAGACGGTCTCCGGGTTGCAGTTGACCATGATGGTCTCGAAACCGTCTTCACGCAGCGCGAAAGCCGCGTGCACGCAACAGTAGTCGAACTCGATTCCTTGGCCGATGCGGTTGGGCCCGCCGCCGAGCACCATGATCTTCCTGCGCCCGGTGGGTGCCGCCTCGCACTCCTCCTCGTAGGTCGAGTACAGGTAGGCGGTGTTGGTTGCGAACTCCGCCGCGCAGGTGTCCACGCGCTTGAATACCGGCCGGATGCCGAGTGTGTGGCGCTTTGCGCGCACGTCGCCTTCGCTGGCATTGAACAGATAGGCGAGTCGCCGGTCGGAAAATCCCTTGCGCTTGAGCAGGCGCAGATGGTCTGCATCGATCTCGCCCAGCCGACGGTCATCGAGTTCCATCTCCAGATCGACGATTTCCTTGATCTGGGCAAGAAACCAGGGATCGATGCGCGTGAGCTGATGCACCTCTTCGAGCGTGAATCCGTTCTCGAACGCGTCGCCCACGTACCAGATGCGCTCGGGGCCGGGCTCGCCGAGTTCCTTCTCCAGCGTTTCCCGGTCGGTGGTGCGCTGATTGAGGCCGTCGACGCCGATTTCCAGCCCGCGCAGCGCTTTCTGGAACGATTCCTGGAAGGTCCGGCCGATCGCCATCACCTCGCCCACCGATTTCATCTGCGTGGTCAGGCGATCGTCGGCCTGGGGAAACTTCTCGAACGCAAATCGCGGCACCTTCGTGACCACGTAATCGATGCTCGGCTCGAACGATGCCGGCGTGGCGCCGCCGGTAATGTCGTTGGCCAGTTCATCCAGCGTGTAGCCGACCGCGAGCTTGGCGGCGATCTTGGCGATCGGAAAGCCGGTCGCCTTGGAGGCCAGAGCGCTCGAGCGCGACACGCGCGGGTTCATCTCGATCACCAGCATCCTGCCGTCGCCGGGGTTGATCGCGAACTGGACGTTGGAACCGCCGGTATCGACCCCGATCTCGCGCAGCACCGCGATCGAGGCGTCGCGCATGATCTGGTATTCCTTGTCGGTGAGCGTCTGCGCCGGCGCAACCGTGATCGAATCGCCGGTGTGTACGCCCATCGGGTCGAGGTTTTCGATCGAGCAGACGATGATGCAGTTGTCCTTGTGGTCGCGTACCACCTCCATTTCGAATTCCTTCCAGCCGATCACCGACTCCTCGATCAGCAGTTCCTTCGTCGGCGACGCCTCCAGGCCGCGCTCGCAGATGGCGATGAATTCCTCGCGGTTGTAGGCAATGCCGCCGCCGCTGCCGCCGAGCGTGAACGATGGCCGGATCACCGCCGGATAGCCGAGTGCGGCCTGGACCTGCAGCGCTTCCTCCATCGAATGCGCGAGCGACGAGCGCGCGGAAGCCAGGCCGATGCGGCTCATCGCCTGTTTGAACTTCTCTCGGTCCTCGGCCTTGTCGATCGCCTCGCGCGAGGCGCCGATCATCTCGACGCCGAACTTCTCCAGAATGCCGTTTTTCGCCAGGTCGAGAGCGCAGTTGAGCGCCGTCTGCCCGCCCATCGTCGGCAGCAGCGCGTCGGGCCGCTCCTTTTCGATCACCCGCGCGACCGTCTGCCAGGTGACCGGCTCGATGTAGGTGGCATCGGCCATCTCGGGGTCGGTCATGATCGTGGCCGGATTGGAGTTGACCAGGACGACGCGGTACCCCTCGGCGCGCAGCGCTTTGCAAGCCTGCGCACCCGAGTAATCGAACTCGCAGGCCTGGCCGATCACGATCGGTCCCGCGCCGATGATCAGGACGCACTTGATGTCGGTGCGCTTAGGCATCAGGGCCGGCCCTCCTGCGCAGCATGCCGGCGCGCCTCCATCATCTTCGCGAACCGGTCGAACAGATAGCCGATGTCGTGCGGGCCCGGGCTCGCTTCGGGGTGTCCCTGGAAGCAGAATGCCGCGCGGTCGGTGCGCGCCATCCCCTGCAGCGAACCGTCGAACAGCGATACGTGCGTGGGCCGCAGGTTCGACGGCAGCGTGGCCGGGTCCACCGCGAAACCGTGGTTCTGGCTGGTGATCGCCACGCGGCCTGTGTCCAGGTCCTTCACCGGATGATTCGCACCGTGGTGGCCGAACTTCATCTTGAGGGTTCTCGCGCCACAGGCGAGTCCCATCAACTGGTGTCCCAGGCAGATGCCGAACACCGGAACGTCGGAACCGTCCAGGATCTCGCGGATCGCGCGAATGGCGTAGTCGCAGGGTTCGGGATCGCCCGGACCGTTGGAAAGGAACACGCCGTCGGGCTTGAGCGCCAGCGCGTCCTTCGCCGGGGCCTGCGCGGGCAGCACCGTGACGCGCGCACCCCTCTCGACCAACAGCCGGAGAATATTGCGTTTCACTCCATAGTCGTAGGCGACGACATGGAGTCGGCCGTTTTCGACGGGCTTGTGCCTCGACCCCGGTCGCCACGCACCCTCGTGCCACGTGTAGGTCTTCAGCGTGCTCACGACCCGCGCGAGGTCCATTCCGGCGAGGCCCGGAAACGCGCGCGCTTCCTTCAGTGCTTGATCGATATCCACTTCCCCGGCCGCGACACATCCGTTCTGCGCGCCCTTTTCCCTGAGGATGCGGGTCAGCCTGCGGGTATCGATGTCTGCAATTGCGACCAGCTTGTTTGAAACGAGGTATTCCGGCAGGCTCGTTCGCGCCCGCCAGTTCGACATCAACGCCGGGACGTCGCGCACCACCAGGCCCGCGGCGTGGAGCGCCAGCGATTCCTCATCCTCGGCGTTCGTCCCCGTATTGCCGATGTGCGGGCAGGTGAGCGTGACGATCTGGCGGCAATACGACGGATCGGTCAGGATCTCCTGATAGCCGGTCATCGCGGTGTTGAATACCACTTCGCCCGTCGACGAGCCCGAAGCGCCGATCGAACGGCCGCGAAAGACCGTCCCGTCGGCGAGTACGAGCGCGGCGGGCACGAACGAAGACAGGTGCGACTCCAGGATTAGATGCGAAAAAGCGGGCGGGACTTGCGCCCCTCCCGCCTGCTTGAAGCCTGAATTATACCGAAGCCGCGCCGATCCCGCGAACCTCAGGACGTCACAGCGTCCGGGTCACGCGCTTGATGCTGCGGTCATCCGGGTTCGTGGTCGCCGAAAATCCGAGCGTGGCCATGAGCGCGAGCATGTTCTGGTTGGAAGCCAGGACGTCGCCGTCCATTGCTTTCAGCCCCTTGCGCCGGGCGGCGTCCATCAGGCTGGCCATGAGCTTCGAGCCCAGGCCCTTGCCCTGCATCTCGTCGGCGATCGCGATCGCGAACTCGCAGGTCTCGCCATCCGGCAGGATCGCGTAGCGGCAGGCGCCGAGTTCGGTCTCGCCGGCGTCGCGCTCGGTGGTCGCGACGAATGCCATTTCCCGGTCGTAATCGATCTGGGTGAATCGCACCAGCATCTGTGTCGCGAGCTCGCTGAACGTCGATTGGAAGCGCAGGAAGCGGCTCTCCTCCGAAAGGTTTTTTACGAACTCCGCCTCGATCCCCGCGTCTTCAGGGCGTATCGGCCGTATCGTGATGTTGGTGCCGTCGGGCAGCTGCCAGTTGGCGATCAGATGCGAGGGGTACGGACAGATCGCCATGTGCGAGTAGCGGTCGCTGGTCGGTGGCACGTAATCAACGATGATGCGCGCGTCCACGGCAAGCGCGCCGTTCTCGTCGACGATGAGCGGATTGATGTCCATTTCCTTGATCGCCGGAAGCTCGCACACCATTTCCGACACTCGCAGGAGAACCTGCTTCAGCGCCCCGACATCGGCGGCCGGCATGTGGCGGAACTGCTTCAACAGCTTGGAAATGCGCGCGCCGCCGATCAGGCTCTTCGCCAGCTGGCCGTTGAGCGGGGGCATCGCCACCGAGCGGTCGCCGAACACCTCGACGGCAATTCCGCCCCCGCCGAAAGTGATCACCGGGCCGAACACCGGATCGCTGATCACGCCGACCATCACCTCGCGGCCGTTGGGCTTGCGTATCATCGGCTCGATCGATACGCCCTCGATTCTCGCATCGGGGCGCGATTTCTTCACCTGCTCGATGATTTCGTTGTACGCCGCGCGCACCGCCTGCGCGTGGCCGAGGTTGAGCCGCACACCGCCGGAATCGGACTTGTGCGTGATGTCGCGCGAATTGATCTTCATCGCAATCGGAAAGCCCAGCTGCTCCGCAATCAGCAGCGCTTCATTCGGGGAATGCGCCACCATGGTCTTCGCCACCGGGATGCCGAAAGCCGAAAGCAGCGACTTCGACTCCATCTCCGAGAGCACCTTGCGACGTTCCGAAAGCACGCTTTCGACCAGCATGCGCGCCCCCTCGATGTCCGGCGTGCTTTGCGATGAGAGCGGTCCGGGCGTCTGCAGCAGCATTTCCTGGTTCTGCGTGTGCAATGCCATGAACATGAAACCCTCGATCGCCGCCTCCGGGGTCCGGAAGCTGGGGATCTTCGCCTCGGCGAAAAGCCCTCGCGCCTCCGCCACCTGCCGCTCGCCCATCCAGCTGGTCAGCACCGGCTTGCCCGTGTGACGCGCTGCCTCGATCACGGCGCGCGCACAGGAAGTCGGATCGGTCATCGCCTGTGGCGTCAAAATCACCAGCAATCCGTCGATCTGCGGGTCGGCGATGCAGGCTCGCACCGCAACCTGGTAGCGCTCCGGCGGCGCATCGCCGATGACGTCTACCGGATTGCCATGGCTCCAGGTCGGCGGGAGCGCGCGCTCGAGCGCTTCTACCGTGGATGCGCTCAGCTCGGCCATCTGAATGCCGAGATCGACCGCGCGGTCGGTCGCCATGATGCCCGGGCCGCCGCCATTGGTGATGATCGCAAGACGCTTGCCGGCGGGGCGCAGCGCGCTCGAGAGCGCGCGCGCCGCCGAAAACAGTTCTCCGACCGACATCACGCGCAGCACCCCCGCGCGCTTGAGCGCGGCGTCGAAAGTATCGTCCGCACCCACCAGCGCCCCGGTGTGAGAGGCCGATGCGCGCGCCGCAGCAGCGTGTCTGCCGACCTTGACGGCAATCACCGGCTTGACGCGCGCCGCGGCCCTCAAACCGCTCATGAACCGGCGCGCATTGTGAATGCCTTCGATGTACATCAGGATGCTGTGCGTCAGCGGATCGGATACCAGGTAGTCGAGGATCTCGCCAAAATCGAGGTCCGCGCCGATGCCCATCGAAACCACCGTCGAAAAACCCACGTCGTTGCTGTGCGCCCAGTCGAGAATCGAGGTGCAGATCGCCCCGGACTGCGACACCAGTGCAAGGTGGCCGGCAGGCGGGCGCCCTTTTGCGAACGTCGCATTGAGACCGATCGAGGGCCGCACGATGCCCAGACAGTTCGGACCGACGATGCGCACGCCGTGATTGCGCGCGGCCTCCAGCATTTGCTTCTCGAGCGCCTTGCCTTCGGCGCCGGTCTCGGAAAAACCCGCGGTGATGACCACTGCCGCCTTCACGCCGTTGCGTCCGCAGGCGTCGATGATGTCGGGCACGCTCTGCGCCGGCGTGGCGATGACGGCAAGATCGACGGTTCCGGGAATCTCATCCAGAGAGGGATAGGCCGGTTCACCGAGCACCTGTTCGTGATTCGGATTGACGGGGTAGAGCGACCCGCCGAAATACGCCTTCATGTTGCGGAACACGATGCTTCCGATCGCGGTCTCGCGCTCGCTCGCCCCGAACACGGCGACCGAAGCGGGTTCGAAAAGCGTGCTCAGATAATGCTTGCCCATGCAGCGACTCCCAAGCTTGTGTTCTGGCTTTGCCGGAAACGGATCTAACGCAGCCCAAGGACGTCCTGCATGTCGAACAGCCCGTCGCGCCGGCCCTTGAGAAACTTCGCCGCGCGCAGCGCGCCGAGCGCGTAGGTGGCGCGACTGGAACTGCGCACGGCGAGCTCGACGCGCTCGCCGGTTCCGGCGAACAGCACAGTGTGCTCGCCGACGATGTCGCCGCCGCGAATGGCATGAAAACCGATGGCCTTCCCTTCGCGCTCGCCGGTATCGCCGACGCGGCCGTGAACCGCCACCTTCGCAAGGTCCCTGCCGAGCGCCGCCGCGACCACTTCGCCCAGCTTGAACGCGGTACCGGAGGGCGCGTCCACCTTGTGCCGGTGGTGCGCCTCGATGATCTCGACGTCGTAATCCTCTCCCAGCGAACGCGCGGCAATCTCGGCCAGCTTGAAAATCACGTTAACGCCGACGGCGAAGTTCGGCGCCATGACGATCGGAATGCGCTTTGCCGCCAGCACGATGCACTGCTTCTGCGCCTCGGCAAACCCGGTGGTGCCGATCACCATCGCCTTGCCCGCGCTCAGACAGGCATCAAGATGGGCCAACGTCCCGGCAGGACGCGTGAAATCGATCATCACATCCGCGGCCGAGATTGCGGCCGCGATGTCGGTCACCACGTTGAAGCCGGCGATCGGCGGGCTCGCGATCACGTCGAGCGCGGCAACGAGCGCCAGCGCCGGGTCCTTGAGCGATTCCTCGATCAGCGCGCGTCCCATGCGACCCGTGGCGCCGGCAATTGCGAGCTTCATGTCTGGCCCCTCAGAATCCGATCTTCTCCAGCATGCGGCCGAAGAAACCCCGCTCCTTGCCTTCTTCGGCCTTGGCTGCTTCGGCCTTGGCTGCTTCCGCCTTGGCAGCTTCCGGCGCAGCGGCAGGCTCGATCTTTTCCGCGGTGGCGGGCTTTGCCTGCGCCGGCGCCGGTGCGGGCGTGGCCGCGGTCGCAGGCGCGGGAGGCACCGGCGCGGGCACCGAGGCGCCTTCGCTCGCCGGTACCACGTCGCCGGCGACGCGAGCCAGGTGCCCCGCTTGGTCGAAGAAGACGGCGAGCCTGCGCTGCTCGAACTCGCCGCTGCTGCGCTCACGGTAGAACACGTAGTCCCAGCGGTCGGCATGAAAGATATCGGTCACCAGCGGCGTGCCGAGCACGTAGCGCACCTGCTCGCGCGTCATGCCGATCTTCAGCTGCGACACCATTTCCTGGGTGATGTAATTGCCCTGCTGGATCTCGATGCGATAGACCTTGACACCGGGCAATTTGGGCACGTCAGGCAGGCTCGGGAGCGAGGAGCATCCGGCCAGGCAGATGACACAGGTCAACGCAAAACGTCTCACGGGGGGAGGAGCACTCAAAATGGCGGAACTTCTATATGATAGCCGAACGTTCACCATTGCCGCTGCCGCATGACTCCCGCGCAAAGCCTCAAGGACATCGGGCTCAAGGCCACCCTGCCTCGGCGAAAGATTCTCGAACTGTTCGAAGCCAGCAAGGTTCGGCATCTGTCCGCCGAGGACGTTTACCGCACGCTGATTGCCGAGGGGATCGATGTCGGCCTCGCGACCGTGTACCGGGTGCTCACGCAGTTCGAGCAGGCAGGCCTGCTATCGCGCCAGCATTTCGAGACCGGCAAAGCGGTGTTCGAGCTGAGCCAGGGCGGCCACCATGACCACCTTGTATGCCTGCAGTGCGGCCGGGTCGAGGAATTCTACGATGCGGAGATCGAAGCGCGGCAGAACGACGTCGCGCGCCGGAACGGATTTGCGATCCGCGGGCATTCGCTCGCGCTGTACGCGGACTGCACCAAGCCCGACTGCCCGCACCGCAGCTGAGTGGTCCCGGTCACTTCCCCAGCAATTCCTCCGCATGCTTGCGGGTGGTGGCGGTGATCTGCGTTCCTCCCAGCATGCGCGCCACCTCTTCGATGCGCGCCGCGCGATCCAGCGGCGTAACGCCCGTCGATACCCTTGCCCCTTTCTTCGTGCCCTCCGAGCGCGTCACCGACCACTGAACATCGCCCTGCGCCGCGACCTGCGGAAGATGCGTGACGCACAGCACCTGGCGCTCTGTCCCGAGCGAGCGCAACGCGCGGCCGACGACCTCCGCCACCGCACCGCCGATGCCCGAATCGACCTCGTCGAAGATGAGCGTACCCACCGGCGAGGATTTCGCCGCGACCATGTGTACCGCGAGGCTGATGCGCGAGAGCTCGCCGCCCGATGCCACCTTCGCGAGCGGCCTCAGCGGCAGGCTCGGATGGGACGCCACCTGGAACTCGACGTTCTCGCGACCGAACGATGCGCGCTCTTCGCTTGCCTCGAGCACCACCGCGAACTTGCCCCCCGCCATCGCCAATTGCTGCATCTTCGCGCTCACCGCCTTGCCCAAAGCCTGGGCCGCTGCTCGCCGCTTTTCCGACAGCACGGCGGCACTTGAATCGTAGCGGACTTTCGCCGCCTCGAGCTGCGCGCGCAGCGCTTCCGGGTCGCCCGCCAGTTGGATCTCGGCAAGCCGGGCTGCCAGATCCCTGGCCAGTTGCGCGAGGTCCGCAGGCCGGACCCGATGCTTGCGTGCCGCCGCGTGCAGCGCTTCGATACGCGACTCCACGGCATGCAAGGCCTCGGGTTCGAGTTCGATGCGCGACGCGTAGTGGCGCAGCTCGCGCACCGCTTCACCCGCCTGCGCTTGCGCGCCCGCCAGGAGCTCGACGATCGGGGCGAGCCCGGGATCGTGCGCAGACAACTCGCGCAGTCGATGCGCCGCCGCCGAAAGCCGCGCCAGGCTCGCGCCGTCGGCCTCCGATAGTTCCTCGAGCGAAGCCTGCGCGCCGGCGAGAAGGCCGGCGCCGTGCGCGAGGCGCGAATGCGCGGACGCGAGGCTGTCCCACTCGCCGTCGGCCGGCGCAAGCCTGGCCAGTTCCCTCACCCGCTCCTCGAGGTCCGCGCGCTCGGCCTCGCGCTGCGCGAACTGCGCCTCCGCCTCCGACGCGAGCTGCCCAAGCCGCCGCCAGACGCGATAGGCCTCGGCCACTTCCTTGGCGAGCGGCTCCAGACCCGCATGCGCGTCGAGCAGCGCGCGCTGCGCAGCGCCGCGCAACAACGACTGATGCGCGTGCTGGCCATGGATGTCGATCAGAAACTCTCCAGCCTCGCGCAGTTGCGCGACAGTGGCGGAGTGACCGTTGACAAAGGCACGGCCGCGACCTGCCCGATCGAACGTACGCCGCAGGAGCAGGGCACCGGGATCGCCGCCGAGCTCGCGCTCTTCGAGCCACGCCGCGAGCGGACCGCGCTCCGGTACGTCGAATTCGGCCGAGATCTCGGCGCGCTCGGCGCCGTTGCGGATCACCGACGCATCGGTACGCCCGCCGGCCGCAAGTTCGAGCGCGTCGACGAGAATCGACTTGCCCGCCCCGGTCTCGCCGGTCAGCACCGTGAACCCGGGCTGGAACTCGAGTTCGAGCGCCTCGACGATGACAAAATCACGGATTGCCAGTTGCCGCAGCACGATGTCGGCGAATCTATCTCTCGCGTTCCACCGCTTCGCTCCAGCGCAGCTTCTCGCGCAGCATGACGAAATAACTGTAGCCCGGCGGATGGATGAAGCGGGCCGGTTCGTTCGAGCGTTTCAGGCACAGCCGGTCGCCCGCCACGAGGTCGGCGAGCGCCTGCCCGTCGAATTGCGCCCGCGCGTCGCCCGCATGCCGCACCACGATCTCGATCGTGCTGCGATCGCTGATGCTCACCGGGCGCGCGGTCAATGTATGCGGGTTGAGCGGTACCAGCGTGAACGCGGGCAGGCTCGGATGCAGGATCGGCCCCTGGGCCGACAGCGCGTATGCGGTGGAACCCGTAGGCGTCGCGACGATCACCCCGTCGGAACGCAGCGTATAGACGAATTCCCCGTCGATATGGACTTCGAATTCGATCAGCCGGCCCTCGGCCCCCTTGTTCACCACCGCATCGTTGAGCGCCAGCGTGTTCAGCAGGGTCGCGCCGCCGCGCACGATCTCGGCATCGATCAGCGTCCGCTCCTCGGTCGTGTAGCGGCCGGCCAGGATCGCGCCGATCGACCTGCGCATGTCCTTCAGCGCGATGTCGGTCATGAACCCGAGCCGCCCCTGGTTGACACCGACCACCGGCACCCCGTGGCGCACCAGGTGCCGCACCGCCCCCAGCATCGTGCCATCCCCGCCGATCACGATCGCAAGGTCCGCCTGCGCGCTTTCGCGTTCGCCAAGCACCGTGCAACCCTCTTCGGCCAGAAACGCGGCGAGCGTCTCGAGCGATCCGGCGACTTCCGAGCTGGGGGACTTGCCGATCAGGGCCACATGGCGGAATGCAGGGATCATCGTCCAATTTAAACACACGCGCGCCTGCACCCCAAAGTCCGGCTTGGATCTGCGGCGCTTGTGTAGAATTAAGAGATGCTCGACCGACGCGCCCAGAAACTGCTCAAGACCCTGATTGAGCGTTACATCACCGAGGGTGAACCCGTCGGCTCGCGCACGCTGTCGAAATTTTCAGGGCTGGATCTCTCCCCGGCCACCATCCGCAACGTCATGTCCGACCTCGAGGAACTGGGGTTCATTACGAGCCCGCATACCTCCGCCGGGCGGGTGCCGACGCCGGCTGGCTATCGATTTTTCGTGGACTCGCTGCTGGTGGTCAAACCCCTTGCAAGCGAGCAGATCCACCGGCTCGAGGACAGTCTCCAGCCGGACAATCCGCAGCGCGCGGTCCAGGCTGCTTCCATGCTGCTCGCGCAGCTCACGCGCTTCGCCGGGGTGGTGATGGCCCCGCGCCGCCGCTCGCTCGCCTTCCGGGCGATCGAATTCCTCAAGCTCTCGGAGCGCCGCGTACTGCTGATCGTGGTGACGCCCGGCGGCGACGTGCAGAACCGCATCCTGTTCACCGAGCGCGAGTATTCGCCCGCGGAACTGGTCGAGGCGGCGAATTACCTCAACCAGAACTACTCCGGCCAGAGCATCGAAGACGTGCGCGGCCGCCTGCATGCCGAACTGCACGACATCCGCGCGGACATCATCGGGCTGATGAGCGCGGCGCTCGAGGCGGGCACCCGCGCAGTGGCGGAGACGGGCGAGCAATACGTGATCACGGGCGAGCGCAACCTGCTCGCCGTGCGCGACCTGTCCTCCGACATGACGCGGCTGCGGCAGCTGTTCGAGCTGTTCGAGCGCAAGACCTCGCTGCTGCAGATCCTCGACTTCAGCCTGCGCGGCCAGGGCGTGCAGATCTTCATCGGCGGTGAATCCGGCGTGAGCGCGCCCGACGACGTCGCGGTGGTGACGGCGCCGTACAAGGTCGATGGCGAGGTGGTGGGGACCGTCGGCGTGATCGGCCCGACGCGCATGGCCTACGATCAGGTCATTCCGATCGTCGACGTCACTGCCAAGCTGCTGTCCTCGGCGCTTTCGCAAAATCCGGTATGACCGCAGGGATGGCTGGAGCACCGCTGCGCGACGGCGTGCTGCTGGTCAATCTGGGCACGCCCGAGGCGCCGACGGCGAGCGCGGTGCGCAGTTATCTCGCCGAATTCCTTTCCGACCCGAGGGTGGTCGAACTGCCGCGCGTGCTTTGGTTGCCGTTGCTCCATGCGGTGATCCTCAACCTGCGGCCGAAAAAGTCGGCGGAAAAATACGCGAAGGTCTGGACCAAGGAGGGCTCGCCGCTCATGGTCCACACCATGCGCCAGGCGAAGTTGCTGCGGGGATTGCTCGGCGAACGCCGCAAGCCCGCGCCACTGGTCGAGTTCGCGATGCGCTACGGCAGGCCTTCGATCGGCGAGGCACTCGATCGGTTGGGAACAGCCGGATGCATCAAGATCACCGTGCTGCCGCTTTATCCGCAGTACGCTGCGAGCACTACCGAGAGCGTCAGAGACACACTGAATGCCTGGCTAAGACGCACCGGCCATGCGTCCGCGCCACGCTTCATCGAACAATACCCCGAAGATCCGGGCTACCTTGCGGCGCTCGAGGCACTCGTACGCCGTTGCTGGAAAACTCAGGGCCGCGGCGAGAAGCTGGTGATGAGTTTTCACGGCCTGCCGCAGCGCGCCGTCGATCGCGGCGACCCGTACCAGCGCCAGTGCTACGCGACCGCAAGCGTCCTCGCGCAACGCCTCGATCTGGCCGAGATCGACTACGTCGTCACGTTCCAGTCGCGCTTCGGGGCGGCGAAGTGGCTGCAGCCCTACACCGAACCGACATTGATCGAGCTCGCGAAGCAGGGCCTAGGTCGGGTCGATGTCCTTTGCCCCGGCTTCGTTTCAGATTGCCTCGAAACGCTGGAGGAAATCGGCATCGCTGCGCGCGAGAAATTTTTCGCCGCTGGCGGAACAGAGTTGCGCCTGATGCCCTGCCTCAACGAATCGCCGGAGTGGATCGAGGCTCTGGCAGGTCTCGCCTGCAGCGAATCATGATCCGTCCGAGCGCCGCGTGTGCTCGCGGCTGATGGCGAGCGCGCCCGGAGTGGTGAAATCGATGATCGCCGGCCGCGCGCCCGCAGAGAGCGCCGCGACCGGAACCGGCCGGTCTGCGGCATCGGCAGGCCGTCGCTCCCATTGCCTCAGGTCGAGCGCCACTTCCTGCGCGTTCTGGTATCGCTCCTCGAGCGACTTGGCGAGCATCCGCGCGGCGATCTGGTCGAGCCGCCTGGGAACTGCCGCGATGACCGCGCTGGGCGCCGGCGGCGCGAGGTTCACGATCTGGTAAGTCAGTGCCATTTCATCCTCGCCGCCGAACGGTGCGGACCCGGTCAGCATTTCGTAAAACAGGACGCCGAGCGAAAAAATGTCGGAGCGCGGGTCTGCGCGCTTTCCGAGAGCCTGCTCGGGCGACATGTATCTCGGCGAACCCGAGATTTCTCCGCCCGGCGTCAGATCGGCCGAAGCCCTTCTGCGCGCGAGGCCGAAGTCGGTAATCTTCACCAGTCCGTTCCCGACGACCATGATGTTCGCGGGCTTGATGTCCCTGTGGACGACGCCGCGCTGGTGCGCGTAGGCGAGACCCTCGGCGATCTGCACCGCGATCGCCACCGCCCGGTCCGGAGACAAAGGCTGTCCCATCGCCAGCAATGCGCGCAATTCGACGCCTTCGATCAGCTCCATCGCCATGTACGCCGCGTCGGCACTCCTGCCGACATCGTAGACAGTGACGATGTTGGGGTGATTGAGCCCGGCGGCGGCCCGCGCTTCCTGGTAGAAGCGTTTCTCGTAGTACTCGCTGCCCTCGCCGGAGGGCATCAGGTTGACCGTCTTGATTGCGAGCGAGCGTTCAAGCAAGGGGTCGGTCGCCTTGTAGACGACACCCATTGCGCCGCTTCCGAGCACCGACTCGATCACATAACGGCCGATGGCGCGGGTTTCCATGGTCGAACCGGCGACCGCAGTCACGGTCGGGCTCGCGGTCCAAACTTTCCCCGCCTGCCGCGCATCAGTCCTGGGGCGTCCGCGGGTCCTCGGGACCCGTCGAGCGGTACTCGACGTGACGCACGCCATCCACCGCGCCGGCAATGTCGACGATCGCGACGCGCTCTTCCAAGCTGCGGCGCCCGCCGGACACCGACACCCGCGCGGATTCGGTGGCCACGGAAAATTTCATCTCGCGCGTCTCCGGCGCACAACGCAGGGCTGCCCGCACCCGCGCCGAAATCGCGAGATCCTCGATCTTCTGCCGCGAGTTCTCGGTTTCGGCAAATTCGAGGGAGCGCACCAGCCCGAGCACTTCTTCCACGCAATCGTCGATCCGCACGCGCTCGGTATTGAGCACCACGTCGTAGTTTTCCGCGTCAGTCCACTGCAGCCCGAAGTGACGGCGCATGATCGCCGTATGAGCCTCGTCGTTGCAGCGGATTTCCTCGCTCACGCGCTCGGCTTCATCGGTATTGAGCCTCTCCATCATGCGCCGCTTGCGCACCGGAAGCGGCGCGCACACACGCACGCAGACGACGTGCGGTACATCGCGCAGCAAGTGGGTGGCGCCCCATCCGCGGATCACGGCGCCCGAATCCTTCAGCACCAGTCCGTAGATCTCGTCGGCGGAAAAAATCGCCAGGCTGGTCTTGTCGGCGGTCAGCCGCTCCATCAGCCCGGCCGAGCCGTCGAGCAACCGGATGACGTGGCTCTTGCGCACGCGCATGCGGTCTGCCAGGTGCTCGATCACCTCGTGGTAGAGGACCGGAATGCCAAGCGCCTCGCCGATGCCTGCGGCGACATCCTTCCCGAGCGAGCCCATTTCCCGCGTTATTGCAACTACCGGCATGACATCTCCAAGGAATGCGCAACAGCCAGTCTACGCCGCCCCGCGCACTTCGCAATCAGACTATTCGCTTTGCCTGCAAGGCCATGAGCCCGGCTGGCTCAGGCCGGGCGGCAGCCTGGTCGTCGCGCTCCCGCAGGCAGCATCGATTTGCCTCTGGCTCAAGCCGATCGCACCGGACAGGTCGACACCCTCGATTCGCGTCAGATACATGTCGGCGTCCGCAAAGTTGGCCACGGCCAGACTGCCGTCGCCCAGATTCGCCCGAGCCAGGTCGGCGCCGGCGAGATTGGCGCGCGCCATCTGCGCGCCCTGAAGGACCGCGCGCTGGAGTTCCGCTTTGGCGAGGTTTGCGTCCGAAAGGTCGGCCCATCTCAAAACCGCCCGCGACATCTCCGCCTTGCCGAGATCCGCGCCGACAAGTCTTGCCCCGGTGAAATCCGCGCGGTAGCCGTTGACACCGGCCATCTTCGCGCGGCTCAGGTCCGCGGTTCGCAGCCCCGCATGGTCGATGCCGGCATCAGTGAGATCCGCCTCGACGAGTTTGGCGCCGAACAGGTCGCTGCGGCCGAAATCGGTTCCCGCGAAGCGCCCCTTGACGAGATCGCTTTCACGCAAGATCAGACGCCGCTTCTCGCACTTGCTCCAGTCCACGCCGGGCTTGGGTGCATCGGCACAAGCCGCGTTCGCGATGGGTGGCCCGAATGCGAACGCAAACAGCATTGCCCAGCCGGTCGTACGCGTCATGGTCGGTGATCTCGACTTCAATTCGAGGATTGCATCCCTGCGATCAATGGAGCATCTTAGCCGAGGGCACTGCTGCCGGCGAGCGCCGAGCGCGAGGATCCTCGCGGCATGGTTCGGTTCCTTACTCGGATCAATGAGTTGCGGTTAACGCCCAAACCCGGCGGAATATTTGGCAGAGCCCTTGAATCGAAACAAAACATCCCCATTTCCGCAACTTGATCCGCACTACCTATCCCATGAACGAAAACATCGACGCAGGCGCCTCGAGTGACGCACCTCCTGCCGAGGGCGGCAACGGAGAAACCCAGGCCACGCCCTCACTCGAACAGTTGCTCGCCCAAGCCGAATCGAAGCTTCAGGAGCAGCGCGACGCATGGTTGCGCGCGATGGCCGATGCCGAAAACATCCGGAGGCGGGCGCAGCTCGATGTCGCGAGCGCGTACAAGTTCGGTGCCGAGCGGTTGGTTGAAATGCTGCTGCCGGTGATCGACAGCCTTGAAGCCGCGCTCGGAATCCAGGCCGGGACCGCGGATTCGCTGCGCAGCGGGGTGGAACTCACGCTCAAACAGCTGAAAGGCGTACTGGAGAAAGCGAGCGTCTCGGAGATCAGCCCGGCTGCGGGCGAGAAGTTCGACCCCAACCGTCATCATGCGATGGCGGCGGTGGAAGACGATGCCGACCCCAATACCGTCGTCCACGTCATGCAGAAGGGGTACGCCTTGCACGAGCGGGTGGTGCGGCCGGCCCTGGTCAGCGTCGCGAAAGCGCGCGAAAGCTGATCCGCGGCGCTTGAAAAGCACCTCTGGAAACCCCACCTAAGACATGAACTTAGCACATTGAGGGAAGCAACATGGCAAAGATCATCGGTATCGACCTTGGCACCACCAACTCGTGCGTCGCGATCATGGAAGGCGGCAAGCCCAAGGTGATCGAGAACTCCGAAGGCGCGCGCACCACGCCATCCATCGTCGCATACGCCGAGGACGAGATCCTCACAGGCGCGCCGGCAAAGCGCCAGGCAGTGACCAACGCGAAGAACACGCTGTTCGCGGTGAAACGCCTGATCGGCCGGCGCTTCGATGAAAAGGAAGTGCAGAAGGACATCGACTTGATGCCCTACGCCATCGTCAAGGCCGACAACGGCGATGCCTGGGTCCAGGTGCGCGGCAAGAAGATCGCGCCGCCACAGGTTTCGGCCGAGGTGCTGCGCAAAATGAAAAAAACCGCCGAGGACTATCTCGGCGAGGAAGTCACCGAGGCGGTGATCACCGTGCCTGCGTACTTCAACGACTCGCAGCGCCAAGCCACCAAGGACGCCGGCCGCATTGCCGGGCTCGAGGTCAAGAGGATCATCAACGAGCCGACCGCGGCTGCGCTCGCATTCGGCCTGGACAAGCAGGGCAAGGGCGACAGCAAGATCGCGGTGTACGACCTCGGCGGAGGCACGTTCGACATCTCGATCATCGAGATCGCCGACGTCGATGGCGACAAGCAGTTCGAAGTGCTCTCGACCAACGGGGACACCTTCCTCGGCGGTGAAGATTTCGACCAGCGCGTGATCGATTACGTGTGCGACGAATTCAAGCGCGAAAGCGGCATCGACCTGCGCAATGACCCGATCGCGCTGCAGCGGGTGAAAGCGGCAGCCGAGCGCGCCAAGATCGAGCTTTCATCGTCGCAGCAGACCGAAATCAACGAGCCGTATATCGCGATGGGCAAGACCGGCCCGTCGCACCTCACGATGAAGCTCACGCGCGCCAAGTTCGAGAACCTCGTGGACGAACTGATCGAGCGCACCATGGAACCCTGCCGCATCGCCGTCAAGGACGCGGGCGTGAAGGTTTCCGACATCCACGACGTGATCCTCGTAGGCGGCATGACGCGCATGCCCAAGGTGCAGGAAAAGGTGCGCGAATTCTTCGGCCAGGAACCGAGGAAGGACGTCAATCCGGATGAAGCGGTTGCGGTGGGAGCGGCGATCCAGGCCTCGGTGCTCGCGGGCGAGCGCAAGGACGTGCTGCTGCTCGACGTGACGCCGCTGTCGCTCGGTATCGAGACGCTGGGCGGCGTATTCACCAAGCTCATCAACAAGAACACCACCATCCCGACGAAGGCGAACCAGATCTTTTCCACTGCCGACGACGGCCAGACGGCGGTGACGATCCACGTGCTCCAGGGCGAGCGCGAAATGGCGAGGGGCAACAAGTCGCTCGGTCGGTTCAACCTCGCCGACATTCCACCGGCGCCGCGCGGCATGCCGCAGATCGATGTCACCTTCGATATCGATGCCAATGGCATCCTGCACGTGTCGGCGCGGGACAAGGCGACCAGCAAGGAAGCGAAGATCAAGATCCAGGCGAACTCGGGCCTTTCGGAATCCGAGATCCAGCGCATGGTATCGGATGCCGAGGTGCACGCCGCCGAAGACAAGAAGCAGCTCGAACTGGTGAACGCGCGCAACCAGTGCGAAGCGATGGTGCATTCAGTGACAAAATCCCTCAAGGACTACGGCGACAAGCTTGAACCCGGCGAGAAGGAAAAGATCGAGGCGGCGATGAAGGAAGCCGAAGAGGCGATCAAGACCGAGGACAAGGACAAGATCGACGCCAAGTCCCAGGCGCTCGCGCAGGCCGCGCAGAAGATGGGGGAAAAGATGTATGCCGACGCGCAGGCCCAGCAGGCGGCGGCGGGCGCGGGTGCCGGCGCCGGCGCGACGCACGGGGCGGGCGAAGCGAAAGCGGAACCGGCGAAGAAGGATCAGGGAGACGTCGTGGATGCGGAATTCACCGAAGTCAGGGACGGCAAGAAGTAGACGAATGATGTGACAAAGGAGGAGGGAACGGCCCCGCGCCGTTCCCTTTCTTGCCTATGGCAAAGCGCGACTATTACGAAGTACTCGGGGTCAACCGCGACGCAAGCGACGAGGACATCAAGAAGTCCTATCGCAAGCTTGCGATGAAATTCCATCCCGACCGCAATCCGGACAACCCCAGGGCCGAGGAACACTTCAAGGAAGCGAAGGAAGCCTACGAGGTCCTTGCCGACCCGAAGAGGCGGCCGGCCTACGACAGCTACGGCCACGCGGGGGTCGAGAACATGGGCGCAGGAGGGGCTGGCGCAGGTGCCGGCTTCGCCAATTTTGCCGATGCGTTCGGCGACATCTTCGGCGACATCTTCAACGGTTCGCGCGGCGGGCGTTCGCAGGTGTTTCGCGGCGCGGACCTGCGCTACAACCTGGAAATCGCGCTCGAACAGGCTGCGCACGGATTCGAGACGAAAATCCGCATCCCCACCATGGCCGCGTGCACCACCTGCGGCGGCAGCGGCGCGCGCGCCGGTTCCAAACAGCAGTCCTGCCCGACCTGCCACGGTGCGGGGCAGGTTCGCATGACGCAGGGCTTCTTTTCCATCCAACAGACCTGCCCGCGCTGTCACGGCACCGGCAAGATCGTTCCCAACCCCTGCGCCACATGCAGCGGCGTAGGGCGCGTCAAGCACCAGAAGACATTGGCGGTGAAGATTCCGGCGGGTGTGGACGAAGGCGATCGCGTGCGGCTTTCCGGCGAAGGTGAGTCCGGCGTGAACGGCGGACCGGCAGGCGACCTCTACGTGCAGGTGCACATCAAGCCGCACGCGGTATTCCAGCGCGACCACGACGACCTGCACTGCGAAATGCCGGTTTCCTTCGCTACGGCGGCGCTCGGCGGGGAAATCGACATCCCGACGCTGGACGGCTCCGCACGTATCAAGGTGCCCACCGAAACGCAGTCGGGCAAGACCTTCCGCCTGCGCGGCAAGGGCATCAAGGGCGTGCGCAGCCAGACGCACGGCGACCTGTTCTGCCACGTGGTGGTGGAAACCCCAGTGAACCTGACTGGGCGCCAGGAGGAGTTGCTGCGCGAATTCGAGGCGATCAGCCAGAACGACGCCGCGCGCCACAATCCGCGCGCCAAGTCGTGGCTGGAGAAGGTGAAGGAGTTCTTCGAGCAGTGATCGCTCACGAGGTGCGCGGCGCGCTGCAATCAGGCGCCTGCTGCCATCCCTGAGCGCGCACCATCGGCGCTCATTCGCCCAACTCGTCGCGGAGCGTGCTCTCGCTCTTCGACCACACCTGCGAGGCGCAGGTCGAGCGCGCGTCGCGATCGAGCCAGACAGGATCGACCATGGATGGATGGTTGCGCAGCCGCTGGCACGACACGGCAAGCCAGTCGCGCCAGTCGGCGCGAAACAGGCGCACGCTCCCGTCCAGACTCGCCGAAACGACCATATTGCGAAGCGGATGGAACGCGACGCTGACAACCTCTTTCGTGTGTCGAAGATTCAAGCCGGCGAGGAGCTCGCCGGTAGCCCCCGACCACAGCGCCACGGTAGCGTCATCGCCGGCCGTGGCGATGATCGAGCCGTCCCGGTTGACGGCCACGCTTCGAACGGCGCCGTTGTGCGCCTTGATCTCGTGCTCGATGCGCCGCGTCTTCCAGTCCAGGATCACGAAGTGCTGATCCGCGCCGCCGACGATCAACCGCTCGCCGTCCCGCGTGAAGGCGATCGATGTCACACCGCCTGAGCGGTCCTTCACTGGTTCGCTCGTCTGTTTGCCGTTGAGATCCCGCACCACGACCTTGCCGTCGTCGCCTCCGCTCGCGATCATCTGACCAGCGGGGTGAAATGCGATTGATGACGCGCTGCCGCGATGAGCGCGCAACGGTGGCTGCAGCAACCGGCCTTCCATGTCGAACAGCGTGACCGCGCCGTCGACTCCGCTGCTCGCGATCATCTTGCCGTCGGGACTCGCTGCGAGGCCGGTGACTTCCACACCCAACGACAAGGACGCGCCGCTGGGCACACCGCTCCAATCCCAGAAACGGACCACGCCGGCTGCATCTCCCGTCACGAGTCGCGTCCGGTCAGGCGTCGCAGCCAGCGCGGTCAGCCGGGTGCCCGCGCCTTCCGACAGCGGGACCTCGACGTAATAGGGCAGCGCCTTCACGTCGACGATCCGCAGTTTCCCGTTGTCGCCGCCCAACGCCAGGCGCTGGCCATCGGGGGCGAATACCGCGGCTCGCATCGGTAGCGGCGTAGCGGCGAGCGCGGACCCCACTTGCACACCCTTGTAGTCCCGGACACGCACGCTGCCGTCCGCGCCGCCGATGACAACCACCCGGCCCGCGGGCAGATAAGCGACTGAACGAACCGGCCCGTCCGGGCCGTAAAAGGGCCGACCGAGCCTGTTCCCATCCCAGTCGACCCGCCGCACTGTGCCATCCTCATCACCTGTAACCAACCCTCCGCCGGCAGGGTCGACGGCGACCGCATTCACCGCGGAGTCGTGGCCCGTCATCGTGCGGCCATGTTGTGTACCGTCCAGGTTCCAGATGCGCACCGTGCGATCGTCGCTGCCGCTCGCAATACGCAGCCCGTCGGGCGTGAACGCCACGGAGTTCACGCGGGCCTCGTGGCCTTTCGCGAATACGCTGCCGCCCCGGTTCCCGTCAAGTTTCCAGATGCGGACCATGTTGTCGTCGCTGGCCGCCGCGATTCGCCCGCCGACCGGACTGATCGCGATGGATCGAATTGCGGACTTGTTGCTGTCCGAAAGTGTGCCGACCAACGCGCCATCGGTACGCCACAGGCAAATCATCCCGTCGTCGCCGGCGCTCGCGATCCACTCGCCATCGGGACTGAACGCCACGGCGTTGACCGAGCCCGCGTGCGCGCGCAACGGCGCGCCGCGAGGGCGCCCGGACTGGTCCCAGAGGCGCACCGTTCCATCCTGCCCGCCGGTCGCAACGACGCCGTCGGCGCCCCCGCCGAAGGCCACGGACTGCACTGCCTTCTGCTCAGCCGCGAGCGTGCCGACGGGCTCATGGCTCCCGCCATCGATCTTCCAGATCCTGACTTTGCCGTCCCTGCCGCCGCTCGCGATCAGCGCCCCGTCCCGGCTGACCGCGATCGCCTGGATCGGCGTGCCATGCTTGTACACGTTCTGCTCGCGCGCTTCGTCGGTCAAAGCGCTCAGGCTGTATTGCACTGCCGGGATGACCTCTCCGCGCCACAGCAGACTGAGACCGGTCGCCTTGATCGCCTGCGTCAGGCCGATGGCAGGCTCGAGATTTCCCTGGGCGAGCGCCTCGGCGGCCGTTCGCCGCAGCTCGGCGACCTGGTTGGCGCGACGCGCGCCGTCCCACCCCCAGATCGCGACGCCGAGGCTCGCGAGTACGAGGACCAGAGCCCCGCGCAGCAGAACACGCCGGGTGCGCCACCTTCGTTCGCGCTGCATGCGCTCGTTGAGCGAGACCTGCATCAGCCGCGCCTCGTCGGGGGCGGGCGCGCGCATTGCCGGCAGTCCTTGCAGCACCTGTCCCAAGTCGCGCTCGTCGAGCGGCATTCCCTCTCGGCCGTCCGCCCACTCGGCGGCGTGGCTTTCGAGAATCCGGCGCGCCCGCTGCCCCGGGCGGTCCGAAAGTGCGAACATCCTGCGAACGAGCGAAGCCAGTGTATCGTGCGCAAGCCTCGTCGACTGCACGCCATCGCGGCGGTCCTGCGACGAATCCGACAACAGATACAGGGTGCAGAGCTTCTCGACCACGTTCGGAACGACGTCCGCTCTGTGCCGGTAATCCCGCAGAAGCTGTTCCCTCGTGCGTTCCTCCGCAGTGGAGCCGGGCGTGGTGTGATAGGCAAGCAGATCTAGGGCGAGGCCTGACTGGGTGGCGTCCTGAATCTGGGTCTCGAGGGCGCGCAGTTGCTGCTCAAGGAAGTGACGCAGCAGCAGGCCATTCTGCTTCAAGTCATGGTACAGATCGAGGCTGAAGTGCGGCTTGCTCGGACTCCCCCGTGTTGCCGCCTCCCAGAGTTTGGTGAGCAGGATCTGCAGCGTCGGCGCAACGGGCGAATCACGGTCCTCCAGCAGGTCATCTGCAATGCGCGCGGCCAACCCTGCTTCCACGCTCAGCCCGTACTGATTTCGCAGTCGCCGCGTGACCGCGAGGCCGTTGACCGCCTCGATGATGCCCTCGCGTCCCAGCCGCTCGAGGAACACGTCCGCGGTCGGCAGCTTCCTCGCCTCGAGCGGCTTGCGGATTTCGGGGTACCACTCCTTGCGAAAGCACAGGACGAGCCGTCCGGCCGGTCGCGCTGCAGCCTCGCGGAACAGTCCGTCCAATTCGCCGAACAACTCCTCCAGCTCGTCCGCGTGAGAGCGGCCCGGGCGCGTAAAGACTTCCTCCACTTGGTCCAGCAGCAGCACCAGCGGCAGGCCGCTCGCCGCCTCGCGCTGCCGCCAGAGATCTCCGATCGGGAGCGAGCCGGTTGCCGAAAGGGCGGACCTCACGCAGTGAGCGAGTCGCGCGTCGGCGTCGCGACGCACGTAGAGCACATCGCGTTCCGGCTTGAGGCGCGGCAGGACGCCAGCCGACAGGAAAGACGACTTCCCGACGCCCGACTGGCCATAGAGCAGGATGACCGGCGCCCCATCCTGCGACGCGATTCGCTCGTACAAACCCCGAATCTCGCGGTTCCTGCCGAAGAAGATCTCTGCGTCGTCCTCGGTGAACCAGGACAGGTACCGGAACGGTACCGGCGGCAGATCGCGCCACGGCATTCCTGGCAGGCCCCAGCATGGATCGGGCAGCGGCAGTCGCTTGGATGCGCGCTCCACGATCGGACCCACCGGGCAGGAGTAAAGCGTGCCCGCGACGTTCAGACCGTCCTTCATGAGCGAGTAGCGCAACACCCCGACTGCAGCGCCGTCGACGATGACCGGCGCACCGGACAAGCCGCGCACCGGACTGCCGTTACCCGCTGCGGCTTGCTTGCTGAACAGTTGCATCGCCACCACGCCCTGGATCTCGCCCGCCGGATTCTCGACGGTCCCGGAGCAGACCATCCCGTCCTGCGGGTTCGCGTCAGGAAAGCCATAGGTCTCCCACGCGGCACCCGACGCATACAGCTCCGCGAGCGGCAACGGCCGCGCCTTCGGCGGATCCGCGCACTCGACAAGCGCCCAGTCCGCGCTGGCATCCCACGACCCTTCGACCACTCGGCACGGGCATTCGTGTCCAGGAAAGCACGCGAACAGGCCGTACTGCTGCTCGTACAGCGCAAGCTGTGTCCGGTCGCCTACGACGTGGAACGCGGTGAGGACGAGTCGGTCGGTGACGAGAAACCCCGTTCCGCGACTGAGGACGCGCGTGCCATCCCGGACCTCGAAGCGCGCGATCGCCCCGCGTATCTCTGGGAGCATGGCCTTCCGCTCAGAGGCTTTCGGGACCGGTGTAGTCCAGCACCGCCGCGCGAGTCACGCGGCCGTCGCCGTTCACCTCGAGCCGCACGAAGGTCGGCTTGAAAACGATGTAGCGCCCGAGCTGCGAATTCGCCAAGTCCTCGCAGAACTGGCGCAGCTTGTCGCGCACGTCGTCCTGCTGCCCGGACAGAATGTCCTTCGGGAACTCCATCAGATCGGCCCAGGTTCCACTGTTCAGATAGCGAGCGCCGTTTGGCAGCGGCAGGTCGCGCGCGAGGTGCGTGTGGCCGAATACCACGTGGCTGAATCCGCCTTCGCGCGCGAGCTGCCCGGCCGCCCGGGTGTAGACCGACGGCGGCTCGAAGTCGCGATCGAACGTCCGGTCGTTCTGCAGCACGCGCACCGCGCGCAGCAGAGCGGGCAGGCGATTCTCCAGGCTTCCGGAGCCGCTCAGCAGCAGGGACAGCAGGCCGGTGGCGCTCGAGAGCATTTCCTCGCCGGAGGCGATGTCGCCGCCTGTTCCGTCCAGCGGTCGCGCCTCGGCCTCGAGAGCAGCGAGAAACGGCTTCGCCTCGGCTCCGAGAATCTTCTCGAGCGCCTCGTCGAGCCTGCGCTCATGCGGCGAGATCGAGGCCGGCGACTCCGTGGTATCCAGCCCGCCCATGTCGCCGCCGACCGGTCCCGCTGCGCCGGCCGGCGCCGAGCTGATGTCCCCACCGACCGACGGCAGGGCATTCTCCCGCAATCCATGGCGCGCTGCCTGGGCCGCGATCGGGATCACGCGCGCGAGCTTGCTGCGCAGCCCGGGTTCGAGGGCGAGCAGCAGCGGGATCGTCGCCTCCACGTAAGGATTGAGCAGGTCGACGAACTTGTACCGTTCCTTGATCGGGTTGATTACCTCCGCCACCATCCGGCTGCCTGCTGGAGCCTCGAACGCGTACTCCGCCGGAATCGGCTGGCGGCGCGACAGCAGCGAGCGGAACCTGCGCAGCCGGTCGTGGTCGACCACGTTGAAAGAGTCGTAGCGGTTGCCGTGCTCGATCAGGGCATCGCCGGCGACGTAGGCCTCGCCATCGTAGAAGAAGCGGAACCGGTCGCTGCCCAGCACGTCCGCGAGTGCGCCGCGGACCTGCGGGATCGCGAGCTCGATGTCGTGGTTACCCAGCACCAGCACGAGGTCGTGGCCGCGCGCGAGCAGCCTCGCGAGCGCATCGAACAGCGGCCTGTCACGCACGACGATCTCGCGCAGCTTCTCTACCGCCGCCTCGGGCTGCGTCAGAAACGGGCTCCACTCGGCCGGCGGCGCGCGGCGCTCTGCCAGGAAATCGACGAAATCGCCGTTGATCACCAGCTCGACGCCGGTGGCCCCCGCGGGCTTCGCGGCGAGCGCGTCGACGAACTGCGCCAGCTCGCGGGCGTGGGTGCAGATGCGAAAGCCCCGCTCTCCGAGCTGCGGCGACTCCGGGTACACACCGCCGATATGCAGGTCGGAAATCACGTACAACTGGCGAGCGCGACTCATCACGTCGACCTCCTGCCGATAGATCCTTATCCAGGGCCGCGTGAGCTACCCTCCGGCGGCTTTTCTCAATTTTGTTGATATATGATACGCGTGGTTCTCGTCCTATCCCACGTGCGAGGTTCCATGGACCGCCAGATTGCGCTGTACACGCTCGAAGGGGTCCCGAACGCGACCATCACGCAGCATCCCTTCACGACCGAGGATAAGCTCGGTCTCGGCCTGCTCCGGTTCACCACCGCCCCGTCCGACGACGCCGTCCTGATCATCCACGGCCTCACGACCTCCACCGACATGTTTATCATGCCGGAGCACTACAACCTGGTGCGGTATCTCCACGACAACAACTTCACCGACGTTTGGACGCTCGATTTCCGGATGAGCAACCGCTATTCGTACAACCTGTCGATGCACCGCTACACGATGGACGACGTCGCGCTGTACGACTACCCGGCGGCGCTGCGCGAGATGCGCAAGCACATCGGCAACCGGCGGATCCACGTGATCTGCCACTGCCTCGGATCTGTCTCGTTCATGATGAGCCTGTTCGGCAAGGCGATTAACGGCATTGCCAGCGTGGTGGCAAACAGCGTGGCGCTCACGCCGCGCGTCCCCGCGTGGTCGAAGTTCAAACTAACGATCTCGCCGTTCATGATCGAATCGATCCTCAGCGTGCCGTACATGAATCCGCGGTGGAATGAAGACCCGGTGTACTCGCGCGGCCGGATCCTGAGCGCCATCGTCTCGCTCTTTCACCGCGAGTGCGACAACCCGGCGTGCCACATGCTCAGCCTGATGTGGGGCACCGGCTGGCCGGCGCTGTACGAGCACAAGAATCTGCTGGAGGTCACGCACGCGCGCGGCGGCGACCTCTATGGCGGCACCAGCATGAACTATTACCGCCATGTCCGGAAGATGCTGAACACCGGCAACACGGCGGTGAAGTACGACCCGTCGGATGCGCGCTTCAAGTCGCTGCCGGACAATTACTTCGAATACGCGAAGGAGATCCGGACGCCGGTGCTGTTCATGACCGGCAGAAACAACCGCATCTTTGCCGATTCGAACATTGTGAATCATCAGCGGCTGGAAGCGATCGTCGCGGGCCGCCACGAACTCGCGATCTTCGAAGGCTACGGGCATCAGGACGTCTTCATGGGGAGGAACAACCACATCGACGTCTTCCCCCGGCTCGCGCAGTTCATGAACAAGCACCGGTCCTGAGGCACGGTGAAACCGGAACTTTTTGAAAGGGATGATTCCCATGGCGACTGGCATGTTGGGTTTCACGTTCAGCGAAGTGATGTCGGGGGGAATTGCACTCGGCGAGACCGACCCCGCGCAAGGACTGGCCAAGGGGAAGGCCGCTCACACGATCCTCGCGATGCACAACACGATCGTCATCGAAGATCTCGACCGTTTCATCAGCGACCCAACGCACCTCGGCTCGATCTCGGGATCGATCGACTGGCCGCCGTTCGGCCAGGGCATCCCCTGCCCGACCGGCGTCTTCAACCTGTTTTCGCCCACCGGTGACCCGTCCCTCAAGCTGATGATTTACGAGCTGGCCTTCGAGCACAGCGGCCAGTCGTACTACCTTGCCGGACACAAGGAAGTGCGCGTGCATCCGCTGCTCGACCTGTGGACGGACACGACGACGCTCTACAGCCAGATTCACCAAGGCACGAACAAGAGCGGGCCAATCATCGCCGCGGGCATCGTCTCGCTGGGGCCGCTCGACTTGCTGAAGATGGTCCGCACGTTCAAGGCGATCAACGCCTCGGGGCCGAAGGAAGAGGCGGAGGCCGTCGCGAAGTTCGGCAAGTTCTTCATGGGTGAGCTCTGGACCACCTATATCAAGAAGGCCGCGGGAGGCGCATAATGGATTTTGACGTTGTCGTCATTGGCAGCGGGTTCGGCGGTGCGATCAGCGCCTGCCGCCTGGCGGAAGCCGGCTACAAGGTCCTGGTCCTCGAGCGCGGCCGCCGCTGGGACAAACACAGCTATCCGCGCAAGCCCGGTGACATGTGGCTCTGGAGTCACGACGCCCCGGAGAAATGCCACGGCTGGCTCGACCTGCGCGTGTTTCCGCACATGAGCGTCGCCGCCGGCGCCGCGGTAGGCGGCGGGTCGCTGATCTACGCCAACATCTCCTGCGAAGCGCCGCCGTCGGCGTTCGAGAATCAATGGCCGCCGGAGATCACCTACAACGAGCTGAAGCCGCACTACGACACGGTCGCGAAGTTCATGAACGTGCAGAAGGTCCCCGCCAATCAGTGGACCGAACGCATGAGGCTGATGAAGGAGGGCGCCGAGAAGATCGGCGCCGGCGATCGCTTCCGCCAGGTGGATCTCGCGGTGTCGTTCGACAAGGACTGGACGTACGCGCAGACCGATCCGCACAACGAGAACAAGAGTAACCGGTTCATCAACGCCCAGGGCGTCGAGCAGGGCACTTGCGTCCATCTGGGCAACTGCGACATTGGCTGCGATGTGGATGCGAAGAACACGCTCGACCGCAACTACATCCCGTGGGCGGAAAAGCACGGCGCGCAGATGCGTGCGCTGCACCTGGTGACGAACGTCGAGCCGGTCGCGGGCGGCTACAAGGTCTCCTACGACCAGTTGAAGGACGGCACACGGGTCGCCGGCAGCCAGACCGCGCGCATCGTGGTCATCGCGGCGGGGTCGCTGGGATCAACCGAGCTGCTGCTGCGCTGCCGGGAGATCACGAGGGGCCTGCCGGATGTCAGTCCATTCCTCGGGCGCAATTGGAGCAGCAACGGCGACTTCCTCACACCGGCGCTCTACAGCCACCGCGATGTATCGCCGTCGCGCGGACCCACGATCACCTGCGCGATCGATTTCCTGGATCGCAGCGTGGCCGGCCAGTCGTTCTGGGTCCAGGACGGCGGCCTGCCGAATCTGCTGGGCGATTTCGTCAACAGCGGCGACCTGAGCTCGGGCGCCACGGGCAAGCTGATCATCGAGGCGCTCAAACACATGCTGCACGACGTCGAGCCGTTTCGAAACGTGATGCCGTGGTTCGGCCAGGGCGTGGACGCGGGCAACGGCGTGCTGCGGCTCAAGAAGCCGCTGCTGTCGAATACGCCGGCGCTGCACTTGGACTGGGACGTGACAGACTCGCGGCCCGCCGTTGAGGCGCTGGTGGACATGCATCTGAAACTGTCGCACGCCACCGGCGGCTTGCCGGTGGTGCCGCCGACCTGGTCGCTGCTGCAAGACCTGGTCACCCCGCATCCGCTGGGCGGCTGCAACATGGGCAGCAGCCGCGACACCGGCGTGGTCAACCACGCCGGAGAGGTGTTCGGTTACAAGAACCTCTACGTCTGCGATGGCGCGGTCGTGCCGCGGGCGGTGGGCGTCAACCCGTCGCGCACGATTGGCGCGATTGCCGAACGCACGGCGCAGATAATCAAGACCGAGGCGCGCTGATGGCGCCGCCGCTACTCGATCAACGCATCGGCGCGCAGCAGGATCGACTGCGGAATCGGGATATTGAGCGCTTTGGCGAGTTTTAGATTCACCTCCAGTTCGAACCTCGACGGCAGCTGTATCGGCATTTCCGCCGGGTTCGCGCCCTTGCCAATCGCGTGGACATATGCGGCTGCACCCTTCAGAAGATCCGCGGCGGGCGGCGCGTAGCTCAGCAGCGGCTGCGGTTCGGTCGTTCTCCAGCGAAATTCGGCAATCGTCGGCAGGCGCCGGTCGACGGCGAATTGCATCAGCAGGCTTCGCGCTTCGTAGAGCCTGCTATCGGAGGTGAACAGCAGTGCATCCGGCCGCAAAGCGTCCAGCCGCGCCAGCGCGGCGCTCAGATGGTCCGGGCCATCGGCCGTAACGATATCCACCGTAAGCTTCATTACGCGCGCGGCCTCGGCAAGCTCCCTGTGACACGGCTCGATTTCCTCGAGAACATACAGGGGAGGTGTGTAAGTCCAGAGAACGCCGACGCGCTTGATGGTCGGCTTCGTGTCGCGCAGCAGCTGGACGAGCTTTCCCCAGATGCCAGTGCCCGCGACGGCAGTGTTGCCGGTCACGTTCCGTCCGGGCCGCGCAAGGCTGTTCGCGACGCCGGCCTCCACCGGGTAGCCGCTCGCCCACATGACGATCGGGATCGTCGAGGTCAGCCGCTGCGCGGCGATCGCGTAGCTGGTTCCGGCTACCAGGATGGCATCGGGCTTCAGGCTCACAATGTGCCGCGCCGCCGGTTCGATCTCGGTTCCGAGTCGGCGGAACCCGGACGGAACGATGACGTGGTCGCGTCCCTCTATCCAGCCGAGATTGCTCAGAGCATCGACGAACTGCTTGCGGCTGATCGGAATCAGATCGGGCAGCAGACCGATACGAAACGGCCTGTTCTTCGGCTGCGCCTGGACGACGAGCGTTGCCGGCGCGATGCCGAGGGCGAGTATGGCAACCAGCGTGCCGCGCCTGTTCACGCAATCCGATCCTTAACCTGTTGCATCCGGCCTTGCGGTTGAGTGGGCATCCGATTCCTCCCGCTCTCACGATCCTCCGGCAGAAAAGCGATTCTACGCCACCCCGGACGGCGCGCGTAAGTCAGTGGGGCACCCCCCCGGCACACCCGAACGTCACGACAGCGCCGCTGGCCGCTCGCCGAAGAACTGTTCTCAGCGTCCAAGGCCGAGTTCAAGCACCTGGAGTTCTACTACTTCCACAACTGCCTCTACGACGTCGTCTGGAAGGTCAACCGGCGCCGCCATTCCGAGCGCACCCGCAGCTGGGACCTGCCGCACAAGTTCGGCCGCGACTACAACGTGATCTTCGTCCGCGACTCGAACATGAGCCCTACGAAATACTCCAGCCGGGCGGCTCGGTCGAATACTTCAACGAGGAAGCCGGCGCGCTGCGGGTGAAGCGCGTGACCGAGATCTACTCCAGATGCGTCTGGCTCAACCCCGAGCCCGAAGAGGTCTGGCCCCACCGCCAGTCGATCCAGATCATGAAAGAGCTGATGAAGGACCGCACGTATCCGACCACCATCGGCGGCCTCGAGAAGGCCATGAAGGCGCTGGCGAAGTGGCATGAGTCTTCCACAACGGGAGTAGCATGAGTGAAGTCATTTAACCTCTGTTACATTCCAAGAGCAACGATAAACCATGAGAAAGAAGAAAATACTGATCAGCCTGGCAATCTTCCTAGCAATACTCTCTGTTCTCGCGGTCAGGGATTATGGTGCTTATGCGTCTAGGACAAATGCTTCCGCGGTCTGGGCATGGGCTGTAACAAGATGGTTAGAGTTCCGCAATCCCAGTATGGATTTTGTAACCGACAGTTCCTTTCTTAAGAACGCGATAGCCGAAGAAGGCGGGAATCGGGCATTTCTGGATGCTTCCTCTATTCCCTCGAGAAATGGAAATAGACCTCAAATGGTTCGCGGAGTCCCTCATCGTCAACTGGATCAACATCCTGGCGAAGAAATGCGCTCCGTCATGAATCTAAGATTGTCTACGCTCCATGATTTCGGAGATTCTGGAGCCAGACGTATTTCATACAGCCCTAGCCTTTGGGAACTGACGGGTGCGCAGGCGCTCATCGTGAAGGATTGCACGCCGCGGACTTGTAGTGCTGCCCTAATACGCGCAAAGGGAGAATTTGCGCACCTTCATTCGCATGATGGAAGTTTTCATGTGCAATTATCACCAAAGGACATCGCCTTTGTGATTGAGTCTGGCTGGGGAGAGCTATTTCCTATTTCTGGCGCCCTATGGGGCAAAATTCCATATGTCGTTCTGGTCTATGCGCCCCGCACAAAAGGGGAATCAGATATCGTTTCGAAAGTTCTGATCGCTTCGTATGAATACGCGACTTTGCCATCGTCGGAGAACTCGAAATAGGCGGATGCGGAGAGGCCAATCGATCTCCGATAGCCCATGCCAGATAAGTTCATGATCGTGTTTCCTGCGCGAAAATCAGTAACGCGGGTTCGCGAGGGCGCGAGCATCGCCCACGTCGTCGCTGCGCTCATTCGCCCAGTTTGTCGCGGAGCATGCTCTCGCTCGTAGACCACACCTGCGCGGCACAGGTCGAGCGGGCATCGCGATCCGAGCAGAAATTCCGCGGAATCATTGGTTAACCAAGCCCGCGTGAACCGCGTCGAGCGCATCCAACTCCCGGATCGCGCGGTCGGAGGACTTGCTCGCGCCCTGGCGCCGCGCGACCTCGAGCGCGGCCTTGAAGTCCGCGCGCGCCACCGCCGGGGGTTCGCCGCGCACCGGGCTCAGCCGGCCGCGCACGCGCAGGAACTCGGCCTCGAGCCAGACCACGCCGGTTGCGATCATCGGTGCCGCCACGTCGAGCGCTGCCTGGGCTTCGTCCACGCGACAGGCCTGTTCGCAGGCCTGGGCAAACCCCTCTTCGGCCTGGCCCTGGTGAATCAGCGTAATGAGCGACATGCCGACCATTCCCGGAGCGAGGCGCGTCAATCGCTTCTCGACCCCCGGGCGGGCGTTGCCGTGCGATATAGAAGCAGATGCCTAGCCCGCGGAACCTTGGGGGCGTAGAGTGTCCGGTGGGGTCACGCGAGCAAGGGCGACGCGAGCCAAGCTCCAGGTACATGGTTTCCAAATGCTTCTTCCGCGGCGCTCGGGCTCGCCGTATGAATCGGCCGTCTGTTGCGCACCCGACGAGAGGATCGAATGATCACGCAAAGATTTGTGGCGCTTGCGCTCATCGGGGTGCTCTCATCCCCACTCGCCGCACTCGGGCAGATCAAAGGCGAACCCTTTCGCATCGGTGTGCTCGAAACGACGTCGATGGCGATGAATACCATCAACTTCGATGCATTCCGGCGAGGTTTGCGTGAACTGGGCTACGTCGAAGGGCAAAACCTGATCATCGAATATCGCTCGGCGGACGGTCGCCCGGAACGGTTCGGGGAGCTGGCAAACGAAGTCGTTCGCATGAAGGTCGATGTGATCGTGACTCGAGGTACTCCCGCAGCTCAAGCGGTGAAGAATGCCACGGGAACGATCCCCATCGTTGTGGCCGCGTTCGGCGATCCGGTACGCAGCGGCCTGGTGAAGTCGCTGTCGCACCCTGGCGGAAACATCACCGGGCTGAATACTTTCGCCAGCGAGATCTGGTCGAAGCGTGTCGAACTGATCAAGGAAACGTTCCCCGGCATCGTGCGCATCGGCCATCTGGATAACTTGAGTAATCCTCTTGTCCCGCCTTCGAGGCAAGAGATCGAGACGGCGGCGCGAACGGTCGGTGCCCGAACTCAGTTTTTCGATGTACGCAAGGCGCAAGACCTGGGGCCCGCCTTCGATGCTGCAAC
This sequence comes from Betaproteobacteria bacterium, assembly GCA_016195915.1. Classification (GTDB taxonomy): domain Bacteria; phylum Pseudomonadota; class Gammaproteobacteria; order Burkholderiales; family SG8-39; genus JADGRQ01. The sequence continues at coordinate 5,853 of JACPYS010000027.1, read as the reverse complement.
CAGGCAGCGTGCCGACGCGCTCCTTGTCGGAATCGATACTGTTCCTCTGGCGAATCGAAAGGTTATCGTGGAACTTGCGACAAAGCATCGGCTGCCCGCGATTTACGCGGCGAGAGAGTTCGTCGATGCGGGCGGGCTGATGTCCTACGGCGTCAGTTACCCTCAACTGTATTACCGCGCAGCGAATTACGTCGCCAGAATTCTCAAGGGCGCGAAGCCGGGCGATCTTCCGGTGGAGCAGCCGACCAGGCTCGAACTCGTCATCAATCTCAAGGCCGCGAAGGCGCTTGGGGTGAGCATTCCGCGCATCGTGCTGCTTCGGGCGGACGAGGTAGTCGAGTGATCGCAACGTCCGCGGTTGAGCCTCATGCATGAGAAATTGCCTGCACCCGGCGTCTGAAGTGCCGCCAATCAAGCGACCGGCGTGCCGGGGGAAGCGATCGAAACCCCGGTAAACTTGACCAGGCACCAAGTCGTGGCTGAAAAGGTGAAGCAGTCTTTCTAATCCTGGACATCGCGGGCGCGGCCGATCCGATGCCATTGAACATCCTTTTTCCCGACAGCCGGTTTGAGCGACTCGATGTCGAACGCGACGTGACGGGACCCGACACGATCCTCAACAGTCCGCGCAAGGACCGCTTCGACGCGATCGAACTCGGCGCATGGGAGAACTGCGACGGCATCGTCGTGACGCGCATGCCGATCGACGCCGGCGTGGTTTCGCATCTAAAGCGCGCCCGCATTGTCGTGCGCCACGGCGTCGGCTTCGATACCGTGGACATCGCGGCCTGCGGCGAAGCCGGCATCGCGGTGTGCAACGTGCCCGACTACGGCACCACCGACGTGGCCGATTCGGCGATCGCGATGATGCTGGCTTTTGCGCGCGGCGTCGCCGCGCTGGATGGCGCGCTGCGAACCGACCTCAAAGGCGGCTGGACGACCATGCACAGCGTCACCGCGCGCCGCTTGCGCGGCGCGTGCTTCGGCGTGATCGGGCTGGGCCGCATCGGCACCGCGGCTGCGCTGCGCGCGCACGCGTTCGGCATGGACGTCGCGTTCTACGACCCCTATCTTCCGAGCGGTGCAGATCTCGCGCTCGGTTTTTCGCGTGCGCGCTCGTTGCACGAACTGCTGGCCCGGGCCGACGTGGTGAGCATCCATGCGCCGCTCACGCACGAGACACGCGCGATGATCGACGCGCAGGCGATCGCGCAGATCAAGCCGGGGGCCTATCTGATCAACACCGCGCGCGGCCCGATCTGCGATACCCGCGCGCTGCTCGACGGGCTGAAGAGCGGCAGGCTGCTCGCCGCGGGTCTCGACGTGTTGCCCAAGGAACCCGCCACGCCCGACGATCCGCTGGTCGCCGCCTGGCAGGCCGACGAAGATTGGCTGCGCGGGCGGGTGCTGCTCAATCCGCACGCTGCGTTTTGCAGCCCGGCCTCGCTCGCGGACCTGCGGCGCAAGGCAATCGAGACGGCGTTCGACTACCTGCACGCAGGCCGGCTCGCCAACTGCGTGAATGCGGAGTATTTGAAGCAGCGGCGCTGAATCAAGTCGAGCGCACGCGCTGCGCGTCGGGGCGGCGGTGAATCTTCCAACGAACGTCGGCGCAGCCCGGTCTTCCGAGGAATGGGAAAATCAATTCGAGTCCAATGCAGAACGCCGCGGGGGCGAGGCGCAGTCGGGCGATTGCAGCCGCGCACAATCTGGATTCTCTTCACTATCGGATCCGCTCCCCTGCCCAAGCCCGAGATCCGAGCGAAATTCGGGCGGTATTGTTGGTCAAAAAAAGGGGCAGGTCGCACGTTCAATTCGTGTCCGGGGCGCCAGATTCTCGGTTACGGCGGCCGATCAATCAACTTCGACGGCGAAACACGGGCGGCGCAGAGCGCCTAGAATCCGGGGCATCGGGAATCCTGAGGGGGAGACCACCGTGCCGCTACCGATTCATCGACCGATCGCGCGCCGCCGCCTGCTGATCGCATTGGCAGCCGGCGCACTCGCCGTGCCGTTCGTTTCGCTTGCCCAACAGCAAGGCAAGATCCGGCGCATTGGTTTTCTCGCAGTGCGTTCGCGCTCGACCCCGTCGAACCGCGATCCTTATTACGATGCATTCGCGCAGGCGATCCGCGAGCTCGGCTATGTGGAGGGAAAGAACCTCGTCATCGAGTGGCGCTTCGCGGACGGAAAATACGAGCGCCTCCCCGCTCTCGCGGTCGAGCTGGTGCAACTGAATGTCGAAGTCATCGTGTCCCATTCCGACACTGCAGTCGAGGCGTTGCAACGAGCCACCAGCACCATTCCCATCGTCACCGCGGCCGTCGCCGATCCCGTAGGCAGCGGTATTGCCGTGAGCCTGGCGCGGCCTGGCGGGAACATCACAGGGCTGTCGAACATGATGATCGACTTGAGCGCAAAGTATATCGAGCTGCTGAAGCTCATGATGCCCCGATTGTCCCGTGCCGCTGTGCTTGTAAATCCCCGCGCCCCGGCTCATTACGTCATTCTGAAGGGCATTCAGGCTGCGGCGCAGCAGCTCGGCATAAAGCTTTTGCCAGTGGACGCGCGCACCCCGGAGGAGGTCGAGCGCGGTTTTGCCGCAATGAGGCGGGAACGCGCCGACGGCGTCATCATTCTGGGTAGCCCGTTTTTCTTCGGGCAACGGCGCCAAATCACGGAACTTGCCGCGCGAATTCGGCTGCCTTCGATGTTTACAAATCGGGAGGAAGTGCAAGCCGGCGGCCTGATGAGCTACGGGCAGAACCTCGCCGACTATTTCCGGCGCGCCGCGAGCTACGTCGACAAGATCCTCAAGGGCGCCAAGCCAGGCGATTTGCCGATCGAGCAGCCCACGAGGATCCATCTGGCGATCAACCGCAAGACCGCCAAGGCGCTCGGGATCACCATTCCGCAGGAACTGCTGTTCCGCGCCGACGAAGTGATTGAATGACTAGCAAAGTAACCCGCCCGGGTGCGGGTAGGCGTCCATAAGAAAATCAATTCGAGTCCAAGTGCAGAACGCCGCGGGCGCGGCGCAATCAGGCGATCGCTGCGACACGCAATCTCGATTATGTTCACTTTCGGATCCGCTTCCCTGCCCAAGCCCGAGATCCGAGCGGAATTCGGGCGGTATTATTAGTTAACCAGCAACAAGCGCGAGTTCAGGCGCGTCCCGGGACTCTCGGTCCAGAACTGGCTCAATCCCTGAGCCATGACGGCGCATGTTCATTCGCTTATCTCGTCGGCGCGCAGCCGCACCGACTGCGGAATTTTGATGCGAAGTTTCTTCGCCGTCCGCAAGTTGACCGCCAGGTGAAACCGATCGGGCTGCTCGACCGGCAGTTGGGCGGGCTTTGTGCCCTTCAGGATCCGGTCCACATAGGCCGCCGCGCGGCGATAGTCTTCCTTGAGGTCGTTGTCATAGCTGAGCAGCCCGCCAGCGGTCGTGAACGCCCTGCGCGGGCCGACCAGCGGCAGTCGCGCGTTGCGTGCCAGTTCGCCGAGTTCCCGCGCGTACGAAGCGAGCAGCGGTTGCGGGCCGGCGAAGACGATCTCGGCGCGCTGTGGGTAAGGTTTCGCGCACCAATTCGATCAGCTTCGCCGCCATCGCATCGCCTCGGAAAGCGAGGCCGGTCATGTTGCCGCCGGGTCGTGCAAGGGTCGCTACGAATCCCTGACCGTCCGGATCGGTGACGGCGACGAATACCACCGGAACCGTGCTCGTTTCTTTCTTCAGCGCCAAGGCGACGGGCGAGCTCGGGGCGACGATCACTTCCGGGTTAAGAGGAGTTCACGCGCCAATGCGGGCAGCCGTTCAATGCTGCCGTCGGCCCAACGTTTTTCAATCACGATATCGCGGCCTTCGACGTAGCCGAGTTCAGCGAAGCGTGCCGTGAACGCCTCGAGTTGCGGCTTGGTGAACTCGCGCGTCGAGGGCAACAGCATCGCGATCCGCCGCGGCGCTGCCTTCGGTTGCGCATCGGCGCGCAGGGCAGGCAGCGTGGCGCACGCGCCTAAAACAAGCAGGAGCGCGCGGCGATTAATCATTCTACGGCCCGGATTTTCCTTGCTGGTCCGGCGCCTGCACTGCATTTGCACGCTCGCGCACGTCCGCGCACGGCCAGCACAGCCTCAGTCGAACAGGGTCGAGAGGTCGACGGCGAAACTCGAACGCTCGAGGGCGCCGCCGCTCGCCGAAAATTCGAAGCGCTTCGATTTAGGGTAGACGATCCAGACTTCCGCGGCGCCGCTGGCAAGGTAGGCTTGCACTTTCTCGCGCAGCTCTTTGATCGAATTGGAGGGGGAAGCGACCTCGATGCACAGCTCCGGGGCGCGGTTGAACGGTGTTTCCGCGCCGTGCGCGCGCATGAAATCCGCGCTTGCCCACGCGACGTCGGCAACCAGTACTCCCGTGGAGGTGACGACCGACGCTTCGACCAGCGCCTCGCCGCCGAGCGGGACCAAGCGTCTGACGAGGCGACCCTGCAATACTCCGTGGTAGTTGCTCGCCGGACTCATCAGCATCCGCCCCCAGAGATCGAGCTCGATCTTTCCCGGAACATTCGCGAGGCACGGATCCTCGCAGAGTGCGCGGTATCGCCTTGCGAGCCCCTCTCGCGTCAGCGGCGATTCAATGATCTCCGAATTCGCAGCCATGTCGCACATCCCATGTTCGTCCGCACAGGGCCACAAAGCAAAAACTTCCGCGGAGCAGATTCAGTTTATCACGCTCGAAGACGCAGTTGCCGCTGCCTAGGGATGAGGAAATCAAGTCGAGTCCAAGTGCAGAACGCCGCGGGCGCGGCGCAATCAGGCGATTGCGGCGGCACGCGATATCGATTATGTCCACTTTCGGATCCGCTCCGCCGCCCGAGCAATTAAGAACGGATCCCCATCAACATCCTTTCCGTCCTCGTCGGCCATACGGCATCGCACTGGATGCTCGAGCGCGGCGAGCGGCTGGCGAAGCTTCCCCTACCCGTGCTCGAAACTGCATCACTCGCGAACGCCATGCGCTGGCTGACGGCGCTGCTGATCCTTGCGGCACTTGCCTGGGGCGTGTCTGAAGGGGTGACGCGAAAGCGGAAAAACCGCTAGGCGGTCAGCAGAGCCTGCCGCGGCGTTACTTGAGCGTCTTCAGGTACCGGATGATATCGCCGCGCTCGGCGTCCGAAACGATGCCTTCGAACGGCATACGCGTGCCCGGAATGAACTGATCCGGCGACTTGAGGAAGGCATCCAGGCTGCGCTCGTCCCAGGTGACGCCGCTGCGCGCGAGCGGACGGCTGTAGCGGAAATCCTCGCGGCTGCCGGCCTTGCGCCCGATGATCCCGACGAGGCTCGGACCGAGGTCTTTCGTCGTATCTTTCCCGGAATGACAAGCCGCGCAGCGTTCGAACGTCACGGGCTGCGCATTTACCGGATTGAGAACCATCGGAGAGAAAAAGAATACAAAGATTGCGGAGAAATTTCTCATCCGAGCATCCTCGGCCGCCGCAGATAGTCCACAAGATCGTCCGCCAGGCGCAGCCCGAGCGCGCCCACCGGCCCGGTCGGGTTATAGCCCGAATTTTGCGGAAAGACGCTGGCGCCGCTGATGAACAGGTTGCCCGCCTCCCAGCATTGCAGATGCGGTGAGACGACGCTGGTTGCCTCGTCAGCCCCCACAATGGTCCCGCCGGTATTGTGCGTTGACTGGTAGAAGCGTGAATCGTAAGGCCCGCGGCGCGGCACCGGATTGGTGATGGTCGCGCCCATGGCCTTGGCGATTTCGTGTGCCTTGGCGGTGACGTAAGCTGACATCTTCAGGTCGTTATCCGGGAAATCGAAGGTCATGCGCACGAGCGGCCG
>JACPYS010000035.1 GCA_016195915.1 Betaproteobacteria bacterium | reverse complement strand
GCGCGAGAAGAGCGGCCGCAACAGCCGCGGCACGGTGAACACGTACTGGCGGTGCGCGACCGGGGCGAGGATGTTTTCCTCCACCCATTCGCCGTACAGGAGCACCCGCTTCTGGTGGCAACTCGGGCAGAAGTACCTGGTAAAACGCTTTTGAGTCAGGTCGATTTGCATGGGCGAGAGCCCCGTGACGTTTCCGCCGGGCCGAGCCAGGCTCGCGGCAAAGCCGGCGCCCACCGGATTGCTGAAGGAAGAACACACGATGGCAATAGTGCCGGTCGCACGTTTGGCCACTTCGACAGTAGGCGTCGAATGGGTCACGATGACTTCGACATTCAACCGCACCAGTTCGGCCGCGAGGGCGGGAAGACGCTCGTATTTCTGCTCTGCGCCACTCGATGACCAGATTCTTTCCCTCCACCTAACCGAGTTCGCGCATACCCTGCACGAATGCGTCGTAGTAAACATTGGGTTTCGACGGGGTCGAACGCGAACGCACGGCGAGAAAACCGATGCGCCGGATCTTGGCCGACGTCTGAGCGAAAGACGCAAGCGGTGTTGCGAAGGCCGCGCCCAGTGCACTCAACAGTTTCCGCCGCAGCGTCATTCACTCACTCGATTGGCGATGCCTGGCTCGCCGGATCGATGACGACCAGGCCGGTAAAGTATTTCTTGTAATAGCCCCTATCGCGCGTCAGCAGCCGGTCGCATTGCGACGCGGCATGCGCCCCGATCAGGAAATCGGCGATCACCCGGTCGCGCTTGCCGCCCGCGGCGCGATATTTTTTCCAGGCGGCACCTGCAAGGGTTGCCGCTTGTTCCGTCGGCGCCGAAAAATCGACGCCCAGCGTGCGCACGGCGCGCAGGAAGTCATCGTCCGTCGGAAACGCGCCCCGCGATTCGCTCCAGACGACGTCGCATGCGACCACCGCGCCCTCATTGAGACACAGCCGCAACGCGTTGGCGGAGGCCGAGCCGAATCGAGGATCGGCGCCGAACACGTCGATCAGGACGCTGGTATCCACCGCAGTGATCACTTCTTCGCGTCTCCGCGCATTGCCCGGATGAACCTGTCCGTATCGACCCGCCCGCCGAGGCAGCCGAACACCCTGGACACGGGGTCGGTTTCAGCCTTGCGCGCGACGAGCGTGCCGTTCTGCGCACTGAATTCAAGGGCCGTACCCGGACGGATGCCGAGCCGGTCCCGCAACGGTTTCGGAATGGTGACTTGCCCGCGCTCCGCGACCACGGCTTTCATGACGGTCTCCGACGGATATTGAGATACGAATTATTATACATGGATCATGAACTAAAAAGTATGCATTCGCAGCTTTCGCGCCATCCTCACTCGATGACCTTGTCGGCGCGCGGCGGCAGTTGCTGCGCACTTTCGATCTCCTCCAACCGGCGTCCGGAACCTGGTGCAGTTCGAGCTTGAGAGCGGCGGCCGCGACTTCCATGGCCTGGACAATCGGTGCCATCGACGTATTGTCCGGATGGATCAATGCATAGAAGCGTAGGAAAATTTATCTGCCCCTGGGCGCACGACGCGCCGCGAAATGCCCATCCTTACGCTCCTCAGCCCAGACGCGAGCAGTGCACAACGATGCGGGTCCGGTGAAGGGCGGCACCACGGTGATCGCGTTCGTGCAGGATCCCGACGGCTACAAGATCGAGTTCATCGAGCACACGCGCGCCGCATAGCTCCGGCGCACCCCGTCAGGTTCAATCACCGTTCCGAACACGGCGTACCGTGCGCCGTGCCGCGACGTGGCCGCCGGTTTCCTCGCCGAACGGAACTGAGGCGGCGTGCGACTCGAATGCGTTCGACCGGCGATGCCGTGTACTTTGATGTGTCGCTGAACACAACGTGCTGCACACTCGTTCGGCGTTCCGCGATGACCCGGAGCGGCCGCGGCTGCTGTACCGCGCGCGCTACTACGACCGGATTCGCGGTTAGGTCGCGTCGCGGGTAAACTCCGTCGCACGATGGCAAACCGGGCCAGGGACTGGATGGCGCAAGCCGAGCGCGACCTCGCGCAGGGGCGCGACTCGCGCGCCGCGGCGCGCCACGAATGGGCGTGCTTTGCGGCGCAGCAGGCGGCCGAGAAAGCAGTGAAAGCCCTGCACCTTGCGCTCGGCCAGGACGCTTGGGGACGCGTCGTCGCCCAACTGCTCGCAGATCTCCCGCACGCAGCGCCCGCAGGACTGATCGACAAGGGCAAGGTGCTCGACAATTTCTATGTGGCGACGCGCTACGCCAACGGGCATCCGTCGGGCGCGCCGTTCGAGCATTACGGACCGATTCAGAGCGAACAGGCGATCCAGTATGCCGGTGAGATTATTGACTTCGCGCGTGCTGAAATGGCCCGGCCGGGCGACGGTTGAGGGCGCGGCACGCGCTCTCGCCTCGCGCCTGGCCGCGGCCCATCCCGAGCTTTCGCGCTTCGGGTATTTCGGCTCCTACGCCCGGGGCGACGCGGGCGTCGGCAGCGATCTCGATCTGGTGGCCGTGGTGCAGCATTCGGCGCGGCCGTTTGCCGAGCGTGCGCTCGACTTCGACTTGAGCGGGCTGCCGGTGCCGGGCGAGCTGATCGTATACACCGAAGCGGAGTGGCAGGCGATGCGCTTGCGCCCTTCGCGCTTTCAGTCCGCGCTCGAAGCCGAAACCGTCTGGATCCTGGGCGAGGAACGTTCCGGGCGCGCGTAAGGGACTCACCGAGCAGAGGGTGAGGGCGCTACAGGAGTACCCCGGCCGCTCCGAACCAGGCTATTTGCGCCGGACTTCGATCCAGGCACGCACGTCGGCGAGCAGGCGCCGGGTGTCTTCGACGCATTCGCGCGCCACTGCGTCGGACACCGGCACTCCGCGATAGTCGGTCTGGTTCCTGGCCTTGCGGTAAGCCTCCAGCACCTGAACGCGCTCCGGCGCCATGCCGAACGTCTTCGGCAGTGCCTGGATGAGCAGCTGTTGACGCCCCGGCTCGCTGGTCGAGGGGCGATAGCCGTTCGCCATGACCGCCGCGAGCGCCGCCTGCGTCAGCGCGCGGTGCGCGAGGTCCAGGCGCGAGTCGCTGCTCGGCATCGCAACCGACGCATCTTTCGGCGCCCGCTCCGCCGATGCGAACAGCCGCGCGATCTCCCGCTCATCGGCGGCGTGCGCCTTCAGCTTTCCGATGCGCAGCAGGTTTTCCAAGGTCATCTTCGCCGCCGATGATGAAGATCTTGCGGTCCGCAAGCGCTCGCCTCAGGAACGGGTCCCCGGCCCCAGCCTTTCTCCTGAATTCCAACGCCGGATAGACGTTCGGGTTGACCTCGCGGCGCAACGTATCCTGCGCCGGCGCGAGCGCCGCGACGACTTCGGCGAACCTCACCTCCCCAACGATCATGAGATCGAGGTCGCTGCCCGCGCGTTCGTCGCCGCGCGCGATCGAGCCGTACACGAATGCCGCGCGGATTCTGCCGGCAAGCGGCTCGAGCGCCACGCTCAGCAAATCCGCCACGCCGACTGTCTTCTTGAGGATGCTGCGCAGGTCCTCGAAAATCGGACAGCCCGGATTCGCCTGGAAGCGGACCTGGTTGCCCACGCGCTTGCGCAGGAGCACGCCTGCTGCTGTGAGCGTATTCATCTCACGCAGCAGCGTTCCCGGCGCCTTCCCCGTCAGGCGCGCGATCTCCCGCAGATGCAGCGACTCCTCCGGCCGCAGCAGCAGCAGCGCGAGCACGCCCAGGCGATAGGCGCCGAACAGGAGGGATGCGAGATTCTGGGGCGCGGGTTTCGCCAGCATGCAGCAGATGGGGCGTCGGGAATAAGGTTGCTTATTAAGCGACGATTGTCGCCTTTACAACAACGTATGGCAACCGTTTCGAGACGGGCAGTCGCAGGCGATAACCGGATTTGCGTGTTTCGCGAGTCGGGTACACTGGACTGATCGAGTCACGGAACGTACCGTCATGAGTTCGCGCACATGCCGATTCGCGTTGGCGCTGGGAGTCGTCTCGCTGTTCGCGTGGGCGCCAGCCGCCGTTGCACAACCCTACCCTGCCAAGCCCATCAGGATCGTGGTGCCGTTCCCCGCCGGCGGCATCGCGGACATCTATGCACGCATCATCGGAAACCGGCTCACCGAAACCTGGGCGCAGCCGGTCGTAATCGAGAACCGCACCGGCGCAGGCGGCAACATCGCCGCCGAACTGGTTGCGAAGTCGCCACCCGACGGCTATTCCCTCGTGATGGGAAGCTTGGGCACCCACGCGGTCAACGTCACCCTTTTCAGCAAGCTTCCCTACGACCCGGTGCGCGACTTCGCGCCGATCGCGCAGGTGCTTGAAGCGGAAAGCCTGCTGGTCGTTCACCCCTCGGTACCCGTCCAAAGCGTCCCCGAGCTCATCGCCCACGCGCGCACGTTTCCCGGCAAGCTTACGTTTGCGTCGGCGGGCATGGGCACCGCGAGCCACCTCGCCGGCGAGTTGTTCAAATCGATGGCGAAGCTGGAGATGACCCACGTCCCGTACAAAGGCAATGTCCCCGCGATTACGGACCTGCTTGCCGGCCAGACCTCGTTGATTTTCGCCACCATGCCGACGGTGCTGCCACATGCCAAGGCGGGAAAGCTGCGCGCGCTCGCAACCATTGGCGCGGTGCGCTCGGCGGCCGCCCCCGAACTGCCCACCGTCGCCGAGGCGGCGTTGCCGGGCTTCGAAGTCACCAACTGGATCGGGTTGTTCGCACCCGCGGGTACATCGGCGGAAATCGTGCACCGGCTGAACGCCGAAGTGATGCGCCTCATGCAATCGCCCGAGATTCAGGCAAGAACGCTCGGAGAAGGCGCGCGCTCCTCGCCGAACACGCCGGAGCAATTCAGCGCCTTCGTGAAGGCAGAGATCGCGAAATGGGCGCCGGTGGTCCGCGCCTCCGGCGCCCGCGCGGACTGAGCAAAGCGTGCCAATTTGACCGTTTCTGAGTATTTTCATACAATTATCGGATGTCTGTCAGAAGCCCAGAAACAGTCTCCGTCTCCGATCTCGCGCGTAAGACCCGCGCTATCGTTGAGCGCCTTGCGCGCGACCCTGCAACGCGCCTGACCGTGATGAAGAACAACCGGGCGGTGGCGGAGCTCTCCGGAATGGGTGCCGCCGTCAACGCGATCCCGCGCCCGGCAACCTCCTCCCTGCGCGAGCAGGTGCTCGCCAAAACCGGATTGGTGCGTACCCTCGCGCAGGCGCACGGCGCGCGCAGCGCCGAGTTGTTCGGTTCGGCGGCGCGCGGCCACGAAACCCCCGAGAGCGACATCGACCTGATCGTCGAACTCGAACGCGGACGATCGCTTCTCGACCTCATTGCGCTTGCCAACGACCTCGAAGAGGCCTTCGGCCGCAAGGTGGATGTGATCGAAAAATCGGCTGCCAAGCCACACGTGCGCGAAGCCGCGAAGCATGAAGGAATCAGGATCCTGTGATGCGCAGAAGTCCGGATGAGTTCCTGCGGGACATTCTGCAATCGATCGAAGCAGTGTTCGAGTACAACCGCAAAGGGCGCAGCCACTTCGAGAAGACGCCGATCGTTCGCGATGCGACTGCCGCGCGGTTGATGCAGATCGGCCAGGCGGTCAAGGAAGCACAGGCCGCCGGCGCAAAACTCGATCAGCGCGCCCCGTCAATCCGCTGGCGGGACATTGCCGGCATGCGCGACCGTCTCGCGCACAAGTACTGGGACATCGATCACGAGATCGTCTGGCTGGTGATCGAAAACGAGCTGCCGAAGCTGAAAGCCGGCATCGAAAAGCTGCTCAAGCCTCGCCCGAAATCCCGCAAGCGTTAGACCTTGAACGGATGCCGCCGAACGATCGTCTCGTCGCGCTCCGGGCCGGTCGAGATGAGGTCGATCGGGACGCCCGTGAGGTCCTGGATGCGCGCGAGGTAATCGCGCGCCGCGCTGGGCAGGCCTTCGTTGGTTTTCACGCCCACCGTACTTTCCTGCCAGCCCGGCATTTCGTCGTACTGCGGCACGCAAAGCGCCAACTCCTCCGCGCCGACCGGCAGGATGTCGCTCAATTCTCCGTCGATCGAATAGCCGACGCAGATCTTGAGCGACTCAGCACCATCGAGCACATCGAGTTTGGTGATGCACAGGCCCGACACCCCGTTGATCTGAATCGAGCGCTTGAGCGCCGCGGCATCGAACCAGCCGGTGCGTCGCGGACGGCCGGTGGTGGCGCCGAATTCCTGGCCGCGCTGGCGCAGCCGCTCGCCGACGTCATCGGACAGTTCCGTCGGGAACGGTCCGCCGCCAACGCGCGTGGTGTAGGCCTTGGTGATGCCGAGCACGTAATGCAACTGCTGCGGGCCGATCCCCGCACCCGCGGCCGCCGCGCCGGCGACACAGTTCGACGAGGTCACGAACGGGTAGCTGCCGTGGTCGATGTCGAGCAGGCTGCCCTGCGCGCCTTCGAATAACAGGTTCTTTCCGGCCTTGTTGGCTTCGTACAGCGCGCGTGGCACGTCGGCCACCAGCGGTGCAAGCCTCGGCGCAAACGCAAGGGAATCGTCGAGCGTCTTCTGGAAACTCACCTCGGGCTGGCGAAAGTAGTTCTTCAGCACGAAGTTGTGGAAATCGAGCAATTCGCGCAGCTTTTCCGCAAAACGCACCGGCTTGAACAGGTCCTGCAGCCGGATCGCGCGGCGCGCCGCCTTGTCCTCGTAAGCCGGCCCGATCCCGCGCCCGGTGGTACCGATCTTCTGCGCGCCCTTGGCCGCCTCGCGCGCGAGGTCGAGCGCCGCGTGATACGGCAGGATCAACGGGCAGGCTTCGGAAATCCGCATGTGCTTCGCGACCTCGACGCCGGCGGATTCGAGTTCGTCCATTTCCTCGACCAGCGCGGAGGGCGAGAGCACCACGCCATTGCCGATGTAGCAATCGACGTTGCCGCGCATGATGCCCGACGGGATCAGGTGCAGGACGGTTTTTTTCGCACCGATCACCAGCGTATGCCCGGCGTTGTGCCCGCCCTGGAACCGCACCACGCCCTGCGCGTGATCGGTCAGCCAGTCGACCACCTTCCCTTTTCCTTCATCGCCCCATTGGGTGCCGACGACAACCACGTTGCGGGCCGCATTTTTCATGTACGCAGCTTCTCCACTTTCCATGCGCCGCCCTTGTTCACCAGTGTTCGCGAACAGCCGAGTTCCGCCCGATGCCGCTCATGCCCGGGGAGCTCCTCGATCACGATTTCCCCGGCGGCGCGCAGCTTCTCGATTGCACGGGCGAGGCGCACGTCGCCATTCGATACCGGCGCAAGCACTGGAGCGCGCGGCTTGGCCGCGGCGGCAGCTCCGGCAAGAGCGCGCAAATCGATCGAAAATCCTGTCGCGGGGCGCAGCCGGCCGAACGCCCTGCCAACCTCGTCGTAACGGCCGCCGCGCGCGACCGCGGCGGCGACGCCGCCGCAATACCCGTCGAACACCACGCCCGAGTGATAGTGGTAGCCGCGCAACTCGGCGAGGTCGAAGCTCACCGGGACGGCGCAAGTCCTGGAGAGCGACTTGAGCGTGCGCAACGCCGCCGCCACCTCGCGCAGCTTGGGCAGGCGTGTTTCGGCAATCGCGAGCACCTCCGGTCCGCCGTAGAGTTCGGGCAAGGCCATGAGTGCGTCGCGCGTGCTGCGCTCGAGCGTCCTCGACAGCTGGTCCACTCCGGGAATGTCCTTGCGCTGCAATGCCTCGAACAGCTCGGCTTCGAGTTCTGCACCGACGTTCGCCGCGTGCACGATGCCGCGGAACACGGCCACGTGGCCGATGTCGATGCGCGCGTCCGTCACGCCGGCGATTTCCAGCGCGCGGCACAGCAGGCGGAGCACTTCGAGATCGCTCTCGACACCGGCGTGGCCATAGATTTCCGCGCCGATCTGCAGCGGCTCGCGCGTGGCGTCCGGCACGGCGGGGCGCGTGTGGAGCACGCTTCCCGCATAGCACAGCCGCGTCACCCCTTGCCGGTTCAGCAGATGCGCGTCGATGCGCGCCACCTGGGGCGTAATGTCCGCGCGCAAGCCCATCATGCGGCCGGAGAGCTGGTCCACCAGCTTGAACGTGCGCAGGTCGAGATCGTGCCCGGTGCCCGTCAGCAGCGAGTCCACGTACTCGAGCAAGGGTGGCATCACCAGCTGGTAACCCCAGCGTTCGAACAGATCGAGCATGGCGCGGCGCAGCCGCTCGATGCGCGCAGCCTCCGCGGGCAGCATGTCCTCGATGTACTCGGGCAAAAGCCAGGTGCGCATCGCTGTCCTCAACCGGCAAGCAGCAGCAGAAGCAGCCCGATCAGCATCGAGGTCAGGCCGAAGAAGCGGATCTGCCCGTCGGACATCCTGATGATGCGGCTGAAAGTCTCGCGCCAGAGATTAGGCGCGAGAAAGGGCAGCAGCCCTTCGATCACCAGCATCAGGGCGAGCGCAATCAGGAACGTTGCCCCCATGGCCCATCACTTCTTGGCGGACTTTCCGCCCGCGTCCTTCAGGTACTTGAAGAAGTCCGAACTCGGTTCGAGCAGCATCAGGTCGCCCTTGCTGCGGAAGCTGGAGCGGTAGGCCTCCATGCTGCGGTAGAACGAGTAAAACTCCGCGTTCTGCGAGAACGCCTGCGCATAGATCGCGGCTGCCTTGGCGTCGCCTTCGCCCTTGACGCGCTGCGCGTCGCGGTAGGCTTCGGCGAGGATCACCTCGCGCTGCCGGTCGGCATCCGCGCGGATGCGCTCGGATTCGGCCGAACCGGTCGAGCGCAATTCGTTCGCCACGCGCTTTCGCTCCGCTTCCATGCGCCGGTACACCGACTCGCTCACCTCGGGCGGCAGGTCCACGCGCTTGAGGCGCACGTCGACGATCTGCACGCCGATCTTGCGTGAATCCAGGTCGGCCTTGTCGCGCATCGCCTCCATGATCTTGTTGCGCTCGCCGGAAACCACGTCGTGGATGGTGCGCTGGTTGAACTCGTTCTGCAGCTCGTTGGAGATCGTCTGCTGCAACCGCTTCTGCGCGCGGATCTCATCCCCTTGCACGGAAATGTAGTACTGCTTGACGTCGATAATGCGCCACTTGACGAACGAGTCCACCAGCACCGGCTTCTTCTCCGAGGTGATGAAGCGCAGCGGCTCGGGGTCGTCCATGGTCAGGATGCGCGTGTCGAAGCTGCGCACGTTCTGGATCAGCGGCCACTTGAAGTGCAGCCCGGGGTCGGTAATCACTTCCTTCACCTCGCCCAGCTGAAACACGATGGCGTTCTGGCGCTGGTCGACGGTGAACAGCATGCCGCTCGCAAGCAGCGCGAACGCGAACAGGATCGCGCCGATCGGGCCGATGGCGCGCATCATGGCCGCTCCC
This sequence comes from Betaproteobacteria bacterium, assembly GCA_016195915.1. Classification (GTDB taxonomy): domain Bacteria; phylum Pseudomonadota; class Gammaproteobacteria; order Burkholderiales; family SG8-39; genus JADGRQ01. The sequence continues at coordinate 45,742 of JACPYS010000035.1, read as the reverse complement.
CCCGTTCCCGGCCGCGCAGGGTCTCGCGCGAGCGAGGTCCCTCGGCAGGGACCGCCGACTCGCTCGCGCGCGGTGCCGCGAGCGCTTCAGGTGCGAGGGTTGCCGCAGCGCCCGCGCCCGCCAGCAGCTTGTCGAGCGGCAGATACAGCAGGTTGCCGCTTCCCTTGGCGTCGAGCACGATCTTCGAAGTCGAAGTCAGTATCTGCTGCATGGTGTCGAGGTAGATGCGTTCGCGCGTTACGCCCGGTGCCTTGCTGTATTCCGCAAGCACCTGCTTGAACCGCGACGCCTCGCCCTCGGCATTCGCGATCACGCGCTGCTTGTAGCCATCGGCCTCCTGCGTGAGCCGCGCCGCCGCGCCGCGTGCCTTCGGGATCACGTCATTGGCGTACGCCTGGCCTTCGTTCTTCTGGCGCTCGCGGTCCTGCCCGGCCTTTACGGCATCGTCGAAGGCCGCCTGGACCTGCTCCGGCGGCTGCGCGTTCTGGATGGTGACGTTGCTGATCGACACGCCGGTCTTGTAGCGATCGAGCAGCACCTGCATCAACTGCCGCGCCTTCACCGTGATTTCCTCGCGCGCCTCGTAAAGTATGCCGTCCATGCGGCTGCGCCCGATGATCTCCCGCAATGCGGTCTCGGCGGCCTGCTGCACCGAATCGTCCGGGCGGCGGTTGTTGAAAATGTATTCGCGCGCGTCACGCACCGTGTACTGGACCGCGAATTGGAGGTCGACGATGTTCTCGTCGTCGGTGAGCATCAGCGATTCCTTGAGGACGCGCGTTTTCACCGTGTTGCGATAACCGACCTCCACCGTTCGCACCTGGGAAAGATTGACGATTTCGTGCGTCTGGACCGGCCAGGGAAGCCGCCAGCGCAGGCCCGACCCGGTTTCATCCGCAAACTTGCCGAAGGTGAGGACCACGCCGCGCTGGCCTTCGACCACGATGTAAAAACCGCTCGCCAGCCACACCGCGACGATCACCGCCACCAACAGCCCGGCCCCGCCGCCCATGCGTGCCGGGCTCGGCATGCCGAAGTTGCCTCCGCCGTTGTCGCCACCGCCGCGCCGGGTGCGGCCGAACAGGCCCCCCAGACGCCGGTTGAAATTGCGCCACATTTCATCGAGGTCGGGCGGACCCTCATTGCCGCCGCCGGGACCGCGCGAGCCGCCCCTGCCCCAGTTCGGGTCATTCAACGACATGCGGAATCCATCGGTTCGGACTGTGCTTCGGTTGGTGGGTGAAAGTCATGCCAGCGCGCCGCGCCCGGGCAGCCTCGGGCAAACTCGGCGAGCGCGCCGCGCAACCCGGCGAGTCCGCTGCCCGTTCGGGCGCTCACGCGGACACGGAAAATCTTACCATACTCGTCGCGCTCGACCCCGGGCACGTCGCCGGCAAGATCGATCTTGTTCCACACCAGCAGCCGGGGCGTTTTTTCCGCGCCGATGCCGGCCAGGACCTTGTTGACTTCCTCGATCTGCATGTCGCGCGCCGGGGCAGACGCGTCGACGACATGCAGCAGCAGGTCCGCGCGAACCGTCTCTTCGAGAGTGGCGCGGAACGCCGCCACCAGGCCCGTCGGAAGGTCGCGGATGAACCCCACGGTGTCCGACACGACCACCGTGCCCGCGCCGGGAAGAAACACGCGCCGCGTGGTGGCGTCGAGCGTGGCGAACAGCTGATCCGCGACATAGCCCTTGGCGTGGGTGAGCGCGTTGAACAGCGTGCTCTTTCCGGCGTTGGTGTAACCGACCAGGGAAACGGAGGGCACGTCCCGCCGCATGCGCGCGCGCCGCTGGACTTCGCGGCGCATGCGCAACTGCTCGAGTTTCGCGCGCAACACGAGCACCCGCTGTCCGAGCATCCGGCGGTCGAGTTCCAGCTGTTTCTCGCCGGGCCCGCCGGTCTTGCCGAGAGCGCCGCGCTGGCGCTCCAGGTGCGACCATCCGCGCACCAGACGGGTGGACAGGTGCTCGAGCTGCGCAAGCTCCACTTGCAGCTTGCCTTCGTTCGTCTTGGCGCGTTGCGCGAAGATTTCAAGTATCAGGCTGGTGCGATCCATCACGCGCCGGTTGAGCTCGCGCTCCAGGTTGCGCTCCTGCGCCGGCGACAGGTGGTGATTGAAAATGACGCAACCCGCGTTCAGGTCCTCGGCAGCGCGCCCGATTTCCTCGACCTTCCCGCGACCCGCGAAAAACTTCGGATCGGGCCGCGCGCGACGTCCCTGCACCAGAGCGTGGCGGCGCGCGCCGGCGGTTTCGGCAAGGCGCACCATCTCCTCGATCCCGTCTTCATGACCGGGATCGCCAAAATCGAGGCAGACGAGAACTGCCGCCTGGGGATCAGCAGCGGCGGGGCGTTCGAACAATCGAAGAGGTGCTAACCAGCCGCCGCACCGTCTGCGCCGTGATCGATATTGAGATTGACCGCGCGGGACGGTACGACGGTGGAAATGGCGTGCTTGTAAACCATCTGCGTGACCGAGTTGCGCAACAGCACGACGTACTGGTCGAAGGACTCGATCTGGCCCTGCAGCTTGATGCCATTGACGAGGTAGATCGAGACCGGCACGTGTTCTTTGCGCAGGACATTCAGAAACGGGTCTTGTAAGAGCTGCCCTTTATTGCTCATGTCATCGCCTCACGCGCGTGGGGTAAAGGTCGCACTCTAATTGATTTTCTTGAGGTTTTCTAGCATTCATCTATTGCGCAACGGATTCGTGGCGCCCGGAATCGGCCGCATCGGAGGCTGCACGTCCGCATTTTGCGCGCGATGCCGCAGGGCGTGATCGATGAGGACGCAGGCGAGCATCGCTTCGGCGATCGGCGTGGCGCGGATGCCGACGCAGGGATCGTGTCGACCGGTGGTCCCGACCATCACCGCCTCGCCCCGGGTATTCACGGTCCGCCGCGGCAGGCGGATGCTCGAAGTCGGCTTGAGCGCGATGGATACCGTGAGGTCCTGCCCGGTGGATATTCCGCCAAGCACGCCGCCGTTGTTGTTGGAAAGAAAACCTTCGGGCGACATTTCGTCGCCGTGTTCGCTTCCCTTCTGCGCGACGCACGCGAAACCCGCGCAGATCTCCACACCCTTGACCGCATTGATCGACATCATCGCAGACGCGATGTCGGCGTCCAGCCGTCCGTACACCGGCTCGCCCCAGCCCACCGGGACGCCTTGTGCAACGACGTTCACGCGGGCGCCGCAGGAATCGCCGCTCTCGCGCAGCTGATCCATGAACGCCTCGAGTTCGGGCACCGCCGCAGGATCCGGGGCGAAGAACGTGTTCTCGCCGACGGCGTCCCAGGACCTGAATTCAATGCGCAGCGAACCGATCTGGGCCAGATAGCCGCGCACACTGACCCCGTATCGCGAAGCCAGCCATTTTTTCGCGATGGCGCCGGCCGCAACGCGTACCGCGGTCTCGCGCGCAGAAGCGCGGCCTCCGCCGCGAGGATCGCGCGCCGCATATTTCTGCCAGTAGGTGTAGTCGGCGTGGCCGGGGCGGAACTTGTCGGCGATCGCGCTGTAGTCCTTCGAGCGCTGGTCTTCGTTGCGGATCAGAAAACCGATGGACGTTCCCGTGGTCCTGCCCTCGTGCACGCCGGAGAGAATCTCGACCGCGTCCGATTCGCGCCGCTGGGTGACGTGGCGCGACGTACCGGGTTTCCTGCGGTCGAGTTCCTTCTGGATGTCCGGCGCCGCAAGCTCGAGCCCGGGCGGACAACCGTCGACCACGCCGCCGTACGCAGGACCATGCGATTCGCCGAACGAGGTAACGCAGAAAAGCGTGCCGAAACTGTTTCCTGACATGGGCTTGGCCGCAGATTCGAAATCGCATTCGAGTGTAGCATGCCCCCCCGGAAACCCGGCTTGCGCCGTCAGGGCGAAAAGAACTTTCGCGTCTCGAACATCGACGCGGGAAAGGCCCTCCCACCGGAGCGCAGGTGGCGCTTGAGCACGAAGTCGAACAGCAGCGGGTTGTGCGCGCGGATTTCCTTCAGCACCGGCGCCGCCGCGGACTCGATCAACCCGAGCGTCAACAGGTAGTCCACCGAGAAGATCGGCATCACGCCGGGCAGCGGATAGTCCGAGCCGTTGAGCAGGCGCGCATGCCAGTCGCCGCGCTCCAGCGTGCGCGCGAGCGCGGGCCCCGCGCGCGTGACTTGCGTCATCGCCGATACGTCGCCGAACAAGCGGCCCTGCCATCGCGGCTCGTCCATCATGCGGGCGAACAATTCGAAGCTGTCCACGTAAGGTCCGCTTTCGCCCTTGTCGAGATCGCGGTCCTGCCCCATGGAAGCGCAATGTGCGATCACCACCCTCACCCCCGCATCGAGCGCGCGCCGCAGGCGCAGCGGGTTGCCGAATTCCTGGCTGTCGGTGCCGACCACCGCGCGCTCGAGTCCCGCGTGAGTGATGAGCGGCAAGCCGAGCCTGGCCATGGCGGCGTAGAAACGCCCGCACAGCGGAGATGCGGGATCCATGCCCATCGCTGCAGGCAGCCATTTCACCGCCCGCGCGCCAGCGCGCGCCGCCTCTCCGAGCGCTTCGACGCAGTCCCGGCGATAGGGATGAATCGACGCCGCCCACTCGAAATATCGGGGATACGCGCGCGCGGTGTCGCGCGCGTAGCGATCCGGTACGTAAAAAGCGGTGCGGTCCCAATCGATCTCTCCGCGCTCGTCGAAGCTTCGCTCGAACGCGAACAGGAGCAGCTTCACGCCCGGCCTCATGCCGTCGATCAGGTTGTGGATGCGCTCGACGTAGGAGCGGTCGACGTTGCCCGGTGATTCGTGCGCGCAGCCCGCGTTGAGAAAAAACAGCCTGCGCGCGTACTGAGCGGGGCTGAGCAGGCTGTTCATGCGGGAATTGACGATGATTCCGCTGGCGGAGTCGCCGGTGCCTGCCAGGTGGGCATGCGCATCCCACACCCTGTACGGATCGACGCCATCCCATGCCGAACGCACCAACTCGTGCTCGGCCAGGTGCCGCGGCAGGCGAGCGAGGCAGGGGTTCCAGAAGCCCTGCTCGGGCCACCACCGCCACGCCGCCGCCCCCACCACGCCAGCCGCAACGGCACCGCCGGCCAATACAAAGTTACGTCGTTTCAAGATCCGAACGGTTTCAGTATTTCGAGGGGGCGTTGGGGGTACGGGGGAAGAGGGCCCTCCCTCTTCCCCTGTTCCGATCCTGCCGGGTTACATCAAGTTGGCCCGCTCACGCGGGCCAGTTTTTGATGTAACCCTTCAACATCTTGTTCTCGAAATCCTGCTCTTCGAGAACCGCTTTCGCCACGTCGCGAAACGAGATCACGCCAAGGAGCTTTTCGTCCTGCACCACCGGCAGGTAGCGCGCGCCGGTCTCGAGCATGGTACGTCGCAGATCGTTGACTTCCATGTCCGGCGCAGCAGTGACCGGGTCGTGCACCATGATCTCCCGCACCTGGACCTCGCCCAGCGCGCCGCCACGAACGGCCATGGCGCGGAGAACCTCGTGGAAGGTCAGCAATCCGACCATGCGCCCCTGTTCCATCACCACCAGCGAGCCGAGGTTCTGGTCGGCCATCGTCTTGACCGCGTCTACCGCGCGGCCGCCCGGGTCGATCGAAAGCAGCCGGCTGCCTTTGACACGCAGGATTTCCTTGACTTGCATGTTCAGCCCCCTCCGCGCTGACGTGGCGGCGTCAATCTTAGACCATTCGCCGCACCGGTGTGCAAGTGCCGCGAGATGGCGGGAAGCTCAGGCGCGCCGCTCCGGAATGTGCAATTCCGCCCGCCGGCGGGCATCGCAGCGCGGGTGCGAGCAGATGTAGTTGCGCAGCACCAATTTCAGGGTCAGTTCGCGCTCGCGATTTGCGCAGGCACAGGCGTGGGCGATGTCGTCGCGGATCATCGCCTTGATCATCCACTCCCCGTCGATACTGCGCGCGAGGTAATTGCCGAGTTCGGCCGCGGCGATCTCGGGAATGCTCTCGTGCGAGGCAATCGCGAGTATCTCCTCTTCGGTCAATTCCGACAGGGCGATACAGTCTTCGAGCGTCAGCATGGTGGTTCATATGACTACGGTTGCGGAGGGCATGATTTGACCTGCGTCAAGCCCGATTGCAGCGCCGCTACAGACCCAGCGCCCCAGCCACCAGCCTGACCAGTTCGCGCCGGAGCCGTTCCCGCACGCCGCCCAGCGCCTTCGAGCGATTGAGGTTGTTCAGCTCGAAGGGGTCCTTGTCCAGGTCGTAGAGCTCGTCGAGCTCCTGCTCGCGCCCGCGGTTCACCCAATGGATGTACTTGTACCGGTCGGTGCGCACCGCCTTGTAGGTCATGCCCACCAGCCAGGGCATCGCGTTTTCCGCCCAATACTCGACCAGGAAGGATTTTCTCCAGCCGGAACGCTTTCCCGCGAACAGAGGCAGGAGCGAACGGCCCTGGATCTGTGCGCCCGGCCTGCCGCCGGCCAGCTCCAGCAGCGTGGGCGCGATGTCCTGGCAGATCACCAGTTCCTTGAACCGCGTGCCCGCCTTGACCTTGCGCGGGTAGCGCACCAAGAAGGGCGAGCGGATGCCTTCCTCGTACGCAAAGCGCCGTTCGGGTCCGAGGCCGTGTTCGCCGAAAAAGTAACCGTTGTCGCCCAAAAACACGATGCAGGTGTTCTCGAGCTGCCCGGTGCGCTCGAGCGCCTCGAAAATCATGCCGACGCCTTCGTCCACCGCCGCCATCATCTGCGCGCGCAGCCGGATCTCCTCCTGTTCGCCCGCGTGGAGCGCGTCGAGGACCGCGCGCGACTTGTCCGATTTCTTCAACTCGAAGGCCTCTGCCCACGCGGGTTTGCTCTTCACCACCTCTGCCGGAGTGAGCATGTTGGGTGATTTGGGAAACACACAACCCTGGTACAAGTCTCTGTGCCTCTCGGCCGGCTTGTACCCGCCCTGCTGGTCGATGCGGAGCGTGCCGTCGGCGGCCTGGGCCGCATCCGGGTGCACCGCCTTGTGCGCGAAAAACAGCGACCAGGGTTTGGCGAGCTTGTCCGAAACGAAATCCACCGCCATCGTGTTCATGATGTCGGTGATGTAACCCTGGTGCTCCACGTACTTCCCGTCGTGACACAGTGTGGGGTCGTACAGCCTGCCGTGCCCGTCGTACGCGACCCAGTAATCGTAGCCGGGACGCGGCATGCCGTCGTTGCCCATGTGCCACTTGCCGATATGCGCGGTTTCGTAGCCAAGCCGCTGCAGCTCGAGGTGGTAGTTGGGCAGCCGGTGGCTGGCTGCATCGCGCGCCACGTTGTCGATGATGCCGTGCCGGCTCGCGTACTGGCCGGTCACGATCGATGCCCGGTTGGGAGAGCAGATCGGCGTAGTGTGAAACGCGCGCTCGAACAGTGCCCCTTCGCGGGCGATGCGGTCGACGTTGGGCGTCTTCATGTAGGGATGCCCGCCTGCGCCGAATTCGTCGTAGCGCAGGTCGTCGATCAGGATGACGAGAAAGTTCGGCTTGTTTTTCATTTCTGCAGTTCCTCCAAAGCGGGATGATGATTCGCCCAGTGGCGCGCAATGTCAACGCGGCGCTCAACTCCCCGCGCTGCGGTAACGCGCGAGCGCGGCGTCCACTGCGGCGCCGCGGGGCAGCCGCACGCCCTCGGCGGCAAGCACCGCCTCGAGCGCGCCGAGCGTCGCGAGCACGGCATCGGCACGAGCGTTGTAACCCATTGCGCCGATCCTCCAGATGCGTCCGTGCAGCGGGCCGAAAGAGGTGCCGATCTCGATGTTGAAGTGAGCGAGCAGGGCGCGCCGGACCTTCTCGCCGTCCACGCCTTCGGGGATGACCACGCCGGTCACGTTCGCCATCTTGTGGCGCCGGTCGCCAAACACGCGCAGCCCCATTGCGTCGATACCGGACTGCATCGCGCTGTCGGTAAGCGCATGGCGCGCGAACGCCTTTGCCAGTCCCTCCTTGAGCAGAATGCGCGCGCACTCGCGCGCGCCGTAGAGCATCGTGGTGGCTTCGGTGTGGTGGTTGAGCGCCTGGTCCGACCAGTAATCCATCACCATCGCGAGATCGAAGTAGTTCGAGCCGATGATCGGGCCCTCGCCATCGACGGCGTCGGGCGCACGCAGGCCCTGTTCGGTGTGACGCCGGCGCAGGATGCGCATTTCGGCGCGCTGGTTCAGTGTGAGTGGCGCGATGCCGGACGGTCCGCCGAGGCACTTCTGCAGTCCGGCGCTCACGATGTCCAGTTCCCACAGGTCCACCGGCAGGTCCATCCCGCCCAGGGTGGCAGTCGCATCGACGCAGACCAGCGCGTCATGCGCACGGCAGATCCGGCCGATTTCCGCGAGCGGCTGCGCCATCGTGGTCGAGGTGTCGCCATGCGAGAGCGCGACGAGCTTCGGCCGGTGCTCGCGCACCGCCTCCTGCAGGCACTCGGCGGTGAACACGGTGCCCCATTCGGTTTCGATCGTGCGCACATCGGCCCCGGCGCGGCGGGCGATCTCCGCCTTGAGATGGCCAAAACGCCCGAACACCGGCACCAGCACCCGGTCGCCCGGCTCGATCAGAGATACCAGCGCCGCCTCGATTCCTGCGCGCGCGGTGCCGTCGATCATCAGTGTGCGGGGATTGGCTGTCTGAAACACGCCGCGGAAGAGCTCCGCAGTCTGTTTCATGTAGCCGCGGAATTGCGGATCGAACTGGCCGAGCAGTTGCGCACCCATCGCTCGCAGCACGCGCGGATCGGCGTTGATCGGGCCGGGCCCCATGAGCAGGCGCGGCGCCGGATCGAGTTCGTCGAATGCGTCCGCGCTCATTTCCGCGTTCCGAGCAGATCAAGCAAGGCGAGCGCCATCACTTCGGTTGCACGATAGAGATCCTCCAACAGTATTCTCTCATCCGCGCGGTGGCCGTTGGCCTCCTCCAGGGTGCGCGGCCCCGCGCCGTAGAGCACCGTGGGAATGCTGGCCTCGCCGTAGTGACGCGCATCGGTATAGATCGGAACGCCATGCGGCTCGACTGCCACTGCGAAAATCTCGCGCGCATGCCGCGTGATCGCCTGCACCAGCCGGTCCTGGCCGGGGCGCGGCACGAACGGCTGCGCGAGCAGAATGCGCCGAATCTCGCAGCGGATGCCGGGCCACTTGCGCGCGGAACTGCGGATCAGCGCGGTCAACACACGCTCCGCATCGCCGGCGTCTTCTTCCGGAATGATTCTGCGGTCAAGGCGGAACTTCACGTTGTCCGGCACTACGTTGGTGTTGATGCCCCCCGCGATCAGCCCCACCACCAGCGTCGGGCTGCCGATTCCCGCAATGCCCGACTCGTGCGCCACGAGCGCCTTGCGGTAGGCGTAGATGTCCGCGAGGATCGCAGCAGCAGCCTCGAGCGCGTCGTCACCCTTGTCCGGTTCGGCGGCATGTCCCGATTTCCCGATCACCTCCACTTCGAGGTGCAGGCAGCCGTTGTGCGCGGTGGTGACGCCATAGGAAAAGCCCGCGCAGATCGCGAAATCCGGGCGCGTCAAGCGCTGCTCCAGCAGCCATTTCGGCCCGATCGTCCAGCCGGTTTCCTCGTCGTGGGTGAAATGCAGTTCGATCGTTCCGGCAAGCGGCGCGCCGCACTGCTTGAGCGCGAGCAACGCCCAGGTATAGGTGGCGAAATCGGACTTCGAGACCGCCGCACCGCGCCCGTACATGCCGCCGTCGCGGACCTCGGCGCCGTAGGGATCTGCGCTCCATCCGAGCCCGGGAGGCACGACGTCACCGTGGGCGTTGCAGGCGATCACCGGGCCCTCGCCGAAACGCTCGCGCACGATCAGGTTGGTACAGGAGAGCATGCCGTTGGCGCGTACGAGCGCCTCCGGCACGGTATGGCGCTCGACCCGCAGTCCCAGCGCCTCGAGCAGCGATGCCGCGCGCTCGGCATGCGCCGCGCAATCACCGGGCGGATTGTCCGAGGGCGTGCGCACCAGTTCGGCCAAGAAGCCCGCCTGCGCGTCGCGCCCACCGGACAGGAAGGCGCGAATGCGCTCGCTCGACCCGTTCATGTCGCGCGCGGCCGGAAGTTCTCGATGAACCGCAGGAACACGCGCGCGCTCGTGTGCGCATCCTCGAGCGTGATTGCTTCCGCCGGATTGTGGCTGATGCCGCCCCTGCAGCGGACGAACAGCATGCCGACATTGGCAAGATCAATCATCGCCATGCCGTCGTGACCTGCACCACTCGGGAGTTTTCGCACCGCCAGCCCCTCGAGCGCAATCGCCTGCCCGATCTGCTCCACCAGCCAGGGAGCGCACGCGGCGACGCCGCCTTCGTGCGTCCTGGCAAGGCGCAGGGTGACGTTGCGACGATCGCAGATCTCGTGCATTGCGCGCTGCACGTTCGCGACCGCCGCAAGACGATCTTCGTCGCGCGGCGAGCGGAGATCCAAGGTGAAACGCACCTTGCCCGGAATGACATTGACCGCACCAGGCAGGCACTCGAGCTTGCCGACGGTGCCCACCAGTTCCGGCACGGCCGCGCAGCCGCGCTCGATCGCCAGCACGCATTCCGCCGCTGCGGCAAGCGCATCCCGGCGCTGACCCATCGGCACGGTGCCAGCGTGGCCGGCAAGCCCGTCCACCTCGAGCGCAAAGCGCGTTGCGCCGTTGATCGCGGTGACCGCGCCGACCGCCAAGCCCTCGGCCTCCAGCACCGGCCCCTGCTCGATGTGCAACTCCGCATAGGCGAGCACCTCGTCCCGGCGCCGCGCGGCCTTGGCGATCTCACCGGGTTGGAGACCGAAGCGGGAGAGCGCGTTGCGCATTGAGATGCCGTCCTTGTCCATCGCGTCCAGCACCTCGGACTTGAAGGTGCCCGCGACAGCGCGGCTGCCAAGCAGTGTCGCCCCGAAGCGCACGCCCTCCTCGTCGGCAAACCCGATCACCTCGATCGCGAACGGCAACCGCTTGCCGCGCTCATGCAGCGAGCGCACGCACTCGATCGCCGCCACGACTCCCAGCATGCCGTCGTACATGCCGGCATCGCGCACCGTGTCGAGGTGCGAGCCGAGCATCAGGCAAGGAAGGCCCGGGCGTTCTCCTTCATAGCGGCCCACACAGTTGCCGATCGCATCGAGCCGAGCGCTCATACCTGCATCGCGCATCCACCCGAGAACGAGTTCGTTCGCCTTGCACTGCTCCGGGGACAGATACACCCGCGTAAGGCCCTCCGGCTGCCCGCTGTGGCGCGCGAGTTCCTCGCAGCGCGTCATGATGCGCTCTGCGCAAACGGACGGCTCGGACCGCACCGCTTCCACCACGCCCACCCTTCGATCACTCATGAATGAATTGTCCGATTTTTGCAAAGGGAGAGATAACGGCGCAGGGCGTAGCCCGTACAATACATTGGACCTCCTGCCGGGCCATGATCGGTATTGCGCTCTCCAAAATGGAAGCTTACGTCATTGACTGGCTCAATCTCGGCCTTCGCTGGCTGCACTTCGTTGCGGGCGTCGCCTGGATCGGCGCGTCCCTGTATTTCGTGATGCTCGACCTCTCGCTGCAGTCCCCGAACAAGCCCGAGGACGCGAAGCGGGGCGTACACGGCGAGCTGTGGGCGGTGCACGGCGGCGGTTTCTACCAGAGCCAGAAATTCCTCGCCGGCCCGAAGGGCGAGCCCTTGAGCGAGAACCTGCACTGGTCCAAGTGGGAGGCCTACACGACGTGGCTGTCCGGGATGGGCTTGATGGCGATCATCTACTGGTACGGCGCCACAGCCTTCCTGATCGATCGCTCGACAATGGAACTGTCCGCACCCGCGGCAATCGCGATTTCCGCGGGCTCGCTGGTGGCCGGCTGGCTCGTGTACGACGCGCTGTGCAAGGCGGTGAGGCACGAGCTCACGCTCTCGATCATCATGTACGCGCTGCTCGTTGCGGCCGCCTGGGGTTACGGCCAGGTGTTCGGCGCGCGCGCCGCCTACGTTCACGCGGGCGCGCTCATCGGCACCATCATGGTATGGAACGTCTTCTTCCACATCATCCCGGGCCAGACGAAAATGGTGAACGCCATCCGCGCCGGCCGCGGGCCCGAGCCGCGCTACGGCATCGTCGGCAAGCAGCGCAGCGTGCACAACACCTACTTCACGCTGCCGGTGCTGTTCATCATGATCAGCGGCCACTACCCGATGACCTACGGCCACAAGCACGCCTGGGCGGTGCTCGCGGTCGTCATGCTTGCGGGTGCGCTCATCCGCCAGTACTTCGTGCTTCGCCATACCGGCAGGAAAATGGTCGCACTTCCGGCGGCGGCGGCCGCATTGCTGCTCGGGCTCGCCGTGGCGATCGCGCCCGCAAGCGCGCCGCAGGCTCCAGGCGCGGCGCCGCTCGCCTATTCGAGCGTGCAACCGATCATCGCGCAGCGCTGCATCGTGTGCCACGCGGAGAAGCCCTCGTTCGCGGGATTCAGCCAGCCGCCGGGCGGCCTGAAGCTCGAGACGCCCGCGCAGGTGAGAGCTGCGGCGCAGAGGATTCAGCAGCAGAGCATCGCGACGCGCGCAATGCCCATCGGAAACATCACCAACATGACCGAAGAGGAACGCTCGCTGCTCGGCAGATGGCTCGCGGCGGGCGCGCGAACGGATTAGCGCGTCATGCGGCCAGCTCCAGCAGGGTGTGCAGCAGCACGTCGGCTCCCGCGGCGAGATGCGCGGGGGCGGTGTGCTCCGCGGGGTTATGGCTGATGCCCTTGACCGACGGCACGAACACCATCGCGCTCGGGCAGATCCGCGAGAGCATCTGCGCGTCGTGGCCCGCGCCGGAAGTCATCGGCCGGCACGAATGACCAAGGCGCGCGGCGACGCGCGCGATGAGCGCGGCGACGCCCGCGTCGAAGATCACCGGCTCGAAACGGGCGAGGCGTCGCGTCTCGATGGCAACACCCTCGTCGCGGGCGAGCTCGGCGAGAAACGCGGCGAACCGGCGTTCAGCCTCCTGGAGCGCGGCCTCGTCTGTGTTTCGCAGGTCGACCGTCACACTCGCGCGCGCGGCGATCACGTTGATGAGATTGGGGTGCAGCGTCACCGACCCCATCGTGCACACCTGGTTCCCGCCCAGCTCGCGCGCGAGCGCGCGCAGGAACGTGCCAATCGCGGCCGCGCAGTACCCGGCATCGTGCCTCAGCCGCATCGGCGTTGTGCCGGCGTGGTTCGATTCGCCGGTGATGCTCACCTCCTGCCACGAAATGCCCTGGAGGTTCTCTACCGCGCCGATGGTGATCCCTTCGGCGTCGAGCACCGGGCCCTGCTCGATGTGCAGCTCGACGTGCGCGTGCGGGCGATAGAGCGGCAGCGGCGCGTCGCCGCGATAGCCGATGCGCTCGAGTTCGTCGCCGCAGCGCTTGCCGTCGATGCCGGCGCATGCATAGGCCTCCTCGAGCGGCAGGCCACCGACGTACACCAGCGAGCCAAGCATGTCCGGCGCGAAGCGTGCGCCTTCCTCGTTGGTGAACACGCCGACGACCAGCGGACGGCGCGTGCGCAGGCCCGCGGCATCAAGGGTGCGCACCACCTCGATCGCGGCAAGCACGCCGAGGCAGCCGTCGTAGCGTCCGCCGGTACGAACAGTGTCGATGTGCGAGCCGGTCATCACCGGCGCGGTGTCCTCGGTGCCGGCGCGGTAACCAAAGAGGTTGCCGATCGGATCGACGCGCACTTCGAGGCCTTGCTCGCGCATCCAGCGGCAGACGAGGTCGCGACCGGCGCGGTCCTCGTCGGACAGCGCGAGCCGGCAGCAGCCTCCTTCGCCGGTCGCACCAATCGCTGCCAGTTCGGCGAGGCGAGCGAAGAGGCGATCGCCGTCGATGCGCAGGCTTTCGGTCTTCATGCCGGGTCGGCTCAAGCTCGCCCCGACTCGCCGCGGCGGAGGTACTGACCCATGCCTTCGCGGCCACGCCAGTTCGCCCCGTCCACGATGCATTGCCCGCGCACGAACACCTTCTTCACACGTCCGGTCACCGCGCGGCCCTCGAACAGCGTGTAGTCCACGCGGCTGTGATGCTCGGCGGCGCGGATGGTCCAGCGCTCGCCCGGGTCGAACAGCACCAGGTCGCCGTCGGTGCCGACCGCGATCGTGCCCTTGTTCGGAAACAGGCCGAAGAGCTTCGCGGGGGACGTCGCCGTGATCTCGACAAAGCGGTTCAGCGACATCCCGTGCTTCACCACCGCCCCGTCGAAGACCAGCGGCAGGCGGGTCTCGACCCCTGGCGCCCCGTTGGGGATGCGGCTGAAGCTCTCTACGCCCTGCTGCTTCGAGAACTGCATGCCGTAGGGTTGTTCGTCGAAGCAGAACGGGCAGTGGTCGGTGGAAACCACCTGCAGGTCGTCGGTCTTGAGCCCGCGCCAGAGCTGCTGCTGGTGGCTGTGCTCGCGCAGCGGCGGCGTCATCACGTACTTCGCCGGCTCGAAGCCGGGCCGCTCGTACTCCCCGGCAGTCAGGAACAGATAGTGCGGGCAGGTCTCGGCATGCACGGGGATGCCGCGGTCGCGCGCTTCGGTGACCGCCGAAAGCGCCTCCGCGGCGGACAGGTGAACAATGTAGAGCGGCGTCGCAGCCAGCTCAGCCAGGCGGATTGCTCGATGCGTCGCCTCGCCTTCGAGAATTGCGGGACGGGTGAGCGCGTGGTACTTTGGTGCCGCCAACCCCTGGTCCACCGCCTCCTCGATCAGCGCCTGGATCAGAGGGCCGTTCTCGGCGTGGACGCAGGTCATGGCGCCGTTGGCGCCGGCCACGCGCATCGCCTTGAACAGCGCACCGTCGTCGACCATCAGCGAACCCGGATAGGCCATGAACAGCTTGAAGCTGCTCACGCCTTCGCTGCGGACGAGCGTTTTCATGTCTTCGAGCGTGCCCGGGTTCGCATCGAGCAGGATCATGTGCGCGCCGACGTCCACGCAGGCGCTCTCGCGCCGGCGGTGCCAGTCCTCGAGGCCCTTGAGCGGGCTTACGCCCGCAATCGGCGTGCAGAAGTCGACCAGCGTAGTCGTTCCGCCAAACGCCGCGGCCTTGGTGCCGGTGCCGAAGGTATCGACCGTGCGCGCGGTCGGGGTGCTCGAGTCGAGATGGGTGTGGACGTCCACGCCCCCGGGAAGCACCAGCAGGCCGCTTGCATCGTGCACCTCCACGTCGCCGCCGACAACGAGATTCTTCCCAATCGTGCAGATGCGCCCGTCGTCCACCAGGATGTCGGCCGTATAGTCGTCGACCGCGGTGACGATGCGCCCGTTCCTGATCAGCGTGGTCATCCCGTTGAGTCTCCGTTGCGCATCCTTCCTGCGATTTTCGATGATACCTGCTTCCGGGTGATCCGGCCGCCGGGTTCGTCCTGCTAACATCGTCGCATGCATCGAGCGACCATCCTCACGATCTTCGCGCACCAGTCCACAGGATGAGCGATCTCGCGCCCTATCCTCTGGCAGCCCTCGCGCGGCGCATGCTGCGCGAATTCGACGCGCAGCAGTCGATCTTCGACCTGCCCGCGCGCAAGTTCGTGCTCGGCGATCCGCGTCGCGACCTTTCGGTGCGCTTCCACGGCCACAGCGCCGCTACGCCCTTCGGTCCCGCGGCCGGGCCCCACACGCAGCTCGCGCAGAACATCGTGCTGTCGTGGCTCGCCGGCGGCCGCGTCATGGAGCTGAAGACGGTCCAGATCAACGACCGCCTGACGATCCCGCGGCCGTGCATCGACATGCAGACGCTGGGCTACAACGTCGAGTGGTCGCAGGAGCTGACCCTCGAGGAATCGCTCGAGGAGTACGTGAAGGCGGCGATGCTGATCCGCATCCTCGATGCGAGCGGGCGGCTCGCGCTCGCGCCTGGCTTCGGCCGTACCGTGTTCGACATGAGCGTCGGCTATGACCTCGCGGGCATCCGCAGCGAGCGCGTGCAGGCATTCATCCACGGGATGATGAATGCGACGCCGGTGGTGGAGCGGCTGCGGCGCGAACTTCCGGCGGAGTTAGGCCCCTTGCGCGACCTCGATTTTCCCGCGCGGCTCTCGGACACGCTCACGCTGAGCACCTTCCACGGCTGCCCGCCGGAGGAGATCGAGGCCATGGTCGGGCATCTGATGCGCGAGCACGGGCTTGCCTGCATCGTCAAGCTGAACCCGACGCTCCTCGGCGCGGCCGAGGTGCGGCGGTTGCTGCACAACGCGCTCGGCTACGCGGAGCTGCGCGTTCCCGACGGTGCGTTCGAGAAGGACACCACCTGGGAGCAGGCTGCGGCCTTCATGGACCGCCTCGACGGCGCGGCGCGTTCGCTCGGGCTCGGGCTGGGCGTAAAGTTTTCGAACACCTTGATCGTCGAGAACCATCGGAGCTTCTTCCCGGCGAGCGAGCGCGTCATGTATCTGTCGGGGCCGCCGCTGCATGTGCTCGCGATACACCTGGTGCAACGGCTGCGCCGCAACTTCGGCGATCGCTTCCCGGTTTCGTTTTCCGCGGGGATCGAGCGCGCGAACTTTCCCGACGCCGTCGCGCTCGGGCTGGTGCCGGTCACCGTCTGCACGGATCTGCTGAAGACCGGCGGCTACGTGCGCGCTGCCGGGTACTTCGAAGAACTGGCGCGCCGCATGGACGCGGTGGGCGCGACGACGGTGGAGGAGTTCATCGTGCGGGCCTATGGGGAGGGTGGGCCAGCGGACCTTACCGCGGCGAAGCTGCGGAACACCGACTTATATGTGGAACGTGCGACCCGCGACCCGCGTTACCAGGCGGCAAGTCACCACAAAGTGCCACGAAAGATTGGCCGCACGTTGAAGCTGTTCGACTGCCTCACTTGCGACAAGTGCATCCCGGTTTGCCCCAACGACGCGAACTTCAGTTTCCGGATGCTCTCAACGCCGGAGGTGCCGGTCAGCGAGGCGCGGCAGATCGCCAACTTCGCGGACTTCTGCAACGACTGCGGCAACTGCGATGTGTTCTGTCCGGAGGACGGCGGACCGTACATACTCAAGCCGCGGCTGTTCGTCAATCGCGAACGCTGGCTGAGGGACGCGCCGCGCGATGCGATCCTCGTCGAGCGCGACGCGATCACCGGGCGGTTCGACGGCGTGGTGGTGCGGGTGGGGGCGATGGTTGGCGATGATCCCAGGGCGCAGATTTTGCGGCGTCTGCGGGAGGCGTTGCTGGATCCGGGGGAGGTAAATTACGTGGGTGAGTTCTTGCGTGGTGAAGCCGCGGGTTAGCGGGCGCGACGCGATCGCCGATGGAGGGCGCCGATCAAGGCGTGTGACATATCTTGAAATGAAATCGACCGGATCAATCGTGTTCGATCAAGTGTCCTTCGAGGACCGGGTTCGGTCCGGTACAGGCTTTCAGCTATATCGTCATGAAGGCCCGCTCCTCGGCCTGAGCGGGCGCTCGCGATCTGCTCAGAATGCAGACTTTGGAGCTGCCTGGAAGGTCCGCTCCCGGAAAATTGCAAATTCACCCTTTCGACCCACAGCAGACCCTCAAGGTGTAGGCTGACCGGTGATCCGGATTAACCGGACTCCCTGTCTGAGCGGACTTTAAGCAGCTAATGACGTTCCTACTGGAATACCAGCCGGCGGCCCTGATGGGCTCCTGACATGCCGCCGATGCAGGCGGGCACGCGACGCCGGGTAGCCTTTTTCCGCCGCGCACTCGGCATTTGGGTCGTGATCGGCACGGCGACGGCCGTCACGAGTGGCTCCGCGTTCCGTGACGCGTCGCCCCTCGAAGCAATCTTCGATGCCTTGGCGGCTGTCATCAACGTCGTGATCGTGGCCGGCGCGATTGGCGGTGCCGAGATCTTCCTCCCGCGAACGCGGCTCGGTCAGGCACTCGAGCGGGCGCCATTCCTCCTCACCTTCGCGATAAAGTTACTTGTCTACGGCATCGTGATCGTGCTTGTCTTCGGCGGAGGCAGCGTCGGCGAGCGCTTCGCCGCCGCCGCAGCAGATGTGCTGCTCGGCCCCGCCCACCCTACGACGCTCTACATTCAGACCATGACCCCAACGGCCTCGCTGCTGGCGCGCGCTTTTTTCTTCTTGGGCCTTGCCATCTTTCTGTTCCAGCTGAGCCGCCTTATCGGCGAACGTGCTTTGCGCGACATCCTCTTCGGCCGCTACCACCGCTCGCGCAGTGAGGAGCGGTTCTTCCTGTTCGTGGATATTGCCGGCTCGACGCCGCTCGCGGAGCGGATCGGCCCCGAGGCGATCCATCGCTTTCTCAGGGAAGTGTTCCGACTCGCCTCGGACCCGATTGATGATCACGGAGGCGAGGTCTACCAGCACGTTGGGGATGAGGTGGTGATTACTTGGACGCTGGCCGAAGGCCATGCCGCGGCGCGTCCGGTTGCCTGTTACTTCGCGATTGAATCCGCGCTAAAGCTGGCGGCTAAGGATTTTGAGCGTGAATTCGGCACTGTGCCGCGCCTGCGCGCCGCATTGCATGCCGGACCGGTGATTACCGGCGAGGTGGGAGGGAGCCGCCGTTCGATCGTGTTCCACGGGGATGTCATGAACACGACTTCGCGAATCGAAAACGCCACCCGCGAATTGGACAGGTCGTTCCTGATTTCGGAAGACGCGCTAAACCGTCTCCAGGGAATCGAGGCCTATACATTTGCGGATCTTGGCCCCCGGCAATTGCGTGGCCGGGAGGCCTTCTTGCGTTTGTATGCGGTCGGGCCTGGGATGGACACGCCCGATCCTGCCGCACGTCAATGAAGGGGGCAACGACCGCTCCTGACCGGGTCCGCCCCCTGGCACCCGCCGGGTACTGAAACCCCGGACAAAGTCCGCTTGCTTGAACCTCGAATCGTCGCTCCCGACTCTAACCGAACGCCGAGGGCGTAGACTGATTCCCGACCTGGGTCGACTGCGCGCTCCGCCTGCTCGATCCCGGTGCTTGCCCATTGTCGTGGCAACCGACGGGAATCGGATGAATCGACGTGATACGGTATGTACTCTTGTTGCCCTTGGTGCAAGCGCGCTTGCGTTGCCGCTGCGCGCTTACCCGCAGGCGTCTGCGACCAGAATGCCCCGGATGGGGTTCCTCGGAACGAGTTCGGCTGGCAACCTGACCATGCTCATTGAGGCGCTGCGGCAAGGACTGCGGGAACTGGGTCGCATCGAAGGACAAACGATTGCAATCGATTACCGGTATGCCGAGGGCCACCCCGAGCGCCTCGCCGGCCTGGCGGCCGAACTGGTGCAGCTCAAAGTGGACGTGATCGTCACCGAGGGCACTTCCGCTACGCAGGCCGCCAGGAATGCGAGCACGCTTGTTCCCATCGTCATGGCGCTCGTGGGGGACCCGGTCGGTTCGAAGCTCATCCAGAGCCTCGCGCGGCCGGGATCGAACATCACCGGCGTCACCGGCCTGTCCTACGATTTGATCGGCAAACAGCTCGAGTTGCTCAAAGAGATCGTGCCGGGACTCAAGCGCCTGGCCGCCCTCTGGAATCCGGCCAACTCATCTCACCTCGCGGCGATGAAAGAATTCGGGACGGCGGCCCGCGCGTTAAGGCTGGAGCTGCGGCTCATGGAGGCGCAAGATGCGAACGAACTGGACACCGCGCTCTCGCAGCTGGCCGCGACGCGCCCCGACGCTTTGATCGCGGCCTCTGACCCAACGTTCGATAGTCACCAAAAACGAATCGCCGAGTTCACGACGAAGAACAGGCTGCCGTCGGTCTACACCAAGACCGCATTTGCCGAGGCGGGCGGACTGATCTCCTACGGCGCGCGCTATCCCGATTTGTTCCGGCGCGCGGCCGCGTATGTGGATAAGATACTCAAAGGCGCCAAGCCTGCCGACCTGCCTGTCGAGCAACCCACGAAGTTCGAATGTGTCATCAACCTCAAGACCGCCAAGGCACTCGGACTCAAGATCCCGCAGTCCGTGCTGATCCGCGCCGACCGGGTGATCGAATAGCCTACCCGCCAGGGGCTACTCATGGCCGGTCGTGCTCCGCGGCGCGCTCCTGGTACTGAAATTCCCGGCAAAGTCCGCTTACGAAATTACAGAAAAGAAGTTGCTTTATCCGATTCCTTTCACGGAGTCCTCTTCGATTGCTTATTCTGCTTCTTTTTCTCCTCTTGCTCTTTCTTGGCTACCTTCTGTTTCTGACCCTTGTTCTTGTCCTTTTTCCCACCTTTGTCTCCCATTGCCGGGCTCCTTTTCGTTTGCACTCATCGTTTCGCCGTGAGGAGCATACCCTCTCCAATCAGCGTGCCTATTATGCTCGTCACAGCGCCAGTTTTGTAGACAGGATACTCAGGGGTACAAAGCCTTCGGGACTGCCAATTATTCGTTCCGCAAAGTTCGAGTATGGCGCATCCTGCCCACATACAGGCCTACCAGCGGTAACAGGCTGAGGTAGAACAAGAGGTAGACCGCGAACCCCCACAGAAACGCGCTCTGGTATGGAAGTTCGAGCAGCCACAAGCTCGCGAGTACCATCGCCTCCCACACGACGATGGCTCCGATCACCCGCGGATACGTCGCCCTGATGTCGTACCAGAGATCGACGGCACCGTGGAGCGCGGCGATCACGCGGATCGACAGGTACGCGCCGAGCACGAAGGCCGCGAGCTGAAGCAGCAGCGTCATGCGTCCGTGCGTTGCGGAAAAATCCGCACGCTGCCAAGGTTGCCGTCGACGGCAATGCGATCGCCGGTGCGTATGCTTTGCGTTGCTTCGGCAACGTCCACCACGCACGGCATGCCGAATTCGCGCGCCACGGTCCCGGCGTGCGAGAGATAGCTCCCGACCTCGACCACTGCCGCGCCTGCGGTAAGAAACAGCGGCGTCCACGCCGGGTCGGTGTAGGGGGCGACCAGCACCTCGCCCGGCTTCAGTTCCAGGTCGATGGAGGGGTCCAGGATCACGCGCGCACGGCCTTCATAGGCGCCTGGCGAAGCGGGCTGTCCCTGCAAGAGCGTCGCGCCCTCATGCTGCGTCGCCGGCGCATATTTTTCGGGCAGCTCGATGCCGATCGCTTTCGGCGGGCCCATCTTGCACAGGCGGATATGCAGAATGCGCCGCTCGCGAATCCGGTCCTCCACCTCCAGCCATGCCAGGCGGCCGGCCTGCAACCCGGTGACTTCATCCATGTGCAGGAAAAAAATATCGTCCTTGCATTTGAGCTTGCCCTGACGCATGAGTTCGCTCTCGATCCGCAGGATCTTCTTGCGCAGCACGCCAAAACCCATGATGTGATAGAAACGCGAGTTCTCGCGCATCTTCAGAAAATAGCGCACCCGTTCCGCGACGAACAGGATGAGCCGAAGGCGCAGCCGGAGGGCGCGTTCGAGCGGCAGCGGTTCGAGCCTTGTTTGCAGCTCGTGGATCAATTGTGCGCGGGCTTCGGCGGCCTTCCTTTCGTGGATCGAGGGCGCGGACTCGATGAGCAGGTAATTTCGAATCATCCCGAGCACCGCAGCGGGGTTTTCGTCCCAGCGCGGGGAGCGAAGTTCGAACTCCTTGATGGCGCGGTGGCCGTTGATTGCCAGAAACGCGTCGAGACGGTGCACGAAATCCTGTGCCTCTGCATTCCCCTTGAGTTCGGCAAGCGCCCGCTCCGGCGAGTGCGTGAGCAGAGTCTGGCGCACGCGCGCGCTGCGATTCGCCTCGAGCGCAAGCGCCCAGATGCCGCGGCCCATTTCCGCCGACAGCACGCCCTCGGAGCCCGAACCGAGGACCGTCTCGGCGTCGTCGCGCAAATCCGGCGCCCAACGGCGAATCAGTCGCTTGAGCATGCGCATCCAGGACATGAATCGGAACGACGCGAGGTTGACCAGCAAGGGCATGTTCCCCACGGGATCGGCCAACCTCGGCAGCAGCAAGAGCCTCACCAGGGCATCGGCGGGACCGAGCGATGGATCCGCGACGACCGTTTCGCAAAGCGTCCGAAAGCTGCCCAGGGCGTCGTCGGGAAGCGATCGCGTGCGCAGCAACAGGACCGCATACACGAGGAAGAAGATGAAGCCCATGACCAGCAACGCAGGCAGCCTGGCCAATGAAATCTTCCACCCCGGAAAGTCCTTCGAAACCGAGTAAAGATGCTCGGCCAGCGCTTCGGCCGACACTTTGAACGGCAGCAGACGCCGTATGGCCTCGACGTCGAGATAGACCCAGCCGCGGATGAAACGGATGCCGGGAGGAAGGAGCCGCGTCATCAAGTCCTCGGTCAGAGGCGTTAGCGGATCCGAGAAATTCTCGACGAGCGGCTTGAACACCACATATTTGCCCTGGATGTCGCGGCCGATGTCCTCGCGCCCCATGACGGTGATGGGTCGCGACTGGAGCAGATAGAAATTGCCGTCGCAGACCGCCCACTCCACGTCCTGGGGTTTGCCGAAATGCGACTCGCATTTGAGCGACCACTGCGCGACCGTGCGCACCATGGCCGGCGTGAGCGATTCCTGCCGGCGCTTCGCATTCGGGACTTCGTCGAGGCGCGCTGCCTGACCGGCCTCGAGGCGCGACGTGACCATCAGCTTTTTGTCGGACACGCGTTGCGTGCGAACCCGGAGATCACCGCGCTCCAGCACATAGCGATCGGGCGTGACGCGGCCGTCGACGATGGCTGCGCCCATGCCCCAGCTCGATTCGATGATCACCTCGTCCCTTGCACCCGTCACCGGATTCGCGGTGAAGCTCACTCCCGAAACTTCCGAGGCGATCATCTCCTGAACCACCACCGCCATCGACACCGACGCGTGGTCGATGCCGTGGGTCATGCGATAGGACACCGCCTCCGGGCTCCACAGCGAGCCCCAGCACTGCCTGACTTTCTTC
Organism: Betaproteobacteria bacterium; assembly: GCA_016195915.1. GTDB lineage: Bacteria > Pseudomonadota > Gammaproteobacteria > Burkholderiales > SG8-39 > JADGRQ01. The sequence continues at coordinate 22,948 of JACPYS010000035.1, read as the reverse complement.
AGCAGTTGCGCTGCGTCGACGTAGTAGTAAGTGCCATGCTGGCCGGCGAAACTTGCTGCGCCAAGATCTTCCGCCGTGGCTGAACTGCGCACGGCGCAGACAATGCCGCGCCCGCGGTTTTCGATCAGTCTGGCATGTGCCCCGGTAATCGCCTCAGCCAGCCCGGTTGGCAAATCCTGTCCCTCGACGCGGCTGCGGATCACCGAGCAGCACTGCGTGATCTCCTCTGGCGGGGCGTTACGCAGTTGGAGCAGCTCGGCGCCCAGCTCGAGCGAGCCGAGATAACTGGCGTAGGCGCCGGCGCAGACCACGAACCCGGGCGGGACCGGGAAGCCCTTGCCCAGAAGCTCGCCGAGGTTCGCGCCTTTGCCTCCGGCGATGGCGGTGTCGGCGACCGTCAGGCGGTCAAGATCGAGAACGGACGTGTCCAATGGCGATGCCTTTGGGTATTGGAGTTGATTGCGCTCGGTAACCGCCGGAGCTTCGCTCTGAAACGGAGATCATGGTTGACGCGCCGATCTCCGTTGTCTCCAGCCCCGAATCCCGATTCCCGAATCCCGACGAGGGGCGTCGTTCCCTCTAGAGATTCACCAGCGACAGCAGGTCCCGTCCGTACTGGCTCCGGGCCTCGCCATAGATCGGCGTCACCGCCGTGACGAACGCCTGGCGTTGTTCCGGCGTCAGCTCGAGGATCTCGCCGCCTTCGCTCCGGATGGCGAGCATCGAGTCCTCCTCCTCCTTGACGTGCAGCTGGCGCTGGAACGCCACGGCTTCACGCACCGCGGCGCGCATCTCGTCCTGAAGCGCTTGTGGCCAGGCGTCGAAACTCGGCCGGTGCAGGAAGATCGGGCGCGAAAGATAGAAGTGGTTCGTCGCCGAGTGGAAACGGTGGAACTTGTGGATGCCGTAGGTGACCGTATTGAAGAACGGGTTCTCCTGGGCGTCGAGCGTCCCGGCCTTGACGGCCGGCACCACCTCCGACAGGTCCATGATCTTCGGGTTCGCGCCGATCAGTTCGAAGCTGCGTTCCTGCACCTTGCTGGGAAGCACCCGGATCTTCATCCCCTTCATGTCGGCGGGGAGGCGGATCGGTCGCAATCGATTCGAGATATGGCGGAAGCCGTTTTCGAACCAGCCGAGAATCCGGTAGTCAATTTTCGCTTCGATTCGCTCCGCCAGCACCGCGCCGAAACGCCCGTCCATGGCTGCGCGGGCCATTGCGCCGTCGGAGAAGAGGAACGGAAGATCCGCGATGCCCACGTCCGGCACCCGCTCGGTGAAGTAGCTGCTCGACTGGTAGCCGAGCGTGAGCAAGCCGTTCTCGACAAGCCAGAGGATATCCTCGCCCTTGTATCCGAGGCTGAGGATGTTGTAGACGTACTTGACGTCGACATCCTTGCCGAACTTCGCCTGCAGTCGATCGCCGATCTGCTTCATCGCCAGGCTGAAGCCGGTGGTGGACGGACTGTATCCGCCCATGAGGATCCGGTACGGCGGCTTCGCCGGCTTGGCAGACGACCGCGTCTCCTGGGCTGTGCTCATGGATGAGAACCCGCCTGTGATGGCGCCTGCGCTCGCGAGGGCCGATGTCTTGAGGAAGCGTCGTCTCGGCATCGCGCCATGTTCCCCGCAACGAATAGGGAATGCAATCGAATCTTGACTTTGTTTCGCCGGGCGGAGGCACCGCGAGGTCGGGCGCCGTCCGGGACCGGGTGATCATTTAGTGGTAAGCGGGTATGCCGGGGCCAACTCGAGGGACCGGCTGGAGGTCCGCTCTTGTGGCCGGGTGATACCGCTGACACTCGCCGCCTGCGGAGTTTCTACGGGAAGTCTGCTTTCTTAAAACGCGAAATCACACTATCGACCCGAAGCGGACCGTGGACGCTCGCGCTACTATCACAGCCGTCAGTTCCGAGGACCTGCCTATGCCCCGACTCCAGCGCCGAAGCTTCATCGACTCCGAAGAGATCCGCCGGTTCCCCAACGGCGAGCTGCGCCTCGTCACGTTCGACGACATCGTGTTCGGGGAATTTCGGTTCCAGCCCGGGTGGCGGTGGTCGAATGACGTCCGTGCGATCGCCGGGACGGCGCAGTGCGAGCATCGACACGTCGGGTTCGTGATCAGCGGACAGCTCCACATCGTCATGAACGACGGGGCGACCATGGATTTCGTCGCTGGCGACATCTACGAGATCCCGCCCGGTCACGATGCCTGGGTGATCGGCGACGTTCCCTACCACGGGGTCGAGTTCAGCGGCGCGCGCACCTTCGCGCAGTCCCCCTTCGACCTCGGCGGCGGGGTCATCGCGACGCTTCTCTTCACCGACATCGTCGGCTCCACGGCGAAGCTCGCGCAGCTCGGCGACGTGCGCTGGCGGGCCATGCTCGTTGAACACAACTCGGCCATGCGGACCGAACTCGACCGGCACCGCGGGCGGGAGCTGAAGACAACCGGCGACGGCTTTCTCGCCGCCTTCGACAGCGCGCTGAGGGCGGTCCGGTGCGCCCTGGCGATGGTAAAGGCGGCTCGGCGGCTCGGCCTCGAGATCCGCGCGGGTTGCCACACCGGCGAGGTCGAGCTCGTCCAGGGAGACGTGCACGGCGTTGCCGTGCACGCTGCGGCGCGCGTCCTCTCGATCGCCGTAGACAGCGAGGTGCTCGCGTCCTGGACCACCCGCGATCTGCTCGCCGGCTCGAATATCCGCCTCGAATCGCGCGGGCATCACGCACTCAAGGGCCTCGAGGGCGAGCGTGAGGTGTTCCGGGTGCTGGACTGACGCGTCCGGGCGCGACCCCGTCGATGTCCGGGAGCACGAATTGGCCGAGGTCGGCTTCCGGGTTGCTGAAATTCAATGGCTGCTTTTTCGACTTCGAGCTGGCATGGGCGCTACAGCAAGGCGGAGTGGCTACGGGCACTGGAGGAAATGGGGGCGGAGTGACCAGATTCGGGCGCAAACCGCGGGCCAGTCGGGGGTTGCAAATCGATTCGCGGCGGTCATACGAACCGACGTAGATCGAGCGTCCGATTCCGTCGGTTGCGGACATCCCCGCCATTTAAAATAAACCGGATCAGCAAGAACTTTCCTTCCTGCTCTGTGCATCGGCAACGCGTGCCACCGCCTCGCATAGGTCGTCCGCGGTGTTGGGCTTGTAGATCAGCTCGCGCACACCGGCCGCACGCGCCTTGGCACGCAGTTCCTCGGTGACGTAGCCCGAAGCCAGCACCACCGGCAGATCGGACCGGATTTCCTTCAGCGCTTGCACCACGTCCAGCCCCGACATGCCCGGCATGTTGTAGTCTGTCACCGCCAGATCGAATTGCCCTGGGTCGGCTCGCGCAGCCGCGAGCGCCTCGCGCGGGTCGGTGTAGCCGCTCACGCGGTATCCTTGGCGCTGCAGTAACCGCGTAGTCAGGTGCACGATGGATTCATCGTCGTCCACGTACAGTACGTGCTTGCCTTTCGCCTGCGATACCGGCGTCCCCCCGGTGTCGTTGTCGCCGACTGCTTCATCCTGTTCCGCGACGGGCGCGGCTGGGAGGCGCGCCGCCGGGAAGCGGATGACGAAGATTGTGCCTTCGCCTGGCGTGCTGCTCACTTCGATGCTCGCCTCATGGGCCTGCAGGATGCCATGCACCACTGACAGGCCAAGGCCAGTGCCTTTGTCCACCGGCTTGGTGGTGAAGAACGGCTCGAAGATGCGCGAGCGCGTCGCTTCGTCCATGCCCCGGCCGTTGTCGCGCACTGTCAAGGCGGCGTAGTGAAGACCGTTGCGGGATTCCGCTTCCAGCCGCACCTCGATGACCCCCGCTCGCTCCTGGCCCTCGATCGAGTGCCAAGCGTTGCTGCACAGATTGATTAGCACCTGCACGATTTGCATCGCGTCGGCGAGTACTGGCGGTGCGTTCGGCGCACACGCGAAATTCAAACTTACCGCGGCGGGGATCGTGGCACGCAGCAAAGTCGCAGCTTCCTGCACCACGGGAGCCAACGGTACCACCTTGCGCTCCAGAACCTGGCGACGGCTGAATGCGAGGATCTGCTGCACCAGCTCTTTCGCTCGGCGGCTCGCCTTGCGGATCTCATCAAGGCTCTCCAGCGCCGCGTGACCCGGCCCCACGTCCTGACGCGCCAGTTCCGTGTTGCCGATGATCGCCGCCAGGGCATTGTTGAAGTCGTGCGCCACGCCACCGGCGAGCGTGCCAAGCGCTTCCATCTTCTGCGACTCGCGCAGCTGCGCTTCGAGCGTAGCGCGTGCGGCTTCGGCTTGCTTGCGTTCCGAGATGTCACGGAAAATGAGCGCAATGCCCACCACGGCACCGCTCGCAGTCTTGATCGGAGATTGACTGAGGGACACGTCGATGCGCCGTCCGCCCTTGGCAAGCCGTACCGTTTCCAGATCGCTTAAAGCGCGACCTTGCTGCAACAGTTCGCGGTTGTGTGCGGCCTCTTCCTCCCGATCTGGCGGAATGATGATCGAAACGTTTTGCCCGACGGCCTCGGCCGCGGTGTAGCCGAACAGCCTCGCGGCCGCGGCATTCCACGAAACGATCCTGCGCTCGAGGTCGCGGCCGATGATGGCGTCGTTCGACGTCTCGACGATCGCCGCGAGCCGTGCATTGCTGGCCTCCGCCTGCTTGCGCTCGGTGATGTCGGTCGCGATCCCCAACACCTCGACGTTTCCATTCGCGCGAACCAGAGGAATCTTGATTGTGTGAAACCAGTGCCGCTCACCGGAGGGCGCGGTATTCAGTTCTTCTTTGACGATGGCTTTACGCGTTCGAATGACCTCCATGTCGTCGAATGCGAATTTCGCGCTTTCTTCCGTTTCGCCGTGAACCTCCTCGGTCAATTTGGACAGGAGATGCCCGGGGCTCGCGCCGTAGTACTCAGCAAGGTAACGGTTGACGAACACCGCTCTGCCTTGGGCGTCCTTGACGAAGATCATGCTCGGTGAGGAGTCCACGATAAGCTGCAGCAGGCTCTGCGCCTCGCGCAGTGCTTCCTCCGACCGCTTGCGCTCGGAGACGTCCGCGGAAACACCGGTTGCGCCGATAACGGCGCCCGTTGCGTCGCGCAGCGGCGCGTAGTACGTTTCAAAGGCGAGGTCGCCGACCCAGTCGGTCGAAACATGGCTCTCACCTGCGAGCGCGCGGCGCACGTTCGCAACGATTGTCGGGATGTCCCGGTAGATTTCGAATGGTGAGTCGCCTACCACTTCATCCGGCATCAACCCCAGCGCCTTGAGGCCGGCCCCGCGCGAAAACGTGAATACGCCTTGGCGGTCGATCGCCCAAAGAACCACCGGCAAGCCTTCGATGACAGTGCGCAAACGTTCGGTCTGCGCCGCGAGATCCTCCGAGGTGCGGGCGATCTGCCAGTTCTTGCGCATCAATGTGTAGATGAAGGCGACGAGCGACGCGACGAACAGCAGCGCAAACACATAGAGCGACTGCACGATGAGCCTAAAGTTGCGCTCGTAGAACGTCGGTAACCGGTTGAGGATCGTCGCGTGCCCGGCAATTCCAGGCGGCAGCGTCAATCCGAGCACCTCGAGTTCGGAGCCATCGATGATGTACTCGTTCGGGCTCGCCTCGACCGGATTGATGTCAGCCATTGCGCTCCCCGCTAAATAGCGCGCGCTCAGTTCGGCGGCGGCGGCGCCCTGCTTGTATCCGCTGGTCACGTAACCGCCAAGCACGCCGGGATAGAGATAGACGTCTTCCATGCTGACGACGATGAACCGGCCAGCCTGCACGATCGCCGCGATGGTCTCCGGTAGGGTGAGGGTGTTCCCCGCGGCGTCTCTCATCGCGCCCAAGGTTGTCAGGAAAACGAACTGCTCCCTGCGTCCTTGAAGCGCCGCCACCAGCCGCTCGATCCGGCCGCTGCTTACGAACCGCGCCTGGATATCCGGCTGGCGCGCGAGTTCGGCAACGATCTCGCGGCGTATGGCCTGATACGTCTCCGACTCATCTCCCACTACCAGGATGTCGCGCACACCGGGGGCGAGGTGCCGCATCAGTTCCAGATTCGGCGCGATCTCCTTGTTCTCGAATACACCGGTAACGTGATGCGGGTCTATCCGTTGCTTTACGTCATAGTCATTGATGCCGGAGAAGAAAACCGGTGCCTTCGGAAAAATCCGTATCAGATGGGTCAGCGCAAACAACAGCGCATTGTCGTCTGTGACATAGATGAGTTTGGGCTCGAATCCAGCGTACTTCTGCGCGAGATGACCCGCGATCAAATCTGCGTAGGCGGCGCTGTAGGGCACCCGTTTGGTATCGAGATACTCGACGCTGGCCGCAATCGTGTCAGGAACCGCGGCTCCGAGCTTACGCAAAAATCCCTCGTGCTGGCGCTTGGTCCACGGATATTCCTGGCTATAGGAATGCAGAATGAAGATCGGGGAATTGCCGCGAGCATGGCTGGGCGCAGTCCCGGCGAGGGATAGCAGAAACGCGAGCGCCACCACGAGATGCAGCGCGCCGCAACGCGCGGGCAGGAGGCATGGGGCAAAGGTCGGACACCCCGTGACTCGTTACGCCAGAGGCGTCAGCCACTTCGTTAGCTCCATTACTGCTCCGGTCGCTTCCGGTTGAGGCGGCTGCCGGGTGCGATTCGCACCCGCTGCGGAAGCGCCTCATTCACCGGACGAAGGTCGTCGTCGATCTGCAAATCGCCAAGAGCACCGATGCTCATGCGGCGTTGTTCTCCTCGGCGTTTGGGTGCGCCAGTTATCTACGAATAATAATACTTCACCCGCGTCTCGGTCTTGAGGCCGAGCATCCTGGCGGTCTTGAGGTTGATTACCAACTCAAACGTGGTCGGCTGCTCGATCGGCAGATCACCAGGCTTGGCGCCCTTCAGCATGGGCTTCGAGACGGCCGAACTTGAAGTCAGCGGGACGTCACCCACGGAATTTTCGCAGTCGCGCCAGCAATTCTCGCGCACCCGGCATCGCAAGCACCCCTGCGACGCTGCCTACCGCTGCACGCCCGTAAACAGCACCCCGACACGCGCCCCGGTCGCGAACACGCTCTCGCGGCGCCGTAGTAGAAGCCCCCAGAGCGTCCGTTCGAATGCAGGATTGGACGTCAAGTCAGGCAGCGAGTCTCAGTACGCGAAGCTGCTTACGACCTTGCTCCGCATGCCACAAGTCGTATTGAGTCTGTTGATTGATCCAACTTTCTGCGGAGGTATCAAAGGCAATCGAAAGGCGAACGGCCATCTCCGGGCTGATGCCGGCCCGGCCATTCAGAATTCCGGACAGCGTTTTCCGGCTAACGCCGAGTCCCTTTGCCGCGTCGGTCACAGTGAGGCCGAGTGGATCGAGACAAAGAGCCTTGATGATCTTCCCGGGATGGGGCGGATTGTGCATTCTCATGATTCGGCCTCAGTGGTAGTCCTCGTAATCAACTTCGTCTGCATCCGTTCCAACGAAAAAAACCGAGCCAATTCCTTGCGCCTGAAGCCGCGGATCACGCGTTGGAGTGTAACGCATGGGTTACGCGTTACAAGACAGCGACCGGTCTCGCCACCTCGGAGTAGCACAGGGTCTACCGCTGCACGCCCGTAAACAACACCCCGACCCGCGCGCCGGTCGCGATAACGCCATCGCGGTGCAGTTGCAGCAGACCCGCAAGCCCCGCCGACCCCGTGTGGCTGACCGCGATCCCGGTCGTCTCGCGTGCAAGCCGATTCGCCTCTTTCAGCGTCTCCTCATTGGCGACCACCGTCGTACCCTTGGTCGCAGTCATACCCTGCAGCACGACGACCCAGTCGTAGGTCTCATCGTCGAGGATGCCCTCGGCGATACTGTGCGGTACTTGTTCCCACGGCCACATGAACGACGACCGGTGCGCTGCAGCGTAGCGCAGTGCGTCCTCGGCGCTGGCTCCGGTGCTGGCCCGTCGCTCCTGCACTAGCGTCCACGCGCGTTGCAACGGCGATGCTCCGCGCGTCTGAACTGTATGTACCCTGGGCACGCTTGCTGTCAGCCCTGCCGCGACCGCACGGGCGTACGCCTGCATGCAGGTGCTCGCGAGTGCGCCGCCGCCCACCTGCACGACGAGGTCATCGAGCGGCGGGGCGCCAGTGCCGAGCATCTCGTACACCAGCGTCTCGCCACCGTCGATCGCGAGCCCGTTCTCGTTCCCTTGGCAGCAGAACGCAAGTGCGCCGGCGCGCAGCGCCTCGTGAAAGCGATGAACGCAGGGATCACCGCGCTCGCCCGGCACCCGCGGGCAGGACACCACTGTTGCGCCGAGCGCGTGCAAGCGCTCGAGCACCGCCGGTTCGGCACTTGGCGGGACGAACACCTGCAGCGCGCGCGACGCGGCGCGCGCGAGCACCGCCGCCGCGAGTGCCGCGTTGCCGCAGCTTGCAATGGCGAGGGGCGGGCCGTCCCCGCGCTCCGTCACTGCGAGGTACAGCAGGATCCCCATCAGGTGGCGCGCCTTGTGCGAGCCGGCGACGTTCCCGGTCTCGTCCTTCACCCACACATTGAGTCCGAGGTAATCACTGAGCGCTTCGATACGCCCAAACGGCGTGACCCGAAACCCGTGGCCGTCAACCGCGGCGATGCGTTCGTTGATCCTTGTCACGAGATCGACGAACGCCGCGTCGCTCATGCCGCGCGCGCGCGCCGCGTGCCAGGCGTACAGGCACTCGCGATAGCGCACGAACGGATTGTCATCGTCACCGCGATCCAGCACCGCGTCGGCGCCGAGCCGGTGCACGAGGACATGGTCGCGGTCGTCGCTGCCGCTGCGCGCGCAGCGGAACGGATAGGCCGCGCCCGCGGGCGGTTCCCAGCCGCAGCCCGAGCAGACGAGCCGCGAACCTCTCACGCCGCGCCGGTGTGACGGTTGAACACCGCGATCATCTCGTCCCACGCGGGAAGAAGATCGTGCAGAGCGCGCCAGAAGGCCTGGTCGCGCCGCGCGTCGAAATCCGCCAGCGTGACGCCGCGCTGTTCGACCCAGGTAAAGTAACCGAGGTTGAAGATCCGGTTGCGCTCGGCCGGCCCCATCAACAGCACGTGCTCGGTGGACGCGCGAGCGAGGTGCCGGTCGAATGCCGCGGCGGCACTCTTGCCGTCGAACCAGCCGCCGAAGTGCTTGAGCACCGCCTTCGGCTTCTCCGATGTGTACATCGCGGCGCCATCGGTCGCGACGGTGAGGATCGCGTCGCGCGCGCCCAAGGCCAGCGCCTTCGCCGTCTTGATCGCCGCGACGACGTTGCAGATGCTCGACAGGCCGAAATGAGGCAGCGCCGCGAGCACGTCCTCGCTCACGCCGCGAGCGCGCAGCAAGGCGTGCCCTTCGGGGTCATTGAACAGCACGAACAGCTGGTCCGTCGCCCGATCGGATACCGCGACGGCGGCGTCGGTGTTGGTGACGTTCTGGATGTAAGGGATGTGCTTGTCGCCGATGCCCTGGATGTTGTGCTCGCCGAAGCCGTTATAGAGCATGGTCGGGCATTCGAGCGCCTCGACGGCAACGATCTTGGCGCCATGGCGCTCCTTCAGCCAGTCCCCCGCGGCGAGGGTGCCGGCGGAGCCGGTAGCGGCGACAAATGCTCCCAGCCGCAGCGAAGGGTCCCGCGCCTGCACCGACTCGAACACGTGGGCGAAGGCGCGCCCGCTGACCGCGTAGTGGGCGAGATAGTTGGCGAACTCGCTGAACTGGTTGAGCACGACGTTGCCGGAGTCCCGCGCGAGCGCCTCGCAGGCGTCGTAGATCTCGCGCACGTTGCTCTCGGTGCCCGGCGTGCGGACGATGTCGCCCGGGTCGGCCACCCAGCGCTCCAGCCACTGGAACCGCTCGTCGCTCATCCCGGCGGGCAGAATCGCGACGCCGCGGCAGCCGACGATGCGCGAAATCGCGATCCCGCCGCGGCAGTAGTTCCCGGTCGATGGCCACAGCGCGCGCTGGCGCGTCGGGTCGAAGCGGCCGGCGACCAGGCGCGACACGAGGCAGGCATAGGCCGGCAGCACCTTGTGCGCATGGATCATCGGGAAGCGGTCGCCGAGCGCAACGACGATCGGCGCGCTGACTCCGGTCAGCGCTTCGGGCAACACCACGTGCGCCGGCACTTCGGCGAGACCGGTGCGCGCGCTGTCGTTGTACCAGTGCACGCGAAACAGGTTTAGCGCGTCGGCAGCGTCGGGGTCCACGCCCGAGAGCCGAGCGCGTCGCTGCGCGTCGAGGCCCGCCGGCGACGCGAGCTGGGCGAAGGTGGGCAGCGCGATGCGCTGCCGGCGGAAGTGTTCGACCGCGCGGTCATAGGCGGCACGGTCGGTAATCGTTGCTGCGTCGGTCATAGCTCCGCCATTCGCGACCAGAGCCGCGGGGCCGCGGCGGCGGCCTCGGCGCGGATCGCATTGAGGTTGATATCCTGCGGCACGCGAATCGAAGGCACGGTCCCGCCGAAACGCTCGGCGAGCAGGGCGTGCCCCGCTTGCGGCCGCCGTCCCGCGGCTTGCGCATCATCGCCGTGGCGCGGCACCTCTTCCAGCAACACGGCGAGTTCGGCCTCGAGGTCCGAGGGATAGCCATCGGTGCCCAGCGCGACGCGTGTGCTCGCACCGAGCGCCGCCGGATAACCGACCCGGTTGCCGCGGTTGGAACGTGGATTCTGCACCAGCCAGCAGCCAAGCTGCGCGGCCCGCCGCACCTGCGACGCATTGAGGTGAACGCCGTGGGCGAGGATGGAGCCGGGCGGGAGCGCGCCGAGGCGATCAAGCCGCTCAAGAGGTCCAGCCCAGCCGCGGCGCACCGCGTCGGCGACGTCGGCGCGGTCCTCGGCCACGTGCACGTGCACGACCGTGTCCAGTTCGCGGCAGAGCGCAGCTGCCTCGCGCACCGTCTCGTCCGACACGGTGAACGACGCGTGCAGTCCTACCACGCCGCGCACCAGGGAACGCGTATTGCTCTCGATGAAGCGGCGGCACTCGGCCAGGCCGCGCCGCCCCTCGTCCCGCCCGCCGTTGCGTTCGGTGGCGCCATAGCAGAGCACGGCGGGCATCCCCGCCGCCTCGCAGACATCGGCGAGGACATCGAGCGAGCCTTCGATCAGGTTCGGCGATTCGTGGTGGTCGATGAGCCCGACCGTGCCCAGTCGCAGCGCCTCGGCAACGGACCACTGCGCGGAGATCCGCAGCGAAGCGGCGTCGAGCGCGCGGTCGAGCTTCCACCACACGCGCTCGAGGATCTGCACGAACTCCGCAGGCGTCTCGGATGGAGCCGGCATGCCGAACGGCGCCAGCCCGGAGTACAGGTGCGTATGCGCGTTGACGAAACCCGCGCCGCTCACTGTGCCACCAGCGGGCCGCCCACGCTCATCGCGCGCGCGGCGGACGAGTCCTTCATCGGCAGCGTGGTGCGGCGGATGCCGTCGAACGCCTCCAGCGCGGAGGCCACCGCCGCGGCGGTCGGCACCAGGCCGATCTCGCCGACACCCTTGGCGCCCATCGGACCCTCGGGTTCCGGCTCTTCGACGAGGATCACCTCGACCACGGGCATGTCGCGCGCGCGCAGCACGCCCAGTTCCTTCAGCTTGAAGGTCACAGGCATGCCATTTTCGCAGCGCAGTTCCTCGGTGAGGGCGTAGCCGAGGCCCATGTGAACCGCGCCCTCGATCTGGCCCGCGCATTGCGCAGGGTTCACGACGCGGCCGGCATCGTGCGCGGCGACAACCCGTTCGACGCGTCCGTTCGCGTCGAGCATGACGACCTGCGTCGCATAGCCGAAGCTCGTGTGCGTCTTGATCTTCGCGACGGGCGCGCCGAGCGCGGTGGTGTCGCGGATGACGACGTCGCCGGCGTAGACGCGGCCGGCCAGCGCCGCAAGCGAGTGCCCTGCGTCGAGGTCGGCTCTGAGTTTCGCTGCGGCCGCCAGCACCGCGCGGCCACCAAGGAGCGTCGCCCGCGACCCGGTCGTCTGTCCGCATTGCAGATCGAATGTGGAGTCCACCTTTGGCACGAAACGGGAGGCTGGCAGCCCGCTCGCCTCCACAGCGAACTGCACCAGCACCGTCAGCAGCCCCTGGCCCATCTCGGTGTAGCCGTTGTAGAGCGAGACGCTGCCGTCCGGTTCCACGACGAGCCGCGCCTTGCCCCATTCCTCGACGCCGTTGCCGATGCCGCTGTTCTTGATCCCGCAGGCGATGCCCACCGCGCGGCCGGCGCGAAGGGCCGCGTCGTAGTGCGGTTTCACCGCTTCGAGCGTCTTCCCGATGCCGACCGACTTCTCCATCACCTGGCCGGTGGTGAAGGTGTCGCCTACGCGCAGCGCATTGCGCCAGCGAATCTCCCAGCGGTCGAGCCCTGCCTTCTTCGCGAGAAGGTCCAGGCAGGCTTCCATCGCGAAGTGCGCCTGGTTGGCGCCGAAACCGCGCATCGCGCCGCAGGGCGGGTTGTTGGTGTAGACGGCAAACGACTCGATGTCCACATAGGGCACGTGATACGGGCCACAGGCGTGGCCCGCCGCGCGCTCCAGCACCTTGCCGCCGACCGATGCATAGGCGCCTGAGTCACCGATCATGCGCGCCTTGACCGCGGTGAGCTGCCCGTCGGCGCCGCACCCGACCGTGTAGTCCATTGAGATCGGGTGGCGCTTCGGGTGGATGCGGATCGACTCCTCGCGGCTCAGCGTCAGCTTTACCGGGGCGCCGGTGAGATGTGCGAGCAGCGCGGTCTGGGCCTGGACCGACATATCCTCCCTGCCGCCGAACGCACCGCCGTTGGGCACCAGCTCGACGAAAATCCGATCCTCGCTCACGCCGAGGAAGCGCGCCACCTGCCGGCGGTCGTCGAAGATGCCCTGGCCCTGTGAGCGCAGGCGCAAATTGCCGCCGGGAAGGGGCTCGGCGAGCGCGCTCTCGGGTTCCAGGAACAGGTGCTCGATGCGCTGCGTGGACCAGGTGCCGCTCACCACGTGCTCGCTCGCGGCGAGCGCAGCCTCAACCTCGCCGCGCCGGACGACGGCACGCTCCAGCAGGTTTTCGTGCCGCGGGTTGACGCGCGGTGCGCCGGCTTCGAGCGAGCGGCGCGGATCGAGCACCGGCGGCAGCACCTCGTAGGTCACCTCGACCAGTTTCGCCGCTTCGCGCGCGCTGTGGCGGTCGAGCGCCGCGACGGCGGCGAGCACGTCGCCGACGCAACGCGCCTCCTCGCCTTCGGCCACGAAGCCCGGCCAATCGTTGATGAGCAGGCCATTCCAGCGCTCGCCGGGAACGTCGGCGGCGGTCGCAACCGCGCGCACGCCGGGCAGGGCGCGGGCACGCGCCGTGTCGATCCGCAACACGCGGGCACGGGGATGCGCGGACAAAGTGAGAGCGCCGTGCAGCATCCCCGGCGCGGCGAGATCGTCGACGAACGGCCGATCGCCGAGCACGGTCTGCGCCGCGCCGATGCGCGCGAGGGATTGGCCGACACGTCCGTCGGTGCACGCCGCCGGAATGGGCGCGCCGTGCTTGGCCGCAGCGAGCAGCTCGATCGCATCGATGATTTTCACGTAGCCGGTGCAGCGGCACAGGTGCAGGTCCAGCGCGCGGGCGATTGCCTCGCGCGCCGGCGCGGGATCGCGGTCGGTGATCGCCTTGGCGCGCAGTGCGATGCCGGGGATGCAGAACCCGCACTGGAGTGCAGCTGCCGCGACGAAGCAATCGGCAATCTGTCTGCGTTCGTCGGGCGGCAAACCGTCGAGAGTGACGATACGCTTGCCGTGTGCCACGCGGGCGGGCATCGCGCAGGTCGTCTTCGGCACGCCGTCCACCAGCGCCACACAGCAGCCGCACTGGCCCTGCGGGCTGCAGCCGTCCTTAAGCGAAGTGATCCCGCAGCGCTCGCGCAGCGTCTCGAGGAACGACTCCCCGGGACGAGGCTCGATGCGGTGCGTCGTCCCGTTGAGTACGAACTCGATCGGCATGGGCCTGCTTGAGTCTTCGGCGCGGCGTGACCCGGGGAGGTTAGCGGAGCGGCCCGCGTCGTGCAACCCGGGTGTGTTTTCGACCGCGTCGGCATTGCCATGGGCTGGAGGCGGGTGCAAACTGCGCCGGCGCGCAGGCAGACGGGAGCTTTTCGAAACAGGAGAGGAGCAAGTCATGGCAAACATCGATTCGACCATAACGGCTATTGAGGGGCCCGGCACGGGCGTGCACCCGGTTGACGAGGTTCTCCCCGTCGGCAGGCTGGTCCCGCTCGGCCTGCAACACGTGCTCGTGATGTACGCCGGCGCGATCGCGGTGCCGCTCATCGTGGGCCGGGCGCTGAAGCTGCCGCCCGAGCAGGTGGTGCTGCTGATCAGCGCGGACCTGTTCTGCTGCGGCATCGTCACGCTGATCCAGTCGCTCGGCGTGACGCGCTGGTTCGGCATCCAGCTTCCGGTCATGATGGGCGTGACCTTTGCTGCGGTCGGGCCCATGCTGGCGATGGCCGCCGACCCGTCTCTCGGAATTACCGGCATCTTCGGCGCGGTGATCGGCGCGGGCATTGTTTCGGTGATCATCGCGCCCTTCGTGAGCCGCATGCTGCCGCTCTTTCCGCCGGTGGTGACGGGCACGATCATCGCCGTCATCGGCATCACGCTGATGCGGGTCGCGATCGGCTGGGCAGTCGGCGGCGCGGCCATTCCAACCATGATCGCCGACCCGGCGGCCGCCGGCGCGGTACCGCCGAAGTTGATCCCCAACCCTGCGTACGCCACGCCGGACAATCTCGGCATCGCGCTTTTCGTGCTGGTGGCGATCCTGCTGATCGCCAAGTACGGCAAGGGCTTCTGGTCGAACATCGCGGTGCTGCTGGGGATCATCGCGGGCAGCGCCGTCGCGTGGGCGCTGGGCAAGATGAGCTTCGCCAAGGTCGCGCAAGCGAAACTGTTTGGCCTGGTCTATCCCTTTCAGTTCGGCGCGCCCACGTTCGACTTCTGGGCGATCCTCACGATGACGCTGGTGATGATCGTGGTGATGATCGAATCCACGGGGATGTTTCTCGCGCTCAGCGACATTACCGGGAAGAAGATGACGCAGGACGCGTTGACGCGAGGATTGCGAACGGACGGCCTGGGCACCCTGATCGGCGGCATCTTCAACACCTTCCCCTATACCTCGTTCTCGCAAAATGTCGGGCTGGTCGGCGTCACCGGCGTGCGCAGCCGCTGGGTGTGCGTGGCCGGCGGCGTGATTCTGGTCGTCATGGGACTCATTCCAGCCCTCGGGGCGATCGTCGAGGCGATCCCGCAGTTCGTGCTCGGCGGCGCCGGCATCGTGATGTTTGGCATGGTGGCAGCCACCGGGATTCGCATCCTCGCCGACGTCGACTACAAGACGAACCGCCACAACCTGTTTATCGTGGCGATCAGCCTCGGCTTCGGCATGATCACGCTGATGGCGCCGAATTTCTTCCAGCACATGCCGAAGGCGCTCTCGCCCCTGCTGCACAGCGGGATCCTGCTGGCCGCGATCGTCTCGGTGCTGCTGAACCTTTACTTCAACGGCTACAACTCAGCCGAGCAGGCCGAACGGGAAGCGAAGCAGGCCGGCAGCCGCGCCGAGGCGGGATAAGTCGAGCGTCGCGGCTGTACAGGCCGGTGACGGGGAGCATGGCTGGACGGAGACCGTGCGATGACGCTTGCCGAATTGAACGCACTGGACCGGGCTTCGTATCTCGAGTTTCTGGGCGGGGTGTTCGAGCATTCGCCGTGGGTAGCCGAGCGCGCGTGGAACGACAGGCCGTTTACCTCGGTTCAAAGTCTTCATGATCGGATGATGCAGCTGGTTCAGAAAGCAAGCAGGCCCGAACAGCTCGCGCTGATCCGCGCGCATCCGGAACTCGCGGGACGCGAGGCGAATGCCGGCAGCTTGACCGC
Organism: Betaproteobacteria bacterium; assembly: GCA_016195915.1. Classification (GTDB taxonomy): domain Bacteria; phylum Pseudomonadota; class Gammaproteobacteria; order Burkholderiales; family SG8-39; genus JADGRQ01. The sequence goes on along the minus strand of JACPYS010000035.1, from coordinate 7,074 downwards.
GGATTCGACGGGCGAGCAGGAACGGCTTGGATTCACCGCTCTGACGCGCGGCGAATTTGAGAGAATCGAGCAGCTCAACCGCGGTTATCGTGAGAAGTTCGGCATTCCCTGCATTGTCGCGCTGCGCCTGCACGCCGGGCGCGCGAGCGTGATGACGGAGATGGAGCGGCGCCTGGCGAACGACAAGGAAACCGAGTTGCGCGACGCGCTCGAGCAGATTGCTCACATCACCCGCGGGCGGCTGGACGGGCTCCTGGAAGAGGGCTGACCATGGCAAGGCTCACCACCCATGTACTCGATACCGCCGACGGCAATCCCGCGGCCGGCGTGAGCGTCGAGTTATCCATCCTCGAAGGCGAACGCTGGCGCATGCTCAAGACCGTGACCACCAATGCCGACGGCCGCACCGACGAGCCGCTGCTCGCGGGCGAGGCGTTTGCCGCCGGGCAGTACCGGCTCGTCTTCCATGTCGCGGCGTATTTCCGCGGGCGCGGCGTGAAACTCGCCGAACCGCCGTTTCTCGATAAAATCCCGATCCGCTTCGGCATCGACGATCCGAAATCCCACTTTCACGTCCCGCTGCTGTTCACGCCGTGGAGCTATTCGACCTATCGCGGCAGTTGAACCACCCCCAGGAGGAAACAATCCAATGACCTACGCGCGCACCCGTTCGAAGTTTCTCGGCCTCGTTCTGGCGCTCGGCGCCAGCGCGGCCATGGCCCAGGCCTGGCCGACCAAACCGCTGACGGTGGTCGTCACCTTCGCGCCCGGTGGCTCGAGCGACATCGTCGCCCGCCTGATCGCGGGACCGCTGCAAGCGAAGCTCGGCCAGCCGGTGATCGTCGACAACCGCCCCGGCGCCGGCGGCACCATCGGCGCCGCGATCACCGCGAAGGCGGCACCCGACGGCTATACGCTGCTGCTCTCGAACAGCGCGCCGATCAGCATCTCGCCGTTCATGCTCACCACGCCCAGCTACGACCCGGTGAAGAATTTCTCGCACGTGTCCTACATCGGCTCGGTCGCAAACGTGTTCGTGGTGCACCCTTCGGTGCCCGCGAAGAACATGGCGGAGCTGATAGCGTGGATCAAGGCGCAGGCCAATCCGGTCAACTACGGATCCGGCGGCATCGGCTCGATCGGCCACATCGTCGGCGAGACCTTCAAGAACGAGCACGGCCTGAAGATGGAGCACGTCGGCTACAAGGGCAGCTCGCCGATGCACAACGACCTGCTCGGCGGCAACATCAAGCTGGCAATCGACACGCTGCCGCAGAACGTCCCCTTCATGAAGGACGGCAAACTGCGTGCGCTCGCGGTCACCTCCCCCGCGCGTGCCGCCATGGCGGCGGAGGTACCGAGCGTGCTCGAACTCGGGCAGAAAAAGCTGGTCGCGGAGAACTTCCTCGGCGTCTCCGGCCCGGCGGGGCTGCCGCCGGCGGTGGTGACGCGGCTGCACGCCGCGATGGCCGAGGTGCTCGCCGACGCGGTGGTGGGCAAGCGCCTCGAGGATCTCGGCATCGCCGGGCGCAAGATGTCGCCAGCGGAGTTCACCGCGTTCGTGCAGAACCAGGTGGACGAGTGGACGCCCGCCGTGAAGGCCTCGGGCGCGAAGCTCAACTGACGTGGCGGGCGGAATCTCGATCCACGTCGTCGACGTGACGCGCGGCCTGGTCGCCGCGGGCATGCGCGTCGAACTGTTCGCCGCCGATGCGTCGCGGCGGCTGATTGCGGGGGGCGCGATATCCGCCAAGGGACTGCTCGAGGACGCCGCGCTCGGCGAGCGCTCCGCGCCCGGCTACTACGAGGCCGTGTTCCACGTCGGCGAGTATTACCGCGGCAAGGGCGCGGCGCTTCCCCACACACCGTTCCTGGACGTCGTGACCTACCGCTTCGGCATCGCCGATCCGGGGCAGCACTACCACCTGCCGTTCAAGTGCACGCCGTGGGGCTATTCCTGCTTTCGCGGCGGGGCCTGAGCGGAGCCGGAATCGACGGGCGTAAAGAATCCGCAGCTTCGCGCGACCAAATCGCACCCAACATCGGAGAACACCATGCAACTCGCGCGCACCCTCGCCATCGCGGCCCTCGCCTGCGTCGCCGCCGGCGCCCTCGCCCAAGACAAGCCTGCCGCCGCCGGATTGGAAAAAGCCACGTTTGCGGGCGGCTGCTTCTGGTGCATGGAACCGCCCTTTGACGCACTGCCCGGCGTGGCCTCGACCACCTCGGGTTACATGGGCTGCCAGAAGAAGAACCCGACCTACGAGGAAGTTTCGGCCGGCATCACCGGGCACGCCGAAGTGCTGCAGGTGGTCTACGACCCGAAGAAGGTCAGCTACTAGAAACTCATGGAAGTGTACTGGCGCAACATCGATCCGACGGTCAAGGACCGGCAGTTCTGCGACACAGGTACCCAATACCGCAGCGCAGTGTTCTACCACTCACCGGAGCAGAAACGCATCGCCGAGGAATCCAAAGCGAAACTGGAGAAAACCAAGCCGTTCAAAGCCCCGATCGTCACGCCGGTGCAAGCCGCAGGCGATTTCTGGCCGGCCGAGGAGTATCACCAGGACTATTACAAGAAGAATCCGGTGCGCTACAAGTTCTATTCGACCAGCTGCGGGCGTGCCGCGCGGCTCGAGGAGCTGTGGGGCAAACCGGCCAAGTAAACTGGACGGCATGGCAACGCACGCAAGCGCACTTTCCCCGGAGGAACTCGCGACACGCCTGCGCGCCGCGCGCCATGAACTGCTGGCCCTCGCCGGGATGCTGCCCGAGGACGCATGGATCGGACCCTGCGCCGAAAACCTGAATCCGCCGCTTTGGGAGCTCGGCCACATCGCCTGGTTCCAGGAGCACTGGTGTTTGCGCCTCAAACCGGGGCGCGACCCGGCTGATTCGCCGCTGCTCGAATCCCTCGCACCGGGGCGCCAGCCCTGGGCGGACTGGCTCTACAACTCCTCGCGCATTCCGCATGCGGCGCGATGGAAGGCACCGCTGCTCTCTCGCGCTGAAACCCTTGCTTACGCCGCCGGCGTGCTCGATGCCGTGACCGAGAAGGCGGCGAGCGGCAGTTTCGAGGCTGCGTTTCCCTATTACGCTGAGCTGTCGCTACACCATGAAACGATGCACACTGAAGCCTGGTGGATGATGTGGCAGGCGAGGGGCTTGAAACCGCCGCATGTGCCGCGCCTGCCGCGCTTCAACCGGGCCGGCGTGCTGCGCATCGAGCGAGATCGCGTCACGCTCGGCAGCGCGCCGGGCGAGGGATTCGTGTTCGACAACGAGAAATGGGCGCACCCGGTGGAAATCGCGTCCTTTGAGATCGACGCCCGCCCCGTGACGAACGCGGAATTTGCCGAGTTCGTCGAGGCGGGCGCGCCGCAACCGGTGTATTGGCGCCGCAACGCTGGCGCCTGGGAACTGCGCCGCTTCGAGCGCTGGGTCTCTCTGCCCGCCGATGAACCGGTGATCCACATTTCGCGAAACGAGGCCGGAGCGTACGCAAAATGGCGCGGCCGGAGCCTGCCGAGCGCGGCGCAGTGGGTGCGTGCGGCCCGGGAGGCCCGGTTCGAACTCGGCCGCTGCTGGGAATGGACCTCCGACATGTTTTTGCCTTACGCGGGATTTTCCGCCGATCCGTACGCCGATTACTCGGTGCCGTGGTTCGGTACGCACTGCGAGCTGCGCGGCGCCGGTAGTTGGGTGACCGACGCGCCGCTCGCGCGCGCGAGTTACCGGAATTTTTTCCTGCCGCACCGGCGCGATCCTTTCGCCGGATTCCGCACCGCGCGTATGGCAGAATCACCGGCATGAGCACCGATGCCGTCCACGTCCGCCTTGCCGATACCCGGGATGCCCAGGGAATCGCGCTGATGTCGCGCGACCTGATCGAGTCCGGACTGGGCTGGCGCTACGATGCGCCGCGCGTCGCGAGGGGGATTACCGATCGTGACACCGTGGCGCTGGTGGCCTGCGAGGGCCGTCGCGTCATCGGATTTGCGATGATGCAGTTTGGCGAAGAGCGTGCGCATCTCGCGCTGCTCGCGGTGCGTCCGACATACCGCCGGCGCGGGGTCGCGCGGCGCCTGGTCGAATGGCTGGTCGAATCGGCAATGGTCGCGGGAATTGCGACCGTCCATCTCGAATTGCGCGAAAGCAATCAGGCGGCAAAACGCTTCTACCGGGCGATGGGGTTCTCCGAAACGGCGCTCGTTCCCGGCTACTACCAGGGCAAGGAGGCCGCACTGCGCATGCTGCGTGTATTGCGCCGGCCGGGGACGGTTCCCTATTCCTGGCGCCCACCCAGGCTCGATCCCCACTGAGCCTCGCGCGCGCGCTTGCCTGCGCACACTGGCTCGAACGCAAGCATCAAGCCACATCACTCCAGGAAACGGCAATCATGGATCTGCAGCTCAGAGGCAGAACGGCACTCGTCACCGGAGCTTCGGCAGGCATCGGCCGCGGCATCGCGCTCGCGCTGGGCGCGGAGGGCGTGCATCTTGCCCTTGCAGCGCGCCGCAGGAAGCTGCTCGAGGAAGTCACAGCCGAGGTCACCGCACTCGGCGGGCACGCGCCCGTGCTGATCGAGTGCGATCTGATGCACGAAGACGCCGCCGAGCGCATCGCCTCCGCCGCACTCGAGGGCCTCGACTCGGTCGACATCCTGATCAACAACGCCGGCGGAAGCCGTCCGTTCAAGGCCGACGCGGACGAAGCGCAATGGAACGAGGCGCTCACGCTCAACTTCACGCGCCAGCGCCAGATCGCGCACCGGCTGCTCGGGCAGATGGTCGAGCGCAAATTGGGCCGCATCATCAATATCACCGGGAAATCGGAGCCCGAGGGAATCAACGGCGCGTTTTGCGCCAAGGCCGCCGTGCATTCCTGGGCGAAAGGACTGTCGCGCGAGGTCGGCAAGCACGGCATCACGGTGAACTGCATCCCGCCGGGGCGCATCCTGTCGGAGCAGATCCTGCGCAACTACACGCCGGAATTCCGCCAGTGGCAGTCGGAGCACGAAATCCCGGTGGGCGAGTACGGCAAACCCGAAGACATCGCTCACCTGGTGTGCTTTCTCGCCTCGCCCCTCGCGCGCTACATCACCGGCACCGTGATCCCGGTGGACGGCGGGCTGCGCCGCTACCAGTTCTAGGAGAACGGCGATGCGTTTCATGTTCCTCATCCTCGCGCTGCTCGCAGTGCACGGCGCGCTGGCTCAGACGTATCCCACCAAGCCGATCCGCCTGGTGGTGCCGTTCGCGCCGGGCGGCAGCAGTTCGATCGTCGCGCGGCTCGCCGCCGCCGAAATGACGAAGGGGCTCGGGCAACAGATCGTCGTCGAGAACAAGCCCGGCGGCGGCGGCAATGTCGCGATGCAGGAGGTGGCGCATGCGGAACCCGACGGCTACACGCTGATCATCGGACACATCGGCTCGCTCGCCGTGAATCCGTACATGTACGACAAGCTGCCCTACGACGTCGACAAGGACTTCGCGCCGGTGTCGCTGCTCGCGATCGTGCCGGCCATCTTCGTGGTGTACGTCGACGTGCCCGCGAAGAACCTGCGTGACTTCGTCGCGCTGGCGAAGAAGCAGCCCGGGCAGCTCTACTACGGCAGCGCGGGCAACGGCTCGGCCGGCCACCTTGCAATGGAATACCTGAAGCAAACGACCGGCATCGACCTGCAGCACGTGCCCTACAAGGGGACCGGCCCCAACATTACCGACCTGATCGCCGGCCGCACGCAGGCGTCGTCGGCTGGGACGCCTCCGCTCATTCCGCATGTGAAGAGCGGCAAACTGCGCGTGATTGCGGTCGGTGCTTCCAAGCGGCTGCACTCGCTGCCCGACGTGGCGACTGTCGCCGAGCAGGGCTATCCGGGTTTCGAGACTTCGCAGTGGTACGGATTGAACGCGCCGGCGAAGACGCCCGATGCGATCATCCAGCGCCTCGCGGCGGAAGCGGCGAAGGCGGCGAAGAGCCCGCTCATGCTCGAGCGCCTCGCGGTCGACGATGCGGAGCCCGTCGGTTCTACGCCGGCGGAGTATGCGGCGTTCATCAAGAGGGAACAGGACCGCTGGAGCAAGGTCGTGCGCACGGCGAAGATTAAGGCGGATTGAATTCAGGCTGCTCGCTGCGTGGAACCCTGATCCAAGTGGCGTGGTGGCGAGATGGCGCTTGCCGGCGCCGGAGCGACGTGCGCACGTCTATGCATTGATCCCGGTCGACGCGGTCCCGGTCGATGCGGTGTCGCGGTCGATGCGGTTGAGGACCCAAGCCCTCCGCAGTTCCTAGTGGGCGAGTCAGTCAAACATGGCGGTGTGATCGACCTGCTAAATCGGACCACGTGGACGCGTATCGAGGCAAAGGCAAGCACAGATGATAGACGAGTGCGCGAGGCATTCGGGCAACTCCACGACTATCGTCGATCCTTCCTCCGCTCTCCGCGATTTGCAGTGCTCTTTCCGCACGCACCCGCACCACGCATGCGAGCGTTTCTCGACCACTTCGCCGTATCTGCTATATGGGAGAGGCAAAGGGGAGGCTTTGCGGATTCCGCTGCTGGTAGACTGTCATATGCCTTGCGCGCGGTCTATCGCAACCGTGCTCGCTAACTTCGTGCTGCTGCTGACAGCGGCTCAAAGGTCCGTGGCAATTGCTCGCTAACCACCCACTCCAGGCGACGCGCTGGAGCGGCCATCTTGTTTCTGACCGCCAAGCTCAGCGCGCGCCTGAGCGGGAACGTCATGCCTCAACGCGGGCGATGAGCTAGAATTGATCAATAGAGGGACCGACATGCCAAACACCGCGCCGGTTGTTCACAGCGATCCGGATATTCTGGGCGGCACGCCCGTATTTGTCGGGACGCGCGTTCCATTCCGCAATCTGATCGACTACCTCGAACGAAACCACAGTCTCGACGAGTTTCTTGACTCGTTTCCAAGTGTCTCCCGAGAGCAAGCGGTCGCGTCGTTGGAAGCGGCTCACGAAGCCGTGAGCGATCTTGCGCATTCTGCTTGATGAGCAGCTTCCTCGGCAGCTGGCACCGTACTTGGTCGGCCACGACGCTCG
>JACPYS010000030.1 GCA_016195915.1 Betaproteobacteria bacterium | reverse complement strand
GGCAGCTCCCCGACGAATCGGTTGTCATGCGGTAACCAACCCGCGCATATCAGACTGATCAACCGTCGGCATACTGTCCCGTTCTGCTACCCACACACTGCATGGCGCATCAACTTACTTGACAGGTCAATACATATCAGGAGGGGGTACGGGGGAACCTGGGTTCCCCTGTTGCCTAGCGATTTACTCGGTGATGTAGTCGGTGATCGCCGTCCACTTGCCGTTGACGATCTGCGACAGGCGGGCCCGGTTCGAACCGAGGTGCTTGGTCTTGCTGAAGCTCATCGCGTCGGTGCCGAACATGTCGCGCGGCGACGAAAACCCCTCGAGCGTATGGACGAACGTGTCGGTGGTCAGCTTCGGTCCGGTCTTCTGGGCGATCTGCGCGAACAGGTCGATCACGCCGTAGCCGTACGCCGAGAACACCGCGGGGTCCTCCTTGAACTTGTCCTTGTAGCGCTGCCCCCAGTCGCGCACGTTCTTCGACGCGTCATCGAGGTACGGCATGTTCACCGTGTTGGTCGAGTAGAACCCGTTCATCGCCGGACCGCCGAGCTTGTGGATCAACTCGGTGTACGACGCCGACGAGCCGATGAACTCCGCGTTCCAGCCGAGCTTGCGCGCGGTGCCGATCGCGCCGAGCGTCTCGCGGATGATGGTGCCGAGCACCACCAGGTCGCATCCGGCGTCCTTCATGCGCGCGACCTGCGAGGAGAACTCGGTCGCCCCGCGCTTGTAGGTGGTCTTCTCGGCGAGCAGCATGTTGATTTCCTTCAGGCCGGCCTCCGCACCGCGCATCACTTCCAGGCCGAAGTCGTCGTCCTGGTACATGGTGCACACCTTCTTGTAACCCTTCAGCTTGACGAGGTGCTTCACGCCCGCGCGCATCTGGTCGAAGTAGGTCGCGGCGAACGAAAATTTCAGACGATGCAGCGGCTCGTACATCTCGCGCGCCGCGGTCAGCGGAAACAGGTGCGGGACGTTCTTGTCGAACAGGATCGGCATCGAGGCCAGGGAGGTCGGGGTGCCGATGGTGCCGAGCATGGCGAAGATCTTGTCCTTCTGCACCAGCTTCTGCGCGCCGAGCACGGCCTTCTTCGGGTCGTAGCCGTGGTCCTCGATGATCAGCTTGAGTTTGCGGCCGTGGATGCCGCCCGAGGCATTGATCTCCTCGACGCGCATTTCCATGCCGTTCTTGAGCTGCTTGGAGAACGCGACGATCGGGCCCGACAGGTCCTGCATGCTGCCGATCACGATTTCGCTCTTGCCGACACCCTGGGCCTGCTGCGCGATCGCCGCCGGCGCAAGCGCAAGCGCGAACAGCGCCGCAATGAGTTGTTTCATGCCGAGTCTCCTCCTGGTTATGTGCCGCTGCATCACTCTATCACTCCTCAGGCCGCCTCGCGCGCGTACATCGACTCGATCATGTCGCGGTACTTCTCGTTCACCAGCTTCCTCTTCAACTTCATGGTCGGGGTGAGTTCCTCGTCCTCGGCGGTGAGCTTGTTCTCGATCAGGCGGAACTTCTTCACCTGCTCGACGCGCGCGAACTGTTTGTTGACGCGGTCGAGCTCCGATTGGATCAGTTCCTGGATTTCCGGCCGGCGGCACAGGCTGGCGTAGTTGGAAAACGGGACCGAGTGCTCCTGCGCGTAGTTCTCGACGTTTTCATGGTCGATCATCACCAGCGCGACCAGGAACGCTCGCCGGTCGCCGATCACCACCGCGTCGGTGATGTAGGGAGAGAACTTGAGCTGGTTTTCGTACTCCGATGGCGTGATGTTCTTCCCGCCCGCGGTAATGATGATGTCCTTCATGCGGTCGGTGATGTAGAAGTAGCCCTCCTCGTCCACCTTGCCGACGTCGCCCGTGTGCAACCAGCCGTCCTTGAGAGTCTCGGCGGTCTTTTCGGGCTGGTTGAGGTAGCCCATGAACACTGCCGGGCTTTTCACCAGGATCTCGCCTTCGGGCGAGAGCTTCACCTCGGTACGCGGCAATGCCGGCCCGATCGAGCCCGGCTTTACCCGACCCGGGACGTTCCCCGTCGACACACCGCCCGACTCCGTCTGACCCCATACTTCGACCATTTCGAGGCCGAGCGCCATGTACCAGCGCACCAGATCGGGCGAAATCGGCGCCGCTCCGGTGAAAAGCGTCCGCGCGCGGTGCACGCCGATCACCTTCCTCACGTTGTTGAGCACCAGTACGCGCGCCAGCCAGAACTCGAGGGCGAGCCCGGCGGGCACGGGTTTGCGCTCCTCGCGCAGCTTCGCCACCTTGTAGCCGATGCCGATGGCGATGGCGTAGGCGCGCTGCTGCAGCGGGCTCGCTTCCTTGAACCGGATCAGGACGCCGGAGTAGAACTTCTCCCAGATGCGCGGCACGGCGCCGAACACCGTCGGCGCAATCTCGCGCACATTCTCCGGAACCGTTTCCGGGTTCTCTACGAAGTTGAGACAGGTGTTGGAGAGCAGCCCGGTGTAACTGCCAACCACGCGCTCGGCCACATGGCACAGTGGCAGGAAGCACATGCGCTCGTCGCCCTCGGCCTGCGGATAGGTATCCCGGTACAGGCGCGTGGCGAACATGATGTTGGCATGCGAAAGCATCGCCCCTTTCGGCCGGCCGGTGGTCCCCGACGTGTAGATCAGCACCGCGAGCTCTTCCGGGACCCGCGCGGCAACGCGCTGCTCCCACAGGCCCGGTTGTTGCGTATCGTGCGCCGCGCCCAGACTGCGCAGCGCTTCGAGACTCATCACCTGCCCGTCCCTGAGTTCGCGCAGGCCCTCCATGTCGAAGACGACGATCTTCCTGAGCAGCGGCAACCGCGCGCGCACTTCCAGGACTTTGTCGAGCTGCTCTTCGTCCTCTACGAAGATGAACGTCGAACGCGAATCGGCGAGCTGGTACTCGACCTGCTCCGGCGCGTCCGTGGGATAGATGCCGTTGGAAACGCCCCCCGCGCCGAGCAAGCCCATGTCGGCGTACAGCCACTCACGCTTGGTGTTGGAAAGAATCGAGCCGCACTCGCCCGGCGCGAATCCCAGTGCGGCGAGCCCCATGCCGATCTCGCGGGCAACGCGGCCGAACTGCTCCCAGGTGACGCTCTGCCAGATGCCGAATTCCTTCTGGCGCAGGATCACCTGGGAACCGTGCGCGCCCACCATGTGCCAGAACATCTTCGGCACGGTATCGATGCCGTCTTCCGGAGCCATCTTCACCTCCATTGCTTCTTCTTCTTCCAGCGCCGCTGGCCGCGCACGCCCGCGGCCTTGATGCCGAGGTAGAACTCGCGGATGTCCTCTTTCTGCGCCAGGCGCTCGCAGGTATCGGTCATCACGATGCGGCCGACTTCGAGGACGTATCCGGTCTCGGCGATTTTGAGCGCCATGTGCGCATTCTGCTCCACCAGCAGGATGGTGGTGCCACGCTCGCGGTTGATGCGCACGATGATCTCGAAGATCTCCTTGGTGAGCTTTGGCGACAGCCCCAGGCTCGGCTCGTCCATCAGCATCACCGCAGGGCGTGACAGCAGCGCGCGCGAGATGGCGAGCATCTGCTGCTGGCCGCCGGAGAGCTGCCCGGCTTCCTGCTTCGCGCGCTCCCTGAGGATCGGAAAATAGGCGTACACCGCATCGAGGTCTTTCGCCACGCCGTCGGCGTCGTTGCGCGTATAGGCCCCCATGCGCAGGTTGTCCTCGACCGAGAGCAGCGGAAACACCTCGCGGCCCTCGGGCACGTGGCCGATGCCGGCTCGCACGATCCAGTCGGGCGAGCGCCCCTGGATTTCCTCCCCACGCAGTTTCACCTGCCCCTTGCCGGGATCGATGATGCCCGAGATGGTCTTCAGGATGGTGCTCTTGCCCGCGCCGTTGGCACCGAGCACGGTGACGATCCTCCCTTCGTGCACCGACAGGGTGACGCCGCGCAGCGCCTGCACCGGGCCGTAGCTCGATTCCACGTTCGCGAGTTCGAGAACGTCGGTCATGCTCAATCGCTCCCGCCGAGGTAGGCTTCGATCACCGCCGGGTGCGACTGCACCTCGGCGGGCGTGCCCTGCGCGATGCTGCGACCTTCGTTCAGCGCCAGCACGCGGTCGGAAACGCGCGACACCAGATTCATGTCGTGCTCGACCATCAACACGGTGATGCCGAGCTCCTTCTGAATGTCCTCAATCCAGAAGGCCATCTCGTTGGTCTCCTCCGGGTTGAGGCCCGAGGAGGGTTCGTCGAGCAACAGCAGCCTTGGCTCGGTCGCAAGCGCGCGGCCAAGCTCGATCACCTTGCGCACGCCGTAGGGCAATCCCGCCACCAGCCCGTCGCGGTAATGCGCGAGTTCCAGAAAGTCGATGACCTTCTCCACCGCCTCGCGCTGCGCGAGCTCGGCGCGGCGCACCGCAGGGAGAAATGCCATCTCCTGCCACAGCGAGGTGGAGCGGTGCCTGTGCCGGCCGATGAGCAGGTTCTGCAGCACGGTCGCGTGCTCGAACAGCTCGATGTTCTGGAACGTACGGGCAATGCCCAGTTGCGCCACCCGGTGCGGCGCGAGGCCGTTCAGCGTGCGCCCCTCGAAGCAAATCGTCCCGCTGCTTGCCGGGTACAGCAGGCCGATCAAATTGAAAATGGTGGTCTTGCCCGCGCCGTTCGGGCCGATGATGGTGTACACCTCGCCCTGATTCACCTCGAAGGACACGGCATCGACCGCTCGCACCCCGCCGAAGGAAATGCCGAGATCCTCGACGCGGAAGAAGCTCATCTCAAGCGCTCCGATTTCATGTAACTCTTCTGCCGCCGGAACATGCCCTGGCGGTAGAAGGGGAACAGCTCGAACCAGGTGCGCACCTTGAGCCACCGGCCGTAGATTCCCATCGGCTCGAAGATGATGAAGGCCACCAGCAGCACGCCGAACACGATTGCCTGCAGGCCGGAGATCCCAGCCGCGCCCGAGGGCAGGTAATCCTTGGCCACGGAGATCACCTGCGGCAACACGATGATGAAGGCGGCGCCGAACACCGCGCCATGCAGCGAGCCGATGCCGCCAATGATGACGATGGTCACCAGCTCGATCGAGGCGAGCAGTGTGAACTGCTCGGGCGAGATGAAGGTGATCTTGTGCGCGTACAGCGCGCCGCCCACGCCGGTGAGCGCCGCCGACAGGGCGAACGACATGGTCTTGTATTTCGCCAGGTTGACGCCCATGCAGCTCGCCGAAATCTCGGAATCGCGGATCGCGACGAACGCCCGCCCGGTGGGTGAGCGCAGCAGGTTGATCAGCATCAGGCACGACAGCACGGTGAGCGACAGGCACAGGAAATAGAAGCTCACGTCCGAGTCGAAGGTGAACCCAAACAGTTCCGCGGGCTTGACGTGCTTGCCTCCGTTGCCGCCGGTGAGCCCTTCCCAGCGCGTGATGATCTCCTCGACGATCACGTTGAACGCGAGCGTGGCGATGGCGAGGTAGATCCCCTTCAGACGCAGCGCCGGAATGCCGATGATGATGCCGGCCGCCGCCGAGAGGAGCGCCGCCGAGGGCAACGAGACCCACAACGGCATGCCCGCGCCCTGCAGCAGGGCCTCCGTATAGGCCCCGACCGCGAGAAACGCCGCATGGCCGAGCGAGATCTGCCCGGTGAAACCCACCAGCAGCATCAGCCCGAATCCGACGATCGAATAGATGCAGACAAAGTGCAACTGCGAAATCACGTACTCGCTCAGCACGAACGGCGCGGCGACCAGAACGACCCCGAGCAACCCGTACCAGAACACATATCCGGCGTGCCTGAACAGGCGGATGTCCTGGCGGTAATCGGTCTTGAAGATGAATCGCATCCAGGTCGTCCCGGTCACACTTTCTTGCGCGCGGTTTCGCCGAAGATGCCAGACGGCCTCACCATCAGCACGATCAGAACCACCACGTAGGCGGCCACATCCTTGAAGCCTTCGGGCAGGTAGTACCCGGCGAGGGACTCGACCACTCCGATGATCAGTCCCCCGACGATCGATCCCGGCACGCTGCCGAATCCACCCACCACCGCCGCGGGAAAAGCCTTCAGGCCGATGAAGCCCATGTTCGAGTGCACGAAGGTCACGGGCGCGAGCAGAATCCCCGCGAAGGTCGCGACTGCCGCGGACAAGCCCCAGATCAGCATGTTCACGCGCCGCACCGGGATACCCATGTAGTAGGCGGCGAGCTGGTTCTGCGATGTGGCCTGCATCGCCACGCCCAGCTTGGCGTAGCGGAAAAACAGGTACAGCGCGAGGCAAAGCGCGGCGGTCATTCCAATCACCGCCAGCTGTTGCACGGCGAGCACCACTGCCCCCAGACGGATGACCGCGTCGGCGAAGGGCGTCGCGAAGGTGTAGGTGTCAGTGCCCCAGCCCGGGATCATGGTGACCACGCCGCGCAGGATGTAGCCCATGCCGATGGTCACCATCACCACCGTGAACGCCGGATAACCGAGCACCGGACGCAGCACGAGGCGCTCGGCGAGCATGCCGAAGACTGCCATCACCGCCAACGCAAACACGATGGTGAGCCAATACGGCAAGCCGAGCGTGGTGCTGCCGGTCAGCGCGAAAAAAGCTCCCAGCATCATCAGATCGCCCTGCGCGAAATTCACCGTCTCGGTCGCCTTGTAGATCAGCACGAAGCCGAGCGCGACCAGCGCGTAGACGCAACCCTGCGCCACACCTGCCAGCAACAGCTGCAGGAACTGATTGACCAAGCCCCCTCCTCCAAGGATGCCGCGCCCGCGCATGCGGACCTGACTCCGGGCGGACGCTGGCGGATTCTACCAAGCGTTTGCTTTTCGAGCAGGGCGAAACTAGACTCGCCGCAAGCCATGAAAACGGTCCGCGTCGGCGCAGGGTTGGGCTTTTACGGTGACGCCTGGCGTCCCATCCGTGCCTCGATCGAGCGCGGCGGCGTGAAATACATCGGCTCAGACCATCTCGCCGAGCTGACGCTCGCGATCCTGCAGAAGGACCGACAGAAGGATCCCACCGCGGGATACGCGCGTGACGCCGTGCCCATGCTCGCAGAGCTCTGGCCGCTCGCCGCAAAGCACGGCGTGAAGTTCGTGCTCTCCGCCGGAGGCCTCAATCCGGAAGGCGCACGCGAGGCAATCGCCAAGGTGTTTCGCGCCAAGGGCTGGAAAGCGCGCATTGCCACGGTGATGGGCGATTCGGTTACCGAACGCATCGACGAATTGCGATCCGCAGGTGAGCCGCTGCAGCATCTCGACACCGGCGCGGACATTTCCTCCGTCCGCGAAAGGCTGGTTTTCGCCAATGCGTACCTCGGCGCGCGGCCCATCGCCGAAGCGCTCGCGCGCGGCGCCGACATCGTGCTGACGGGCCGCGTTGCGGACGCCGCGCTGTTTCTCGGCCCTCTGGCGCACGAACTGGGCTGGCACTGGGACGACTGGGACCGCCTCGCCGCCGGGCTCACCGTCGGCCACCTGCTCGAGTGCTCGGGGCAGGCAAGCGGCGGTAATTTCGGCTCGGCCGGCGAGTGGGCGAGCATTCCCGATTTCCTGCACCTCGGCTACGCGATTGCGGAAGTCGGCGAGGACGGCACGGCGACCGTCACCAAGGCGCCGGGCACGGGCGGGCGCGTGTCCTTCGACACCGTGCGCCAGCAGTTGCTCTACGAAGTGCACAACCCGCATGCCTATTTCTCACCCGACGTGGTGCTCGACATGGGCTCGCTGCATCTCGACGATCTGGGCGATGACCGGGTACGCATCTCGGGCGCGGCGGGCGCCCGGCGTCCCGATACCCTCAAGATCGTCGCCGGCTATCACGATGGGTGGATGGGCTCGGGGATGATCGGGTTTTCCTGGCCCGATGCGTACCGCAAATGCGAAGCGAGTGCCGGAATCATCAAGGGATTGCTCGCGGAACGCGGCGCGAAGATCGAGGAAATCCAGGTCGAATATGTAGGATACGACTCGCTGCTCGGTGCAAACGCGGACCCCACGTATCGCGACCTGCTCAACGAATGCTTCCTGCGCATGAGCATCCGCACGCAGGACCGGCGTGTGGCGGACGAGTTCGGGCGCCTGTTTCCCTGGCTTGCGCTATCCGGCCCGCCCTATGCGGGAGGCTTCCACGGCATCCAGCGCGCGAAGGAATTGTTCGGCCTGTGGCCGACCCTCGCGCGGCGCGAACTGATCGAAGCCCGCGTCGCGCTCAGCGTGGAGGCCGCGGGATGAAAGTGCCGCTGTGGAAGATCGCTCACGCGAGGAGCGGCGACAAGGCCGACCGCGCGGACATCGGTCTGTTCGCCTGGGACGCGCCGACCTACGCCGTGCTCAAGCGCGAGGTCACCGCCGAACGCATTGCGGCGCATTTCACGCACATCTGTCATGGCGCGGTGCAGATCTGGCCGCTCGACAACATCCTCGCGCTCAAGATCGTGCTCGATTCCGCGCTGCAGGGCGGCGCGGCGCGCAGCCTGCGCACAGACAACCTGGGAAAGAACATCGCCGCGGCACTGCTGCGGATGGAGATCGAGGCGCCCGCAGACCTGCCCCGCCTGACACCCTGATCGCCGTCCGCCACTCCGTCGTCATCCCCGCGAACGCGGGGACCCAGCTCGATACCCGCTTCCGCCGCAATCGCACTGCTGCGATAATTCGCACCCCATGAAACTCGCCACGCTCAAGGATGGATCACGCGACGGCACGCTGCTGGTCGTGTCGCGCAATCTGAGGCACGCGGCCAAGGCCGACCACCTCGCGCCCACGCTGCAGGCGGCGCTCGATGACTGGGACTACGCCGCGCCGCTGCTCGAACAGCTCTCCAACGAATTGAACGATGGCGCGGGCCCGTCGCAGATCGCGCACGCGTTC
This sequence comes from Betaproteobacteria bacterium, assembly GCA_016195915.1. GTDB lineage: Bacteria > Pseudomonadota > Gammaproteobacteria > Burkholderiales > SG8-39 > JADGRQ01. The sequence goes on along the minus strand of JACPYS010000030.1, from coordinate 115,969 downwards.
GAGCTCGATCCGAAGCAGCTGATGGCACCCTTGCCGCGCGCCTACCAATGGATCGATGCAAGCGCCTACCTCAATCACGTCGAGCGGGTGCGCAAGGCGCGCGGAGCGGAGATGCCGGCGGAAGTCAAACGCGACCCGCTCATGTACCAGGGCGCTTCCGACGCCTTCATCGGCGCTTGCGACGACATCCTGTGCGGGTCGGAGGACTGGGGCATCGATCTCGAAGCCGAGCTGGTGGTGATCCTCGGCGATGTGCCGATGGCGGTCGATGCGGACAAGGCGGGGCAGCATATCCGCCTGTTCGCGCTGGCGAACGACATATCGCTGCGCAAGCTCATTCCGGCAGAGCTCGCCAAAGGTTTCGGTTTCCTGAACGGCAAGCCCTGGACCGCGTTTTCCCCGGTCGCGGTGACACCCGACGAGCTGGGTGAGGCCTGGGACGGCAAGCGCGCGCACCTGCGTCTGGCCAGCCACGTGAACGGCGAACTGCTGGGCAAGCCTGATTGCGGCGCAGACATGAATTTCCACTACCGGCGTTTGATCGCGCACGCGGCGAAGACCCGCGCGCTCTCGGCCGGGACGGTGCTCGGCGCTGGTACGGTTTCCAACCGCGAGCGCTCAACCGGCTGCGGTTGCCTCGCGGAAAAGCGCGCGATCGAGACCATCGAACAGGGACAGCCCGTCACGGCGTTCCTCAGGTTCGGCGACCGCGTGAGAATCGAGATGTTCGACGCCGAAGGCCGCTCCATCTTCGGCGCGATCGACCAGCAAGTGGCGCGGTACGGCGGCTGATACTGCGGAAGGGGTACGGGGGAACCCGGGTTCCCCTGTACTTATCGGTGCGTTCGGAGGAACGCGCGTATGCGCGGGTAGATCACCTCTCGCCAGCGCCTGCCCGCGAAAATCCCGTAGTGGCCCACCCCGGGGACAAGGAAGTGCTCGCGGCGTTCGCGCCCGATGTTGAGGCACAGCAGGTGCGCCGCTTCGGTCTGGCCGTTGCCGGAAATGTCGTCGAACTCGCCCTCGATGGTCAGCAGCGCGGTCTCGCGGATGGTCTGCGGTCGCACCAGTTCGTTGCGCACCATCATGCGCCCCTTGGGGAGCGCAAACTCCTGGAACACGGTGCGGATCGTGTCGAGGTAGTACTCGGCGGGCATGTCGAGCACCGCGTTGTATTCGTCGTAAAAATCGCGATGCTTTTCCGCGGACTCGTCGTCGCCGCGCAGCAGGTGATCGAAGTAATCGCCGTGCGCGTCGAAATGGCGGTCCGGGTTCATCGCGACGAAGCCCAGGTGCTGCAGAAACCCGGGGTAGACACGACGCATCACGCCGGGGTATTTCGCCGGCACGCGGTGGATCAGGTGCTGCTCGAACCACGAGTGCGGACGCTTCATGGCGAGGTTGTTGACCGCCGTCGGGCTCTTGCGGGCGTCGATCGGTCCGCCCATCATCACCATCGCCTTCGGCGGGTTCGGTTCCCTGGCAGCGGCCATCAGTGACACCGCCGCCAGCACCGGCACCGTCGGCTGGCACACCGAGATGACGTTGAGGTCCGGCGACAGGAAACGGATGAATTCGCGGATGTAGTCGACGTAGTCCGAGAGGTGGAACGGGCCATCGTACACCGGCACCATGCGCGCATCGACCCAGTCGGTCACCCAGACTTCGTGCTCGGGCAGCAGCGTGCGCACCGTATCGCGCAGCAGCGTCGCGTGGTGCCCGGAGAGGGGCGCTACGAGCAGCACCTTCGGGTCGTTGCGCGGTTGCGTGAGCGCGCGTTCGAAGTGGACCAGCCGGCACAGGGGCTTTGCGCGCACCTCGACCAGGCGAACCGCGACGCTCTGGCCGTCGACCATGGTCTCGTTGATGCTCCAGCCTGGTTTCTCGTAGCGCTGGGTGACGCGCAGGAAAAGGTCGCTGCCGGCGCTGATGCGCTTCGACATGGGACCATAGGAAAAGGGGCTGAAGGGATGGCCGAACCAGCCGCGCGAGAGTTCGGCGGCGTAGCGCAGCGGTGCGAGCGCGGTGTGCTGAGCTTCGAATAGCGAATAGAGCAAACTGTCCCCCGAAGGAAGTGATCGCTTGCTTATATCAGAAATTCTGCGGCACCGCACAAACCGCTCGGATCGCTGCACCCGTGTTGGTCGCCCACCGGTCGGTTATGCTGCCGGCCATGCGCTGGGTGCTGCGCCTGTCGGCCGTGTTTTTCGCCTGTATCGTCCTCGTGGCGGTCGGCCTGTACTTCTACCTTCGGCTGTCGCTGCCAAAGATCGACGGCGAGATTCGCATCGCCGGGATCTCGGGTCAGGTCGAAATCATGCGTGACGCATACGGGATCCCGCACATCTACGCCGCGAGCGTCGAAGACGCGAATTTCGCGCTCGGCTACGTCCACGCGCAGGACCGGTTGTGGCAGATGGAGATGAACCGGCGCATCGCCGCCGGGCGGCTCGCGGAAATCCTCGGCGCGCCCGCGCTCGACACCGACCGCTTCCTGCGCACGCTCGGCGTGCACCGCGTTTCGCAGACGGCCTACCGGCGCTCCGACGTTCAGACCAGGCGCGTGCTCGATGCGTATGCCGCAGGCGTGAACGCGTTTATCGCCTCCGATCCCGTGCTTCCGCCCGAATTCCTGATCCTGCGTCACCGGCCCGAACCGTGGACCGCCGCGGATTCGATCGCGTGGACCAAGATGATGTCCTGGGACCTTTCGGGCAACTGGCGCAGCGAGTTGCTCCGCCTGCAGCTTGCCAAGCGCCTGCCGGTCGCGAGGCTGCAGGAATTCCTGCCACCGTACCCCGGCGATGCGCCCGTGCCGCTGCCGGACCTGCGCACGTTCTATGGCGCTCTGGAAAAGGAAGCGGTGCAGCTTGCCGACGATTTCTCGCGGCACATGGCAGCGCTCAACCTGCCCTCGGGGGAAGGACTGGGCTCGAACAACTGGGTGGTGGCGGGCCGGCGCAGCGAAAGCGGCAAGCCCTTGCTCGCAAACGACCCGCACCTGAGACTCTCGGCCCCCGCGGTGTGGTATTTCGCGCACCTCGACGCGCCCGGCCTCGATGCGATCGGCGCGACGCTGCCGGGAGTGCCGATGGTCATTCTGGGCCGCAACGCACGCATCGCCTGGGGTTCCACCAACACGGGGCCCGATGTGCAGGACCTGTACCTGGAGAGGCTCGACAACGCCGGCAACTACGCTACACCCGACGGTGCGCAGCCTTTTGCGACGCGCGAAGAACGGATCATGGTCAAGGGTGCGGAGGACGTGCGCATCACGGTGCGCAGTTCGCGCCACGGCCCGATCGTCTCGGACGTGCTCGCGCCGGCACGTGCAGCGACCCCGCGAGGCTATGCACTCGCCTTTGCCTGGACCACCCTCGCGGAAGACGACCTCTCCATACAATCCATCTGGCGCCTGCCGCTCGCGCGCAACTGGGAGGAATTCACCGCCGAGCTGCGCGACTTCGCCTCGCCGCAGCAGAACATCGTCTACGCGGACGTGGACGGAAACATCGGGTTTATCGCGCCGGGACGCGTGCCCGTGAGAAAGCGCGACAACGACCTCAAAGGACTCGCCCCAGCGCCGGGCTGGGACGCACGCTACGACTGGAGCGGTTACATTCCGTTCGACGAACTGCCGCGCAGCTACAACCCGGCGAGCGCGAAGCTCTGGACGGCGAACGAAAAAATCGTCATGCCGGGCTATCCGCACCACATCACGAGCGAATGGCAGGAACCGTACCGGTCGGACCGTATCGGCGAGCTGCTCGAGGCGACCGCGAAGCACAACCAGGGAAGTTTCGCTCGCATGCATGCCGACGTCGTTTCGCTCGCCGCACGCGCGCTGCTGCCGCGCCTGCGTGAGACGAAGGCCAACAGCGATGACGCACGCAAGGCCTTGCGCCTGCTCGGCAGCTGGCAGGGCGAGATGCTCGCGGACCGCGCCGAGCCGCTGATTCTCTGGGCGTGGTGGCGCGAGCTCTCGCGCGCGATCTACGCGGACGAACTGGGGGAAGCGTTTGCCGCCAACTGGCTGGCCCGCGCCCAATTTCTCACCAATGTGCTCAACGACAAAGACGGCCAGTCGCGCTGGTGCGACAACATCGGCACGGCGGCGACGGAAGGCTGCGCCGGGCTGCTCGCCGACACGCTCGAATCGGCGTTGGTTGAACTGCGCAAGCGTTACGGCGAGGACATGGCCGCCTGGAAATGGGGGCCAGCACACGCGGCGCACCACGAGCACAGCCCGTTCGGGCGGCAGAAATTCCTCGCCAGGTGGTTCGACTTTGCGGTGCCGACGCCGGGCGACAGCTACACCGTGAACGTCGGAAGGATGATCTTCAGCGAGGACGAGCCCTTCGCGAACCGCCATGCCGCATCGCTGCGCGCGATCTACGACCTCGCCGACCCGGAGAAATCCCTGTTCATCCACTCCGGAGGACAGTCAGGCAACCGCCTGTCGCAGCACTACGACTCGTTCAGCGCCGCGTGGGCGCGCGGCGAGTACATTGCGATGAGCACCGAGCGCAAGCTCATCGAGCGGACCGCCGCCGGGCGCTTGAAACTCACGCCGCTGAAGTAGCGCGTCGCTGGTACAGGTTGTTGGCGACCAGCGCGCCGATCACCAGCGCCGCACCGGCGATTTCGATCGTCTGGAACTGCCGGCCGAGCGCGGCCTCGATCGCGAATACGCACACCGGCACCAGGTTGAGCATCAGCATCGTATTGAGCGGCCCGAGATACTTGACCCCGAAATTGAAGCCCAGTACCCCGAGTACCACGGTGCAGGTGGAGAAATACGCGATCTGCCAGCCCACAGAGGCGACCGCAGCGGCGCTCGGCAGCGTCGCTGCGCCAGCGGCAATTGCGATGCCGTTCACAATGAACAGGCCCACGGCCCCCGGAACGCAGGTCAGCACCGTGAGCCGCAGCGGCGACCAGCCCGCGAAGCGTACCGCGGCGAGGGTGTAGGTGACCCAGCTCACCGCGCCGAGAAACACCAGCGCATCGCCGCCCAGCGCGCCGCCCTCGAATGCGCGTGCGGGATCGCCCTTGGTCACCACCAGGAACACCCCGGCGAGCGCTGCGACGATGCAGCCGAGCACGAAGGGCGCAGGACGCTGGCCGCGCGTCAGCCATACGGTGATGGCGATGAGCGGTGTCTGCATCGACATGATGATCGCCGCATGCTCCGGCCGCGTGAAGCTGAGGCCGAACCACACCAGCGTATTGAAGCCGGTAATGCCGATCGTTCCGAAGATCACCGCCGGAACGATGCGGCCTTCGAACCGGAGCGCCTGCCTGCCCTCGATCGCCCACAGCAACGCGATGAACAGGATCGAGCCGAAGAGGTAGCGCAGCGTCCCGAGCGCAAACGCGTCCACCACGGACAGCGCGCGCTTGGCGACCGAGAACATCGGCGCCCAGCACAGGATCGACAGCAGGATCCAGCCGAGGCCGCGCAGCAGGTGCAGCGGGGAGCTCAATGGCGCAAAGCTTACGCCGCTTCGCGACGCGCGTGCCTAGGCGCTCTTTTTGTCGTCGCGCAACGCGCGCCGCAGGATCTTCCCTACGTTGGTCTTGGGCAGGTCGGTGCGAAACTCGACGTGCCGCGGCCGCTTGTAGCCCGTCAGCTGTTCCTTGCAGTGCTCGTGCACCTGCGCTTCGGTCAGCGACGGGTCTTTCCTGACGATGAACACCTTCGGCACCTCGCCCGAGTGCTCGTCCGCCACGCCGATGGCCGCGACTTCCAGCACCCCCGGCATCATCGCTACCACCTGCTCGATCTCGTTCGGGTACACGTTGAAGCCCGATACCAGGATCATGTCCTTCTTGCGGTCGACGATGCGGATGAACCCCTTTTCGTCCATCACGCCGACGTCGCCGGTGTAGAGAAAACCGTCGGGCCCGATCACCTTCGCGGTCTCGTCGGGGCGCTGCCAGTATCCTTTCATCACCTGCGGCCCGCGGATGCAGATCTCGCCCGGCTCGCCCTGCTTGACATCCTGCTTGTCGTCGTCGCGGATCGCGATCTCCGTCGAAGGCACCGGCAAGCCGATCGAGCCGCTGTACTCGGCGAGGTCGAGCGGATTCATCGTCGCCACCGGACTCGTCTCGGTCAGGCCGTAACCCTCGAGCAGCGTGCTGCCGGTCATCTGCTTCCACTTGTCGGCGACCGCCTTTTGCACCGCCATGCCGCCGCCGCCGGTGACCTTCAGCGCCGAGAAATCGAGCTTGGCGAAATCGGGGTCATGGAGCAGCGCGTTGAACAGGGTGTTCACGCCCGTGATCATGTTGTAGCGGTGTTTGCCGAGTTCCTTGACGAAACCGGGGATGTCGCGCGGGTTGGTGATCAGCACATTGCAGCCGCCCCCCTTCATCATCAACAGGCAGTTCACCGTCAGCGAGAAGATGTGGTAGAGCGGCAGCGCGGTGATGATCGTTCCGGGCTCGCCCTTCAGGCCCGTGAGCAGCCATCGGTCCATCTGTTCGATATTTGCGAGGATGTTGCGGTGGAGCAGCATCGCCCCCTTGGACACGCCGGTGGTGCCGCCCGTGTACTGCAGGAAGGCGATGTCCTCATGCCCGACCTCGACCGGCTTCAACGTCAGTCCGGCGGCCTGCGCAAGCACGTCATTGAAGCGCACCGCCGCGGGCAGCTCGAAGGCCGGCACCATCTTCTTCACGTTGCGCACCACGAGATCACGATCACTTCCGCGCCCGCGTCCTTGAGCTGGTGCTTGAGTTCGCGCGCGGTGTACAGGGGATTGACGTTCACCACGATTCCGCCCGCACGCAGCGTGCCGTACAACGCGACCGGATACTGGAGGCAGTTGGGCATCATCAGCGCGACGCGCACGCCCTTGCCGTAACCCTTCGATTGCAGCCAGACCGCGAATGCGCGCGACAGCCGATCGAGTTCGCCGAAGCTGATGGTCTTGCCCATGCAGTGGAAAGCCGGGCGGCTGCTGAACTCCGCCACCTTCTTGTCCACCAGGTCTCCGATCGACTTGAACTGCGCGTAGTCGACTTCGGCGGGAACCCCGGGCGGATAGCTCTTCAGCCAGATCTTTTCCATGGCCCTTCCTCTGCGGTTGCGGTGGACGCGGCCATTCTAGCGCTTTGCCAACCGCGCGAGCGGTGCCGCCCCATCGCCATCAGCGGTGCTTGAACACCGGCTTGCGTTTCTCGACGAAGGCCGCCATGCCTTCCTTCTGGTCATCGAGCCCGAAGGTCGCGTGGAACATGCGCCGCTCGAAATGCACGCCCTCGGAGAGCGTGGTTTCGTAAGCGCGGTTGACCGCCTCCTTGACCATCATCGCCACGGGCAGCGAATAGCTCGCGATCTTTTCTGCCACCGCGAGCGCCTCGTCCATGAGCTTGTCCGACGGGACCACACGCGAAACCAGGCCCGAGCGCTCGGCTTCGGCCGCGTCCATCATGCGCGCGCTCAAGCACAGGTCCATCGCCTTCGCCTTGCCCACCGCACGGGGGAGCCGCTGCGTCCCGCCCGCGCCGGGAAACGTTCCGAGGTTGATCTCGGGCTGGCCGAACTTCGCGCTCTCGGCCGCGATCACGATGTCGCACATCATGGCCAGCTCGCAACCGCCGCCCAGCGCGTAACCCGCCACCGCAGCGATCACCGGTTTCCTGATGTTGCGGATGTGCTCCCAATCGCGTGTGATGTAGTTCGACTTGTACACGTCCATGAAGCTGTAGTTCTGCATCACCGCGATATCGGCCCCGGCAGCGAACGCCTTTTCGTTGCCGGTGATCACGATTGCACCAACGCCGTCGTCGGCGTCGTAGCCGTCCAAGGCCTGCCCTAGCTCCTGCATCAGCTTGGGGTTGAGCGCGTTCATCTGCTTGGAACGGTTCAGGCGGATGAGCGCGACGCGGCCGCGCGTTTCGGTCAGGATGAATTCGTAAGGCATGTCGACTCCTGCAATTTTGGCATGCGGCTATTCTATCGCCCGTGGTCCATGCTTCGGGTTATCCTTCCGCCTGCGATGACCGACAAGTTGAAACTCGCGCGCGCGTGCGCCGATGCCATGTGGGCCGGCGACACCGCCTCGCAGCGGCTCGGCATGAAGCTCGAGGAGATGCGCCCCGGTTACGCGCGCCTGTCGATGCGGATCACGCGCGACATGGTCAATGGCCGCGACAGCTGCCATGGCGGTGTCATCTTCACGCTCGCCGATTCGAGTTTCGGCTACGCCTGCAACAGCCACAACCAGTATTCGGTGGCGGTCGGCTGCAACATCGATTTCCTCGCGCCCGGGCATATCGGCGACGTGCTCGTCGCCACCGCGGTGGAACAGGCGCGCGTCGGCCGCACCGGCGTCTACGACGTGCGGGTAGAGAACCAGGCCGGCGCGCTGGTTGCGACGTTCCGCGGCAAGTGCGTCACCGTCAAGGGCCACTGGGTGGAGGCCTCGGAACCATGACCGGCAGCGCGGCGAACTGATGCTCGGACTCACGCGCAGCGCGCTCGAGGACGCGACGCGTCTCGTCCACTCGGTTATTCCGCCCACGCCGCAGTACGCCTGGCCGCTGATGTGCGAGCGCGTCGGCACGGAGGTGTGGGTGAAGCACGAGAACCACACGCCGACCGGCGCCGATGCGCGCCTGGGGCGCGGAAGTCATCGAGCACGGACGCGATTTCGACGCAGCGCGCGAGCACGCGGCCACGCTCGCAAGAGAACACCAGCTCGAATTCGTCGGCCCGTTCCAGCCCGAATTGATCGCCGGCGTCGGCAGCTATGCGTATGAACTGTATTCCACGGTGCCGGACCTCGACGCTGTGTATGCGCCGATCGGTTGCGGCTCAGGCGTGTGCGGCCTGATCGCCTGGCGCGATGCGCTCGGCCTGCGCACCAGGGTGATCGGCGTGGTTTCCGATCGGGCCGATTGCTACGCACGCTCGTTCGAGGCAGGCCGCCCGGTGGAGACCGAAAGCGCGGACACGTTTGCGGATGGCATGGCGGTGCGCGTCCCGGTGCCCGCGGCGCTTGACGCGATCATGGCCGGCTGCGAGCGCGTCGTGCGCGTCTCCGACGACGAGGTGAAGGCCGCCGTGCGTCATTTCTACACCGACACCCACAACCTGGTCGAGGGCGCGGGCGCCGCGCCGCTCGCAGCGCTGATGAAGGACCGCGAGCGCAGGGGCTCGCGCTTCGCCGTGGTCGCCTCGGGCGGAAACATCGACCGCGACATGTATGTCGCGGCGCTCTCCGAGGGTTGAAATGAGCCGGCTTCCAGCAGCAGACGAAGAGAGCGATGCGGAACTCGCAGAGGTATTCGCCGAGATCAAGGCGACGCGCGGCTTCGTCTCCAATGCGCTGCGCTCGCTCGGCCACGCCCCGGCCGGGCTCAGGCACCTCGCGCGCTTCGGCGAATACGTCAAGTACCGCAGCGACCTGCCCGAGCGCTTGCGCGAACTTTCGATCCTGTGCGCCGCACGGGGCGTGCCCTACGCATGGACCCACCACAGCGCGCTCGCGCTGCAGGCAGGGATCGCCCAATCCGCGATCGACGACATCGGCGCGGGGCGCACGCCCGCCGCGTTGCCGGCCGCGGAGCAGGCCATCGCGCGCTTCATCGCCGAACTGTTCGGCGCCGAGTTCGTGAGCGACGCCGCCTTCGAGCAGATCCGGCGGCACTACACGCCGCGGCAGATCACCGACATCGCGATGTCGGCGACCTACTACCGCGCGCTCGGCACGATGGTAATGGCCTTGCGCGTCGATATCGAGTCGCCCGAAGTGCTCCAGGTGGAGCGCGATTGGCAAAAGGGGCGCGTGTAGCAAGCTTCGGATAGTTTTGCCCGGGCGGCGCGGCTATCATGCCCCGCATGGCCGACCTGATCGAGAAAGCGCGCAACTACCTGCAAGCCCGCTGCGGCGAGCGCACCACGCTCGCCGAGCTAGCGCGTGCGGTGGGCGCGAGTCCCTTCCACCTGCAGCGGCGCTTCAAGGCGCGCCTCGGCGTCTCGCCGCAAACCTTCCAGGAGGCGCTGCGCATGGAACGCATGAAATCTTCGCTGCGCGGTGGCGCGCGCGTCACCGCAGCGGTGTTCGACGCGGGATACGGGTCGCTGTCGCGCTTCTACGAGAAGGCCGCCGCGCAAATGGGCATGCGCGCGAGCGCCTACCGCGCCAAGGGACGCGGACTCGCCATCAGCTGGACCGTGTTCGACTCGCCGCTCGGCAAGGTGCTGCTCGCCGCGAGCGGTGCGGGGCTGTGCTCGGTGAAGATCGGCGCGAACTCGAACGAATTGCGCGCCATGCTCAACGACGAGTTCAGCGAGGCGCAATTGGTGGAAGACGCGCGGCCGCTCGCCGATGCGAAGAAGCGCGTGATGGCGTTTCTTGCGGGTGAAGGTTCGCTCGCGCGCGTGCCGCTCGACATCCGTGGCACCGTGTTTCAGCGCAAGGTGTGGGAAGCGCTGCGCGCCATTCCGCGCGGCAAGACCCGCACCTACAGCGACATTGCAAAGGCGATCGGCGCGCCGCGCGCGGTGCGCGCGGTGGGCAGCGCCTGCGGAGCGAATCCCGTGGCCCTCGTCATCCCCTGCCACCGCGCGGTGCGCACCGACGGCGGCATGGGCGGTTACGCCTGGGGCGTGGCGCGCAAGGAAAAACTGCTCGAGCTGGAAAAGCGCGCGCGCCGGTGAAAGCGGCCGACTATGTCCGGCTGGTCGCGCTCGCCGCGATCTGGGGCGGCGCGTTCATCTTCATGCGCGTGACCGCGCCGGTGCTCGGTCCGGTCGTGGTTGCCGATGCGCGCGTGCTGATCGCGGGCTTGGCGCTCATCGCGTGGTTTCGGTTCAGGGGTTTCGATACCCAGTGGCGCCGCTTCGGCCGGCAGTACATCGCAATCGGCGTGGTCAACATGGCGCTCCCGTCGCTGTTCTATTCGTACGCGGCGCTGCACATTCCCGCTTCGCTCGCCTCGATCGTCAATGCCACTGCACCGATGTTCGGCGCGCTGTTCGGCGCCGCGCTGCTCGGCGAGCGCCTGAACGCGCGCAAGATCGCGGGCTTCGTCTTCGGCGTCGCAGGGGTCGCCTTGGTCGCCCGCCCGGAGGGCTTCGCGAATACGCCGATGTTCGGCTGGGCGGTCGCGGCCTGCATCGCGGCCTGCGTGTGCTACGGATATACGGGCGTGCTGATCCGCAAATACGCAGCCGACGCGCCTTCACCCGGCATCGCGGCGATGAGCCAACTCGCCGCCGGCCTACTGATCCTCCCCGCTGCGCCGTTTTTTCTTCCCAACGAAGCGCCCTCGCTTCTCGTGAGCGCAAACCTGCTCGCGCTCGGACTGCTGTGCGGCGCGGTCGGATTCCTGATGTACTTTCGCCTCATTGCCGATACCGGCGCGACCAACGCGCTGACCGTTACCTACCTGATTCCGCCCTTCGGCATCCTGTGGGGCATGCTGTTCCTCGGCGAGACGCTTCCGGCCGGTGCGCTCGCAGGCGCGGTGTTGATTCTCATCGGGACAGTGCTCGTCACGCGCGGATAGAATGCGGGCCACCATGCCCGCCTACCCAAGACTTTTCACGCCGCTCAAGCTCGCACACCTCACCCTTCCCAACCGCATCCTGATGGGCTCGATGCACACCGGGCTGGAAGCGATGAAGGACGGACCAGGTCGGCTCGCTGCATTCTTCGCCGAACGTGCGCGCGGCGGCGTTGCGCTCATCGTCACCGGCGCGTTCTCGCCCAACGTGGCGGGATGCCTCGGGCCGTGGCGCGAGACGATGATGGATGCCGAGGACCGCGACCGCCACCGCGCCATTCCGCAGGCCGTGCACGACGCGGGCGGAAGGATCCTGCTGCAGTTGCTGCACGGCGGGCGCTATAGCAAGAACCCGAAGCTCGTCGCCCCCTCGCCCATCAAGGCGCCCATCAACCCGCTCTCGCCACGCGAACTGACGTCGGCCGAAGTGGAACAGACTATCGAAGACTTCGCGCGCGGCGCGCTGCTCGCGAAAGAAGCGGGTTACGACGGCGTGGAGATCATGGGTTCCGAGGGCTACCTGATCAACCAGTTCCTTTGCCTGCGCACCAACCAGCGCACGGATGAATGGGGCGGAGCGCTCGAGAACCGGATGCGCTTCGCCACCGGGATCGTGCGCCGCGTGCGCGAACGCTGCGGCAGCGACTTCATCCTGCAGTACCGCATATCGGTCCTCGACCTCGTCGAAGGCGGCCTCTCGGGCGACGAAATCCTGCAGCTTGCGCGCGCGATCGAATCCGCCGGCGCCGACCTCCTCAATTCCGGCGTGGGCTGGCATGAGGCCCGCATTCCGACCATCGCCCATTCCGTGCCGCGCGGTGGCTTCGCCTGGGCGACGCGGCGCCTCAAGGAAGTGGTGACGATCCCCGTAATCGCCTCCAACCGCATCAACGCGCCGGAACTTGCCGAAGACATCCTCGCGCGCGGCGACGCCGACATGGTTTCCCTCGCGCGGCCGATGCTCGCCGATCCCGATTTCGCCAACAAGGCCAAAGCCGGCGACCGCCTCGGCATCAACATCTGCTTCGGCTGCAACCAGGCCTGCCTCGACGAAATCTTCGACTTGCGCGTTGCGAGTTGTGTGGTCAATCCGCGCGCCTGCCACGAAACGGAACTGGTCTACCGCGCTGCGCAGGCGAAGAAGCGCATCGCCGTCGTCGGTGGCGGGCCGGCCGGCCTCTCCTTCGCCGCCGTCGCCGCCGAGCGCGGCCACGCCGTGACCCTGTACGAAAAATCCACCGAACTGGGCGGCCAGTTCAACCTCGCCAGGCGCATCCCTGGCAAGCAGGAGTTCGGCGAGTCCGTCGCATATTTTGCCGAGCGGCTGCGCCGCGCGGGCGTGACCGTGGCCCTGAACCATGTCGCGAACGATGCCGAACTCAAGGACTACGACGAAGTGGTGCTCGCCAGCGGCATCGCGCCGCGCACCCCGGCCATCCCCGGAGTGGAGCACAAGAAGGTCGCCGGCTACGTCGATGTCCTCTCGGGCCGTGTATCGGTCGGCGAGCGCGTCGTCATCCTCGGCGCAGGCGGCATCGGCTTCGACGTGGCGCTGTATCTGCTCGAGAGAAACGGCAAGGTGCAGGTTGACGCACAGGCGTTCTCATCGCACTGGGGCATCGTCTCCGATGCCAAGAGCGCGGGCGGGTTGGCTGTTGAACAGCCGCACGACGCGAATCCCGCGCACCGCATCACCATGCTGAAACGCTCCGCGACTCCGTTCGGCAGCACACTGGGCAAGACTACAGGCTGGGTGCACCGCATCGAACTCGCCCGCGCGCGCGTGGAAATGCTGCGCGGCGTCGAGTACAGGAAGATCGACGACGCCGGCGTACACATTGCACTGGAGGGCAAGGAGCGCGTGATTCCGGCCGATACCGTCGTGCTGTGCACCGGCCAGGATCCGCTGCGCACGCTCGCCTCACATCTCGAAGCGCACGGCAAGAAACCACACCTGATTGGCGGCGCGCGTGAGGCGGGGGAACTGGATGCGATGCGTGCGATGCGTGAGGGGGCTGAGCTGGCGGCGGGGATCTGAGAGCCCTGACGATGCGTCGGCCGCGGTAAGTGTCGGCGTGCCATTGACGGACTAGAGGAAAATCCTCCGGAGATTTCGAACGTTGTCCCACGTCGGCGCCAATATGCAACGTCCCGCAGTTGCGGACATCCACATGACGCTCTGATCGGACACCCGATTGTCGAAGTCCCCAAAAGCGGCAGAATTGTGTTATTCAGAGAATCTGCTGATCAATTCGGGTTGGGCGTCACAAGACAATGCGTAGCGAACACCGAGATGTTCAAACCTGGATCCTGAAACGCTATCAGGCATTCTATGACGTTGGCGCGGAGATCAATAGGCAGAACCGGCTACCGGATTGGAAGCGGCACTGGTATCAACCGGACGTCGTTATTCGAACCAAGCAAGGACAGATCAAATACATTGTTGAGGTCGAAAATGATCCGATGCGAAAGGCGATCGTAGGAGCGTCTGTTCTCGCTGACGCATCGATCGCAGAGTTGAGACAGCGCATCAAGCCAACGCTTTTCTTCGTCGTGTACCACTCGGATGGAATCAGACAAATCCCGAATTTTTTGAACAAGGTCGACTTGGTGCGCCCGTACTGCCAGAATCTAAAGGGCATAGAAGTGCACTCGCTGAAGACGTTCAAAGGTTTGGCACTGTGACGCCCAACCACCGGTTCGTGAGCGACGCTTTTCGCCCGGCGCTAAGTCGCGCCTACGCCCGCGCGCCACAACCGGAACGTTAAACGTGGACGTTAAACGGCGAATTGGCATCTAATGTACTTTGAAATCATTGGGGACATCACCCACGTCGAAACATTTGCGAGAGGCACTTCCATTCTGGAGATTGCGCGTTTACGAAGGCTTCATGGCCGCGGCAACTGGCGGAAGCGCAAGGGTATTGCCCGCGTCCGTCTGGAAGACGGCACCGTCCTTCTAGCCGAGGTACACTGGTACGAAGCTCACGGAATCGGCCGCAGAGATTTTAAAATCAAGCGCTACATTGGATGATGCCCATGAGATCAACCGCCCAACATTTTGTTGTATGCCTGAAGAACAAAGGCTACGAGGTCTCCTTGGAGCGTCGGAAGATTTATCAAGTGCTTCCCGACCCTGAAGCGGATAAGCACCGGCAGGTTCGCGTCGTCGACGAGTCTGGGGAAGACTACCTTTACCCGCAGAGCTTTTTTGCATCAATTGAACTTCCCCAACCGATCCGCCGAGCCGTTTTGGCTGCCGTTTAACAGCGCGCCCCGTTCCGACGCGCCGCAAGCAGCGCGCTTTGGTCGGTCACCGCAGGCGCGCGCGGGTGGGCGCGGACGTTGATATGGCATCGGAACGACCAGTGGCATGAACCACAAGCGCAAGCGCCCCAAGCAACGAAGGGCCGGATGTCTTCTTTGCAAGCCGAACAAGCTCGGCAAGGGCATGGAGAAGAAGCTTGGTCACCGAGGATTTGGCAAGCTGCGGAAGGAGGCAGCCGCCACGCGGGACTTGAGCGATGCGTCATGACCGTGCACGCTCGCGCGCGTGGCTTCTGCGTTGGCGCTGAAAAAATGGCATCGTGCAACAGACACACAATTCCCGTCCTTGAGGCGCCTTGGCTGACGGAGCAAGGCCTGGAACTTTCTCGTTTCCCGATTGATTCGATCCTCCGGCAAGCGCTCTCGCAAAATGAGGAGGAGTTCCGCTCGGGCTGTACCCTGCTCAGCTCGATGAGCCATGGGGGACGTGTCGAGGCAGGAGTATTCCTCCTTGGCCTTCTTCGACAATATCCTGAAGACTATGGGCGCCTCACGTTGATTGCCGAAGCCCTTGGGTCGTTTCCGACCGCAGCCACGGTGGACGCGTTCGCGTCGGAACTTCGCCGTGTCAAAGGCTCGAGCGCCACGCGCGGTTACCTGCGAAGCATCATCAGCGCGCTGGAGAGATTTCCGGCCCAACTTGCGGACGAGAAAATTCTGGAGCTGTCGACTGACCAGCAAGTTGGCGCGCGGTTCCGCCATCACCTGCGATCAATAGCGCTTCGCTACCTCGATGATTGACGCTACCGCGGCCTGTTCGTCAGATACAACCCAACGACGACCAGACAAATCCCGACCAGCAACGCAGGCGTAACCGGCTCCCCCAGCAACGCCACCGACTCCGCCACCGCCAACGGCGGCACCAGGTTGATAAACTGGGCCGCGCGCGCAGCACCGAGCGCCTTCACGCCTTCGTAGTACCAGAGAAACGGAATCACGGTTCCGAACGTCACCAGATACGCCATCGCAATCCAACCCTGCGACGTCACGCGCGCAATCGAATCCCCCTCCAGCATCGCAGGCGGAAGTACGCCGAGCGAACCGACCAGCATCACGTAGGCCGTGAGCGCGAGCGGGGAGATCGAGGCCAACGCGACCCGACCGATCAAGGTGTACGCCGACCAGACGAAGACGCACAGCACCAGCAGCAACTCACCCGTACCCAGTTCGAGCGTGATAAAAGCACTCGGATCCCCACGGCACAGGATCCACAAAGCCCCCGCGACAGATAGAACGGTTCCGGCGGCGCGCACACCCGAGAGCCGCTCGCCTAACAACAGCCACGCAAACACCGCAGTCACCGCAGGATTGATCGGCACGATGAGCGAAGCGCGGCTCGCCTCGACGAGCCCGAGGCCCGCCGTGAACAGCGAGTTATAGAACGTGATGCCGAGCAGGCCAAGCCCCACCACCAGCATCGACTCGCGTGGCGACAGCCGCGGCAACCGCGACTCGCGAAAGCGCAGCAGGATCAATAGAATCACCGCCGCCCACCAGAACCGCAGGAACACCGTGGTGAACACGCCCATGCTCTTCAACACGATGCGCGTAGCGGGAAACACCCCGCTCCAGCACACCGCCATCAGCGCGAGCTTCAGATAGATGCGGTGGGGCGCTTGCATGAGGGCGCACAATCGTAACACCATACGCATGGCTCACCCGGGGACGGAAATGGACGCGACCAGCCAAACGCAAATGCAACTCTCGGCGGAGGAAGCACGCGCGCTCATCGAGCGCGTCTCCGCGAACATCGAAACCGTCATGCGCGGCCAGCACGCATCGATCAGGAAACTCCTCGCCGCTTTCGCCGCCGGAGGCCACGTGCTCATCGACGACTACCCCGGCACGGGAAAGACCACCCTCGCGAAGAGCCTTGCCGCCTCGATCGGCGCGCGTTTCACGCGCGTGCAGTTCACGCCCGACCTGCTGCCCTCGGACATCCTCGGGGTGTCGGTGTACAACCAACGCGACCAGCTGTTCGAGTTCCGCGAAGGGCCGGTGTTCACGAGTATCCTGCTCGCCGACGAGATCAACCGCGCCAGCCCGCGCACGCAGTCCGCACTGCTGGAGGTGATGGCCGAGGCGCAGGTTTCGGTGGAAGGCCGCACGCACAAGCTGGACGAATTGTTCTTCGTCATTGCCACCCAGAACCCCGTCGAATTCCGCGGCACCTACCCGCTGCCCGAAGCCCAGATGGACCGCTTCGCGCTATGCCTGTCGCTCGGATACGTCGACGCGCAGACGGAGGTCGAGGTCCTCACCGCGCAGGAACTCGGCCATCCGCTCGCACAAGTTTCAGCCTGCGCAAGTCGTGACGAAATGCTCGCGCTGCGCCGCCGCGTCCGCCAGGTGCGCATCGCCGACGAGATCAAGGCCTACATCGTCGAACTGGTGCGCCGCACGCGCGCGCTGCCTGCCGTGCAACTGGGCTGCGGGCCGCGCGCGTCGATAGCGCTTACCGGTATCGCCAAGGCGCTCGCGCTCGCCGACGGTGAAGAATTCGTGCGCCCGTCGCACGTGCAGGATGTGGTGCCGGCCGTGCTCGCGCACCGGCTGGTAATCGAGCCGCAGGCGAAGTTCTCCGGTTCGAGCGCAGCGTCGCTCATCGCCGATCTCCTGCGCAGCACGCCTGTGCCGGCTTGAACACCATGCAGCGGCTGTTCTACCGCATCCTGCGCGTCGTCAACCGCGTCGAGCGGAACACGCGCGAGCGGCTCACGCCCGCGGGCTCGGTCGTCCTCGCAACCGCAGCAGGTGCCGCGCTCGCGGGCGTGGACACAAATCAAACCATGACCTACCAGGCCTTCACGCTGCTCGCCGCATTGCTGCTGCTTGCCTTCGGAGCGAGCCTGGGTTTCCGCGCCCGTGCGCGCGTAGAACGGTCCCTGCCCCAATATGCCACTGCCGGAGAACCGGTCAGCTACCGCGTCGCGGTGACCAACCTCGGCGCGCGACCGATCACTGGCGCGCGGCTGGCGGATGATTTCGGCGACCTGCGCCCGAGTTACGAGGCGTTCGTTGCGGCGCGTGAACCGGGTGAGGAGAGGCGCAACTGGGTCGACCGGCGCCTGGGCTACTTCCGCTGGCGCTGGCTGATCGAGCGTCGGCTGCCGAAAGATGCGCCCGAAGCCGATCTGCCGGGTCTGGCGCCGGGCGTGCGCGAAGAACTCTCGATGACGCTCACGCCGCGCTCGCGCGGGCTGATCTCGTTCGCCGGAATGCGATTCGATCGCACCGATCCGTTCGGCCTGGTGCGCGCGCCGCGCCGCGTGCCGCTAGCAGCGAAGCTGGTGGTGCTGCCCAAACGTTACCGGCTGCCGCTGCTCGCGTTCCCGGGCAAACGCAAGTTTCAGCCCGGCGGCGTCTCGCTCAGCGCTTCGATCGGGGAGTCCGAGGAGTTCATCAGCCTGCGCGACTACCGCCCCGGGGACCCGCTCCAGCGCGTGCACTGGAAGAGCTTCGCGCGCGCGGGCAAACCGATCGTGAAGGAAACCCAGGACGAGTTCTACGAACGCCACGCGCTGGTCCTGGACACCTCCACCGCCGGCGGCGAAGGTTCCGCGTTCGAAGAAGCGGTTGCCATCGCCGCCTCGTTCGTCTATGCAGTGGACACGAGCGAGAGCCTGCTGGACCTCCTGTTCGTAGGCGCGGCAGTGCACGGCTACACCACGGGCCGCGGCCAGCTGCACACCGCGCAGATGCTCGAAATTCTCGCCGGCGTGCGCGCGAGCGCCCCGCAGGCGTTCTCGCAACTCGCCGGCGCGGCACTGGGCCGGCGCGGCGAACTCTTGAGCGTGATCGTGGTGCTGCTCGCCTGGGACGAGGAGCGCCGCGCATTCGTGCGTGCGCTCACGGGCTCCGGAATCGAGACACGCGTGCTGCTGGTGTGCGACGAACTGGACGCACCGGCCGATGCCGCGGGCGCGTGCGTCCTGCATCCGGGCAAGATCGAAGCCGGCCTGGCGGGACTGCGATGAGCGGGAAAGCCGGGCATCCGGAAGCTCCGGTGCTGCTGCTTACGGCGGGCGTCGCTTTCTGGGGCTGGCAGAGCGGCTACTACCTCGCGGCGCTCGCGATTGCGCTGCTGGTGGAAGCACCGCGCTGGACGCGCCTGCGGCTGGAGCTGGGTGAGGCGGATTTCAACCGCATAGCGGATTTCACCACCTGGCTGTTCGTAGGCATCGCCGGCTACCTCGTGGCGACGCGCGGCGTTTCGCGCGGGGTGATCACCGCGTTCGAATGGCTCCCCGGGCTGGTGGTGCCGATCGTGGCGGTGCAGCGCTTCTCGCGCGCCGAGCGCATCAACCTCACCGCGCTGCTGCGCCTGTTGCGCCGGCTCAAGGCGCGCGGCGTGCCGGTGCGCGACCCGCAGGTCGACCTGTCATGGCTCTACCTCGCGCTTTCGCTGATCGCTGCCGGCGCGTCCAACCAGCGGGGGGCCGGATACTTTGCCGGAGTGCTCGCGATCACGGGCTGGGCGTTGTGGTCGATCCGCCCCGCGCACGCCTCTCGCGGCGCGTGGCTGGCACTGTTCGTGCTCGGCTCGGGCGCCGGCTACGCGGGCCACGTCGGCCTCGCCCATATGCAGGGCGCGCTCGAGTCCTGGATCAGCGATTGGCTGGTCGGCCATGGCGATCCCGACCCCTACTCGAGGAGCACCAACATCGGACACGTGGGCGAGCTCAAGCTGATCGGCGCAATCGTGGCGCGCGTCCATGCACGCCCGGGCGACCCCGCGCCACCACAGCTGTTGCATCGAGCGAGCTACAACGTCTGGTTTTCCAATACCTGGATCGCGCGCGCCGCGGCGCTCGCCCCGGTCGCGGCGGAGGCCGACGGAAAGACCTGGGTGCTCTCGGGCGAACCCGTGCTCGCACGCACCGAGATCACCGCGCGCTTCGAACCGGGCCGCTCGCTGATCGCGCTGCCCGAGGACACGGTGCGCCTCACCGATCTGGCAGCCGTCTCGGTAGGGCGCAGCGCGCTCGGCACGGTGCAGACGGAACTGGAGGGAGGCTGGGTCCGCTATGTCGCCGAGCGGGGAAGCGCCTCGGCCGTCTACGCGGCGCCGAATTCCGAGGACGGCCTGATTCCACCCGCGGAGCGCGAACTGTTGAAGGAGCTCGCGCAGCAACTCGGCCTGAACGGCCTTTCAGCGCCCGAAGCGCTCGAGCGCGTGCGACGGCATTTCTCCGGTTTTTCGTATTCGCTCTACCGCGCGGAGCCCGCGGCAAGAGGCGGCGCGCTCGCCGAGTTCCTCACGCGCACTCACTCGGGTCACTGCGAATACTTCGCGGCGGCGACCACGCTCCTCCTGCGCGCGGCCGGGATCCCGGCGCGCTACGCGGTCGGCTACGCGGTAATGGAATACAGCACGCTGGAGGAGGCCTGGCTGGTGCGCCAGCGTCACGCGCATGCCTGGAGTCGCGCCTGGGTGGACGGACGCTGGGTCGACGTCGATACGACGCCGCCGGACTGGTTCGGGGTCGAGACGAAGCAGGCACCGGGGTGGGAAAAACTCGCCGACTGGCTGCGCTGGGCCGGATTCAGCTGGTCGCAACGCAATGCGTCGCAGGATTCCGGCAACCAATGGCTGTGGCTCGCTGCCGTGCTGGCGGTGGTGCTCGCGTGGCGACTTGCGCGCTACCGCACCACGCGCGACGAGGCGAGAACCGGGCAACGCGCACGAACCGATTGGCCCGGCCGCGATTCGGAGTTCTACGCGCTCGAACGGGGACTCGCCGCGCGTGGCTGGCCGCGCCCGGCCGAGGAAAGCGCCGGGAACTGGGCGGAACGCGTCGGCCCCGCGC
Source organism: Betaproteobacteria bacterium (assembly GCA_016195915.1). Lineage (GTDB taxonomy): Bacteria > Pseudomonadota > Gammaproteobacteria > Burkholderiales > SG8-39 > JADGRQ01. The sequence continues at coordinate 95,310 of JACPYS010000030.1, read as the reverse complement.
TGCCTGCAGCGGTGCGCGAGATCCTCCCGGCCGCGGCCCGCCTGCACGAGCGCTACCGCTTCGACCCCGCCGGGCTGCCCGGAGATCAGCGCGCGAAATTGCGCGAGCTGTGCACGAAGCTACTCGGCGAATTGAAGCTTGCGTAGAATGGCTGCCCTTTAAGCGAAGGAGCGCACATCCATGTCAGGCGGCCACGGCCACATCGACCCGTCCAACAAGAAGATCGCGATGCTCATCGCGATTCTCGCGCTGGTGCTCGCGATATCGGAAACGCTCGGCAAGAGCGCGCAGACCACGGGCCTGAGCGCCAACATCGAGGCGTCCAACCTCTGGGCTTTTTTCCAGGCGAAGACGGTGCGCATGACCGTGCTGCGCACCGCCTCCGAGCAGGTCGAGGCGGAACTGCCGCTCGCCGAAAATGCGAAGGTGCGCGACGCGCTCGCGAAACGCGTCGACAAATGGAAGAAAACCTGGGAGCGCTACGACACCGAGCCCGAAACGCAGGAAGGCCGCAAAGAACTTGCCGCGCGTGCCAAGGCCGCGGAGAAGAAACGTGACTACGCGCTCGCCGCCTATCACCACTTCGAAGTCGCATCGGCCGCGGTGCAGATCGCGATCGTGCTCGCCTCCGCCGAGGTGATCACGGGGGTGGCCGCGCTGGTGTGGCTCTCGGGCGCCCTCGGAATTACGGGCATCGTGTTCTGCGCGATCGGGATATTCTGGCCGACCGCGATACACCTGTTCTAGGAACCCTCATTGATCGCTGCGAGCGCGGCTCGGGCGATGTGCTGCGCCGACACGCCGAAATGCTCGCGCAGCGCGGCGCGCGTGTCGCTGCGGCCGAAGCCGTCGGTTCCGAGTGCAACCATTTTTCCGCGTACCCACGGGCGCACCAGGTCGGCGACGGCGCTGACGTAATCGCTCGCGGCGACGACGGGCCCGCGCGCCGCGCCGAGGCATTCGGCCACCCAGCTCGCGCGACCCGCGGCATCCGCATCGCGCCCGTCGCGCCGCAGTTCGGTCCAGCTGGTCACGCTCCAGACGTCGGCGCGCACCCCATGCTCGCGCTCGAGCAACTCCGCAGCACCGATGCATTCGCGCAGGATCGCCCCGCTGCCGAGCAACTGCGCCTCGCCTCCGCCATCCCCGCGGACGCGGTACAGGCCGCGCAGGATTCCGGGCTCGGCCTCTGCCGGCATCGCGGGCTGCACGTAGTTCTCGTTCATCACGGTGATGTAGTAGAAGACATCTTCGGCCGCTTCGAGCATGCGCCGGATGCCGTCCTGGACGATCACCGCGAGTTCGTAACCGAAACACGGGTCCCAGGCACGGCAGTTGGGCACCGTCGCCGCGATCAGGTGGGAACTTCCATCCTGGTGCTGCAATCCTTCCCCCGCGAGCGTCGTGCGGCCGGCCGTGCCGCCGATCAGAAAGCCGCGCGAGCGCTGGTCGGCCGCCGCCCACACGAGGTCGCCGATCCGCTGGAAACCGAACATCGAGTAATAGATGTAGAAGGGCAGCATCTGCGTGCCGTGCGCGCTGTAGCTCGTCGCCGCCGCGATCCACGAGGCCATCGCGCCGGCCTCGGTGATGCCTTCCTCCAGAATCTGCCCGTCCCTGGCCTCCCGGTAATAGAGCAGTTCCTCATGGTCCTCTGGCTCATAGAGCTGGCCGAGCGCGGAATAAATGCCGACCTGCCGGAACAGTGTCTGCATTCCGAAGGTGCGCGCCTCGTCGGCCACGATGGGCACGATGCGCTTGCCGATGCCTGGATCCTTGAGCAACTGAGCAAGCAGTTGCACGAACACCATGGTGGTGGATTGGTCCCTTCCGTGCGTGCCCTCGAGCAGACGCGTGAACGTTGCGGCAGCCGGCGCCGGCAGGCGCGGCGCGTCCGACGAGCGCGCCGGCAGGTAGCCGCCCAGCGCGGCGCGGCGGGCATGCAGGTATTTCAGCTCCGGGCTCTCCGGCGCGGGCCGGTAGTAGCGCAACTGCTCCACGTCGTCATCCGACAGCGGCAGGGAGAACCGGTCGCGGAACGCGCGCAGCGCCTGGTCATCGAGTTTCTTCTGCGAGTGCGTGCCCATCTTGCCCTGGCCCCAGTGGCCCATGCCGTAGCCCTTCTTCGTCTTGGCGAGAATCACCGTCGGCTGGCCCCGGTGCCGCGAAGCCGCCGAGTAGGCAGCGAAAATCTTCACCGGATCGTGGCCGCCGCGGCGCAGGCGGTCGATGTCCTGATCGCTCATGTGCGCCACCAGCGCCTGCAATTCCGGGTACTTGTTGAAGAAGATCTCGCGGTTGAACCGGCCGTCGGTCGCGGCGTAGGTCTGGAATTCGCCATCGACCGTCTCGTGCAGCCGCTTGAGCAACACGCCTTCCTCGTCGCGCGCGAACAGCGTGTCCCAGTCCGAGCCCCATAAGAGCTTCAGCACGTTCCACCCGGCGCCGGCGAACAGGCCTTCGAGTTCCTGGATCACCGAGCCGTTGCCCCGTACCGGTCCGTCGAGACGCTGCAGGTTGCAATTCACCACGAAGATCAGGTTGTCGAGGCCGTCGCGGGCAGCGAGCGACAGGCCGGCGAGCGACTCGGGTTCGTCCATCTCGCCATCGCCGACAAAGGCCCACACCTTGCGCCCGCGCGTCTCGAGCACGCCGCGATGCTCGAGATAACGCATGAAACGCGCCTGGTAGATCGCGCAAATCGGACCCAGCCCCATCGAACCGGTCGGAAACTGCCAGAACGCGGGCATCAGCCACGGGTGCGGATAGGACGACAGGCCCCGTCCCCCGGTTTCCCTGCGGTAGTGGTCGAGGTGCGCTTCGTCGAGACGCCCTTCGAGGAATGCGCGCGAATACACGCCGGGTGCGGAATGCGGCTGAAAATACACCAGGTCCCCATCGCGTCCGGCACGGAAGAAATGATTAAAACCGACTTCGAACAGGTCGGCGACCGACGCATAGCTTGCGATGTGCCCGCCCAGTTCCGCGTGCGCGCGATTGGCGCGCACCACCATCGCGAGCGCGTTCCAGCGCACCATCGCCTCGAGGCGCTGCTCGAGCTCGAGGTTGCCGGCGAACTGCGGCTGATCGGCAAGCGCAATGCTGTTGCGGTAGGGCGTGTTGAGCACCGGCGGCATCGGCACGCGTCGCGCGCGCGCGTGCTCGAGCAGTTTCCGGAGCAGAAAGGTCGCGCGCTCGCGCCCCTCGCGCTCGACCAGCGCGTCGAAAGCCTCGAGCCACTCGCGCGTCTCGAGAGGATCGGCATCGGGCGGATTGACCCGCCAGAATGCGGAGGAGACGAAATCCGAAAGGTCGGTCATGGCACTGCTCCGGGAGTCCTGAGCGGAATGCTAACGCCATCCGTTGAGGAATGCGCCCACGGTTTAAAATGGCCTTAACGGGCGGAGATGGCCGCTTTTCTGCGCATCCTGCTCCACGTCGCGAGGTCAGCAATGAATAGGCACACCGGTCTCATCCTGGTCCTGCTGGCGTTTGCTCCGGCTGCGTTCGGCCAGACGATCATCTACCGCTCCACGATGCCCGACGGCCGCACGGTTCTCAGCGATCGTCCGACCCCGGGCGCCAAAAAGGTCGAGGAGTTCTACACGCCGAAGTCGCCGCCGCCCCCGCCGGCGCCCGTGGCACCCCCGGCCGCGGCGGCCAAGACCGACCCGACGGCCAAGCCCGCGGCCGAAAGCCGCAGCGCGAAACTCGACGCAGCGATCAAGGAATTGCGCGAGGCGGAGGAGGAGTTGCGCCAGCTGGAGGCCGAGCGCGCGGAAGGGCAGGCGCCGAAGGAGGGCGACCGTCAGGGAACATCGAGCGGAAAGAGCCGCCTGAATGAGAACTATTTCAATCGCCAGAAGGAACTCGACCAGAACGTCGACGAGGCGGAACAGCGCATCGACGAGTTGCGGGCGAGGGTGAAATCGCTGCGCTATTAGCGCCGCCGGGCAGGAGCAGGGATGACAGTCGCGAGCCAACGATGACGCCGGCCAGGTACTACTGGGAGGATTTCCCGCCCGGCTGGAACTACGAGTCGCCGTCGAGAACCCTCTCGGCGGAGGAGATCACGGCCTACGGGCGCGAGTACGATCCGCAGATCTACCATACCGACGCGCAAGCCGCGAAGGCCTCGCCCTTCGGCGGGTTGATCGCCAGCGGCTGGCAGACCTGCAGTGTGGCCATGCGGCTCATGTGCGACGGCTACCTGCTCGAGACCTCGTGCATCGGCTCGCCCGGGCTGGAAGAACTGCGCTGGCTCAAACCCGTGCGCCCGGGCGACGCGCTGCGGCTGCGCTCTACGGTGCTCGAGCAGATGGCATCGCAAAAGGATCCTGCGCGCGGCACCGTGAGGTTTCGCTGGGACGTGCTCAACCAGAAGGACGAGGTCGTGTGCACGATGGCAGGCCGGCAGCATTTCCGGCGCCGCACGCCCGCGCGGTGAGCTTTGCTTACCCGATTCCGGTGGTCCTGCGAGCGTGCTATTCAGCGAACGTTTCCATCGGCAGGCTGAATCGCTTTGCGAGCGCTTTCACCTGGCGCAAGTTGAGCTTGCGCTTTCCCGCGAGCACCGCTGACACAAGCGACTGCGGGCCAATTTCAGGCAGGTCTTTTTGCGATATGTGGTGCTCGATCATCAATTGCGCGAGCAGCTCGCGCGGCGCGATCTGCGGCCATGGGTGGGCCTTGCGCTCGTATTCCTCGATGCGCTCCGCAAGCATGTCCACGAGGGAAAACACCGGGTGATGCTCATCGCTGCCGAAACGGTCGAAGCATTCTTCAACGAAACTCAGCAGCGCCTCGTAGTGCGCCTCGTCGCGGATCGGTCCGCTGAGACCCAGCGCCTTGTTGATTCCCTCCCACGGAGCGACGACCTCCATGATGTTCATTTCCATGCTCCTTTGTCGTAGTCCGAATGGGTGAGCACGGCTTTCACAAACACCCGCCGCTTATCGAATTGAACGAATGCCACCACGCGGTACTTGTTGCCGCCGATGTTGAACACGTAGCGCTCACCAACCTTATCGACACCGCGAAATGTCGCCTTCAGCTCGGCGAAATTACGGTAAACACCCTTCTCCACTCTCACACGAAACGCCTGCAACGGCGCATTCGCATCGGGGTACAGACTTGCAAATTCTCGCAATGCCTTATTCGAGATCAGTCTCACCGAACAAAGGATATAACAAGTTGTTATGTTACGCAATCTGCCCGCATCGCACGCGGCGTCGCGCACACGCTCTATCGCGGAAGGATCCGACGCGTGGCACGGTGAGTTTTCGCTGGGAGACCAGAGCAACACGAACGACGAGGTGGTTGTGCACGATGGCAGGCCGACGGCATTTCCGGCGCCGCACGCCCGCGCGGTGAGCTTTGCCTGGCTGATCCCGGCGGTCCTCGCGGAAATTCTGCTCGGCGCACACTTCTGGCGGGCGGGCGACTGGGGGCTGCCGCTGTCTTTCTGGGCGGCGCCGCTGCTGCTGCTCTCCGGCCAACGCTGGTCCGTACGGGCGACTCAGTGGTTGCTTGTCGCGGGCACGCTTGTCTGGATCGTCGCCCTGGCAGGATTTGCGCGCACGCGCATTGCGCTCGGCGAACCGTGGATACGCATGGCGCTGATCCTCGGCGGCGTGGTGCTGCTCACCGCCGGCTCCGCGATCGCCTTGCAGGCCAGGCGTGTACTGGCCGCCTTTGCGCCGCCGGCTTCCGGTTCGGCGGTTCCCGCGACCGCCGCCTTCTTACTGACCGCGGCCTTGCTTGGAATCGTCCACACCACGGTCCACCCCTCGATGCTGCTGCTCGAGCGATTCTTCCCCCGCACGGGGTGGGCAGAAATCATGGGCCTCTCCGTTTACGCGGCTTGGGTCACCGAGAAAATGCTGGTGCCCCGTCAATCGCCGCTTTGGCGCAGGCGGATCTGGGGGCTCTTCGCCATCGTTTTCTTCGCGCAGCTTCTGCTCGGTCTCGCCGGATTCACCGGCTTCCTGATGAGTGGCGCCGTTCACTTTCCGGTTCCCGCGCTCATCGCCGCCGGCCCGCTGTATCGCGGCGAGGGATTTTTCATGCTGGTCCTGTTCGGTGCCACGCTGGCCGCGGTCGGGCCGGCCTGATGCAGCCATCTTTGCTACATCGGTGCGCTGGACAACGCGATGGCGCAACGCAGGTTCCGGCCCTCCCCGCTTCCCGAATGGCGCAGGAGCGTGTCGATCGCCGTTCTTCTCGGTGTCGCCGCGACCGCGCTGCTATTGAGGTTCTTCGGTGCTTCCGCCGTGATCGCTGCGAGCGTGGCGGGCCTGTTCGGCGTGTGCGGCATCGGCCTGATGGTGTTCTGGTCGCGAAAGGCCGGCGTGATGACGCACTGCGTGACCTATTGCCCGATCGGCGTGCTCGCCACCGCGTTCGGGCGCGTTTCCCCGTTCCGCATCAGTATCGCGCCGAGTTGCACCGACTGCGGCGCATGCACGCTCGCCTGCCGCTATGACGCGCTTGGCAAGGCGGACGTGCTGCGCCGGCAGCCCGGCGCCAGCTGCACGCTGTGCGGCGACTGCGTGGGACGGTGCAAGGGATCTTCGATCGAGTATCGCTTCGCCGGGCTCAAGCCGGACGCCGCGCGCGGCCTTTTCATCACGCTGGTGGTGTCGCTACACGCGGCGTTTCTGGGCGTGGCGCGGCTCTCTGAGCCGTGCTCGGCGGGCTGCGACCGCGAGGACAACAAGCGTTGCGGCGCGACAAATTTCCGGTAAAGTGGCAAAGTCACCGCGGCGAATAAGGCGCCTTTTCCCATGGGACTTTTGGTCGAAAAACTCACTCTGGATGCGTTCCTCGTCTGGGAAAACACACAGGACACGCGCAACGAATTCTATCGGGGTGAGGTGTTTGCCATGGTCGGTGCGCGGCGATCGCACGGAACAGTAGTTTCAAACCTCGTTCGTCATCTCGGCAACGCGCTGGAGGGATCGTCGTGCCGTGTCTTCCATGAAGGCATGAAAGTGCAAGTCGCGGAGGACGCTATTTTCTACCCGGATGTCTTCGTCACCTGCGACAAAGCCGATCTCATAACCGAGATGCTGTTCAAGGCGCTGATCCTGGTGATCGAGGTGTTGTCGCCGGCCACCGAAAGCTATGATCGAAGCCAAAAGTTCGCGCTCTACCGCGCATTGCCTTCGCTCAAGGAGTACCTGCTTATCAGCCCGGAGACCCGCCGGGTTGAATCCTTCCTGCGCGGCGCGGACGGCCTGTTTGTGCTGCACGATATGAGCGAGAGCGATACCGTCCGGTTTCTCAGTCTCGATATTCGGGTGCCCGCTGCCGCGGTATTCGCGGGCTTATAATCAGCGCGACAGAAAAAGGGCAGTCCGAGTGGCTGCGCGGGAATCGTGGTGGGTAAAGGATTCACAAATCAGCCGGAAACCTGCATCAATGCTTGATCTGCGGAGTTCGGCTTGCTCGGATGCCCCAAATAATGCCCCCACGTCGAAGCCAGCTCTCGCTCAAGGCTCCATTTGTGCAATGTGAACGCCGTCGAGTATCAATCTCGGCATTGGTCAAGAGTATTCAGTTTGGTCGCGGCTGGCTCGCCAAACCGGATGAATCCGGGCACTAGCAAGAAGTCATTTTAGTCCGGTAGGCGGGCTTTCGAGCCGTGGCTGGGCGTATAGCGACAACCTTCCTTGATTGACGAGTGCGCGAATCATCGCGTTAAACGACGTATATTGAGAGAGAAGGGCAGCTTGTTCGTCTGCGGCAGTTTGAGCCTGCCATTGCCCGACGCGAAGTATGAACTCGGGGTAAATATCAGCGTCCTCTGCTGTGAATCCCTGATTCGCCGGCAAAGTTGGATTCCATGCCTCAGGGTCTCCATACTTCGGGTAGCGTTTCCTTTGATCACGAGCCACTGCGACTATGTCTTTCCCGGATTGGCGAGCGACATCTATGAAACAAAATTCGGAGAAATCGCGCACCTTGGTGTGAAGAAGGGTCAACAGCACAGGTTTGTTCCAATAGTTACGGACATCGTCGGTCGTTAGGCCAGCAGCGAGGCGCTTAGCGAGTACAACCTGATTGGTAACTATTCGGTCGCCGTATGACTCTGAATAAATGTTGTCACCGTAGGAGGCAATACCATCGGCTTTCATTTCCTCGAAAAACTGTCGCGCGATAGGCTTCACGTTGGTTCCGATTAGAGGGGCCAACGGGGCTAACACGAGCTCTGTCTGCTCCAGAAGCCACTTATCCTTGGATGACATCCCGTCTGGAGCATGTTGCTCGGAAGCCGTTTGCAAAATCGGTTTCAATTCTTGCGCGGTCGCACTTAGACCGTGAGCCGACTTCCGTTTCGTTAGCTCTGATTCGATTTGACGGATGTATTCCTGCTTTTCGTCGAACATCCGTTTCAAGGACTCATTTTGTTGATCCAATGAAAGCCTTAGATATCCATTTATCCAAGCACCTTCCGAGCCTAACCTCATTTGCAGCCACGCATCGGACTGCGTTTGTGGGTCTGGTGGACCTTTTATCTTTCCAATTGCAATAGCTAGCGCAAACAGGACCACAAGAACGACGAGAACCCCAAGTAGGATCTCCATGTATGGGCCTCCGTTACGTGTCTACCGCCCGGTTAACGTAGAGGTGTGCGGCGTGCCAGCACTGATGGTTGAATTGGCGTGGCGCTTACGGCCCGTCCACGCCAGCAGCGGGTTACGGCTCATAGGTTCATGGTCGCGACGGCCAATGCGTCGCTATCGACAAGGCCAAAGCCAACATGTTCAGCCAGATTGGCATGGTGTAATCGATGTCTTCGATAAACGCCGCCGTGCGACACGCGAAAGGAATTGTAATTTGAGCGCTGTACGCGGCATGGAGCTCGCCGCCGTCATCAGCGAACTGCTGAGCCTCTATATGTCCCTTCGCCCTGAATTTCCACACCTTGGGGAAAGCGTCGACAATCTGTCTGAGCTGCTTTTCCACCGCATCTCTGTCATTAGTGAGCGGTGTTGTCTCGTACTTTGCGGGACCGAAAAATATCGACCCAGTACGCGTTCCGTAGCCGCCGTAACCATGTAGTTGATGGAACATGTCTGCGCGTCGCCTTTGCGGACTGTGCATCAGCATGACGCCGTAGTAAATGAAACGTACAGACGCATAGACGGAAGCGAGAATCAAACCGAGGAGGATTAGGTCAGGGCGTCGAACAATAAACGGCAAGCCTAGGAGAGAGAACTTCGCTTCGCGATCGAGCTCTACGCCGGCTGCAGCACAGGAGATCAACACCAAGGCGACGATAAGCCCAAATCGACGTAATCGTTCGAGGTCAGGTGTCATCGTTTCTCGGACTCTATCGGTGACTATCTAGAAATCTAGCAGGCCACCGGGTATGTATACCGATCGTAGTATGCCTGCAAATACCCGCGAAAATATGCAAATCGTATTGACGATTTGGTGTGCGGCAATTCCTTGCCCATAGGGGAAATAGTAATCGCCAATCAGTACGCCGCCTCCCGACCATGGGCGATTGAGGAATTCCGGATCCAAAAGGAACGCGGCCGTCCCATTTGTAGTGACGACCAAGCGGATGGTCGCGCGTTGATTTGCGGCGTGATAGCTGCGCGGTGCGGACCTATCTCGCTCTAGCCGGCTCGGCGGATCCGGTCAGGCGCAACAAACCCTCAAGCCGTCTGCTCCTGCTGCTGTCGCATCAGTTCCAGCAGAAATTCCGGGGCCAGGTCGGCACCGTTGGTCCACGCGACCGTCCGCATCACAGGATGCTGATACGCCGTCGCAAACTGCGCCGGGTCGCGCAGCGGCTCGAACATTTCGCCGTCCAACTCGCCGGACAATTCAACCTCGCCCGCGTCGCCATTGTTGAAGCGCAGAAACAGCCGATGATCGGACAACGGGATTACCTCGGTCGTATGCAGAATCATGACTATCGCTTCAGCGGGCAGATGGTGCCGGGTAAAGGATTCGAACCCTCGACCGTCGCATTACAAATGCGCTGCTCTACCAACTGAGCTAACCCGGCCCGTGCCGGATTCTAGCTTGCCGGGCGCCCCTTGCATAAGTATGGTAAAGTCCGGCCCGCAAGATTCTCAAGCAGTGGGTGAGCAGTCCCTTACCACCGAATCCTCGGTGATGTAGTGGCAGTCAGTTCCCTTCCTTGATGGTCGTTGCCCGGCTGCCTCTGCCCGGTTTCGCTCAGGCGCATTAAGGAAGGAAGACTCCATGGCCACCGGAACGGTGAAATGGTTCAATGACTCAAAGGGTTTCGGCTTCATCACTCCCGACGAGAAAGGCGAAGACCTGTTCGCGCACCACACGGAAATCCAGATGGGCGGCTACAAGTCGCTCAAGGAAAACCAGAAGGTCGAGTTCGAGGTCCGCAAGGGCCCGAAAGGCCTGCAGGCGGCGAACATCAAGCCCCTGTAAGCACGGTCTGTCGCACCAGAAAAGCCCGGGAAACTGGGCTTTTTTGTTTCTGTGGAACAAATCATGGAAAATCCGCTCCAAGCCATCGTGCCGATCACCCCGCGAAAGATCCTTGCGCTCGTCGCAGCCGCCTGCGGGTTACTGCTCGCATTCGGGTTCTATCTTCAGTACTTCCAGGACCAGGATCCCTGCCCGCTGTGCCTCGTGCAGCGCGGCTTCTACTTTGTCCTGATGCTGGTATGCGCTGCCGGCGCGATTCACGGTCCGCGCGCCGTGGGCAATGCGGTGTACTCGCTATCCGGTTTTCTGCTTGCCGCCGGCGGCGCCGCGGTCGCAGGGCGCCAGGTCTGGCTGCAGCATCTCCCGCCGGACAAGGTGCCTGCCTGCGGCCCCGACCTTTATTTCATGCTCGAGAACCTGCCGATCGTGCGCACCGTGGAAAAACTCTTCAAGGGCTCAGGCCAGTGCGCCGAGGTGAAATGGACCTTCCTTAACCTGTCGATCGCCGAGTGGTCACTGGTGTGCTTCGTGCTATTCGCGCTGCTCGCAGCGTGGAACGCGGCGCTCGGACGCAGTGCCCGATCGAACTGAAAGAGCGCCTTGCTCCGCCGCGACGCGGCGGCGAAACAGGGGACGGGAATCGCGCGCATCGCCCTGATAAAAGCTGCTGATTTCGTGGAACGCCGCGCGCGCCGCCTCGGCGTCATGGTCTTCGCGCAACGCGAAGGCATCGAACCCGCAGCGGTACAGCGCGAGCAACTGATCGTGCAATACGTCTCCCACGGCACGCAGTTCGCCCCTGAAACCGAAGCGCTCGCGCAACAGCCGGCCGGTCGAGTAACCGCGACCGTCGGTGAAGACCGGAAACTCCACCGCGACAAGATCGAAATGCCCGAGATCCGCGACGATCGTCTCGGCGGTGTCTTCCGGCGCGAGACGTACTCCGAGGCGTCCGCCACGCTCGAGCAGATCCTCCCGGCGGCGGCGCCACAATGCCAGCGGCACGATCAGCTCGGGATTCGCCGGAAAGTCCGGCAGCAGCCCGTCCTCGGCCGGATAGCTCAGGCGCGCGATTTCCGCGTCAAGCAGCCGCCAGCTGTCGTTCGCGATGCGACCTTCTCTGATCACGGTTGCCATAGACCGCCTCCTTGAAAGCTTCGATGCCGATGCGCCACACGCAATCGACGAAGCGCTCGTGTTCGCTGTCGCGCATCTCGAGGTAGGTCTCGATCAGGCGTTCGATCACATCGGGCACGTCGGCGCGCGCAAACGACGGGCCGATGACTCTTCCCAACGCCGCAGGCGTTCCAGCCGCCGCTGGCGCAACCGCCTTGCTCAGACCCTGGTTTCCGCCGATGGTGATCTGGTACCACTCCTCTCCGTTCTTGTCGACGCCGAGGATGCCGATGTGGCCGACGTGATGGTGGCCGCAGGAGTTCATGCAGCCCGAGATGTTCAGGTCCAGTTCCCCGATGTCGTGCTGATAGTCGAGGTCGTCGAATCTCCGCTGGATGGCTTCAGCCACCGGGATCGACTTCGCATTGGCGAGCGAGCAGAAATCCCCGCCTGGGCAGGCGATGATGTTGGTGAGCAGGCCTACGTTCGGCGTGGCGAATCCGATGCGCCGCGCCTCGCGCCACATGGCATGCAGGTCGCGTTGCGCAACGTCGGCGAGGATCAGGTTCTGCTCGTGCGACACGCGCAGTTCGCCGAATGAATAGCGATCAGCGAGGTCCGCAACCGCCTCCATCTGGTCGGCCGTGGCGTCGCCCGGGGGAACACCGGTTCTCTTCAGCGACAGCGTCACCGCGGCATAGCCGTGCAGCTTGTGCGGATGAACGTTGCGTTTGATCCAGGCGGCGAACGCGGGCTCGGCCGTGCGCCTGGCCTCGTACCCGACATCGAACGGCGCGAGCGTCTCGTACTCCGGGCGCGTGAAGCGCGCTTCGATCCTGCGCACCTCGTCCTCGATCAATGTTCCGGGGCCGTCCGCGAGACGCGACCACTCGGCCTCGACCTGGCGCGCGAACTCGGCGGGGCCGAGTTCCTTCACCAGGATCTTGATGCGCGCCTTGTACTTGTTGTCACGCCGTCCCTGGCGGTTGTAGACGCGCAGCACCGCGTCGAGATACGTGAGCAGGTGGCGCCAGGGCAGGAACTCGCGGATCGCGTGGCCGATGATCGGCGTGCGCCCCATGCCTCCCCCGACGATCACGCGGAAACCGGTCTCGCCCGCGTCGTTGCGCAACGCGTGCAGACCGATGTCATGCAGGAAAGTTGCCGCGCGGTCGGCCGAGGCCCCGTTGACCGCGATCTTGAACTTGCGCGGCAGGTGGGCGAACTCCGGATGGAAGGTCGACCACTGGCGGATCAGCTCGCACCAGACAAAGGAGTCGACGATCTCGTCGCGCGCAACCCCGGCGAAGTGGTCGGTGGTGGTGTTTCGCACGCAGTTGCCCGACGTCTGGATGGCGTGCATCTGGACCTCGGCAAGCTCGGCAAGGATATCGGGCACGTCCTCCAGCTTCGGCCAGTTGAGCTGCAGGTTCTGGCGCGTGCTGAAGTGGCCATAGCCGCGATCGTACTCGCGCGCGATGTGCGCGAGTCTCCTCAGCTGCCGGGAGGAAAGCAGGCCGTAGGGAATCGCGATGCGCAGCATCGGCGCAAAGCGCTGGACGTACAGGCCGTTCTGCAGCCGCAGCGGCCGGAACTCATCTTCGCCGAGCTCGCCGGCCAGGAAACGGCGCGTCTGGTCGCGGAACTGAGCGACGCGCTCCTGCACCAGCTGCTGATCGATGTCGTCGTAGCGATACATGCGGCCCTCGGAATGCGCAGGCTATACGCAAGGCTTTATTCCGTAAAATACAATTCTGTTAGTATCAAATAACTGATGGATATATAAAACCGTGAAACTCCAGCAACTGCGTTACCTGTGCGAGGTCGCCCGCCAGGGACTGAGTGTCTCCGCCGCCGCGGACCGCCTCCACACCTCGCAGCCCGGGGTCAGCAAGGCGGTGCGCCAGCTCGAGGAGGAACTCGGGATCGAGGTGTTCATGCGCCACGGCAAGCGCGTGACCGGCGTAACCGGGCCCGGCCGGACCGTGCTGGAAATCGCCGAGCGCATCCTGCGCGAGTCGGCGAACCTGAAACGCGCGGGCGAGGAATTTTCCCATCGGGACAGCGGGACCCTCATCATCGCCACCACCCACACGCAGGCGCGTTACGCATTGCCGAAAGTCGTAAAGCGCTTTCGCTCGCGCTATCCAAAGGTGAAGCTCGCGATCCACCAGGGCAACCCGACGCAGGTTTCGGAGCAGGTACTGCGCGGCGAAGCGGATTTCGGCATCGCCACTGAGTCGCTCGCCAGCTATGCGGAACTGGTGACGCTGCCGTGCTACCAGTGGAACCGCGTCGTGGTGGTGCCGCCGCGACATCCGCTGTTGCGCAGCCGGCCGCTGACACTCGACGCGATCGCAGAGCATCCTGTCGTGACTTACGATTTCGCTTTCACCGGGCGTTCGCAGACCGACAAGGCTTTTGCGCAACGCGGGATTGCGCCGAACATCGTGCTTACGGCGATCGACGCCGACGTGATCAAGTCCTACGTCGAGCTCGGCATGGGCGTGGGAATCGTCGCGCGCATGGCCTTCGATCCGCGGCGCGACCGGACCCTGCGTGCCATCGACGCTTCACACCTGTTCGAGACCAGCATCACGCGCCTGGGAATTCGTGCCGGCAGCTACCTGCGCGGCTACGCCTACGAATTCATCGAGATGTTCGCGCCGCAATTGACACGCAGGACGGTGGGGCAGGCCGTCATGGGGGCCAAAGGCTCCGCCTACGAGTTGTAGGCGCTACTTGACCCGGCGCAGTGCGGGCCGGCCGGCCGGGCCGGCCGGTTTGGGCGGGTCAGAATCGGCGGATTCCCCGGGCGCAGCCGGAAAGTGTGCCAGTGGGCCGGCCTCGGCTGCCAGCGTCGTCGCGGGTTTGGCCAACTCGACTTCGAAGGTCATGCCCTGGCCCGTTTCGCGGGCATAGATCGCATACACGTTCGCGACCGGAACCAATACCTGGCGCGCGATGCCGGAAAACCGCGCCGAGAACTCGATCAGTTCGTTGCCCATCTGTAGCTTGTGCACCGCGGTCGGCGCGACGTTGAGCGTGATCTCGCCGTTACGCACATGGTCCGTCGGTACCTGGGTGTTCGAATCGACCTTGACGGCGATGTGCGGGGTATAGCCGTTGTCCACGCACCACTCGAACAGCGCGCGCACCAGGTAGGGCTTGGTCGGGGTCTCCTCCATCGGGCTACTTGCGCATCACCTTCTCGGAGGGCGTAAGCGCCTCGATGAATGCGGGGCGGGAGAACACGCGCTCGGCATATTTCATCAGCGGCCCCGCAGTTTTGCCCAGGCGGATGCCGTAGTGGTCCAGCCGCCACAGCATCGGCGCGATCGCCACGTCGAGCATCGAGAATTCGTCGCCCAGCATGAACTTCTGCTTGGCGAAGATGGGCACCATTTCAGTGAGCCGGTCGGCGATGTGCGCGCGCGCGCGCTCGACCAGCTTTTCCTTGCCCGACTCGAGCGCTTCGATCTGCGAGAACAGCTCGATTTCGAAGTTGAACAGGAACAGCCGCGCGCGGGCGCGCAACACCGGATCCGCAGGCATCAGCTGCGGGTGCGGGAAACGCTCGTCGATGTACTCGTTGATGATGTTCGATTCGTACAGGATCAGGTCGCGCTCGACCAACACCGGGAGGCGGTTGTACGGGTTCATCACCGCGATGTCCTCGGGCTTGTTGTACATGTCCACGTCGATGACCTGGAAATCCATGCCTTTCTCATACAGCACGAAACGGCAGCGCTGGCTGAACGGGCAGTTGGTGCCTGAATACAGTTGCATCATGGTGCGCTCATCCTGATAAAAAAGCCGGGCGGCTCTGCGCCCGGCCAAACGGTGTCCCCAGTCGTGTAAAGGGGGGTACGGGGGGAAACGCCTTGAGTTTCCCCCTGTTCCTAGTGCACGTCTTTCCAGAAATCCCTCTTCATCGCATACGCCAGCACGAACAGCACGGCAAGCACGAACAGCGCTGCGGCGCCGATCAGCTTGCGCTTGGTCGCCGATGGCTCGCCCATGTAGACGAGGTAGTTCACCAGGTCGCGCACGGTTGTGTCGTATTGCACCGCGTTCTGGCGTCCCTCGGAAATCGTCGTCCATTTGTGTTCGTGGGAAACATGCCCCGAGCCGTCCTTGGTCTCGACGACCTCGAGGCCTTTCTCGCCCTGCAGCGCCCACAGCACGTGCGGCATACTGACGCTGGGGAACGTGGCGTTGTTCCAGCCGGTGGCCGACTTCGGGTCCCGGTAGAACGTGCGCAGGTAGGTATAGAGCCAGTCCGCGCCACGCGAGCGCGCGATCACGCTGAGGTCGGGCGGCGGCGCGCCGAACCACTGCTTGCCGTCCTTCGCGCTCAGCGCCACCTTCATCGTTTCGCCAACCTTGTCCGAAGCGAACATCAGGTTGTCGCGGATCTGGGCTTCGGTGAGCCCGAGGTCGGTGAGGCGGTTGTAGCGCATGTACGCCGCGCCATGGCAGTTGAGGCAATAATTGACGAAGGTGCGCGCCCCCGCCTGCAGGCTGCCGATGTCGGTGGGGTCGATCGGCGCGCGCTCGAGGCGATAGCCTCCTTCCGAGGCGGCGGCTAAGCTTGAGAACAGCACGGCGGCGAGCGGTGCCAGCAGAACGGACAGGATGCCTTTCATCGTGCGGCGCCTCACGAGGTCACCCGCTCGGGCTCGGGTAAGCATTTGTCGGCCGTGGTGTACCAGGGCATGAGGAGGAAGAAAAGGAAGTAGATCAGCGTGAACACGCGCGCCGCGACCGTGGCGCGCTCGGCCCCGCCCAACCACGCGCCGCACTGGCCCCAGACATTGGTCGGCTCGGTACCGAGGTAACCGAGAATCAGGAACGAAACGATGAACGCGGTCAGCGCGGTCTTGTAGTACATGCCGCGATAGCGGATCGACTTGACCGGCGAGCGGTCGAGCCATGGCAGGAGGAACAGGATCATCGTCGACAAGCCCATCATCGCAACGCCCGGAAACACCGAGTTGAACAGCGGCGGCACCGCGCGCAGGATCGAGTAGAAGGGCGTGAAGTACCATAGCGGGGCAATGTGCGTAGGCGTTTTCAGCGGGTCGGCCGGGACGAAATTGTTGTACTCGAGAAAGTAACCGCCCATCTCCGGCACGAAGAACATCGCCAGCGCGAAGATCGCGAGAAAGAACACGACTCCAACCACGTCCTTCACCGTGTAGTACGGATGGAACGGAATGCCATCCAGCGGATGCCCGTCCGGGCCCTTCGTTTTCTTGATCTCGATGCCGTCGGGGTTGTTGGAGCCCACGTCGTGCAACGCCAGCAGGTGCACCGCGACCAGACCGAGCAGCACCAGCGGGATGGCGATCACGTGAAAAGCGAAGAAGCGGTTCAGCGTCGCGTCCGACACCACGTAGTCGCCGCGGATCCACAACGCGAGGTCGGGCCCGATGAACGTGATCGAGGCGAACAGGTTGACGATCACCTGCGCCCCCCAGTACGACATCTGGCCCCACGGCAGCAGGTAGCCCAGGAAGGCCTCGGCCATCAGGCACAGATAAATCAGCACACCGAAGATCCAGACCAGTTCGCGCGGTTTCCGGTGCGAGCCGTAAAGCAGCGCGCGGAACATGTGCAGGTAAACGACGGCGAAGAACGCCGAGCCGCCGGTCGAGTGGATATAGCGGATGATCCAGCCGCCGGGAACATCACGCATGATGTACTCGACCGAGGCGAAGGCGAGGTTGGCGTCGGGCTTGTAGTTGATGGTGAGGAAAATGCCGGAGACGATCTGGATCGCCAGCACCAGCATCGCGAGCGAGCCGAAGTAGTACCAGAAGTTGAAGTTCTTCGGCGCGTAGTACTGCGCCACGTGCTGGTTCCACTGCTCGCGCGCGCTCGGCATGCGAGCATCGAACCAGTCCCACAGCGCCATCAGCCGGCCGTTCATGGTTACGTCCCTTTCTTGTCTTCGCCGATCAGAATGGTGGTATCCGACAGGTACGCATGCGGCGGAACCTCGAGGTTGACCGGCGCGGGCGCGCCCTTGAATACGCGGCCCGCGAGGTCGAACTTCGAGCCGTGGCAAGGGCAGTAGAACCCGCCCGCCCAATCCTGACCCATATCTCCCTTCGGCTCGGGCTTCGCCGTCGGCGAGCAACCCAGGTGAGAGCAAATGCCGACCAGCACTGCGTACTCCGGCTTGATCGAGCGCGTCTCGTTCTTCGCGTATTCCGGCTGCAGCTGCACTTCCGAATTCGGATCGGCGATCTTGTCGCCCATGTTATTCAAGCTGTCGAGCATTTCCTTCGTCCGGCGCAGCACCCACACCGGCTTGCCGCGCCACTCGTAGACCCCGAGTTCACCGGGCTGGAGTTTTGATATGTCGGCCTCGATCGGCGCGCCGGCGGCCCTTGTGCGCTCTGAGGGCCACATGCTGGCGACGAACGGCACCGCTGCCCCGGCTGACGCAACGCCCCCCGCTGCGCAGGTCGCCACAACCAGGTTGCGACGCGTGTTGTCGATCTTTTGCTCGCTCATCTGGGGAAATCCTCGGGAAAGAAGAAAGGGACCGCCGCAAAAAGGCTGGAAATTATAACGGGGGGCTGGCCCGAAATCCAGCTTTCTTAATGTAAGTCTCTATCTGGAAAGACTTTTTGCGCCACCCGGCTAAACCGGGTTCGGAATCTCGATGTAACGATGCGCGAGTCCCAATTCGCTCGCGAGATGCACTCCGAGCGCCTGCACGCCAAAGCGCTCCGTGGCGTGATGCCCGGCCGAAATGAACGCAACGCCCGACTCGCGCGCGTAATGAACGTGCTGCTCCGAAACTTCGCCGGTGATGTACGCGTCCACGCCGAGCCGCACCGCCTCCTCGAAATAGCCCTGCGCCCCGCCGGTGCACCAGGCAGCGCGCTCGATGCGCTTGCCGCCCTCGCCGATCACGAGCGGCGTGCGTTTGAGCGCATGGCCGATGTCCGCAGTCAGTTGCTCGAGCGAGCATGGCAGCGCGAGCCGGCCTACGCTGACCAGATCCTGCTCTCCTGCGCGCGCCTCCTCATGCAAGCCCAGCCGGAGCGCGAGCTGCGCATTGTTCCCCAGCGCGGGGTGGGCATCGAGCGGCAGGTGGTAGGCGTATAGACTTATTTCGTGAGCGAGAAGAAATGCGACGCGGCGCTTGCGCCCCCCCGTGAGCCGGCCGTCTTCGCCTCGCCAGAAGTAACCGTGGTGCACCAGGACGGCGTCGGCCCCCGCCGCATGCGCCTGCTCGAGCAACTCCAGGCTTGCACTGACACCGGTGACGATCATTCTCACCGTCTCGCGCCCCTCGACCTGCAGGCCATTCGGACAGTAATCGCGAAACCGGCCGACTTCGAGCAGCTGATCGAGATGACGGGCGAGTTCGTCGCGGTGCATGGCCGGGAATTCTACTCGCCAGCAAGGATTTCCTCTGTGGCAGAATCCCCGCCATGCGCAGGCTATGGCTCGTTTTCTCCCAGACCGCAACGGTGTGCCTCGCGGTGCTGTTCGTCGTCTCGACGCTGAAGCCTGAATGGCTGCCGGGGAAAGGCGCCTCCACTCTGTCCGCCCCGGCGCAGGTATCGATACTCTCGACGCCCGGCGTTGCGGATTCGGCGGGTGCGCGCGGCGCCTCGTTCAGGGACGCGGTGCAGCGGGCGGCGCCGTCGGTCGTGAATATTTTCACCAGCAAGGAGGTGCGCCAGAGGCACCCTTTGCTCCAGGATCCCCTGTTCCGGCGCTTTTTCGGCGAGCAGTTCGGGGAAGAGGCGCAGCGCGCCTCGAGCCTCGGCTCGGGAGTGATCGTCAGTGCGAGCGGTTACATCCTGACGAACCACCACGTGGTGGATGCAGCCGACGAGATCGAGGTCGCACTCGCCGACGGCAAGAAGCTGCTTGCGAAGGTGGTCGGCAACGACCCGGAGACCGACCTCGCGGTGCTGCGTGTCGATGCCGGATCCATGCCTGCAATCACTTTCGGGCAGTCGGACGCGCTGCGCGTGGGAGACGTGGTGCTGGCGATCGGAAACCCGTTCGGCGTCGGCCAGACGGTAACTTCGGGAATCGTCTCCGCGCTGGGCCGCAGCGGCCTGGACATCAATACGTTCGAGAATTTCATTCAGACGGATGCCGCGATCAATCCGGGGAACTCCGGCGGCGCGCTGATCGACGCGCAGGGCAACCTGGTGGGCATCAACTCGGCGATTTATTCCCGCTCGGGCGGGTCGATGGGCATCGGATTTGCGATCCCGGTATCGACGGCGAAGATCGTGCTCGAACAGATCATCAGGACCGGCAGCGTGACGCGCGGCTGGATCGGCGTCGAAGCGCAGGAAATCACCGCCCCGCTCGCCGAATCGCTCAAGCTGCCGGACATGAAAGGCGCGATCATCGCCGGCGTGCTGCGCAACGGGCCAGCCGACAAGGCGGGAATGAAGCCCGGCGATATACTGCTTGCGGTCGAAGGAAAATCAGTGATCGACCCGCGCAGCATGCTCAACCTGGTCGCGGGACTGGCCCCGGGCGAGACCGCCAAATTGCGGGTGCGCCGCGGCCAGGAAACACTCGAGCTCGCCGTTGCGATAGGCAAGCGACCCAAGCCGCAGCCGCAACCGCAGCAGTAGCGGCGCGCGAGCGCGCCGCTGGGGAGATGAGCAAATGAATACATCCGCCGCGCTGCCGCGCGATGCCGGCAGCATACTCAAGCTTGCGGCGCGTTCGATGTTCGACCTGTTTTCCAGCATGAGCGAGGGCATGATGCTGGTCGACCGCACCGGTCGCATCGTCTGGATCAACGAGCCCTACAAGCGGTTCCTGCCGGCGCTCGGTTTCGCAAGCGAGGACGAATTCGTCGGGCGCCCCGTGGAAGAGGTGGTGCAGAACACGTTGATGCGCCAGGTGATCGAAACCGGCAAGCCGATCCTGGTCGACCTGCTGACGAACAAGGCCGGCACCTTCGTGGTGAGCCGGATTCCGCTGCGTGACTCGCAAGGGGAGGTGATCGGCGCCCTCGGCATCGTACTGTTCGACCAGCCGGAAACGACCTTGCAGCCCCTGATCGGAAAATTTGCCCGGCTGCAGCGCGATCTCGATGCTGCGCACAACGCACTGGCGGAACAGCGCCGTCCGAAGTACACGTTCGCAAGCTTCATCGGCTCCTCGCCGGCGGCGCTGGAGGTCAAGCGCCAGGCGCGGCGCGCGGCGCAGCTCGACACCACCGTGCTGCTCCTGGGCGAAACCGGCACCGGCAAGGAATTGCTCGCGCATGCGATCCACGCAGCCTCGCGCCGCGCATCGAACCCGTTCGTGGGCGTCAACCTCGCCGCGGTGCCCGAGACGCTGCTCGAATCCGAATTCTTCGGCGTGGCACAGGGCGCGTACACTGGTGCCGATCGCCGCGGGCGCGAGGGCAAGTTCAAGCTCGCCGACGGCGGCAGCCTGTTCCTCGACGAGATTGGCGACACGCCGCTCGCGCTGCAGGCGAAATTGCTGCGCGCCCTGCAGGAGCAGGAGATCGAACAACTCGGTTCGAACAAGGTGGTCAAGGTGGACGTGCGCGTGATTGCTGCCACCAGCCGCGACCTCAAATCGCTGGTCGAGCGCGGCCTGTTCCGCGAAGACCTCTACTACCGGCTCAACGTGCTTCCCGTGCGTCTGCCCGCGCTGCGCGAACGGCTCTCGGATCTCGAAGCGCTGTGCGAGGACCTGCTCGAGTCGATCTCCCGGCGCACCGGCATGCCGCTGCGCGAAACGACGCAATCCGCGATCGGCGCGCTCGGCGCTCACGATTGGCGCGGAAACGTGCGCGAACTCAGAAACGTGCTCGAGCAGGCCACCATGTTTACCGATAACGTGCGCCTGACTGCAGACGATTTCGTGACGATCCTTCCCGCGGCGGCGCGGCGCGACGCCGCGACTGGTGGGGTGCGCCCCTTGCCGCAACTCGTCGCGGAACTCGAGCGCAGCACGATCCGATCCGCGCTCGAAGCGACGCGGGGCAATAAGGTTTCCGCCGCAAAACTGCTGGGAATATCGCGCGCAACGTTATACGAAAAGCTCGCGGGAATGCGACAAGTGTCTGCGTAAACAGACAATTGTCTGTTTGTCATACACTTCTGGAACGCGTTAATTCATTGTTTCTATGATTTAATTCCTTACTCATCGGAATTTGTGTCAGGTTATCAGACAAATTCGCTCAAAGCGATTCTGCTACGTGCCGTTAGATCAATGGCTTAGCGCCAGGCATGATCCCTGCGTAGGGATTCGTAGATTTCATCCAGCAACTCAAAGGAGTTCGACCATGAAACAGATGATCAAGCTGGCCGTTGCAGGAGCTCTTGCTCTCGCCGCAGGCGCAGCCTACAGCCAGGCGAAGGAGATCAGGATCGCGCACGTCTACGACAAGACGGGACTGCTGGAGGCGTACGCCAAGCAAACGCAAGCCGGCCTGATGATGGGTCTGGAATACGCCACCGGCGGCAAGATGGAAGTGCTCGGCCGCAAGATCGTGGTGATCGAGAAGGACAGTCAGTTCAAGCCCGATGTCGGCAAGGCGCAACTCGCTGCCGCCTACGGCGACGACAAGGTGGATCTGGCCATCGGGCCGACCGGCTCTGGCGTGGCGCTGGCGATGCTGCCGGTTGCCGAGGAGTACAAGAAGATCCTCCTTGTCGAACCCGCGGTCGCGGATTAGATCACCGGGGACAAGTGGAACCGCTATATCTTCCGCACCGGCCGATCGTCGTCGCAGGACGCGATCTCCAACGCGGTCGCGCTCGGCAAGGCCAACACCAACATCGCCACGCTGGCACAGGACTACGCATTCGGGCGCGACGGCATAAAAGCGTTCAAGGACGCCCTCGCCGGGACCGGAGCGAACATCGTGCACGAGGAATACGCGCCGGTCGCGACGAGCGACTTCACCGCTCCCGCCGAGCGCCTTTTCAATGCGCTCAAGGACAAGCCGGGCCGAAAGGTGATCTTCATCGTCTGGGCGGGTGGCGGCGGCAACCCGTTCAAGATCGCCGAACTCAATCCGGGCCGCTTCGGCATCGAAGTGTCCACGGGCGGCAACATCCTGCCGGCGCTCGCCGCGTACAAGGCGCTGCCCGGCATGGAAGGCGCGACCTACTATTATTACGAGCACCCGAAAAACGCCGTGAACCAATGGCTGGTAAGCGAGCACCAGAAGCGCTTCAAGTCGCCGCCCGATTTCTTCACCGCCGGCGGCATGTCGGCCGGAATCGCAGCCGTCGAGGCGCTGAAAAAGGCCGGCTCGAGCGAAACTGAGAAGCTGATCACGGCGATGGAAGGGATGTCGTTCGAGACGCCCAAGGGCCGCATGACCTTCCGCAAGGAAGACCATCAGGCGATGCAGTCGATGTACCACTTCAAGATCAAGGTCGATCCGAACGTCGCCTGGGCGATCCCGGAGCTGGTACGCGAAATCAAGCCCGAGGAAATGAAGGTCCCCATCAGCAACAAGCGCTAGTGGGGCAGGTAGGGGGAAGGATTAGGGCATGGGAGCCGGGGCTCCCAAACCCTGGAGCCCTTCCCCGTACCCCTATCCCAACGCGGAAACACTTAGCACTGGATTCCGATGGCCGCGCCCGAACATCCGGTCCTGGAAACGCACGGCCTTACGATCCGCTTCGGCGGGCACCTGGCGGTGAATGCGGTCTCCTGCGCGTTCAGGCCGGGCACGCTCACCGCGATCGTGGGCCCGAATGGTGCCGGCAAGACGACTTATTTCAACCTGATTTCCGGCCAGCTCAAGGCGACCAGCGGGCACGTTTCGCTGTTCGGCGAGGACATCACGCCGCTCTCGACGCCGCAGCGCACGCACCGCGGCATCGGGCGCGCGTTTCAGCTCACCAACCTTTTTCCGCGCCTCACGGTGCTCGAGAACGTGCGCCTGGCGGTGCAGTCGCGCGCGCACCTCGGGCGCAACCTCTGGTCGATGTGGGGGCGGCACGTCGAGCTGATCGAAAGGGCCGAGCACTGTTTGCACCGCGTAGCGCTCGCCGACCGGCGCCGCGTGATCGCTTCGGCGCTGCCGCACGGCGACCAGCGAAAGCTCGAAGTCGCGATCCTGCTCGCGCTCGAGCCCGAGGTGTTCATGTTCGACGAGCCCACGGCGGGCATGAGCGTCGACGAGGTGCCGGTGATCCTCGAACTGATCGAGCACATCAAGGCGCAGGGCGACAAGACGGTGCTGCTGGTCGAGCACAAGATGGACGTGGTGCGCTCGCTCGCCGACCGCATCATTGTGCTGCACCAGGGCGAGCTGGTAGCAGACGGCGAGCCGGCCGCGGTCATTGCCTCGCCGATCGTGCAGGAGGCCTACTTGGGAGTCGCCGGTGACACCTGAGCGGATGCTCGCCCCGATGCTTTCGCTGCGGGATGTGAACACCCACATCGCCCAGTACCACATCCTGCATGGCGTGGACTTCGAGGTTCCGCGCGGCAGCCTTACGATGCTGCTGGGCCGAAACGGTGCCGGCAAGACGACGTGCCTGCGCACCATCATGGGCCTGTGGCACGCCTCCGCGGGATCGATCCGCGTGGACGGGCGCGACATCACACGGGCCGAGACACCCGATGTAGCGCAGTTGGGCGTCGCCTACGTGCCCGAGAACATGGGTATCTTCGCCGGGCTCACGGTACGCGAGAACCTGCTTCTCGCGGCGCGTGCTGCGGAGCCTGACGCGAAGCGTCTCGACTGGATTTTCGGGCTTTTCCCCGCAATCAAGACGTTCTGGAACGCGCTGGCCGGCAATCTCTCCGGAGGCCAGAAGCAGATGCTGGCGATTGCTCGCGCGATCGTCGAGCCGAGAAAGCTCCTGCTGGTGGACGAACCCACCAAGGGCCTTGCGCCGGCAATCATCGGCAACATGGTCGAGGCGTTCAAGGAGCTCAAGCGCACCGAAACGACGATCCTAGTGGTCGAACAGAACTTCAATTTCGCCCGGTCTCTGGGCGACCTGGTGGCGGTGATGGATTCCGGCCACATCGTCCATACCGGGGGCATGGATGCGCTCGCTGCCGACGCCGCGCTGCAGACCCGGCTACTCGGTTTTTCACTGGACGCGCATCAATGACCTCCGCGATCGCATCGCCTCCGAGGGACGCAGGGAGTACGCTTCCCGGCACGCGCCTCGACTGGATTCCACTCGCGCTGATTCCGGCGATTGCGCTGCTCGCGCTGCCGCTGGTGTCGAGCCTGCCGACCTGGGTAACACTCAGCGTGGCGGGTCTGGCCATGGGCATGATGATCTTCATGATGGCCTCCGGGCTCACACTCGTCTTCGGCCTGATGGATGTAATGAACTTCGCGCACGGGGTGTTCATCTCGGTCGGCGCCTATGCCGGCGCGTCGGTGCTGACAAGAATGACCGGCCAGATGCAGGCTGAAAGCGTCCTCTCCAACCTCTCCGCAATGGTGCCCGCAGTGCTCGCGGCGATCGCAGTCGCAGGCTTGCTTGGCTGGTTCTTCGAGCGCGTCGTAATCCGGCCCGTGTACGGCGATCACCTGAAGCAGATACTGGTCACCATGGGCGGCATGATCGTGGTCGAGCAGCTGATTCACGTGGTTTGGGGTCCGGACATCATCCCGCTTCCGCGCCCAGCCACCTTCACCGGCGCTTTTTTCCTCGGCGACGCGGCGATTGAACGGTACCGCGTACTCGCGGTCATCGTCGGGCTTGCGGTTTTCGCGGCGATGTGGCTGCTGCTCAACCGGACACGCATCGGGCTGCTGGTGCGGGCCGGCGTCGAAAACCGGGAAATGGTCGAATCGCTCGGCTACCGCATCAGGCGGCTGTTCGTCGGCGTGTTCGTGGCCGGATCCGGGCTCGCCGGCCTGGGCGGCGTGATGTGGGCGATGTACCAGGAGTCGGTCAACGCGCAGATGGGCATGCAGATGATGGTGATGATTTTCATCGTCATCATCATCGGCGGCCTTGGCTCCGTGGTCGGCTGCTTTGTCGGCGCGCTGCTGGTCGGATTGCTCGCCAACTACACGGGATTTCTCGCACCCAAGCTCGCGCTCGGGTCGAACATCCTGCTGATGGTTCTGGTACTGCTGTGGCGTCCGCGCGGCCTGTACCCGATCGGCAAGGGATAGCGTCGTGCTGGCCAGGGTTCTCTCGGGCGATTTCCCGCGCAGCCGTGCGCTGGCGGTGGCTCTGGTCGTGATCCTTGTCGGGCTCGCGCTCGCGCCGTTCATTGTTCCGGGCACGCGCTCGCTCACCGTCGCGGCCAAAGTGTGCGTGTTCGTGCTTCTGGTTGCGAGCTACGACCTGCTGCTCGGCTACACCGGAATCGTGTCGTTCGCGCACACCATGTTCTTCGGCATTGGCGGCTACGGCGTGGGCATCGCCATGGCCAGGATGGACTCGACGTGGGGCGCGCTCGCGATCGGCGTGTTGGTTTCGCTCGCGCTCTCCGCGGTGATCGCGCTGGCGATCGGGCTGCTCAGCCTGCGCGTGCGCGCGATCTTCTTCGCCATGATCACACTGGCGGTGGCGGCTTTCTTCCAGATCCTCGCCTCGCAACTCTCGGGTATCACTGGCGGCGAGGACGGCATCAACTTCAAGTTGCCAGAAGCGTTGCGCCCGGCCACGAGCTTTTTCGAGGCCACTTTCTTCGGCGTCGCCGTGAACGGTCGTCTGGTGAGCTACTACCTCGTGTTCGCGGTCGCGCTGGCGTTTTTCCTGGTGCTGCTGCGCGTAGTCAATTCGCCCTTCGGCCGGGTACTGCTTTCAATCCGCGAGAACGAGTTCCGCTCGGAGGCACTCGGCTACCGCACCGTGACCTACCGCACGGTCGCCAACTGCCTCGGCGCGCTCGGGGCCACCGTGGCAGGGATCCTTTACGCCATTTGGCTGCGCTACACCGGACCCGACACCACGCTGTCGTTCAACATCATGATCGACATCCTGCTGATGGTGGTGATCGGCGGCATGGGCACGATGTACGGCTCGGTCATCGGCGCAACGCTGTTCGTGGTTGCGCAGAACTATCTGCAGGACCTGATGAAGTTCGCGTCGAACGCCGCGCAAGGTGTTCCGCTGCTGCCGAACCTCTTGCACCCCGATCGGTGGCTGCTATGGCTGGGCCTGCTGTTCATCGTATGCGTGTACTACTTTCCTGCCGGAATCGTCGGAAAGTTGCGCGCGGCAAAGGAGAAACCTTGAGTTTTAACTCCAATTACATCGTCTGCGCCCGCCGCGAGCTGCATTACACCGAGTGGGGTGCGGGCAACGCCGAAACCGTGATCGCGTGGCACGGACTGGCCCGCACCGGCCGTGACATGGACCATATCGCCGCGCACCTCGCGCCGCGCTATCGGGTGATCTGCCCCGACACCATCGGCCGCGGCCTGTCGCAATGGAGCCCGCAGCCGGAAAAGGAATACTGCCTCGGGTTCTATGCGAGCCTCGCGGAATCGCTTGCTGAACAATTGAAGCTCGAAGAGTTCCACTGGCTGGGCACCTCGATGGGCGGTGCGATCGGCATGCATCTCGCCGGCGGTGCGTTCCGCGGACGCATCCGGCGGCTGGTGCTCAACGACATCGGCCCGAAACTCGGCGATGCCGCGGTTGCGCGCATCCGAGCCTACGCGGGCAGCCCTGCGTCATTCGAGCGTTTGAGCGAACTGGAGACCTATTTCCGCACCGTGTACAAGCCGTTTGGCTGGCTTTCCGAGGCGCACTGGCGCCTGCTCGCCGAGACTTCGATGCGGCGCACGGCCGACGGCAAGGTCACGCCGCATTACGATCCGAAGATGGTGATGCAGTTCGAGCTCTATCCGAACGATTACGAACTGTGGGACGCCTACGATCGCATCATCGCGCCCACACTGTGCCTGCGCGGCGAAACTTCGGACCTGCTGCTGCCGGACACGGCTGAAGAAATGAGGAAGCGCGGGCCGTCCGCGGTGGTAGTGACGATCGCCGGCTGCGGACATGCGCCTGCGCTCAATGTGCCTGAACAATTCGACCTCGTCAGGCGTTTCTTCAACGGCAAGTCCTGACCCACTTCAGGCAATAACATGTCGGTCGAATCAGCGTATACTCCGCCGCAAGGTTTCTGTTTCGCGTCTTCCGGTTAGCGTTTCAGCCTGTTCGGCGGTCCCGTCCCGGGCCCGCCGAAACAAGCAATATTTATTCATCTGCCTGAACCGGTTTGGAAGGCATTGCCTTCGCAGGCCGATTTTCAGGAGATTTCCATTAGCAAAACGTTCTCGAACCTCGGTTTGTCGGCCGAGCTGCTCCGCGCTGTGAGCGAGCAGGGTTACACCGTACCCACCCCCATCCAGGCGCAGGCCATTCCCGTCGTGCTTGCGCGACGCGACCTGCTCGGCGCCGCTCAAACCGGCACCGGCAAGACCGCGGGGTTCACGCTGCCGCTGTTGCAACTGCTCGCATCGAAAGGCAGCGCGAGCGTGTCGCCCGCCCGTCACCCGGTGCGCGCCCTGATCCTGACTCCGACCCGCGAACTCGCGGCACAGGTGCGCGAAAGCGCGCGCGCCTACGGCAAGCACCTGCCGCTACGCTCGACGGTGATTTTCGGCGGGGTGAATTTCAATCCGCAGGCCGCCGAATTGCGCCGTGGCGTCGACATCCTCGTCGCCACGCCCGGGCGGCTGCTCGACCACGTGCAGCAGAAGACATTGGACCTGAGCCATGTGGAGATCCTCATCCTCGATGAGGCTGACCGCATGCTCGATATGGGCTTCATCCCCGACATCCGGCGCATCCTCGCGCTGCTGCCGCGCGAACGCCAGAACCTGCTCTTCTCCGCGACATTTCCGGAGGAAATTCGCAAGCTTGCCAGTTCGTTCATGCGTGATCCCGTCACTGTCGAAGTGGCGCGGCGCAATACGCCGGCCGAACTCGTGGCGCAGGTCTCGCACCCCGTGGACCACGGCCGCAAGCGCGAACTGCTCGCCCACCTGGTCAAGTCGAACGATTGGAGCCAGGTGCTGGTGTTCACGCGGACCAAGCACGGCGCAAACCGCCTTGCCCAGCAACTCGAACGCGAAGGCATCGAATCCGACGCGATCCACGGCAACAAGAGCCAGCCTGCCCGCACGCGGACGCTCAAGCGCTTCAAGGAAAATGAGTTGAGGGTACTGGTGGCCACCGACATCGCCGCACGCGGCCTGGACATCGAGTTCCTCCCGCACGTAGTGAACTTCGACCTGCCGCACGTTGCCGAGGATTACGTGCACCGCATCGGGCGCACGGGCCGCGCGGGTGCCTCCGGCGAAGCAGTATCGCTCGTGAGCGCGGAAGACCGTCCGCTGATGGCTGCGATCGAACGGTTGATGGGGCGCGAGGTCGAAAGCCGCGTGGTCCCCGGTTTCGAACCCGATCACTCGGTACACAGGCTCGCGCCTAAACCGCAGAGTCAACGGCCGCACTCGTCACGTCCCGCTCCGCGACATCCACAGCGCGCGCAGCCCGGAAGAAGCCCGGCACCCTCGCGGCGACGCGACGGAACGAAGCAGGCTCCTGCCCTGTTCAGCGCAAGGCGCGGAGACGCCCCCCGATAGGGCACGTCGCCCTGGCAGCAGGGGCGGGAAGCCCCTGCTGCAGCGCATCCGGCTGGTATGATTGTCAGACACTTCTCGTGGCCGCCGCCGACCTATGTCCACACCAACCGCCGAGCTGCTTAAGTCGCCACGGCTTCCGCTCTACGTCGAGGAACTGAAGCGCGCGCTCGCGCTCGAGAAGGCGCGACGGCTGCGCTTCTGCCGCGAAACGCGGGAGGACCAGAAGGCCGAGTTCATCAACGGGGAGGCAATCGTGAATCCACCGGCGCGTCTGGAGCACATCTCCGCGGAAAGGTTCCTGATCGGACTCCTCAGCGCCTACGTGGATTCCAGAGACCTCGGCTGTCTCGGGCACGAAAAGATGATGATCTCGCTTACGCGAAACGACTACGAGCCCGACATCTGCTATTTCACCAAAGCCAAGGCGCGGCGGTTCAAGCCCTCGCAGACCCGCTTCCCCGCTCCGGATTTCATCGTAGAGATTCTTTCGCCCTCCACCGCGCAAACCGATCGCGGCGTCAAGTTCGAGGATTACGCCGCGCACGGCGTCGCCGAATACTGGATCGTCGACGCTGCGAAGAAGACGGCCGAACAGTATCTGCTCGAGCACGGCGAATACCGCCTCGCTTTCAGCGGGAAGTCGGGCACGCTACGCAGCCGCGCAATCAAGGGTCTGGAGATTGCCGTCACGGCTCTGTTCGAACGCCGCGCCTATGGCGAAGCGCTCCGCAGGCTGCTTCGCCGAATCACCCCAACATCACACCGATGAATGCGACTGCCGGCCGTAAGCGATCAAAGAGTGCGAAGGCAGCTGCGGTTGCCGCGCGCCTCGTCGATCTGGGCGCGTGCATCGATCACCTGGAAAAGACGCGCAATCTCGCGCGCGTGCGCTCCGAAGTCGATCCCCGACATGAACTGGCCGGCATCGCGAAACGCTTCGAAGGCGGCAAGTGCGTGCTGTTCGAGCGCGTCAAGGATAGCGTCTATCCGGTGCTGGTCGGGCTGCTGTGGAATCGCGCGACAGTCGGCAGTCTGTTCGGTGTGCCAAAGGAAGAGGTGCCTTTCCTGATTGCCCGCGCGATCGCCCCGTGGCGGGAAAAAAGGGACGCCTTCCCCTCTCCGGTGCTCGATCAGGCGCCGGCAAACGAGGTGGTTGAAAGCGAAGTCGATCTGTTCCGGCTCCCTGTCCCGGTTCATGCGCTCGGCGACGGCGGACGCTACCTCGACTCCTCGGTGGTGGTCGCGCGCAACCCGGCGACGGGCATCGCGAACAGCTCGGTGCACCGCATGATGATCACGGACAAGGACCGGCTGACTTTCCTGATCGATCCGGGACGCCATCTGGGGGAGTACGTCGAGATCGCGGAAAAGCGTAACGAACCGCTTCCCGTGACCATCAACAACGGCATCGGCATCGCACCCTGGATCGTCTCGACGCTGCCGCGCCTGGGCGATTACAAATACACGATCGCCCACCACCTGATCGGCCGTCCGATCGACATGATGCGCGCGCAGACCATCGATGTGCCGGCGTATGCCGAGGCCCAGTTTGTCATCGAGGCGGAGATACTCCCGGGCGTGCGCGAAACCGAAGCGCCTTTTGCGGAGGTCACCGGGTACTACGCGAAACAGGGCCAGCGCTGGGTGATGCGGGTCAAGGCGATCACGCGCCGCCGCAACCCCGTTTTTCACACCCTCCTTTCCGGCAAGGAAGTCTGGAACGCAGTCGGATTCACCGCCGAAGCCGCAATCTACTCGGCGGTGAAGGCGAAGATTCCGGAGGTCAGGGCGGTGTACCTGCCCGCGGGCGGTTGCGGCTTTTACGAAGCGGTGGTGCAGGTCGAGAACACCCGCGCGGGACTCGGTCGCGAGGTGATCCAGGCGACGTTCGGCGCGTTCGGCTCGCTGCAACGCGTCGTGGTGATCGACGACGATGTCGACATCTTCGACCCGGTGGACGTGGAATGGGCGATCACCACACGCTTCGATCCGGATTCAGACCTCGTGATCCTTCCGAACCAGGAAGGCCACATTCTCAATCCGGTGGTGCAAGTCAACGCCGACGGCAATGGCGGCACCGTGACCAAGATCGGCATCGACGCGATGGCGCCGTTTCGGGGCGGCGAGAAATTCGAGCGGGTGAAGTTCAAGGAAGTCGATCTGGCGGACTACGATATCAAGAATGCGTAACCACACGAAGAGTATCATTCCGATCGGCGGCGGCTCCAGCCGTTCAGTGCGCGCCTCGACCTCACTTATCGGAGGAAAACAATGAGCACGCTTCCCATTCCGATCACCGCGATTTTCACCGGTCTGCTGGCGCTGATGCTCGTCGGGATCAGCATCCGCGTCACCATCCTCAGGGCGAAAAAGAAGATCGACTTTTTCGACGGCGGCGACCCGGAGCTCGGCCGCGCGATCCGCGTGCAGGGAAACTTCGTCGAATACGTGCCGCTCGCGCTCGCGCTGATCGGGCTCAATGAATGGATGGGCGCCGCGCCGTGGATCGTGTACACGTTGGGACTCGCCCTGGTCGCGGCGCGCATCGTGCACGCTTTGGGACTGTATTCGAACGTGTTCCAGGCGCGCGTTATCGGTACCAGCGTCACCTGGCTCGTCCTCGTCGCAGGGGGGCTTGTCGTGCTGGGCCGCGTCGTCTGACGCGACCGCAGCCGGCCCGAGCCCGAGCGCAATCACCGCTCGCCGCGCTCTGCCTTGTCCAGTTCGCTCGTCATCTGGGTTTCGTCGAGCGGCTTGAAATCGTCGACCGCTTCCACCGGCTTTTGCTTCTCGACGAAACGAGCGAACAGCAGGCCCACCTCGTAGAGCAGGCACATCGGGATCGCGAGCAGCAGCTGGGAAACCACATCGGGCGGCGTGACCACCGCGGCCACCACGAACGCGCCGACGATGACGTAGGAGCGGACCGCCTTCAACTTGTCGATCGAGACCACGCCGAACTTCACCAGCAGCACGACCACCACTGGCACCTCGAAGGTCACGCCGAACGCGAGGAACATGCCGAGCACGAACGACAGGTAGTTGTCGATGTCCGGCGCCACCGAGATGGATTTGGGCGCGATCTTGTAGACGAACTGGAACACCGTGCCGAACACGAAGAAATAGCAGAACGCCATGCCGATGAGGAACAGCACGTAGGTGACGATCACCAGCGGCAAGGCCAGCTTCTTCTCGTGCGCGTAGAGCCCCGGTGCCACGAACGCCCACACCTGGTAGAGCACATAGGGTAGCGCGATCAGGAACGCCACCGCGATCGCCACCTTCATCGGCACGAGGAATGGCGTCACCACGCCGGTGGCGATCATCTTCGTGCCCTCGGGCAGGGCGCGCATCATCGGGTACGCGATCAGGTCGTAGAGCTCGGGGGCCCAGGGGAGGATCGCCAGCAGCACGATCAGGACCGCGGCGAGCGAGCGCACCAGCCGCTGGCGCAACTCGACCAGATGGGAAATGAAGGTATCCTGCCCGCTCATCGGCTGTTCAGGTCCGCGTCTCGGCAGGCTTGCTTGCATCGGCAGAGGGAAGTGCGGCCGGCTCGGTCGAGGGAGGGTTCGTTTCCGGCGGCTTCGCATCCGGTGCTATCGTTTCCGGTGGTTCCGTTTCCTTCTCCGGCTTGCCCTCGATCGCCCGGTTCAATCCGTCCTCGGTCTTCGATACCTCGGCGTCGAAGCTGCTCTTGATGTCGGTGGCGGCCTGCTGCACCGAGTCGCGCATCTTGCGTAACTCGTCGAGTTCGACCTCGCGGTTGATGTCGGCCTTGACGTCGGCCACGTAGCGCTGCAAACGGCCCGCCAGAATGCCGATGGTTCGGGCCACGCGGGGCAGCCGCTCGGGACCGATCACGATCAGTGCGACCACGCCGATCACCACCAGCTCGGAAAATCCGATGTCGAACATGTGAGTGCCGCCGAAAATAACTGGGGCGCCGCGAGCGGCGCCCCGGGGGTCAGGCGGTGTTCGCGGCTCAGGCCCTGGACTCGGTCTTGCCCTTGACCTCGCCCTCGACCGTCTTGCCTGTCACCTGCGGCACGCCCTCGGCCGGCTTCTCGCCGCCTTCGCGCATGCCGTCCTTGAATCCGCGCACCGCGCCGCCCAGGTCCGCACCCATGTTGCGCAGCTTCTTGGTGCCGAACACCAGCATCACGATCACCAGGACGATCAGCCAGTGCCAGATGGATAGTGATCCCATTCGGTCCTCCTACGGTTTTCTCGCGATCATCGGCCCCACGGGATCCGGGCCGCCGATCACATGCATGTGAACATGATACACCTCCTGGTGCCCGACACGCCCGCAGTTGATGATGGTGCGAAAGCCATCGGTCGCGCCCTCGTTGCGGGCCAGCTCGCCCGCCTTGGCGAGCATTCTGCCCAGCGCCGGCGCATGCGCCTCGGTAGTGTCGTAGAGCGTCGCGACATGCACCTTGGGGATCATCAGGAAATGCACCGGGCGCACCGGCCGGACGTCGTGGAACGCGAAAATCTCGTCGTCCTCATAGACCTTCTTCGACGCAATCTCGCCGCGCGCGATCTTGCAGAACAGGCAATCCGGATCGTGGCTCATCGCGTCTCGTCCTCGCCACGCCTCGCGTCCCTGCGCGCCGCCTTTTCGTCGATGCCCGAGATGCCTTCCCGCCGGTGCAACTCGGCGAGGACGTCCTGCGGGCCGAGCCCATGCCGGGCGAGCAGAATCATGCAGTGAAACCACAGGTCGGCGACCTCGCGCACCAGGTGCAGCCGGTCACCGTCCTTGCCGGCGAGCACCGTTTCCGTCGCCTCCTCGCCGATCTTCTTGAGGATGGCGTCATCGCCCTTTTCAATCAGCCGCGCCACGTAAGAAGTCTCGGGGTCGTGGCTTTTGCGCTCCTCGATGGCGCGCGCAATGCGCTCGAGTGTGTCTGCAAGTCCGGGTTTCATTTTCGGTAGATCAGTTTGGGGTCCTTGAGGACGGGATCGGTGCTGACCCAGCGCCCGTCCTCGAGCCGCTGGAAAAAACATCGCTCGCGGCCCGTGTGACAGGCGATCCCGCCGGACTGCTCCACGCTGAGAAGCAGCGCATCGGCGTCGCAATCCATGCGAAGTTCCCGGACTTTCTGCACATGGCCGGATTCCTCGCCTTTGTGCCAGAGCTTGTTGCGCGAGCGGGACCAGTATACGGCCTCGCCCAGCCGGATCGTTTCGCGCAGCGCCTCGCGGTTCATCCACGCCAGCGTAAGCACGCGGCCGCTGGTACTGTCCTGCGCGATCGCCGGAGCCAGCCCTTCGGCGTTCCACTGCACCTGCTCGATCCATTGCGCGAAATCCGGGGCGCTCACAGGCGCACCTCGATGCCGCGCTCGCGCATGTGCCGCTTGGCCTCCTGCACGGTGTGCTCGCCGAAATGAAAGATGCTCGCAGCGAGCACCGCATCGGCGCCCCCATCGAGCACCCCTTGCGCGAGGTGCTCGAGCGTGCCTACGCCGCCCGATGCGATGACCGGGATGCCCACCGCCTGCGTCACGCCGAAGGTGAGCGCCAGGTCGAATCCGTCGCGCGTGCCGTCCCGGTCCATGCTCGTGAGCAGGATTTCGCCCGCGCCGGCGGCTTCCATCCGCATCGCCCAGTCGAGCGCATCGATCCCGGTTGGCCGGCGCCCGCCATGCGTGTAGACCTCCCATCTGCCGCCCGCGCGACGTTTCGCGTCGATCGCGACAACGATGCACTGGCTGCCGACCTTGCGGCTCGCATCGCGAACGATTTCCGGGTTCTGTACCGCTGCGGTATTGATGGAAACCTTGTCCGCCCCCGCGTTGAGCAGCCGGCGCACGTCTTCGACCCTGCGCACCCCTCCTCCCACCGTGAGCGGAATGAACACCCGCGCCGCGACCGCCTCAATGACGTGCAGCAGAATGTCGCGCTCGTCCGAACTCGCGGTGATATCCAGGAACGCAAGTTCGTCCGCACCTTCTGCGTCGTAGCGCGCCGCAATCTCGACCGGATCCCCCGCATCGCGCAGGCGCACGAAATTCACGCCCTTTACCACCCGACCCGCGGTCACGTCCAGACACGGAATCACGCGCTTGGCGAGCCCCACGGCTAGATTCCCGCAGCTTTGTCGGCTGCAGCCTGCGCCTTTCTGAAGTCGAGCTTGCCTTCGTAGAGCGCGCGCCCGGCAATCGCGCCGACCACGCCTTCCGGCGCGAGCTTGCAGATCTCCCTCACATCTTCCAGGTTGTTCAGTCCACCCGAGGCGATGACCGGGATCCTGATCGCCTGCGACAACTTGCGCGTGGCCTCGATGTTTACGCCCGTAAGCATGCCGTCGCGGCCGATATCGGTGTAGATCAGCGCTTCTACGCCGTAATCCTCGTACTTCTTCGCGAGGTCCACCACGTCGTGGCCGGTCATCTTCGACCAGCCCTCGACCGCGACCTTGCCGTCCTTCGCGTCCAGGCCTGCGATGATGTGTCCAGGGAACGCATAACACGCGTCCGACAGGAAACCCGGATTCTTCACCGCCGCCGTGCCGATGATCACGTAACTCACCCCAGCGTCGAGGTAGCTTTCGATCGTGTCCAGGTCGCGAATGCCCCCACCCAACTGGATGGGTACCCGGTCACCGACGGCCTTGATGATGGTCCGGATCGATTTCTCGTTCTTCGGCCGCCCGGCCACTGCGCCGTTCAGGTCGACGATGTGCAAGCGGCGCGCGCCTGCCGCGATCCAGCTGCCCGCCATCGCGCCCGGATCGTCGGAAAACACGGTCGCGCTCGCCATGTTGCCTTGCTGCAGGCGCACGCAGTGGCCGTCCTTGAGGTCTATTGCGGGAATGATCAGCATTTCCAGATCGGCAGTGGCGGCGAATGATCGTGCCTCGGTAGCACGCGAACGCTCAGTGTATTTGATCGGGGATCGAAAGCGCGGAACACACGCGGCCGCGAACCGGCTCGGGCGGAATCAGGGGCGCCAGTGAACGAAGTTGTGAAGAAGTTGCAGGCCTGCGGATTGACTTTTTTCCGGATGGAACTGTACGGCAAACAGGTTATCGCGCGCAACCGCGCAGGTAAAGCGCACCCCGTAGACGCACTCGCCGACAGTAACCGAAGCATCGCGCGGCGCCGGGTAGAAGCTGTGCACGAAATAGAAACGGCTTGCGTCGTCGATCTCCTTCCACAGGGGATGCGCGCGGACCTGGAAAACCTCGTTCCAGCCCATATGGGGAACCTTGAGCCGTTGAGCACCGGGCGACCGGGCAAAGCGTGGCACGGTCCCGCCCAGCACCCCCAAACCGGGCGTATCACCCTCCTCTGCGTGCTCGAACAGCATCTGCATGCCGATGCAAATGCCGAGGAAGGGCTTGGTCTGAGTGGCCTCCACGACGGCATCGGCGAGTCCCCTGGTGCGCAATTCGCGCATGCAGTCGGGCATCGCGCCCTGCCCCGGCACCACTACCCGCTCGGCCGCGCGCACTTCGTCCGGCCGGGACGTCACGACCACGCTCGCGCCTGGCGCGACGTGCTCGAGCGCCTTGGAGACCGAGCGCAGGTTTCCCATGCCGTAATCGACGACTGCGATTGTCATGCGCAGACCACGCCGATCGGCTAGAGCGATCCCTTGGTGGAAGGCACGGTGCCCGCCGCGCGCGCATCCGGCTCGATTGCCAAGCGCAGCGCGCGCGCGAACGCCTTGAAGATCGTTTCGCACTGGTGGTGCGCATTGCGGCCGCGCAGGTTGTCCAGGTGCAGCGTGACCAGCGCGTGGTTGACGAAACCCTGGAAGAACTCGCGCACCAGGTCGACATCGAACTCGCCGATCAGTCCGCGCGCGTAGTCCACGTGGTATTCGAGGCCGGGGCGGCCGGAAAGATCGACCACCGCGCGCGAGATCGCCTCATCGAGCGGAACGTAGGCGTGGCCGTAGCGGCGCACGCCCGCTTTGTCGCCGATTGCGCGTGCAAACGCCTGGCCGAGCGTGATGCCTATATCCTCTACGGTGTGGTGCGCGTCGATGTGCAAATCGCCCTTCGCCTCGATCTCGAGATCGATCAAGGCATGGCGCGCCACCTGGTCGAGCATGTGCTCGAGGAACGGCAAACCGGTCGAGAGCCGGGCGTTGCCCGAGCCGTCGAGATTGATCCGCACGCGGATCTGGGTTTCCTTGGTGTTGCGCGTGACTTCGGCCGTACGCATGAGCATCGCCTTACAACGATTCTTTCAGTGCTGCGAGCAGGATCCTGTTTTCCTCGGGGGTGCCCACCGTGACGCGCAGGCAGTTGGCGAGCAACGGGTGCGCGCCGTGCAGGCTGCGCACCAGCACCCCCTGCCGCTTCATCCCTTCGAAGGCGCGCACCGCATCGGGCACGCGCAGCAGAAAGAAATTCGCCTGCGAGGGAAACACCGTCACCCCGCGCAATGCGGCAAGCGCCTTGCCAAGCCCCTCGCGCTCCGCGCGAATCAGCGATGCCTGCGCTTCGAGCACATCGAGGTGTTCGAGCACGAACAGCGCCGCTGCCTGCGTGAGCACGTTGACATTATAGGCCTGGCGCACCTTGTTGAACTCGCTCACCCATTCGGGGCGCGCAGCGAGATAGCCGAGCCGTATACCCGCCAGCCCGAGCTTCGAAACCGTGCGCATCACCACGAGGTTGGGAAAATCAGGCAGACGCGACATGAAGCTCTTCTGCGCGAACACGTGGTAGGCCTCGTCGAGCACGACGAGCCCATCGGCCGCTTTCAGCACGGCAAGCACATCATCTTCCGGATACAGCACGCCCGTCGGGTTGTTCGGATAGGCGATGTACACCAACGCAGGCCGGTGTTCGCGCATCGCCGCGATGAATGCACCCGTGTCAAAGGAAAAATCGTCCCGCAAACCCGCCGCCACTGGCCGCATGCCGGTGAGCGTGGCGTTCATCGCATACATCACGAAGGTCGGCCCCGGGTACATCATCACTGCGCCCGGTCGCGCGAGGGCGAGGGTCACGATCTGGATCAGGTCGTCCGAGCCGTTGCCGAGCAGGAGTTCCATCCCGGCCGGCACGTTCATCTTTGCGGCGAGAATCTCGCGCAGCTTCCTGCCGGTCGGCTCGGGATAGCGGTTCAACTCGACGCGGGAAAGGACCTGCGCCAGTTCACGCCGCAGCGGCTCGGGCAATGCGTACGGGTTCTCCATGGCGTCGAGCTTCACCAAACCCTCGGCTTCGGCGATGTGGTAGGCCTTGAGCGCGAGGATCTCGGGACGCACCAGCTGCGCGGGGGTTGCGGGCATCGCCTATTCTCCCTCGAAGCGCAGCTCGGCCGCACGGGCGTGCGCAATCAGACCCTCGCCGCGCGCGAGCGTCGCGGCGATCCGCCCGAGACTCCTCGCCGCGCCCGGCGACACGCGGATCACGCTGCTGCGCTTCTGGAAATCGTAGACCCCCAGGGGCGAGGAGAAGCGTGCGGTTCCCGAGGTCGGCAGGACATGGTTCGGGCCGGCGCAGTAATCACCGATGGTTTCGGAGCTGTAGCGTCCGAGAAATATGGCGCCGGCGCTGCGCAGCTTGGGCAGCCAGCACTCGGGTTCATCCACCGAAAGCTCGAGGTGCTCCGGCGCGATTGCGTTGGCGATCGCGCAGGCCTCGTCGAGGTTCGCGATCTGCACCAGCGCGCCGCGCCCGGCGAGCGATGCCTCGATCACCGCGCGGCGCGGCATTTCCGGCAGCAGCCGGCCGATCGCTGCCTCGACTGCGTCGAGAAAGGCAGCGTCCGGCGAGAGCAGGATTGCCTGCGCGAGCTCGTCGTGTTCCGCCTGCGCAAACAGATCCGTCGCAATCCAATCGGGCGCGGTGCCTCCGTCGCAGATCACCAGGATTTCCGATGGGCCCGCGATCATGTCGATGCCGACCGCCCCGAACACCTGGCGTTTCGCCGCCGCGACATAGGCATTGCCCGGGCCGACGATCTTGTCGACTCGCGCGATGCTCTCCGTGCCGTAGGCGAGCGCGGCGATCGCCTGCGCACCGCCGATCGCGATCACGCGATCGACGCCCGCAAGCGCTGCCGCGGCGAGCACCAGCGCATTGCGCTCGCCTGCAGGTGTCGGGCTTACCATCACCAACTCGCGCACATCCGCGACTTTGGCGGGAATCGCGTTCATCAGCACCGTGGACGGGTACGCCGCCTTGCCGCCCGGCACGTAGAGCCCGACGCGGTCGATCGGCGTGACTCGCTGGCCGAGCAGCGTGCCATCGGCCTCGGTGTAATCCCACGACTGAGCGAGTTGCCGCTCGTGGAAGCGCCGCACGCGCGCGGCGGCTTCGTTCAGCGCCTGCGCTTGTGCGGCAGGCAGCGCGGCAAGCGCCTGATCGAGTGCCGCCCGTGGAATCTCGAGTTCGGCGAGCGAACCGGCCTGCACCCGGTCGAACTTGCGTGTGGCTTCGAGAACTGCGTCGTCGCCGCGCTTGCGTACGTCGGCGATGATCGCGCGCACCGCCGACTCCACCGCCTCGTCCTGCGCCGCCTCGTAGCGGGTCAGCGCAGCGAGTTCGGCGTCGAAACCTGCATTCGCCGTGGAAAGGCGCCGCAGCTTCATCTCTGAGCCGCCCCCGCAAAGGCGTCGATCAGAGGCTGAAGCTGCGCGCGCTTGGTCTTGAGGGCCGCTTGATTGACGATCAGGCGCGCCGACACCCGCATGATTTCCTCCACCGGCGCCAATCCGTTCGCCTTGAGCGTCCGGCCGCTGGAGACCAGGTCCACGATTGCGTCGGCCAAACCCATGACCGGCGCTAGCTCCATCGAGCCGTAGAGATGGATCAGGTCCACATGCACGCCTTTCGCCGCAAAGTGCTCCCGCGTCGTGCGCACGTACTTGGTCGCAATACGCAGCCGCGCGCCACGTTGCACGGCACCGTCGTAGTCGAAACCCTTGCGCACCGCGACCATCATGCGGCAGCGCGCAATGCGAAGATCGAGCGGTTGATACAGCCCTGCGCCGCCATGCTCGTGCAACACGTCCTTGCCGGCGATGCCAAGGTCCGCGGCGCCGTATTGCACGTAGGTCGGAGTGTCCGAGGCGCGCAACACGATCAACCGTACTCCCGGCCGTTCGGTCGCGAAAACCAGCTTGCGGGAGGTTTCAGGGTCTTCCGTCGGCCGCAGCCCGACGCGGGCGAGCAAGGGCTCGGTTTCCTCGAGGATCCGTCCCTTGGACAGCGCGATGCAGATTCCGGTCATGGGTTCAAAACAAAAAGGCCCCCCGGGGCCTGTCTTCTCGCAGCTTGATGCGGAAGGGGATTTTAGCGCATGCGGGGAAGAGGCGGTCCGCGCAACATTCAGCGTCGCGTTGGCAGCGCCGTCGGGGTCAATGTCTAACGAGACGTGATTCGGGGAACTCGCGGAAAGCCAATGCACATAGCCGCTTTCTACTCCCACCAACCACTGAAGGTGTAAATTTGCGGTTGAATCGGGATTGACCGGGCGCTCAGCCCGCTCACCCAGGTGCTTGCACTGTTTCGTGACGATCGGAGAAGGGTCGAATGAACACAGCTGACGCGTTGATTTTGCTCTTCGCGCGCGGCGCTGCGCCGCACGCCGCGGACGCGCCACCGGCGGGCAAGTTCTGCAGAATTGGCCGCATCCCGAGTGGCCAGCTCGTTGCGCGCGCCGATCGGGTGACCGAATGAACCGTCGCGCCTTGCCCCTTTCTACCGGTGCATGGATTGCGCTCCCCGCGGCGCGCGCGTGGGCGCAGTCATCGAAAGCGCCGCGGCGGATCGGATTCCTTGAACCCTCAACACCAGATTTCTCCAAGCCCTTCCTGGAGGTATTCACGGCGAGACTGAAGGAACTCGGTCACGTTGACGGTCGGGATATCGTGATCGAAAGACGCGTGGCACATGGCGACGCGGAGCGGCTGCCTGCGTTGGCGCGGGAGCTTGTCGCACTGAATCCGGAGGTGATCGTCACCGCGGCCGTTGCGGCAACCGCAGCACTGAAAACTGCGACGAGCACGGTGCCGGTCGTGTTTGTATCGGTCGCCAGCCCGGATCAAAGGGGGTTCGTCGCAAGCCTCGCGCGCCCCGGCGGCAACATGACCGGCACGTCGTTCAGGTTGGCGGAAATGTCGGCGAAGCTCGTACAAGTGGTCCGCGAGACCCTGCCCGCTGCCCGCCGGATGGCTGTGCTGGAGCTCGGGACGGATCCGCTGTCGGACAAATCCCGCGCGACGATCCGTGCCCGATTTGCGACACAGCGTTTCGAAACGGACTTCATTGCCGTCAAACGGATCGAGGATTTCAAGCGGGCGTACGAGGAGATCGCACGCCGCAATAGCGATGTACTGTTCGTGCTCTCGTACCCGCTGTTTGTCTCGCAAGCCCAAACGCTCGCCGAGCTTGCGATCAAGGCGCGACTGCCGATGGTAGGCCCTCGAGAGGCGTTCACGGATGCGGGTGGCCGGTTGAGCTATGACAATGACCTCAAGGAGGATTTTCGGCGCGCCGCGGGGTACGTGGACAGGATCTTGAATGGCGCGAAGCCCGCGGACTTGCCGGTCGAGCAGCCGGACCGGTACACGTTGGTCGTGAACTTGCGGACCGCGCAGGCGTTAGGGATCAAGGTTCCGAAATTGGTAATGCTGCGCGCCGACCGAGTGATCGAGTGACCCACCGCCCGCGCGCTTCCAAGAGTGCTTTCAGCCGCGGCAATCCTGCCAGGTATGGCGCTCGCGCAACGCGGGCGCTCGTGCTCGGCTTGCGCAAACAGGGGTGGAACGATGGGCTCAACCCCGTGATCGAGCGCCACACGGCCGCGGGCCGGATCGAGCGCGCGCTGCAACGGAGCAGCCAATAGGAGAAAGCAATGGCCACAGTGACCGTTCGCATTCCAGAATCTCTGCTCAAGCGCGCCCAGGCGACCACCGGGCGGCGTGACGCCGCATCCGCGGTGCGCCGTGCGTTGGAGATAGCCACTTACGACTATGAGCTGAATGCGGCCGCCCGGCGCGCGTTGGAACAGTCGCGGCGCGAAGAACGCGAGGGCAAGATTCGCTGCTTCAAAACCGCGGGGGATGCCATCGCGCACCTCAAGCGTCTGTGAGGAAGATCGTCTTCACGCGGCGTTTCGGACGCGACTTCCGCCGCCTGAAACGGGAAACCCCCATCGCGTTCTCGACTACGAAACGCTCGAATATGTCTTCGGATTGCGTCAGACGGCAAAGCCATTGCCCGACGCCTTCATAGAACATTCTCCCCAGGACGAATACGCCGCATTCACCGAGCGACGTCCATGAAACCCAAGGTCTACCTTGAAACGACGGTCATCAGTTATCTCGCAGCTCGGCCGAGTCGCGACCTCATTGTCAGATCGCATCAGGCGGCTAACCTCGCATGGTGGAACACCCGCCGCAACGCCTTCGAACTCTTGGTGTCCGAAGCTGTGCTCGACGAAATCCATCGCGGCGATCCTCGGCTTGCTGCCCGGCGTGAAGCCTTGGTTCGATCGATCAAGGTCGCCGACACGACTGCGTTGGCCGCCCAACTCGCGCGCGACCTTATTGCCGCGCGAGCGCTGCCAACCATTGCGACCGCGGACGCTTTGCACATCGGGATCGCGACCGCAAACGGCGCCGATTTCTTGCTCTCCTGGAATTTTCGGCATATCGTCAACGCTCAAATGCGTCACCGTATCGAGAGAGTTTGTTCGGATGCCGGCTTCGAGGCGCCGACAATTTGTACACCGGAAGAACTGATGGGAGAATGAGCCATGCGCAAAGATCCAATCGTTGAGGAGGTGCGCGCCGCCCGTGAAGCGCTTCTTAAGGAGTCGGGCGGAACGCTGAACACGCTTGTAGCGTATCTCCGGCGCAAGCAAGGCAAGCGCGCATCGACGCGTCTTGTCGCGTATCAACCCAAGAAGGCGGTAAAGACAAGAAAAGCTGCCTGAATTCGCGCCGCGTCCATCGCGCGAGGAGCGCGCGGGTCTGCTCTGAGAAACCCTGCTTCACCCGCTTGATCTTCACCCTCATTTGCCCTGGCGGCCACACGAACACGGAGCAGAGCATGACGAAGGTCTTCATCGGCGGGTCTCGACAGGTCTCGCGGCTAAACGCCGACGTCAAGCGTCGAATCGATCGCATCATTGAACAGAGGTTTCCCGTTCTCGTCGGCGATGCCAACGGTGCCGACAAGGCGGTTCAGCAATACCTCCATAGCCGGAGGTACGAAGCGGTGGAGGTTTTCTGCTCGGGCGGCGAGTGCCGCAACAACCTGGGAAATTGGCGGATTCGCACTGTTGCCACCGGCCAGACCCGGAAGGATTTCGATTACTACACCGCGAAGGACGAGCAGATGGCTCAGGAGGCCTCGGTCGGACTGATGATCTGGGACGGTAAGAGCGCGGGCACCCTCGCAAACGCGGCCCGTCTGGTGCGCCAGCATAAGAAGGTCGTGGTCTACGCGACTCCGACCAAACGGTTTCTCACCTTGAAAGCGGAGGCCGATTGGGAGCACCTCCTGTCGACCTGCGGGAGTGGCGTCCGAGAGAAAATCCTCCGATCGCTGTCAGCCGCGCGAAGTGCAGCCGAGCCTGCTCTAAAAGACCCTACGTGTGAACCCTGCATTCCTCAAGCTCATTTGGCGTGCTGGTGCAGAAGCCAACTGCGGGGAAGTCGTGGCCCTGCAGCGGGTTGGGAACGCGCTGAAGGACAATGCGGTCGATACCTGCTAGACGCGCTTAATAGCATCCCCGCGTCACCGTTCATAATTCCCTAAGGGACCCATCATGTCGATCGCGCTGAGAGACGCGCTGGCAAGCCTCACCGTGCCGGAACTGAAGGATTTGGTGAGCCACCTGCCGGGCGCCGAGACGGCTGGGCGCAAGGACCAAATCATTGAACGAATCGTCGTCTGCATGCTCGGCTCTGGACTGAAAGCGGTCTGGTCGAGCCTGGACGAGACGCAGCAAGCCGCCGTGGCCGAGGCGGTGGATCATCCAATCGGCGAGTATTCGGAACACCGGTTTCGCGCCAAGTATCAGCGCGTCCCCTCGTTTCAAGTGGCCGGCGCCAAATCCCACGGCTATTCCGGCAGCAAACGCTCGGGGTTGGGCCTGTTCATTCACTACGCACACGATGAGCGTT
Source organism: Betaproteobacteria bacterium (assembly GCA_016195915.1). Lineage (GTDB taxonomy): Bacteria > Pseudomonadota > Gammaproteobacteria > Burkholderiales > SG8-39 > JADGRQ01. Next base: position 51,089 of record JACPYS010000030.1, on the reverse strand, counting down.
GCCATTTCATCCCGGCCGACCTGCGGGATCGTCTGAAAGCGTTGGTACCGCAGCCCACCCCATTGCGACTGGAGAGTTCGGAGACGCCGGCGGACAAGAAAGGGTTGACGGTGCGCCTGACCGAGCGCGAAGCCTGCCAGGAAGTGGTGGTCATGTTGCGCACGATCGAGCAGGCGCGCATTCAGATCAGTGAGAAAACCGCGCTGCCAAGCACTGCCGCCCTGCGCTTTCTCACCGGAAAACTGGCGGGCGGTGACTTCTATCCCTGGGGCGAAGAGAAGAAAAACAAATGGGACCAGGAAATCGGCCCGATCAAGGCCTTTGCCTGGCCGATGCTGTTGCAGGCCGGCGGGCTGGCGATCCGTTCGCGAGGTCAGCTCGCACTCAGCCCAGCCGGTGTCAAGGCCCTGAGCACGCCGCCGGCAGAAGTGTTGCGCGGGCTTTGGCGAAAGTGGTTGAAAACCACGTTATTCGATGAATTCAGCCGCATCGAGGCGATCAAGGGGCAGAACTCCAAGGGGCGTGTGATGACCGCCGTCGCTCCGCGGCGGGCGGCGATTGAAGAGGCGTTGAGGGCGTGCCCGGTCGGCCGCTGGGTCGCCTTTGACGAATTCTCACGCTTCATGCTGGCGTCGGATCTGGTCTTTGCGGTGACGCACGATGCCTGGAAACTCTACGTGTGCGAACTCCGGTACGGCAGTCTGGGCTATGCCGGCTCGGACGGCTGGAACATTTTGCAGGAGCGCTACATTTCGGCCGCGCTGTTCGAGTACGCGGCAACGCTCGGCATGGTGGACGTGGCCTACGTTGATCCGGCGGGAGCACGCGACGATTATAGTGACATGTGGGGCACCGACGAAATGACCTTCCTGAGCCGCTACGATGGCATGAGCGGCTTTCGTCTGACTGCGCTCGGGGCATACGTGCTCGGCCGCGATGCTGCCTACTGGCCGGTCGCCATTCCCAGCAACGTGGCGTTGTCGGTGTTGCCCAGTCTGCAGGTGAATGTCCTACGCGGCACCCTCGGCACCGAAGAGACGTTACTGCTCGAAAACTGGGCTGAGCCGGTGCAGGCGGGGAGTTGGCGGCTGGATCGGGAGAAAGCTTTGTCCGCCATCGAGAAAGGCCATGATATCGCCGAATTGCGGAGCTTTCTGGAAAGCCGCGACGACAATCTGCTGCCTGAGTCGATCGAGTCGTTCATCCGACAGTGCGAGCGTAACGGCAAGGCGCTCAGGATGGTCGGAAACGCAGTGCTGGTCGAGTGCCGCGACAACGAAACCGCCGAGGTAATTTCTGGTCACAGGGAGACGGGCTCCCTATGCACGCGCGCTGGGCCAACAACACTGGTTGTTCGCACTGACCAATTGGATAAGTTTCGCGAGAGGGTTCGTCTGCTCGGCTTCGGCATGGCGTCCTGACAGTCGATCTCTGCCAATGACCGGTTTCTGATCTGGACCGGATGATCAGGAGGCCAATTTTGATGTTGCGTAAGTGACGGTTCGGCCGTTCGCAGCCTCTCGAGACAATGCGGTTCGAGCGCGCCTGCCATTGCGCCAAACCTGTGGCTCTGCGCGTTGCACGCGCAACCCACGTTACCGCGGGGGCGGGCGGAACGCTGGACACGGCTGTGGAGTATCTCCCGCGCAAGCAATGATGCCGTTCACAATTTGTATCGAAATGTCCCGATGTCGCTAACCGACGCGTGCCTCGTGAAGCTCGTTGAGCGCACGCCGAACGCCATGCTTTTCACGCTGGATTCCGATTTCGGCATCTATCGCCAGAAGGGCCGCCGCCTGATCCCGCTGCTCTCGCCCCGACGTGCGTTGCCGGGGTTCGACTCGGAAGGCCACGACTTCCGAGCGGCTTCCGAGTCGTTCGCGCGTCCGCAAGCTCGCCCGCCGCGACCTGGAGACCCTGTGCCTCGTCAGAGGCCACGATGGGTGCCGGACTGTGGAGTCATCAAGCTCAGTTAACCGTCGATCTTGCAAGCGCCTTGGATCGAGTGCCGTAGGGCGGGCGTAGAATTGCGCCCCGGAGGAACTGCGATAGATGCTCTTCGGATAACCGTATCGCCGTTCATCAATTCGATTGACATGCCGCCATGCTGCGCGGCTCGAGGTGACCACGATGGCACGGCCAACTGACGTAAAGGCACTCCCGGGCTTTTCCATTTGGATCCGTTACGACGACGGCGCCAAGGGAGAAGTGGACCTTTCCGACCTCGCCGGGCGAGGCGTTTTTGGTGAATGGAAGGATCGGACGTTCTTTGAAAGTGTCCGCCTTGGTTCTCATGGTGCCATCGAATGGGGGGACCAGATCGACCTCTGCCCCGACTCGATCGACATGCGGCTGACGGGGAAGTCACCGGAGGAAGTGTTTCCCGCGCTGAAGAAGCTACAATGGCGCAGCCAATAGGAGCAAGCAAGTGGCCACCGTGACCGTTCGCATTCCAGAATCGCTGCTCAAGCGTGCCCAGGCAACCACCGGGCGGCGTGACGCCGCATCCGCGGTGCGCCGTGCGCTGGAGATTGCCACGCATGACTATGAGCTGAATGCAGCCGCTCGGCGAGCGTTGGAACAGTCGCGGCGCGAAGAGCGCGAAGGCAAGGTTAGCCGCTTCAAGACCGCGAGGGATGCCGTCGCACACCTAAAGCGTCTGTGAGAGAGATCGTCTTCACGCGGCGTTTCGAACGCGACTTCCGCCGCCTGAAACGAGAACTTCCCCGTGATGTTCTCGACTATGAAACGCTCGAGTACGTCTTCGGATTGCTACAGACCGCGAAACCGTTGCCCGACGCCTTCAGGGAACATTCTCTAGAAGACGAATACACCGGATTCACCGAGTGCCATATCGACGCGGATTGGCTGCTGATTTACCGCGCCACGCGCAATCGAATCATATTTCACCGAACGGGAACGCATCGCGAATTGTTCAGGACACGGAGTACGCGGTAGCTACCGGCGTCAGGCGCATGGCGGCAATCACGCGAAGAGCAAACGGATCTGCCCTAATCGACCCTACTTCACCCGCTCGATCTTCGCCCCCAGCGCAGCGAACTTTTTTTCCAACTCCTCGTAGCCTCGATCGAGATGGTAGATGCGCTCGATCAGCGTCTCGCCCTGCGCCACCAATCCGGCGATGACCAGACTTGCCGAGGCGCGCAGATCGGTGGCCATGACGTTCGCGCCCTGCAACCGCTCGACCCCCTTCACTACCGCGGTATTGCCCTGAATCGCGATGTCCGCGCCGAGCCGCTGCAATTCCAGCGCGTGCATGAAGCGGTTCTCGAAAATCGTCTCGGTGATCACCCCGGTGCCGCTCGCGACGGCATCGAGCGCCATGAACTGCGCCTGCATGTCGGTTGCGAATCCGGGATAGGGGGCGGTGCGCAGGCTGACCGACTTCGGCCGTCCCTCCATCTCGATCTCGATCTCGTCGCCCGTCGCCGCGATGCGCGCTCCCGCCTCCTTCAACTTGTCGAGCGTCGCCTCGAGCGTGTCCGGCGCGGCGCCGAGCAGCCGCACTTTGCCGCCCGCGGCCGTGACCGCAGCGAGGAACGTGCCCGTTTCGATCCGGTCGGGCATGACTGCGTGCTCGGCGCCACCCAAAGTGCGCACTCCTTCGACGCGGATGGTGCCGGTGCCGGCTCCCTCGATGCGGGCGCCCATCGCCGCGAGGCAACGCGCAAGATCGACGACTTCCGGCTCGCGCGCTGCGTTCTCCAGCACGGTCGTACCCTGGGCGAGCGCCGCCGCCATCATCAGGTTCTCGGTGCCGGTCACGGTGACGAGGTCCATCAGGATATGAGCGCCGCGCAGCCTCTGCGCGGCGGCGATCATATAGCCGTGCTCGACGTAGATGCGCGCGCCCATCGCCTGCAGGCCCTTGATGTGCTGGTCGACCGGCCGCTGGCCGATCGCGCATCCGCCGGGCAGCGAAACCCGCGCCCGCCCGCAGCGAGCGAGCAGCGGGCCGAGCACCAGCACCGACGCGCGCATCGTCTTCACCAGTTCATAGGGCGCCTCGGGATTCTTCACCTTTGAAGCGCAGAGCGTGATCCGACCGTCGGATTGAGTGCCCGCCTCGACGCCGATCTGCGCCAACAGCTTCGCCATCGTGCGTACGTCCATCAGCCGCGGCACGTTGGTCAACGCGAGCGGATCCTCCGTAAGCAGCGCGGCGCACATGATCGGCAGCGCCGAATTCTTCGCCCCCGAGATCCGCACCGAGCCCTCGAGCGGCCGGCCGCCGCGGATCAGCAGCTTATCCATTCGCGTCCTGCGCCGCTTGCCATTCGGCGGGCGTGACGCAGCGCATGGAAAGCGCGTGGATCTCCTCGCGCATGCGCTCGCCCAACGCCGCGTACACCAGTTGATGTCGCTGCACCTGGCTGCGGCCTTCGAAGGCCTGCGACACGATCAGTGCCTCGAAGTGCTGCCCGTCCCCGGCCACTTCCAGTTGATTGCAGGCGAGGCCGCCCTCGATTCCCTGTTTGACGCTTTCCGGTGTGACCATGGTTCAGTACCTCAATTTATACCCGCCGCGAAGCAGCCACAGCGTGGCCGCAGCGAGGATTGCAAAACAGCCGGCCACTACCGCAAAGCTCGTGGCCGGGGGCACGTCGGACACTCCGAAGAAACCGTACCGGAAGCCGTCGATCATGTAGAAGATCGGGTTGTAACCCGACAAATCCTGCCAGAAGTCCGGCAGGGAGTGGATCGAATAAAACACGCCCGAGAGAAACGTGAGCGGCATGATAACGAAGTTCTGAAATGCGGCCAGCTGGTCGAACTTGTCCGCCCAGATTCCGGCGATCAGGCCCAGTGAGCCGAGGATCGCACTGCCCAGCAACGCGAACGCGATCGCCCAGAGCGGGGCAGCGATCGACAGCTCGACGAACCACGCGGTCGCCGCCAGCACCCCGAGACCGACGACCAGCGCCCGCGCCATCGACGCGAGCACATACGCGCCGAAAAACTGGATATAGGAGATCGGCGGAAGAAGCATGAAGATGATGTTGCCGGTGATCTTCGACTGAATCAGGCTCGACGAGCTGTTGGCGAACGCGTTCTGCAGCACGCTCATCATCACCAGTCCCGGAACCAGGAACGCCGTGTAGCGCACCGTCCCGTACACCAGCACGTGATCTTCCAGAACCTGTGCGAATATGAGCAGGTAGAGCATCGCGGTGAGCACCGGTGCCGCGATGGTCTGGAACGCAACCTTCCAGAAGCGCAGGAGTTCCTTGTAGAACAGCGTCAGAAAGCCGGTCATGCGTGTCGATTCATGATGCGCACGAAGACTTCCTCGAGATCGGGGGGCTGCAGGTCGAATTCGAGGATCGCCTCGCCGGCTTCGCGCAGCCCGACGAGCACCTGCTCGAGTTCGGTATAGTCGTCGAGCCTGAGATTGAAGCGATCGCCCTGGCGCGAGACCAGGCGCGGCTCCAGCGCAGGTGGCAACGATTCGCGGCTGAGCCGCAGTTTGAGCTGCAGGCCGGAGAACGTCTCGAGCAGATTGCGCGTCGAATCGAGCGCCACCAGCCTCCCGGCCTTGAGCATGCCGATCCGGGTGCAAAGCAGCTCGGCTTCTTCTAGGTAGTGCGTCGTCAGCACGATGGTGTGCCCGTCGCGGTTCAGCCGCCGCACGAAATTCCACAACGCCTGCCGCAATTCGACATCCACGCCCGCGGTCGGCTCGTCGAGCACGATCACGGGAGGCTTGTGCACCAGCGCCTGAGCCACCAGCACGCGCCGCTTCATGCCGCCCGAGAGCGTGCGCATGTTCGCATCGGCCTTGGACGTAAGATCGAGATGGTGCATCACCTCGTCGATCCAGTCGCCGTTGTCGCGCAGGCCGAAATAGCCGGACTGAAACCTGAGCGTCTCGCGCACGGTGAAGAACGGGTCAAACACCAGTTCCTGCGGCACCACCCCGAGCATGCGCCGCGCTCGGCGGTATTCGCCGACCACATCCGCGCCCATGACGCGCACGCCGCCCGCGCTCGCGCGCGTAAGGCCGGCGGCGATACTGATCAGCGTGGTCTTGCCGGCTCCATTCGGCCCGAGCAAACCGAACATCTCCCCGGGCTCGATCGAAAGCGACACGCCGGCGAGCGCACGCAGCGCGCCGTAACGCTTTTCGACGTTCTGGACTTCGATGGCGGGAACCATAAGAACAGGGGAACCCCTACGCTCAGGGACCCGGGAGACGCGTCTCCCGGACCCTAGGCCCGTTGCCCTCCCCAACCGGGCAAATCACCGGGGCTGCCGCTCGGCGGCGGGCAGCAGGTCGCCGATGCCGTACAACTGCGCGAGCGTTGAAAACCCCTGCGGGGGATTGGCCAGTTCCAGGCTGCGATTCAAAAGCCGTGCCTCCCGCAGCCATGCAAGCACCGCGGCGATCAGCGAAGAATCCAGTTCCGCAACTTCAGCCAGGTCGACGACCCGCACCCCATCGCGAACCTGATCCAGGCCGGACTCGAGCAGCGAACCGACGGTAGCCAGGGTGACGCGGCCGCTCACCATCATCCGCTCGCCTTCACGGCGGATCATTTCTTCTCCGCGGGCGCCAAGGCTGCGTTGGACTTGTTTTTTGCCGCGATGCTCTTGATCAGGCCGTCGATGCCCGAGTCGCGCACCTGGTTACCAAATTCAGTACGGTAATTCGCCACCAGGCTCACACCCCCGACGATGACGTCATAGACCTTCCATCCGGCAGAGGTCTTCTCCATGCCGTAATCGATGCTGATCGGCTGCGCGCCGGACTGCATCACGCGCACCTGGACGGTGACGTCGGTGTCAGTGGACTTGAGCCGCAGCGGACGGAATTCGAACTTCTGGTCGCGATACGCCGCGAGCGCGCTGGCGTAGGTTCGTACCAGAAGGGTCCGGAACTCGAACGTCAGCTGCTTTTTCTGCTCGGCATTGGCCTTGGGCCAGTTCGGTCCCAGCGCCAGGCCGGTCATGCCGCTGAAATCAAAATGCGGCAGAACCTTGGTTTCGACCAGATCGATGATCTTCCTGCGGTCACCCGCCTGGATGTCCTTGTCCTTGCGGACAATGTCCATCACCTCGAGAGTCACGTTCTTCACGAGCACGTCCGGCGCCGTTTCCTGCGCGTGCGCCATGCATGCCCATAACACCAGGGCAATAAACGAAAAACTCCTACCGAGCCGGCGAGCTGCGTTCAGCATCTTCTGCGTCGTTGGCCGCCTTTGCAGCAGCCAGGATGGCGTCGTAATCCTGCCGGGGACGCGGCTCATAGGTCACGCCAACGCGCTGCGGCGCATTTTCAATCGCGGGCCCCACGCTTGGGCCGGGTGCAGCCTCGGCGCGTGGTGGCGTTTGGACGATGACCGGCGCCGGGGCAGGGTCCGGTGCAAGCTCGACGCGGGGCGCTCGCGTGCCGTCCGAAGAGCGATCATCGCGCGGTGGGTTGCCGTCATGGATCAAGCTGCGGCGTCGCTGCAGGTGCGCGTCGCGCTGGAAAACGTACTTGTCGAGCGCCGCTTCCTCCAGCACCCGGCTCGCGTCGAGCAGATCGGCACGCCTCCCGACAGCACGCGTCAGATACATCGCGTTGCGCACGTCGACCGGACGATGGTTGCGCACGGGGTCGAACTTAACATCGAGCAGTCCGCCCACGCTGTCGCGCAGCGTGCTGGAGCCGAGAAACGGCCACACGAGATACGGTCCGTCGGGCGCGCCCCAACGGCCGAAGGTCTGGCCGAAGTCCTCATTGTGCTTTTCCCACCCGATACTGCTCGCGATGTCGACCAGCCCGAACAGGCCGAAAATCGAGTTGAACGTCAATCGCGCAGCATCGGTGGTGGCATCGATGATTTTTCCCTGCAGCAGATTGTTCACGCCGATGAACAGGTCGTCGATGTTGGAAAAGAAATTGCGCACGCCCGTGCGAACAAAGCTCGGCAGGGCGTCGCGGTATGCGGTTGCCACGGGCTTGCCAATCGATTCGTCGAAGGTCTCGTTGAAGCTGTACATCGCGCGGTTGAAGCCCTCGACCGGGTCGCGCGGATCGGCCCCGTTGGTGGCGCAACCCGACGCCAGGGCGATCGCGAGCACGGCGACCGGCCGCCTTGCCCGAGCGATGATTCCTCCAATCCACGCATCCGCCGTCACTTTGCGTCCTTGTTGTCTTTGCTTTCCTGCGCCTTGTTGAACAGGAACTGGCTGATCAGGTTTTCCAGCACCACCGCGGATTGCGTCAGCCGCAGCCGGTCGCTGTTCTTGAGCATCATCCCGTCCCCGCCCGCCTCCAATCCGATGTACTGCTCGCCCAACAGCCCCGATGTCAGAATCTTCGCCGCCGTGTCACGCGGGAATTGATACCGGCTGTCGATGTTCATGGTGACGATGGCTTCGTAACTCTCGTTATCGAAGCCCACTTCAGCCACCCGGCCGACCACCACACCGGCACTCTTGATCGGTGCCCTCACCTTCAAACCTCCGATATTAGCAAACTTGGCCTGTATCCGGTAAGTCTGGGCCGTGGAAAAGGACGCCAGATTCCCCACCTTCATTGCAAGAAAAAGCAAAGCCACCAGGCCGATGGCGACAAAAATGCCGACCCACAGGTCGATGCTGGAGCGATTCATGATGCGTTGCCTCCGGTAAACATCAGCGCGGTAAGTACGAAGTCGAGCGCGAGAATTGCGAGAGAAGAGGTGACCACGGTGCGGGTCGTCGCGCGGGACACCCCCTCGGCGGTCGGCGGCGCATCGAATCCCTCGAACACCGCGATCCAGCTGACCGCGACGCCGAACACGAAACTCTTGATCACCCCGTTCTGGATGTCGCTGCGCACATCGACCGCGGCCTGCATCTGCGACCAGAAAGCACCCTCGTCCACCCCTATCAACTGCACGCCGACCAGGTAGCCGCCGAAAATGCCCATGCCCGAGAACAGCGCGGCCAGCAGCGGCATCGAGATCACTCCGCCCCAGAAACGCGGAGCGACGACGCGCGCGACGGGATCGACGGCCATCATCTCCATCGCCGAAATCTGCTCGGTCGCCTTCATCAGGCCGATCTCCGCGGTGATCGCGCTCCCCGCGCGGCTTGCAAACAGCAATCCGGCGATCACCGGGCCGAGCTCGCGCACCAGGGAAAGCGCGACCAGAACGCCAAGCGATTCGGAGGCCCAATAGCGCTGCAGGGTCTCGTAGCCCTGCAGGCCGAGCACCATGCCGACGAACAGGCCCGAAACCAGGATGATGATGAGCGAGAGCACGCCCGCGAAATAGATCTCGCGAATCGTGAGGTGAAACCGCCGCAGCGCGGTGCCGGAATGGACCAGCATGTAGGCGAAGAACCGGGCGGCATATCCCAGCCGCCGGACGCGGGAGGTCACCAGCTGCCCAAGCTGGCGAAACGGCGGGGCAAAGCGTTCCGCGTAAGGCTTCACGCGCCCAGCTCCGCGCCGACGCGCGCCGCAAATCCGAGGTCCTCGAGGTATCCCGGCGCCGGATAGTGAAACGGCACGGGACCGTCGGGCTCACCGTGCACGAATTGGTGTACGAAAGCTTCGCGGGAACGGCGCACCTCTTCAACCGTGCCCTGCGAAACCACGCGCCCGTCGGCCATGAAATACACGTAGTCGACGATGGGCAGCGTCTCCTCGACATCGTGCGTCACGATAATCGAGGTGGCGCCGAGCGAATCGTTCAGGCGGCGGATCAGCCGCGCCACAACCCCAAGCGAAATCGGATCGAGCCCGGCGAAGGGCTCGTCGTACATGATCAATTCCGGGTCCAGGGCTATCGCACGGGCGAGCGCCACGCGGCGCGCCATTCCGCCGGAGAGCTCGGAGGGCATGAGGTGCGAGGCGCCGCGCAGGCCCACCGCCTCGAGCTTGAGCAGCACCAGGTCGTGAACCAGGTCGGATGGCAGCTTGGTGTGCTCGGTCAGGGGGAACTGGACGTTGCTGTAGACCGAAAGGTCGGTAAACAAGGCGCCGAACTGATACAGCATGCCCATCCGGCGCCGCAAGGCGTACAGGCCGTCGCGCCCGAGCTCGTGCACCGTCTCGCCCAGCACCCTGGCCTTGCCGCCCGTGGGCGCGAGCATGCCGCCGATGATGCGCAACAGCGTGGTCTTTCCGCACCCGGACTGGCCCATGATGGCGATCACCCTGCCACGGGGAATGCGCATGTCGACGCCGCGCAGGACCGGCCTCACGTCGTAGGTGAACGACAGGTCGTCGATTTCAACCACGTGCTCGGCAGAGTGGGAGGAAGTCACGTCGGGGTCGCGGAAAAAGGACGGATTCTAATCTACGCGCACGGCGTTATCCGGCAGCGCCTGTCGAAATGGCGTTCCGCTGTATCATTTCGCGCCATGCAGGACGATAATCGGCCGCAGGACGTGCCGGCGCTCGCGATCCGGGCGCTCGACAAGCGCTACGGGGCGCGGCCGGTACTCGATGCGATCGATCTCGACGTCGCCCCTGGAGCGGCGTTCGGACTGGTCGGCGCCAACGGCGCAGGCAAGACTACGCTCATCAAATGCGCTCTCGATCTTTGCGCGCCAAACGCAGGATCAATCGCCATATTCGGGGTGCCCCATGCCTTGCCGCGTGCGCGCGCCCGACTGACGTTCATCCCCGAACGCTTTGTGCCGCCGCATTATCTGACGGGCCGCGAATTCGTCGCCTTGATGCTGTCGCTCAACGACGCGGGATACGAGAGCGGACGCGTGGCACAGCTGCTCGAGGACCTGGAACTCGACGCTTCCGCGCTCGAACGGCCGGTAGGGCAGCTCTCGAAGGGGATGACGCAGAAGCTCGGGCTGCTGGGCTGTTTTCTGACCAAGCGCGACCTTTACGTCCTCGACGAACCGATGAGCGGGCTCGATCCGAGTGGCCGGGTGGCGGTGAAATCGGTGCTCGGGCGGCTGACGCGCGAAGGCCGAACGCTGTTTTTTACCTCGCACGTGCTGTCCGACGTCGAGGAGCTTTGCTCGATGATCGCGGTCCTGGCGGGAGGGATCATCTGCTTTCATGGCACGCCGGGCGAGCTGTGCGAGCGGTACTCGGAACCGCAGCTCGAGCGGGCGTTCATTCAATGCACACGCGACAATGACCGCACCAGCGCAATCCGTCTCTGAGCGCAAACCGTCGCTGCTCATCGTCGACGACGACGCGTTGATCACCGACACGCTCGCGTATGCGCTGGGCGCTGAATTCGAGGTCCACTGCTGCGAGTCGCGCAGGCACGCGATCGTGCTTGCGCACTCACCGAGCATGAAGATCTTCGTGCTTTCTGGGCAGAACGACGCCGTGCACGCACGCCACGCGCGCGCGCTCGGCGCGACCGAGTTTGTCGCCAAACCCTGCGATCCGCAATCGCTCAGGCGCATCCTGGCGCGCAGTCTCGAGGTCCGATCCGCCGAAGCGTCCGCAGCGGGCGTGGACGCGCTGTTGGGTTCGAGCCCGGCGCTTGGCAAGCTCAGAAACCAGATCGCACAGTTTGCCGATTCACTGTTTCCGGTACTTATCGAGGGGGAGTCGGGCAGCGGCAAGGAACTGGTCGCCGCGAGTTTGCATCGACTGTCCTCGCGCGCGGGGCGGCCATATTTCGCGCTCAATTGCGCCGCGATTGCGCCCACGCTGGTCGAACCGACGCTGTTCGGATATGCAAAGGGCGCGTTCACCGGCGCCACGACCGGCAAATCCGGCTACTTCGAAGACGCGCAGGAAGGCACACTGTTCCTGGACGAAATCGGCGAACTGCCGCTCGAACTGCAAGTCAAGCTCCTGCGCGTTCTCGAGAACGGCGAGTACCAGCGGGTGGGTGAAACTCAAACGCATGTGTCGCGCGCGCGCGTGATCGCAGCGACCAATCGAGACCTGCGCCAGGAAGTGAAGAACAACGCGTTCAGAGCCGATCTCTACCACCGCCTGTCGGTGTTCACGCTGGCGGTCCCGCCGCTGCGCGAAATGAACGACGACCGGCTCGCACTGCTCGAGCACTTTCGCCGCCTCTATGCCGAGCAGGCGGGGATACAGCCGTTCGAACTCGACGAAAAGGCGCTGGAGCGCTGGCGCGGCTATCCGTTTCCGGGCAACGTTCGCGAACTGCGCAATATCGTGATCCGGCTCGGTGTGAAGTATGCCGGGCAGCGCCTGACGCTCGCCGAATTGGAACCTGAGCTCGATCTGGAGAGCATCCAGCGCGACGCAATCCCGGTCGCGCGGGACGACGACAGTATGCTCGATCAGGCGCTGCGCCACCTTCAACATGGCGGACCGCTCGATCTCGACGCGCTGCTCGAAGCCTGGGAACGCGGATATATCGAGGCCGCGCTCAAGCTCTCCGGTGGTAACGTCAGTCATGCGGCAAAGCTGCTCGGCATCAATCGCACCACGCTGTACAGTCGCATGGAGGAAAGGGCCGCGGAACCGAAACTGCCCGCCCCCTTTCGATTGCGGCCCCCGCGCGGACGGCTGTAGGCAAACTCATGTCAATGTATCTTGAACATTACGGGCTGCGCGAATCGCCGTTTCGAATCACGCCCCACACGGATTTCTTTTTTGACGGCGCAGAGCGCGGCGCGACACTCGAGGCGCTGCTGTACGCCGTTTTGCATGAAGAAGGCATCGTCAAGGTCTCGGGCGAGGTTGGCAGCGGGAAGACCATGCTTTGCCGCATGCTGATGGAGCGGCTGCCGCCCGAAGTCGACACGGTCTACATTGCCAACCCCTCGCTGTCGCGGCACGAAATCATGCAGGCCGTCGCCGAGGAGTTGAAACTCGAAATGCCAGGCGACAGCGCCACCGCGGCGATGCGCGAACTGGTCGCGCGACTGATCCACATTTATGCCTCGGGCCACAGGGTGGTTATCCTGATTGACGAAGCGCACGCCATGCCATCGGACACGCTCGAGCAGATCCGGCTGCTGTCCAATCTCGAGACGCGCCGTCACAAGCTGCTGCAGATCGTCCTGTTCGGGCAACCCGAACTCGACGAGACGCTCGATACCGCTTCGATGCGCCAGCTGAAGGACCGCATCACCCACAGCTTTCGTACGCGCGCGCTCACGGCCGAAGAAGCGGCGCGCTATCTCGGATTTCGCATGCGAGCAGCCGGGTACAAGGGACCCGAGGTGTTCGCTCCCAGAGCGGTCGCGCTGATCGCGCGCGCCGCCAGCGGACTGACGCGGCGCATCAACATCCTGGCCGACAAGTCGCTGCTCGCCGCCTTCACTGACGACACTCACGGCGTCGGGGAGCGCCACGTGCGCGCCGCGATCCGCGACTCGGAGTTCGCCCGCCTCGGCCGCTCCGCGGGCGTGCGCTGGGTCCTGGCCGGCTGGGCGACGACCGCAGCAATTCTTGTGGTGCTTGGGGGATACCTCCTTTACCAGGTGACCGCGGGCCGTGAAACGAGGTCGCCGATCGCCTCGGGGAACACTGTCAGTGCCGCGCCCGCAGGGCCTCGCGCAGCACCGGCAGCTTCCCAAGCGCCTGCAGCGCCGACTTCGGCTGCTACAGTGTCTGGAGCCCCTCCCGCAGCGCAGGTTACCTCGGCCTCCCCGCCGACACACGGGACTCCGACAACAGCGCCGGTCAGTGCTGTAACGGGGGGGGCGAACAAGCCCGAACTGCCCCAGGCGCCCGAGTCAAGACATGGAGCGCCGCCGCCACCACCGCTATTGGAACCCGAGGCCTTCAAGCGTATGACCGGTTATTCGCCTGCCGGCAACGCCTTGCTGCGCGAACGCCTCGAGGCCACCCGTGCAGCGCTCACGAGTGAACCCGATAGCCATTTCAGCCTTGAATTGTTTATGGCTGATAACAGCGATCCGGCGCGTACCGAACGGTTCCTGCAACGGGCACGCGATATGGTCGATCTGGCCGATCTGTACGTCATTCCCCTCGCATCCGGAAAACGGTATCGTCTGCAGGTCACCTACGGCGCTTTTCCGGACCGCGCCGCGGCGGCGGATGCCGTACGCCGTCTGCCGCCAAAATACCGTCAAGCATTTCAGGCTGAACCGAAAAGTTTCAATGAGTTACGCGCCGGCCTCTACGTCTTGGGGAAACCTCTGCGTAAGGAAGGCAGGTAATCCGTCGAGATTATCGAAAACAATTCAAGCAGATTCGTGGGATGCATGATAATCTTAATAAATTAGGGGAGGTTTGTGCCGGCTGCGCTATGCATGGACTGAGGATTTTCCTGTCGGCTTTGGTCGCCTTGCTGGTCGCGGGATGTGGCTCGACGCCCGTAAAGCCCTCCGATCGCCACCTGCGCGCCGAACCGCCAAAGAGCGAAGGCCAGATCCCGCCGACCGTCCAGGTTGCGCCTCCCCTGCCGAAGCCGGTAGCGAGCGCGCGGCCGGAAACCTACAGCGTGGTGGTCAGCAACGTGCGCGTGGACGACCTGCTGTTTGCGTTGGCGCGGGACGCAAAAATCAATGTTGATATACACCCCGGTGTCACGGGGACCGTGACGCTCAACGCGATCGATCAAACCCTTCCGCAACTGCTCAACCGGATAGCGCGCCAGATCGACATGCGCTTCGAAATGGATGGGCCGAACCTGATGGTGATGCGCGACACACCGTTCCTCCGATCGTACAGAGTTGACTACATAAGCGCGTCACGAAACGTGAAGATGCAGTCCGCGGCCTCAACGCAGTTCTCGGGGGGGGGCGCATCGGGTGGAGCAGGGGGGGGTACGGGATCGACTGCGACGATCGACGTGGTCTCCAACAGTCATTTGTGGGAAGCGATCGTTCAAAACGTCAAAGACATCCTCCAGGAAACCGACAAGATATTTCCGGTGGCGGCTCGCACCGCCGCGGGTGCCGCGGGTGCCGCGCCTGCCGCTGCCCAGCAACCGCAACCGGCGCAGCAAGCCGCACCGGCCGGGCAACTGCCTGCTTCCGGAGCTCTGGCCGCGCCGGCGGCGCAGTTGTCTCCGAGCTATCGCGAAGCCGCGGCGGTGATCGGAAATCGAGAGAGCGGGATTCTTTTCGTTCGCGCGACCTCGCGGCAGCATGAAAAAATACAGGAGTTCCTCGACAACGTGCTCGCCAACACCAGGCGACAGGTGCTGGTCGAGGCGACCATCGCCGAGGTCCAGCTCAACAATCAGTTCCAGCGCGGAATCGACTGGTCGCATGTGCGCCGCGGCGTCACCGGTGTGTCGCTCCGAGGAACCTCGGCGGGCACCCCCGCAGGTATCGACACCACCGCGTTCGTGATCAACGCCGCGACCGGTTCGCAGAGTTTTCTCTCCACCATCAATCTCCTCGAATCGTTCGGCGACGTCCGCGTGCTTTCGAGCCCGAAAGTGAGCGTGCTCAACAACCAGACTGCTCTTTTGCGGGTGACCCGCGACATCGTGTACTTCACCATCACGCCCTCGACCACGCCGGTCAGCGTGACAGGGGGAACCGGCAACATCGTGGTCCCGCCCGCGTTTACGACGACGCCCAACGTGGCCGCGGAAGGATTCATGATGAGCGTGCTGCCGCAGATCAATGAATCGGACACCATCGTGCTCAACGTGCGGCCGACGATCCGAAGGCGGGTTGCTTTCGCCACCGATCCGAATCCCGCCCTGCCCGCTGGAACGCCCAACCTGATTCCGGTGTTCGAAACCCGGGAACTCGATTCGATCCTGCGCATGCAGAGCGGTCAGGTCGCAGTGCTCGGCGGCTTGATGCAGGACTCGGTTGCAAACGTCGATGACACGATGCCGGGCGTCCGGGACATTCCAGGGGTCGGTCAGCTTCTCGGCCAGCGCAAGGACGTCAATCAGAAGACGGAACTCGTGATTTTCCTGCGCGCGACGGTGGTGCGGGATCCGAGCATCGACGGCGATTTCCGCGAATTCCGCGGCTTGCTCCCGGGCGAGGACTTCTTGCGCCGTCCCAATCCCGCCAGAATCTCGCCCTCCGGCGAGAACACCAGACAGTAGGCGCCAATGAGCCTGCTCCTTGAGGCGCTCAGAAAGGCCGAAAAAGCGAAGGACGAGGCGAAACGCCAGGCCGAAACCCGCGAATCCGGCGACAGCGGCCTCGCGCTGGCGGGCGACGCGCCGGCTGCGGGTGACAAACACATCGTCACGCGCAACGAACTGCCGGATATCTCTCAGCCGCTGGAAATACTCTCGGAAGACATCACGCCTTCGGACCCCGAGGCGACCATTTCCGCCCCGCTGCTTTCGCTCGAACTCTCGCCCGACCCAGCACCAGCGCTGCGGCCGGCACCCCAAGCCGCGCGAGCACAATCCACCGCTGCCGCGTCTGAACCTCAGAACGCGGCGCGAGCGGCGGCCAAGAATCTGTTTGATGCGAAGTTCAGGGAGCCGAACCCGAAGTTGCCCTTCTACATTACGATGGGCGCTTTAGGCGCGTTTGCGATCGGGACGGTGATTTATTTCTGGATTCAGTTGCGCCCGCCGGCGCCGCTGGTCAACGCGAATCCGACGCGTCCCGCAAATGAAAAACCGGTCGAGACGGCGTCCCCGGCAAAGCCCGCGGCACCCTCTTCCGAGTCACAGCCTGCGGCGCCGGCTCCAACGATTCCCGGATTGCCGGGAGGCGCGCCGCAAGCCGCGTCGCCTTCGCCCGGGCCCGCAAAGCCCGCTCCGGCTGCGCTCGCAGCATCTGCTTCACCGGCAGCGGCGTCCGCGCCAGCGACCGGTGCGAGCGCCGCCGCGCCGCCCAAGCCTGCCCCCCGCGCCGCACCGGCTGGCGCGGCGCGCGCACCCCAGGCCGGCGCAGCCGGCACAACCAGAGGTCGCGGGAGTGCCCCGGTTGCCGTGCCGCGTGCAGCACCGAAGATCCATCCGGGTGTGGAGCGAGGATACGCCGCCTACCAGAGCGGGAACTTCGCCGCAGCGCGCGAAGCGTATCTCGACGCGCTCAAGGATGAACCCTCCGGCCGTGACGCGCTGCTCGGAATGGCCGCGCTGGAAGTTCGCGCCGGTCGGTTCGAGACCGCCGAGGGCTATTACCAGCGGCTGTTGCGCGCGGATCCGCGCGATGCGGACGCGCACGCCGGCACGCTCGCGTTGCGCGGCCAACTCATCGATCCGGTGCAGGCGGAATCCCGCGTGAAGAGCCTTCTCGCATCGAACCCCGATGCCCATACGCTCAATTTTTCTCTCGGCAATCAGTACGCCCAGCAAGCACGCTGGGCCGAAGCGCAGCAGAGTTATTTCAGGGCGTTTACGGCCGACCCGGAGAATCCGGACTATTCCTACAACCTGGCGGTGAGCCTCGACCAATTGCGTCAACCCGAGGCTGCACTAGATTACTACCGTCGCGCCCTCGCGCTCGCGCAGACCCGCGCGGCAAACTTCGACCAGGTGCTCGCCCGGAATCGCATACTCGTGCTTGCGCAATCCGCGCGCTGACAGTTTCTGACACCCGTCGAGCCGGCCGGTGGCGGTATCATTGAGTCTGGATGAATTCGCCCACCAGCCCGCAGGCCAAGCGTCATATCGGCCAGATCCTGATCGACCAGGGAATTCTGACCGAGGACCAGTTGCGCATCGCGCTGCTCGAGCAGACGAAGTCGCATGCGCCGGTAGGGCGGCTATTGGTGCAGCTCGGCTTCGTGTCGGAAGCGACCCTGCGCGACGCGCTGTCGGAAAAACTCGGACTGCAGTCGGTCGACCTCGGGCACATCATCGTCGATTCATCCGCGCTCAAGCTGGTACCACGCGACATGGCCCGCCGTCACCGCATTTTCCCGGTGGCGATCGACCGGCTGCAGAAGAGATTCATCGTCGCGCTCGCCGACACCAACAACATTGTCGCCATCGACCAGATCCGCGCCGTGCTCAAGGGCGAGTTCGAGGTCGAAATGCGGCTCGCGGGCGATTCCGAGATCGACCGCGCGATCGACCAGTACTACGGCCACGAGTTCTCGATCGACGGCATTCTGCGCGAGGTCGAGACCGGCGAAGTCGATTACTCCAGCGTCTCGGAAGCGAGCGACGAATACAGCCAGCCGGTGGTGCGGCTGATCTCGGCCCTGCTCGCCGACGCAGTGGAACACGGCACGTCGGACATCCACTTCGAGCCGGAGCAGAACTTTCTGCGCATACGCTACCGCATCGACGGGGTGCTGCGCCAGATCCGCAGCCTGCACAAGACCTACTGGCCGGCCATGGCGGTGCGCCTGAAAGTGATGGCCAGGATGAACATCGCCGAGACGCGCGCGCCGCAGGACGGACGCATCTCCGCGACCATGGGCGGGCGGGTGATCGACTTCCGCGGCTCGAGCCTGCCGACCACGCACGGCGAGAACATCGTACTGCGCATACTCGACCGCCAGAAGGGCATCGTGCCGCTCGAGAAACTCGGACTCGAGGAAAGCACGCTGGAGCTGCTCAAGCGCATGATCGCGCGCCCGGAAGGCATCATCCTGGTTACCGGGCCTACCGGCAGCGGCAAGACCACGACGCTGTACTCGATCCTGAACCACATCAACTCCGATGGCATCAATATCATGACGCTGGAGGATCCCGTCGAGTATCCGATGACGCTGATCCGCCAGACCTCCGTGTCGGACTCCGCGAAGCTCGATTTCGCCAACGGCATTCGCGCGCTGATGCGCCAGGACCCGGACGTAATCCTGGTGGGTGAGATCCGCGACGAGGACACAGCGGACATGGCATTCCGCGCTGCAATGACCGGACACCAGGTCTATTCAACGCTGCACACCAACTCCGCGGTGGGGGCGGTTCCACGACTGCTCGACATCGGCGTGGTGCCCGACGTCATGGCCGGGAACATCATCGGCATCGTTGCGCAGCGGCTCGTAAGAAAGCTGTGCCGCACCTGCCGCCAGGCCTACGACCCAGACGTGCGCGCGCGGCGGCTGCTCGGCGCGGGAAACACCGAGTCGCTGGCGATCTTCCGCGCGGTCGGTTGCGAGCAGTGCGATTACCAGGGTTACCGAGGCCGCATGTCCATCCTCGAAGTGCTCAAGATCGACAGCGGCATCGACGAACTGATCGCACGGCGGGCGACGACGCGCGAGATCGTCACTGCAGCGCGTGCCAAGGGGTTCAAGCCGCTCGCCGAAGACGGCATACGCCTGGTGCGCGCGGGCGTCACCAGCATCGACGAACTCATGCGCGTGGTCGATCTCACCGACCGTCTCACCTGAGATGCCACTGTTCACCTATCGGGCGATCGACGTGCAGGGCAAGGCGGTGCTCGGCCGCGTCGAAGCCGTCAACCTGTTCGATCTCGAGCAACGCCTCGGGCGCATGGGGCTCGACCTGGTCTCGGGCGCGCCGAGCCAATCGCAGACGCGGCTGGTCGGCGGCGGCACGGTCAAGCGTCAGGATCTGATCAATTTCTGCTTTCACCTCGAGCAGCTCGCCTCCGCCGGCGTGCCGATCACCGAAGGCCTCGTCGATTTGCGCGACAGCATCGACAACCCGCGTTTCAAGGAAGTCGTCGCCGGGCTGATCGAATCGATCGAAGGCGGGCGCAGCCTGTCGCAGGCGCTGGCCGATTTCCCTGAAGTGTTCTCCAAGGTGTTCGTCAGCCTGGTGCGCTCGGGCGAGCAGACCGGCAAGCTGGGGGAAGTTCTCAAGGGCCTTACGGAGTCGATCAAGTGGGATGACGAACTCGCCTCGCAAACGAGGAAGTTGATGATCTATCCGGCGTTCGTCGGCAGCATTGTGCTCGTGGTTACGATGTTCCTCATGATCTATCTCGTGCCGCAGATGACCAGCTTCATCCGCAACATGGGGCAGGCCCTTCCGCTTCATACGCGGGCCCTGATCGTGGTGTCGAACTTCATGGTGGGGTACTGGTGGCTGGTGATCGCCTCGCCGTTCGCAATCTGGTTCGGTCTCAAGTCCGCCGTCCGGAGCAGTCCCGGCTTTGCCTTTGCCTTCGATCGCTTCAAGATCGAAGTACCGGTCCTCGGGCCGATCCTGCGCAAGATCATCCTGTCGCGTTTCGCCGCCAGTTTCGCGATGATGTACTCCTCGGGCATCACGGTGCTCGACGCGATCCGCGCGTGCGAGGAAATCGTCGACAATCGGCCGATGCAGAACGCGTTGCGCACGGTCGGCCAGCAGATTGCCGAGGGGAAGAACCTGACGCTCGCGTTTCAGGAGATCGGGATGTTCCCCCCGCTCGTCGTGCGCATGCTGAAAATCGGCGAGAATACCGGTGCGCTCGATGCCGCGTTGCTCAATGTGAGCTACTTTTTCAATCGCGAAGTGAAGGATTCGATCGGAAAAGTGCAGCAGATGATCGAGCCCGCGATGACCGTGGTGCTCGGCGCGCTGCTCGGCTGGGTGATGCTTTCGGTGCTCGGCCCGGTGTACGACACCATCAGCAAAGTCAAATTCTGACAGGCGCCCGCATGGCAGATCGTCGCATCCTCTATTTCACCGCCGACCGACACTCGGTATTTCGCGCGCGCAGCGGGAAACTCGAGCAGGAGGCGAGTTTCGCCGCTGATGACGCGGGCGCGGCAGAGTTTCGCAATTTCCTGGCCAGCCGCAAGAATTCGCTGTTTACCGTCCTGGCGGACCTGGTCGGTGAAGATTTTCACCCGGAGTCGATCCCTTACCTGCGCGGTTCCGACCGCCAGAACGTCCTGGACCGGCGCCTGGCGCAGCGCTATCGCGACACGCGGCTGGCGACTGCGCTCTCGCTGGGCACGGTGGCCGGCGAGCGGCGCAACGAGCGGGTGCTGCTCGCCTCGTTCACCAACACGCAGCAATTCACGCCGTGGCTCGACGCGCTCAACGAAGCCGGTGTGCGGCTCGCGGGAGTGTTTTCGGTACCGTTGCTTGCGCCGCGGCTTGCCGCCAGACTCGGCGGACGCGGCAAGAACTGTTTCGTGGTGACCGTCAACCGCTCCGGCCTGCGCCAGAGCTTCGTGGAAAACGGCCGGCTGCGCTTTGCGAGGCTCGAGCACACCGTCGATATGTCCCCGGAAGCGCTCGCTCTGTTCGTGCGTTCGGAGACCTACCGTCTTGCCCAGTACCTTGGCACCCTGCGCGCGATGCCGCGCGACGGCGGCCCGGTGCAGGTGATCGTAGTGGCTCCGCCCGGGCACCTAGCCGTGTTCGAACAGGCGCTGGTCTCGGACCCGCGCCTGACGTTTCGCAGCGTCGACCTGGCCGCCGCGGCGAAGGCCATCGGCCTCAAGCAGGTGGCTCCCGACCTGTCGGCCGAACAGCTCTACCTGCATGTCGCCGCCACCCACCCGCCCAAGGAGCAGTTCGCGCGTACCGAGGACCGGCGCAGCTTCCGCATCTGGCAGATGCAACGCTGGACCCTGAGGGCGGGAGCGCTGGGCTTCGCGGCTTGCCTCGGGATGGCCGGCCTGCAATGGTTCGAGGTTGCCAGCCTGCGCGATCAAGCGGAGTTTCAGCAACGCGACGGGCAGATTGCACAGCGCGAGTACGAGCGGATCACGGCGCAGTTTCCGGTAACGCACACCACTTCGGACAATCTCAAGGCAACGGTGAACGAGTTCCTCGCCCTCGCCGGGCGCAGCGCGTACCCGGAACCCGCCCTCGTGTACGTATCCAAGGCGCTCGAGCAGTTCCCGCAGATCGAACTCGATACGCTCGACTGGCGGGTAGGCAAGGCCGAAAGCTTGTCGAAGGGCACGGCCAAGCCCGCCGCCGCGCCGCCGCCGTCCGCGCCGGCGGGCGCGGCGCCGCAGATCGCCGATCTGTCCCAGATCATCATCCTTGGCGGTCGTGTCAATGCGACGCAGCGATCGGATTACCGCGGAATTACCGCCCAGGTGCAGCGTTTCGCCGAAGCGCTGCGTGCGGATCGCGCGTGGCAGATCGTCAAGACGCAACTGCCGTTCGACGTGACTTCGGATGGCACACTGTCGGGCGACATCGGCCAGGTCGAAAGCGGCGATCTTCCGCGTTTCGAAATTTCGATCGCGCGCAGGCTCGGAACATGAACCTTTCAGGCGCCGAACTGCGCAAGTTGATGGTACCGTCGATCCTGGCGTTGGCGCTGTTCGCCTCCGGCGGTGGACTGATCTGGTGGGTGAAGGGCGCACTGACACAATCGGCGGCACAACTTGCAGCAGCGCGGACGGAGCGCAACCAGAGCCGCGAGCGCCTCGCTCGGATCAGCGACGAAGAACGCGAGGTGAAGGAGAAGATTGAAATCTACCGGCGGCTCGCCGCGGCGGGGATCTTCGGCGAGGAGCGCAGGCTCGAATGGGCTGACGCGATCACGCGCATCCGCACCGGCCGCGAGCTGCTAGACCTGCGCTATCAAATCAGCCCTCGGAAACCGATTGCCTCGCTACCGGGAAAACCGGCTAGCGTGGATTTTTTCGCGAGTGCGATGAGGGTGGAACTTGCGCTGTTGCATGAAGGGGATCTGTTCGGCTTTCTCGCGGACCTGCGCGATGCGCGCAACCAGTATACTTCGGTGCAACACTGCGCCATCGCGCGCACCGGCATCGCAAGCACCGTGCCGTCGCTCGCGCCGCGGCTCCGGGCGCAATGCGAAATCAATCTGATCACCATCATCGACCGGGCAGCCAAGGCGTCATGAGACCTGCCGCGCCGTTGCTGATCTCGATTGCGGCGCTGTGGTTGGCGAACGTGCCTGCTGCCGGCGCACAGGAGTTGGGCAGGCTGTTCCTCACACCGGACCAGCGTGCGACCCTGGAGACACGCCGCAAGGCCCGCTTGCCCGACCGTCCTCAAGCGGCAGCGGTGGTCGAGTCGCCCACGGCAAGGGTCGACGGCTTCGCAAGGCGAACCGGGGGCCCCTCGACGCTGTGGATCAACGGACAGGCGTTGCCCGAGGGGAGCCAGCAGGAGGGACTGCGCGTGCTTCCGCGCCCGGCCGATCCTTCGAGGGTGACCGTCGAGATCGGCGAGAACGAGCGGAAATTCGACCTCAAGATCGGCCAGACCATCGACCGGGGGACCGGCGAAGTCAAGGATGCCCTGCGCGGCGGCGAGGCGGCGCGCGCCTCTCCTGCAGCGGCAGGAAAGCGCTGAGAATTGGACGGGGGTCACTTTGAAACGCGATCAATTCAGTCGAGCACGCCACCGCGCCCAAAGCGGCGCGGTGCTCATCGTCCTGGCGGTGATCATGGTCGTTGGAACCACCGGGGTTCTTCTTAGCGCGCTCAATGGCGCCTCAAACAAGATGGAAATCGTGCGCCGCGCCGACTCGGCGCGCGCGCTCGATGAAGCCAAGCAGGCCCTGCTGGGTTTCGTCGCAAGCCAGGCCGCGACCGATTCGAACCCCGGGCGCCTTCCCTGTCCCGAGGCGCCAAGTTACTTTGGCACCGCCAATGCGGGGCTGTCGCAGAACGACTACCAGGTGAACAACACCTATCCCGTGGGCGGTTATTGTGGCTCGGGAACCGTCGTCGGCCGTCTTCCATGGCGCACGCTTGGAATTTCGAAGCTTGTGGATGGCTACGACGAACCGCTGTGGTACGTGATCTCGCCCGGGTTTGCCATGCCGAGTTTCGGCGGGTCACTGACGATCAACAGCAACACGGCCGCGCAGCTTACCGTGGACGGCGTGAGCGCTTCGGCGGTCGCCCTGATCATCGCTCCGGGGGCGGCAATGACCGTAGAGTCGGCGACGGGCTGCACGGCGCGGGTGCAGGCGCGCTCGGCAGAAACGGCCGCATCACCGCCCGCGCCGGATCTGCGCGATTACCTCGAGTGCGACAACGCCACTTCGCCGGCTGATGCGATCTTCGTGACCTCCGGCGCGACGACTTCCTACAACGACCAGGTGCTCCGCATAACCGATGCGGAGCTGTTCGACGCGGTCGAGCCCGTAGTCGCGAAGCGTATCGAGACGGAGATCGCGCCGGTACTAAAGAAGATCTACTTGGGGACCGATTGGAGCTTACCAGCCATACCTACGCTTCCGACCACCCCAACCGATTACATCTATCCCTATGCGGTAACTTTTGCCGATCCCACAACCAGTCTTTTCCAAGGCTCGTCGGGGGTGACCGAAGGACTTCTGCCGCTGTACGCCGCGGGAGTAAGCTCTTCGTTCGTCTACTGGTATGATGGATCGAGCAGCCGCAAACCGACGGTCACCAAAGTTGGCGCGGCGGGCAGCATCAGCGGCACGCCCAGTTGTACGGCGACATCCACGACCACCGTGAGTTGCAGCGTCACCTACAAGGACAACCCGCGAATCAAGATTACCGCCACGGCACGCAGCGTCGCACGCACCATGCGCCAGCTCAATTCGGCGGCCGTGCCGTTGACCTGGGCGGATCCACTTCCACCGGCGGGAAACGAGCTGAAGGTAACCGCGGCCTTCGATACGTCCACGAGCAATGGCAGGGCATCCGTTTACGTCGAGTACAGCCTGCTGCCAGATTATTCCGGAAGCTGGATCACGCGGACCCTCACCTTCCCGATCGGGATTCTTGCCGATCATTCGCTCACCGACCCCAACAACGCGACCACCGGCTGGTTCGTGAAGAACAACTGGCATCACGTGGTCTATTACGCGTTCGCCCCTAACTACACCGCGAACCAGTCGCACTCATGCGCTACTTCGAGCACCTGCCTGACGGTAAACAACCTCACCCCGACCGGAAAACAGCGAGCGCTGCTGATACTGACCGGCCGCACGCTCAGCTTTCAAGCCCGATCGACTGCGGCACAAAGGGCCAATCTCACCAACTATTTCGAGGACCCGGAAAACCGGGACCTCGATCTCGTGTTCGTCAAGAACACGACCTCCAAGACTTACAACGACCGCGTCGTGGTGGTTGATTCCAATCCGTGAGATGTGCGCCGGTGCGTCGCTCCGCGCGAGGCTTTTCGCTCACCGAGATGGCAGTGGTACTTGCCATCGTCGGGCTGCTGCTCGGCGGATTGCTGCTGCCGCTCGGCACGCAGATCGAGCAGCGCAATGCCACCGATACCCTGCGCCAGCTCGAAGCGGCGCGCGATGCACTGATCGGATTCGCGATCGTCAATGGCCGGCTCCCGTGTCCCGCCACGGCGGCAGCGGGAACCGGCGACGAGGCGCCGGTCTTGCCGGTCGGCGGCGGCGCCTGCACAACCAACTACGCGGGCTTCCTGCCGGCAAAGGCGATCGGCTTCCAGCCCACCGATTCGAGCGGATACGCGTTGGATGTCTGGGGCAACCGGATACGCTACGCGCTCGCGGCCACCATCGACACCAGCGGTACCACCTGTACCGCCCCGACGCTGCCGCACTACACAACCAGCGCCAATCTCAAAGCCAATGGCATCACCTGCAAGCCGGCGGATCTTGCGATCTGCAGCGTTTCACCGGCCACGGTATCCAACACGACTTGCGACGCAAACACCAGTGTCACCAACGTGGGCACCGTCGTCGCAATCGTCTTTTCCACGGGAAAGAACGGTGCGACCGGAGGCACCGGCACGAACGAAGCGCGCAATCTCGACGGCAACCAACTTTTCGTGAGCCGCACGCCGGATCCTTCGGGCGCGACGGGCGGAGAGTTCGACGACATTCTGGTGTGGCTCTCGCCCGGCGTCCTTTACGGCCGCATGATCGCCGCCGGCGTGCTGCCCTGAGCTCGCGAACAGAGCGAAAATCTGTTCGACAGCCGCTGCGACCTACTTGGCCAGCGCCACCGGCACGAACGGACTACTCGGATTGACGGTGAGGGTTTGGGTCGACGGATTCAGAACCAGATCCATCATTTCCATCGGCACTGCGCCAAACAGCGGCTCATCGCCCATGACCAAGGCGGACAAATCGCAGTAGCGATCGAAAAAGTGCACGCGAATCGGCCCGATCATGGGCACAGCCTTGCGCGAACCATCGGACAGCACGACCTCTCGTGTGCCGACTTCAGTTGAGTCGAATCCAAGCTGAAATGCGACATGCGCGGGCACGGTGAAAAACACTGAATCCGAATCAACCAGTGCTCGCAGCTCCAGTCGGCGTTTTTGAAAGAGGATTTCGATACTTATGCCGGCGTAGGTAATGCCCATGATGCGCCGCCAAAATTAAACCATGTGCAATTCTGACAGAAACCGAGCGCAAAGAAACTCGAACTCGACGCCCTACCGATCGTACTGCGCCATTGGTGATTTCAAATCAAAGCTGATATACGCTATACCCATCGGAACGCGCATGCCATCGGCGATCTGACACTTGTGCGGATGCGCCTCGACCGGCAATGCGAGCGAATCGAGAAGCGGCTTGATCTGACAGCCGCCTGAATCGCCTTCCCCGCGGACACAACCCGGCCTCGCGCCGGGTTTGCAGTTCTGCAAGAACTTACGCGCTGACGAGCGGCCCGGTAAACGCGAAACACACCTCGCCATCGCGATTGACCTCGAGTTTCAGCGCGTAGCCGTTGGCCTCGGCCTGGCGTGCGACCTGGTAGAGCCCGATGCCCAGCCCGCTCGCGGAGCGAAGCGGTGCACGCATCAGCAGCCGCTCGATGTCGGGCGGCACCGCCCGTCCGGAATCAATTACACGGAACTCCAATCGAGCGTCGCACGCCAGCGTTGCCCGGATGCGTACCGCGGGGTCGCCCTGGCGCTTCGCGAGCGCGTTCTGCAGCAGGTTGTCGGCGGCGCTCTCGGCGAGCGAACGCGGCAGCACGACGCGTTCGGCAGCGCGCTGCCCGGAGAACTCGACGCCCCGGCCCTCGTATTGCGTCTTGAGCGCCATCCACCAGGCGCCGGCAGCGACGGTCTGTTCGGCATCGGTCCGCGGCCGCTGCAGCTTGTCGAGCGTGGCGGTAAGACGTTGCGCGATCACCGGCAGCTGGCGCCGTATCAGCGCCTGCAGTTCCGGAGAGTCCGCTCCGCGATTCTGTTCGGCCGCCGAACAAAGGGTGTTCAATGACTGCAGCAGGTTCTTGACATCGTGCGTCAGGCGCGCGCCGGTCTCGTGAACCGCGAGCATGTAGCTTTGCTGTTGCAGCTTCTGTTCGCGCAGCTTGCCCAGGTAGAACTCGCCCAGCAACTGCCCGAGCAGGCGCAGATGCCAGTGCAGCGCCGGGCTGGTGCGGTAGCGCGAGTAGATGACGAGCGCGACTTCCTTGTTTTCGTAATCGACCGCGAATTCGGTGGCCGCGCCATGCTCGCCGTGGTCGTGTTCGGTGCGCCACGCCGCGCCGCTCACCCAGGTCAGGCGCGTCAGGCCCGCGATGCCTTCGGCGAGAAACCGCTCGGGACGCGACTCCGCCTGCGAAAGCTCGGCGAGAAAATACAGCCACTTCTCCACCGGCAGGCCGATCGAGAATACGTAGCGCGAGAAGAACACGTTCAATCCCGCAAATCCGGCGTACGGGTTCCAGGCCAGCCCGATCAGGAACACGCCCGCGGCGATGAGGAAAACGGTATAGGTAAGCGCCTCGAGGTAACCGGTGCGGCCAAGCGTCATGAATGCGAAGCTGCCCAGGATTACCAGGCCAAGCAGGAGCATGAGGAAGATGCTGTAGAAGAAATCGATCGCCTGCGGTGCCTCCGCGGCGTCGCGCTCGGTCGGGAAAAGCGCCATCGCCAGGAACAGCGCGGGCAAGCCATATTGAGCCGTCGCCCTGGCCTCCTCGGTGATCTCGCGGCGCGGCGCGATCCCGGGCAGCAGTTCCACCGCCAGCAGGGCGATCAGGTACACCAGAACCAGCAGGTAGAAACGGCGTTGCCAGCGCGCCTGGTGAAGAAAAACCTTTCCGCCGATCAGCCCCGCAAGCACCACCACCCAGAACACCAGCAGCCAGGCGTTCAACCACAGTGTGACCGTCGCCGCACCGAGGCCGATGAGCGCGATTTGGGTCGCGGTCACCTGGTATTGGCCGCGCACGAACGGCTGCCAGATCAGCAGCAAGCCAAGATGCGCGAGCAGCAGCGCGCGGGCCCATCCGTCCGCCGGGCCACGCAGCGCGGCAACGTGAAGCAGCACGAGCATCGCAACCACCACGAACCGCCAATAGCGCTGATTGAACGCCAGCGCGGCATCTGCAATGCGGTTGAACCCCGCTGCGCCGGATTCGGTGCTCAGTTTGCTGCTCAGTTTGGTGCTCGGTTCGGACGCTTGCATCCGGGTAGCGGATTCGTCTAGTCTGGTTGGCAGGGGCTCGTCTCGCCCACGCTCGTCACGAGCGTAACTCATGTTCCAGACGAAGGATAGGAAATGCGCTCCGCCATGATCCTCGCCCGCGGCGTCCTGCTCGAGGCGCGCCGTACGGGCGTGCCGTGGCTCGCCCTTGGATGCATCGCTCTCGGCATCGCGATGGCCGGGTTCCTGTCGCAACTGTCGCTCACCGAAGGCGCCCTGGTGCAGGCGGCCGTGATTGCGGCGCTGTTTCGCGTGTGCACCGTGTTTCTCGTCGCCATCCTGGTCGTGACCAGCGTGGTGCGCGACTTCGCTGACAAGAGTCTCGAGCTGGTATTGTCCCTGCCGCTTTCACGCACCTCCTGGTACCTTGGCAAGCTCGCCGGGTACGCGGCTGCAGGGGTTCTGCTCTCAGCCGGATTTGCGCTCGTCATGCTCGTCTGGTCACCACCCGCGGCAGCGCTCGCGTGGTTCGTGTCGCTTGCGCTCGAGGCCGCTCTTGTCGCCTGCGCAAGCCTGTTCCTTGTGATCACGCTCGCCCAGGTCGTTCCGGCACTCGCCGCCACTGCCGCGTTCTACCTGCTCGCACGCGGCACTGCGGCAATGCAGGCGATCGCCACGGGTCCGCTCGCGGACGCGGAAAACCTCTTGCAGCGCGTCTCGCAATGGATCCTCGACGCGATAGCCCTGGTGCTCCCTCCCTTGGATGCGGCGACCCAGACGGCCTGGCTGCTCTACGCGCCGCCCGGGCCTCTCGAACTCGCCCGCATCTGCGGTGCGCTCGCCCTGTACGGGGCCTTGCTGACTGCGGCGGGACTGTTCGATTTCCACCGCCGCAACCTGTGAATACGGCGCGCGAAGCCCGCCGCCGCGTTCCCGCGGCGCTGCTTGTGCTGCTCGCCGCGAGCCTTTCTGCGCAAATCGCGTTGAAATCCGCGTGGCAACCCGCCGCACCGGAAGCGGCAGACCTGCCCCCCGCACCGGGGATCGCAGTGCTTCGCCTCGCATCTTTGGGGGAGCCTCAGGCACTTTCGCGTCTGCTGATGCTCTACCTGCAGGCATTTGATTTCAAGGCCGGCAACCGGCTGCCCTACAGGCAACTCGACTACGACCGGCTGTCGGGCTGGCTGGGTGTCTTGCTGGCGCTCGACCCGCGCGGCCAATATCCGCTGTTCTCGGCCGCACGGATCTACGCGGAAATCAGCGACCCGGTGCGCCAGCGCAAGATGCTGGAATTCATTTATGCCGAATTTTTCCGGGACCCGAATCGCCGCTGGCCCTGGCTCGCCCATGCGTCGCTGGTCGCGAAACACCAGTTGAAGGACCTCGCTCTGGCGCGGAAGTACGCGGTCGCCTTGGACAAAACGGTCACCGCGCGGGACATCCCGGCCTGGGCGACCCAGATGGAGATTTTCATCCTGGAGGACATGAACGAACTGGAGGCGGCCATGCTGATGATCGGCGGACTGGTCGCGAGCGGGAAAGTGACCGATCCTGCAGAGCTTAGATTTCTCGAGGGGCGGATCAAGGAACTTGAGAAAAGGCTTTACAAACGTTGACCTTCTGCCAATGCTGTCGGATTTCCGTCACCTCAGATGGCATTTTCATTGCGGTTTGATACGTTTTTCGCCCGAGAGACATGGCATGAGAATTGCTTAAGGACAGTGTCATCATGTTTTTCAGGAGGTTGGATCATGAAGCGCAAACAGCAGGGTTTCACGCTGGTCGAGATCGCGATCGTGCTGGTGATTATCGGATTGCTGTTGGGAGGCATTCTGAAGGGTCAGGAAATGATTGCCCAAGCCAAGATCAAGAACGTGATCGGGGACATGTCCGGAGTCTCGGCAGCCATGTACGGCTATCAGGACAGGTATCGGGCCTTGCCCGGCGATGACAAAGGCGCGGCCACGCGCTGGGCGAGCATCACCGGCATTGCACCGGGTGACGGAGATGGGGTAGTCGGCGGCCTGTATATCCCTGCGGCTGCGGGAAATGAGACGGCCCAGTTCTGGCTGCACTTGCGCTCGGCGGGTTTTATCGCAGGCACGGGTACGGACAACCCGTTCAACGCCGTCAGCGGAAAAATGGGCGTTCAGACCGGCAACGGGCTCTACGTCGCTGGCACCACCCCGGTGGGGGCCGTGCTGAATACGGTGGCGGCCGGCGCGCAACCCGCGGTCGCCGGGTTCACCTCGCTGATCCTCTGCTCGGCCAATCTGCCTGACAAAGTCGCGATCTCCGTGGACGCCCAGACCGACGACGGCAACTCGCTCACCGGCAGCGTCCGCGGCTTGACGCAGGCGGGGCAACCGAACATCCCCGTTACCGGGGCGGCCACTGCGTACGTCGAAGACGGAGTCAGCAGCTACGTTGTCTGCCGTACGCTGATCTGACCCTGTTCGCACCGTCCACGCGATTGCGTGGACGCTTGCGAAAGCTTCTCGAAGGCCGGCCGCTGCGCCGGCCTTCTTGTTTTCACGGGTGGCTCAGCCCTGTAGAAGCTTGGCCTCGGCGGAAGCGAGCCCTCCGGGGGAGCCCAACAGCACCACGATGTCGCCCGGCTCGAGCCGCAATTCCGCCGCCGGCTGCAGCTTGCCGCTGCCCGCACGCCGTATGATCTTCACCTCGACCCCGAGCGCGTCGAGCCCGAATTCGCCGAGCGGACGCCCGGCCGCGTAGGCGCTCTCCGCGAGCGTCACCGAGTGAAGGCGCGGCTGGGCATCCTCCATCGAATCCGGCTCATCGCCCGCCCCGTGAAACAGTCCGCGCAGCAATCCGTAGTGCTGGTCGCGCACCACCCGCAACCGCCGCATGATCCGCGAGAGCGGCACGCCGGTCCAGAGCAGCGTGTGCGAGGCAAGCATAAGCCCCGACTCGAGCGCTTCGGGAACGACTTCCGAAGCGCCCGCGGCGACGAGTTTCTCGATTTCGCGTTCCTCGCGCGCGCGCACGATGACCGGCACTGACGGGTTGAGCGCATGAATGTACGCGAGCACGCGCACTGCTGCCGCCGTGTCGGCAAACGTGACTACCACGGCCGCCGCACGTGCTATTCCCGCGGCGATCAGCGCCTCGCGCCGTGAACAATCCGCATACACCACCGAGTCCCCGGCGAGCGTCGCCTCGCGCACCCGTTCCGGATCGAGATCCAGGGCCATGTAGGACACGCCCTCGGCTTCGAGCAGCCGCGCGAGATGCTGCCCATTGCGGCCATAACCGAGAACGATCACGTGGCGCTCGGTTTCGATCGAACGAACGGCGATGCGATGCAGCTCGAGCGAACGCGTCATCCATTCCGAGGACGAGAAGCGCATCACGATGCGGTCGCTCGCGGCGATGATGAACGGGCTTGCCAGCATCGAGAGGATCATCGCGGCAAGCAGTGTTTGCATCATGCTCGCAGACACGAATCCGAATTCGCCCGCCTGCGCCAGCAACACGAACCCGAACTCGCCTGCCTGCGCCAGCGCCAGTGCGCTGCGCAGCGCCGTGCTTTGCGGGCTGCCGAAAGCGCGTGCGAGCAGGGCAATCAGCCCGAGTTTCACCAGAACGATCAGAACCAGCGCGATCCCGACCACCCACCAATGTTCCGCTACCGCGGCCAGATCGAGCATCATGCCCACGGTGACGAAGAACAGACCGAGCAGTATGTCGCGGAACGGCTTGATGTCCTCCTCGACCTGATAGCGGTACTCGGTCTCCGAAATCAGCATGCCCGCCAGGAACGAGCCGAGCGCGAGCGACAGGCCGGCAAGGGAAGTGAGGTAAGCCAGGCCCAGGGTAATCAGCAGCACGTTGAGCACGAACAGCTCGTTCGAGTGGCGCCGCGCCACGAGATTGAACCAGACGCGCATTAAGCGCGGCCCGACGACGATCAGCGCGCCGAGCACGATCGCGGCCTTGGCGAGCGCAATGCCGGCAGCGGCGGCGGCGAGCTCCGCGGGCTGCCCGAGCGCCGGGATCAGAATCAGCAGGGGCACCACCGCGAGGTCCTGGAACAGAAGAACGCCGATAATCTCGCGGCCGTGCGGCGTGTCGAGCTCGAAACGCTCCGCGAGCAGTTTCGACACGATTGCCGTGGAGGACATCGCAATCGCTCCGCCGAACACGACACTTGCCTGCCACGGCGCTCCGAGAAGCAGGCCGATTGCGACTCCGATCACTATCGTCGCAGAAACTTGCGACAGTCCCAGGCCAAACACCACCCTGCGCATCGCCGTCAGCTTCGGCAGGCTGAACTCCAGGCCGATCGAGAACATCAGGAACACGATGCCGAATTCCGCCAGGTGCCGTGTCTCGCTCGCGTCAGGGATCAGGCCGAAGGCATGCGGGCCGAGCGCGGCGCCCGTAACCAGATATCCCAGCATGGGGGGCAGTTCCATGCTGCGAAACGCCACCACGGCGAGCACCGCGCAGGCAAGCAGTGCAAGCACCGGTTGGAGGGAAACGCCGGTTGCTTCCATAGAGGAGAAGAGGGGTCGTTGGGCTATACTTCGCGCTCATGATAAGCGCAGCGCGACCTGCCGGCCAAAGCGCCGCGCCCCCCGAGGAAAGAGCGCCGAAGCGCGCTTCTGCCGCGGCTCTCGAACTTGCGAAACGCGTACTGTCCATCGAAGCCGATGCGGTACGCGCGCTGGCCGCGCGCATCGACGAGCGGTTTCTCGACGCGCTGGATCTGATCCTTGCGTGCAGCGGCCGGGTGGTGGTGAGCGGCATCGGCAAGTCCGGCCATATCGCGCGCAAGATCGCGTCCACGATGGCGAGCACCGGTACCCCTGCTTTCTTCGTTCACCCCGCCGAGGCGAGCCACGGCGACCTGGGCATGGTGACGCGCGGCGATGTATTCATCGCGCTGTCCAACTCCGGCGAAAGCGCGGAACTGCTGGCGATCGTTCCGCAGATCAAGCGCGAAGGCGCCAAGCTGATCGTGATCACCGGCGACCAGGATTCGACGCTCGCGCGCGAGGCCGATGTTCATCTCGACGCGCGCGTCGCACAGGAGGCGTGCCCGCTCAATCTCGCGCCTACCGCGAGCACCACGGCCGCGCTCGCGCTCGGTGACGCGCTCGCCGTGGCGCTCCTCGACGCGCACGGCTTTACCGAAGCGGATTTCGCGCGTTCGCATCCGGGCGGCGCGCTCGGACGCCGCCTCCTGACCCGCATTTCGGATGTGATGCATCAGGGCGCGGAGATCCCTGCAGTGCCCGCGACCGCGAGTCTGGCGGCGGCGCTGCGGGAAATGACGCGCGCGCGGCTCGGTATGACAGCGGTGCTCGATGCCAACGGACGCGTGCTCGGCATCTTCACCGACGGTGACTTGCGTCGCGCGCACGAACGCCTCACCGACTTCAGCGGCGCCTGCGTTCTCGACGTAATGACCGCGGGGCCGCTCACCCTCCGGCCCGAGGCGCTCGCGGTCGAGGCGGTGGAACTGATGGAGCGCCGCAAGGTGAATCAGCTGCTGGTAGTGGATGCGGGCGGCGCGCTGGTGGGCGCGCTGAACATGCACGACCTGTTCCGGGCCAAGGTGGTCTAGCCGATGCCCGACAAGCGGTTACAGGTTGAAGATATCCTCGAGCGCGCGGATGCGCTCCACAGCAAGGCGCGCGCGGTGCGGCTGATGATTTTCGACGTCGATGGCGTGCTGACCGACGGCCGTTTGTACTTCACGGAAACGGGCGCTGAAATGAAGGCGTTTCACACGCTCGACGGACACGGCATGAAGATGCTGATGGCGAGTGGCGTTCGCATTGCGCTGCTCACCGGACGCAGCTCGGGCGCGGTGACTCACCGTGCCGCAAATCTCGGCATTTCCCACGTGCTGCAGGGCGTCGCCGACAAGCGTGCGGGATTCACGCAATTGCTCGCGCAGACCGGGATGCAGGCCGGGCAGTGCGGATATCTTGGAGACGATGTGGTGGATCTGCCGGTCATGCGCCGGTGCGCGCTTGCGCTGGCGACCCGCGAGGCACCGGAGCTGGTCAGGCGCCACGCGCACCATGTGTGCAATTCCGCCGCGGGCGCCGGCGCGGCGCGCGAGGCCTGCGAACTGGTGATGCGCGCCCAGGGCACGCTCGAGGCCGCTCTCGCGGCGTGGCTTGAATGAAACTCGCCGCCACGCGACTGTTCCCGCTCACGCTGATGCTGGCGCTGGCGCTGCTCACGTTCTGGCTCGAGCGAACCGTGCGCGAGGAAGAGATCCACCCCTCGCTGCGCCGGCACGATCCCGATTACATCATCGACAACCTCCGCAGCGTGAGCTACGACGGCCGTGGCGCCATCGAATCCACGCTCTCGGCGCGGAAGATGGTACATTATCCGGACGACGATTCGACCGAGTTGTCCAACCCGCGGGTGGTGGAGACCAAGCGCGACAAGCCGCGCACCACGATCTCCGCGTTGCGCGGTGCGCTGTCGCAGAACGGCGAGGAAGTATTCCTGTACGACAAAGTGCTGCTGCTTCGGGAAGCGACCCGTGCGCGACCGGAGGTGCGCGTCGAAACTGACGCGCTGCATTTCGTTCGCCCCCGGTCTCTGGCGCGCTCCGACAACGATGTTCGCGTGCTCGAGGAGAGCCGGATGCTCTCGGGACGCGGACTGGAGTACGACATGGACGCGGGCCGCATGGCGCTGCACGAGCGCGTGCGCGGGCAGTTCGAGCCGAGGAAAAAAGGCCGATGAGCAAACCGATCCTGGCGGGCGGCGCTGCCGCGGCACTGGCGGCGGCGGTTCTGGCGGCTTCCTATCCCGCCGCTGCCGAAAAGGCTGACAAGGACAAGCCGACCCGGATCGAAGCCAACCGCATGAGCGCGGACGACGCGCGGCGCATCACGATTTTCGAGGGCAACGTGATCCTTGCCAAAGGCACGATCCTGGTGCGTGCCGACCGGATCGTCGTGCGCCAGGACAACCAAGGCTTCCAGATCACTACCGCGACCGGAGGGCCGGCGCGCTTCCGCCAGAAGCGCGAGGCCCGCGACGAATGGCTCGAAGGCGAGGCGCTGCGGATAGAAATCGACGACAAGAACGAAAAGATCGAGCTGCACGAGCACGCACGCATGTTGCGCGACCAGGATGAGGTGCGCGGCGAGCTTATCTCCGTCGATACGCGCTCCGAATTCTTCTCCGTTTCCGGCGGCAAGGGCGGGGCTCCGGGCACCAGTCCGGAGGGACGAGTGCGCGCGGTGATCCAGCCCAAAGCGCAGGATCCCGAAGCGGCGAAGTCCGCGCCGGCCACGCCGGCCATCAAGCGCTGAGCGGGATTCCCCGCGGCGCGCGAGCACCACATCAGATGAGCCTGCTGCGCGCCGAGCGCCTGCGCAAGCGCTACAAATCGCGCACCGTCGTGCACGACGTTTCGCTCGAAGTGTCGAGCGGACAGGTGGTCGGGCTTCTCGGGCCGAACGGTGCTGGAAAGACCACCTGTTTCTACATGATCGTAGGCCTGATCGCCGCAGATGCGGGCCGCATCGAACTCGACGGCCGCGAGATCACCCACCTGCCCATTCATCGGCGGGCGCGCATGGGAATCTCCTACCTGCCCCAGGAAAACTCCGTGTTCCGCAAGCTGAGCGTGGAAGAGAACATCCAGGCGGTGCTCGAACTGCAGAAGCTCGCCCCCGCGCAGGTCGAGGAGCGCCTGGTCGAACTGCTGCGGGAGCTCAACATCGCGCACCTGCGCAAGCACCCTTCCCAATCGCTCTCGGGCGGGGAGCGCCGGCGCCTCGAGATCGCCCGCGCGCTCGGGACGGAACCCTATTTCATCCTGCTCGATGAACCGTTCGCGGGGATCGATCCGATCGCCGTGCTCGACATCCAGCGCATCATCCGGTTTCTCAGGGAACGCGGCATCGGCGTGCTGATCACCGACCACAACGTGCGCGAAACGCTCGGCATCTGCGACCACGCCTACATCATGAACGAAGGCGAGGTGCTCGCTTCCGGCGAACCGGAAGAGATCATCTATAATGACAGCGTGCGCCGGGTCTATCTCGGCGAAAATTTTCGCATGTAGCTTTCGCGGGGTGCAGCCCCCGTCCCGCTGTCCGAGACGCATACCTTTCCACCCGCCAACATGAAACCGAGCCTGCAGTTCCGGCTGTCCCAGCACCTCACGCTGACGCCGCAGCTGCAGCAATCGATCCGCCTGCTTCAACTCTCCACGGTCGAGCTGAACCAGGAAATCGAGCGCATGCTGATGGACAATCCCGTCCTCGAGCGCGAGGACGCGGACGACGGCACGCGCGCACCGGCGGGCGGCGGAAACGGTGATGCGGCGCCTGCCGAGCCGCAGACCGAACCCCTTGCGGAAGCGCCGGAAGCCGATTGGAGCGGTGAACCGCCCCCGAACTGGCGCTCGGGCGACGACAACGGGGACACTGACCGGAGCTACAGTGCACCCGACAGTCCGACCCTGAGGGACCATCTGATCGCGCAGCTCGGGCTCACCAACCTGCCGCGGCGCGACCGGGCGCTGGTCGAAATCCTGATCGATGCACTCGACGACGACGGATACCTTACGCAGGATCTGGAGGAGATCATCGAGCTGCTTCCGCCAGAGGAGGCCGTCGATCCGCAGGAGCTATCGACTGCCCTCAAGCATCTGCAGAACCTCGAACCGGCCGGCGTAGGCGCACGCACGCCCTCCGAATGCCTCGCGCTTCAATTGCGCGCGCGCGGCAACGACGATGCCGTGGCGAGGATCGGACTCGAGGTCGTCGAAAAGCACCTCGATGCGCTTGCAGCACACGACTATAACCGGCTACGCAGCGCGACCGGTGCCGACGATGAGCAGCTGCGCGCCGCGCAGCTGCTCATCCAGAGCCTCGACCCCCATCCGGGCGCATCATTTTCCAATGCCGAAGCGCGCTACCTCACCCCTGACGTGGTCGTGCGCAAGACCAAGGGGGTCTGGAGGGCGAGCCTCAACCGCGAGGCGATGCCGCGGTTGCGCATCAACCGCCTGTACGCTGAACTCGCCGCCAGCCGCGGTGGCGCGAGCGGGTTCGCGTCCCAGATGCAGGAAGCACGCTGGATGATCAAGAACGTGCAGCAGCGATTCGATACCATCCTGAGGGTTGCCCAGGCGATCGTCGACCGGCAGCGGCATTTCTTCGAGCACGGCGACGTGGCAATGCGTCCGATGGTGCTGCGCGAGATCGCCGACGCACTCGGACTGCACGAGAGCACGATCTCGCGCGTCACGACGCAAAAGTACATGGCGACGCCGCGCGGGACCTTCGAACTCAAGTATTTTTTCGGCAGTCACGTGGCGACAGATGCGGGCGGGGCCTGCTCCGCGACCGCGATACGGGCCCTGATCAAGCAGTTGGTGGCGGCGGAGGACGCCCAAGCGCCGCTGTCCGACGCGAGCATCTCGCAAATTCTCGGGCAGCAGGGTATCGTGGTGGCCAGGCGCACCATCGCCAAGTACCGGGAGGCATTGCACATCCCTCCGCTCAATCTTCGCAAGTCACTCTAACCGCGGAAACAATCTGCCATGAACCTGAATGTCAGCGGCCACCATCTCGAAATCACGCCTGCGATCCGCAGCTATCTCGCCTCCAAGCTCGAGCGCGTGACGCGCCATTTCGATCACGTGATCGATGCGCATGTGATCCTGTCGGTGGACAAGCTCGTGCAGAAGGCGGAAATCACCTTGCACGTGCCCGGCAAGGACATACACTGCGAGTGCGTAGAGCACGATCTGTACGCCGCGATCGATCTGCTGGCGGACAAGCTGCACCGCCAGGTCGAAAAGTACAAGACCAAGTCCGGAGCAAAATCCCACGTCCCCGTGAAGCGCCAAACCGCCGTCTAGACAGCGCCCGCGTAATTGTTTGCAAAGTCTTGCAAGCTGCGCTCCGACGGTTCGGGTACGGATGCGGCCTTTGGGCTATAATCCGCCGCCTTTCGATTCCCTCCCAGGTACCAATCCCGCCTGCGCGCGCATGAACCTCGTCGCGAAGCTTCTCCCTCCGTCGAATGTGGTGATTGATCTCACGGTCTCGAGCAAGAAACGTCTGTTGGAGCAGGCGGGTCTGCTGTTCGAGAACCAGCAGGGAATTGCGCGCGGCACGGTGTTCGACAGCCTGTTCGCGCGCGAGCGGCTCGGTTCCACCGGTCTCGGCCAGGGCGTGGCGATTCCCCACGGGCGCATCAAGGGTCTGAAGGAAGCCCTCGGCGCCCTGGTCCGGCTCGCAGCGCCGGTTCCCTTCGATGCGCCCGACGGCAAGCCCGTATCGCTGTTGTTCTTCCTTCTGGTGCCCGAACAGGCAACGGAGAAACACCTGCAGATCCTTTCCGAGCTCGCGCAGATGTTCAGCGATCGTGGCCTGCGCGAGGCGATGGCGGCCGCGCCGGATGCGGGCGCGTTGCACCAACTCATCTCCAACTGGCAACCGGATGTTGCAGGTCAGCGTCAAGCAGTTGTATGACGACAACTGCGGGTTCCTGCAGCTTACGCGGCAGTGGGCAGCCGACGACGTTGCGCCGGTGCACCGCGACGCGGCCAGCACCGCGACGCTGATCGGCCACCTCAATCTCACCCATCCCAACAGCATTCAGGTCCTCGGCACGGGCGAAGCGGAGGCCGTCGGCGGGGCCGACGGCGCAGTGCGCCGCGATTTCCTCGCACGGCTGTTTGCCGGCAAGCCCTGCGCAGTGATCCTCGCTGACGGCCTCGCTCCGTCGGCGGAGCTGATCGAGCGCGCCGGCCAGGCGCATGCGGCGGTGTTCGCCTCGCCGTTGCCCGCGCCGCAGATCATCGAAACGCTGGCCCGCTACCTTGCCAAGGCGCTCGCCGACACCACCACGCGCCACGGCGTGCTGATGGACGTGCTCGGGCTGGGCGTACTGATCACGGGCGAATCGGGAGCGGGAAAAAGCGAACTCGGGCTGGAGCTGATCAGCCGGGGCCATGGGCTCGTGGCTGACGACGTGGTGGAAATCTCGCACATCGGGACCCGCACGCTCGAGGGGCGTTGCCCGCGGCTGCTCAGGGACTTTCTCGAAGTGCGCGGCCTCGGCGTGCTCAACATCCGCACCATCTTCGGAGAGACCGCGGTGCGGCCGAAGATGCGCGTCAAGCTCATCGTGCACCTGGAGAAGCCGGCCGAGGGACGCGAAACCGAGCGCCTGCCGCTCACCGAGCTCGCCGAAGACATTCTCGGCATCACCGTACGCAAGGTGATCCTCCCGGTGGCGGCCGGCCGCAACCTCGCGGTGCTGCTGGAAGCGGCCGTGCGCAACTACATCCTCCAGCTGCGCGGCTTCGATTCGACCGCCGAGTTCATCGCCCGCCAGAAAGGCGCGCTCAAGAGCGGCGACTGAAGGAGGCGCGCGGCGGGCGGTTTTGTTTTATGCTGCCGGAATCGGGATCTCGCCGCCATGCAACTTATCCTGGTCAGCGGTCTGTCGGGCTCCGGCAAGAGCATCGCGCTCAACGTGCTCGAAGACGCGGGTTATTACTGCGTCGACAATCTGCCCGCGACGCTGCTGTTGGAGGTCGTGCGCTTTCTCGAAGAGGCGGGTCATTTGCGTGCGGCGGTCAGCGTCGATGCGCGCAGCGCGGCGCTTTCGGCGCTCCCGGAAATCGTCGCCCGCTTGAAAGTGCAGGGCACCGACTGCCGCGTGCTGTTCCTCGACGCCTCGCGGGAATCCCTGGTGCGGCGCTTTTCGGAAACGCGGCGCAGACATCCGCTCACCGGTGCGAGCGTAACGCTCGCCGAGGCGATCGAGCGGGAGCGCGCGATGCTGGCAGGTGCGGCCGACCTCGGCCACCATATCGATACCAGCGACTTGCAGCCGAAAGCCCTGCGCGAATGGATCCGCGCGCTGCTCGGCATCGGCACCGGCCCGGTTACGCTGCTGTTCGAATCCTTCGGCTACAGCCAGGGCATACCGCTGGATGCCGATTGGGTAATCGATGCGCGCATGCTGCCCAATCCGCACTATGACGACGATCTCAGGCCGCTCACGGGGCGCGATGCACCGGTCATCGAGTATCTGGACGCCCAGGAAATGGTGCAGCGCCTGTATGCGGACGTACGCGAGTTTCTCGCTCGCTGGCTGCCCGAACTGGTGCGTGACAACCGCAGCTACCTGACGGTTGCGATCGGCTGTACGGGAGGGAAACATCGCTCCGTCTATCTCGCCGAGAAACTCGCCTCGGGTTTCGGCACCGAATGGCCGGTTCTGGTCCGGCACCGCGGACTCGCAAGCCACGCGCCGCCCGAATGAACACCGGCGCTCAGGCGCAACGCATCCAGAACCTTCCGCTGTTCCCGCTCAACGCGGTGCTTTTTCCGGGCGGCCGGCTCGCACTGAAACTGTTCGAGCAGCGCTACCTGGAGATGGCGAAGGAATGCCTGCGCGCGAACGGGCCTTTCGGGGTTTGTCTCATCCTCGAGGGCAGCGAAGTCGGGGAGCCCGCGGTTCCCGCATCGGTCGGCTGCACTGCGCGTATCGCCAACTGGGACATGCCCCAACTCGGCATGCTGAACATTCGCGCGCTGGGAGAACAACGCTTTCGCGTGATCGAGCGTCGCGTCGAGCGCAACGGCCTGGCGCGCGCCGAAGTCGAACTGCTGCCCCTGGAGCCTGACGCCGAGGTGCCGCCAGGCCTTGCACTGGGCGCGCAGTTGCTCAGGCGCGTGCTCGAGGATCAGACGGGCGACTTAACCGAACCGCCGTACCGCTACGATTCTTGCAGCTGGGTAAGCGCCCGCCTTGCCGAACTTCTACCGCTGCCGCTCGCGACGAAGCAGGCGCTGCTTGAACTCGACGGCGGACTCGAACGGCTTGAAGCGCTGCACGTTGCGCTGAAGCGGAGCGGCGCAGCTCGGCCTCAGAGTTGACTGGTTGCTCGCTGGTGAAGTATTATAATGACCAGAATTCTGGTCCTATTTTGTCGAGAGGTTCCGGATGGCAAGAACGTTGTCCTTGACTGAGGTGAAGACGCGGTTGCCGGAGCTGATCGCCGGTGTCCAGGATTGCGAGGAGGAAGTCGTGGTCACCAAGAATGGCCGCCCTGCCGCGATTCTGATCAATGTGCAGGAATATGCGCGGCTGAAAGAGACCTTGGACGTCCTCAGCGATCCCGCGCTGATGAAGCAGATCTCCGGGAGCCGGGCGTTCTACCGGTCCGGCAAGAAAGGGTTCACCTTCGAGGACGTGTTCGGGGAGCCGGTCACCCCGGCCAAGAAACGGCGCAGTGCGTGAGCCTGTTCCGTCCGGACATTCCTCCGCACGTGGCTGAGGTGATCCGGTCTCTTCATCCTGACCTGAAACGTTCCATCAGAGCTGCCATTCGAGCCATTGCCACCGACCCCGAGTGCGGGGTGCCGCTACTGCGTGAACTTGACGGATTGTGGAAATACCGCGTCCGCCGCTTTCGGATCGTCTACTACATCGACCGCAAGACGCGCGTCATCCGCCTTATGGCCGTTGGCCATCGCCGGCACGTGTATGAGGAGTTGTCCGCCCGGGTGCGGAGAACGACGTAATTAGGGGAAAAATGAGGGCTTCTGCGCCGCGTGAATGGGAGGACGGCCATGGGATCTCAGACTTGCTCCTCTCCCCACTCCAGCAGCTTGCGCTTCAGTTCGGTCCCTTGATCGGCAAATTGACAGAAGGCTTCTGCTAAATCTTGGAAATCCGTTCTTGGTACGCTTGAAAGAAAGTACGGAAGCTTCAAAGAAATATCCAAGGCCAGTTACTCTCGTCTCAAAATCCCCCTTCCGCCACTGGAAATTCAGCGGAAGATCGTTGCGGAGCTGGACCGCTGCCGTAGGGTCATGGAAGATGCCGGCGACGTAATCGCCAACTACGCGAGTAAAATTCAGGCGAAGCTGGCGGAGATTTGGGGAGAGGACCAACGCGACCAGCCCATCTCATGAGCCAGAATCCAGATATCGCCCGCTGGACCTCCGCCGAGGAAGGCCCGTTGTTCGAGCGGAAATCTGCATTCGACCGTTCCTCCGCTCGTGCGAGACAACGCAAGGCGGCGGATATCGCCCGTGACATCGCCGAAACCTTGTCGGCGATGGCCAACGCCGATGGCGGCGAGCTGCCCATCGGCATGGAGAACAACGGCGCGCTGACCGGCGTGCCGCATGCCGAGGACAAGATCCGCCTGCTGCTCGGCGCGCCGAAGGATCGCAACTACGTCAGTCCGCCCTTGCCCTGTGTCGCACGCGAGTTATCCGACCGAAGCGGAAAGCGGCTGCTTCACTTCCAGGTCGACTGGAGTCCGTCGGTTCACCTGCTCACCGACAGCCGCTGTCCGCTTCGCGTGGGCGACAGCGATCAGCCCTTCGACAAGGACAAGATCAAGGCCCTGAAAGAGGCCAAGCACCAGGGCTTGTTCGAGCGCACGTTTCCGCCCGGCGCGGGGATCGAAGACCTGGATGACGCGCTGCTCGCTGCGTTCACCGCAACGGTCGCGGCGGCCACGCCGCGGCGCGAGGCGCTTCGGTGCCTCCATCTGGTGGAGGCGCGCAACGGTCATGTCGTGCCGACGCTGGCCGCCCTGCTGTTGTTCGGAAGCGATCCGGCGCGCTGGCACGATCGCTGTGGAATCGACTTCGTCCGATGGGAGGGTTCCGAACGAAAATCCGGAGCCGAACTGAATATCACAAAGCGGTTCCGGGTCGAAGCGCCGCTCGCTGTGCTGCTGGAAAGGGCGTTCGAGGCCATCCGGCCCTTCATCCGCGAGCGCCAGCAACTGCATGACCTGTTCTTCATCGAGAAACTCGAGTACCCGACCTTCGCCTGGCAGGAGGCGATCGTCAACGCCGTCGCGCACCGGGACTACAGCATTCGCGGATTGGGCATCGAAGTCTGGATGTTCGACGACCGTATGGAGATTCGCAGTCCGGGCATGCCGCCATCGCCCGTGACGCTGGATGCGTTGGCGCAGCACCAGCACATGCACTGCTCGCGCAATCCGCTGATCGTCCGGGTGCTGACTGCCATGGGCTATATGCGTGAACTGGGCGAAGGCGTGCCGCGCATGTTCGACGAAATGGAGCGCGCCGGCTGCTACCCGCCGCGGTTCGAGGCCGTCGGCGGCGCGGTGGTTCAGGTTACTCTGCGCAACGAACCGATCTACGATAGGGCCACGCTGGAGTGGCTATCCAAATTCAAGACCGTGGAACTCTCCGGCGACCAGAAGCGCATGCTGGCCCATGCCCATGCTCATGGCGACCGGTTCACCAGCCGGGACTGTCAGAACCTGCTTGGCACCGACATCTACGCAGCATCGACCGCGATCAAGGACATGATCCGCAAGGGCGTCGCGTGTTCGCCGGAGAAGAGGAGTCGGATTTACCTCGTTCAGGAGCCCTTTGCCGCGCACGCGGAGATGCCTGCCGGTTTCGTCAATTTGTTGCCGGCTCTTCAAAGAAACGGTGGCCTCCGCAATGAGGACGTTCGCAAAATACTGGCGTTGAACCGCATCGCGGCGACCCGTTATCTCGGAGACTTGACGAACTCAGGGTGGTTGCTCAAGCCGGACAAGCGCGGCTTGGGCGCACTTTACGCTCCTGGACCTCGCCTATTGCATCAGTCTCGAACTAGCGCAAATAGCGGCGAGACTGATGCAATAGGAGCTGAGACTGATGCAATGAAGCCGTGAAGACCATTAAGCGCTGAAGGTCAACCTGGAGCGGATTGCGCGGTTTCAGGCGCAAATTGCCCATCTGCGGAATACCGAGTCCAATCCAGCGAACTATCATGCGTCGGTGTCGGGGTTCATCGCGGAGGTCGACCGAATGCAACTGGAGGCGCGCGAGTACCTGAGCTCCCACCCCGAAGATTCGAAGGAGCCCGCATATGCCGGCGATCAAGCTCTTGAAGCACCCCTTGGATAGCAACGGCCAACGCGTCAGGTCCGTGTCGCGTTCGCAGCCGCTGCCGACGTCGCAGCGCGTTGGTCCATGGCGCTGCCCAACCGCAATCGCGTAAGCCCTGTCCGAAAAATCTGACCGTCCTTGATTGCCGTAGGCCCCGCGAGTCTGCTTGCAGCTTGAAACTCGCCGAGGAAGGTTCCGTTGCTGCTGTTCAGGTCTTCCAGCATCCAGGACGAGCCGTTCCAGAAGATTCGAGCGTGGCGGCGGGAAAGATCGGGATCGTCGGTGATCACCAATTCGCAAGGGGGTTCCCGTCCGACCGAAACCGAGGGCGGCGAGCCAGCGGTTTCAAGCTGTACGACTTCGCCGTCACGCGATCCGCTCA
Source organism: Betaproteobacteria bacterium (assembly GCA_016195915.1). Classification (GTDB taxonomy): domain Bacteria; phylum Pseudomonadota; class Gammaproteobacteria; order Burkholderiales; family SG8-39; genus JADGRQ01. Next base: position 6,788 of record JACPYS010000030.1, on the reverse strand, counting down.
TGAAGGTCAGCGTCAATGTCCGCGCCATCAGATAAATCTCCGCCCGTTATTCCTGTGAAAAGGTAATCGCGGGGGCGTTCGACGAGGCACCCCGCGCACCCGCACTGCCACGTGCCCCGCCAAGCACGGTGACGTTGCCCGGAAGAGCGCCCGGCGAAGACTGCGCCGGCGCGGCCACGGTAAATCGAACACGCCCCGCTTTTACCCGATTCGCAAACCAGGCATCGACCAGCGGCTGAACCACCCACTCGTCGACTGCGCGATCGAGCGGCCGCGCGCCCGGATCCGGGCTGTAGCCTCGTTCAAGCAGAAGCCTTCTCGCCAACTGATCGACCTCAATAGTCAGGCCCTTTTCGGTTGCGAACATTCTCGCCTTCTCGGTGAGGATCTGGTCGAGGATCTTTGCGAGGTGTTCGCTCTTGAGCGGCCGAAAGCCGATGACGCCGGAAATCCGGTTCACCAGCTCGCGCCGCATGAAGCGCTCCGCCAGCGCGCGCAGCTCGTCGGTCTCGGCGGTCCGGAAGTCCACTTCGCCTGCCCCGAGGTTCGAAGTCATGATGAAGAGCGCGTTCGAGCAATCGATCGGACGCCCCTTGTTGTCGGTAATCCGTCCTTCGTCGAACACTCCCAGAAAAACGTTCATCACATCCGGGTGGGCTTTCTCGATCTCGTCGAGCAGTACCACGCTATAGGGATGGCGCCTGAGCCCCTCCGTCAGTGCACCCCCTTGGTCGCTGTCGCGGTATCCGACCGGCGAGCCGATCAGATTGGCGACGGTATGCGCCTCGTGGTATTCGTTCATGTCGAAGCGCAGCAATGCATCGGGTGAATCGAACAGAAATCGCGCGAGCTCTTTCGCCAAACTGGTCTTGCCAACGCCGGAAGGCCCGAGGAAGAGAAATACACCGACCGGTCGATTGGCAGCCTTGACGCCGGCCATGGCAGCGCGCACCCGCTGGCTCAGAGCCTTGACCGCCGCATCCTGACCGATGATCCGTTCGGCGAGAAACTGGTCCATTCGCGCGAAACGCTCGCGATCGTCCTCGGTCAGCCGCTGCATCTGGATTCCGGTCCATTCCGCAACCACCGCGGCGATATCCTCGGCCGTCACCCAATTGCGCCCGGCGATCGAGGCGCGCGCCGCAGCGATGTCGATCGCGTCGATCGCCTTGTCTGGCTGCTGCCGGTCCTTGACGTAGCGGTTGGTAAGGTCCACGGCGGCTTTGAGCGCTTCCGCCTCGAATTCGACCGGAGCGCCGCTCTCCGCATGCTTGGCCGAGATGCGCAACGCGACACCCTGCAGGACACGGAGAGTCGCCTCGTCGGACAATTCGCTGATCTGTACCGGCGAAAATCGCCGCTCCAGCGCCGCGTCCTTCCGGATGAAGCGGTTGTACTCGTCCTGCGTCGTCGCGCCGATGCAGTCGATCTCGCCGCGGGCGAGCGCCGGCTTCATGATCTGAGCGGCGTCGAGCGCTCCGCCCCCGCCACCCGCGCCAACGATGGTGTGAATCTCGTCGATGAACAGGATCACATCCCGCGCCTGCGACGCTTCGCGCACGATCTGCGAGATGCGCTCCTCGAACTGACCGCGCAGCGTGGTTCCGCTCATCAACGAGCCCATCTGAAGCTCGACAATGCGCTTGCCCCGAATGATCGGAGGAACCACGCCCTGCGCGATGCGCCAAGCCAGCGCCTCGACGATCGCCGTCTTGCCGACACCGGCTTCGCCGAGCAGGATCGGGTTCGACTTCTGCGTGCGCGCCAGAACAGTGATCATCTGGTCGATCTCGCGCTCGCGGCCGATCGCGTCCGCAAGGCGTCCCTGCTCAGCGAGATTGCGTAGATCGCGTCCCCACTCATCCAATGTGGGTGTGGGAAACGTCACCGGAATTGCCGTCTTCGGCTGGATTTTGGCGCCTGCGCCAAGCGGAGGTGGCGAGGGCGCCCGTGGCAGCGCGGGTGTGGCAAGTGCAGCGTTTGCTGTTGCGGCACTTCGCCCAGCGAGACGGGTCGCATCGGCCGAGGTTTCGCTTGGTCCGGGACCGTCAAGGACGCTTACCAGTTTCTGGATCGCAACACCCTGCGCCACGAGGAAACGAGCGAACAGGCTTTCGCCTTCGAGCAACATGCTCCGCAGGAGAACACGGGGCGTCAGCTCGCCTTCTGCTGCGGCGAGCGTAAGGATCGCCGTGAGTCGAGGTGTCGCGTCGGCCGTGGCCGAATGGGATGTCCCAGTGCCCACTTCCGTGTCGAATGCGGACATCAACGTGGCCGCATCGAAGCCGATCCGTTTCAAGGCGACTGCGAGCGGAGACACCGGATCGCTGAGTGATACAAGCGCAACGTGCTCAACGCCAACATGCTCATGCTCGAGTCGCTTCGCCTCGGTCAGAGCACTGCTGTAAAGCCCCGGGCATTCGGTCTGAAATCGCGCGAGCATCGGTTAATCTTCCACTCCCTGGGTACGTTCTCAAATGCTTGACCCCGTTTCACACCGATATTTTCACATCTATCCCTGCGGATTATCTTGTGGCCTTGAAGGCATCGGCAGCCATCTTCCTTCCCCGCAATGCAGATTCGTATTTCGCGTCGATCGCGAGCGCCCGGTCGCAGGCCTGAATCGCCTCCTCGTAGCGCTTGAGATAGTAGAGCGCGCCGCCCTTGTTGGCCCACGCAACGACATAATTCTGGTCGATCGCGAGCGCCCGGTCGTAAACCTGGATCGCCTCCTCGTAGCGCTTAAGACCGAAAAGCGCGTTGCCTTTGTTGATCCACGTGCCGGCATCATTCTGGTCAATCGCGAGTGCCCGGTCGTAGGCTTGGATCGCCTCCTCGTAGCGGTTGAGATTACTAAGCGCGTTGCCCTTGTTGCCCCACGCGGGCACATAATTCTGGTCGATCGCGAGCGCCCGGTTGCAGGCCTGGATCACCTCCTCGTAGCGCTTGAGATTGCCAAGGGCGTTGCCCTTGTTGCCCCACGCGGGCACATAATTTTGGTCGATCGCGAGCGCCCGGTCGCAGGCCTGAATCGCCTCCTCGTAGCGCTTGAGGCGGTAAAGCGCGCCGCCCTTGTTGGCCCACGCGGCGGCATCATTCTGGTCGATCGCGAGCGCCCGGTCGAACGCCTGGACCGCCTCCTCGTAGCGCTTGAGATCGTAAAGCGTTTTGCCCTTGTTGATCCACGCAAAAGCAAAATTCTGGTCGATCGTGAGCGCTCCGTCGTAGGCCTGAATCGCCTCCTCGTAGCGCCTGAGATCTTGAAGTGCGCTGCCCTTGCTGTTCCACGCGGATGCGTAGTTCGCGTCGATCGCGAGCGCCCGGTCGCAGGCCTGGATTGCCTCCTCGTAGCGCTTGAGATCACCAAGCGTGTTGCCCTTGTTGCGCCACACAAATGCATCATTCTGGTCGATGGCGATCGCCTGGTCGTAGGCCTGAATCGCTTCCTCGTAGCGCTCGAGATTGCCAAGTGCGATGCCCTTGTTGTTCCATGCAAAGGCAAAATTCTGGTCGATCGCGAGCGCCCGGTCGTAAGCTTGGATGGCCTCCTCGTAGCGCTCGAGATTGCCAAGTACCGCGCCCTTGTTGGTCCACGCGGCGGCAGAATTCTGGTCGATCGCGAGCGCTCGGTCGCAAGAATTGATCGCCTCCTCGTAGCGCTTGAGGTTCGAAAGCGAGTAACTCGCAGCGACCCATTCGTTGGCGTCGCGCGCAAGCGAGGAGAAATCCAAGACCACGGCTTTTCCGGTCAGCCGGTGATACCAATCGGCGAAAAACGCGACGATCTCGTCCCAGCTCCGCGGTCGCGCCGCCGGATCTTTTCCGAGGCAACGCCGCACGAAGCCGTCGATTTCGCCAGCCAGTTCCGGGACAATACTAGTCAACGCGGCAGGCGGACTTGCAAGGTGCGCGCTCTGCCAGTCGCGCTCGGTCAACGCGGGGAACAGCCGGTGCGCCGTGAACATCTCGAACAGGATGCAGCCATAGGCATAGATGTCGCTTCGTGCATCGAGCGCATCTGCGCGCCATTGCTCGGGCGACATGTACGCCGGCGTTCCCGCGTCGGACTGCGCCGAATGCACGAGACCGAAGTCGGTCACCATCGCCTTCGCATCGCCGCTGACGAGGATGTTGGCGGGTTTGAGATCGCGGTGCACGAGGTTTGGCACCTTGCGTACCGCGTGCTGCATGCCTTGTGCGATCTGTAAAGCCATTGCGACGGCCACCGGCAACGTCAGGCGTGGGTGGCCAAGCCATCCGCGCAGGTCCCCCTCCATGCCCTGCGGGCCGCGCACATACTCGGTGATGACGTAAGGAAGGCTCTTGAAGCGCTCAACCAGATAGGCGCGAACGATGTACGGATGCTTTTCAAGCGAAATCCAGACGGTCGCCTCGCTCTCGAATAGTGAGAGCACTTGCTTATCGCCCGCGTGGCGGGCACGAACAGTTTTGAGCGCACGCGGAAGCTTCGTCCGATGGTCGAAGCAGCCGTAGACCACGCCCAGTTCGCCATGATGTATGGCCGAAACCTCGTAGCGGCCTCCGATCTTCTCGCCAAGCCTGTAGAACTCGCTGGTGTCGGGCTGCACGCCGGCCGCGTCACGCGCAAACCTTGATTTGTACCCTTCCTGTGCAAGGCGGGTCTTGTCGCCGGGCGTCGCAGCGTCGCCGAGCGCGAGGCGCGTGCGATAGGCATCCCCCGCGAGTCGGGGATTCCGATGGCCAAACAGTTTGCTGAGCAGGCCCATGAGAAACGCGCCCCCTACCCCCGATCCCGAGGCCAGCGACGCGGCGCTTGCGCCGCGTCGCTCTGAAACCGACGGTTGGGTGGCATCTCAATAGGTGGAATCGGAGCGGTTGCCGAGGTCATTTTAGTGTGTACATAACTTCGACAATAGTCTCGTTGATGCCGGAGCCGGACTTCCGCGTGCCGGAGAGGTTCGCTTCGCCCAATCCTTCGATGAAGGCTCTCGGACCGGTGCCATACGGTAGACCGCGAAAAGTCTTGACGAACGCCGTACCACTTCACCACGATATCCACTCGTCTAAGTAGATTGCGTTGCCGCACCCTCCGACGCCCATAAGCACCGTGATGGTTCGTCCCTCTGAATCGTTTCGTGACGTAGTAATGATGCGTTCAATTTTGCCGACTATGGCTGCATCAGCGCCCAGCTGCGACCCGGCCCTTGCTTTCACCGCCTTGATCAACCGCCTCGCGATCGATTCTGCGCAGCTAAGGGAGACTCGAATATCGTTACTTAGAAAAATATGTCCAACTGTTAGCGAGCTGTGCTCAACGACAACTTGGTACGTTCCATCCTCATTTATTGCGACGTCCTCGACATTTCCGATGAAGAGAATCGGCCGGTCAATGATCCATTGCTTCTGTAGTTCCGCTGTCAACACAGGCGAGATCCTCGTGTTCTTTTCGCTCACAAGGCTCTCAGCCCAATTTGTTACGGCGTTAGCTTTCTCCGCCATCTCCGCAACGGACGCTCTTACAGCCTCGCGCTTTGCCACTCGCGCCAATCGTCTCTGTCCGGATTCGACGTGATCCTGCCACGATGAGTAGGCCCAATATCCGAGGCCCGCGGCAACGAGTAGGCCGACTATGTATCGAGCCATGATTGGCGTTGAACCGGCTGTTATGTGACTCGTAGCGCGCCACAGACGATGAATGCTGTCAGTCCAAAACAAAAGGCAACCAACGCTCCGCGTGTAAACGATGCGGTTCTGGCGTCGGCCGGCGCAATGGCTGCGAGCGCCGAGTCGCTCCAAGCCCTTACAAGGGCCATTTCCCTCTCGGCACGCTCTCGCTGCGTGTTGGCTTGGATCTGCGACGCAAGTTCCTTCAATTGCGGCTCGGAGTTGACGAAACGCGCTCTGAGAGTTCGAAACGTGCCCGCATACCAGACGGAGACAAGCGACAAGCAGATTGAGATAAAGAGAAGCACCCAACTGACTACGAGTAGCCGCCCTGCCCAAGGTGATGCGTTAGGAGAACTGACTATTTTTTCGGCGAACGTGATCGTACCAGCCAGGACGGCGCAGGCCAAGGAAATGATGAGCTTGCACAGTTCCTCTCGAGTACTCCAGATAGGACCATGCACTTTCTCGATTTCGGTAGCGATCTCGCCTGCAACGCTGCCGGCCTGTTTGGCGATGTGACCAGCGTTCACTGGGAGAGGCATGGTAGCGTCCCTGTCAACGTGGAGCTAATCGGCCGCTTGCAAGCGCCGTTTGAGCGCAGCGTTATGCATGGCCGTGCGATCGCGCGAGAGCAACGGTCTGCTCTCGAAGTGACGACGCACCCTTGCCAACCGACTGCCAGAAGGCGATGGTTTCTTGACCGCCATACTTCAGAGTGAAGTGGCAGAAAGGCTTCCCCTTGGTGGACTGCGGATACTTCAAAGCCTCGTACCAACTGTCGATGTTGATGCCATTGGCCGAGATGAACTGGCCCAGGGCCGACGTTGGCTCAATGTCGCGCACAAACGCCGCAACCGTTGCGCCCAGCTCAGTTGACGGGAATGTGCCTTCGAAGTCGGCGAGAGAAGCTTGCTGAGCTTGTGATGTGTTGGCGCGGCGGATGACACAGCCAGGAAGCCCTTCAGAAGGAGCTCAATCCCATGGAAGAAATTGAACAGAATGAACCGGACCCCGAAGCGCGGACACCACGAACCGAGAAAAGCGTTGTCCACGGACGGCCGGTTCGGTCGCTTGCGACGAACCGGGAACCGGCCGTCGGTGGTCAACGCGGTGCTGCTCATTGCAACGGCGCCTCGATC
>JACPYS010000029.1 GCA_016195915.1 Betaproteobacteria bacterium | reverse complement strand
CACGCTCACCTCGGTGTTCACGATCGCCGGCATGCAGGCGAACAAGCACGAGATCGAGCAGGCGCTTGCCGAAGGCATCAGGTTCCTCGACGGCTGGGCGCCGGTCGAGGTGGTGCGCAGCGCGGACGGCCGCGCGACGGGTCTGAAGATCGCGAAGTGCGTGGCCAAATTCATCGGCCCGAAGCTCGACATCAAGGTCGACGAGAGCACCGCCCGGGTCATCGAGGCCGACCTGATCGTTTCGGCGATCGGCCAGGCGGTGGATTTCACCGGACTGGACGGATTCGACAACGGCAAGGGCATGATGTCGGCGGATAAGAACTACCAGGTGCCCGGCAAACCGGGCGTCTACGCGGGCGGCGATGTGCTGCGGCCGCATTTGCTGACCACCGCGATCGGGCAGGGTTGGATCGCAGCAGAGGGGATCGACCGTTTCCTGCGCGGCGAAGCGCAGGAGAAGCGGCCGAAGATCGACGTGCACGCCTTCGACCTGGTGCGCAAGATGATGGAAAAAGGACTGAAGCTCGAGGCGGCGCCGCGCGAGCAGGTGCGCGGCACCGCGAGCGCGAACTTCGCTGTGCACAACTACGAGGACCGCTCCGCCCGCCACGTGATCGCGCACCAGGACCTGTTCCTCGGGCACTTCCAGTACACGCCGCGCGAGGTGCGCGGCGTCACCACGCTGAGCGCCGAGCGGGCGCTGGGGAATTTCGAGGAGCGGCTGGCGTCGCTCGACGAGAAGCGCGCGGTGGCCGAGGCGAAGCGCTGCATGAGTTGCGGCATGTGCTTCGAATGCGACGCCTGCGTGGTCTACTGCCCGCAGATCGCGGTGTTCCGCGTCAAGAAGGACAAGGCCACCACCGGCCGCTACGTGGACACCGACTACGACCGGTGCATCGGCTGCCACATCTGCGCCGATGTCTGTCCCACCGGCTACATCCAGATGGGCCTGGGCGAGTGATGCTGCGTTTCACAGGCGTTTTTCTATTGACGCTCGCGGCGGGGCTGGCGTTCGCGGCCGATCGCGTCGCCAAACCCGTGGTCGTCATAGAAAAGCCGGGACGGTGCGTCGAAGACACCGCGCTCATGCGGCGCGATCACATGAAGTTGCTGGTGCACCAGCGTGACAGGACCGTGCGCGAGGGCGTGCGCGAAAAGGCGCGCAGCCTCAGCGGATGCATCGACTGCCACGCGAGCGCGAAGACCGGAAGCGTCCTCGGCGCCGAGGGCTTCTGCCAGAGTTGCCATGCCTACGCCGGCGTGCAACTCGACTGTTTCGAGTGCCACGCGGCGAAGCCGGCCAGGGCGGCGCTCGGGGGCGCGCGATGAGCAGCGGCAGCCGGCGCGGGTTTCTCGGCACCGCGGTCGCGGCGCTCGCCGGCGCCACGATTGCTCCGGGCATCCGGCTGATCGACCTGGCGGGGGCCCGCGCACCGGGCGAAAAGGCGAGCGCCAGGGTCCGCTGGGGAATGCTCATCGACACCAACCGTTGCGCGACCGGGTGCACCGATTGCGTGAGTGCCTGCAACAAGGAGAACGGCCTGCAGGACACGGGCCGTCCGAAGACCGATGCGCAGTGGATCCGGAAAATCGACATCAAGGAACTGAAGACCGGCCGCCAGCATTCGGCGCCGGTGATGTGCCAGCATTGCGCGGATCCGCCCTGCGTGGACGTCTGCCCTACGGGCGCTTCGTTCAAGCGCGCCGACGGGATCGTGCTGGTCGACCGGCACACCTGCATCGGCTGCCGTTATTGCGTGATGGCCTGCCCGTACAAGGCGCGTTCGTTCGTGCACGAGAACTTGAGCGCGCAGAAACCGGAGGTGCCGCGCGGCAAAGGCTGCGTCGAAGGCTGCACTCTGTGCGTGCACAAGGTGGATCGCGGTGACGGCACCACCGCGTGTGCCGAGGCCTGCAAGGCGGCGGGACACGAAGCGATTCTTTTCGGCGACATCAACGACCCGCACAGCGCGATCTCGAAGCGCCTGCGCGAACTTCCCAGCCGGCAGCTGCGCGCGGACCTCGGGCTCGACCCGGGCGTGCGCTATTCGGGCGTCTAGACATGGCCGCTATCGCTTATCGCGGACTTTCGGCGGGCGCCTGGCGCTACTTCGGGCCGCTGCTCGCTCTGGGTCTGCTGATCGCCGCCGGATTGGCGGCATTCGTCTACATGGAAACCAACGGGCATTTCGTCACCGGCATGAACAACCAGATCGTGTGGGGCGTGCCGCACGTGTTCGCGGTATTCCTGATCGTCGCCGCGTCGGGTGCGCTGAACGTCGCCTCGGTGGCCTCGGTGTTCGGGCGCACGCAGTACAAGCCGCTCGCGCCGCTCTCGGCGCTGGTGTCGCTCGCGCTCCTCGCGGGCGGTCTGGCAATCCTCGCCGCCGACCTAGGCCGGCCCGACCGGTTGATCGTAGCGATGACGCACTTCAACCTGAAGTCCATCTTCGCGCTGAACATGTTTCTCTACAGTGGCTTCTTCGCGATCGTCGGCGCCTACCTGTGGTTCATGATGGAGCGGCGCATGAACCGCTACACCGGCGCTGCGGGTCTTGCGGCGTTCATCTGGCGGCTCGTTCTCACTACCGGTACCGGATCCATCTTCGGATTCCTTGTCGCGCGCGAGGCCTACGACTCCGCGTTGCTCGGGCCCGCGTTCGTGATCTATTCCTTCGCCTACGGCACGGCGATGTTTCTGATTGCCCTGGAACTTGCGGCGCGCTGGGACGGCCGGCCGGCGGAGCTCGAGACGGCAACACGGCTCGGGCGGCTGCTCGCGATCTTCGTTGCTGCTTCGCTGTATATGACGACGGTGTTCCACATGACCAAGATTTACATGACCAGGTTCCACGGGGTCGAGGCGTTCCTTCTCGTAGACGGCGGGATGATCACCGCGATGTACTGGATCGGGCAAGTGGGACTGGGAGGTGTGCTGCCGCTGGTTCTCCTCTATGCGCCGCGTACCGCCGGCACGCGCAGCGGCGTGGTTGCAGCCGCCGTCCTGGTCGTACTCGGCGGGCTCGCGCAGATGTACGTCACCATCATCGGCGCGCAGGCGTGGCCGCAGCAGATCTTCCCGGGCTGGCAGGAATCGAGCAGCTTCTTCGACGGCGAGATTCATGCCTACGCGCCGAGCGTGCCGGAAGTGTTTCTCGCGCTGGGTGGTTTTGCGCTCGCGGCAGCGCTCGTTGCCGTTGCGCTCAAGGTCCTGCGCCTGCTTCCCGAGCCATGCACCGATTCCTCGTCTCCGCCGCCCACAAGTCCTCAGGCAAGACCACGCTGAGCGTCGGGCTCGCCGCGGCGTTGAGGCGCCGCGGGCTGGCGGTGCAGGCATTCAAGAAGGGGCCCGATTACATCGATCCGCTCTGGCTTGCGCTCGCAAGCGGCCGGTCCTGCCGCAATCTGGATTTCTACATTGCCTCGCGCGAGGAAATCTCCGCGAGCTACGCGCGCCACGGGGCCGATGCGGATGTGTGCCTTGTCGAAGGCAACAAGGGGCTCTACGACGGGCTCGACCTCGACGGCTCGAACTCGAATGCAGCGCTTGCGGGCCTGCTCGGGCTGCCGGTGGTGCTGGTGATCGATGCGCGCGGCATGACGCGCGGCATCGCGCCGCTGATTCTCGGCTACCAGGCGTTCGATCCCGCGGTGCGATTTGCCGGCGTGATCCTCAACCGGCTCGGCGGCTCGCGGCACGAAGCGAAACTGCGCGCGGTGATCGAGCACTACACGGGCGTGCCGGTGCTCGGTGCCGTGCACGAGGACCCGGCAATCGGGATCTTCGAACGCCATCTCGGTCTGGTGCCCGCCTACGAGGCCGAGGCCGCTGCGGCGCGCATCGAGGCGATCGTCGATTCGGTCGAACGCCAGGTGGATGTGGGGAAGCTTCTCGAACGGACGTTTACGGAGCAGCGGTTAGCCGTTATTTCCACAAGTCCGCGGACGCGCCCGGCGCCCGACGTCCGCATCGGCGTCGCGCGCGATCGCGCGTTCGGGTTCTACTACGCGGACGACCTCGAAGCGCTCGAGAACGCGGGCGCCGCAATCGTTCCATTCGACACCCTGCGCGACGGCCGGCTGACCGAAGTGGACGCACTATTCATCGGCGGAGGCTTTCCCGAATGCTTTGCAGCCGCGCTCGAGGCCAACGCGTCGCTGCGCACTGAAATCCGGCACAGAATCGAGCAGGGGACGCCGGTGTATGCCGAGTGCGGCGGGCTGATGTACCTGGCGCGCTCCATCTCCTGGAAGGGCGAGCGGCGCGAGATGGTGGGCGCGATCGGCGCGGACGTGGTGATGCAGGATCGCCCGACCGGCCGCGGCTACGTGCGGCTGGAAGCGGCCGCCGCTCACCCTTGGGGTATGAAACCGGGTCAGGAGATCTGCGCGCACGAGTTCCACTACTCGAGTCTCGAAAACGCGGACCCGGGTCTGGCGTATGCCTACCGCGTGCGGCGGGGCCACGGCATCGATGGCGAGCGTGACGGTATCGTGGTGAACAACGTGCTCGCTTCCTACGCCCACCTGCGAGGCGCGGGCAGCTGCGACTGGCCTGCGCGCTTCGTGCAATTCGCACGGAGCGCGACGAGGTGAGGGCGGCGCGGGTCTGGCTGGTCGGCGCGGGGCCGGGCGATCCGGGGCTGCTCACCCTCAAGGCGGCGCAGGTGCTCGCGCGCGCCGAAGTGGTGGTGCACGACCACCTGGTCACCCCCGAGATACTCGCGATGCTGCCGCCGTGCGCCGAGCTGATCTACGCCGGCAAGCAGCGCGGGCGGCATACGCTGACGCAGGCAAAAATCAATGCGCTGCTGGTGCGGCTCGCGCGCGGCGGAAGACGCGTGGTGCGGCTGAAGGGAGGCGATCCGTTCATCTTCGGCCGCGGTGGCGAAGAGGCGCTGGCGCTCGCACGCGCCGGGATCCGATTCGAGGTGGTTCCCGGGATCACCGCGGCGTCGGGTGTCGCGGCGTATGCGGGGATTCCGCTCACGCATCGCGGTGTTGCACAGGCCTGCGTACTGGTGACGGGCTCGCAACGCGGTGGCATCGCTGAACTCGACTGGACGGCGCTCGCGCGACCGGACCAGACGATCGTCGTGTATATGGGACTGGCTGGGCTGGAGCGCATCTCACGGGAGCTGATCGCTCATGGGCTTTCGCCGCGAACGCCCTCGGCGATCATCCAGCAGGGGACGACCGCCGGTCAGCGCGTCGTGGCAGGCACGCTCGCAGCGCTGCCGCGGCTCGCCGCGGAGGTTCGCGTCAGGGCACCGACGCTGATCGTGATCGGAAAGGTGGTGCGGCTGCGCAGCGCGCTCGACTGGTTTTCCCCGAATTCTCGTTGACCAGACCCCCGGGGCGGTCTTGTTGTTGCGTTATCCAGTTGAAACCGTATTGCAGTCGCTTGCAAGCGGCATGAGATTTCTGGTTGACGCCTGGCTTCCAAATTCCGTGGGCCCGGTGAGCTGCCATACAGCGATCGCTGGCGCCGCGCCGGAATGCTAAGATGTCCATCTAAATGGCTATCTCAACGGAATCAACCATGACCGACGCTTACTCGATCGCCGAAGCGAAGAACAATTTGTCCGGGTTGGTGCATGAAGCGGAGCAGGGCCACCCCGTGCGGCTCACGCGGCGCGGCAAGCAGGTGGCGGTGCTGATTTCGACAGAGCAGTACGAGCGGCTCAGCAAGCCCAGGAAGAAAATAGAATGGGGTGCCGCTGTAATCGATACCAAGAATTTCAAATTCGATCGCGATGAAGCCAACCAACGATAGGGTGTTCATCGACACAAATGTACTCGTCTATCTATACTCGGGTGACGAATCCACCAAGAAGAAGGCTGCGATGTCGGCGCTTGGGAATGGTACGGCTTGCGTCACTACGCAGGTATTGGGCGAGCTTGCGCACATTCTGACGAAAAAGTTCCTGCTACCGACAGCTAACGTGCAAGCCGTGGTGCGTGAAGTACGTGACGCATGCGAAGTACACCCGGTGACGCCGGAACTCATCGTCGCTGCACTCAGGCTTCGGGAGCAATATCGCTACAGCTTCTACGACAGCCTGATCATTGCCGGCGCCCGGATGACTGGCTCGGTAATCCTGTATTCCGAAGACATGCAACACGGTCAAGTGATCGACGGCGCGCTTACCATTCAATCGCCTTTTGTTCCTGTCGCTCGTCAGCGCCAACGGGAGTATCGAGTGAGGGCGCGAAAAAGGCCGTGAAGAAGCCGGCGTTGAGGCAGACCATGCGATGGCATGCCCGGGCAAAGGCTCTCCCTCGACGCGCTCCGCCTGCACGATGGAAAACCAACGGGAGCTACCGAGTGGCGTGGGCATTTTTCGGACAGAGGTCGGCCGATCGGGCGGATTCAGAATTGCAAAACGATGCAATTTAGGCGACAATTGGCGCCATAAATGCATCAAACCTTAGCCTCCACTCTCCTCCCGAGGTATCGCCGCCGCGTACTGGGACTGCTGCTGCTACGCCCCGACGAAGCGTTGCACGGACGGGAAATCGCGCGACGCACGGGCCTGCCTGCCGGGACCCTCACGCGCGAGCTGAAAAGACTGGCCGATGTGGGGTTGCTCAAGCGCGAAAAGCGCGGCAACCAGCAGGTGTACAGAGCCGACACGTCCTGCCCGGTGTTCAATGAAGTGGCGGGCATTCTCCGAAAAACCTCGGGTCTGGCCGACGTGCTTGCGGAGGCGCTGGCGCCGGCTGCAGCGCAATTGCGGGTCGCGTTTGTCTTTGGTTCCATGGCGCAGGGGCGTGAAATCGGCGCCAGTGACGTCGATCTGCTGCTGATCGGCGATATCGGTTTTGCAGAGGCGGTGGAAATGATTTTCCCGACTCAGGCAACCTTGGGGCGAGAGGTGAATCCGAAGGTGTTTACGGCAGCGGAGTTTGCAACCAAGGCGGCGGTGGAGCCGTTCCTGCGCGACGTGCTTGCCAAGCCGAAGATTTTCCTGATTGGAAACGATAATGACCTTGCAGAACTTGCTCGGCATCAGTCTTGACGCTGTCGCGCCGGAGCGGGCGCAAACGGCAAAAATGTTGGCGGCGGCTGAGCGCAACTTGGCCGATGCGCGGCTCGCCGGCCTGAGCGCAGAGACACGCTTCGACGTCGGCTACAAGGCGATCATGCAACTTGCCATGCTTGCACTGTATGCCAATGGCTATCGCACCCTCACCAGCCGCCCCGGCCATCATCAGACCGCGATCCGGTCCCTGACGCTCGCGGTCGCTCTGGCGCCCGAACAGGTGCGCGTGCTCGATGCATTGCGCAAGCAGCGCAACCAGTCTGACTACTCGGGCGACCTCGTGCCCGAATCGACGGTCAACGAGTGCGTGGCCAGTGCGACCGCCTTGCTGGCTCACATGCGGACTTGGCTACAGTCTAACAAGCCGGAACTGGCATGAGCGCAGCACCATTCTCCGACGGTGAAATGTGATGAGAACCGCCATTTCCGAGCAGCACCGTATCGCCACTCGCGTGCCGCATGACGTATATGAAACGCTGTGCCGCGCTGCGGCGCTCGCCGGTGCCACAGTGAGTCAGTTTCTGGTGCAGTCAGCGCTGAACGAGGCCCAAGCCGTTATTGAGCGCGAGGAGCTCATTCGACTATCGCCGCGCGACTGGAATTGGCTGCCAGCATCAGGACAAGGGGCGGTCGAAGACGTTTGTCGCCACTCGTGAGGAAGCGGGGATAATGTTTGCGGCGATTACGCGCTGACGTTGGCCGAACTGGAAAACCGCGACCTGCCGGAAACGTGGCGCAGGAAGCTGCCACGGCGGATTCCTGGAGTCAGATTGGGCCGTCTGGCTGTCGACAAACAATATCAGGGTACGGGCCCGGCGATTTGTTGCTGGTCAATGCCCTGACCCGGGCGCAGCGAATCTACGCCGAGGCCGGCGGTATTGGCCTGTTCGTCGATGCCATCGATGAGCACGTGGCAGGCTACTACTACCGCTTCGGTTTCGTGGTATCTCCGGACAATCCGAAGTTGTTGTTGCTGCCGGCGAAGGGGATGGGTTGAGTTGGTGCGCTTTGATGGAGCAACGGCAGGACGAACTCCGCCGCCGCATCCGTCTGTGTTTCGAGAATCTCACCAACGACTAGTTTGAGGCCGCGCGCTGCTGTGCCGGGGAAGGACGATATGTTTAACGCCAATCGTCGTTCGCTCGGCCAATCTGGCCTTGCGTGCGGTATTGAAATAGCTAAATCAATCCTCGTAAGAAGGACTGATTGTCGCTGCTGGTCGCGGAATACTTCGCCGCTAAGGTCGAGGAGTGGTACAGGAAAGCGGGATTAAACCGCTTCGGCAAACGCCTTGGCCGCTAGCCGCAACTTCTGACGACTGGCTCGCGCCGTGCACCTGACGCTCGACCACGATACCCAGTTTGCGAAACGGAACAGGGGTATTCTTCGCACGGACCTTTGGGCACCGGCGAATAGTGTCCAATCTCAACAATGCCGCGCCAAAGAATTAGCACGAAAAGGGAGCGAGTGCGCACGCTCGAACAACCACCGTCGAGTGCGTCGGTGCCGAGCCCGTTTATCGGTTTTCCTCCGCCACGCGCGTTTTCAATACGATGACCATATCGCAGTCCGGGCAAGTTCCGCGCACCGGCATGTTTGCCACCGTGCGCAATCGTCGTGGGATCGTATCCGCGGTGGAGCCCTTTGACGGAGAGAGTGGGCGGCTGCACCTCGTTCATCTCGAATACAAGGACGACCAACTCCCCGTCGAGGAACAGCTCCTGTGGGAGCTTGAGCCCAGAAAGATCCTGCTCGAGCCCACGGCGCTTCCGGACGTTGGAAAGACTGATCCGATGCCGGGCGAAGACTTCGACGCGTTGCTCCGCGCATCCCGCTGGACCGCGGCCACGCCTTTCCTTGACCCGGAAAGTAGCGGCCCACTCGAACGTCTCCCGATATCAAGTCCGTTTCATGGCGCAGTGCAAGTGGAGGATTTTCAGCTCGTACCGCTTCTGAAGGCGCTGCGTATGCCGCGCGTCAACTTGTTGATCGCAGATGATGTGGGTCTGGGAAAGACAATCGAGGCTGGTCTGATTTTGAGCGAGCTTTTGCTGCGCCGCCGGATCCAGCGGGTTCTAATCCTCACGCCGGCTTCGCTGCGTCTTCAATGGCGCGACGAAATGTCGGACAAGTTCGCGTTGCCGTTCGATCTGGTGGACCGCGCCGAGACCCACGCGCTGCGCCGGCGCCTTGGCATGGACGCCAAGCTGCGGAGACCAACAGGGAGCTGTCGGAATTCGACGCCACGTGGCAGGCGCGAATGACGGCACTCGGACTTCCCGGCCTTACGCTGGACCGGCTCACGCCGTGGTCGCAGAACCGCGACAAGGCGCTGCTCGTCGCGCAGACCGCGGACGACGCCACCGCTCAGCAGAATGCCTTACAAACCCGCGCAGACGGACAGGAGCAGGCGCTTCGTAGCGCTCTCGCGGAGCTTGGCGTTGCTGGTTTGGATGCCGCCGATCTCACGACCCTGATCCTTCACGCAGAGGGGTTGCAGGCAGGCCAAGCCGATGATCGCGCCCGGCTCAAAAGCCTGCAAGAGCAGAGGGACGCGGCGGCGCTGGCCACGCCCACCCTTAACCAGCAAGCGGCTGCCGCCGACCTAGCCTTAAAGCAATGGTCATCCGACTGGGCTCGGCACATCTCCGCGGCCGGTCTTGCCGCCGACATCGGGGCGGCTGGTGCCGCCAAGGCGCTCTCTACATTCGGCGAGATAGAAGAGGCATGCCGTTACATCCAGGATCAGCAAACCAGCCGCATTGATCCAATGAGGCAGGAGATCAATCGCTTTACCGACGATGCGCGCACGATCGCAGGCCAGTACGCGGCAGAGTGTGTTGGATATGCCCCAGTCGAAATAGCGGCTAGCTTGGGTGAGTTGCTGCGTATGGCGCAGCAGGATGAGGACCGCCACATCCGGCTCACCGCCGCCATTGCCAAAACTCGACAGGAAATCGCGGCCGCCAAGCAGGCCGAAACCATCGCCGCATCAAAAATCAAGCCGCTTTTCGATGCCGCGCAGATCCAAACCGTCGAAGCGCTACGCGCTGCAATCGGCGCGTCCAACGCCTTCAGGGAGGTTGAGCTGCGTGTTCGCGACGCACGAGCGGCGGCGCTGAAAAGCGGTGACGGGCTGCCGTTGGAACAGCTGGAATCGGAAATCGCAAGCGAGGACCTGACGCAGATCGCGGCGCAGCTGTTGGAAGTCCGCAATGCGCGCGATGCGGCTGAAGCAAAGCGCGATGCGTGTATCGCGCGGCGCACCCAAGCACAAGACGAATTCGACAAGATCGCTGGGCAAGACGATGCCGCCAGAGCCGAATCCGAACGGCAAGATGCCCTCCTTTTGATGGGCGATGCGGTCGATGAATACGTTCGTATCACCGTAGGCGCCAAACTCCTTAAATGGGCGGTCGAACGCTACCGCGAGGAACGACAGGAGCCATTGCTTAAACGGGCCAGTGAGACTTTTTCGCAACTGACGCTGGGTGGCTACTCGAAACTTGTGGTTGATTTTGAGGCTGAGCCAGTGTCCCTCGACGCGCGTAACGCCGAGGGTGCCCTCGTCACTATCAAGGGGCTGAGCACTGGCACAGAGGACCAGCTTTACATGGCTCTACGGCTTGCTGCGCTCGAACTCCATTACAGAGGACCAGCTTTACATGGCTCTACGGCTTGCTGCGCTCGAACTCCATTTGGAGCAAGGGACACCACTCCCGTTCATCGCGGATGACCTCTTCATCAACTGGGACGACGACCGCGCTGGGGCCGGCCTTGCCGCATTGGCGCACCTCGCGACCAAAACGCAGGTAATCGTCCTTACCCGTCACAGTCATCTGGTCGAGGTGGCCCGTCGGGCCACCGATGGACGCATTCACCTGATAGAACTCTAAAGAGACCGTCCCGCACAATGTTCTTGCGCACTAATGCCGGCCACCCCTGAGGTGCTACAATTTGTCCCGTCAGACATGCCATTGCCTTCAGGCACCGCACCGGGAAGGGGGTTTTCGAGCATGCCAGCACACGTCAGAACATTCGATCGAGACAAGGCTTTAGAGGTCATTCTCTACATAGCCGGCCATCTCAAAGCCGCGTCACTCCATAGCGTCTCCAAGATCCTCTACTTGGCGGATAAGAGGCACCTGCAGCATTTCGGGCGCCTGATCTGCGGGGATCACTACGTCGCCATGGAGTACGGCCCCGTGCCGTCGGCGATTTACAACATGATGAAAGTTGCCGACAACCGGGAAACCATCGACCCGGATGTAGATGCCCTCATCAAAGAATCGCTGCGCGTCCGATCGGGCAGATACGTTAAGCCCAAACGGAAGGCGAATGAGGACGTTCTCGCGGCGTCTGAAATTGATTGCCTTGATCGGACAATCAAGAAGTATGGTCAAAAGACTTTTGGGCAGTTGACCGACGTGACACACGATGCGGCATGGGCGAGCGTCGATCAGAATCAATCGATATCGGTTGAATCGATCGCGCGGACGCTTCCAAACTCAAGCGACCTGGTCGCTTATCTCCGCGCACGTTAATGGCCCGGCTGGGGGATCATTTCCCGGCCGAGAAGCGCCGCGTATTTGCCGAAACGAAGCTGGTACCGGGCTGTATCCTTCGGATCGAAGTCAAATTTCCCGAGACCACCAAGCCGAAGTTTCTTGTTCTGGTAGCGGACGATGATCCGGATTACTGCCTGTTCATCGTCAATTCCACGATTCACCCCTTCATAGCCGCGCGTCCGCACCTGTTGAAATGCCAGGTAAAAATCGACGTGTCGGGCCACGCGTACCTGAAACGGGATTCATACCTGGCGTGCGATAAATTGCTTCGCTTGCGGCGCGATGATGTACTCCGAGAAGTCACGGCAAATGTCGGGGCCATTGAGGGGCAGATCAGCGACGCGGTCAAAGACCAGGTCATCGCAGCGGTCAAGTTCGCAACAACCCTGTCCCAAGCGGAAAAAGCCAAAATCCTGAGGTCACTGAGTGCCTGAGCGGACTCGAAGCCGGCCGCGAGGGCCTTCGTCATGGCACTGAACCCCATCGTTTTCACCGAGAAAGTTGTACGCAGTTTCCTGCGGTACCAGCTCACGGCCTATCCGTTCGCCGATGCGCGCCTGCTCTCGCAGATGCGACGACTGCTTTCACTGGACGAGACCAGGCAATCGCCGCTCCTGAAGGGACACTCGAATTCATTCGCGAGGATCCGGACAACTACGACCTGCAAGTGCTCGATCAGGGCTACTCGATGCTGCGGCCTGAGGAGCACACGGCCATGGTTCCGCACGACGAGCGGGAGCGGCTTGAGAATCTCTTCAAGGGAGACTCCGAGGCGATAAACACCTTCGTCTGTACGCCAACCCTGGAACTCGGTGTGGACATTGGCCAGCTCGATGCCGTGCTCATGCGCAACGTGCCGCCGCTCCCGGCCAATTACTGGCAACGCGCGGGCAGGGCCGGACGGCGCCACCGCATGGCGGTGGACCTGACTTACTGCCGGCCGGTGTCGCACGACCGGGCGTACTTTGCCGAGCCGCTCAAGCTGCTCGCGGGCCGGGTCGATCCGCCTGCGTTCAATCTGCGCAACGACCTCATGGTTGCAAAGCATGTGCATGCGACGGTCATGACGCGACTACACCAGTACGCGCGCGATCCGTCACGATCCGAAGCGGAACGTCTGAAGATCGAGGACACGCTGAAGACCTGCCTGCCCGACAGGGTTTCGGCTTACCTCTTCGACGGCGGCCTCGTCAGGGACAAGCCGTTCGATCTGACGCCGCTTCAAATGCTGATCGACCGAAGCGCAGACGATCTGGTCGCCTACGTGGAGGGCGCTTTTCGGCAAGGATGGCCGGAGGCTGACGCGGAAGTTACTCGGCTGGAGGTACTACGTGCGCATGTTCGCGAAATGGTACGCGGACTCGAAGCGGTCCTCGCTCGCTTGGGGCGACGCTTGCGCTGGGCGCTCGATCAGATCAAACGCCTTAGCGCGGTGCGCGCGGTTCAGGGCGACCTGGACCTGGAAGACGAAGCCCTGTTCAGTCGTTGTAACGAGGTCGTCAAACGGCTCAAGGGCACGGCGCGGCGTACCCGCCGCGAGGCCGAAGGATATGACGACGTAAACACCTTTGGCGTACTCGCGGCCGAAGGCTTTTTGCCCGGCTATGGACTCGAAGTGGGTTCTGTCTTGGGCACAGCCGAGATTCCGTTCTGGCGCACCGGCGCAAAGGCGTTTTCGCTTCCGCGTCCGCCGAGCGTTGCCTTGCGGGAGTACGTGCCCGGCAATCTGATCTATGCCAATGGAAACCGCTTTGTCGCCCGGCGTTTCCATCGGGATATCGACGAGCAGCGGGCGGAGATGCCGACCTTTGAGATTTCCACCGAGCGTCAGGCAGTCAAGGAGACGAACCTGGGTGTCGCCCCCGGCACGCTTGACGGGACGGTGTTGCAGGCAATCGCCGTCTGCGACGTGGACCTCGTTCATCAGTCTCACATCTCCGACGAAGAGGAACTGCGCTTTCAGATGGGCGTTGCGGTCTATGGGTTGGAGCGCGATCAGCACAACGGCGGGCGCGCATATCGCTGGGGCGCGCAGAGCCTGCAGCACCGCCGCGGCGTGCGGCTGAGGCTGGTCAACGTCGGAGCTTCGAGCGCGATCAATCGCTTCGATCGCTTTGGCTACCCGGTCTGTACCGTCTGTGGGCAGAGCGTCTCACCACTTTCCTCGGACAGGCAGCGCGGCCAGTTCGAACAGTCACACGAGGAGCGTTGCGGCCGGAAGATCGCGTCCATTGGTTTCTACGCCGACGTGGTAGCGGACGCCCTATCTCTTGCCGCCTGCCCGGATCAGAAGACAGCGTACAGCGTGCTGGAGGCGCTTCGCTTCGCCGCTACCCGTGTACTCGACATGCATATGGAAGACTTGCAGATCCTGGTCATTGGTCACGTCGACCGGGACGAGGTAGATGCTCTTCTTTGGGACCCAATGCCTGGCGGATCCGGTCTGCTCGACCAACTCTGTGAGCGTTTCTGGGAAATCGCCGCGGTCGCCCGGGAAGTCGTGGAGGACTGCCCATCAGCCTGTGAAACCTCCTGCATTGATTGTCTGCAGACGTTCCGCAATGGCTATTACCACAAGCATCTCGATCGAAAGGCAGCACAGGAGCGTCTCTCGGCATGGGGACCGCGCTTGTCGCTATCGCATGAGATACCGGCGAAGCAGCCCTCGAAGGAACCTGGAGAAGGAACGCACCCGGTCAACGAAGCCGAGCGCCGGCTGCGTCACCTGCTCAAGGCGGCGGGATTCGAGGAGGGAATTCGAGGCCGGCAGATTCGACTCGATCGCGCCATTGGGACAACTACGGGGACGACCACGCCGGACGTTATCTACCGCGCCCCGCATCATGGCGAGGATGAAGGGGTGTGCATCTATCTCGACGGGTTGAGTGGGCACTTGCATGGCGATGCCGCGACGGCAGAGTACGACCAGCGCATTCGCACCTGGCTGCGCAACAATGCCTACGAGGTCATCGAAATCGCTGCGCACGATCTCCACGATGAGGCAGCCATGGCGCGCCAGTTCCGCAAGCTCGCCGGATACCTCGGAGCAAACAAACTTCGGGACTCGCTGCGCAGTGATACGTCCTGGTTTGCTCGGGTGGACGGAAGTGAGGCAACGCGCGAGGGTGTCGTGCTGCGTATCGTGCGGCCGCGTGCGGAGCAACGGTACGTGAAATGTGTACCGTTGGTTCAACTCAAAGTAGCGGCCGGAGCCTTCAGCGAGTCAAAGAACGCGAAGGACGACGACTGGGACTGGGTAGAGGTCGATACCCATCATCGATTGCGGCCGGGTATGTTTGTCGCACAGGTCGTCGGGAAATCGATGGAACCATCGATTCCAGACGGTGCATATTGCCTTTTCGCGACACCGGTTACCGGGTCACGTCAGGGCAGAACGGTCCTCGTGGAGTTGCGCGATTCGCCCGATCCGGAAACCGGCGAGCGCTACACCGTGAAGCGCTACCAGAGCGAGAAAGTGACCGCTGAAGACGGAGCGTGGCGGCACCTGAATATCACCTTGAAACCGAACAATCCCGACTTTGAGTCCATTGAATTGACCTGCGAAGATGAGAGCAGCGTTCAAGTCATAGCCGAAATGCTGGAGGTCGTTGGTTGAGCAAGGTGCGCATCGACTCAGTGCACCGCGTCAAGGACCGCCCCTCTCCCCCCGCGCCGCCGCCACCCCATGCTCCACCGCAAACACCGCAGCCTCCACCCGCGAGGACAACTTCAGCTTCGACAATATCTTCCGCACATGCAGCTTCACCGTCTCGTGGCTGATGTCGAGTTCGCGGGCGATCGCCTTGTTGGTCTGGCCGAGCGCCACGTGGCGCAGGATCTCGCGCTCGCGCGGGGTGAGTTGCTTGAGCAGCGTTTCTTTCGCCGCGGCCGCGCGCCGCGGATGCAGCAGCTCGACCAGCTTCAACGTCATCGCCGGTGCGACCACAGTCTCTCCGCCCATCGCGCGCCGCACTGCGTCCACCAGCTGCTCGGGTTCCATGTCCTTCAGCAGGTAGCCGCGCGCGCCCCCCGCGATGGCGTCTGCCATGTCGTCGCCGGAATCGCTCACGGTGAGAATCAGGCAGGTGCCGCGCCAGCCGGACTCGCGCAGGCGCCGCAACAGCGAAAGCCCGCCGTGCGGCTCCATGTGGAGGTCCACGATCGCGACATCGGGCGCGAGTTCGCGCGCCAGGCGCAGCGCTTCCTCGTGGTCTCCGGTCGCACCAACCACGCGAATCGCGTCGCGCCCATCGAGCAGCTCTGCGAGTCCCTTGCGAAACAGCGTGTGGTCGTCGACCAGCAGGACCTTGACCGGATCGCTCATTGCGCGGCAGCGCGTGCCGCCGGGTCGGCGGGGAATACCAGGCGGATGCGCGCGCCGCGTCCCGGGAGGTTGGCAATCTCGATTCGCCCGGCGAGCCGCTGCGCGCGCTCTCGCATGATATTGACCCCGAGGTGGTGGCGCAGGCCTGCCTGATCATCGGCCCCGCGCCGCGTGCCGAGGGCGAAGAATCCGGTGCCGTCGTCTTCCACGCTGAACTCGTAGTCGCCGCCGCGCTCGCCGATGGTCACGCGCGCCGCTGTTGCGCCCGAGTGGCGCGCCACGTTCGCCAGTGCCTCCTGCACGATATGGAACACGTTGGCTTCCTCATCCACCGTGAGCTTGATTTCGGCCAGGCTGTTCTCCATCGACAGCTTGATTCCGGTACGCTCCTCGAAGCCCTCGGCAATGCCCTTGAGCGCGTGCGCGAGACCCATCGGGTCCATGCGGCTGCGGAATTGCGCGAGCAGTTCCCGCAGGTCGGCATAGGCTTCTGCGAGCGCTCCCTGCAGGTCCGTGGCGTACTTGAGTGCGCGCGCGCTGTCCGGTGCGTGCAGGGCATCGAGCAGCAGCGATATCCGCATCTTCATATAGGCCATGGTCTGCGCGAGGGAGTCGTGCACCTCGCTCGCCATCATCTGGCGCTCGTTCATCACCGTCATGCGCAGGTTCTCGTGCGCCAGCCGCGCATTCTCGAGCGCCATGCCGAGATGCTCGCCGATCGAGCGATACAGCAGCGCCACTTCCGGCGGGATCGTGCGCTGGTCGCGCATGAACAGGTTGCAGGTGCCAAGCGAGCGGCCCTGATGCACCAGCGGTAATACCACCATGCCGCCGAAACCGCCAAACCATGCAAGCGATGTGACACCGGCACACGCGGCGCCGGCCGGCGCGAGATGCACTGCGGCCTCGGCTACAGCGATCCCGCAGACGCCGCAGTTCACCGGCATCAGCCGCTCGTGCGCCATCACCTCCGGGGGCAATCCGACGGAGGCGACGAGGCGCAGGTGCCGGCCGTCGCCGGTCACCACGCGAACCGCGCCCGCCGCGGCTCCGGCGAGCCGCACCATGGTGGCGAGGAAACGCCCCAGCCACTCTTCGACGCCCGAGTCCCCCGGAAGCGTGGAAGTCGCCTCCGCAAGGACCTGCAGCGCCCTCAAACGGTCGCTGGCCGCCGAATCGCGGTTCTCCGATGCGTTGTTACGAATCAAAGCGCGAACGCCCCGGCATCGGCACGTGGAGGCGATGCGAGCAATTCGCGCGCCGCCCGCTGCCAATGCAACGCACCCCTGGCAATTGCTTTCCGCAGCGGTTTCACGGCGCCAGACCCGCTCCATTCGCCATAGGCGGCCGCGAGCACGGGGAAAAGCTCGCGCCGCATGCCGTCCATCTGGGAGAAATAGAAATGAATCGATGCCCGAGCGTCACGCTCAAGCAAGGAGGGCAGCGTGCTCAGGCAGTCGGCGAGATGGTCCCGCACCGCACGCGCAAGCAGTTCGGCGCGCCGGTCGAGCGCAGCACCGAGCATTTCTTCCCATGCGGAGCCCAGGATCTCCGTGGCACGCGCTTCACCCAATTCGTGCAGGATCATCGTTTCGGTCTCGGCTTCGACCATGTGCTCGAGCGCGGCATCGCCACCGGACTCGAGGTCCCAGGCCGCGAGCGCACGCTGCAGCGCACCGTCGCCCTTGCGGGTCTGCCAGAACTCCACCTTCTCCCAGAGCCAGCGGCGCAGGGCGTCGCGCCGCACGTAAATCGTGCCGTCCTGAAGTGCGGCGGGCGCTGCGGCCAGATCGCGCGCGAATTCGCGCCCCGCGACAAGCACCCGGATTCCCTCGCGCATCTCGTCGCGCTCGAGTTCTGCGAGAAAGAAGTGCGGCCGCTGAAAGTGTCCGTAACCAGCGCCATAAACCATGCCGCGCGCGGCGAGTTCGCGATTGAGCCCCTGCGCATCGAAGGCGTCGTAGTGGCGTGCTCCCAGCGGCAGCGTCCCGTAGCTGTCGTTTTCGAGCTCGTTCCACATCGCTTCGCGCTCGGTGAGCCAGCGGGAAACGTCTTCCCGCGGCGGTTGCGTCGCGAGCGGCATCGCGCGTTCCCAGCGGAACAGTTCGCGCATCTGCAGAAGATAGGTGCACATCGTCGCCTCCCTCGCGTGGCGCGCGTCGGCGATGTGGCAGTTTATCCGTACCGCTTCGATCAGCGAAAGGGGTTCACGCATGGTGGCAGCGCAGGGGTGGCAACTGCGGCGAAATCCATTTTACGCTCGGCGAAGCCGGCTCAGCGGGATACCCAGGCGACCATCCTCTCCGCCGGTACTGCGTGATCGGCGAGGCGCGCGCGCGTCGCCTCGACCTGCGCCGAATCGCCCGCGACGTAGATGTCCTTCCCCGACAGATCGCCGAGATCGGGCAGCTCCCGCGCGACGACCGGCGTAAAGCGGAAGTTGTCCATTGCATCGGCCCATGCCCGGCACAGCTTCGAATAATAGTGCTCGCTCGCGGAAGCCACGATCCACACCAGGTCGATGGATTCGGCGGAGTCCTGCGCCAGCGCGTGTTCGATCACGCTCTTCACCGGCGCGAATCCTTCCCATCCCCAGGCGACGAACACGAGCGGGCGCGGCTCCTCGTCGCGCAGCACGAACTCGCCGACCGGTCCCTCCAACGCCACTGCTTCGCCGATCCTCAGGCGGTGGAAGACGTAATCGGAAAAGCGGTTCCCGGCGATGCGCCGCACATGGAACTGGATGCGGCGTTCCTCGCACGGGCAGCTGGCGATCGGCCAGGTCGCCTTCACCCCGCCGAGTTCGACGATCGCGCTCTGGCCGGCGAGGAAGCGCAGGCGGCTGGTGCGCGGCGTGAGGACTTCCAGCAGTATCACGTCCTCGGACAGGGGATCCATCTTGCGCACATGCGCGGTGATGCTCTGCGGCGGGATTTCCGCGGCGCCGCGCGCGACATTGGCCTCGATGACGAGGTCGGTCAGTGCGGTGTGGCAGCACAGCAGGGCGCATCCCTGCAGCTTTTCGGCTTCGGTAAGGCGGAAGTCGTGGTGGCGTACCTTCTTCAGGCTACCGGCCACCACGCGCGCCTTGCACTCGCCGCAGGTGCCGATGCTGCAGCCATAGGCCATCGCCAGCCCGGCGTGCAGCGCGGCTTCGAGAACCGTATCCGCGCCTTCCACGAAAAACTCCTGGCCTCCGGGAACGACCTTGACATGCGGCGTCATGACCCGCATGACCCCGTCCTGCGCGAGGATTTCGTGTTCGTCTTCTCCGCTCGCCATTCCCGCCTCCAGTTCGTGGCTGAGCCATGTGCCCAGCGGATTGCCTTCGAGCCGCTTGCCGAGTTCGTGCAGCAATGCTTCGGAGCGTGCCGCGCTCGCCCGCGCCTGCGCGAGTTCGCGCGCAAGCTCGCCGAGCCGCGCCGCCAGCACTTCCTTGTCCGGCAGCGAGCGCTCGTACACGCGCCTGCCGAATGCCCGCTCCTTGATTCGCTCGACGCGAGCCATCTCGGCGTTGTCCTCGAGTTGCGTGCCGGGGAACGCGCGTACCAGATCGTCGGCCCTGACCATGCCCTCGAACGAGGCGAGCGTGCCTTCCCGCACCCTTCTTTGCAGGACTCCCCGCGCCACGCCGACCAGGCGTGCCGCGCGAGTAAGGGTGAGGAGTTCCGCCATCGGGAAGTGTTCCGTGCACATTCTATACTTCCGGCTTGTACGGCAACCGGCAGGAGAATCCCAGTGAGCGACGCCCTGAATTACCTGTTGAAGGCACGGCCCGAAGCGATGGGGGCCTATTTCAAGTTTCTCAAGGAATCGGGCAAGTCGCTCGACCCGAAAACGCGCATGCTGATCACGGTGATCACCAAGGTCGCGACGCAGACGGAGAAGGGATTGCGCCAGTACCTGCCGCGTGCGCTCGATGCGGGTGCCACGCCCGGTGAGATTCTGGATGCGATCCTGCACGCGTTTCCCGCGCTCGGGCTGGCCAGGATCTTCTGGGCGATCGATATCCTGATCGACATGGACATTCCGGAGTTCCGCGCCGAAAACCTCGGGGCGGGACTGCGCTGGCACGATCTTGCGGCCGTCGACGCGATCGCCGACGGGAAAGTCACCTACTGCGACAGCGACGGGCGCAGCCTGTTCGTGTATCGCAGCGGCGATTCGTTTGACGTCTACGACAGCCGCTGCCCGCACCAAGTGACCAATATTCCGCACCTCGCGCTCGAGGGCTTTCGCCTGACCTGCCCCAAGCACCACTGGGAATTCGATGTCCGCACGGGCGCATGCACGGGCAAGGGCGATCGCCCGATGAAGCGCTTCGAATCGAAGATCGAAAACGGCCAGCTGCGTGCACGCTGGTAAATAGCGGCGGCGAAAGCCGCGCAGCCGGACGTATTCCGACAACCGGAGGAGCAGGCGTAGAATGCCGGCCTGTTGCTCATCCATCCAGGGGGAGATCATGCAGCGCACGAGAACAGTTGCAATCCTTGCCGCGGTTGCGGCGGCGTTCGCGCTCGGCAGCGCACAGGCGCAGGTCAAGATCGGCCTGATCCTGCCCATGACCGGCCAGCAGGCCTCGACCGGCAAGCAGATCAGCGCCGCGGCCAGACTCTACATGCAGCAGCACGGCGATACGGTCGCCGGCAAGAAGATCGAGCTGATCGTCAAGGACGACGGCGCGGTGCCCGACAACACCAAGCGCATCGCGCAGGAACTGATCGTCAACGACAAGGTGAACTTCATCGCCGGCTTCGGCGTGACGCCCGCCGCGCTCGCCGCTGCGCCGCTCGCCACGCAGTCCAAGGTGCCGCTGATCGTGATGGCCGCGGGCACCTCGATCATCACCGAGCGCTCGCCCTACATCGCGCGCACCAGCTTCACGCTGGCGCAGTCCTCGACGATCGTCGCCGACTGGGCGGCGAAGGATGGCATCAAGAAGGTGGTGACCCTGGTTTCGGACTACGCGCCGGGCGCGGACGCGCAGAAGTCCTTCACCGAGGCGTTTGCCAAGGCCGGCGGGCAGGTGCTCGCCGAGTTGAAGGTGCCGCTCGCGGCTCCCGACTTCGCGCCGTTCCTGCAGCGCGCGCGCGACGCCTCGCCTGACGCGATCTTCATTTTCGTGCCCTCCGGGCAGGGCGGCACCTTCATGAAGCAGTATGCCGAGCGCGGCCTCGACAAGGCCGGCATCAGGGTCATCGGGCCCGGCGACGTCACCGACGACGACTTGCTGCCGAACATGGGCGACGCGGTCCTCGGTACGGTGACGGTGCACCACTACTCGGCGGCGCACCCGTCGCCGATGAACAAGGCCTTCGTCGCGGCTTTCGAGAACGCCAACAAATTCCGCCCGAACTTCATGGCGGTGGGCGGCTACGACGGCATGCACCTCATCTACGAGGCTCTGAAGAAGACCAGCGGCGGGACCGACGGCGACGCGCTGATCGGCGCGATGAAGGGCATGAAGTGGGAGAGCCCGCGCGGACCGATGTCGATTGATCCGGAAACGCGCGATGTCATCCACAACGAGTACGTGCGCAAGGTCGAGAAGGTAGGCGGCCAGCTCTACAACGTCGAGTTCGCCACCTTCGAGGCGGTTAAGGACCCGGTCAAGGCGCAGAAGAAATAGCGCGCCAGGGCTGCAACCAGTGACCATGGCGCCGCCCGCGGGCGGCGCCCTTTTTCATGCTCACCATCCTCTTCGACGGCATCGCCTACGGCATGCTGCTGTTCGTGCTCGCGAGCGGGCTCGCCGTGACGCTCGGGCTGATGAATTTCATCAACCTGGCGCACGGCGCGTTCGCCATGGCGGGCGGCTATGCCGCGGTGGTGCTGGTGAACAAGCTCGGCTGGCCGTTCTTTGCCGCGCTGCCCCTCGCCTTCGTCATTCCCGCGCTTGCCGGGCTGCTGCTCGAGCGCACGCTCTACCGCCACGTGTACACACGGCCGCACCTCGACCAGGTGCTGTTCACGATCGGCCTCGTGTTCATGTCGGTCGCCGCGACCGACTGGGTGATGGGCTCGCAGCAGGTATTCGTGCAACTGCCCCGCGCGCTCGAGGGGCGCTTCGAAGTGGGCGGCGTGGGCATCGGCAGGTATCGCCTGATGATCATCGTATTGTGCGGCCTGCTCACGATTGCGCTGCAGTTTGCGCTCGCGCGCACCCGTTTCGGCAGCCGGCTGCGCGCGGCCGTCGATGATCCGCGCACCGCGCAAGGCCTGGGCATTCCGGTGAACGCGGTGTTCTCGGTGACCTTCGCGGTGGGTTCGGGGCTCGCCGGTCTGGGCGGCGCGCTCGGTGTCGAGGTGCTCGGGCTCGATCCGCACTTTCCGCTCAAGTTCATGATCTATTTCCTCATCGTGGTGGCCGTCGGCGGCACTTCGAGCATTACCGGGCCGTTCCTCGCCGCGATCGTGCTGGGCATCGGCGATGTCGCAGGCAAGTACTACATGCCCAAACTTGGCGCTTTCGCCATCTACACCATCATGATCGTGGTGCTGATCCTGCGGCCGCAGGGCCTGTTCTCGCGCGCGCCGGGGCGATGAGCGCTTCGCCGCCCGGCGTCCTGGCCGCCGCGCTTGCCGAGCGCCTGGGCCAGCGCGCGCGCTGGCGGCCGATCGAGATCGCGTTCTGGGTGGCAGCGGTGGCGAGCGTGTTCCTGCTGCCGGGTAAACACATCATCCTCGCCGAGATCGCGATCCTCGCGCTGTTCGCGCTTTCGCTCGACCTGATCCTCGGCTACGCCGGAATCATTTCGCTCGGCCACGCCGCGTTCTTCGGCTTCGGCGCCTATTGCGCCGGGCTGTTCGCCAAGCACCACCTGATCAACGAGCCGGTGCTCGCGCTCGGCGCGGCGGGGCTTGCGGCGGCGGCGCTCGGTTTCGTTACGAGCTTCCTCGTGTTGCGTGGCTCCGATCTCACGCGTCTCATGGTGACTCTGGGCGTCGCGCTGATGCTGCGCGAGATCGCCAACCGCTTCGACGAGCTCACGGGCGGCGCCGATGGTCTGCAGGGAGTCGGCATTGCGCCGGTGCTGGGAAGTTTCGCTTTCGACATCACCGGACACGTCGCTTACGTCTACGCACTCGCTGTCCTCGCGATCCTGTTGGTGCTCGCGCGGCGGCTGGTGCACTCTCCGTTCGGGCTGTCGCTGCGCTCGGTGAAGGGCAACGCGCTGCGCGCGTCCGCCATCGGCATTCCGGTCAATGCGCGGCTGGTGGCGATCTACACCGTCGCCGCCGCCTACGCCGGCATCGCCGGCGCGCTGCTCACCCAGACCACGGCCTTCTGCTCGCTCGACGTGTTCTCCTTCGAGCGCTCGGCCGACCTGCTGCTGGTGCTGATCATCGGCGGCACCGGCTATCTGTACGGCGGGCTGATCGGCGCGGTGATCTTCAAGCTGATGCAGGATTGGCTGGCGACGATGACGCCGCAGTATTGGCAATTCTGGATCGGGCTGTTGCTGGTCGCCATCGTGCTGGTCGGCCGCGAGCGCATGTCCCGATGGCTGGACGCGGCGCGCGGGCTCGTGCGCCTTCGCTGACATGCCGTTCGCGCTCGAGACGGTCGGGTTGAGCAGGCACTTCGGCGGCATCAGCGCGGTAGGAGACGTGTCCCTGCGCGTCGAGACCGGCGCGCGCCACGCGCTGATCGGGCCGAACGGCGCGGGCAAGACCACGCTGATCAACCTCCTCACGGGAGTCCTCGATCCCAGTGCGGGCACGATCCAGCTCGAAGGCCGGGACATCACGCATCTTGCGCCGCACCGGCGCGTTGGCCTCGGCCTCGCGCGCACGTTCCAGATCAACCAGCTGTTCGGTGATTTCACGCCGCTCGAGACCATCGGCCTCGCGGTGTCGGAACGCCTCGGCCATGGCGGCGACTGGTTGCGCGTCGCCGGCAGCCGCCTCGGCCTGAATCAGGATATCGCGGGGCTGCTCGAAAAGTTCCATCTTGTCGACGTGATGCACGAGCGGGTTTCCACGCTTCCTTACGGCAAGCAGCGTTTGCTCGAAATCGCGCTCGCGGTGGCATGCCGGCCCCGCGTGCTGCTGCTCGATGAGCCGGCTGCGGGCGTCCCGGAGGAAGACCGCCACGAAATCCTGGCCTCGGTTGCGGCGCTCCCCGAGGACGTCACGGTGCTGTTCATCGAGCACGACATGGACCTGGTGTTCAGTTTCGCGCGGCGCATCTCGGTGCTCGTCAATGGGAGCCTGTTCACCGAAGGTTCGCCCGAGGAGGTCGCGCGCGACCCGCGCGTGAAAGCCGTGTACCTCGGCGAGGAGGCCGTCGATGGCTGAACTGCTCGCCCTCGAGCGGCTCTCGGCCGGCTACGGCGAGGCGATCGTGCTCTCCGAAGTCACGCTCTCACTCGAGCAGGGCAAGTCGCTCGCGCTGCTGGGGCGCAACGGCATGGGCAAGACCACGCTGCTCAACTCCATCGTCGGCGTGACACGTCACCGCGGCGGCGCGATCCGCCTCGAGGGTCGCGACATCACGTCGTTGCGGCCTGACCAGCGCGCGCACGCCGGCATCGGCTGGGTACCCCAGGAGCGCAACATTTTCCGCTCGCTCACGGTCGAAGAAAATTTGAGCGCGGTGGCCCTGCCGGGTGCCTGGACGCCGGCCCGGGTGTTCGAACTGTTTCCGCGGCTTGCCGAGCGGCGGCGCAATCTCGGCAACCGCCTCTCCGGCGGCGAGCAGCAGATGCTCGCGATCGGGCGGGCGCTGGTGCTCAACCCGCGGCTGATGCTGCTCGACGAGCCGCTCGAAGGACTCGCCCCGATCCTCGTCGAGGAACTGCTCGCGGCGCTCCGGCGCATCGTGCGCGACGAGGGGATCTCGGCCATCATCGTCGAGCAGAACGCGCGCAAGGTGCTGGCGATGACCGACTTTGCGGCAATTCTCGAACGCGGCAGTATCGTCCATCAGGCCGGCAGCGCGGTGCTGCGTGCGGATCGCGCAGCGCTCGAAACCTACCTGGGCGTGGCGGACGGCGCCCGCCGTTCGCGTGCGGCCTAGCCGCCCAGACTTTCGTACCGGAGGATGGAATGTTCAACCTGCATGGCAAGGTGGCGATCGTCACGGGAGGCAACGGGGGAATCGGCCTCGGCATGGGGCTGGGGCTCGCCGGCGCAGGTGCGACGGTCGTGGTCGCGGGGCGCAACAGGGAGAAGTCGCTGGCGGCAGTCGCGCAGCTCGGCCGGGGCGCGCTCGCCGTCGAAACGGATGTGACTGACGAAAAATCGGTCGAAAGGCTGTTCCGGCGCGTAGCGGACGACTGTGGACGGGTCGACATCCTGGTGAACAACGCGGGTATCAATATCCGCAAGCCGCCGCAGGAACTTTCGCTCTCCGAGTGGCGGCAGGTGCTCGACACCAACCTCACCAGCGCCTACCTCTGCGCGCATGCCGCGTACCCGGCGATGAAGGCGGCGGGCGCCGGCAAGATCATCAATATCGGGTCGATGCTGTCGATCTTCGGCGCGAGTTTTGCGCCCGCCTATGCGGCGAGCAAGGGCGGGATCGTGCAGTTCACGAAAGCCTGCGCTTCGGCCTGGGCGGGCGACAACATCCAGGTCAACGCCGTATTGCCGGGGTGGATCGATACCGAGCTCACGCGCAACGCGCGCAAGGAAGTGCCTGGGCTGCATGACAGCGTTCTCAGGCGCACCCCGGCGGCGCGCTGGGGCGTGCCCGATGACTTCCGGGGCATCGCCGTTTTTCTGGCCGGTCCCGCGTCTGCCTTCATTACTGGCGCTGCCATCACGGTGGACGGCGGCTATTCCATTCAGGGCTGACCGTGCAATGCCCGTGCTTGACCGGCGGCCCGGACCTGCGCATGATCCAACCCCATGAATTTCTACCTCGTTGACGACGATCCGGACGTTCTGGCGCTGATCCGCAGGGTCCTGGAACAGGCGGGACACCGCGTAGAAGCGCGGGGTTCGAGTCTGCAAGCGCTGGAGGAGATCCCAGTCCTGCGGCCCGAGTGCGTGATCACCGATGTCATGATGCCGGAGATGGACGGCTTCGAGCTGACCCGCGAGCTGCGCCGGCGGCCCGAGCTGGCGTCGATGAAGATCATCGTCCTGTCGGCGAAGACCTACGACTTCGACCGGCGCCGCGCCAAGGAACTGGGCGCCGACGGCTACATCACCAAGCCGATCCAGCTGCCGGCTCTGTTGCGATCGATCGAAGATATCCTCTCGCACGAGGTCGTCATCGGGTACTGGGGCGTGCATGGCACCTTGCCGGCGCCGGGGCTGGCCTACGTCCGCTATGGCGGCAACACCTCGTGCGTCAGCTTGGAGGTGGGCGGCGAGCCCCTGTTCGTGTTCGACTGCGGCTCGGGCATCAAGCGGCTCTCGGATCACGTGATGTCGACCGGGGCGGGGCAGCGTTTTTCGGCGCGCATCTTCATCTCGCACACGCACTGGGACCACATCAATACGGTGCCCTTTTTCGCGCCGCTGTACCTGCGCGGCAACCAGATCGAAATCTTCGGTCCCTACCAGGGCGATCTCACCATCGAGCGCGCGATCAGCGCGCAGATGGAAAGCGTGTATTTCCCGGTGACCGTGCGGGAGTTCGGCGCGCGCCTGCTGTTCCGCGACCTGCGCGAGGAGACCCTCGAGTTCGGCCCGGTGCGCATCGACACCATGCTGCTCAGGCACCCGGGATACTGCCTGGGCTACCGGATCACCTCGCGCGGCCGCCGCATCTGCTACATCACCGACAACGAGCTCTACCTCGCGAGCGATGCGCGCTACGATTTGCGCTACGTGGAACAGCTGGCCAATTTCGTGCGGGGCGCGGACCTGCTGATCACCGACACCACCTACCGCGACCACGAGTACCCGTCGAAGGTGGATTGGGGCCATTCGAGCGTGAGCCAGGTCGCCGACCTCGCGGCGCGCGCCGAGGTGAAGCGGCTGCACCTGTTCCATCACGACCCGGACCAGACTGACGAGCACATCGACCTGAAGCTGGAGGAAACGCGCGCGCAACTCAAGAAACTCGGTTCGGCCGTGGTATGCGAGGCCCCCGCCGAGGGCTCGAAACTTGTACTGTGACCGCTCCCATACTGGATGAGGCTGCGATCGCGCAGCGCGACTTTCAGGACCTGCGCAACCAGGTGCTTTCGCTGCGCGCTGCGCTGGAAAACGTGCAGGCCGAGAAGGACGCGGCGGTGCAACGCGCTGCCGCCGCTGCGGCCGACGAACTTGCGCAGCTGCGCGCCACCGCGTCGGCGCTGCGCGACGCGCTCGAACGCGCGCACGCCGGACGTGCCACCGCGGTAGAGGCGGCGGTGCAGCAGGGAAGCGCTGAAATCAAGGATTTGCGGACGACGGCGCAGGCCATGCGCGACGAGCTCGAGCGCAGCCGGGCGGAACGCGATACGCTGGTGCAGGCGGCCATCCAGGCGCTCAACGAGGAGAACCTGCAGCTCAAGCGCACCGCGTCTGCGCTGCGGGATGAGATGGAGAAGCTGCGCGCGCAGGCGCAGATCCGGTTGGAGGAGGTAGAGCGTGGCCTGCGCATCGAGCGCGCGCAACTGCACAAGACGGTCCAGGAATTGAGAGACGAATTGGAGTCATGCCGTGAAAAATGAAACTCTCCCGATGACTCCCGCAGCGGCGGGTCCGGGAAAATCCGGTCGCGCCAAGGCGGCGGGGCGCGCGCCCAGGGCGAACGGCGCGGCGCAGTCGCAGATCTCCCGGCGCCTGCGGCACGTCGAGCTGATGCTCGAGATCACACGCAAGATGGCGGCGATGGATTCGCTCGACGACGTGCTGCACACGCTCCTGACGCTGTCGACCAGGGAAATTGGCGCCGAACGCGGATCGTTGTTCCTCAACGACGAGAAGACCGGCGAGCTGTATTCGCGCGTCGCGCAGGGCAACGTCAACCGCGAGATCCGCCTGCTCAATACGAGCGGCATCGCGGGCAACGTGTTCACCTCGGGCGAGAGCCTGATGATCCAGGACGCCTATGCCGACCCGCGCTTCAACCGCTCGATCGACGAGCAGACCGGTTACGTGACGCGCTCGATCCTGTGCGTGCCGATCCGCACGGTGAAAGGCGATCTGATCGGGGTCGCCCAGACGCTCAACAAGGTGAAGGGCAAGTTCACCTACGGCGACATGAAGCTGCTGGAGGAAATGACCACGCAAGGCGCGATCGCGCTGCAGACCGCACAGTACATCGATCGCATGAACCAGATCCGCAAGCAGGAACTGGAGTTCCTCGACATGGTGTCCGAGATGACCGCGGACATCAAGATCGGCTCGCTCCTGCAGAAGGTGATGAGCGAGGCGACACGCATGCTCGATGCCGAGCGCTCGACTTTGTTTCTCAACGACCCGCGCACCAACGAGCTCTGGTCACAGGTCGGCCAGGGGCTGGATTCGCTCCAGATCAAGCTGCCCAACCACCTCGGCATCGCCGGGGCGGTGTTCACTTCCGGCAAATCGATCAACATCCCCTACGCTTATGCCGATCTGCGCTTCAACCCGGCGTTCGACAAGAAGACCGGTTTCTTCACGCGCTCCATCCTTTGCGTTCCGGTGGTGAACCAGCACGGCAAGGTGATCGGGGTCACGCAGGTGCTGAACAAGAAGAGCGGCCCGTTCAGCGCGGAGGACGAGCAGCGGCTCAAGGCGTTCACCGCGCAGGTGGCGATCGCGCTGGAAAACGCGAAGCTGTTCGCCGATGTTCAGGCGATGAAAAACTACAACGAAAACATGCTCGAGAGCATGAGCAACGGCGTGATCACGCTGGATGTCGAGCGCAAGGTGGTGACCTGCAATACCTCCGGCGGGCGCATCCTTCGATTGGATGCCCAGGGCGTGCTGAGCAAGCCCGCGGAGCAGCTGTTCGAGGGTCCCAACGCCTGGGTGCTCGAGAAGATCGCGCGCGTCACCGAGAAGCAGGTCCCGGAATCGACGATGGACACCGCGCTCGAGATGGGCGGCGAAAAGGTGTCGATCAACCTGACGGTGCTGCCGCTCAAGGGGGTGGACAAGAAATCGCTCGGCACGATGGTCCTGATCGACGACATCAGTTCGGAAAAGCGCATCAAGGCGACCATGTCGCGCTACATGGACGCGAACATCGCCGACCAGCTGCTGTCCACGGGCGCGGACCTGCTCGGCGGCCAGGCGCTCACGGCGACGGTGCTGTTCTCCGACATCCGGGGCTTCACCCCGCTGACCGAGAACCTCGGCGCGGCCGCGACCGTGAGCCTGCTCAACGAGTACTTCACGCTGATGGTCGACGTGATCCAGAAGCACGGCGGCATGCTCGACAAGTTCATCGGCGATGCGATCATGGCCGGCTTCGGCGTGCCGGTGCCCCACGAGGATGACGAAGACCGCGCGGTCCGCACCGCGATCCAGATGATTTCGCAGCTCACCGAATGGAACGCGAAGCGGGTGCTCGAAGGAAAGCTGCCGGTCAACATCGGCGTCGGGCTCAACACCGACAGCCTGATCGCGGGCAACATCGGCTCGCTCAAGCGCATGGACTTCACCATGATCGGCGACGGCGTGAACCTCGCATCGCGGCTCGAATCGGCCTGCAAGCAATACGGCGCCCAGATCCTGGTTTCGGAGAACACGTTCAAGCGGCTGCGCGGCACCTACCGCGCGCGGCTGGTCGACAACGTGATCGTCAAGGGCAAGACGCAGGCGGTCTCGATCTACGAAATCATGGACTACCACACCGACCAGAGCTTCCCCGGCATGGCCGAGTTCCTGCAGATCTTCCGCCTCGCCATGGACCAGTACCGCGGGCGAAAATTCAAGGAGGCGATATCGGCTTTCTCGGAAGCCAAGCGGCTGCGCCCGGAGGACAAGGTGAGCAAGATGTACCTCGAGCGCTGCGATCACTACCTGCGCGAACCGCCGCCCGAGGACTGGAACGGCGCCTGGACGCTGACCGAGAAGTAACGCTTCGTCAAGCCGCCGTGCGGTTGGCGGCGAGGTGGCGGATCATTTGCGCGTCGCGCTCGCCGGCGAGACGCGAAATAAAGGCGGCGTGCTTGTCGACGCTCGCCTGGATGTGCTCGAGCTGCTCCCCGGACAGGTGCCGGAACTTGCCCATCATCGTCACGTACTCCGCCAGCGGCAGGGGGTGATCCACCGGGCGGGTGAGGCGCACGCCGTTTTTCGGATCGAACTCCCACAGCACGACGAAGTTTGTCTCCACGGCCTTGCGCGCGACCTCGATGTTCTGCTGCGACGGAAAGCGCCAGCCGGTGGTGCAGGGCGAGTACACGTGCAGGTAGGCGAAGCCGCGCTTGGACGCGGCGATCGCGCGGTCGAGTTTCTCGTACAGGTCCTCCATGAACCCGGTGGATGCGGTGGCGACGTACGCGCAGTTGTGCATCATCATCACCAGCGGCATGTTCTTCGCGTCCTGCGTTTTGCCCTGTCCTCGCTCGCCCACCGGCGTGGTGCTGGTCCACGCGCCGTAGGGCGTGCAGCCCGAGCGCTGCATGCCGGTGTTCATGTAGCCTTCATTGTCTACGGTGATGTAGAGGATTTCCTCTCCGCGCTCTGCCGCTCCGGAGAGCGACTGGAAGCCGACATCGGCAGTGCCGCCGTCGCCCGCGAGCGCCATCGCGGTGACATCGCGGCCTTTGCGTTTGTAAAACCGCCGCACGCCCGCAAGCATCGAGGCGGTATTGGTGAGCAGGGGGTGGAACACGGGGACCTTGGTGCCGGTCTGGCCGTTATAGCCCACGGAACCCATTCCCGGCACGCAGCCGGGCGGGGTGGCGAGCACCGTGTCCGGGCCCACGCGCCGCAGCGTGTGGCGCATCAGCAGTTCGGTATTGCAGCCCTGGCAGCCGGACAACCCGGGCGCGAACAGGTCTTCGAGCTGTCCCACCTCGTTGTAGATGCGAGCAGTGGTCACGTAGCGCAGAGCGCCCGGCTTGCAGGCTTTGACACAGGCGGGGTCGCCGTCGCACAGGTCGCACTTCGTGACATGCCCCGCGGCGCGGTCATACGCGATGCCCGCGTAGGTGCAACCGACCGTGCACAGCAGGCAGTCGACGCACTTGGTTTCGTCCCAGTCAATGACGCCTGTCGCGTCGTTCTTCTCCAGTGCCGCCGCCGGACAATTCTGCACGCAGCGCGGATCGCCGCACTGGCGGCACATCGCCAGTTCGAAGCTGCCGTTCGATTTCAGCACCTCGATGCGCGAGCGCGCGATCTCGTCGGTGCCGCTCTTGGCCTGCGCGCACGCGAGCATGCAGTCGTTGCAGCCGTCGCACTTGGGTGCGTCGAAGGAAATCGTGCTGTAAGCGCCCATGGGCGGTTTCCTAGCGCCAGGTTTTCGACATCAGCACGCGCGCCGCGCGCTGCGGATCGGCGAGGAATTGCGCCTTCACCGGGCCGAGGTCGGTGCGGCGCAGGATCAGTTCCCACATCACGCCCGCGTCGATCCAGCGGTCGATCGAGAAAATGCCGAGCAGGCGATCCTCGCGCATCACGATCTTCAGGTAACGCCCCGTTTGGGGGTCGAAGGACTTGTGCACTTCCGCGTCGGCAAAGCCGCGGCCGTCCGTGCCCACCGACAACGCCTGCTTGCCGAAAAAGCTGTAGGTGTTAAGCGGCACGCCGCCGGCGTAATCTTTCGCCGCCTGGTCACCGGCCATTTGCATGCCGGCGATGCGGCCCTGCTCGACCGCGTCGGGAAGGATGCCGTTCAGAACCCGCGCGTTGCCGAAGAAGTCGCGCGCCTGCGCGACATCGCCCGCGGCCCAGACGTCGTCTGCGCTGGTGCGCATGCGCTCGTCGACAAGGATGCCCTGGTCGCACTGGATGCCGCAGCCGTTGACGTATCCGATCGCGGGCGCCACGCCCGTCGCGACGAGCAGAAGATCGCCGGCCGGTGAGTGTCCGTTGCCGAGGGTGAGGCGTATCCGTCCGCGTTCATCCCGGCTGGCCGACACGGCGCGGCTCGCAAGGTGGAGATCGACCCCGTTGGCGGAAAACGCGGCCTCGATGATTCCGGAGGCATCGGCGTCGAAGTACGCGGACAGCACGTGCGCTTCGGCTTCGATCACCGTGACTTTCGCGCCGGTCCTGGCGAGGTTCTCTGCAGCGTGCATGCCGATGAGTCCGCCGCCCAGCACGAGCGCTTCTCGCACGCCCGACATCGCCTGATGCAGCCCGACCGCGTCATCGAGCGTGCGCAGCACGTGGTAGGGCACGCCGGAGAGTCCTTCGACTGTCGGGATCACCGGCGTTGCGCCGGTGGCGAGCAGCAGCTTTTCGTAGCATACGGTACGGCCGTCCGCGAGCACCGCGGTCTGGTCCTGCGGGCGCAACGCCGCGAGCGCAACGCCGGGGAGGTAATCGACCTTGTGTGCGCGGAAGTATTCCTCGTCGCGCAGGAACACCCGCCCCGGATCGGAACGCCCGGACACCACGTAGGGAAGTACCGTGGGGGAGTACGGAAGCCTCGCATCGCGCGTCACCAGCGTGACGCCGCCATCGGCGTCGGCCATGCGAATCGCGTGCAGCGCGGAAAGAGCTGCGTGGCTCGAGCCTGCGATGAGGTAGCGCGTCTGCATCAATCGGCCTCGTTCAGCCAGAGCGTGCGCCCGGGTTCGGCCTTGCCTCGAGCCACCGCCGCAACTTCGCCGATCGCGCGATGGAAGTGCCCGATGGTGAGGTCCGCGCCGGCCAGCCCGCCGATGAAACTAAGTGCGGGCACGGCACTGCGCGCGAGCGCGAGCGAGGTCATCACGTCCTGGTATACGGGGCCGCAGTTCCAACCGAAGGACACGGAGCGATCGACGACGCCGATTGCCTTCACGCCGTCCAGCGCCCCGATCACGGTTGCGCCCGGGAACGGCCGGTAGGTCTTCACCTTTACCAGCCCGACCTTTTCGCCGCGCGCACGGGCCTCGTCGATCGCATCCTTTGCCGCGCCCGTCATGCTGCCGATGGTGACGAGCGCATGCTCTGCGCCGTCCATGCGGTAGGCCTCGACCAGCGGTGCGAAGCGCCGGCCGACGTGCTTTTCCCAGTCTTCGTGAACCTCCGATATCACTTCGAGCGCACGTTGCATCCCGTTGCAGTGGCCCTGGCGGTAGCGCGTAAAGGTGCGCGGTCCCGCGCCGCCCGAGCCGCCGGTCAGCGGATCGACCGCCATCGGCCGGTCGGGGTCGAGCGCGGCGTGCCAGTTGACGTCCTTGTCTCCAAGGAATGCATCCACCGCGTCCTGCGCCGGAAGTTCGACCCTGGAGACGGCAAAGGAAAGATAGTTGCCGTCGTGGCAGACGTTCACAGGGAGCATGACCTCCGGGTGCTCGGCGATGCGGTAGGCCATGATCACCGTGTCGAGCACCTCCTGCGCCGACTCGCAATAAATCTGGATCCAGCCCACCTCGCGCACGCTCATCGCGTCCTGATGGCCGCCCCAGACGCATTGCGGCGTAAGCGTGTCGCGGGTGACGATGGACATGACCAG
Source organism: Betaproteobacteria bacterium (assembly GCA_016195915.1). Classification (GTDB taxonomy): domain Bacteria; phylum Pseudomonadota; class Gammaproteobacteria; order Burkholderiales; family SG8-39; genus JADGRQ01. The sequence goes on along the minus strand of JACPYS010000029.1, from coordinate 16,153 downwards.
GGGCAAGCGCAGGCCCGGCGCGCGCAGATAGGGCTCGAACATGAACGCGAGCCCGGGGCCACTTGTGGCGGTGTAGGTGCGCGCACCGGCAAGCGCCGCACCCTGCAGCACCGACATCACACTGTGCTCGCCTTCGACGTCCACGAGTTCGGCAGACAGCGTCCCGTCAACTATGAACTTGGCCAGGAATTCGACCAGCGAGCTTTGCGGCGTGATCGGGTACACCGCGACCATGTCCACCCGCGAAAGCGCCACGCCCCAGGCAGCGGCCTCGTTGGCGTCGCACACGACGACGCGCGAGCGCGGCTTGAGAACGGCGGACATCAGGCGGCCTCCTCGACCATGGCAATCGCGCGGTGCGGGCACTCTTCGGCACAGATGCCGCAACCCTTGCAGGTCGCCAGATCGACATCGAACCAGGCGGGCTTTTCGAGCATGCACTGCACCGGGCAGTAGAGCCAGCACACTGCGCACTTCACGCACTTCGCGCGGTCCACCACCGGCCGCATGCTGCGCCAGTCTCCCGGGAGCATCGGCGTGAGCGCGGTCGCGATCGGGCAGAGGTCATCGGGGATCGTCGACGAATCGAAAAAGGGTCTCGACTGCTTGATCATGCCGCGGCCTTGCGTTCGATGTGGTGCACCGTCGTTCCGGCGTGGCCGCGCTCCAGTGCTTCCATGTTCTGCGCGAGTCCCGCGTCGCGAAAATTCGAATCCTGGATCGCGCGCTTGAGCGCATCGAGAGAAACCAGGCCCGTGGCCCGCGAAAATGCGCCGAGCATCACCGTATTGGTGATCGGGCGCTTGAAGATTTGCAGTGCCAGCGATACCGCATCGCACAATCCCACCGTAGCCACCTGCGGCGCGACATTCAACTCGCCGAGCGCCTTGGCCGAGGTCTGAACCAGCATGCCGGCGTCCTTCATGCCATCGAAAATATTGACCGCGCGCGCGACTGTCGGGTCGATGCACAGGACGCAGTCCGGGTGGTAGATGTTGGTGAGTTGGCGTATCTCGCGCTCGTCGAACCGGAGATAGGCGGCCACCGGCGCGCCGCGTCGCTCGAAGCCGAATTGCGGTATCGCAACGGCGAACCTGCCCTCCTCGATCAGCGCCGTGGCAAGGATGCCCGCCGCGAGTACCGCCCCCTGTCCGCCGCGACCGTGGATGCGCAGTTCGTACATGGCTCACGAGGCTAGACGAGCGCGCCCGGGCCGGTTTGATTCAGATCAAGGGATCGCCGCGGGCGGGGACGAGCCCCGAGCACAATTGCGAAGCGCCGCCGCCAATGGTATCGTTGTATTACGACAATACGCGAGGAATCGCCATGGCTGTCTCCGTGCGTCTCGATCCAGTGATCGAAGCCAAGCTCACCCAACAGGCTAGTTTGCTGGGCATCACCAAATCCGATTTCATCAAAGACGCCATCGAGCGCGTCCTGGGCATCAAGAACCCTGCCACGCTGCTCAAGCAGCTACGCAAAAGCGGGAAGATGGGCCGGCCGGACGCTTCAGCCACTGTTTCCGCGACGATTAAAACCCGGCTGCGTGCGAAACGTTCTGATTGACGCTGGCCCACTGGTCGCGCTATTCGCCACTGACGATGCCCATCACGTCCGTTACGATCAAATCGTCACCGAAGCCGCCGCAGATGGCTTGAGGCTTGTCAGCACGTGGCCGTGCATCATTGAGGCCTCCTATATCCTCGAAGCGCCCTGGCGTTTCGAATTGCTGCAATGGGTCGAACAAGGCGGAGTGCAGATTTGTCCGTTTAACCCGTCGCATCTGGCAATCATGCTCCCCTGGATGCGCCGCTACACCGAGAAGTTCAAGCGCGACATGGACCTCGCGGATGCGTCGCTGCTTTGGCTTGCCCACGAAACCGGCGTGCGCGAAATCATGACCATTGATGTGAAGGACTTCGCGCGCTATCGGCTGCCCGGTGGTGAGGCATTGACGCTGCTGTAGCGGGAAATCAATCCGGGGCCGCCGTGCACTGGACCATGTTGATTGCCCTTTCTCATGTCGTGTTGGGTTCGGCGGCTCGTGCAATGCGGATAATGTTATCTCGCCGGGCCGTCTAATAATCGTGTTTGGCGGCGGTGTAGACAGGGCCGTGGTCTGCTAGTACTGCCGCGAGAGCCGGGCCAATACCATCCGGTTAGTCGACAGCTTTTGACTTGGCAGGCGTTACATTGATGACCGCGGCCATCGCAAAGCGCAGCGTGTAATCAAAGGCATCTTGCGCGCTGACCCTGCCCTCGGGACGGAACCAGCGATACCAGCCGAGAACAATCGAGACAATGTTGAAGGCAGTGATAGTCGGATCGACTTCGCCTATACGGCCGCTCTTCGTCAGCTCAAGGATGCACGCCCGGTAAATATTGAGAATGCCACTCTGCTTTTCGCGGACAACCGCATAGTCGACTTCATTCAGAAAACGACTCTCCTCGATGATGATCTTCGACTCGCGCACGAACTCCACGTTGAACCGGAGGTGGGCTCGGACGACCGATTCCAGTGCCTCGATCGGATTTGCTGCGGTGGGCAATGCGCTAACGACGTCGCGGCTGAGCCGGTCCAGTCCATCGAAGATGATCTCGCGCAGCAAATCCTCTTTCTTCGCGTAATGGTAGTAGATCGCCGCTGCAGTCACTCCAGCCTGTTCGGCGATATCGCGCAGCGAGGACGCTACATAGCCTTTCTTCGCGAAGGCGTCCGTTGCGACCGCCAAAATTTCCGGACGGAGCACACCGAAAGTCGGCTCCTCGGCAGCCGTACTGCTTGTTCGTTTGGGTCTCATGATCGGCCTCTGTGTGACGTCCATATTCTACCATATGTAAAGTACTTTCAAACCACTGTATTTATTGTATAAGACATACTAAACATACTATTATAGTAAAGTATTCCTATCTTGTTAAACGTTTGACAAGTATCTTTTGATTGATACAATGCGTCTGGATCGAACGAAAACGATTGGTCCGGCGTGGCGACCACGCGCGGTCGCAGTTGGCGCAGAGTGCGGCGTTTGTCCGCCGCGACGACTACTAAACCAAAGGAGAGGGTGGTGTTAACTCTAGGAGACATCTGTTCAAAGCACGCTCGGCTGTCTGGAAACTCGGAAGCGCTCGTATTCGGAAACACGCGTATCACCTACGCCCAGCTCCACGCGCGCAGTAACCGCCTGGCGCACGCGCTGCTAGGTCAAGGCCTGGCAAAAGGCGACCGGATCGCAATCCTGTCGGAAAACTCGCACCGCTTTGTCGAATGCTACTTCGGCGCGGCCAAGGCAGGACTGGTAGCCACGCCCCTGAACTTCCGCCTGACTGAACGCGATCTCCTGCACATGCTGCGCGATTCCGAGGCATCGGCAATGTTCGTGGGTGAAGGTTTCGAGAGCGTAGCCTCGTCGCTCAGAGCGCAGTCGCCGCAGCTGAAGATCTGGATTGGCCTGGACACCAAGATCGACGGAGCGCTCGCGTACGAGTCGCTATTGAGCGAAAGCAGCGCCGCTGACGTTTCGGTCGAGGTCGGCGAAAACGATCTGGCAGCGCTGGTCTACACCGGAGGCACGACGGGATTGCCAAAAGGCGTGATGCTGTCGCACCGGAACCTGCTGAGCGCGTTCATCAGCGCCAACATGCTGTTCAAATTCTCGGCGCGCGACATCACTCTCATGGCGCTGCCATTGTTCCATGTCGCCTTTTGGCAGGTGTTCTGCCACCTGATCGCCGGCGCCTGTGTGGTCATCCTGCGTCGCCCCGAACTGGGTCTGATTCTGCGCACGATCGAGAGCGAACGATGTACCAACTTGAATGCCGTGCCGACTCTGTACACCTGGCTGATCGACGATCCCACGCTCAACGCGCACGATCTGTCCTCGATTGGCCTGATGATCTACAGCGGCAGCCCCATGCCCGAAGAGGTGCTGCGCAAGTGTATCGCCAAGTTTGGGCCCATCTTTGCGCAGGGTTACGGACTCACAGAAGCGGCGCCTGCCGTATGCTTCCTCGCCCCGGAGGATCATGAACTGGACGGTCCCCGCTCGCACCTGCTGAAGAGCGCCGGCCGCGAAATGACGCTTACCGAGGTGCGCATTGCCGATGCTGCGGGAAATGCCGTACCCAACGGCACGCCAGGCGAGTTGCTGGCGCGTGGCCCGAACATCATGCTTGGCTACTGGAAGAACGAGGCCCTGACGCACGAACGTCTGCAAGACGGCTGGTTGCGAACGGGTGACGTCGGCATGATGGACGACCAGGGATACGTTTTCCTGCTCGATCGGAAAGCGGACATGATCGTCACCGGTGGCGAGAACGTCTACCCGTCGGAAGTCGAGAACGTCCTCTTCAGTCACCCGGCGGTATACGAATGCCTCGTCTCCTCGGCACCCGATAGCCGCTGGGGCGAGCGCGTACAGGCGGCGGTGGTGCTGAAACCCGGAGCGTCGGCGAGCGCCGCCGACTTGATCGAGTTCTGCAAGCAAAAACTTGCCGGCTACAAGTGCCCGAAACACGTGGAATTCTGGGAGCAGTTGCCCAAGAGCCCGGTAGGCAAATTGCTGCGCAAGGACGTCAAATCAGTGTTCTGGCGAGGCCACAGCCGAAGCATCAACTAACCAAGTATCGAGCCGTGCCTTGCATGTGCAAGGTTGTGCGGCTAAAGCAAGAGCTTAGCGAAATACGGGAGGTGTGCCCCGGAGGCCGTCCTCCCGGGGGATGTCCCTTCACGTTGAAACGAGCGCTAAAGGAGATCGAGCCAGATGAGTCAACCGAGGTTCGCGATCATCGGTACCGGCGAGGTGCCCTGCGGGCACTATCCGAATCGCAACGAATTTGAGATCGCCTACCGCGTCGCCAAGGCGGCCGTTGACGACGCCGGAATCACCATGAAGCAGGTCGGCGCCGTCGTCACGGCGGCTCACATCATGGGAAGCGATTACAACACGGAGATGTTCTTCGGCCGCATGCCAGAAGCCATCGGCGCGAAGAACTGCCGGGTTGTCGCCACAACTGTCTCCGGCGGGGCATCGAGCTTTTCCACGCGCAAGACGGCGGAGGGCGTCCTGCTATCGGGCGACGCCGACTATGTGCTGGTGGTGCACGCCCAGCGCTTTTCGCAATTCAGCGCCAATGAGCAAGCCAAGTATTTCGCGGTGGCCGGATCGGATCTGGAGTGGGAGGTGCCATACGGCATGACCTACAACGCGCTTGCGGCGATGCTGACGCAGGGTTACATGAGTTCCACGGGAACGACAGTCGAGCAGATTGCGGCAATGTGCGTTGCATGCCGCAAGTGGGCCAATCTGCAGCCCAATGCCATGTTCCGCGACAAGAGCATCACGGTGGAGGATGTGCTGAAGAGCCGGGTCGTCGCCTGGCCCTTGACCGCACTGATGTGCAATGTGCTCGCCGACGGCGGCAGCGCCTTCGTCATGACTCGCGCGGACCTGGCGAAGAAGTCGCAGCGGCCGGTCTATCTGCTCGGCGAGGGTTCGGACTACAGCCACCGCAGCATCGTGCACTCCAAGTGGCGCGACCAAGGCAAGATGCACGAATTCTTTGCCCCGGTGGCCCGCAAAGCGATCCACGACTCCGGCATCGGTCCCGGTGACCTCGACCTGTTCGAGCTATACGGCTCTTATCCGGTGATCCTGCTGATGTTGATGGATGCGCTCGGCATCGTCGAGCCGGGTCAGTCGGGAGCTTTAGTCGCCGCAGGCGAGACCTCACCCGGTGGTCGCTATCCGACGACGACCAACGGTGAAGCGCTGGGTTTCGGCCATACGGGCACCGGCGTCGGTTTCTCGGTGCTCGTCGAAACCATCCGCCAACTGCAGGGCAAGGCCGGGGCCGCCCAGGTGGAGGGCGCCCGCTTCGCTATCGAGAACTGCGGCGGCGGCGCTTTCATGGACATTCATTTCTCCGTTCTGGGAAACCAGATTCCAGGGTAAGCGGCAGCGCCAACACTAGACGAAGGGACGACACATGAACACCCGAGAAACCCTCAAACAGCGGCTCGGATTGACCGATGCCGACTTCATCAAGCCGGTGCCGCAACCCATGCCGTGGTCGCAGGCGTTCTGGGACGGGGCGCGCGAGGGCCGGCTACTGCTCAAAACCTGTGCCGACTGCGGACACGTGGATCACCCGCCGTACCTCTTCTGCACCGAGTGCGGCAGCGAACGCAGCGACTGGCGTCAGGCGCAGGGCATCGCGACGCTCGCCGCCTTCGCCGTCAACACCTATGGCGTGCCGGCCGCCTTTGTCGAAGACCTGCCCTTTGTACTTGCCATGGTGGACCTGCCGGAAGGGCCGCGCATGATTTCGAACATCGTTGATTCCGAACCAAATGAACTGCGCAACGGCATGGCCCTCGAAGTGGTATTCCACACCCGCGACGACGGCATCGTACTGCCGAAGTGGCGTCCATCGAAGCAGCGTGGAAGTCATGGCTGAACCGCAATATCAGCGCCTGCTCGTCGAGCGCAAGGGTGCGGACGGCGAGGTGTTGTGGCTCTCGCTGTCGAATCCGGCAATGCGCAACGCCCTCGACGACAAGATGCAGCTCGAACTGATCGACGCATTGGCGAGCGCGAAGGACGATATCTCGATCCGATGCCTCGTGCTGCGCGGCGCCGGCAAGGTGTTCTGCAGCGGCGGCGACATTCGCGGCTTCGAGGGCATGAATCCGGCCAAAGGCGAGTGGTTCTCCATTCATCGGGGGCAGGCGATTCAAAACCTGTTCACCATGCTTGGCAAACCGGTAATCGCCGCCGTGGATGGTTGGTGCCTGGCAGGAGGGACCGAATTGGCGCTGATGTGCGACTTCATCTACGCGGCCGAAGCCGCGAAGTTCGGCCTCACGGAAATCGCGATTGGCCTGCTCCCCGGCTGGGGCGGGCTCACGCGCCTGCCACGGGCTGTGGGCGCGCGGCGCGCGCGCGAAATGATCTATCGCGCCGAGATTGTGAGCGCCAGCGAGGCGCAGCGCGCCGGCTTGGTGAACCGTGTGTTTTCCACCGCCGACGAACTGTATGCGCAGGCAGATTTGGCAGCGACCGAGATCGCCGCCAAGTCGCAGGCAGCGGTCCGGGTGGCTCGCGGCGTCATCGCCGAGACTGCGGGTGCGAGCGACGAGGTGGCAATGTCGCTCGAACGCGGGGCGGTTGTCTATCTCCTTGCAACGCCGGACGTGCAGGAGGGTGTGAATGCCTTCATCGAGAAGCGCGCACCCAAATTCAACCAGCAGCCCTGACGGACAAAAGCCATGGACTTAGATTTCACGCCAGAACAGGAGATGATCCGGGACACCTACCGGCGCTTCTGCGACAAGGAGCTGACGCCGGAATATGTGCGCTGGGTAGATGAGAACTGCAACTTCCTTCCCGAGGACATGCTCGGAAAATTCGCTGCCTTGGGCACCCAGGGATTGACGGTCCCGGAAGAGTATGGCGGCCAGGGCCTGGGCATGATCGAGTTTTCGATCGTCCTCGAGGAGATCTCCAAGAAGTCGGTCGCCGCGGCCTTTTGCGTCGGCGGCGGTCTGGCTTTTGGCGCACGGCCGATACTCGACCTGGGCACGCCGCTGCTGCGCGAACGGCACCTGCCGCGGATCGCGGGCGGCGAAGAGAAATGGTCGCTCGCCATGAGTGAACCCGGCGGCGGAACGGACATACTCGGAGCCATTCGAACCACCGCGGTTCGCAAGGGGGACCGGTACGTCGTCAACGGGTCGAAGCAGTGGATCACAGCCGCGCATGTCGCCGACTATATGACGACGGTCGTCATCACCGATCCCGCTGCGCCGCGCAAGAAGGGCCTGTCCGCGCTCATCATCGATGCCCGTGCACCGGGCGTTACGGTAAAGCCAATTCCCAAGCTTGGCATTCACGGGTGCGGCACCAATGCGGTGTTCTTTGACGACGTGGCGGTGCCGGTCGAGAACCTGCTCGGCACGGAGAACAACGGCTGGTATCAGCTGCTGAATACGCTCAACCCCGAGCGGATCGCGACGTCCATGTTCTCGCTGGGTTTGGCACAGGCCGCGTTCGACTACGCGCTGGCATACGCGAAGGAGCGGCACGCCTTCGGCCGCCCGATTGGCGCGTTCCAGATCCTTCAGCACTATCTCGCCGATATTGCCATCGAAATTCAGCTGTCGCGCAACCTGATCTACCGCTGTGCCTGGCTTGCCGACAACGGCCGCCCGTACAACGTCGAAGTCGCAATGGCGAAGATTGCCGCCTGCCGCGCCTCGGAACTCGCCGCGCGCCACGGCATGGAAATCCTCGGTGGCTACGGTTTTGCCATGGAGTACGACATGCAGCGGCATTTCCGCGACTACAAGCAGATGATGTTCTCGCCCATCTCGGATGAGATGGCCAAGAACTACATTGCCGAAAGTTTTGGACTGCCAAGAAGTTTTTAGAGCGGTGAGCCAAAGTATGCCAAAGCGTCCCTGGGAAGCGGGCTTCACACCCAAGGAACATTTCTGGCGTTCGAATCCCCAAAAACCATGGAGGAGCAAATGAACGTGAAACGCGGAATTGGATGGGTAATTGGTATTGCCATACTCGCCCTGTCGGCCCAGGCGGTGGCGGAAAATGTGAAGGTCGGCGTCGTACAGGCCTTGAGCGGCCCGCCGGCGATTGTCGATTTCGGCGAATCCTACCTGCAAGGTATCGAAGCGGCATTGCGCGAATACAAGGCGGCGCGCCCCAAGCATGAGGTCGAGATCGTGACCTACAACGACGAGGCGAATCCGCAGCGCGCGGTCTCGCTGGTGCAGCGGCTGATCTCGAATGATCGTGTGTCGGCGGTGATCGGCACGGTGAATGCCGCGAGCGTAGTGGCATTCAGCCCGATTTTGCAGCAGGCGCAGATACCGGTGCTGATCGGCCCCTCGACGGCGACTGACATCACGGCCCGCTTCATCGCGCAGAAGCCGAGTTACGTGTTTCGATGCTCCATGGTGGAAAACCACATGATCGACGCCGTGCTCGACTGGGCGATCAAGCGCTACAAGAAGATCGGACTCATTCACACCACCAGCGGCTACGGCATGTTTGCGCTGGCCGAAATCCAGAAGGGCATGGCGCAGCGCAATGTGCAGCTGGTCGCAGTCGAGAGCGGTGCGCCTACCGTGACGGACATGACGCCGCAGATACTCAAACTGAAGAACGCAGGAGTCGAACTGCTGCTCGTCTATCACGATAGTCCGGAGCTCATATACCGCGCGTTTCAAAAAGTGGACTACAAACCCGCGGTCGCCGCATCGTGGGGCTTGTCCTCGAAGATGACCGTCAATGTCATCGGCAAGGACGCAATCGAAGGCGCCGTGATGGCGCAGGCATTGGATCTGAACAACGCGAAAGCGAAGGGTTTTGACGAGATGATGACGCGAGCCCTGGGTGACAAGTACCGCTGGCCGGTGGTGGCGGCGTTAGGCTACGACGCCATGCGCATCATGCTCGGCGCGATCGACCGCGCCGGCGCAAATGCGGCCAGAATCCGCGACGCGCTCGAGTCGACCGAGGGCTTCGCAGCCGTCTCGGGCATTCCGGCAAAGCCGTTCTCGGCCACAGATCACGAGTGCGTCGACCCGAGCCAAGTGTTCATGGGCGTTTGGCGCGGCGGCCGTGTGGTGAAGCTCGACAACTAGTCCCTGCCGGCACCCAGTCTAGAGAGGCTGCCATGTTCGCAGGCCGCCCGCGCGGCACACTTCTGGAATCGCCGTGATTGCCACGGATCTGGTGCAAGTACTGCTATCGGGAATTGCGCTCGGCAGTGTGTATACGCTGCTGGCGATGGGCCTGTTCCTGACCTATGCGACAAGTCGAGCGCTGAACTTCGGCCAGGGCGATTTTCTGGCCCTGGCCGCGTTCCTCGGCATGGCAGGAATGCTGGCGGGCATGCCGCTGATCGCCGTGGTCATCGGGGTGGCGATCTGCATGGCGGCGCTTGGCATGCTGATCGAGCGGTTTGCAGTCAGGCGGATCATATCGCGGTCCAAGGCGGGCGCGGCGCATCTGGGCTGGATACTCAGCACGCTCGGCTTCGGCATGATGCTGCAGAACGTGATTGCGCTTGCCTGGGGCAAGTCGCGCTATTACTCACCGCCGCTGTTCTCCAGCGGCGAAAAGCAATTGGTCAGCCTGTTCGGCGCCGGCGTCTTTCTCGAAGAGCTCGCCATCGGCGCTGCCGCGCTGGTGCTGGCCGGAACCATGTATGTCCTTCTGTACCGGTCTGACTGGGGCAGGCGCGTGGCGGCGGTGTCGTTTGACCGGCACACGGCGATGCTCTTGGGCATAGACGTCAAGCGCACCGTGATGTGGTCCTACGTGGTGATGGCATTGCTGACCGGGGCGGCAGGGCTCCTGGTTGGACCGCTCTCCTCCATTCAGTCCCACATGGGGATGTTGTTTCTTCTGAAAGCCTTCGCCGCCATCAGCATCGGCGGCTTCACCAACCCCGCCGGCCTGCTCATCGGCGGCATCGCCTTCGGCGTAATCGAATCGCTCAGCAACTACGTCGACTCCACGTTTGGCGACCTCTATCCCTTCATTATCGTGCTGCTGTTTCTGATCGTCCGCCCGATGGGGCTGTTCGGGGAGCGCAAGACAGATGTTCGCTAATCAGGCGCTGAGGCCCTGGTGGTACCTGTTGGTAGCCGTTCTGCTGGCGCTGCTACCGTGGGCATCGCCCAATCCCTATTATGTCAATCTGGCCCAGGAGGTCGCGATCCTGGCAATCGCGGGAATCGGCCTCAACATCCTGCTCGGCCTGTCGGGTCAGATCTCGCTCGGGCAGGCCGGCTTCTTCGCCGTGTCGGCGTACGGCTCGGCGCTGCTGTCGTTGCGGCTGGGATGGCCGTTGGCCGCCAGCGTCATGCTCGGAGTCATCATGAGCGGGTTGGCGGGGCTGGTCGTCGGCTCGATCGCGCTGCGCGCACGGACCCATTACCTGGCGATGGTGACGCTCGCCTTCGGCTTCATCGTCGGCATTCTGGCGCAGCGCTGGACCGGCTTCACCGGCGGTTCGATGGGCCTGGTCGGCGTTCCGCCCCTGAACTGGGGTGACCCGCGAAGCGCAGCCAGAAACTTCCTCTGGACCGCGGCAGCGCTGTTCCTGGCCGTCCAGATCACAAGCGATTTTGTAATGCAGTCCCGCTCCGGCCGCGTGCTGCGCACCATCTCGGAGAGCGAAAGCTTCGCCGCTACTGTAGGGATCAACGCGGCAGCCTGGCGCGTGGGCGCGTTCGTCGTCTCAGCGATGCTGGCCGGTCTGGCCGGCGCGCTGTTCGCGCACCAGAGCGGATATGTGAGCAGCGATGCCTTCAATCTTGACCGAAGCCTCGCGATGTTAATCGTGGTGGTCGTCGGCGGACTTGGGCATCGCTATGGACCAGTGCTTGGCGCGGTGTTTTTGGTCGCCATGAATCAGGCCATCGCTGACCTCTATACCTATTCGAACTTCATCTTTGGCGCGCTGCTGCTGGCGGTGATGGTGTTCCTACCCGATGGCTTGTCCGGTCTGGGCGCGCTTGTGCGGCGCAAGCGCCCGGCGAGTCTGAGGCGGAATGAAGCCGGGCCGGGCGCACCGGGTGTCGGCGACATCGTCAATCTTCCTCTCATTGCGGTCGCGCGCGGCGAGCCACTTCTGCAATTGCAGCAGGTGAGCAAATCGTATTTTGGCCTGGCGGCGCTGAGCGACGTGTCGATGACGGTGCGCGCCGGGACGGTACATGCGCTTATCGGCCCGAACGGCGCCGGAAAATCCACTCTCATCAATACCATATGCGGACTGTACCGTGCAGACAGCGGCGTGATCCGCCTCGCGGAACACGACATCACGCAATGGCCGGCGCATCGACGCGCGCGCCTGGGCCTGGCGCGCACCTTTCAGAATCTGCAGCTGATCGGCGGTCTGAGCGTCATCGAGAACGTGATGCTCGGAGTGCCTGACAGGGGCGGTGTTGTCAAGGCTTTCGTCAGCTGGCTGTGCGGCCGACCATTCGAGTCGGAACAGCGCGCCCGCGCCCGGGCGCTGCTCGGCTTCCTCGGAATTGAAGGCTTCGCCGACGTCTCTCCAGGCGACCTGTCCTATGGCCATCGCAAGCTGGCCGAGCTGGCGCGTGCATTGGCGGGGCAGCCGCAGTTGATGCTGCTCGACGAGCCGATTGCAGGCATCAACGAGGAAGAGTCGCGGCTGATTGCCGCGGGAATCGGCAGATTGCGGGAGGCTGGCGTAACAATTCTGCTGGTCGAGCACGACATGCCATTCGTGATGTCGGTGGCCGACGAGATTACCGTCCTCGACTATGGTCAGAAGATCGCGTTCGGCGCACCCGACGCGGTGCGTGCAAATCCGGTCGTGGTCGAGGCGTATCTGGGCGTGGAGACGGCATGATCGAGGCGCGCGGCATCCATGTCAGCATCGGCGGCAGCTTGGTTCTCGGCGGCGTCAGCGTGTCCGTCGCCCCGGGCTCGCTGGTGGCGGTGATCGGCGCCAACGGCGCCGGCAAGACGACCTTGCTGCGTACCTTGTCTTGTCTTCTCCCACTCGGCAGCGGAGAAATTCACTTCAATGGGAAGCGAATCGACGCGATGGCGCCGCATCTGGTGGCACGTTCCGGGCTGGTGCATGTCCCGCAAGGCCGGCAGGTGATTCCCCATCTGTCGGTGGAGGAGAACCTGCTGATAGGCGCGCAGCAGTTACGGGGGCTAACTAGATCGGCGCGCGCCGAATCACTGGAGCGCGAATATCTGCGCTTTCCAGTGCTGCGCGACCGCCGCCGCGTTTTCGCCGGTGCCTTGTCCGGCGGCGAACAGCAAATGCTCGCTATTTCGCGGGGATTGATGATGCAGCCCAAGCTTCTGATGCTGGACGAGCCGTCCCTCGGGTTGGCGCCCAAGGTGGCCAAGAACATCCTCGCTGTCTTGCGTGATTTGGCAAACGGCGGCGTAGCCGTACTGCTGGTCGAGCAGGCCGCGCTCAGCGCATTAACGGTGGCCGATTTTGCCCTGGTCATGCAAGGCGGCAGGATCGTCCTCGAGGGCAGCGGCTCCGACCTCCTCACCGACCCTGGCCTGGTGAAGAGTTTCCTGGGGTAAGCGCCATGGGCGACGTTCCCCGCGATGTAGAGTAAACGGTGACGTACCCGAAGCTATTCACGCCGCTCGACCTCGGCCCTCTAGTGCTAGGCAACCGCTTGGTGATGGGCGCCATGCATACCGGTCTTGAGGAAGTGCCAGATGGTGCCACGCGCATGGCCGCGTTTTACGGTGCGCGCGCGCGTGCAGGTGTCGGTTTAATCGTCACCGGAGGCTTTGCCCCGAACCGGGAAGGTGCTGCAATCGAAGGGCTGGGGATCTTCGGCAGCAGCGAACAGGCCGAAGAGCACCGGGTGATCACCAACGCCGTGCATCGCGAGGGCGGTGCCATTCTGCTGCAGATCCTGCATGCCGGCGGCTATGCCCGGCATGCCCTCGCAGTGGCGCCCTCGGCGCAGCCTACGCCCTTGTGCCCGGTGATCCCGCGGGCGCTGGACGAGGACGACATCGAACGTACCATCGAGGACCATGTGGGTTGTGCCCGCCTGGCCAAGCATGCCGGCTATGACGGGGTGGAGTTCATCGGCTCGGGCGGCTATCTGATAGACGCCTTCCTGGCTCCCAGGACCAACCGTCGTCAGGACCGCTGGGGCGGGGGTTTCGAAAACCGCTCGCGCTTCGGCCTGGAGATCGTGCGCCGTACGAGCAGAGCTCTGGGCACGGGTGCGGTGGTCAGCTTCCGGCTGTCTCTCGCAGACTTGGTCGTGGACGGAAGCAGTTGGGAGGAGACCGTGGCGATGGCTCGCGCCTTGAAGGACGCAGGCGCTCATATGATTAGCTCGACCTTCGGTTGGCACGAGGCCCGCGTGCCAACCATTGCTGCCATCGTGCCGAGCGCTGGCTTTACCTGGATCACCCGGCGGTTGCGTGAGGCCGTCGACCTGCCAGTAGTCGCAAGCAATAGGATCAATTCGCCCGAACTCGCCGAGGCCGTTCTGGCGCGTGGCGATGCGGATCTGGTTGCACTCGCGCGCCCGTTTCTGGCCGACCCGGACTTCGTCCTTAAGGCGCGGGAGGGACGCGCGGACGATATCAATACCTGCATCGCATGCAATCAGGCCTGTTTGGATAGCGTGTTTCGTCAAGAAGTCGTGTCGTGTCTGGTCAACCCGTTCGCATGCCACGAGACGCTCGTGCGGCTATTTCCCACCTCAAGTCCGCGAAAGGTCGCGGTAGTGGGTGCTGGTCCGGGCGGCCTGGCCTGCGCAGTGACTGCGGCCCAACGGGGACACGAGATCACGCTTTTCGAAGGTGGTGACGCCATTGGTGGCCAGTTCCGTCTGGCGGCCCATGTACCGGGGAAGGAGGAGTATGCCGAAACCCTTCGCTACTTCCGCCGGCGGTTGCAACAGACAGGGGTGCGCGTGCGACTGAACGAGACACCCGATGTCGCCGATCTTGTGGGCTTCGCGCACGTCGTAGTGGCGACGGGAACCCGGCCGCGCGTTCCTTCTCTGCGCGGTGTTGATCATGCAATGGTCGTCAGCTATATCGACGTCCTAAGCGGTCGCCGACAAGCGGGTGACAAGGTTGCGATTATCGGTGCCGGAGGCGTCGGATTCGATGTTGCGGAGTTCCTTACCGATCCCGGCCACCACGATCTGGAATCCTTCCAGTGCGAATGGGGAATCGACGCAACGCTTACCCGCCGAGGTGGGTTGAATCTGCAGGCCGCGCCGGCGCATGCGTCGCGTCAGGTGGTTCTGCTCCAGCGCAAGACCGGAAAGATCGGAAAGGATCTTGCCCGCACCACCGGCTGGATACGACGTGCCGCGTTGGTACGGCGTGGTGTGCAAATGCTCGCCGGCGTGGACTACCAGTACATCGACGACCTCGGCGTGCACGTGCTCGTTGGCGGAGAGCCGCGATTAATCGATGCCAACACCGTGGTGCTGTGCGCGGGTCAGGAGGCACGTCGCGAACTATTCGATGACTTGCGCAAGCACGACATTGCCGCGACTTTGATTGGTGGGGCGGAGAGCGCTTCCGGCCTCGATGCCCAACGCGCCATTGCGCAGGGTACCCGGCTGGCGTTACAGCTCTAGATCGCCAAGGGGACTACCTGATGCAGCAACTTAAGGGCAGAACGGCAGTGGTGACGGGCGCGGGCAGCGGAATCGGGCGCGAATTGGCGATCCGTTGTGCCGCTGAAGGCATGCGTCTGGTGCTGGCTGACATTGACGAGGAGGCGATCGCTGTAACTGCGGCGCTGCTGCCTGAGTCTATTCCCGTGTGCCGTGTCAGAACCGACGTGTCGGAAGCAGACTCGGTGGAGGCATTGGCAGAGCATGCCTACGCCGAGTTCGGTGAGGTGGGCGTGCTGTTCAACAATGCCGGTGTGGCCGTAGGCGGCCGGTGCTGGGAGTCCACGCTCGAAGACTGGAAATGGATCCTCGGTGTAAACCTCATGGGCGTCGTGCACGGAATACGGTCCTTTGTGCCACGCATGCTTGTCCAGGCGCTACCGGGCCATGTCGTCAATACTTCATCAGCTGCGGGTCTGGTGTCGATTCCGGGAGCCGGCGCATATTGCGCCACCAAGCACGCGGTGGTGACGCTGTCAGAGTGCCTGTTTCACGAACTGGGTCTGAAGAAAGCTCCTATAGGAGTCTCCGTGGTGTGTCCATCGTTCGTGAATACCGGGATTGTCGATTCCGAACGTAATCGACCCGCAGCACTTAAGAACGCGGGGCAAGCCAGACCCGTTCGCGATCCGAATCTGTTGCGCGGCATGCAGACGGCACGGCTAAGTGCGGCTGATGTGGCGCTTATCACCATCGACGCAATCAAACTAAACAGCTTCTATATCCTTTCGCACCGCGGTGTGCAGAAGGATGTGGAAGAACGCCTTCGCGGCGTCGTCAATGGGTCGCGCCCCGCGCGTGGTTCTCTTCCATCTGGCTAGTACCGAAACACGTTAATTACGAAACATAATGTTGACCGAGCTTTCGATCCGCGTCTTGGCGCGTAAACGTCCAGTCGATGGTGCGCCCCTCGGCGTTGCGTCGGCGTTGCCACGCGTTGACCTCGCGCCGCGCGGT
>JACPYS010000028.1 GCA_016195915.1 Betaproteobacteria bacterium | reverse complement strand
TGCGGCCAGGTGCGGCGTGCGGATTATTCTGATGGACACCGCGGGTGCCTGGCGAGATTGCCAGACCGCGTTCGATCAGGCGCCGCAGCTGTCGGTTACGCGTCTCAATCGTGGAGTGCTCTTCATGCAGAGTGGCGAGGCGGAGCGCGCGGTCGCCGAGTTTGACTCCGTGCTCACGATGCAGCCGACCAACGCGATCGCACTCTCCAATCGAGGCGTCGTGAATGCAAGCCTCGGCCGCATCGACGCGGCTCGCGCCGACCTCGACGCGGCATGCAAGCGTGGGGTGCAAATCGCGTGTGCGCGGTCGCGAATCTCGACCCGCCCGCCGCTTCCCAGCGCGCCTTAAACTGCCCTAACAGCCGGTCAAAAAGGGTCGAAAACCCGGTTTTTACCGGGTTCAAACCAAGTGACGAAAAATGTCAAACCAAGTGGCCGCTTACAGCGTAGCGGCCTTGATTGTCATAGAGCCCAGCGAGGTTGTTGAGCCCGAGCGCGACATCCGGGTGCTCGGGGCCAAGCGCTTTTTCCCGAATCGCGAGCGAGCGCCGATACAGCGGCTCGGCCTCGGCGTAGCGGCTGAGCGCGACATCAGGGTGCTCGGGGCCAAGCGTTTTTTCCCGGATCGCGATTGCGCGTCGATACAGCGGCTCGGCCTCGGCGTAACGGCCTTGCAGTCGATAGAGCTCCGCGAGGTTGTTGAGCGAAAGCGCAACATCCGGGTGCTCGGGGCCGCGCGCTTTTTCCCGGATCGCGAGTGAGCGCCGATACAGCGGCTCGGCCTCGGCGTAGCGGCCTTGATTGTCGTAGAGCAGTGCGAGGTTGTTGAGCGCGATCGCAACATCGGGGTGCTCGGCGCCGAGCGCTTTTTCCCGGACCACGAGCGAGCGTCGATACAGCGGCTCGGCGTCGGCGTAGCGCTCTTGCGCTCGAAAAAGCTCCGCGAGATTGTTGAGCGACCGCGCTACATCCGGGTGCTCGGCGCCGAGCGCTTTTTCCCGAATCGCGAGCGTGCGTCGAAACAGCGGCTCGGCGTCGGCGTAGCGGCCTTGATTGTAATAGAGCAGCGCGAGGCTGTTGAGCGTAGTCGCAACATCCGGGTGCGCGGCGCCGAGCGCTTTTTCCCGGATTGCGAGCGCACGTCGAAACAGCGGCTCGGCCTCCGCGTAGCGGCCTTGCAGGCGGAGCGCCTCCGCTAGCCACAAAAGCGTGGACAAAACGTTGCGCTCGCTGAACTGCTCAGCCTCGTGCAGAGCGCTTTGAAACCGCGCGGCTGCGGTTCTGAAGTCGCCCCCCTGGAAGGCGGTCTTACCCGCATCAAAGTGGTTCTTCCATTCGATCTCACCCGCGAAGGCCGCAACGCAGAATGCGGCCAGGAGCAAGATCAACGCATCGCGCAGTTTGTTGCGCATGGCCACCTCCCCCGAAAACACGTGGCAGTCATTCGCCACCACAGCGCCAGATCACGCGGCTGTCTGACCGCAACTTAGGCTACCTCCGCCGCATACGCAAGGCCGGCACGTGCGAGGCGTAATTAAGAAAGGGCGGCACGGTTGCAAGCGCACCCCTTCCAGTCCAGCGATCGGTCGGTCGGCCGGAACTCACCAGTAGAAGTAAGGCAACTCCTCGTTGCTCACCCCGGAGCGGAACGTCGCCAACTCGACCTTGAGCGGGATGCGCTCCCAGGGATTGCGCATCAACTTTTGCGTCGCGATCGCAGGCCGGGCCGCCGCCCGGATCGCACGCTTTTCATCGGCCTTCGACACGCCGGGTCGGGGCGCGGCGGCCTTGCACTCGGGGGCTCCGGCAAATCCGTTTCCTGACAGCCCGATCAGGGCAGCGCCGAGTACGGACGCCCCGATCAACCGGACGCCGACCGCAATGTCCTTCTGAATTCGTGCCTTCGTGTTCATTTCGACTCTCCTTCGCGTTTACGCGACGGGCGCCGGGGCGAGAGCCCCGAGTCCGCGCGTATGCCGAAGGTCGGCCAGGACGGAACGAAGGTTCATCCAATCGGCGACGTTGTGTGACGCAATTCACATAGAATTGTCCCGAGGTCGCGGCCGTGAACCTTTTTCGCGGTACGGCCGACTTATCCGGAGGAGATGTACAGGCAGAGGCGTCGGACGTCGAACTGGTCGGGCGCGTGGCGCTCGGTGACGAGCTGGCGATGAAAGTCCTCTACGAGCGCTACAAAGCATGGGAGGGTCAGGGCTGTCGTCGATTTTTCACTCGATTTGACCGATTGTTCGCTTTAAAGGGGGGCCAATGTTCATTGTTTGGGGCAAAAAGCGAGTTACGACCTGGCTCGGCTATGTGGCCGACTTCTGCCCGATCTGCCGTGATCTTCGGACATTCGAAGTCACGCGCATTGGTCTTGCGGGCCACGTTTACTACATATCCTTTGGTGAGGGAGAGCTTGCCGGCCATATCCGAACCTGCACGGCGTGCGATATCGACCTGAATGCCAGACCCGAGAACTACAGGGAACTGCACAAGGAAAAGCTCGCGCCGCAGCAGTTGGCGCCGCTGACATTCCCGAACTGGGCGCAGGCGCACGCCACACGGCTCGCTGTGGAGCGGGAGATCAGCAGCGCGTTTGGCAATCTCGCGCCGCAGGTTCGGCAAGTGCTGATCAGAGAACCGTTCGAGTTGCTATCACCGAGAGTGGAAGAGCGATTCAGAGCATCACATTTTGACGGCCCGACGGCGCTCGCGATTCTAGGTTTGTTTGTGCTATTGTGGATCGCGTCGGAGATTGCCCAGCGCTTTCCCGCGGTCTTCCTGGTAGCGTTCGGCGTGGCCTCGATCGTTGGTCTCGGCGGGATCGGCGTGGCGCTGTATCAGAAAAACGGCCGATTCTTTCGCGAAAAGATTATCCCGCCGCTGGTCGCTGCGCTGCGCCCGCTCAAGCCGACCGCCGCGGAGCTCGAAACCGTGCTGAAGGAGATGAAGTCGCACCGCCACGCGATCGGCAAAAAGCTCAAGCTCAAATGGCTTCTTGACGCATTAAAGACAGACGAAGCTGGCGCGGTCGGTTCATGAGACCGCGCCGGCGCAAACTGCGATTCCTGACAGCCCGATCACCGCAGCACCGAGTACCGATACCCTGATCAGCCGAACGTAGCCCGGAATTCGTTTCAGGATCATCGCCCTCGTATTCACTTCGACTCTCCTTCGCGTTTGCACGGCCGGCGCCGGAGTGGGGGGCCGAGCGTTCGTGCGAAACCCGGAAGTCGACGCGGTCGAAATGAAGGTTCGGGCGATCGGTGAAGCGTTGTGACGGAATCTGAATAAAATCGGCGTAGGCTTGCTCGTGTGTGAACCTTTTCACGCTTCGGGCGACTTATCCGGAGGAGATGTGCAGGCAGAGGAGTCGGACGTCGAACTGGTCGGGCGCTTGGCGCTCGGGGACGAACCTGCGATGAGGGTCCTCTACGAGCGCTACAAAGGGGTGGTCGGAAGGCTTGCTCGCGCAAGCGGCATGGCCGATCCCGATGCGCGCGAGATCGTTCAGGAGACGTTTCTGCGTGCCTGGCAGTCCGCGTCCTCGTACCGCGGAGAAGGCAGCGCGGGTTCGTGGCTGCGCGGCATCGCGCGGCACCGGATCGCCGATCACATCGACGCCGAAGTGAAGAAGAGATCCGTGTTCGTCTCGCCCAATCCAGATCCCGAGGACAATATCGACGCTACGCCCGAGACGATCGCGCCCGAGCCCGGGCCGGAGAAACTTCTCGAGCTCGCGCGGGCGAAGCAATGCATCGAGCAATGCCTGCAAAGACTCAGCGCATTGCACCGGGAGGTTCTGTCGCTACGCATCTTCGGCCAGGAGCTGAAGGAACAGGAGGTCGCAAGGCTCCTTGACGTGCCACTCGGAACGGTGAAGAGCCGCACGAGCATCGCGCTGCGCTCGCTCGCCGCCTGCGTCGCGCAGTGCTCCGGGATGACCCATGCCTGAGACGCCCGATCCTCGCGCGTTCGACGACGAGATCTTCGCCTACGCCGCGGGCGAGCTCGACGCCGCTGCGCGCGCCCGCGTGGAGGCGCGACTTGCGGCCGATCCGGCACTGCGAGCGCGACTTTCGTGGTACGAGGCGGTGTGCGAAAGGGTGATCGAGGCAGCGCCTCCACTTCGGGACCTGCCCTCGGCCGATGTGATCATCGAGCGCATCCGGGGAAACCGGCGTAAGCGCGGATTCTTCGCCTGGCTGGGCGGGCCAGCGCTCAAGCCCGCCGCGGCGCTCGCTACGCTGCTGATCGTGATTCAGGGCCTCGTCGTCGCCATGCTCGCGGGTGAGCGAAGCGACACAGCAGCCACGCGCTCCGCGGCACCGGCTCGCGGGGTAGTCGTTCTTGTCGTCGCCTTCAATCCAGAGGCGAAGGAATCGGGCATCCGCGCGCTCCTCCTAGAGGCAGGCGCAACGATCGTCGGCGGGCCCAAGCAGCTCGGCGAATACCGCCTCCAAGTACCCATGAACCGCGCGGAGTTCGCCCAATCCTTGTTCGGGCAATCGAAACTGGTCGAGTACGTAAGGGTTGAAGAGCGATGATGCGGGCCCTCGGCATCGTGGCGGCGGTGTTGCTCCTCGCCTCGGGCAAGCCCGCGCTTTCACAGCCGGAGGGTCGCGTTGCGCTGGTCATCGGCAACGCCGCGTATTCCGCGCCGGAGGCGGTGCTGCGGAACCCCGTAAGCGACGCGAGGGAGATCGCGGTTACGCTCAGGACGCTCGGCTTCGGTGTAACCGTTCTCGAGGACGCCGACCACGTCGCGATGCGGCGCGCCATCCGCGAGTTCGAGGACGAATTGCGGCGGCGCAAGGCAGTGAGCTTCTTCTATTTCGCGGGGCATGGCGTGCAGATCGACGGGCACAACTACCTGATCCCGGTCGGGGCCGGCGTCTTCCGCGAGCGTGATGTGCGAGAGCGCGCCGTGGACGCAAACGAGCTCGTCGAGCGGCTGCGCGAGACCGGAAACCGGCTCAACATCGTGGTTCTCGACGCCTGCCGCGACAATCCCCTCTACAAGCCCGCGATCGTGACCCGCGGAAGATCGATCATGGGGCTGGCGCCCGTACAACCGGCAAGCGGAACCCTGGTCGCGTTCGCCACCGAGCCCGGGCGGCTCGCGAGCGACGGCGGTGCCGGCCGCGGGCTCTACGCAAAATATCTCGCGCAGTACATGCGCGCTCCCGGCTTGCCCCTGGAGCAGGTGTTCAAACGCGTGCGCGAGGCCGTGGTGGAGGAATCAAAGGGTGCGCAGGTGCCGGTCGAGTTCAGCACGCTCACGGGCGGGGACTTCTTTTTCACTCCACCGCCGGCCGCACGCGAGTAAGCAAAGCCGGCAATGGAATCTGAACTCGCGCCGCGAAAGCGCTCCATCTCCGTTCTGAAGCTCGTGTTGCCCTGTTCTGAAGGTATTGCGGGCTGCCCGCTTTTGCCAGCGAGATGCAGCGCGCGGGACAGACCGGTGTAACCCGCGCCGATGATCGCAACATCAGCCGTCACTTCGCCTTCGAGTGCGTGCGTCACCGGCGCGGCGGGCGCGCTCGCGTACCAGAAGGACTGCGCAAAAACCGGATCGCTCAATTGCGTGGCGTCCGCGCAGTCAAGCTGCGCGTCTAAACTGCACGCTCAGCTTGACGCTCGCGCCCGCACGCCCAAGCAGTTCCACCAATGTGTCGATCGAGAACAACTCGATCTTCCCGCGCATCAAGTCCGAAACCCGCGGCTGGGTGATGTGCAGCAGGCGGGCTGCTTCGGCCTGCGTCATTGAGCGGCGTCGCCCGTGTTCCTGCAATGCGATCATCAGATCAGCGCGCGCACGCAGGTTTGCGGCTTCGTGTGGATTGCTTTCGATTGCTTGCCATACGCTTGCGAAACGTCGTTTGGTCATTAGTGACTCCTGATCGCAGCATTATTATTCAAATTCTTGTATTGAAGAAATAGCGGTTGCGCCGGGCAAACCAGGCGCCAAG
This sequence comes from Betaproteobacteria bacterium, assembly GCA_016195915.1. GTDB lineage: Bacteria > Pseudomonadota > Gammaproteobacteria > Burkholderiales > SG8-39 > JADGRQ01. Next base: position 205,982 of record JACPYS010000028.1, on the reverse strand, counting down.
ATTTGCTCGCAGAAGGCGCGAGTAATCACCCTCGTAGGGCACGCATGAAAAACTCTGGCGGCAGTTGCCGTCGAGCGCCTGGTGTTCGCCTAAATCGAAATCGCAATAATCAGACAGGTTGAATCTGAAGTTCCCAAGGCATCTCGTCATACGTCCGGCCATTTAACTCGCGGCCGGTGAGGTCCTTACGCACCCCGCCCCACTGCTTGAAGAAGAACCGCACGTGAGCCACGCGACACTGGCGGAAAATCGACTCCACCCACGCCTTGCGCATCGGGCGAGCCTTCGGCCCGGACTCGCCGCCGACAATTGCCCAATGAATACCGTCGAGCGGCAGATCGTCGAGCGGGCCAATCAGCGGTTCGAGTGAAAGAAATCTCACCGAGGCCGGAACCGTCTGCAGATGCGTCACTCGCTGCATGACTCGCGCGTCCTCGACGCTCACGCCCATCCAGATGTTACGCGACCAAGGAAGGTATTGGGCCAATTCGGCCAGCCGCTCGCTGCGTTTGGTGAGCACTTGGAAGGTGTGGTGCGGGCAATCGCGCATCGTGGCGAATACGCGCTGGATGTAAGCCAGGGGAACGTCATCGTGAAACAGGTCACTCATGGAATTGACGAACACCACGCGTGGTTGCCGCCAGCCGCGCGGCATGTCGACGAGGTCGGGGTGAAGCGTGACGCTGAAGCCATTGCGATAGCGAACTGCGCCCATCGCGGTGAGGCGCTTGGCCATGCGCTCCGCGTAGCAGTGTTTGCAACCTTGGCTGACCTTGGTGCACCCGGTAACGGGATTCCAGGTCATTTCAGTCCATTCGATATTTGATTTCGTCGCCATCGTCGGTGCGCAGAAACTCCCTGGGTTCAATGTGATCGCGTTATCGTTTGCTCGTCAGGTACGAAGCAATCTTAACCGCTGTCTTGCCGCCCTTCGGATTCCCCGCCGCGAAGCAAAGCGCGTACATCGGGGTCCTGTTGGAATTGTAGAGAACCAGGGGTTTCTCGACCACGTGCGGAAATACGAGACGCAGACGCTCGAGAAAAAACTCCAAGATCTCGTCGGCGCCGGCGATCTTTGTTATCGAGTTCCGGGTTGCACCGAACAGATCCGTATCCGAGCTCTTGCGGTAGCAACGTTTGATCCAGTCGACCGTGCCGAAGACGCTCGTAAGTCGGAACGCCCAAGGGGTCTCGGGAAGGACATCCTTCGGCATCATCCGGTTGGCGCCGATCGCGAATGGGAACAGGACCCAAAGATCGATCGCCTTTGTCTTTGCGATGGCCTCGATCGTGCGCCATTCGACGCTCATGCCGTAGGGGTCCAGGAAGACTACGGCGCGCTGCAATCGCCAGTCTTGGCCAGCACACCACTTCTGCAGCCACGTATTGGCGTCTTCCAGAACGATCTCCGACCGTTCCTTCAACTCTGGAAATTCAACCTCGATAAGATTCTGCAACGCGGCCACATGCGTGGCTTTGCTGTCGATGAACACGTAGCGATGAAATTTGTGCTCCGGCGACAGCGCGATCTGCGCGCTCCCCGTCTGAAACTGTCTGGCTTCCTCACCGTACCCAAACAGAGATTCGGTTTCCTCCTCCTGCCGGCTCCCGCGCTCGCCAGTTCCCGCGAACGCGTCGACATAGACTGTCTGAAAGCTCCTGGCGGCCTCATTTCGGGTGAAGATGACCTGGTACTGCTTAAGGTATTCGCGCAACGCGGCCAACTTGCGCTCAGTCCAGAGACCTCCGAATCGGTGCGCCGACATGGGCACTCCCTCATAGCTCAAAAACAAACTAACGCGCACGAACGATTACTGTGCACATATACAGTAATTGCGACATGATCGCAAGCGACTTTCCACGCCAATGGGCTGCGTCCGCTGGCCTGATTTGGTATTTCAAGGCCGTCCGCCGATCGCGAGGCTGGAGTACGAGATGGACTTGCGCGGTATCGCGGCTGAGCGCAGGATTTGACCAGGTTTCTGGAGACAAACCGTGAATGACAAGAAGTCCGTATTCGTGGTCGGCGCAGGCGATGCGACCGGCGGCGCCATCGCCCGGCGCTTTGCACGCGAAGGCTACATCGCCTGCGTGACGCGCCGCAACGCCGATAAGCTGGCGCCGCTGGTGGAACGGATCCGTGCCGAAGGAGGCGTGGCCCACGCCTTCGGCTCGGACGCGCGCAAGCAAGAGGAAGTCACCGCGCTTGTAGCAGGCATCGAGCGCGATGTGGCGCCCATCGATGTGGCGGTCTTCAACATCGGCGGCAATGTCCGCTTTGGCATCGCCGAGACGACGGAGCGGGTGTATCGCAAGGTGTGGGAGATGGGTGCCCTGGCAGGCTTCCTGGTGGGGCGCGAGGTTGCCAAAGTCATGTTGCCGCGCGGTCGCGGCACGATCCTGTTCACCGGCGCGACGGCAAGCATGCGCGGATCGGCCGGTTTCTGCGCTTTTGCCGGGGCCAAGCATGCGCTGCGTGCGTTGGCGCAGAGCATGGCGCGCGAGCTCGGGCCAAAGGGCATTCACGTAGCGCACGTCGTGATCGACGGCGCGATCGACACGCCGTTCATCGCAGAGAACTTCCCCGAACGCTATGCGTTGAAGGCGCGGGACGGCATCCTGAGCCCCGATGCTATTGCGGAGAACTACTGGCAGCTTCACCGCCAGCATCGAAGCGCCTGGACGCACGAACTCGACCTGCGCCCCTGGATGGAAACCTGGTGAGGAACCCGTGAGCAAACAGATCGAATTCTTCTTCGACGTCGGCAGCCCCACTTCGTACCTCGCGTACACGCAGTTACCGAAGATTGCCGCGGCATGCGGCGCCGGGATCGTCTGGCGCCCGATGCTGCTCGGCGGCGTATTCAAGGCCACCGGCAACACCAGTCCGGTGACGGTGCCAGCGAAAGGCAGGTGGATGACGGAGGATATCGGTCGCTGGGCGCGCCGTTACGGCGTGAGCTTCGCGTTCAATCCCCATTTTCCGATCAATACGCTCACGATGATGCGCGGCGCCGTCGGATATCAGATGCGGCAGCCCGAAGCTTTGCTGCGGTACCTCGAAGTCATGTTTCGGGCAATGTGGGAGGCGCCGTGCAATCTGGGCGACCCGGCCGTGCTTGCGGCAACGCTGCAACAGTCAGGCTTCGAAGCAGCGGCATTCACGGCGCTCGTAGGCGACCCGGAGGTCAAGGCAAAGCTCATCGCCAACACCGATGAAGCGGTCGCGCGCGGTGTGTTCGGCGCGCCTACGTGCTTTGTGGGCAAGCAGATGTTCTTCGGGCAGGACCGCCTCGACTTCGTGCGAGAGGCGCTGGCGTAACGGGTGCGAGACGCTGCTTTCCGTAGCGAAGCGGGAATTCAAGCTTACCCGAACCAGACTTTTGTCAGCTGGCTCGGTGTGATTTTAAGCACGCGCGATAGTCTGATTCGCGGGCGTCAGCACTCTTCGTAGCGCCATTTCAGGCTGGCGCAGATTCGAATGAGAGACGAATCTGATCGGGAGTATTCACTGCGAAGTTCAGCTTCTCAAAACCGATTACCCTACCCGAACGGTCCTTAATCAGGATGACTTCGTCGCCTGCTTCCTCCGAAACATGTTCCTGACCCGGATCCGCAAACCAGACTGTAAGCGTGTTGCCGGTTTTGTCGTAGAACACTTTCACTTCGGCCATATCCTGGTTCCTTCTCTGATTGCGTCTGTCGGGAAAGCGGGACGAGCGTAACCCCGTTCACTTGGGCGCGGCGTCAATCTTTCGCGCGACCTCGATCATGAACGCCGACTCCTTCGCGACGAACCGGGCGAAGTCATCCGGCTTCGACCCGACGGCTTCGAGGCCCTGAACATCGAACTGCCGCTGAATCTCCGGATCGGCCAGCGCCTTCACCGTCTCGGCATACAGCCGCGCGACGAGTTCCGGCGAGGCTCCGGCCGGCAGCCACAGGCCGAACCAGTTGATGATGTTGTAATCCTTGAAGCCCGCCTCCTGCATGGTAGGCACCTCGGGCATCCCCTTCCAGCGCTTCGCTCCGGTGAGCGCGAGCGCGCGCACCTTACCGGTCTGCACCAGCGGCAGCGCAATCTGGGTCCCTACGAAGAACATTTCGATGCGTCCAGTCATGACGTCGGTCATCACCTCTGCCACACCCCGGTACTGAACACCGAGGATGTCCGTGCCGGTCATCGACTTCATCACCTCGGCCGGTATGTGGCTCGCCGTGCCGACGCCCGCCGAGCCGTAGTTGAGCTTGCCGGGCTGCTGGCGCGCAAGCGCAATGAGTTCCTGCACGTTCTTGGCGGGGAAAGCGGGCGGGACGATGAGCGCCTGGCCGAAGTTCTGCGCCACCAGCGACACGTGCGAGAAATCGCGCACCGGGTCGAAGGGCACGTTCTTGTTGAACGGCGGCGTGTTGGTGTGCGACGCTGTCGTGAAAAGCCACGTGTAACCGTCCGGCGGCGATTTCGCCACGAACGCGGTGCCGACGATGCCTCCGGCCCCCGCGCGATTGTCGAGCACCAGCGGCTGGCCGAGGCCGGCGCTCAACTTCGGGACCAGCATCCGCATGATTAGGTCCGGCGGGCCGCCCGGCGGCGAGGGCACGACCACGCGGATCGGCTTGTTCGGATAGTCCTTCGGCAGAGGCTGGGCCGGCGCGGATGAGGAGATCCCGCACAGCGCCGCTGCGATTACCAGGATGGCGAAATTCACGGTGATCCCTTTATGTTGGCTTGTCTGAGTCATGTGATAGGGCGGAGTCTAAGCGATGGAACAATGCTTCACGCGCCGCGTGGCATCGGGCAGCGCGCACGCGAGGAATTGCCCGCGCCCGGGCCGGCCTTGCGGCCTGCTTCCATTCCACACGACCTCGCCGCGCGAGAGCGTGATCTGTGGCCAGGCGGCGAGCTTGAGCCCTTCGTAGGGCGTGTAGTCGACGCGGTGATGCAGCATGTCGTTGCGGATCGTGATCTCGCGGCCCTGGTCCCAGATCACGAGATCGGCATCCGAGCCAATCGCGATCGTGCCCTTGCGCGGATACAGCCCGTAGAGCTTCGCCGGATTTGTCGAGGTCAACGCCACAAAGGCGGTGATATCGATGCGCCCGCCAAGGACGCCTGCGGAGAACAGCAGCGGAAGGCGCGTCCCAGATCACCTGCTGGTTCGCCTGGTCGCGCGGCGGCGGGCTGCACACGCACTTCGCACCCTCGAAGCCCGGCGCGTCGAGGTGGTCGCGGGGATGCCGGTGTCCGCCGTGATGCGCGCGCACAGCCGCTCGTCCGCGTCGAACCCGAGCCAGCCGGCGGAAGTGCCGTTCCAGGCGATCACGCCGACCCTGGCGCCAGCGAGCAGCCGCGCGGCCTCCAGCACCTTCACTTCGTCGAATTGCCCGAGCGCGCCCGGGTCGAGTGAAATCCCGGTGACTTTGAAACGGCCGAAGTGCGCCGATACTTCGGGCAGTCCGGCAAGCATCGCACTGGTGAGCGGCTCCAGCGCCGCGTTCGAAGACGGGGGCAGCATGCCGAGAAATATGCGCTTGCTCACATCACCTTGTGCAGGGTGTGATGGCGGTTGCGAGTGTAGGGCCGGACCTGCGTTGCCCAACGCCCTTCATCGACCGCCTTTGCCCACGCGGGACTGGTCAACACCTCCGGGCTCTCGAGCTCATAGACCGCGGCGTAGCGCGGGGCACCCTGCGGGTCCATGGTCTTCGTCTCACCGCCCATCGCCATTCGCAGCGTGTCGAGCTTGAGCCGGGTCACGGAAATCACACCTGGCACCTTCGAGATAATCGGAATATGCTCTTCATCGTAGACCTGGTTGAAGATGGCTTCCTTGTCCGGGTCGACGTCCATGGCTGCCGTAAAGATCCATTTGCCGGTGATTGGCACGGTCTGCACCTCCTTGATCGGGTTGACCATCAGCGTGCCATCGTAGCAGCACTGCCCCGTGGCGAGCGACGGCGCCACCGGTACCCGCTACGTCAGTTTCAAATCGGCGCTTCCGAGCAATGCTGGGTGCGCCAGCGGATGCCGCTGCTGTGCAAGCACATTCCGGATTGCTACGAGCACCTCTCGTTCGCTACGTCGGCTGGTAGTCGTACCCGGCATGCGGGGAGCGGGCAAAGCAAGCATTGCCGCAACGTGCGCGTTACGAAGCGCCCCGGCATTGCTGCAGCATTTGCCTCACGGTCCCTTCTTGACGGATACCCGCGGCGGCTTGGGCAGTTCCAGCTTGACCTCCGGCGAGCTCACGTACTCGGGCGCTGCGGCGATCAGTTGTTGGAACAATTCCTCGCTGCCCTCGATGTAAAGCATGGTCCCGGTTTGTGAAAGCACCTTGGCGCCGAGTGCGGCGGCGTGCTCGGCCAGTTCTTTCACAGGCCGATTCGTTTCTCCGCTTTTCTTGCGAAACACAAACCGGGGCATTCACATTCCTCGTGTCAGGTGCGCAATCCGGCTCCTTGCCTCGATGGGGGGAAGCCAAGATCTTTGGCATCCGCGTAGGCGAGCTGCAGGATCTGGTCTGCTCGGGCGGCGTCGCGCGGGGCGCCGACGATCGCCGCGGCCTTTGCCAGGCGCCGTGCAATCGCGCCGGTGGCGCACGGACAAGCCATCGAGGTGCCATCCATGACCGCAAAGCGGTTCTGTGGATAGGTGGATATTATCCCGCAACCCGAGCCCGTCAGGTCAATTTCAGGGCCGGTGTTGGAAAACGCCGCGATGTAGGTCTTGTCCTTACCCAGCGGTTGGGTCAGGTCGTCGTTTTGAGTCGCTCCTGCGGGCCACGCGCCCTTGTAGCCCATGGCAGAGATGCAGATGGCGAGCGGGTGGCGTCCGGGGTTGGCAACCGGCCCGCCATCGTTGCCCGCGGCGATGACGCAAACGGTTCCTCGGGCGCGCGCCGCCTTGATGGCCTCGTCCGTCACCGCGTCCATCGGCCCGCCGCCCAAGCTCAGATTGAGCAAATCGCAACCATCCGCGACAGCAAGATCAATGGCATTGCCGATGTCGAAATTGGATGCGCCAGCACCGGGAGCGCGAGGGAACACGCGGTAGGCATGCAAAGTGACGGCAGGCGCGATGCCGATGAAGTTGGCGGCCTTCGCCGCGATCACGCCCGCCACGTGCGTCCCGTGGCCGTGGCTGTCGGTGAAGTCCTGATCGGCGTCACCGAATACCGCGCACACGCCCTTGGCGACGACCAAGGCGTCATGCGGGCCCACGCCGGTATCGAGCACACCCACTTTGACGGCCTTGCCGTCTTCGGGGTCGAAGGGCGCGCAGGCCTTGACGCGGCTGTCCGCAAAATTGAGGTTGATATTCGGCAGCGCGACAGGTTTGGTGCTGACTTGCAGGCCTGCCAGGATTGTCGGCCAGGCCGTGTGCTCTGCGTAACAGTAGACCCGCTCCAGCTTCTTGGTCGTCAACGGGAGCGAGAGAGAAACTTGTCCTTTCGAGTTGGTATGTCCCTCCGCGCCGATGCGCTTCGCGAAATTGGTGAATGCGATCACATGGACATCGGAAACCGGCGCGCCGCCTGCCTTCGTCACGATCGAAAGTTTGAGCTTGCCGAGAGTGGCGCTCGGAAAAGCTTTCTTGCCGGCGGTGACGGCAACGCGGGGCGCCCTGGCGATTTGATAGCGAACCTCCGGCACGACGCGCAGCCCGGGACTGTTCATGCGCATGGCGAAGGCTTCGGTCTCGGTCATTTCGACGAGTTTGGGACCGTTCTCATGGAGCGACGCAAGCACCTTGACCTTGAATGGCGTGGAGGCACGCTCGCCGAATGACACGGCGACGCGTGTGAAGGCCATCACGCCGGGGTTCTGCAGTTTGTAGAGTGCATTCAGCGCCTCATCGCCCGTGGTTTCGGTCGCCACGAAGCCGCGGGTGGGGAGAATGATGAACCGCCTAACCTGATTGACAGCCATGATGACCTCCTGAGTTGTTGGCTCGAATAGGGAATCTTACCAACAACCTATCTGCCGGCCCGAAGGCAGGCTACAGACGGCGGGTTTGCGGGAGAGCGGCCATCCTGCGATCGAGCGCGAGCGTGGTCAACTTGCGCACGCAGTGTTCGAAGCGGTCTCCCGGATTGCGCGTACCCCGATCGCCCGGAGGACAGCCCATGACAAACCAGATCGCTCGACAACCGACCCGGCGCAAACGCAATTTGCGAGGCACCGGGGTCGTAGGCGCGAGCGGGTGGTATGAGGTTTCCTATCTCTATATCTGGGCGCCAAGAGCGCTGCACGGCGCTCCGCAATCCCGGAGCCGCCACGCCCCGACCGCGCCGCGGGTTGCAGGAACGGCGAGTCCGCTCGCGCAGCCCGGGGCGTTACCGGTACTTCACGTACACCGAGTGCTCAGTGGTGTAGAAGTTCGCCGCCGAGGCGCCCACCGAATACGCGCCCACGCCCGACGCCTTCACGCCGCCGAAGGGCATGTGGTTGTCTGGAATGGTGCCGTGATTGACGTGAATCATGCCGCTCTCGCTCTCGTCGACGAAGCGCTGAATCACCGTGTTGTCGTTGGAGAAGAGCGCTGAGGTGAGTCCATACTCGACGCCGTTCAGGATCGAAATCGCCTCGTCCAAGCTGTCGTAGGCGAGCACCGAGATCACCGGACCGAAGATCTCCTCGCGCGCGACGCGTGTCGTGGGTGCCACCTTACCTAGCACGGTCGGCGGGTAGAAATAGCCTGTCTCCAGCCCTTTCACTTGCGCGGCCCGGCCGCCGAGAAGAACTTCTGCGCCCTCCTTCGCCCCCGCCTCCACCATCTGCACGACGCGCGCGCGCTGCGCTTCGTTGGTGAGAGGCCCCATCGTGGTCGCTGGGTCCATGCCGTCGCCGAGGACGATCCTCTTCGCGCGCTCGACCAGGCCGTCATTCACGTTCGAAAGCATTTTGCGGTGTACAATCACGCGGCTCACCGCCGTGCAGCGCTGCCCGGCGCACATGAAGGCCGCGGCCATGATCTGGTCGAGGCAGGCGCCGAGGTCGGCCGTGTCGTTCACAACGGCCGCGTTCTTGCCGCCGAGCTCGAGCGAGATCTCCGCCAGATTCTGCGCGGCAAGCGCGTAGATGCGCTTGCCGGTGGCCGCCGAGCCCGTGAAGGTCACGCCCTCCACGCCGGGCGAGGAGACCAGCGCCGCGCCCACCGGGCCGCCGCCGTTCACGATTTGCAGCAGTCCGTCGGGCACGATGCCGCGCGCCGCGTCGGCGATGAGACAGGCGGTCGAAGGCGTGAATTCTGACGGCTTGAGCACGATCGCGTTGCCGAAAACCAGCGCCGGCGAGATCTTGCGCATCGGCGTGAGGATCGGGAAGTTCCAGGGGGTGATCGCCGCGATCACGCCGCGCGGCCTGCGCAGCACCATGTTGCGGATGCCCGGGCGCGCCGAGGGCAACACCTGGCTGTGGCCGCGCGCCGCCTCGCCCATCATGAAACGCGCTTCGGCGCAGGACTTCGCCACCTCGCCGCGCGATTCCGCCAAAGGCTTGCCCTGTTCGAGCGTGATGGAGCGCGCCAAGTCCTCGGCCTTCGCCTCCAGTGCGGCGATGAATTTGCCGAAGGTCGCGCCGCGCTCGACCGAGGGAACGCTGCGCCACGCACGCTGCGCCTCGCGCGCTGCGGCGACCGCCGCCGCAACCTGTTCGGCGGAGGCGGCGACATAGCGGCCGATCACCTCGCCCGGGCGCGCGGGATTGCGCGTCTCGAACGCACCGCCCTCGCCCTTGACCCAGTTGCCCGCAATCAGATTTCCGTACTCGTACATGCTTTCTCCAATCAGCTCACGCCGCGCAGCACCAGATCGGCGCCCTTTTCTCCGATCATCAGCGAGGCGGCATTGATGTTCGCTGAGGTCACTGTCGGCATCACCGACGCGTCGATCACGCGCATCCGCTCGACGCCTCTGACGCGCAGCTGCGGGTCGACCACCGCGCTCGCGTCGTTGCCGATACGGCAAGTGCCGCAGGCGTGGAACACGGTGCCTCCCTGAGCGCGTGCGAAATCGAGGATGCTGCGCTCGTCGCCCGCCCGGGGACCCGGCATGACTTCGACGTCCCACAGGTCGCGGAACGCAGGCTGCCGGTAGATCTCGCGCAGGATCTTCACGCCGGCGACCAGCGCCCTGCGGTCGATCTCCTCGGCCAGGTAGTTGGTTTCGATGCGCGGCGCGGCAAGCGGATCGCCCGAGCGGATGCGCACGCTGCCGCGCGACGCGGGCGTGCATTGCCATGCTGCGGCGGTGAAGCCGGAATAGTCGTGCAACGGGTCGCCCGGCTTGTCTACCGACAGCGGCATGACGTTGAACTGCACGTCCGGGCGGCCGTTCTTCGCATGCTCGGTGCAGGCGGCGCCGCCCACCTGCCCCGCGCCGACCGTAAGCGGCCCGGAATTCCGCAGCAGCCACTGCAGTCCCATTGCGGCGAGCTTGAGGGGATTCCTTACGTCGTCGTTCAGAGACATGCGCTTCTTCAGGCGCAAGATGGTGCGCGCCTGGTAATGGTCCTGGAGGTTCTCGCCCACGCCGGGGGAATCGGCGCGCACGGTGATGCCGTGCGACTCGAGCAGTTTCGCGGACCCGACACCCGAGAGCTGAAGGATCTGCGGCGACTGGATCGCGCCCGCAGCGAGGATCACCTCGCGCTCGGCGCGCGCCTGGCGGCGCGCTCGGCGCTCGAGCCATTCGACTCCGACCGCCACGCCCTTCTCGAACAACACGCGCGTAACGTGCGCACCGGAACGCAGTCTGAGATTCGGGCGGCTGCGCGCCGGGCGCAGGAAAGCCACCGCGGCGCTCGAGCGCCACCCGCCCTTGATGCTCAGCTGGTACGCGCCCACGCCGAAGGTGCTCGCGCCATTGAAATCGGCATTGCGCGGCAGCCCGTACTGGGTCCCCGCTTCGACCCAGGCATCGCAGTAAGGGTGGTCGTTGCGGAGGTTCGAAACACCGAGTTCGCCCCGTGCGCCGTGGTATTCGCTTTCGCCGCCCTCGTAGCACTCGAGGCGGCGGAAGTGGGGCAGCACTTCGCGGTAGCTCCAGCCCGCGGCCCCGAGCCGCGCCCAGTCGTCGAAGTCCTCGTGCTGTCCGCGAATGAAGATCAGCCCGTTGATCGACGACGAACCACCAATGACCCGGCCGCGTGGCCAGATGATGTTGCGCCCCGCGCTGCCCTCGCAGGGCTCGGTATCGAACAGGCGCGAAAATCGCGTGTCGTAGATGGTCTTGAAGTAGCCGACGGGCAGGTGGATCCAGAAGTTGCGGTCCGACCCGCCCGCTTCGAGCAATAGCACCCGCAAATTCGGGTCGACCGAGAGCCGATTGGCGAGCACGCAGCCCGCTGAACCGGCCCCGACGACGATGTAATCGAACGCGTCCAACCCGGTCCGCCAGGCTTCAGCCCTTGACGGTGTCGAGGTAAGGCTTGGTGTCGAAGTACGTCGATGCGGGCACGGCGTTCTGGATGCCGCCGAAACGCACGAAGAAGTCCGTCACCTGCTGCAGCCATTTGGTCACCGTACCGTCCGCGTACATCTTGCGCCACTCGCCCGACAGGAACATCTTCTGCGCCTTGTACTGTTCCTTCAGGTCGGTGACCGGCACCTGCTGGTAGTAGTTTTTCTGCAGCATCTCGAGCACCGCATCCGGGTTCTTGATGATGTAGTCGTTGGCGTCGACCCAGCCGCGGATGATGCGCGGGATCACGTCGCGGTTCTTCGCGTAGTAGTCGGCGTGCGTCGCCCACCCGCCCACGATCGCCGCCTGCGGATAGTACGCCGAGGCGTCCACCAGCATCTTCGCGCCCGGCACCTTGCTGCGCACCGTGATGTTGAACGGCACCCACAGCGCCACCGCCGGGACCGCGCCGGAAATGAACGAGGTCACCGCCTCGGCCATGCGCTGATTGATGATCTCGACGTCCTTCGTCGGGTCAAGCTTGTTCGCCCGCAGCGCGCTGTCGAGAAACACGTGCGCCGTCGTTCCCGTGGTGGTGGAGATCGTCTTGCCCTTGAGATCGGCGAAGCTCTTGATTCCCATGTCTTCGCGTACCCAGAGCTGCGCCGTCGCGAATTCGACGTTGTTGATCAGGAACGCCTTGCCCTGCCCACGCGCCGGGAAATTCGAAATCACCGCGCCGGTCGCGAGCATGTCAATGCTGCCGCCGATCATCGCCTGGAACAGCTCGAGCCCCGTGGTGAACTGCACCATGTCGAGGTCGACGCCCTCCTTGGCAAAGCTGCCGCGGTTCATGCCGGTCCAGATCTGGCCGTCCACGGCGAGAGTGTGCAGGTAGCCCACCTTCACCTTGGTGCGCCCCTGCGCGATCGCCGGGGCGCCCGCCGCCGACAGGCCGAGCGCCGCGCCGGTTCCTTGCAGAAACTTTCTACGATTCATGCTCATGGTCTCCTCCTTGTGGGTCAATCGGACATGCGTGTCCTCTGCCGCGCCTGCACGGCGTACTCCTTCATCACCAGCTCGCGAACGTGCGATCTGAGCTCGCCGAACTCGGGTTTCTCGTGCAGCGATTCCTCGCGTGGGTAGCCGAACGGCACCTCGATGATTTCGCGGATGCGCGTCGGCCGCGCCGTCATGACGATGATCCGGTTGGAGAGGTACACGGCCTCCTCGACCGAATGAGTGATCAACATCACCGTCTTGCCTTCGGCTTGCAGCACTTCGAGCAGCAGGTCCTGCATGGCGCTGCGCGTCTGCGCGTCGAGCGCGCCGAAAGGCTCGTCCATCAGCAGAAATTCTGGTCTGACCGAATAGGCGCGCGCGATCGCGAGGCGCTGGCGCATGCCGCCCGAAAGCGTCTTCGGCCATGCGTCCGCGAAATCGGCCAGGCCCATGAGGCGCATGTAGCGTGCACAGATTTCCTCGCGCTCGCCCTGCGGCACGCGGTTCGCGCGCAGCTTGAGGCCGAATGCGATGTTCTGTTTTACCGTCAGCCAGGGAAACACGCCGTACTCCTGAAAGATTACGCCACGATCGGGTCCCGGCCCCGCTACCGGCCTGCCGTCGAGCAGCACGGCTCCCGAACTCGGTTCTACGAAACCGGCGACGATGTTCATCATCGTGGTCTTGCCGCAGCCCGACGGGCCGATCACCGCGACGAACTCGCCGTCGCCGATCTGGTAGGAAACGTCGTCCACCACCCGCAGCGGTCCGGCCGCGGTCTGAAACTCGACCGAGACCCGGTCGAACGCGATTCGGTCCTTGTTTCCGGCCGGCGCGCTCATGCGATGCGCTCCTGCCAGGCCACGAGCTGCCGCGCCACGGCGCGCAGTCCCAGGTCCATCGCCAGAGCGATGAAACCAATGCAGATGATGCCGACGTAGATGATGTCAAGCTGGAAGAACGACGCGGCGTTCTGGATCAGCGAGCCCAGCCCCTGCTGCGCCGCGATCAGCTCGGACGCGACCAGCGTCGCCCAGGCGACGCCCAGCGCCACGCGCAGCGCGGTGAGCATGTGGGGCACGGTAAGCGGCACGATCACCTTGAGGAAAATCTCGAAGTCCCTCGCGCCCAGAGTGCGCGCGACGCGCACGTAAATCGGGCTGATCTGCGCGATGCCCTCGTACATCACGATCACACCGGAGAAGAACGAGGCGTAAAAGAGGATCACCACCTTGGCCGTTTCTCCGATGCCGAAGTAGACGATCACCAGCGGGATCAGCGCGATCGGCGGCAGCGCGCGGAAGAAGTTGAGCAGTGGATCGATAAAGCCACGCACCTCGCGGTACCAGCCGAGCACGAAGGCCACCGGCACGGCGAGCAGGATGCCCAAGGTAACGCCAAGAAACACGCGCTGCGTCGACATCCAGATATCGCGCGGCAGGCGCTGGCCGGCGAGCTCCCAGAACCGCAGCGCCACCGAATGCGGCGTCGGCACCAGGGCGGGATTGACCAGTCCGCTGTAATGGATCGCGTACCAGAGGACGACGATCGTCGCCCATGGTACGAGGATGAAAAAGGCGCGCCGCAAGCTCGAACTCACTGTCGCTGGATGCCGGCCGGAGAAGTCGGTTGCCGGCGCAGTGGGCTAAAGGTACCATAAATAGAATGACCAGCACAAAAGGCCTCGCACGCCCCATGCACCGCTACTTCGGCGACAGTCCGATTCCGCGCTACGTGCAGCTCGTGGACCTGTTTCGGCGGCGCATCGCACGCGGCGCCTGGCCCTCGGGGCAGCGCCTGCCCTCGCTCGACGAGCTGACGCGCGAGTTCGACGTTGCGCGCGTCACGGTGCGCACGGCGGTCGACGTGCTCGAGCGAGAGGGACTTCTGTCGGCGCAACAGGGACGAGGCACCTTCGTCACGGCGCAGCCCGGCGCCGAGCGTCGGCTGCGGGTCGAGACGACGCTCAGGGACCTGGTCGACATGTACCGCGGCGACAAGCCGCAGCTGCTCAATATCGTCGAATCGAACGCGGTGCCGAGGCTGACCGACAAGGACGGCAAGGCGGCGGGGAAATATTTCTACATGCGGCGCGTGCACTTTCGCGATGGCACGCCGTACTGCGTGATCTCGATCTACTTGGATGACCGGGTGTTCAGGCGCGCGCCGAAGCGCTTCCGGCGCGAGGTCGTCATCCCGATCCTCGCCGGCATGCCCGGGCTGAAGATCGCGCGCGCGCGCCAGACGCTCAATGTCGCTGCGGCTGAAACGGAAGTGGCCGAACACCTGAAGATCCCGGTCAATTCGCCGGTCGCCGAAGTGCGCCGCGTGTTCAACGCGCCCGACGGCACGGTGGTCTACCTTGCCGAGGTGACCTACCGCGGGGATTACGTGCACCTCGAGATAGACCTCAAACCGTGAGCACGCGTTTTCGCGTCCGTTCGCTGCGCCCCCTGGTGTTCCGCTACCCGGTCGAAACGCCGGTGCGCACCTCCTTCGGCGTGATGCACGACCGGCCGATGCTGCTGGTGCGCGCCGAGGACGGAGATGGTGTCGCCGGCTGGGGCGAGGCGTGGTGCAACTTCCCTACGGTCGGCGCCGAGCACCGCGCAAGGCTCGTGGCGAGCGTCCTCGCGCCGCTCGTCGAAGGCGCCGAGTTCGCGACGCCGGCCGACGCCTTCCGGCTGCTCACGGCGCGCACCGAGGTACTCGCGATCCAGTCGGGCGAGCGCGGCCCCATCGCGCAGGCAATCGCGGGCGTCGACATCGCGCTCTGGGACCTTGCGGCACGCAAGAGAAAGCAGCCCCTCTGGCGGCTGCTCGGCGGCGCGTCACCGCGTGTTCCGGTCTACGCAAGCGGGCTCAATCCCGACCAGCCCGAGAAGCTCGCCGCACGCCGGCACGACGAGGGCTATCGCGCCTTCAAGCTGAAGATCGGCTTCGGCCCCGAGCGCGACCTCGCTAACCTGAAAGCGCTGCGCGCGACGCTGGGCCGCGATGTCGACCTGATGGTGGATGCCAACCAAGCCTGGTCGCTCGATGCCGCGGTAGAGATGGCGCCAAGACTCGAGGCCTTCGGCCTGAAGTGGCTCGAGGAGCCGCTGCGCGCCGACCGTCCGTGGAGCGAATGGCAGACGCTTGTGCGGTCCACGAACATTGCGCTCGCCGCCGGCGAGAATGTCGCCGGCGAGGAACAGTTCGACGCTGCACTCGCCTCGCGGGTGCTGCGCGTCGTCCAGCCCGACATGGCGAAATGGGGCGGATTTTCCGGCTGCCTGCCGGTGGCAAAGAAGATTCTCGCGGCAGGCCTGCGCTATTGCCCGCACTACCTCGGCGGGGGCATCGGCCTGCTCGCCTCGGCGCACCTGCTCGCTGCCGCCGGCGGCGACGGAATGCTGGAGGTGGACGCCAACGACAACCCGCTGCGCACCGAGCTCTACGGCCCGCTGGCGCGTCTGCGCGAAGGCGCTTGCGCGCTTTCCGAGGAGCCCGGGCTTGGCGCGATTCCTGATCCGCGCGAATGGCCGGGCCTGCGCGATTTCCTCAAGCAACACGACTGAGCTGACGCCGATGAGCGCAAAACCGAACATCATCCTGATCATCACCGACCAGCAACGGGCCGACACGATCAGTGCGCTCGGCGCGCCGTGGATGCATACGCCGACGCTCGACCGGCTGGTGCGCGAAGGCGCCGCTTACACCAACTGCTTCGTGACCTCGCCCGTGTGCGTGGGCTCGCGCGCCAGCCTGTTCACCGGCATGTACCCGCATGCAGGTGGCGTGTTCACCAATTTTCAGCCCTGGGAACCCAACTGGGTGCGTTGGCTTGCGGACGCAGGCTATCACTGCGCGAGCATCGGCAAGATGCACATCAATCCGTACGACGCGCTCGGCGGATTTCACCAGCGTTTCGTAGTCGAAAACAAGGACCGGCCCTTGTTCCTGAAGGAACGCGACCGGGCCTTCTACGACGAGTGGGACAAGGCGCTGCACGCGAGGAAGCTCGTCAAGCCGAGCAGATACACGCGCCACACGGCGGACCCCGAAGGGTATCGCGAAGCGCTCGGTGCCTTCGCCTGGGATCTCGACGAGGACATGCACTCCGACATGTTTGTCGGCGACCATGCGGTGTGGTGGCTGGAGGAACGCAAGTCGGCCAGTCCGCTGTTCCTGCAGATCGGCTTTCCTGGTCCGCATCCGCCGTACGATCCGGTGCCGCGCCATCTCGCGCGCTACGCCGCGACGGACATCCCCCTGCCCCGCGTGACCGAAGCCGAACTCGCGCAGCAGCCGCGTTCGCAGGCCGCGCTGCGGCAGAACATGATCCGCGACAACTACGACTCGGTGGCCTGGCAGGAGCGGCCTTCCGCGCACGCCCTGTTGCGGCTGCGCCGCCATTACGCGGCCAACGTTTCCATGATCGACGAGAAAGTCGGGCAGATCATCGACGCGCTCGGCCGCAAAGGCTACCTCGACAATGCCCTGGTGATCTTCACCTCCGACCATGCGGATGCGCTCGGCGATCACGGGCATATCCAGAAATGGACCATGTACGACTGCGTCGAGCGCGTGCCCCTGGTGTTCTGGTCGCCGGGACGCCTCGCGCCGCGCGCTGCCAGCGACGCCCTGGTGCAGTTGATGGATATCGCGCCGACGATTCTCGAAGCCGCCGACGTAAGCGTGCCTCCCAATTGGGAGGCGCGCTCATTGCTCCGCGCGCTATCGGGCGGCGAGCCTGTCGCCAGGGATGCGGTCTACGCGGAGCTCGCGCGCGATCACATACAGACCGGCGCCGAGTACATCGTGATGCGGCGCGACCGCGACTGGAAGCTCGTCTACTACCTCGGCGAGCCCGATGGCGAACTGTTCGACCTGCAGAGCGACGCCGGCGAGGTGCGCAACCTGTGGCATGCCAGCGAGCACCGTGAATTGCGGGAACGTCTTGTTCGCGAACTCCAGGAATGGTCCATGCGCGGCACATTGCGCTCACGCATGCCCGCGCGGCGCAAACCGCAGCAGCCGATGCTGATCTGAGGGAGCAAAGCAATGAGACTTGCGAAATTTCTGTTCGGCGCGTTGGCGCTGTGCATGCTCGCCAAAGGCGTGCTGGCGGACGAGTATCCGGTCAAGCCCGTCACCATCGTCGTGCCCTACCCCGCCGGCGGCGTGGTCGACATCGTCGGCCGGCTGATCGCCGACAAGCTCCGTGCCTCGCTGGGCAAGCGGGTCATCGTCGAGAACCGGCCCGGTGCGGGCGGCACCATCGGCGCCGCCGCCGTTGCGCGTGCGACGCCTGACGGCTACACGCTATTGCTGGCCGGAGCCGCGACGCACGTGTTTGCACCGCTCCTGTATCGAACGGTCCCCTACGATCCGGTGCAGCAGTTCGCGCCGATTACCCAGCTCACGGCGGGCCCGCTCGTGCTGGTTGTCAACTCGGGCCTGCCCTTGCAGAACATGAAGGAGTTTCTCGCCTATCTGAAGGCCAATGGCGATCGCGTGAACTACGCGAGCAACGGCAAGGGAACGTTTCCCCACCTGGCTGTCGAACTGCTGAAGCAGGCCGCGGGCCTCAATCCCACCCACGTTCTCTACAACGGGGGCCCGCCGGCGATTCTCGCATTGGTGTCCGGCGACGTCGCGTTCTCCGTGAACCACATTCCGAACGTGCTCGCGCAAGTCAAGGCGGGCAAAATCCGGCCCCTGGCCACCACCGGCCTTGCGCGCTCGTCGGCTTTCCCCGACCTGCCCACATTCGACGAATCCGGTTTCAAGGGATTCGAGACGAACGCCTGGTTCGGCCTGTTCGCGCCGCCAGGCACGCCGCAGCCGATCGTGGAGCGCATCTGGACCGACTCCGCCGCAGCGCTGAAGGCGAAGGACCTGCGCGACCGGCTCGCCACGCAGGGCGACGAGCCCGTGGGCAGCAGCCCGATGGTTTTTGCGGCCTACCTGCAGGGCGAAATTTCCAAGTGGACGAAAGTGGTCCGCGAGGCCGGCATCACGCCCGAGTGACAGTGTCGAACTCACGTTGCGCCGCGCGCCTGCCCCACTCCTGCCGCAGGGTGCGCCCGCAAAGAAAAACGCCACCCGCGGGCGGCGTTTTGTTTGCTGCGCGGACGGCTATTTGGCGCCGATCCCGAGAGTTTTCATGGCCTTGGCGAGCATGTCGACCGATTCCTGGTGCTTCCCGGCCTTGTGCAGCGCCTCGCCGTCGGCACGCTGCTTCGTTACCTCGGCCAACTGCGCCGCGGACAGCTTCGCCTTCGGCAGCGCATCGTCAATCGCCTTCATGTCCTTCGGGCAGTGGAAGGCGAACGCCGAGGCACTGGCGAACGCCAGAGCGACAAAAAGAGTGGTGCGTTTCATGGTTTTCCTTTAAAAAGTTGGTCGTGGCGAATGGGCTTAGCCAGCTTGACATGCCGGCAACGAGGCAAACACCTGCGACCGGGCCTTTATTCCGGATGCGTGCAACCCTGATCCACGACCGGCGCCATCGCTAGGCGTTCCGGATATCGCCCTCCGATTTCAGCCTTCTCACCGCCGTGCGAAATGCGTCCAGCGTCTGCGCGACCATCGAAAGCCGGTGATCACCTCGTCGAAAATCAGCACCATGCCCTGTTGCCTGGTGACCTCCCGAAGCCGGGCGGCAGCGGTACCTGGCCCCACGATGCGCCCGAGGGCTCGAAGATGACCGCGGCGATGTCATCGCGCGTGTGCAGCGTTTCGTCGATGCGTGGAATATCTTCGGCCGGCAGCACGATCGACTGATCGAGCAGCGACTGCGCAATGCCGGCGGGCACCGAGCCATCGAAGTGCGACATCGCGCCCGCGACGACCTCGCCATGCCAGCCGTGAAAGTGGCCGACGAAGCGCAGGATCTTCGGTTTTCCGGTGTACGCACGTGCGAGCCGCAACGCCAGGTGCGATGCTTCGGTCCCCGAGGCCGTGAAGCGAACCCGCTCAGCCGAGGGGATCAGGCGCTGCACCAACTGCGCCCAGCGCACTTCGAGTGTGTGCGAGGCGCCCCAGTGCGTACCGAGTGCGGCCTGGCGCTGCACCGCTTCGACCACGGCGGGGTGCGAATGACCGAGCAGCAATGCTCCGTGGCCGCCGAAGTAATCGACGTACTCGTTGCCGTCGACATCCCACTTGCGGGGACCTGCGGCGCGAGATACGAAGATCGGATAAGGCAGCGTGAAGCGCGAGTCGTGGGTGATTCCTGCCGGAATCACCGTGCAAGCTTCCGCGTAGAGGTTCGCCGAAGCTCGCGTACGAGCCCGGTATTCGTCATCGATCGTTACACGGCGGGTGGTCTCGGTCGACATCGGAAAATCTCCGCTGACGCCTGCTCTCAAGTCCCCAGGTTTACCGCTGTTCGATTGTAACCACCTCTTGCACGCGAACATTCAGCGCATCGGCCACTTCCTGGAGACGCTCCACGGCCACCCCCTTGTAGCGAGTGCTCTCGTAGCGCTGGATTTGCTGTTCCGGAAGATTGAGCCTCTCGCCGAGTTGTTTCTGCGTCCAGTTGCGCGCGATACGCGACTGAATGAGCGCTACGGCGATGTCAACGATCGAATTCACCACGATGGTCGTGACTTTCCCGTCGCGCAGTTTTTCAAATTCAGCGATTTCCGTTTCCAGGTCCTGGAGTTGGCTCTGTAATCCCTCGCTCATCGCCTTCCGTACCTTAGGGTGCAGCTTCTTTCCTTGTTCATCGGGCTTCGCGAGCGCCTCTTTGAAGCGCTCCGCTTGCGCCTTCGTAATCGCATACTGGCGCTCGTTAGTGATCATGGCAGCTCCGTCAAGTCGATAGTGATGATGCCTTTGGGATTCCCATCCCGGTCTTGCTGGAAGAACGTTCGGAAGGGAGTGCCGGTCTCATCGGCTGCCCACTCCGCAACGAATAACTCGCCCCCATATTTTTCTTTTTGCGTTGCTCGCCCGCCGTCGAATACGAGGAGTTCCTCGTCGAGAAGGTCGCCGTTGACGCCCTCCCCTACCCAGCAGGCGTCAAAGTCGCCGGGCCTCTCCTGCGCAGTAACAAAGCTTCCATCGAGGTAGATCTTCTTACAACCCGCTGCGCGCAGGGACTCCAAGGCGGCCTTCAGCCCGTCGAGCAACTTACTGCGCCACGCGGTGTAGCCGAACCGCTCCACGATTTCTTCCCATGTGGCGGGATGTTCCCCCGGCGGGAGATTGCCCGTTTCGGCACTGAACGCAGGAATCATAACACAACGATACTGATGTGTTGATGGGAAAGCAAATGCTGTCGGATCGGGTCGGCCCGTTGCGCTGCTCAATGCGGTTCAGGATGTGTATCTGGCGAAAGAAGTGACGGTGGCATAACAGCGCAGGGCAAGAAGAGTTGATGCTTCGAGCCTAAAAGGTATCATTTCGCTACCGTTTGCATCGCTTCGAGGATGGCCGCCGGGACAACCGTAGTCATGACGAAAAATGCCGGCTGGAAATCGCGCCTCGCCATGCATCGTCGAACACAAGATCGCAAATCACCTGCTGCCGGCTCGTGCCTTCGAGCGCGAGTTCACCCACTCGAATGCCGCTGCCTTCCATATAGATTTCAGTCAAACGATCGAGCAACGCCTTCTTATAGGCCGAATCCTCGTTCTTGAGGTGCAGTCCCTTGGTCTCCAGCACCACGATTTTCGCCATCCCTTCGCCCTCCATTTTCGCGAAAACGAAGTCCGGATAGATCTTGTTTCTTTTCCACCCTTGCAGGCCGTATTGGGTTTTGGCAACGTTGCGGTGCCACCAAGTGAGCGCCGCCTGGCTGTCGAGATAGCAGGCGACATCGAGTTCCAGTCGATTGTCGAATATTGCCTCGAAGCACGGCTGAAAAAGACTCTTATCGATAGGCTGGCCGTCCGGGCGCTGCGCGTTGCGCGGCGAATCGGATACGTTGATTTCGAGCGAGGACGGCAACTCGTAGTCGGCGGCGTCCGCGCGCAGGGAAAACGCCACCCTGCCCGCTTCAACCAACTCGGTAAATACCTGCTCTGCCAAGCGGTCGCGTTCCCGCTCCAGATCGCTCCTCAGACGTTCGATCAGGCTGTTGGATGAGCGCGCTATGGCTTGCTCCGCAAACCCTATCCTCTGGAGCCGCCTGACGGTCGTCTCTATCAGTTGCCAGACGATCCATGCATTGGGCACGAGATCGAGAACGGCGCGCACCATCGAAACCCGGTCGAGCGACGCGGAAATGCTGTCCTCATCAGGTGGAAGAATCGGACTGACGCCCGCCAATACCTCAAGCCCGATGCGCAGGCGCTGCTGTCCGGCCGGTGCCGAGTCGGGCGCCCAGTCATTTGCCAGCGCCGCCGCATCCATTGCCTGCCAGGGTACTTTCGCCAGGATATCGCTGTCATAAGCGAGTTCCCGCCGCATGCCGCCATCGTTCCAGGTCACCCGCGGCAGGAAGATGCGCAGCTTGCCGAACTTCGGGTTGCGCTCCACTTTGCGCAGATTCGCGTTCGGGGCCTCTCCGTTGCCGGAGCGGACGCTGATGGCAAGATCGCCCAAACCGTCCTGCTCCAGTCCCGACTTGATAAGGGTCACCACCGCGCCGGTCTGGATGTCGTGACAAAACACGTAGCATTCGTCGAGCGCACTGCGGCCCGTTTTCGCGACATCGGGCTGCCGCAGAATCCGGCCGATCAATTGGGTCAATGCCGCGGGATTACGGCCCGCAGAGAGCGCACACAGCACGTACGCGAAAGGGCAGTCCCACCCCTCCGAGAGCGCCTGCTTGGTCACGATCGCGCGCACGCGGTTGGCCGGGGAAAGCAAATTGATGTTTTCAACTTGCTTGAGCTCATCCCTGTCCGCTGTCTTGATGGCGATCTCATCCGCGTGGAATCCCAATTGCAGCAAATGATTGCGCGCATCGTCGGCATGAATGAACCCGCTGTCGTGCTGGTCTGCGCCGGTTCGCTCGACTTGCACCAGCAGGATCGGCCGGATATAGCGCGCGGTATCGGCTTCGAGGAGATGCGCTGCTTTCCCTAGTTCGTCCAGCTTGGAAACGCTGGCGTTCAGGCAGCTTTGCCAATCGTTCCAGGGGCGCGCTTCGACGTTGATCGGGAGCTTGATCATTTCCGCGCGTTCCAGGTCGGTGCCGCGAACGTCCACGAGGATGTTCGCGCCATGTTCCCCTTTCTTTCCGACGCGGGGCGTCGCAGACAGCTCCAGTACCAGGGAGGGATTGAAGCCGTCGATGGTCTTCAACGCCGTTTCGGTATAGGCATGATGGCCCTCGTCGATGATCACCATGGGGCGCACCAGGCGCATCACGTTTCCGAGTGAATCCTTGACGATCGCGCCTTTCAGACGCGGATCGGCGCCATAGATGTCGAGGTTGGGAATTTCGCCCAGCAACCGGTAGTGCGCGTCGAGGTCGTCCTCGCGCGGGAAGAACCCGTGCACGCTGCCGCGATCGCGGAAGAAGCGCAGCGTTTCCTTCGACTGGCGCGACGCCGATTGAAGCATCAGGAGCATGACGCACAGGTGCGACTCCACGTCTGCCCGCGAAAGCGGCGAATCCTTTTCCAGTATCTTGACCCGCCCGGCGCCCGCCACATTGAGCATTTGCCGGTACGGATGGTCGCGGTCGTTCAGCGTGCGTTTCGTCTGGCTGAAGATGGCCTCGTTCGGTACGATCCAGAGAACCAGTCCCGTATGGCGGCGGAAATAGCTCGAAAACATGCGGGCGACCGCGGCTGCCGCGAGCAATGTCTTGCCCCCGCCCGTCGGCACCTTCAGGCACACGTTGGGAATGGGCCGCGCCGCAGGGTCAAAACGGCTGGAATAAGTCCGGCCGGCGAAAGTCGGTGGAAGCTGCTTACGCTCCCGCATCGCATCCCAGGTTTTGCGCGCGAAATCGAGCATCTCCTTGTCCGCGTCCACCTCCGCCGCCCGCAATGCCTCCGCCGCTCTCTCCGCCTGGCCGCGCTGCTTCTCGAGCTCTTCAATGTATCGAGCCAGTTGTGCCAGCACTTCGCGCTGGAACTGTTTCAACTCGGTGCCGGCCAGCCCCGCCACGTCGGTGGCATAGCTGCGCGGCTCCCAGAATACCTTCTTGTCCTGATCGATGCGCGAGCGAAATCCCGTGTCGCTCACGCGCTGAAGATGAACCAGATCCACCCTATAGACCAGTTCCAGCGCTTCCACTGCGCGCCACGCGCCGCTGTACGCCTCTTCGGAGGCGGCCTCGACGGCGAGATCGATGTCCGATTCCTCGCGATGGTCGCCGCGTGCGCGGGACCCGTAGATCCAGACTCGATCGATTCCCGGCAAGCACTCGAACAACCGTGTCAGCTTCGCGGCAGAATAAGGCGCAATGCCAAACGGATTCGCGTCGTTCTTCGCTGCCATCGGCGACATTACAAGGTTCCGAGTTTAGTTCTGAGCGCCCCGAAAGCGCTTTCGGCGTCGCGCCTTATGAAGGCCGCAACTTCGATTGCTTTCGCCTCGTCGTAGGTATGGCTGGTTTCATCGCGACAGTCCTTGATTTTTTCCCAGAGATCGACGTCGCCGATCAGCCCCACACGGAACGCCGCCTGAATCACCGGGCGCACCATCTCCGGAATCTTTTCTCCGTTATCCCGCAGCCAATAGAACATGCACTTCCAGCCCAGTTCGTAGGTGAACTCGAAGCGCTGAATAACAGCGTCGCGCATGAACGACGTCTCATTCTCCCGCAGTGCTTCGGAGAGGCGCGCCAGCGCCTGGTCAAACTGTGTTCGCGCCAACTCGAAGCGTGCACGCGACATGATCAAGCCTCCCGGTACAGTACGAACGGCAAGGGCGCGAACTCGACGCCGAATTCGAGCAACTGCTTGTTGGAGAGGTACTTGGCCGGAGCGAACACCAGGTGCCGCCGGTCCTTGTGCTTTGCGCGCAGTCCCTTGGCGAAGGACAGCGTAAGCGCCGCCTCGGGGGATTTCAGGAATACCAGATCGGGCTTGTAGATCAGCCACACGTGGCGATCCTGCGCCCTGCCGATGAAGAACTCCTTCTCCTTCACTCGTGATTTGTCCAGCGTGGCTCCGGTCGCGGTATAGAACAGCCAGGCAGCGAGGCTGGAGTAGTCCGGCAGTTGTTCGCCCGACAGGATTTTCTCCGCGTCGATCGGCTCGCCCAGCGTGCAGTAAGTGAATTCCCCGCCCAATCCCTCGACGCGTTTCGAAATCTTCTTTTCCCCTTCGACCAGCAAAACTCCATCGTCCATCTTGACGTTGACCTTGTCGAAGCGCCGCTTCTCCGGCGGCACCTGCGCCAGGTCCGGGCGATCGGAAAAGCCCTCGCGCTGTTTGATCGCCTCTACTTGCTCGAGCAGGTCGGCCGACTTCTGCAGCTTGCTCCAGGTCACTTTGTCGCGCAGCAGCTCCTCGCGCTGCGTGCCGACGTAGGCGTAGCCGTTGATCACGCGACGTACACGCTCGGCGGTGATACGGTCGGCGTAGTCTTCGCTTTCGACGAGAATAAATCGGCGCGAGCCGCTGTCATTTGAATTGGCGCGCAATACCGCATGACCTGTCGTGCCGGAACCGGCGAATGAGTCCAGGACCAAGGAATCGGGCTGCGTTCCAAGCTCAATCACCTTTTCTATCAAAGCGACCGGCTTGGGGGTCATCGTCGCATCCTCTTGCGATTTCAGCACCCCAATTTCTAAGAGAGTTTTCTTGGCGTCTTGCGTGTGACCTACATCTTCGTAAAACCACAAAGTCTGAGGTACACGGCCTTGCTTTACGTTCTCTAAGAATCGCTTAAGGCGCGGCATGTTATTTTGATCTTCACCCCACCAGATTCTCTTGTCACGATCAAGCGCATCGAATTTCTTTTTCGAGACGCGCCAGAACGTTCCTGGCGGAGGCCCATCGATTACCCGTCCGCCCGGACACGTGACCGAATAAATTCCTTCGCTGTAGTAATTTCGCGCAGATAGGTCACCAGAAGTCCAGGCGCCACGTGAATCATTGTCGGGATTGGAATATCTCGCCTCCATCCGAGCAGTTCGCTCAAGCAGATTTGGACGCCAGAGATCCCGGTTCTTGGCAACGACAAGTACATAGTCGTGATCTTCGGAGAAAAACTGTGCGGTATTTTTGGGAGAAAAATTCTTCTGCCAAATCACAGACGCAATAAACGCCTCGGCACCAAATATTTCATCGATCACGCTGCGCGCCCGATGCACTTCGTTGTCGTCCAATGTTATCCATAGACTTCCGCGGTCCGACAGCAACTCGCGCAACAGCGTCAGCCGCGGCCACATCATGCACAGCCACTTGTCGTGCCGCAGCATGTCTTCGACGTTGACGGGATTGGACCTCAGCCACTCGCGCATGATGGGCGAGTTGACGTTGTCGTTGTAGGACCAGCTTTCGTTGCCGGTGTTGTACGGCGGGTCGATGAAAATCAGATCGACCTTGCCGGCGTAGCGCGGCAGCAGACTTTTCAGCGCATGCAGGTTGTCGCCGTGGATGATGAGATTGCCCGCCAGGTCGGCGGGGCCGATGGACTTCTCCGGATCGGCGATGAGCGGGCGGTAGGGGACCGTGAGGTGATGGTTATAGACGTACTCTTTTCCCTTGAAGAACAGCTCCGGCATTCCGGCTCCCCTATTCTTTGGGCCCTAGTGTAGCGCAGCTGCAGAGTCCGCATGGACGGCCGGTGACCCGTGGAACCCTTGACGTCACCGTGCTTAGCGATGGAGATGTTTACCCACCTTACCCTTGTCATTCCTGACGCAACACCTCGGCGTTCACGACGAGCGACGGATCCAGTCGCCCGTCGAGTCCGGCCAGTGCATTTTCCGCGCAGGCCAGCGCTGTTCTGTCGAATGCCGTGCGCACGTAAGCCGCGGTATGCGGGGTCAGCACCACGTCATCGCGCGCGAGCAGCGGATTGCCGGCACGCGGCGGCTCGGTCTCGAGAACATCCAGGCCCGCCCCGCCGAGCCGCCGATCATGCAATGCCGTCGCGAGCGCGCTTTCATCGATGATCGGGCCACGCGCGACGTTGACCAGGAAGGCGCCGGGTTTCATCTGCGCCAGACGGGTGGCATCGATCAGGTGACGGGTGACGGGCGTATGCGCGCAGGCCAGCACGATAAAGTCTGCACTCGCAAGACCCGCCGCCAGTGAATCAGCGCGCGCGAAGCCTTCGAGCGCAATCGCCTCTTCCGGCACGTGCGGATCCACGACCACGATCCGCATGCCGAAAGCCGCGGCAAGGCGCGCGACCTGACGGCCGATCCGGCCGTAGCCGACCACCAGGCAGGTGAGGCCGGCCAACTCGATGGCGCCAAAGCCGCGCGGCCACGCGCCGCTTTTCACCGCCCGGTCGAGAGCCGGACCGCGTTTTGCAAGCGCAAGCATCAGGTAGAGCGCGTGCTCGGCGACCGTCCGGGCATTGGCGGTGCCCGTTGTCACCAGCGGAATCCGCCGTCTCGTGAGTGCGGCAACGTCGAAATTGTCATACCCGGCGCCCATCCTGCAGGCGACCCGCAGGCGCGGGCTCCGATCGATCACTTCCGCAGTGAGCGCCGGTTGTTCCATCACCATCACGACGCCATCCGCGCCCGGAAGCGCGCGTGCCAGCTCAATCGCCGAGGGGGCCGGCAGAACGCATACCGCCACCTCGGGACGCTCGGCAAGCTTGCGCATGCCGGCCTCGGGTAAGCGTTCGGTCAATACGAGCGTTGCGGACATGGCCGGCCGGGAAGGTGTAGGATCTTGCGCATTCTGCAACATCAGCACAAGGGAGGACACCATGTTTCATCGCCTGTTGAGCACGGTAGTACTCGGTACATTTGTTTCCTTCGGTGCTTCGGCGCAGGATCTGCCCAAGAACCAGTTCAAGGTGATTGGATTGAACGGCCCGACCGTTGCCTCGATCGTGGACGAGGTGCCGTTCTGGCGCGAGACGCTGACCAAGGCATCGAACGGCGCTATCACCGCCGACATCACGCCGCTCGATCAAATGGGCGTTGACGACAAGACGATGCTGCGGCTGCTGCGGCTTGGAGTGATGGATTTTGCCGGCATGGACATCTCGAAGATGGCCGGCGACGATCCGCGCTTCGAGGGCTGCGATCTCGCGGGGCTTACGCTCGATGCGGACAAGGCCCGTGCCGCGTGCAACGCCTACCGCGAGGTGATCGACCGCCAGATGCAGAAGAACTGGAACGCCAAGCTGCTTGCGTTCGGCGGCAACCCGCCGCAGGTGTTCTGGTGCCGCACCGTGGTCGGAGGGCTCGCCGACCTCAAGGGCAAGAAGATCCGCGTGTTCAACAATACGATGCGCGACTTCCTGACCGGCGTCGGCGCGACGGCCGTGAGCATGGCCTTCGCCGAAGTGGTTCCCGCGCTCAATAACGGCGTGGTCGACTGCGGCGTGACCGGCAGCCTGTCGGGCAACACCGCCGGCTGGCCGGAGGTGACGAAATCGCTCTATCCCATGTCGCTCGGCTGGAGCATCAATGTCATGGCCGTGAATCTGAACACATGGAAGCGCCTGGACAAGCGCACGCAGGACTTCATGCTCGCACAGGTCAAGACCTACGAGGACAAGATGTGGCAGACGCTCAAGAAGGCTGCGGCAGAGGCTGACAACTGCAACACCAACAAGCAGCCCTGCACCATGGGTAAACTGGCGACTCTCACCATCGTGCCGGTGAAACCTGCGGAAGCCGAGCAACACAAAAAGCTGGTGGAAGGGGCCGTTCTTGCCGGCTGGGCAAAGCGCTGTGGTCCGGAGTGCGCCAAGGAATGGAACGGCACGGTCGGCAAGTCACTCGGGCTCTCGGTCCCGGTCAACTAATCGCCTGATCTCCCGCTCGTTACGCTGTTTGGGGATGATGTAGCACAAGCAGCGGGGAGGAAGGGGCTATGCAAGCGGTGATGAGAGGCGCTCGCCGCCTGAGCCAATGGGGCCTGTGGTTCGGCGGCGCGCTCGTCCTGCTGGCTGCGATACTGATCGGTATCGACGTCGTCCTGCGCAAACTGTTCAACACCTCGATCGGCGGCGCCGATGAGCTGGCGGGCTACTCCCTGGCGATCGGGACAGCGTGGTCCCTTGCGGCCGCCCTGCTCGATCGCGCGCACATCCGCATCGACTCGCTCTACGTCCTGCTGCCCAACCGGCTGCGTCTTGCGCTCGACTTCGCCGGGCTGGCCGTGTTCACCGCGTTCTTCGGCCTGATCGCCTGGCACGGCTCGAGCATGGTCATGCAGTCGTGGGCTTCGGGCTCGCGCAGCCAGTCCGCGTTGCAGACCCCCACAGTGATCCCGCAATCGGTCTGGATCCTCGGGCTCTGTGTGTTCGTCGTCATCGGCGCACTGCTTTTCGTGCACGCGCTGATGCTGGTGGCACGTGGCCGGGTCACCGAAGCCACCGCTGCGATCAGCACCCGCTCGGCGGAGGAAGAAGTCGCGGACGAGATCCGCGACCTCAAGGACCGGCAAACGCGTGAAGCGGGTGCGCCATGATCTATACGGCGCTCGGGATTCTGATCGTCCTGCTCGCGCTTGCGATTCCGGTGGCCGCCGTACTGGGCGTCATGGGTCTGGCGCTCTCCGCCATTTACTCCAAGCTGCCCCTCACGCTCGCGATTGGAGAACTGTCGTGGGCGACTTCGAACAACTTCCTGCTGGTCGCGATCCCGTTCTTCGTGCTGCTCGGCGAGGTGCTGCTGCGCTCGGGGATGGCGGAACGGATGTACAACGCGCTCGTGCTGTGGATACCCTGGCTGCCGGGCGGGCTGATGCACGCCAACATCGCCGCCTGCGCGATGTTTGCCGCCACCTCGGGCTCGAGCGTCGCCACCGCCGCCACCATCGGCACGGTGGCGATGGGCGAGATCAAGAAACACAATTATTCGGAGCGCCTGTTCCTCGGCACCATCGCGGCGGGAGGGACGCTGGGCATCCTGATTCCGCCGTCGATCAACATGATCGTATACGGCGTGCTGACCGATTCCTCCATTCCCAAGCTGTATCTCGCCGGCATCATCCCGGGATTCATTCTTGCCGGCCTGTTCAGCCTGACGGTGCTTGCCATCTGCCTGGTTCGTCCTGGCCTGGGCGGCGAGCGCACCGCGGCGAACTGGGCCCAGCGCATCCACGCGCTGCCCGATCTCATCCCGCCGCTCGTGATCTTCCTCGCCGTCATCGGCTCGATCTATGCGGGTTGGGCGACCGCGACCGAGTCTGCCGCGCTGGGCGTGATCGCGGCCCTGGGGATCGCCGCCTGGCACGGCAAGCTGAGCGTGCGCATGCTGCTGCAGGCATTTGAGGGCGCCATGCGCACCACCGCGATGATCATGGCGATCCTGATCGCCGCCTACTTTCTGAATTTTGTCATCACCTCGATCGGCCTGACCACGCAGATCAACAAATTCATCACCGGGCTCGGACTGACGCCGACCGAGCTGTTCGTCGCGGTGGTGATCTTCTACGTGATCCTCGGCATGTTCATGGAAACGCTGTCGATGATGGTTGCCACGGTGCCGATCATCACGCCGATCATGGTCGCGGCGGGCTACGATACGATCTGGTTCGGTATCCTGATCGTGATCCTGATGGAAACGGCGATGATCACGCCACCGGTCGGCATCAACCTCTACGTCGTGCAGGGGCTGCGCCGGGGAGGCAAGATCGACGATGTGATCATCGGCGCATCGCCGTTTGTGCTGACGATGCTCGTGATGATCGCCGCGCTCTGGATCTGGCCTTCGCTTGCGCTCTGGCTCCCGCAGATGACGGCGAATTGAATCGCCCCCCACCCCGTGATCGCCCGGCGGCGGATATCCTCTTCGTTATTGAACTTCAGGCAGCAGTTGGAACGCTCGGCAATGCTTTGGTCGAATTGCGCCAAAGTGTCTTCGATCCAAGGTGACGACGATGTCGATGCCGAGCCGTTCGGCAAGTGCCACGACGGACGCGTCCACTCCGCCAAGCGGGAAATTCCGGTAGCGCTCCGCCAGTTCAGCGATGCGCGCCCAGTCCGACGCGGCGGGCGCCTCCACATCGAGCGCAGCGAGCGATTCGAGAAATCTCACCTCGGCGCGAGCGCCGAGCCGGGTGCCGATCAAATAGGTCGTTTCCGCGACGACCAGTGCCGGAATGACGATCCGGTAGTCCTTGCTGCGCAGCGCGGCGGCGCAGGCGGCATGGTCGTCGTCGTCCGCGTCGGCGGCGGCGTACAGCGGACCGGTGTCAACGACGGCGAGCACCGCGCCATTCCCGCGCAAGGATGGCCTCCGCGTTGCGAGCGGTGCGGCGCTTGCCGCTGCGGCCGATGGCGATGAAGCCGGGCCCCTGGCCGGAGTCGCCGACGCCCAGGTGCCGGGTGATCGCCTGACGCACGACCTCGGAAACCGACGCGTCGAGGCGTTTCGCTTCGCGGGCGAGCATGAGCGCCAGTCCGTCGGGCAGGGAAATCGTTGTGCGTGTCATACGTTCATACTAGCACATCTCCTTGACCAGGCAGGCACGTGCGCTTGGCCGAAATTCCTAGGCGATTTCAATCACGATATCGCCGCCCGGATCGAGGCCCGCGCGGGCCTGCGGCGGAATCACGCAGGTCGCGTCGTACTCCTCGATGATCAGCGGGCCGGCGCGTGGTGTCGAGAGATCCGAGCGGCGCAGGACCGGCGTCTCGAGCCAGCCGATATCCGCCCCGAAATAGGCGGGGCGCGGCGCTGGCGCTTCGGGCTCCGCGCGGCTCGAACGCACGCGTTGCGCAACGCCCGCGCCTTCGCGCAGGCCCTGGCCCACGATCCGGATCGAAACCAGTTCGACCGGCTCTTCGGCCCCGGCGCGGTGGCCGTAGGTCTTTTCGTGCTCCCGCCCGAACGCCTCCTCGAGTTGCTCGACCATCGCCTGATCGATCCTGCCATCGGGTACGGGCACGGTAAGTTCGAAGCTCTGCCCGTGATAGTGCAGGGCGGCGGAGCGACGCAATCGCGCGCTGCCGCCGGTGAAGCCCTCGACTGCAAGCTGGCCCATCGCCTGATCAGCCAGCGCATCCCAAGCGCGCTGGACCTGCTGCAGATCGGCCTTGCGCAACAGCCGCCGGAACGTGCGCGAGTAGTGGTGCT
Organism: Betaproteobacteria bacterium; assembly: GCA_016195915.1. Classification (GTDB taxonomy): domain Bacteria; phylum Pseudomonadota; class Gammaproteobacteria; order Burkholderiales; family SG8-39; genus JADGRQ01. Next base: position 174,455 of record JACPYS010000028.1, on the reverse strand, counting down.
CGATATCGGCATACAACAGGCCGAAAGAGGAGAAAAGCCCCGCTGAAGGAGGCACCACCACCTGTTTCATGCCCAGCGCGCTCGCCATGCCGCAGGCGAAGAGCGGCCCGTTACCGCCAAAGGCAAACAGCGCGAACTCCCGCGGATCACGCCCGCGCTCGGTCGAGATCGCCTTGATCGCGCGAATCATGTTCGAGGCCGCGATCTGGTGCGCGCCATGGGCCGCCTGCTCCACCGTCATGCCGAGCGGCTCGGCGATCATCAGGGCGAAGATGCGGCGCGCCTGTTCCGCGTTCAGCTTCAACGCGCCGCCGACGAGGTGGTTCGGATTGATGTAACCGAGCAGCACGTTCGCGTCCGTTACGGTAGGCACCGAGCCGCCCTTGTCGTAGCACACCGGTCCGGGCACGGCGCCCGCGCTCTGCGGGCCGATCTGCAACGCACCGCCGGCGTCGATCCAGACATGCGAACCGCCACCGGCGCCCACTTCGGCAAGATCGATCGCCGGAACCTTGAGCGTGTACCCCGCGCCCGTGAGCAAGCGCGAGCCGATCATGATGCCCGCGCCCACCGAATACTCGGCCGCACGCGTGACCTCGCCGTCTTCGACCATGGACGCCTTCGCGGTGGTTCCGCCCATGTCAAATGTGATGATCCTCGGCAGCTTTGTCGCCCGGGCCACCGCCTGTGCGCCCACCACGCCACCGGCCGGGCCCGATTCGATGATGTTCATCGGACGCTCGGCCGCAGCGGTGTCGGTCGTGAGCCCGCCGTTCGACTGCATCAGCAGCAGGCGCGCCGGAACGCCCGCCTCATCGAGTCCCTTGCGCAACGCGCGCAGGTAGCGCGCGACGATCGGCATCACGTAAGCGTTGACCACGGTGGTCGAAGTGCGTTCGTACTCCTTGATTTCCGGCAACACCTCGCAGGAAATGCTGGTCGGCATTGCGGGTGCCTTGTTCCTGATCAGCCCTGCGATCATCAATTCGTGCGCCGGGTTGGTGAACGAGTTGAGCAGGCACACGGCGATCGCCTCGACCTTCTCGGCAAGCAGTGCGTCAACCGCTCGCCCGGCGTCCTTCGGATCGAGGGCGCGTTCGATCGCGCCGTGGGCATCGATCCGCTCGTCGACAACCATGCGAAGGTAACGCTCGACGAGAGGTGCGGGCTTGATCCAGCCCATGTCGTAGAGTCGCGGCATGCGCAGCGTGCGGATTTCCAGTACATCCCGGAATCCCCGGGTCGTGATCAGGCCGACACGCGCGCCCTTGTACTCGAGGATCGCGTTTCCGGCGACGGTCGTGCCGTGGAGAATTTCCTGCACCATGCCGCCGTCAAGGCCGGCCTCGCCGAATACCTCGCCGAGCCCCTCTACGATGGCGCTGGCGTAGTCACCGACGCTCGATGAAATCTTCTTGGTATGGATCGTGCCATCGGATCCGAGCAGCACGATGTCGGTGAACGTGCCGCCGATGTCGACACCGATGCGGTAGCTGGTCATCGCGCTTGCGGGAGTGCGTCATCGCGCTGCACCTTCGGCACTTCCCGCCAGGCCCTCGCCAAGCGGATCTGGGCACGATGCTTCTCCGTCGCAGCAACATCAACCATCCAGCGCACAGTATCGATGACGACGCCGTAGTCGAACCGGGCCTTCGCGGGCGAGAGCAGTTCGTTGCGCACGTCCCTGAGCACCGCCGCCGGATCGCGCTCGAGCGGATCGCCCCAGCCCCCGGCGCCGGCGAGAACGTGCCGAAACACATCGCCGCTCTTGACGTTCATGGTGAATTTTCCCGGCAGCACGCGATGCTCGGTTTCCGGATTGAAATAGTTCTCGGAAGGCTGTCCCGGGCTCCCCCCATACAGGCCGAAGGGGCGGTGGTCGCGACGGTCGGAGCGAACCTGAAGCACGCCTTCGGCTTCAAGGAAACGGTAGTCACGCCGGAACGGCACGCCGCCGCGGTACTTTCCGGCGCCCGCCTTGTCCGGCACGAACTCGTAAGCGAGCAACTGGATCGGATGCTCCGCCTCGGTGACCTCGATCGAGTGCGAGGCCATGTTGGCGAACATGTGCGAATTGCCGTCCAGCCCGTCGGCCCAGGGCCGTGCGCCCCAGGCACCGCAAGTAAAATCGACATACACGAAGGGCTTGCGATCCGCGTGGTAGCCGCCGATCGAAATCCCGGTGTTGCCGCCGTCGCCTGCCGCTTTGACCTTCTCGGGCAGCATCATCGCGAGCGCGCCGAACATGCAATCGACCATGCGAAAGCCTGTGAGCCCGCGCGCGGCACACGCAGCCGGCAGGACGCCGTTGCCGACCGTGCCGGGCGGGCAGATCACCTCGATCGCGCGGAACACGCCCTCGTTGTTCGGAATGCCCTGCGGCAGCACCGAGCGCACGCCGGTATACGCGGCTGCCTTGGTGTAGGAGAGCGTGTTGTTGATCGCACCCTTCACCTGGGGCGAGGTCCCGGTCCAGTCGACCCGCATCTGGTCGCCCGCCTTTGTTATCGTCACGAACAGCCGGATCGGCTTGCCGTAATCGATGCCGTCGTCGTCGATCCAGTCCTCGAAGCTCCATTCCCCGTCGGGCAGCCCCTCGATCGCGGCGCGCGTAAGGCGCTCCGCGTAATCGATCGTTTCATTCATGTAGTAGGCGGTTTGCTCCGGTCCGTACTTCGCAACCAGCTCCGCGAACTGCTTTTCGGCGATGTAGCAGGCGGCAAGCTGGGCCCGCAGGTCGCCGAACACCTGCACCGGCAGGCGAACGTTCTTCTCGATGATCGTCATCAGCGTGGTGTTGAGCGTGCCCCGGTCGTAGAGCTTGAGCGGTGCAATGCGCAGCCCCTCGGCGTAGATTTCGGTGGAATCGGACGCATTCGACCCCGCCACGCGCCCGCCCACATCGCTGTGATGGCACACCGTGCACGCGAAGGCGAGGCGCTTGCCCTCGTGATAGAGCGGCTTGAAGACGAAGATGTCGGGCAGGTGCATGCCACCGTCGAACGGGTCGTTCATGATGAACACGTCACCGGGCTGCATGTCGTCCCGGTAATGCCGCATGATGGATTGCATCGCGGTCGGCACCGACCCGAGATGCCCTGGAAGGGTAAGCCCCTGAGCGACGAGCTTTCCATCCGCGTCGGCGAACCCGGTCGAGTAATCCATGTTGTCCTTCAGCACGCCGGAGTAGGTGGTGCGGAAAACGGTGAGCGCCATCTCGTCGGCGATCGAGAAGATGGCGTTCTTGAACAGTTCGAACACAATCGGGTCACGCTTATCGGACATCGAACGGGTTCCTCGTGGATGCGATTACTATTGGCCGTCCGGAATTTTAGACGAGAGGATAGGAATTGGACAAAGACGATGTCTACGCTGCGCTCGGCGTACGGCGCAGGATCAATGCTGCGGGCACGCTCACGCGCCTGGGCGGGAGTCTCATGGCGCCCGAGGTCGTCGCCGCGATGGCGGCGGCGGCAACACAATCCGTCGATATCGCCGAGTTGCAGTCTGCTGCGAGCCGAACCATCGCGCGCATCACAGGCGCCGAGGCCGGGTTGGTGACGAGCGGCGCTGCCGCCGCATTGACAATCGCGGCTGCCGCGAGCATGACGCGGTGGGATATCGGCAAGATGGCGGCGCTGCCGCACGCCGAGGGTTTCGCCCACGAGATCCTCATTCCCCGAACCCATCGCACCGGCTACGCCCATGCGTTGAGCGCATCCGGTGCGCGGCTCGTCGACATCGGTCACAACGATCGTGCGACCGGTGCCGGCGTTCGAGGCCTCGAAGCCTGGGAGATCGAAACCGCCATCACGCCGGGAACGGTCGCCTTTGCATTCTCCGCCAACCCGGAAAATATTCCGGACCTCCCGATGGTCGTGGCCGTGTGCAAGCCGTGCGATCTGCCGGTCATCGTCGATGCCGCTGCTCAGCTTCCACCTAGGTCGAACCTGCGCCGGTTCATAGAATCAGGGGCCGATCTAGTCGCCTTTTCCGGCGGCAAGGCGATCGGCGGACCGCAGGCGACGGGCATTCTCGCCGGCCGCCGCGACCTCATCGGCGCCGCTCTCGTGCAACAGCTCGACATGGACGTGGCTCCGGCAAGCTGGTCGCCGCCCGATCTGATCGACCGCGCCACGCTGAAAGGCGTTCCGCACCACGGGCTGGGGCGTGGCTTCAAGGTAGGCAAGGAAGAAATTGTCGGCGTGCTAACCGCGCTCGAGCGCTTCGCTGCAACCGACGACGTGGCAGCCAACGCTCGTCTGGAGGAGCGACTGAGGCGCATCGAAGCGAGGCTCGGCGGGTTGCCCGGTATACACACGCGCCTGCTTCCTGCAAGCGAGACCGGCCGGGTGCCTCATCTACATCTGGTAATCGACGCTGCACTTGCGCGTGTCGACGCCATAGGTTTGAGCAAACGCCTGCAGAGCGCCGATGTGCCGGTTCACCTGTCGGAGCGCCTGGCCCAGCGTGGCATCCTCATCGTCGACCTGCAGGTTCCGCCGCCTGAGGCGGACGCCGCAATCGCGGAATCTGTGCGTCGCGCGCTTGCTGGCTGACGCGCCTCCCGCCGACGGCAGTCTGTACGGCCATCAACGCGGCGCTCATCCTTCTCGAGAACGTCCTGCAGGCGCTCACCGCCGGCCTTCTCGCCGGCAGGGTCTACGCGCTGATGTGCGTCGGCCTCGGGCTCATCTACGGCGTGATGCGATCATCAATCGGATGTGCATGCTCAATCCTCGCCCAACTCAATCAGAATGCCCTGAAGCAGATCGGCGCCAAGATGGAACCCCTCATCCGAAAGACGCGCAAAGACGGGTCGCGCGGCCGAAATCAGACCGGAACGCTTGGCATCGGCGACGACACCCACGGTACCGGTAACCGCGATTCCGAGGCGCTGTGCCTCGCGCCGCGCCTGCAGGTCATCGAGCAGCACCAGCGTCCTCGCTCCTATTGCGAGCGCTGCGCGCAGGGTGCTGGCTTCGCCCAAGTCGAGGCGCGGCAACATTGGCTCAGCCCGCTCCTCACCGCAGCACCCGAATCCAACCCTGCTTCATCGCGGTTGAGATCGCGACCGCCCCGGGGAGTTCGCGCCCGACCGTCGTCTCGTTATGAACCGCCTTGGTGATAGAAATCGACAGGTACAGCTTGCGCAGCCAGGGAAGGCCGCCTACGCGCGCAAGCCCGATGAGCGGGCTTGCGTCCGCCAGGACTATTTTGCGCGCCACGCCTTCAGGTTGGCGAGATCTTCACGCACTGTCTTGGCATCGCCCCGGATCACGGGTATGCCCGCCCGGCCCATCTCGACCATAAACGACTCAAGCGGCATTCCCGCCACCTTTGCCGCCGTTCCGAGGGACACACTCTCGCTCTTGTACAGCGCCGTTGCGAGCGCGAGCCGAACCCCGGGCTCGCCAAGCAAGCCCTCATCATCGAGGTGAAACAGCACCGCCTCCGGCTGGTCGCGGTTCATCACCACCACCGGCGCCTTGCGCGCCATGCGCAGCGCATCCGAGGGGTTGTTCTTGAGCTGGCGGATGTTGACGGTTTTCATGATGTGGCCACGAGACGGAGGAACATCTTACTCTCCGCCGAGCCAATTCGTCACGCGCCGCCCTGTCGCAAGAAAGTGGCCGAGGCGATCCGGGGGATCAGCTTGGGTCGCTTCATTTCACCTCCACGTCGAACGCTTGAGACGTGTCGTTGCCGAAGATGCCCGTTTGCATGCGCCCGGGCCATCGCCCGAGATGACCCCCGCGAACGTCACGCCCCCGCTCGAACCATCCGCCTTTTCTCCAGCGCCCCGCTCGCCGCGCCGAGTATGCCCTTGGGCATGTAGATGATGAACAGCACCAGCATCAGTCCGTACACCGTCAGATCGAGCCCGTGATACTGGTTGCCGAACCACAACCTCAATCCTTCGGCAAGCAGCAGCGTGAACGCCGCGCCCACCGTCGGGCCCAGCCGCACGAACATGCCGCCCGCGATCACGCCGAACACCATCTGCAGCGAGATGCCGATACCCGAGACCGTATCCGGATTCACATACAACTGATACTGCGCGTAGAGGACGCCGCCCATGCAGGTCATCAGCGCCGAGAGTATGGTGACGCCGAGCTTGAGTTTGGTGACGTTGATGCCGATCGAGGCGGCGGCGTCCTCTTCCTGGCTGATCGCCTCGAGCGCGAGGCGGCCCATGCTCTCGTCCACCTTCTTCCATATCCACAGCCCGCCGAGCCAGAACGCGAGGATCACGTAGAACCACACCAGTTTGGACGAGAATTGCAGCGCGTTGAGCGAGTACGAGACATCCGCGAGCGCCGTCTTCGGCGTTACTCCGAGCGAACCTCCGGTCTGGTCGCGCAGCGCCACGATGATCAGGCGCGTCACTTCGGAGAGCGCGAGCGTCACCAGCGCGAAATAATGGCCTACGATCTTGAAGCGAAAACATGGATAGCCGATCAGAAAGGCGACCGCCGCGGCGAGCGCGAGCGCAATCGGCGTGCCGATCCACGGCGACAGTCCATAGTGGTTCCAGCCCATCACCACCACGTACGCACCGATCCCCATGAACGCCCCGTGGCCGAAACTCACCATCCCCAGCCGCCCCATCACCGACCAGCTGGTGTAGACGCAGGCCCACAGCAGGCACAGGATCAGCAGGTGCAGCGGGTAGTTGCCCATCCCCAGCAGCGGGGCGGCGGCCAGCAGCGCGAGCGCGGCGTACTTCATTTCCCTCCCAGGATTCCCTGCGGCTTCCAGAACATCACCGCGATGAAGAACAGGAACGCGAGCACGTAGCCCCACTCGACGTGCAGGAAGAACCCGCCCACCGAGATGAATTGGGCGAAGATAAACGCGGCGATGAAGCCGCCCATCATGTTGCCCAGCCCGCCAAGCACGCAGATTAGAAACGTGATCGGCCCGAACGACAGGCCGATCGCGGGATGGATGTCGTACTGCAGCACCAGCAGGCACGCGGCCACGCCGGCCAGGGCGCCGCCGAGCGCCGAGGTGACGAGGAAGATGCGGTTCGGATTGACCCCCATCAGCGGCATGATCTGGCGGTCCTGCGAGATGGCGCGGATCGCGGTGCCGAGGTAGCTGCGCTTGAGGAACACCGACATCGCGATCATCGCGGCGAGCGCCACACCAAACGCGATCAGCCGCGCCATGCTCAGGTACATCTCGCCGAACTGCAATTGCGGCAGGCGGATGCCGAGGTTCCTGAACTCGACGCCGAACACGAGTGTCGCCGCCGCCTGCAGGAAAAACAACACGCCGCCGGTGACCAGCAGCTGGTTGATCGGCTCGGCGGCGAGCACCGGGCGGATCACCAGGTGGTGCAGCGCCGCGCCACCCAGGGCGACGATGGCGATTGCGGAGGCGAACGCGAGCCACAGCGGCCAGTGGTAGACGTTGTGCAGGTAGTACACCGCGTACATGCCGATCATGATCATCTCGGCGTAGCAGATCCACACCACGTCGATCACCCCGAACACGAGATTGAGACCGAGCGCGAGCAGGGCGAGGATGCCGCCCAGCAACAGGCCATTCAACACCGCCTCGAGCAGGAATACGTCGAAGATGTCCATGTCTAGAGTCCCAGGTAGGCTTTCCTGATTTCCTCGTTCGAGAGCAGCTCGGCCGAATTGCCGCTCGACTTGATGCGGCCGGTCTCGAGCAGGTAGGCGCGATCGACGACCTTGAGCACCTGGCGCACGTTCTGCTCGACGATCAGCACCGTGTAGCCTTCGGCGGACATCCTTCTCACCACCTCGAAGATCGCCTGCACCACCACCGGCGCGAGTCCGGCCGAAGGCTCGTCGAGCAGCAACAGCTTCGGACCGGACATGAGCGCGCGCCCGATGGCGCACATCTGCTGCTCGCCGCCTGAGAGGGTGCCGGCAAGCTGCGCGTGCCGCTCCTTCATGCGCGGGAAAAGCGTGTACACCATCTCAAGGCGCTCGGCGAACTTCGCGCGCGCGGCGGGGAGATAGGCACCCATTTTCAGGTTGTCCTGTACCGACAGGCGCGGGAACAGCCGCCGGTTCTCCGGCACCTGCGCGATGCCACGGCTGATCACCTCGTACGCCGGCACCCTGGTGAGGGCGCGCCCCTCCATGCGGATCTCCCCCGAGGTGGGATTGATGAGCTTTGATATCACGCGCAGCAGCGTCGTCTTCCCCGCGCCATTGGGCCCGATCACCGCAACCGATTCCCCCGCGTTCACCTCCAGGCTCACACCGAAAAGCGCCTGGAAACTGCCGTAGCCCGCCGAAACGTTCTCGAGCACCAGCATCAGCCGGTCCTCGCGGCGATGTCCGACTGCAACTGCCTCGCGTCGGTGCCGAGGTAGACCTCGATCACCTTCGGGTCGTGCGCCACTTCCTGCGGCTTGCCCTGAGCGATCACTTCGCCGTGGTCGAGCACCACGCAGCGGTCCACCACACGCATCAGCGCGCCCATGATGTGCTCGACCCAGATGATGGTGATGCCGCGCCGGTCGCGAATGCCGGAAAGCATGTCCGCGGCCTGATTCATCTCCTGCTCGTCAAGGCCACCCAGCGACTCGTCGGCGAGCAGCAACTGCGGTTGCGTGGCGAGGGCACGCGCGAGTTCCAATTTTTTGAGTCCCGCGGCCCCCAGGCCGTCGACGCGCGCCGCATCCTCCGATGGCAGCTTCACCAGTTCCAGCGCGTCGCGCGCCTGCTGATAGGCACGTTCACGGCTCGGCTGCCCGGCCTGGCCGTAATAAGCGGCAAGCGCCACGTTCTCGACCAGCGAAAGCTTCCGGAACGGCCGCGGGATCTGGTAGGTGCGTCCGACACCGAGGTGCGCGACGCGGTTCGCGTACAGACCGCCGATCTCGCGCTCGCGCAGGCGAATCGAGCCCGCACTCGGCGCAAGCGCGCCGGCGATCAGGTTGAAGGTGGTGCTCTTGCCCGAGCCGTTCGGCCCGATCAGCCCGAGGATCTCGCCTTCCGCGACGTCGAACGAAACGCGGTTGACGGCAATGAAACCGCCAAACGCCTTGGTCAGATCGTGGACGCTGAGCAGACGACTGGGCATGAAGAACCCCCGCCACCCGCGCGGCGAGGGCCCGCGGTCAGCGCATCACTGGTTCGAGTAGGAGTTCGATTTGGGCCAGGGCAGCACTGGGTCGATCGTGCGCAGCTTGGTCGGCCAGGCAATCTTCGTCTCATCGCCGATGTACTGCATCACCACCGGGGAGGAACGCTCGTTCTGACCCGACATCGCATGCCCCGGCGGGAAGAATTTCACGCCGTAGCCCTGGATCGTGCCGCCGATCGGGATGTCGGTCTCGAGCGCGGATTTCCTCAGCGCCTCGGGATCGGTACCGCCGTACTTCTTGATCGCGCGCGGCAGTACGTCGGTCAGGAAGATCCAGGTCTGGTTGAACCCCATCGAGGTGTGCGGCGGCACCTGTTCGGCCTTGGTTTCAGCCTTGTAGCGCTTGACCATCTCCTGCGTCAGCGCGCCCAGCCCCGGGGCGAGCGACTTCGCATCCAGCAATTGCGCGGCGACCGGGTCGACGTTGAAGATGTGCTCGGCGTCCTTGCCGAACGCTTCCTTCAGCTTGTCGAACTGGCCGTAGCCCGCCCCGTGACCGATCAGCGCCGCCCACTTCAGGCCCTGCTCGCGCGACTGGCGCCAGAACAGAGTGATGTCCGGATTGTAGCCCGTGTGCAGGATCACATCCGCCCTCGCGCGGCGCAGCTTGGTGACCAGCGAGGACAGGTCGGGTGCGGTGGCGGAATAGCCTTCCTTCATCACCACCTGCATGCCGTACTTCTTGCACTGCTCGTCGTTGCCGGCAGCGACACCGGTGCCGTAGGGCCCGTCTTCGTAGATGATCGCGACCTTGAGGTCCTTCGGGTCTTTCTTCAGCTTCGTCTTGGCGTTCTCGTTGAGAAACGTGCATGACGCCTCGCCGAACTGGTCGGAATGCACCTGCGGACGGAATACGTACTGGAGCTTCTTGTCCTTGAACACGGCCGATGCGACACAGACATTTGCCCACATGAACTTCTTCGACGAGTCGGCCTTCTGTGCCATCGGCACGCACTGCGCGCTGGAATACACGCCCATGATCAGGTCGACCTTGTCCTGGTCGAGCAGGCGCGTCATCTCGTTGATCGCGACCTCGGTCTTGGACTGGGCGTCGGCATAGGTGGCCTTGATCTTGCGCCCCTCGACGCCGCCGCGCTCGTTGATCATCTCGATGGCGATCTTGGTGCCAATGCCGGCGGCCTGCGAGCCGCCCGCGGCGAACGGGCCGCTGTAGTCGAAGATCACGCCAATGGTGACGTCCTTGGCCTGGCCGATGGCCGCGGTGGAAAGGCCTGCGGCTGCGAGCGCCGCGACGAGCGTGCGGATGCGAAGTCCTTGCTTGATCATGGAACCTTCCTCCGAGGTATCGATTCGATCGGGTTATTGTTTGACGCAGTCTTTCAAATACCCGGCCGCCATGTCAAGCGGCATCTTCCAGAACCGCCCTCAGACAGCCACTACTTCCATGTCCGGCTCGATCGACTTCACCAGATACTCGATGCCCGAGAGCGTGCCCGAGAGCGAGCTCGGACAGCTGCCGCATGCGCCCTGATAATGCACCGTGAGCCGGTTGCCCTCCAGCCCGAGCACGTGCAGGTCCCCGCCGTCGCTCTGGAGGTAGGGGCGGATCTGCTCGTCGAGCAGCCCGTTGATCCGTTCGATCCGCTCCTGGTCTTCCGGGCTCATGTCGGCGAACTCGCCGTTGGCCGCAGCCGAAGCGAGTCGCGCGGACTGCTCGCTCGCCGCCGGCGCGGCGCGGATCGGTTCGGCGAGCTTGCGCATCAGCTCCGGCCAATCGGCGCCGCCGTCCTGGGTTACGGTGATCCAGTGGTCGATGTAGAACACGTTGGTCACGTGCTTGATATGGAACAGCGCCGCGGCCAGCGGGTCGTCCATGGCCTGGCCCGGGTTGTCGTAGGAGCGCGTGATGCCCCAGGTCAGCGGTTCCCTGAGGATGAACTTCTTCGCATTCGGATTCGGCGTGTCTTCGATTTCGGAGATTTTCGGCATGTCTGCGTTCGCTCAGGCGTCGCCGATAGGCGCGTGCATCGGATCGGCTTCCGACTCGGTCGAGGTGCTCGCCTGCGAGTGGATTGCCGCACGCAGCGTATGCCAGGGCAGGATCGCGCATTTGACCCGCGTCGGCAGGTCGCGCACGCCCGCAAACACGGTGAGCCGCCCGAGGTGGTGGGGATAGCTGCCGCAATCCAGTTCACCGGTCGCCATCTCGCGAAACTCGCGAATCAGCGTTTCGGCGTCCTCGCGCGTCTTGCCCTTGACCGTGGCGGTCATCATGGACGCGGAGGCCTTGCAGATGGCGCAGGACTCGCCCTCGAACGCGATGCCTGCGATGCGCTCGCCCTGGAGATCCAGCGCAAGCGCAAGGTGGTCCCCGCACAACGGGTTGTGGCCTTCCGCCTTGTGGCTCGGGTGATCGAGCCTGCCGTAGTTGCGCGGCTTGCGGTTGTGATCGAGGATCACTTCCTGATACAGCGCCTTGGTGTCCGCCATTACGCAAACACCTTCTGCACGGTGCGAATGCCGGCGACCAGCGCATCGACTTCGGCCATGCTGTTGTAGAACGCGAACGAGGCGCGCGAGGTCGCCGGTATCCTGAAACGCTGCATCACCGGCTGCGCGCAATGGTGGCCCGTGCGCACCGCCACGCCTTCCTGGTTGAGCAGCGTGCCGGCGTCGTGCGGGTGCACGCCCTGGAGCGCGAACGAGAGCACCGCCGCCTTGTCCGCCGCCGTGCCGATGATGCACACGCCCGGCATGCGCTCGAGCTGCGCCGTCGCGTAATCGAGCAGCGCGTTTTCGTGGGCGGCGATGGCGCCCATGCCTATTTCCGACAGGTAATCGATCGCCGCGCCGAGCCCGATCGCCGCGGCGATCGGCGGCGTGCCGGCCTCGAATTTCTGCGGCACGGTGTTGTAGACGGTCTTCTCGAAGCTCACCGACAGGATCATGTCGCCGCCGCCCTTGAACGGCTGCATGCGCTCGAGCAGGGCGGCCTTGCCGTAGAGGATGCCGATGCCGGTCGGACCGCACAGCTTGTGGCCCGACAACGCGTAGAAGTCGCAATCGAGGTCCTGCACGTCGATGTTCATGTGCGGCGCGGCCTGCGCGCCGTCGATGAGCACCGGAACGCCGCGCGCGTGCGCGAACGCGATCATGCTCTTGACCGGGTTGACGGTGCCGAGCGCATTCGAAACCTGCATCACGCCCACGAACTTCGTGCGCTCGTTGAACAGCTTCTCGTATTCGTCGATCAGCAGTTCGCCGGCATCGTTGATCGGCACCACGCGGATCCTGGCGCCTTTTTCTTCGCACAGCATCTGCCAGGGCACGATGTTCGAGTGGTGCTCGAGCGTGGTCAGGATGATCTCGTCGCCGGCACCGAGAAACTTGCGGCCGTAACCGTGCATCACCAGGTTGATCGCCTCGGTGGTGCCGCTGGTGAAGATCACTTCGCGATCTTCGCGCGCGTTGACGAAACGCGCGATCTTGCGCCGCGCCTCTTCGTACTCGGCGGTCGCGATCTCGGAGAGCATGTGCACCGCGCGGTGAATGTTCGCGTGCTGGCTGGTCTGGTAGCGCAGCAGGCGGTCGATCACCTGCTGCGGCATCTGGCTCGAAGCCGCGTTGTCGAGGTACACCAGCGGCTTGCCGCCGACTTTCAGCCTGAGGATGGGGAAATCGGCACGGATGCGTTCAACGTCCAGCGCGGGCGCCGGGGCGAGCCGGCGTGGACTCGGGGAAGCGGTCATGGTCTTCAGTGGTTGGTTTGCGCCAGCACGATGCTCTCGAGGCGCTGCTTGAGGCTGGCGACCGGAATCCGGTCGATGATCTCGGCGCCGAACGCGTAGGTAAGGAGGTTGCGCGCCGCCGCGTCCGACAATCCGCGGCTCCTCAGGTAAAACACTTCCTCCGCGTCGAGCTGGCCCACGGTCGCGCCATGCGCGCACTTGACGTCGTCGGCAAAAATCTCGAGCTGCGGCTTGGTATCCACGCGCGCCTTGCCCGTCAGCAGCAGGTTGCGGCTCGATTGCGACGAATCGGTGCGCTGCGCGCCGGGACGCACCAGGATCTTGCCGTTGAACACCGCGTGCGCGGAGCCGTCGACGATGCACTTGTGCAGCTGCCGGCTCACTCCGTTCGGCCACGCATGGTCGATGCAGGTGTGCGAATCGGCGAGCTGGCGGCCGGTGATCAGCGCGAGCCCGTCGATCGCGCACTGCGCGCCCTCGGCCGCCTGCAGCACGTTCAGGTTGTAGCGCGAAATGCGCCCGCCGAGCGCAACGCTCACCGACCTGTAGCGGCTCGCGTGCGCAAGCGACACCGCGCAATTCGCGATATGGAATGCCGCGCCGCTGTCGCGCTGCACGCGAACGTGACTGACGCTGGCGTTGTCCGAAAGGACGATCTCGCTCACCGCGTTGGTGAAATACGCCGCTTCCTGCAATGCCACGAAGTCCTCGATCACCGTTACGGCGCTCCCCGCTTGTGCCGCCACCAGGCAGCGCGGATAGCTGGCTGCTTCGGGCTGCGTCGCGATGAACAGCAGGTGCAGCGGCCCGGCAACCGCCACGTCGCGCGGCACGACAATCAGCGCCCCGTCGTGCAGGAAGGCGGTATTGAGCGCGGCGAATACGTTGTCGGCGAACCCCGCGTGACGGCCCAGGTGCGGCTCGAGCAGCGCGGCATGCCGTCCCGCACCCGTCGCCAGGTTAGCCACCGTTACGGCGGTCCGGTTGTACGAAAGTTCCGGCGCGAAAACGCCGTCCACGAACGCGAGCCGCGCACCCGCCTCGGGCAGCGTGAAGCGCTCGATGGCAGCAGCCTCGAGCTTCGCCGCGCGCGTCACGGGCTGAAACGGCATCTTGGTGAGCGGCGAAATGTCGGTGAAACGCCAGTCCTCGTCGCGCGCGCTCGGCACCGTGAGCGCTCCGACGCGCTCGACCGCGTTCGCGCGAAGCCGGTTCAGCCACGCAAGCGGGCTGGCGGGAAGCGCCGGCTGCTCGCGCAGCAGGCTCTCCAGATAGCCGCTGCCGGTCGCGGTATTCATGCCGTCGCGCGCGCTGCGTTCTTGTATTCCGCGCTCACCCAGTCATAGCCGCGCGATTCGAGTTCCAGCGCAAGCTCACTGCCGCCTGTCTTGATGATGCGTCCGCCATCCATCACGTGCACGTAGTCCGGCACGATGTAGTTGAGCAGGCGCTGGTAGTGAGTGACCAGGACGGTCGCATTGTCCTTGCCGGCTAGCTGGTTGACCCCGCCCGCCACGACCCTCAGCGCATCGATGTCCAGGCCGGAGTCGGTCTCGTCGAGAATGCCGAGCCGCGGTTCGAGCAGAGCCATCTGCAGGATCTCGTTGCGTTTCTTCTCGCCGCCGGAGAAGCCTTCATTGACGCTGCGGTCGAGAAAATCCGGGTTCATCTCGAGAAGCTTCATCTTTTCGCGCACGAAATCGTCGAACTCGAGCGGATCGAGCTCGTCTGAGCCGCGCTGCGCCTGCACCGTGTTGTAGGCGAGCCGCAGAAACTGGCTGTTGGCGACGCCGGGAATCTCGATCGGATACTGAAATCCGAGGAAAACACCCGCGCGGGCGCGCGCTTCGGGCGCAAGTTCGAGCAGGTTCCTCCCCTCCAGGGAAACCGTGCCGGCAGTGACCGCATACGCCGGATGGCCGGCCAGCACCTTGGCGAAAGTGCTCTTGCCGGAGCCGTTCGGCCCCATGATCGCGTGCACCTCCCCGGTCCGGACCGTGAGGTCGATTCCCTTGAGAATCTCAATGCCGTTGACGCTCGCGCGCAACCCGCGCACCTCGAGCACCGTCGTGCTGTCCTGGTAAATCATCCGACGCTTCCTTCGAGCTTGAGGCCGAGCAGTTTGGTCGCCTCGACGGCGAACTCCATCGGCAGTTGTTGAAACACGTCCTTGCAGAACCCGTTGATGATCATCGACACCGCCTCCTCGGCGCCGATGCCGCGCTGCGCGAAGTAAAACAGCTGGTCCTCGCCGATCTTGGAGGTCGATGCCTCGTGTTCGACCTGGGCGCTCTGGTTGCCGACCTGGATGTAGGGAAAGGTGTTGGCGGAGCACCTTTCGCCGATCAGCATCGAATCGCACTTGGAGTAATTGCGCGCGCCGGCCGCCGTGGGCGCGATGCGCACGAGACCGCGATAGCTGTTGCTGGACTGGCCGGCCGAAATGCCCTTGCTCACGATGGTGCTGCGCGTGTTCCTGCCGATGTGGACCATCTTGGTGCCGGTATCGGCCTGCTGGTGATGATTGGTGAGCGCGACCGAATAGAACTCGCCGACCGAGTTCTCGCCGCGCAGGATGCAGCTCGGGTATTTCCAGGTGATCGCCGAGCCGGTTTCGACCTGGGTCCACGAAATGCGCGAATTGACGCCCTTGCACAGGCCGCGCTTGGTGACGAAGTTGTAAATGCCGCCGACGCCGTTCTCGTCACCCGCGTACCAATTCTGCACCGTCGAGTACTTGATGTCGGCATTATCGAGCGCGACCAACTCCACCACCGCGGCGTGCAACTGGTTGGTGTCGAACTTCGGCGCCGTGCAGCCTTCGAGGTAAGACACCGAAGCACCCTGTTCCGCGACGATCAGCGTGCGCTCGAACTGGCCGGATTCCTGGGTGTTGATGCGGAAATAGGTCGACAGATCCATCGGGCATTTGACGCCCTTCGGGATGAAGCAGAACGAGCCGTCGGTGAAGACCGCGGAGTTGAGGGCGGCGTAGTAGTTATCGCCCGCGGGCACCACCGTGCCGAGGTACCGCCTCACCAGTTCCGGATGCTCGTGCACCGCCTCCGAGATCGAGCAGAAGATGATGCCGACCTCGGCCAGCTTCGCCTTGTACGTGGTCGCCACGGAGACGCTGTCGAAAATCACATCCACGGCGACGCCTGCGAGCGATGCACGCTCATTCATCGGTACGCCGAGTTTCTCGAACGTGCGCAGCAGCTCGGGGTCGACTTCATCGATGCTGGCGAGTTTCTTCTTCGCCCTTGGCGCCGAGTAATAACTGATGGCCTGGAAATCGATCTTCGGGTAATGCACGTTGGGCCAGGCCGGTTCCTGCATCGTGAGCCATTGCCGGAAGGCCTTCAGGCGAAATTCGAGCAGCCACCCGGGCTCTTTCTTCTTCGCCGAAATCAGGCGGATGGTGTCCTCGCCCAGGCCTTTGGGCGCGACGTCCGACTCGATATCCGTGACGAAACCGTGCTGGTAGGGCTGGTTGACGAGATTCTGCAGTACCGTGCTCATCGCGATTCGCAGGCGCCTTGCGGCTCTAGACCTTCGCCGTTCCCTTCATGCTGAAACTCTCGCCGCAGCCGCAGGTGGCCTCGACATTGGGATTGTCGAACTTGAAGACCTGCTTGAAGCCGTCCCTGACGAAGTCGAGGCGGGAACCGTCGAGGACCGACAACGTCTCGGCGTCAACCACGACTTTGGCGTCGTGGGCCTCGAACAGCCGGTCGCCGGCGCGCAACTCATCAGCATAGTCGAACGTATAGGCGAGGCCGGAACAGCCGACGTTCTTGACCCCGACGCGCAGGCCCACGCCCTTGCCGCGCTTCGCAAGCTGGGTCTGGATCTGTCTTGCTGCATTTTCAGTGACTGTAATCGCCATGGTTCCGCCCGCTGTAAATTCAGGCCGCGACAGTGGTGCGTTCGCGCGGGCGCGAGAACTCGCGCATGTCGTGCACCTGTGCTACGCCGTTTTGCCTCGCCCGCTGCCCATCGACGAGCTGCTTGAGCGTCACGACACCCAGGTAATCGAGAATGTGCCGGTTGAGATCGGCCCACAGGTCGTGGGTGATGCACTTCTGATCTTCATGGCAGTTTTCCTTGCCCCCGCACTGGGTCGCATCGAGCGTTTCGTCGACAGCGGTAATAATGTCGGCGATCGAAACAGCCGCGAGTTCGCGGGCCAGCGTATAGCCGCCGCCGGGTCCCCGGACGGAATCGACCAGTTTGTGGCGGCGCAACTTGCCGAACAGCTGCTCGAGATAGGAAAGTGAAATGCGCTGGCGCAGGCTGATGCCCGCCAGCGTCACCGGACGATTGCCTTCCTGCATGGAAAGATCCAGCATGGCCGTCACCGCGAACCGTCCTTTCGTTGTCAGCCTCATTGTCGGCCTCGAATACTTGACTAGGGAATTCAACTATACAATACCCGACGGATTCAGTCAACTATATTTGCTAGGTCACGGCCGAATCTTCCAGAATCAGTTCCGCGCCCTTCTCCGCAACCGCAATTACCGCCGCATTGATGTTGCCGGAAGGCACCGAGGGCATTACCGAGGCGTCGGCGACCCGGAGCCCTGCGAGGCCGCGCACGCGCAAGCGCTCGTCGACCACCGAGGCCGCGTCGATCCCCATCCGGCAGGTTGAGGTGGGGTGGAACACGGTCTCCCCGGCTTCGCGGCAGAATCCGAGCCAATCTTCATCGGACTGGACACGCGGGCCGGGATATTTTTCTTCGGCGACGTAATCGCTGAACGGCCGCGTATTGACCAGGCGCCGCAGAAGTTTGAGCCCGTCGACCATCATGCGGCGGTCGCTTTCCGCGGCGAGATAGTTGTATTGGATCGACGGGGGAGCTTCGGGGTCTGCCGAGCGGATGCGCACCCAGCCGCGCGATTCCGCCTGCAGCTGCGACACCGAGCACGTGAAACCGGAAAACGGATGCAGGAACCCGCCACGCTTGGAAGCGGAAAAGTTGATGAAGTAGAACTGCGCATCGGGGCGTGTGAGTTCCGGCCGCGTGCGTACGAACGCAGCGGCGTAACCCGCGCTCACGGTCAGAGGGCCTCTGCGCTGCAGCACATAGCGCAGTCCGATGCCGAGCTGACGCCACCGGCTCGCCATGTCGTCGTTCAACGTGACCGGCTTGGTGCAGCGCCAGAACGTGCGCACGTAAAGATGGTCCTGCAGCGCCTCGCCCACCCCGGCTGCGTCGAGAACCACCGGAATTCCCAGGCTCTCGAGATGCGGGGACGGCCCGACGCCGGACAGCTGCAGGAGCTGCGGCGAATTGAACGTCCCGCCCGACAGGATGATCTCGCGCGCCCCTGCGCTGTGGGTCTTTCCGTTCTGACGGAATTCAACCGATGTCGCGCGAAGTCCCTCGAACACGATGCGTGTCGCGAGCGCATTGATTTCGATGCGCAGGTTGGACCGATTCACCACAGGACGCAGGTAACCGGTCGCGGCGCTGCAGCGCCGGCCGTTGCGCGCGGTCGCCTGATAATAGCCCGTGC
Organism: Betaproteobacteria bacterium; assembly: GCA_016195915.1. Taxonomy (GTDB): domain Bacteria; phylum Pseudomonadota; class Gammaproteobacteria; order Burkholderiales; family SG8-39; genus JADGRQ01. The sequence goes on along the minus strand of JACPYS010000028.1, from coordinate 156,088 downwards.
CTTCCTGCGTCGCGCCGTTGAAGTCGTCGTTGCGGGGGATTCCAAGCGCCTGCGCGGAAGCGATGAACGCGTCGCACAGTTCGTGCCGGTCAGGCAAGTCCGACACCGCGATCGGCCCGCCTACGCCGTGCCAAGCGCTTGCGCCCCGGCTCTGGTCTTCGGATTTGATGAAACAGGGCAGCAGATCGTCGAAGCCCCAGCCGGGAACTCCCCAACCATCGAAGTCCTCTCGCTGCCCGCGGATGTAAACCAGTCCATTGATCGAGGACGACCCGCCGAGCACCTTGCCGCGCGGCGTGAAAATGCTGCGTCCGCCGAGCCCCGGTTCGGGTTCGGATTCGTAGCTCCAGTTGACCGACTTTTTGGTAAACAGCTTGGCGTAGCCGAGCGGGACATGGATCCAGGGATCGGTGTCGCGCGGCCCGGCTTCGAGCAGCAGAACGTTGTGCCGCCCGCTCGCCGTCAACCGGTTCGCAAGCACGCAACCCGCCGAGCCCGCGCCGATGACGATGTAATCGAAACTCCCGGTCTGCATTTCCGTGCCCGCTATCGCCCTTTGCCTACGGCGCGCCCACAGCCGGCGAAACATTAAATTTTAGCGTCCCGGCGCGTACTTGAGCGGCAGCGCAGTGGTGTACTTGATCTGCTCCATGGCGAAGGAAGAACTGACGTCGTGCAGGTCGGCGACCTTGATCAGCTTCTTGTACACCGCGTCGTATCCGGCGATGTCCGGCACCACCACCCGCAGCAGATAGTCGATATCCCCGCTCATGCGATAGAACTCGACAACCTCGGGAATCTCCTTCACGCCCCTGGCGAAGCGCTCGAGCCAGCCCTGCGTGTGCTGGTTCGTGCGCACCGATACGAACACCGTGACACCCACATCCAGTTTCGCCGCATCGCACAACGCAACGTTCCGGCGGATCACGCCCGCCGCGCGCATTTTCTGGACGCGCCTCCAGCAGGGCGTGGGCGATAAGTGCACGCGGGCCGCGAGTTCGACGAGTGGCGTGTCCGCATCCTGCTGGAGGATCTCGAGCAATGTTCGATCGATGGAATCCATTTGCGCAATTAATGAATTTTGTAGGATATTATTCTAACACTTAAATACAAAGCACCACCATTTGGCAGCCTTTTCCACCTGGTGCAGCCTACAATCGAACGCGGCATGTCCCTTCCCCTGTCGCTCATCAGAGACCGCTTCATCGGCCTCGACACCGAATATCCGCTTGCCAGCGGAGGCGTCGCGCGGCGGCGTTATCTCGATTCCGCGGCCTCCAGCCTGATGCTGCGGCCCGCATGGGAAACCGCCGAAGCATTCCTCAAGCACTACGCCAACACGCACAGCCTCCTGCACCATGGCGCGCGCGTGGCGACGCACGCCTGCATCTGGGCCCACGAACGCGCGCTCGCGCTGGTCGGCGCCGATCCCGCGACCTATGCCTGCGCGTTCGCGGGAAGCGGCTCGACTGGCTGCTTCAACCGCATCGCGCGTTCCCTCGCCGCGCTGCGCCCCGAACGCGACGTGGTGCTGGTTTCTGGAATGGAGCACCACTCGAACGATCTGCCCCACCGCAAGCACGCAGGGCAAGTCGAGCACATCCCGATGACCGGGGTGGCGCCCGCGTTCGGCGCACTCGACCTCAAGGTGCTCGCCGCGAGGCTGGAATCGAACCGCGGCCGCGTCAACTACGTGGCGATCACTGGGGCGAGCAACGTCACGGGCATCATCAACCCGCTGAAAGCCATCGCCGAGCTGGTGCACGCCCACGACGCGTGGCTGGTCGTGGACGGCTCGCAACTCGTGATGCATGCGCCGGTGCACATGTCGGACGGAATCGATTTCTTCGCTTTCTCCGGCCACAAGGTTTACGCCCCGGGCTCGCCGGGTGTCATCGTGGGGCGGCGCGACCTGTTGATCGGGCTGGAACCCGACGAGGTCGGCGGTGGCATGGTCGATGACGTTTCGCTGGAGGACTACATCGTCAGCGAATCCTTTCCGGGCCGCGAAGAGGCCGGAACGCCGAACATCGTAGGCGCCGTGCTGCTCGGCGCGGCGCTCGAGACCCTGATGCAGATCGGCATGGACAAGGTCCACGAGGCCGAACAGGCGATGCTCGCGCCGCTGTTGCGCGAACTCGCGTCGCGACCCCGGGTGCGTGTTTACGGCGATACCGACCTCGCGCGCTCGCCGCGTACCGGCACCGTCGCGTTCAATCTCGAAGGGCTCGACCATGGCCTCGTCGCCGCGGCGCTGAACGACTATTTCGGCGTCGCGGTGCGCAACGCCTGCTTCTGCGCGCATCCATACGTGCGCGAGATGCTCAAGCCCGAACTGTGGGACAGCACGCTCGACGTCGAGCTGGAGTCGGGCATCGCCGAGCTCGAAATGCACCAGGGCATGGTGCGCGCGAGCTTCGGGCTCTATACAACCTGGGACGACGTTCAGGCGCTGCTCGCGGGCATCGACAGGCTCTGCGCCGACGCTCAAGGCTTTCGCGATCGCTATGAACGCGGCTCGGACGGCGTGCCGCGCCACCGGGGGTTTTCCGCGCCAGTTGAAACGCTGTTCGACCCGGGCCGCGAGCTTGCCCGTGCGATCGCGGGCGGGCGGCCAGAATCGCCCGCCCGTTTGAAGGTCGGAATTTGATCGATCTGCTGCCGCAGGTCATCGTCACCGGCCTGGCGGTCGGGGGCACCTACGCGCTGGCGGCCGTGGGGGTCTCGCTTGTCTTCGGCGTGCTCAATATCGTCAACTTCGGCCATGGCGCGGCGCTCACGGCGGGCGCGTTCTTCGCGCTCGTGCTGCTCAAAACGCTGGGCCTGAACATCGTCACGGCCTTCGCCCTGGCGACCGGCGGCGCCTACCTCGTAGGCTGGCTCATAGAGCGCGTGACGGTCAGACCGCTGCGTGACGCTCCGCTACTCATGCCTCTCATCACGACGCTCGGCTTCGGCATTTTTCTCGAGAACGTCGTGCAACTCGTGTTCGGGCCGGAGACGCAGCCCTTCAAGACCCCCGTGTCCCACGAGCCCTACAGCTTCGGCGGCACCACGGTCACTGTCTGGGAGCTGATCACCATGGCGGTCACGGTCGTCTCGATCGGACTTCTCCATCTGTTTCTGAACAGGACGCACTTCGGCACGGCCGTGCGCGCGGTTTCCGAGGATCGCCGCACCGATGCCCTGATGGGCCTCAACGTCGACCGGCTGATCCTGGTCACGTTCTGCGTCTCCTCCGCACTCGGCGGGATCGCGGGAATCCTCAGCGCGGCGCTCTACAACGCCGTCAATCCAACGATGGGGTCGGCCGCGATGCTCAAGGCCTTTGCGGCATCGGTGCTGGGCGGGATGGAAGTCATGAGCGGCGCGATCGTAGGCGGGTTGCTCCTCGGCATTGCCGAGTCGATGGGGAGTGTCTACATCTCCTCTGCCTGGCGCGACGCGATCGCCCTGCTCGCACTCGTGGTGGTGCTCTTGTTCTGGCCGACCGGGCTGATGGGCCACCGGCGGCTGGAAAAGATGGAGCGCGCGAGCCTCAACGTGCTCCCGCTGCCTCCGGTCCCAAGCCTCGAGTTCCGCCGGCCCGCGTTGTGGCTGGTGATCGGCGTGCTGCTGCTCCTGCCGCTTGCCGTCACCGATACCTACGCGCGCCGCATCATGACCGTGATGCTCGTCTACGGCACGCTCGCGCTCAGCCTCAACATCGTGGCTGGGTTCGCAGGCATCATCTCGCTCGCGCATGCCGCGTTCTACGGCTTCGGGGCCTATGCCTCGGCGCTTCTGTCCACGCAGGCGGGTTGGCCTTTCCCCGCGTGTTTCGCGGCCGCAATCGTGCTCACCGGGCTGTTCGGCATGGCCTTCGCTGCGCCTGTAATGCGCCTGCGCGGCCATTACGTGGCGATGGGCACGCTGGGGCTGGGCGGCACCATCTCGGTGGTGATGCTCAACTGGGTCGACTTCACGCGCGGTCCGATGGGTATCCGTTCCATTCCGCAGCCCTCGCTGTTCGGCGTCGAGGTCGATGGCGTGGGCTATTACTACTTCATCCTCGCTATCCTGGCCGTCTCGACCGTTCTGGTCGTGCACATGGTCGACTCGGCGTTCGGCCGCGCCATGCGGGCGATGCGCGACGATGAACTCGGCGCCTCCAGCGTCGGGGTGGACGCACGGGTGCTGAAAATGGTCAGCTTCGGCGTCGCAGCCGCAATTGCGGGGGCCTGCGGCAGTTTCTGGGCGCATTTCGTCACCTTCATCAGTCCCGACAGCTTCAACATCATGGAGTCGATCGCGATCCTCGCGATGGTGGTCCTCGGCGGGCTCGGCAGCATTCCGGGCGCCATCCTCGGAGGTGCGCTGCTCGCCGGCCTGCCGGAGTTGCTGCGCTTCGCTTCCGATTACCGCCAGGCGGTGTACGGACTGACGATGCTGCTGGTGGTGCTGTTCCGCCCCCAGGGGCTGCTGGGCTTCAGCGCCGCGCGCCAGGCGCCGGGAGCATCCCGCTGAGCGAGCCGCTGCTGCTCGAAGTCGATCGACTGCACCGCCGCTTCGGCGGACTGCAGGCCGTCGACGATCTCGAGTTCGGCGTGCACGAAGGCGAGATCGTCAGCCTCATCGGTCCGAATGGCGCGGGCAAAACCACGGCCTTCAACGTGATTACGGGCATCTATCCGCCGAGCGCGGGCGACATCCGATTCGCCGGCCGCAGCGTGGTCGGGCTCGCGCCGCACCGCGTGTGCGCGAGCGGCATCGGCCGCACGTTCCAGAACCTGCGCATCTTTCCGAACCTGAGCGTGCGCGACAACGTGCTCGTCGGGTTCACGCTCGGAAACCGCGCGAGCCTGCTCTCGGCGCTGGTGCGCCTGCCGTCGCAGCGGCGCGAGGAACAGCGCCTGCAGGCCGAGGCCGGGGCATTGCTGCGCCTGCTGGGCCTTGCCGAAATCGAGGACCAGCTCGCGCGCTACCTCGCGTACGGCGACCAGCGCAGGGTCGAAATCGCGCGCGCGCTCGCCGCGCAGCCGCGCATGATGATGCTCGACGAGCCCGCGGCCGGAATGAATCCGGCGGAGGTCGACGATCTAAACGCGCTCATCCGTCGCATGCGCGACGAGTTGGGGAAGACGATTCTCCTGGTCGAGCATCACATGAACGTGGTGATGGACATCTCGGACCGGGTAATCGTGATGGACCAGGGACGCAAGATCGCCGAAGGCACCCCGCAGGAGGTCAAGCGCGACCCGCGGGTAATCCAGGCCTACCTCGGGTCGGAGGCCGCGGCGTGATTCTCGAGACCGAGAACCTGAGCGTTGCCTACGGACCGATCGAAGCCGTCAAAGGGTTGTCGTTGCGGCTCGAAGAAGGGCAGCTGATCACCATCGTCGGGGCGAACGGCGCCGGCAAGAGCACGACGATCCGGGCGCTCTCGGGCGAGATCCGGCCTTCGGGCGGTGAGATCCGTTACCGCGGCCGCGCGATTTCCCGCATGGCGCCGCACGAGATCGCGCGGCTCGGCATCGTGCAGTGTCCCGAGGGCCGCCGCGTGTTCGCCGGGCTGTCGGTACTCGAGAACCTGAAGCTTGGCGCCTACGGGCGCGGGCTGCAGGGCGAGATGAAGCAGGGTCTGGATCGCGTGTTCGGGATGTTCCCGCGTCTCGCCGAGCGGCGCGAGCAGCTCGCCGGAACGCTCTCGGGTGGCGAGCAGCAAATGCTTGCTATCGGACGCGCGCTGATGGCGCGCCCGGAGGTGCTGCTGCTCGACGAACCTTCGCTCGGGCTCGCACCGATCATGGTGCAGACCGTGTTCGAGGCGATCCGCGAAATCAATCGCGCCGGCACAGCGGTGTTGCTGGTGGAGCAGAATGCGTTCCTCGCCCTGCGCACGGCGAGCTACGGCTACGTGCTGCAGACCGGGCGCGTGGTGCTGGAGGGCACTGCGAAGGACCTGGCGATGGACGAACAGATGATGCGCGCTTACCTGGGATAGAACGGGAATGGAGATGCCGGAAGAAGTCAGCATTGCGATCGACGTGGGCGGGACGTTCACGGACGTCGTGGGCGCGACGACGCAGGGCCGCCTGCATCTGGTCAAGGTGCCGACCACGCCGGCGGATCCGGCGCAGGGCGTGATTGGCGGCATGCGGCGCGTGCTCGCGATGGCCGGCCTGAACAACGACCGCGTAGCGCGGTTCATCCACGGCACCACGGTCGCGACCAATGCGGTCGTCGAGCGCAAAGGCGCCTGCACGGGACTGATCACCACCGAAGGCTTTGAAGACGTGCTCGCCATCGGGCGGCAGAAACGCTCCGAGCTCTACAACCTGTTCATCGAGCCGGAGACACCGGTGGTCCTCGCGCCGCGCCGGCGCCGCTACGGCGTGCGCGAACGCATCGACAGCCGCGGCAGCGTCCTGATACCGCTCGACGAGGCCGCCGTGCGCGCCGCGGTGCGCGAGCTCCACGAGGTACACAAGGTCGGGGCCATCGCGGTGTGCTACCTGTTCGCATTTCTCAATCCGGCGCACGAGCGCCGTACGCGGGAGATCATCGAAAGCGAGGTGCCGGGTCTCGCGGTTTCGATATCGTCCGCGATCGATCCGACGTTCCGCGAATACGAACGGACGCTGGTGACGGCATTCGACGCCTATCTGCGGCCCAAGGTGTCGAGCTATATCCGCTCGCTCGAAAACGAACTGGAGCGCGAGGGAGTGGCGGCGAAGCTCGAGGTGATGCAGTCGCGCGGGGGAATCGCCAGTGCCGCCTCCGCAAGCGAGCGGCCGGTCAGCCTGCTGCGCTCCGGCCCCGCGGCCGGCGTCATCGCCGCGCAGCTCGTCGGCGAGATGTGCGGCGAGAAGAACCTGATCTCGAACGACATCGGCGGCACCACCGCGGATATCGGCGTGATCGTCGAGGGCAAGCCGCTCACCTCGACCGAGGGGCGCGTGATGAAGTACCCGATCCGAATTCCGATGATCGAAGTGAGCAGCATCGGCGCGGGCGGCGGCAGCATCGCGTGGCTGGACGGCGCGGGCAGCCTGCACGTCGGCCCGCAGAGCGCGGGCGCCGTGCCGGGGCCGGTTTGCTACGGCGCGGGCGGAGCCGAGCCCACGGTGACTGACGCGAGCGTGGTGCTCGGTTACCTCAACGCCGCCTACTTCGCGGGCGGTGACGTGGCGCTCGATCCGGATGCCGCGCACCGAGCAATCGAAGCTCTCGCGCGCCGACTCAAGATATCCGAGGTCGAGGCCGCCGCCGGGATTCACACCATCCTCAACAATCACATGGCCGACGAGATCCGCCTGCTGACGGTGGCGCGCGGCTTCGACCCGCGCGAATTCGCGCTCACGGTGCTGGGCGGCGCCGGGCCGCTGCACGGCGGGCCGCTCGCACGCATGCTTGGCGTTCCTCGCGTGATCGTGCCGCTGACCCCGGGCGTGCTGTCCGCGTTCGGCCTTCTGGTGTCGAACATCGAGCACGACCACGCCATGTCGTTCGCGCGCCCGGCCTCCGCCGTCGATCTCGCCGAACTCGAGCGCTCCTATCGCGGCCTGGAAGCCCTTGGCGAAGCGGCGATGCGGCGCGACCGGATCGCTCCCGAGCGCATCCGCGTGCGCCGCTACGCCGACATGCGCTACCTCGGGCAATCGTACGAGCTGGAGGTCGAACTCTCCGGCGCACTCGACGGCGCGGCGCTGGCGCGCCTGGTCGAGGAGTTCCACCAGATGCATCAGCGCGTCTACAAGCAGCACAACAGGAACGCGTCGGTCGAGTTCGTCAACCTGCGCACGGTGCACTACACCCCGGTGCCGCGCCCGAATCTGGCGCCGCCACCAGCGGGAAAATCCTGGACGGACGCGCAGACCGGCGTGCGCCCGGTGTATTTCCGGGAGACCGGGAGCTACATGGAAGTGCCGGTATTCCGCCGCGAACGCCTTCCACACGCGCAGGTGCAGCCGGGCCCGTTCATCGTCGAGCAGCCCGACACCACGACCGTCGTGTTCCCCGGCGAGAGCGCCCGTGTCGAGCCGCACGGCAACCTGATCCTGGACATGAAGCCTCATGGCTGAGCCCTGGATCCGTGGCGCGGTCATGGTCACCGGCGGCACCGGCGGAATCGGGCTTGCCATCGCGCGCGAGTTTCTCGCGCGCGACGCGAAGGTGGCGGCGGCGGGATCCAGCGAAGCCGGCACCGCGCGGGCGCGCGATGCGCTCGCCGCTTTCGGCGACCGGGCCCGGATCTACCGTGCCGACCTGCGTGTCGAGGCGGAAGTGGGACGACTGCTCGGCGAGGTGCAGGCCGGTTCGGGCGACGTCGCGGTGCTGGTCAACTGCGCGGGCGTCAATTTCAACCGGGCGATTGCCGAGGTCTCCGCCGAGGAGTATGACGCCGTGATGAACCTGAATGTCCGCGCCGCGTTCCTCGCCAGCCGGGGCGTGGCCGAGCGCATGGCGCAAACCGGTATCCGCGGCCGCATCGTCAATATCACCTCGGGCAACTACCGCTACGCGCGGCCGAATGCGGCGCTCTATGCCGCTTCGAAGGCGGCGCTGGAGATGCTCACGCGATCCTTCGCGCTCGAGTACGGCGCCTACGGAATCACCGTGAACGCGGTGGCGCCGGGGCTCGTGTCCCGGGAGGATCCCGGCGGAGCGGACTTCCAGCGCGTGGCGGATTACTATCGCGCCAACAGCCCGCTCGGCCGCATCGTCGAGCCGCGCGATGTCGCGGCCGCCGTGGCTTTTCTCGCATCGGAGCAGGCAGCGTCTATCTCCGGCGAAACGATCGTCGTCGACAACGGATTTTCCGCGGGGCGCATGGACTTCCCGCGGCGCACGCAACAAAGATAGGAGCTGACAACTTTGGGCAACGTGGGCGAACAGGAAGTGCGGGGGCGGGCTGTCGATCCGGTGACGCTCGAAGTGGTGCGCAACCGGCTCGACGTCATCGCGCAGGAGATGGAGTCGGCGCTGATCCGCAGCGCCTTTTCGGTGGTGATCAAGGAAGGCGCGGACTGCTCCTGCGCGCTGTTCACGCGCCAAGGCGAAACGATGGCGCAATCGGTTGCGCTGCCGCAGCACCTTGGGGTGCTCGCAGCGACCGTGAAGTCGGTGCTGAGGGTCTATCCCGCGCAGACCATGTCGGAGGGGGACGTCTACATCATGAACGACCCCTACGACGGCGGCACGCACATCCCCGACGTCAACATCCTCACGCCGGTCTTCTGGCGGGGCCGGCTGGTCGCGCTCGCCTCGTGCATGGCGCACCAGCAGGACATGGGCGGCATGGCGATCGGCAGTCTCCCGCCGGATGCCACGGAGATCTTCCAGGAAGGCCTGGTGCTGCCGCCGGTAAAACTGATGGAAAAGGGCGAGTTCAATCAGCAGGTGCTCTCCATCATCCTCAAGAACGTAAGGATCCCGACCCATACGCTTGCCGATTTCGGCGCGCAGATCGCGGCGGTGCGCACCGGCGCCGAGCGTTTCCAGGCGCTGTGCGACGAGTACGGCGCCGACGGGATTCTCGACGTGGTGGCCGAACTGATGGACCGGGCCGAAGCGCTCACGCGCGCGCGCATCGAGGAGATTCCCGACGGCGTCTATACCTTCTGGGACTGGCTCGACAACGACGGCATCGTGCTCGACAAGAAAGTCCGCATCCAGGCCACGATGACGGTGAAGGGAAGCGAAATCCACGTCGATTTCACCGGATCGGATCCGCAGGTGCTGGGCGCGGCCAACGCCGCCTACGCGCACGCCGCATGCGTGACCTACTACTGCGTGCGCTGCGTGACGGATCCCACGCTGCCGAACAACGCGGGCTGTTTCCGCCCCGTGAGCGTCACGCTGCCCGAGGGGTCGGTGGTCAATCCGCGCCATCCGGCGGCCGTGAATGCGCGTACGATGACCGTCTGCCGGATGACCGACGTGATCTTCGGCTGTCTCACGCAGGCGGTGCCGCACAAGGTGCGCGCTTCCTCGAGCAGCATGCAGGGCGTGAGTTTCTCCGGGCGGCGGGGCGCCGCGGGCCGCGCTTACGTCTATCTCGAACTGTTCTGCGGGGGCATGGGCGCGCGCCCGGAGCAGGATGGCGTGGACTATATAGAGACCGACATCACCAACATGATGAACGCTCCCACCGAGGCGATCGAAATGGAGTACCCGCTGCGCGTGCACTCGATGCGCCTGCTTGCGGATTCCGGCGGTGCCGGCAGGACGCGCGGCGGCCTGGGCATGCGCAAGGTCATCGAGGTGACCGAGGGCGTCTCCGAGGTCACGCATCGCGGTGACCGGCATTTCACCCGTCCCTGGGGCCTCAAGGGCGGCCTGCCCGCGATGAGCTGGTCGACGATCGTACACCGAGGCGACGGCAGCGAACACAAGGTGCCGGCGCGCCAGCGTTTCCGCATGCAGCAGGGGGAAATCATCGATTGCATCACCGCGGGGGGCGGTGGCTACGGCGATCCGCTGGAGCGCGCGGCGGCTGCTGTGCGCGAGGACGTGCTCGATCATCGCGTTTCGGTGAACGCCGCCGGCGAGTACTACGGCGTGGTGCTGGACCCGCGCCTGGAGGTCGATGCGCTGGCGACATCGCGGCGCCGCGAGGAGATGCGCTCGGCGCGCGGCCCGATCACCTGGACCTTCGACCGGGGCGAACTCGGCCGGAGCTGACACGCCATTTGATCCGAACATTTTCCCACAGGAGGAAGCGATGAACGACTTGAGTCAGACCGCAGCCATGGACGTGAAGTCCAACGAGCGGCTGCAGAGCATCCACGTGAGCACCGAGTACATCAGCGGCTACCAGAGCGTGAACCACGTGCGCGACCTGCCACCGATCTACCTCGACGAGCCGCACGAGCTGGGCGGCAAGAACAGCGGCCCAACGGCGCTGGAGATGACCCTGTGCGCGCTGAACTCGTGCACCGCGATGATCATGTTCATCCTCAAGCGCGAGATGAAATTCGACCTGCAGGGCGTCAAGTTCGATGCCGAGGGCATGCACGACGTGCGGCGCGTCGAGATGAAGCGCACGGGCAAGCTGTTTTCGCAGGTCGAGCCGATCGCCTACCACTACCACAAGGTCATCCAGACGATTCACATCCAGACCTCGGAGAACGACGAGCGCCTCAAGCACTTCCGCGAGGAAGTCGAGCGGCTCTGCCCGCTCCATGCGCTGCTGCGCGACGCCCAGGTCAACGTAACCACCAACTGGATCCGCAGCGCCTGAGCCCCGGCCGGCCGCGCTATCCAGCCTATGCAACCAATTTCCACCAGGAGGATCGGCATGACGAATCGCAGAGGAGTACTCAAGGCTCTGGTCATCGGCTCGCTCGCGGCATCCGCGGGTGCTTCGCGTTTCGCGGTGGCGCAATCCGCGCGCGTGTTCCGGCTCTGGCTGTCCGCGCCGATCACCGGCGACCAGGCGCAGTACGGCGCCGACTTCCGCCGCGGCGTCGAGCTCGCTGTCGAACAGATCAACACCGGGAACCTGGCGCCGGGTTTCCGCTTCGAAGTGGCAATCGAAGACTCGAAGAGCGACCCGAAAGAGGCCGCCAACGTGGCGCAGAAATTTGCCTCGTCGAAGAACATGGCCGCAGTGGTGGGCGATTTCTCCAGCACAGCCTGCCTCGCCGCGGCGCCGATCTACCAGCGCGCCGGCATCATCATGCTTACGCCGACGGCGTCCCACCCGGACATCACCAGGACGGGCAACTTCATATTCCGCAATACGCCGATCGCGATATTCGAGTCGAATATCGTGGCCGACTGGGCGACGAAGGACATGAAAGTGAAGCGCGTCGCGCTGATCGGACGCAACGACGATTTTGGCCGGGTGCAGAGCGAGTACCTCGGCGCGCGCAGCAAGGCGAACGGCGCCCAGGTAGTGGGGACCGAGTACATCAACGCCGCTGACAAGGACCTGAAGCCGGTGATCACCAAGTTGCGCGCGGCCAACCCGGAGGTGACCTATCTCTCGATGTTCCAGGTCGAAGCGGCACTCCTGATGCAGCAGGCGCGGGAAATGGGATTCAAGACGACGTTCATGTCCGGCGCGTCGCTGTTCAACCCGCAACTCATCAACCTCGCGGGGGACGCCGCCAACGGCCTGCTGCTCGTCTCGAGCTATTTTCCGGGCGACGGCAATCCCAAGGTGCAGGCCTTCGTCAAGGCGTTCCAGGCGAAAAACAACCTCACGCCGAGCAAGTTCTCGGCCCACAGCTACGAAGCGGCACTGATGATCGCCGATGCGCTGAAGCGCGCCGGTTCGGGCGAGGCCGACAAGGTGCGCGCGGCGCTCGCGGCGACCAAGGACTATGACGGCGTCATCGGGAAGCTTTCGCTGGACAGCGGCCGCGAGGTGGTGCTCAACCTGCAGCGCCTCCAGGTGCTGAACAAGGAGTTCGTCGCCTGGAAAGCATAGAAGCGTCCGGGTGAACACCCGCGTCGCCGTGGTGACCGGCGGTGCCAGGGGCATGGGGCACGCGCATGCGCTCGGCCTCGCAGGCGCTGGTTTCTCCGTGGTGGTGATCGACACCCAGCCTGCGGCCGGCGCTGCTCTCGCGCAGGCCGGGGTGTCCTGCCTGACTGCGGACGTCGGCGAAGAGCAGGCGGTCGCAGAAGCGTTCTCCACGATCCTCGGCCGCCACGGGCGCATTGACGTGCTGGTGAACAACGCAGGCGGCGCTCTCTCGGGCGCAGCCTGCGAGGATCACTCGCTCGCCGAGTGGGAGCGCACGCTGCGCATCAACCTCACCGGCCCGTTCCTGTGCATCCGCGCCACGCTGCCGGCGATGAAACTGCAGCGAAACGGGCGCATCATCAACGTCGCCACGGCGTCCGTCTACAGCGGCATCACCGCAGCGCTGTATCGCGACGGCGCGAATCTGGTTCCCTATGTTGCGGCCAAGGGCGGCGTCATCGGTCTGACCACCGCACTCGCGCGCGAGGTCGGGCCGTGGAACATCACGGTCAACGCCATCGCGCCCGGTTTCACCCCGACGCCGCGCGTGCGCGCCAGCTTTCCCCAACAGGCGATGGACCGCATGGTGGAAGACCAGGCATTGCGCAGGACGCTCGAACCGCAGGACGCTACCGGAATGGTTGTGTTCCTCGCCGGGGATAGCGCGGCCATGGTCACCGGACAGGTGCTGCGCATCGACGGCGGCTCGGCGATGGGCTGAGGTGGATCTCCTTGCGGGCAAACGGGTTCTGGTGACCGGGGCAGGTTCGAACGTCGGCCGGGCGGTGTGCGAGCTCTTCGCGCGCGAAGGAGCGCGTGTCGTGCTCGCGGATCTCGACCTTGCGCGGGCACAGCAGAGCGCGTCGGGCGCCTCCGGCGCAGTGGCTCGCGTAGTCCAAGCCGACCTTACGGTGGCAGATCAATGCGCCCGCATGGCGGCCGAGGCGCAGGAAGCGCTCGGCGGAATCGACGTGCTGTGCAACACCGCGGGGATCGACCCGCCCGGCGCGAAGAAAGTGCACGAGACAAGCGAAGCCGACTGGGACCGCATCCTCGAGGTCAACCTCAAAGGGGTGTTCCTTTCCTGCCGCGCGCTCATCCCGATCATGGTCGCGCAGGGCTCGGGCGCGATTGTCAACGTCGCGTCGCAGGGTGCGCTTCTTACCATGCCCGCGATGGCGGCCTACGGCGTGTCGAAGGCCGGCGTGCTGCAACTCACGCGCCAGATCGCAGTCGACTACGCGCGCGACGGCGTGCGCGCGAACTGCGTCTGCCCGAGCGGCCTCGTCTCGCCGTCGCTCGACCGGCTCTCGGTGCTCGGTGCGGAGCAACTCGAGCGGCGTGCCGAGGCGATGCGGCGTGCGGCGCCGCTCGGCCGGGTCTGCACGCCGGAGGACGTCGCCTCTGCAATGCTGTTCTTCGCGAGCGGAATGTCGGGTTTCGTTACCGGCGCCGCGCTTCCGGTCGAGGGCGGCGCCACAACCGCAATGAAATTCTGACGGAGGCACGCGGGATGAGATGGGGCATGGTCGGAACAGGGCTGCACGCCGAGCAGCGCCTCGCGCCAGCACTCGCGCAGAGCAATACGGAAGTGCTGCGAGGCGTGGTCGGAAGCAGTGAAGCGAAAGCGCGGACGTTTGTCCAGCGTATAGGCGCGGGTCGTGCTTACGCTGACCTGGCAGCGCTCGCCGCCGATCCGGAGATCGACACGGTGATGATCACTTCGCCGAACGACCTGCACTGCCGCCAGACCGAAATTGCCGCGGCGGCCGGCAAGCACGTGCTGGTCGAGAAGCCGATGGCCCTTGCCGAGTCGGACTGCAACGCCATGATCGAAGCGTGCCGGAAGGCAGGCGTCGCACTCGGACTGGGATTTCAGTTGCGCCAGCACCCGGTGCACCGCGAAATCCATCGCCTGATCCGCAGCGGAGAACTGGGTGACGTGGTCATGGTGCGCGGGGAGTGGCACAGCGCGTACGGGCCGTGGAAGAACTGGCGCGCCGCGCCGGCGCGCGCCGGTTCCGACGTGATCGGTGCGATCGCGGTCCACGTCCTTGACCTGCTGTGCTGGTTTGCCGGCGCCGAAGTGCGCGACGTTGCGGCTCTCGTCGATGTGGCCCTGGACACGGGTCAGGATCAGACCATCGCGTGTTCCATCGCCTTTGCCAACGGAGCGATGGGAATGGCGAGTGCGACGCGCCGCTCGGCATGGCCGCTGAACAGTGTGCAGGTGTGGGGGACGCGGGGCACCGCCGGTGGAATCGGCACCGTAGGCATGGCGCCGGCTGGAATTCTGCGGCGTACCCGCGGCACCGACATCGAGGAGACCGAGTTGCCGCCGGGCAACCTCTATCGCGAGCAGTTCGAGTCATTCGCGCGTGCCGCCGCTCGGGGCGCCTCGCCTGATGCGACCGGCGAGGACGGTCTGCGTTCCACCGCGCTGGTCAATCGCATTCTCGCACGCGACCGTTAATCGGTTTTCTGGCCGCGCGCCGCGTCGACCGCCGCGCGCAAGTTCGCTTCCGGCGCGGCGATTGCGACGACGCATCCGGGACCTACAATCAGTTGTTTGCCGCCGGTTTGCACGATTGCGTCTCTCACCTGCGCATGCACCTCGCCGGCAGTGCCTGTGACCAGCAGATCGCGTTCCGCGACTCCGCCCACCAGCGCGCCTGAAAAGCGCGGCAGCGCCTGCGCCAGGCTGGGCGGCGTCAGGCGGTCGTGCCAGTTGATCATCTCCACCGGGTAGCCGGCCATCATGCCGAACATCACGTTCTGCCCGTGCACGTGAAGCATGTTGTAGCGGGCCTTCGCCTTAACCGCGGCGAGAATCTCCAGGTCGAAGCGCACGCCGAACCTCGCATACTCCGCCTCGGTCATGTCGTCGGTGGTCGCGCACTGGGTGGCGAGAAAAAAACCGTGCGCCCCCGCCGCGAGCGCTGCGAGCGCGAAATCGATCGTCGTGTCCGTGATGGTACGCAATCCCGCTTCCAGCGCATTGGAATGATTGCGAAGGTGATCGAACACCACGTCGCCTGCGAGTTTCCTCGCGGTGGTGAGCGGACTGAACAAGGTCTGCAGGATCGGAACGCTGCCCGCGAGTTCTCTCGCTGTGCTGCCGAGGGCGGCGTTCTGCGCGCCGAGAACGCCGGACGCCGGATCGAGGCGCCGGAGCCCGAGCCAGTCGCTTGGCGACGCGACGCCGGCTTGCACGATCTTGCGCGCGCCGTTGGGCGCACCGTCATAGGCGCTCTTCGCTCCCCAGTCCTCGACGCTGTAGGTGCCCGAAGGCATGAACTTCACCAGGTCGAAGTCGTACTTGCGCTGCCAGGCCACCGTGTTCGCGGCAAGCTTGGCGGGATCCTGGTCGTCGACCGGAAAATGCTTCCACAGGGCTACCGGTACCTGGTCGGTCACGCCGCCGGCGATGGCGGCCTCGATGCGTTCGAAATGATCCATCACGGCATTCTAATGCGGGTCCGCTTTGCAGATTGCCAGTTACGGTATATTGCCCCGCAAGGGGAGCGAAACATGGCCAGCAGAAGAATATCCGGCGCAAGCCGCGTAGTGGATCAGATCCGCCGCAGCGGCGCAAAGCGCATCAAGGTCGCGGTGAGCGACATCGACGGCATCCTGCGAGGCAAGTACCTGCACAAGGACAAATTCCTTTCCGCAGTCGCCTCGGGCTTCGGATTCTGCAACGTGGTGCTCGGGTGGGACATGAACGATGCCTGCTACGACAACACCAGCTGGACGGGTTGGCACACGGGTTTTCCCGATGCGACAGTGCAAATCGACCTGAACAGCTATCGCCGCGTGCCGTGGGACGACGACGTGCCGTTTTTCCTTGGCGATTTCGTCGAGCCCTCCGGCGCGCCGAACCCGGTTTGCCCGCGCCAGGCATGCAAGCGCGTGCTGGCGCGCGCCGGCAAGGCCGGCTTCAAGGTGCTTGCGGGTCTCGAGTACGAGTGGTTCAACTTTCGCGAAACACCGCAGAGCTTCGCAGCCAAGGGGTACATCCGCCCGGAACCCATCACGCCGGGGATGTTCGGCTACTCGCTGATCCGCGCCAGCCAGAATCAGCCCTTCTTCAAGGCACTGATGGAGGAGATGCTCGCGTTTGGCGTGCCGATCGAGGGCCTGCACACCGAAACCGGGCCGGGGGTGTACGAGGCGGCGATCCTGTACTGCGAGGGCATCGAAGCCGCCGACCGGGCGATCCTGTTCAAGACCGGGGCGAAGGAGATCGGCCAGCGTTTCGGCATCATGCCGAGTTTCATGGCGAAATGGAGCACGCAGTATCCGGGCTGCAGCGGCCACGTTCACCAGAGCCTGTCCGACGGCAAGACCAACCTGTTCTACGATGCGCGCAATCCGCGGCGCATGTCGAAGCTGTTCGAGAGCTATCTCGCGGGACAGTTGGCATGCCTCGAGGACATCCAGGCGTTCTTCGCGCCCACGGTGAACAGCTACAAGCGCCTGGTGGACGGTATGTGGGCTCCGGTGAAGCGTACCTGGGGCGTGGACAACCGCACCGCGTCGCTGCGCGTGATCCCGGGTTCGGCCAAATCCACGCGCCTGGAAACCCGCTCCCCCGGCGCCGACAGCAATCCCTACCTCGCGCTCGCTGCCTGCGTCGCCGCGGGCCTGTACGGCATCGAAAAGGGCCTCGAACTCAAGGACGCACCGCTTGAGGGCGATGCCGCTCGCGCGGCGAAAATCCCGCGGCTGCCGCGCACGCTCGAGCAGGCGACTGCGAACCTGAAGCGTTCGAAATTCGCGCGCGATTTCTTCGGCGACGCGTTCGTCGAGCACTTCGTCGCCACGCGCGAGTGGGAGTGGCGGCAGTCGCTCGACGCGGTGACCGATTGGGAACTGAAGCGATATTTCGAGATCGTGTGACCAGGAAGTGTGCCTTGATATCATGTAATGCCTTCATTCGACATGCCGCCCATGCGGACCATAATTGATCTGCCCGTTCGTCAACTCGACGCGCTCGAGCGCATCTCGCGCAGCCGGAAGCTCTCGCGCGCGGAGTTGATCCGCCAGGCGGTCGAGCGATATCTGCAGGAGCACCTTCCGTGCAGAGATGAGGCGTTTGGTCTTTGGAGGCGCGCAGGGCTCCGCATCGATGGGGTCGCCCTCCAGCGCCGCCTGCGCAAGGAGTGGAAGCGGTGAGGGCGGTGTTCGATACGAACATCCTCATCGACTACCTGAATGGCGTCGAGAAAGTTTCTCGCGAGTTTCGAGCGACTCGAGCTCACCGGGGAGATCGCGGAGCGGGCGGTGGCGCTGCGGCGCGCCGCGAAGATGCGCGTGCCCGACGCGATCATCCTTGCGACGGCGCGAGTCCAGAACCTTGTCCTGATCACGCGCAACGCCAAGGATTTCGCCGCGGACGAGCCTGGTATCCGGGTGCCTTACCGGCTCTGAGCGGGGCAACGGATTGAAATCCTGCCCTGACATGACGATCCATCGTTTCGCGTTTCCCACCACGATTCACTTCGGCCCCGGCTCGCGCAAGCTCGTCGCCCAGGAACTTCAGGCGCACTGCCTGCGGCGACCGATCATCGTCACCGACAGCGGCATCGCCGCGCTGCCGATGCTCGCGGAGTTCGAGTCGCGCCTCGCCGAACTCGCGCCCGAGGTCTACGCAGGCGTACACGGCAACCCGGTGAAGAGCCAGGTGGACGCGGGTGTCGCAGCGTATCGCGCGCACCGCGCCGACTGCGTGATCGGCTTCGGCGGTGGCGCAGCGCTCGACGTGGCTAAAGCGGTTGCGTTGATGGCGGTGCACCCTGGCAACGTGCTCGAATACGCCTGGGATCATCCGCAGGTGCGTCCGATCGACAGGCCGCTGCCGCACTTCGTCGCGCTTCCCACCACCGCCGGCACCGGCAGCGAAGTCGGCCGCTCGAGCGTGATCTCCGAGGACGACACGCATGTCAAGCGCATCGTGTTCTCTCCCGCGCTGCTCGCGAAAGCGGTGTTCGCAGATCCGGAACTCACCCTGGATCTGCCGCGCGGCATCACCGCCGCGACCGGGATGGACGCGCTCACGCACAACGTCGAGTCCTATCTTTCACCCGCTTACCACCCGCTGTGCGACGGCATCGCGCTCGAAGGCGTGAGGATCGCCGCCCGCGCGCTGCCGCGGGCGTTCGCCGACGGCAGGGATCTCGCCGCGCGCAGCGACATGCTGATGGCCTCCATGATGGGTGCGATCGCGTTCCAGAAAGACCTCGGCGCCGTGCACTCCTGCGCCCACGCGCTCTCGACCGTCAATGACCTGCACCACGGCCTCGCCAACGGCGTGATGATCGACCACGTGATGCGCTTCAACCGCAGCGCGGCGGCGACGAAGATGGACGAGCTTGCGCGCGTGGCCGGCGTGCCGGATTTCATCGAATGGCTCACACGGCTGAAGGCCGAACTCGGCATTCCGGCGAAACTCTCCGAGCTTGACGTGAACGCCGGGCACCTGCCGCGCCTGGTCGATATTGCGCTGAAGGACATCTGCCACCAGACCAATCCACGACCTTGCGCCAGGCAGGACTTCGAGCAACTGTTCGCCGCTGCGCTATGAAGATCGTCAACCCCGCCGACGGCTCGCTGCTGCGCGAGCTGCCCGATGACGCTGCGGAAACGATCGCGGCAAAGTACGCCGCCGCGCGCGCCGCTCAACCCGCCTGGGCTGCGCGGCCGATCGCCGAGCGCGTCGCGGCGCTGCGCAGCTTCAAGGCGCGCGTCGCCGAGCGCAGCGACGAACTCGCACGCACGCTCACCCGCGAGATGGGCAAACCAATCCGCCAGTCGCACAACGAATTGAACGCGCTCGCCGGCCGCATCGATTTTTTTCTCGACCACTCGGAGGGTGCGCTCGCTGCCGAGAGCGTGCTGGAAGCCCCTCAGGACAAACTCGCCGAGCGCATCACGCACGAGCCGCTCGGGGTCATCGCCAATGTCTCGGCGTGGAACTATCCGTATTTCGTAGGTTCGAACGTGTTCGTCCCTGCGCTGATCGCCGGAAACGCGGTGCTCTACAAACCCTCCGAATTCGCCACGCTGACCGGCCTTGCGATCGGCGAGATGCTGCGCGACTCAGGTGTCCCGGCAGACGTGTTCAACGTGGTCCCCGGCGGCGGCGCCGTGGGCGCCGCGGTGGTCGAACAACCCGTCGACGGAGTCTTCTTCACGGGCTCGTATCCGACCGGCGTGAAGATAGCCACTGCCTGCGCGCCGCGCATGGTGAAGCTGCAGCTGGAACTGGGCGGCAAGGACCCGGTTTACGTGTGTGAAGACGCCGACATCGCGAGCGCCGCGGAGTCGCTCGCCGACGGCGCGATGTACAACGCGGGGCAGTCGTGCTGCTCGGTCGAGCGCATCTACGTGCACGAAAGGATTCACGACACCTTCGTGGCCGCATTCGCCGGCACGGTAAGGGGCTTCAAGGTCGGCGATCCGATGGACGAATCCACCTATCTCGGCCCGCTTGCGCGCGCGCCGCAAGTCGCGGTACTGGAGCGGCAGGTGGCGGACGCACTCGCAAAGGGCGCGAAGCTCCTCATCGGCGGAAAGCGCATCCAGCGAGCGGGCAACTGGTTCGACGCGACGGTTGTCTCCGATGTGGACCACTCGATGGAACTGATGCGCGAGGAATCCTTCGGCCAGGTGATCGGCATTCAGCGGGTCGACGGCGATGACGAGGCAGTCGCGCTGATGAACGACACGGAGTACGGCCTTACCGCCGGCGTGTACACACCGGATGAAGCGCGCGCGCGCGGCATGCTCGCGCGTGTCCGGTCCGGTTCGGTGTATTGGAACTGCTGCGACCGCGTCAGCCCGCGGCTGCCGTGGTCGGGCGTCGGACATTCGGGGGTTGGACTGACGCTCTCGATCGACGGCATCAGGACGTTTACGCGTCCCAAGGCCTGGCATCTGCGCAGTCCCTGACCAGCTTCCGCTCCGACACGGCGTGAAGCCGCGGGCGCTATGATGGCGCGACTTTCCGGAGAAACGCACATGGATGTACGCGCCGCCGTGTCCTACGAGGCCGGCAAACCGCTGGTGGTCGAAACGGTGCAGCTCGAAGGGCCCAAAACCGGCGAGGTGCTGGTCGAGATCAAGGCGAGCGGCATCTGCCACACCGACGAATTCACGCGCTCCGGCGCGGATCCGGAAGGCCTGTTTCCGGCGATCTTCGGCCATGAAGGCGCCGGGATCGTGGTCGATGTCGGTTCCGGTGTGACCTCGCTCAGCAAGGGCGACCACGTGATTCCGCTCTACACGCCCGAATGCCGCCAGTGCAAATCCTGCCTGTCGCGCAAGACCAACCTGTGCACCGCGATCCGCGGCACGCAGGGCAAGGGCGTGATGCCCGACGGCACATCGCGCTTTTCGATCGGCGGGAAGAAGATCCATCACTACATGGGCTGCTCGACCTTCGCAAACTTCACGGTCCTGCCCGAGATCGCTCTGGCGAAGATCCGCGAGGATGCGCCGTTCGACAAGGTCTGCTGCATCGGCTGCGGCGTCACCACCGGAATCGGCGCTGTCATCAATACCGCCAAGGTCGAGCCGGGCGCGAACGTGGTGGTGTTCGGCCTGGGCGGCATCGGCCTCAACGTGGTGCAGGGCGCGCGTCTGGCCGGTGCGAACATGATCATCGGCGTCGATCTGAATCAGGCACGCCGCGCATTGGCGGCAAAATTCGGCATGACGCATTTCGTCGACCCGAAGGAGGTGGGCGACAACCTAGTCGCGCATCTGGTCGAACTGACCGGCGGCGGCGCGGACTACAGCTTCGAGTGCATCGGCAATGTCGAGGTGATGCGCCAGGCGCTCGAATGCTGCCACCGCGGCTGGGGGGTTTCGGTCATCATCGGCGTCGCCGGCGCCGGGCAGGAGATCAGGACCCGGCCGTTTCAACTCGTCACCGGGCGCGTCTGGAAAGGCACGGCCTTCGGCGGCGCGCGGGGACGCACCGACGTGCCGAAAATCGTCGATTGGTACATGGACGGCAGAATCAACATCGACGACCTGATTACGCACGTGATGCCGCTCGAGGACATCAACCAGGGCTTCGGCCTGATGCATTCCGGCGAATCGATCCGCAGCGTGGTCAGGTTTTAGGCCCGGTCGCGTGCAGCGACGGAAATCCGGCGTTCCCGGAAATGGCGGGCTCAGCCGGTTTTCGCCAGACGCTTTTCGACGATGCGCGCGAATACGCTGGCGCCGAGCGCGAGCGCAGCGTCGTTGAAATCGTAGGCCGGGTTGTGCACCTCGCAGGCGCCTTCGCCCGCGCCGTTGCCGATGTTGAAGTAGCAGCCCGGCACTTTCTCCAGCATGAAGGAGAAATCCTCCGAGGCGACGATCAGCGACGGATTGCGGTTCACGTTGTCGTCGCCCACTATCTCGTCGCAAACGCCCGCCACGAACTCGGCCTGCACCGCGTCGTTGACCGTCGGGGCGAAGATCACGCGGAAATCGACATCCGCGGCAGCACCGAACGCCTCCGCGGTCCCCTTGACGACCCGGCGCATCCCGGTTTCGATCAACTCCATCACATCGCGTGTGAATGCGCGCACCGTGCCGGAGAGCTGTGCGGTCTGTGGAATGACGTTGTAAGCATCGCCCCCGTGGATCTTGGTCACCGAGACCACGGCCGCGTCCACCGGCCGCACGTTGCGCGAGACGATGCTTTGCAGGGCGATGGCGATGTGCGAGGCGACAAGCACCGAATCGATGCCGGCCTCGGGCCGCGCGCCATGCGAGCCTTTGCCGGTAACGCGGATATCGAAAAATCCGCCGCCCGCCATCATCGGTCCGGCGCGCACCGCAAACTTGCCGAGCGGCAAGCCCGGCCGGTTGTGCATGCCGAACACCGCTTGGCAGGGAAACTTCTCGAACAGTCCGTCTTCGATCATCGCGCGCGCCCCGCCGATGCCTTCATCGGCTGGCTGAAAAATGAAGTTCACAACCCCGTCGAAACCTCGCGTGTCGGAAAGATATTTCGCCGCCCCGAGCAGCATCGTGGTGTGGCCGTCATGCCCGCAGGCGTGCATGCGTCCGTCGCTGGTCGAGCGGTGCGCGAAGGTATTCGCTTCGTGGATCGGCAACGCGTCCATATCGGCGCGCAGGCCGACCGAGCGGCTTGCGTTTCCGGCACGCAGCACTCACACCACGCCGGTCTTGCCGATTCCGCGATGCACTTCCAGCCCGAACTCGCGCAGTTTTTTCGCTACCACGCCCGAGGTCCGGTTTTCCTCGAAACCGAGTTCGGGATGGGCGTGGATGTCGCGCCGCCAGCGCGTCATTTCTTCCTGCAGGCGGGCGATGGGTTCGATCACTGCCATGATATTTCTCCAATGTTGGTCATGCGCCGGCGCAGATGCCCGGAAGGATCGTGCCGATCGACCCGGACAATACTGCATCCGCGATGTCGTCAAAGGGTGTGGGCTGCGCGTTGACGATCACGATCTTTGCCCCGGCCGAGCGCGCTGCGGGAACCGCACCGGCAATCGGGTAAACCTGCAGGCTGGTGCCGACCGAAAGAAAGAGGTCGGCTTCCGACGCGGCCTGCATCGCGCGCTCGATGACTTCGGGAACCAGCGCCTGGCCAAACGAAATCGTCGCGCTCTTAAGGATCCCGCCGCACTGTGCGCACGGTGGATCCTCCTCGCCCGCCTTCACGCGTTCGAGCACCGGAAGCATCGGCCCTTCCCAGCCGCAGCCCCAGCAGGTCACGCCGTGCATCGTGCCGTGAACCTCGATGACACGCGCGGGCGTATGGCCGGCTTTCTGGTGCAGTCCGTCGATGTTCTGCGTGATCAGCGCGTGCAGCTTGCCGCGCCGCTCGAGCGCGACCAGTGCCCGGTGGCCGGCATTGGGCTGCGCGGACCAGGTCGGGCTGGCGACACGCGCGCGCCACGCCGCCTTGCGCACATCCGGATCGGCGAGGTAGTTCTGCAACGTGGAGAGTTTTTCCGCGTCCGGATTCCTGGTCCAAACGCCCTGCGGGCCGCGGAAATCCGGAATCCCCGAGTCGGTCGAGATTCCCGCGCCGGCAAGCGCAACGATGCGCTCTGCCGCCGCGATCCAGTCGCGCACAGTTTCGATGGTGGCCTTCATGCTTCAGTTCTTCGTCGCGGACTTCCACAGCCCCATCATGCGTCCCTCGGGATCGGTAAACAACCAGAGTGTACCCATGCCCGAGCGTTTTTTCACATCGCCACAATGATCATCCAAGACACGCCGAATCGGTCGGCCACCATGCCGAAGCGCGGAGAAAAGAACGTCTTCGTCATTGGCATCTGCACCTGTCCTCCCTCGCCCAGCGCCGCGAACAGTCGGTCCGCCTCGGCAGCGTCCGGCGCGGCAAGGGACAGCGAAAAGCCCTGGAAGCTCGGCCTGCCCGCGCAATTTCCGTCCGATGCCATCACCGCCGAATCGCCGATGCGCAAGCACGCGTGCATCACCTTGTCGTCGGAGCCGGGTGGGACCATGCCGGGTTGTGGCGGCTCCGGGCTGTCCTTGAAGCGTATGAGCATCTCGAGCTTGGCGCCGAGTGTGCTTTTGTAGAACTCGAGCGCTTCTTCGCAGCGGCCGTCGAAAAACAGATAGGGTTGCACTTGCATTGCGCCTCCTTCCCGGTGGCCGGCTGTGGCGGCCAGTTTCTTACTTCTCGGCGAGCGCCTTCAGGTTGGTGAGACCCTGCTCGAATTGCCCGCCGATCATGCCGTCCATGCTGAAGAACAAACCCATGAGCTTCGACAGGTAAGGGCTGGGACCGAACATCGCCCAGGTGACGCTCGTCTCGTCGCCCTTGCGCTCGAGCGTGAATTCAGCGGTGTTGTGGCCTTCAAAAGGCTTGAGAAAATCCAGCTTGATCGTGATCCTGGACGGCGGAACGGCTTGCATGATCTCCATGCGTCCCGCGCCGACCTTGCTGTTGCCCTCCCAGGCATACGCTGTGCCCGTCCCGCTCGCCGCACCGCTGTACGTCCGCTTGAGCCCGGGGTCGAGGTTTTCCCACGGCGACCAGGAAACCCACCGGTGAAAGTCGTTGACGAGCGCAAAGATCGTTTCGGGCGGCGCCTTGATGCTCGCCGAGCGCTCGATGCGGAACGCGTCGGGCCGGGTCGCGGCAAAGACGAGAACCGCGGCCACAAGGAACACCACGGCGATGCCGATTATCTTGAGCATGGCCTTTCTCCGATTACGCGTTCACCGGCGTATGAGAAATTCCCGGCTCACAGGCTCACCATCACCTTGAACCCACCCCAGAACATGCGCTTGCCGTCGAATGGCATCGACTTCGGATCCATCATCGCGGCGAGTCGCTCGTCCTTCATCACCTTTCCGAGGACGCTGTCGCGGTGCTTGCGCGACTTGTAGACGATCCAGGAGAACCAGACCGCTTCGCCAGCCTTGAGCTTCACGGCCTGCGGGAAGGAAGTCCACTTGCCCGGCTTCACATCGTCCGCGACGCACTCCACGTACTCGAGCGCGCCATGTTCTCGCCAGATCTTTCCCGCCTTGCGGGCGCTGCGGAGGTAGGCCTGCAGATTCTTCTTCGGCACCGGCACTACAAAACCGTCGACGTAAGCCATGATTCTCCCTTTCTCGATGTTGCCACTATTGATTTTCGACGAGAGCCGCAAGCTGCTCGGCGCACATCGCCCAGCCTTGATGGAAGCCCATTTTTTCGTGCGCCTCGCGATCGGCAACACTCCAGTGATGCACGCGCGCCGTGTACTTCGTTTTATCGCCGTGATCCTCGAACGTGAGCGCCACGGTCATGAACGGTTTTTCGGACGGTTCCCACGCCTTGGTGTAGGCATCGGTGAGCACAAGGCGCTCGTTCTTGACGACTTCGAGATAGACGCCCCGATTCGGGAACTCATTTCCGTCGGGACCGCGCATGACGATCAGGCTCGAGCCGCCAACGCGCACGTCCGTTTCCACTACGGGCGTCGTCCACGGAAGCGGCGCGAACCACTGTTTGAGCAGGGCGGGGTCAGTCCATGCCCGGAAGACTTTTTCGCGCGGGGCGTCGATGATCCGCGTCAGCAGCAGGTCGCGTCCTTCGATTGAGGTGGTGGTCTTGTCGTCAGTCATGATTTTGCCCTTCTGCGGTTGATACTAGTCCAGCGGAAAGATCGGTCGCCGCACGCTGCGAAACGTGTGCTGCGAGTAGTCCGAGGTGCACACTCCGACCCCTGCGCACTCGACCACGGCCTTCGCCAGATGACCCATGCCCGCCCGCCAGTGGATGCGGCTCTTCAGCATGACGTAGCGTTTCTGCATCGGATCGATACCCAGCGACAACAGCGCATTGACGTCGAACGGCTCGACGTGGCGCGAGATGAGGGCAATCTCGACGCGCCCGGTGTCGAGCACCACCGCGCGGCCCATGTCCTGGTGCACGCCGCGCGACATCGGCCCCTTGGCGCGGTATTTCCCGTCGAAGATCGTCTTCACGCGTCCGCTCACCTCGAGCGACGGGCTCTCGACGGGCAGCATCGGCATCCTCAGCTTGCCGCCGATCGAAAGCGTGGCCTGTGCGCCGATGCCCGCGGCGATCGCCTGCTCGACGGCCTGCGGGTCGAAGATCGCAAAGGCGGCGACGTTCTCCAGCCCCTGGCGCAGAAGCTCGGCCAGCACGCGCGTGGTGTCCATCGTCCCGCCGGACGCCGCGTTGTCGTAATGATCGAGGAGGATCACCGGGCCTTCGGTCATCGCCTTCGCGCGCGCCACCGATTGCTCGAGATTCTCGATGCGATACACGAACCGTTCGCGCGCATCCCACGCCTGCTTGAGCAGTTCGTCGCGGAACAGCTCGGCCTGCGCCTGATCGTTGTCGGTGACCACGACCACGCTCAAACCCGCGTTGCGGATGTCCGCGTGCGGAAAGCCGACGAACACGCTCGCGCACAGCGCACCCTGCTTCTCGATCTCCCGCGCGCGCGCCTGCAGCGACCGGTTCGGCTCGTCGTCGCTGCCCTGGCGCATGACATGCGGCAGCATCGGCACGTTGCCCCAGGCGGAAGTCGGCCTCGCCTCGCCCTTGAGCATGCGCATCAGCGCATCCCCGGCGCGCCGGCCGGTTTCGTACATATCCACGTGCGGATAGGTCTGGTAGCCCGCGACGGTATCGGCGTTCGCGATCATCTCGTCGTAGACGTTGGCGTGCATGTCGTAGCCGACCGCGATCGGGGTCTTCGCGTCGATCGCGCGGATGCGCGCTAGCAGCGTTCCCTCGCCGTCTTCGTGCGTGCGCGTCACCATCGCACCGTGCAGGTCGAGGAGGATCGCGTCATAGCCGCCTTTGTTCACTGCCGCGAGGATGGCGTCGCTGATGGCTTCATAGGCGTCGTCCTCGACCGGGCCGCTCGGCCAGGCGTCCGCGGCAATCGCCATTTCGATCTCCGCGGCCTCGCGCTCGGCGATGTCGATGAACGCGCCGGTCACGGTGCCGGTGCCGCGGTAGGCGGCGATGGCCTGCGCTCCGCGCAACGGCATCGCTGCGCCGCCGCCGCTGCGGGCGAAGCGCGCGAGGTCCGTCTTCACCGGCGAAAAGGTGTTGGTTTCGTGTTTCATCATCGCGAGCAGCAAACGCATATCAGATCACGCTTGGCGAGGCGCGCGATGCGGCGGCGACAATTGCGTCAAGCATGAATGAGACCTCCGGATCGATCTCCTCCAGCGGAATTGTTGCAGCAAGTTCGTAATAGCTCTTCTTCCGCATGGCGACCTCATCCAGCCCGAGCCTGCGCAGGTAGTTGGCGAACAGAGGCGTAAGAAACTCGTCACTCACTTTCAGATCGCCTGACCACGGTGATGGTTTTCCCTGAACCTGCAGCGCACGTTCCAGTTCTTCTATTGACTGACTCATCGCTTCGGACCTTCGCTCCGACTCGGCTTTCGAGAACAAGTCCCATCTTTCGAGGTCACGCGTCGCCCATGCCATCAGCGAAGCACGCGTAACGATGTAGCTCTCGATTTCCCGTCGACGCCAACATATTTCCGTCAGCGCTGCCGGCTGAGTCTGCAGGTCCATCGGGCGTTCCAGGCGATCGAACAGGGCCAGCGCGACCAGATCGGGTTTCGCCTCGCGCAATCCGTAGAAGCGGTCCCGTGCCGTAGGGGGCGTATTGCTTTCGACAAAATCCACGTATGCATTGTCAAGGACGCCAGCTGCCGCATGCTTCAATCGACCAGCCAGCGTCTTCAGAATCGCGAGATCGGTTGATCCTTCAAGATAGAGAACCCAACCTTGCTGCTCCGCGTACATGTAATGCTCAAAGCCAATCTCCGCCAGCGCCTTACGCAACTGATGAGCCTGATCGTTGATCCGATGCGGCTTGCCTACAAATGCGATCACCGTGTCGCGACCGGCTGCCTGTTGCAGCACGATCTCGGAATGCGTGGCGGCGATGATCTGACTGCCTCGCTCCAATGCGACCTGGTTGATCCGATCATAGATCTGTCGCTGACGCAGTATCTCCAGATGTGCGTCGGGCTCATCGAGCAGAATGATCGCTCCCGGATTGGCATACAGATACGAAAGCAGGAGTAATGTCTGCTGTAAACCTCTGCCGGAAGAAGAAATATCGAGGTCGATTCCGTTCTCGGAGCGATACCGCATCTCGATCTCTCCGCGCGTCGCATCGAACTCCGGGCGCAGCAGCTCGACGCCGAACAATTGCCGCAGATTACTGACAATCGAGTCCCAGGCCTCGTTCAACGGGTTCGCATTGGCAACGCTGGCACAGAGATTTCGCAACACTTGCGCAGTCTGTCCCTCGCCGATCAGCACGGCAACGCGACCAGGCTCGATCTTCGGCTCAATCGATGCCAGCCCTGACATTGGGGGGAGAAAAGCGACACGCAGCGAATCCGTCAGCTTCGCGAGGCGTTCCAGCGCGTCTTCGTCGAGATTGCCGATCGGGCGGCAATAGATGGACTCCGGGTTCGCGTAATCGAATTCGAACCCCTGCTCCCACTCGTGGTCCTGCATGATCCCCCAAGCGGTTATCCGTATCAGGATGTTGGGCGTCTTTCCATTGCCGCGTTTACCTTGCCGTACGTGACGGTCAAGCCAAAGAAGATTGGCGTTGGGAACCGGCAGCGCGATCAAATCGCGCCGATTGAGCGTTACCCCGGTGCGCTCCTTGGCACTCGGCTTCGCGCCGTGTCTGGCGAACCAGGTCTTGAGTCCCAGATCCCAAAGCGCAATAGCTTGCAAAGCAGTGGTCTTGCCGGAATTATTGGGGCCGACGAATACCACCGCGCGACCCAGTTCAATCTCCGCGCAACCGAGCCGTTTGAGGTTTTCTATCTTGATCTTGATCAGCATGATTCATTCTCTCGGCGACGCGAGCCAAGCTGCGCTTGCGGCACTCGCTACCAGCGCCCCGCTCAGGTCAGCTGGATCTTCCCGCCGCCGCCCATCCCGCCCGGCGGCAGGCCGCCCTGCGGGATCACGATCGAGGACGCCTGCTGGCGGCGCAATTCCTGCAACTCGCGCACCGTGCGTTCGATGGCCGTCTTGGCCGAGGGTGCGAATTTCCTTGCGGCCTCGCCGAGCGTTCCCGCTTCGATCTGGAACTGGATGGGCAGTGCACCCATGGTGCTCATCACCTGCGTCTCGCCGACCCAGGTGATCTTGCGCGCCGGATCGGTTGTGCCCGCTGCGGTGACGGGGGTCATTTTCCGGATGGTACCGACGCGGCGGTCGGTAAAGGTTTCCTCGAGCCAGAGATCATCCACGTTCATTTCGGGTTCGGGCATGCGTTCGTCTTGTCTGGGGGCCATGGCTGACAGGTTCGCAAATAGGGACCAATAGGATGCAGGAAAAATGGCCAGCCGGCGAATCGGGTCCCGGAGCCGGGCTCGCCGGATTCGGGTTCGCCCGCCCTCAGCGCGGCGTTTTCGGAAGAGGCTTGGGGATTTCCTCGCCCTGCTCTCGCGCCTTCTGATACCACCGCAACGACGTCTGGTAGTCGTGCGGGACGACCGAATTGCCCTTGTCGTAGATCTGGCCGAGCCGTTTTTGCGCGGGACCGTGGCCGCTTTCTCCGGCCTCCAGGAAGGCCTTGAGGGCGCCAGCGTTGTCGCCCTTGCGCTCGAGCGCCAGACCGTCACGGTAGCGCTTGGCCGCTTCCTCCGGCGTGAGCGGCCCCGCCGGCGGTTTGGGAGGCGCGATGGCCTGCGGTGGAGGCGCCGGTTTGGCTGTCGCGGGCGGCGCAGGCGTGGGCGCCGGAGCCGGTGGCGGCACCGCCGCCCACTTGGCCAGGTACTCCCGCACCAGCCGGTCGGCCTCAGCGCGATTCATCGCCGCGACCGCCTCCTTGCCCGGAATCTCGAGAACCGTCCCGATCGCCATCCCCCTCGGATTCTCTCCGGGGAACGTGCTCCGGTTGGCGTTGAAAATCGCGATGACCATCTGGTTGATGGTCACGCCCGCGTGCCTGGTCTTGCGCGCGATTCCGAACAAGGTATCGCCCTTGCGAACCTCGTATTTCGACGCAGGCGCCTGGGCTGCGGCCGGGAACGAGGCGAACAATGCCATGCCCAGGGCGAAGATCACGAGCGTCAGGATCGGCAGGCGGATTGTGTTCATTTGCAGAAGTGCTCCAAGTCAAGGTCTCTGAACGATCATACCCTCGGCACGTTCGAGTTCGGCATCCGTGCGAACGTCTTCATGCCCGCGGCCACGGCGCCCTCAGTCCTGCGCTCGCTGCAACCCTGGTGCCCGAAACCTCGATCTCGTAGCGTCCCGTGAGCACCTCCTGGAGGTTCTCCGGGGGTTCGCTGTAGACATATCCCATGCCCACCATCATACCGAGCGCCGCACTGTAGCCGGTCGAGCAGATTTCCCCGACCGGTGTGCCATCGCGCAGAATCGGCTCGCCGCCCCAGGCGAAGAGTTCCGTCTCGGCGAAGTTGAAGATGACGAGACGCTTCGAGAGCACGGCCGCGCGCCCCTTGGCAAGCGCGTCGCGCCCGATGAAGTCTCCCTTGTCGAGCTTGACCGCGAAGCCGAGTCCGGCTTCCCACGGCGTGAAATCGGGCGACAGTTCGGACGGAAACGCGCGCCGCCCGGCCTCGATGCGTAGCGCGTCGAGCGCGTAGTAGCCGCAATTCTTCAGGCCGAGGTCGCGGCCTGCGACCCATAGCGCATCGTAGAGTGCCGCAGCGCGCTCGACCGGAACGTAGATCTCGCAGCCAGCGCCGCCGACATAGCTGAGATTGACTGCCCGCGCCGAAAAGCCTGCAGGCTCGATGCGAGCGAGTATCTCCGAAGCGCGCGGGCCCATCAGCGAGAGCACGGACCATTGATCGGTGACATCGGTCACCGCCACCTGCTCGCCAACGCACAGGTGGCGGCGAATCCATGACGCGTCGCGCACCGGCTGCGCGGTGCCGGTGACGACGAGGAACTGTTCCGCGCCGAGCCGCTGCACCGTGAAATCGGATTCGAATCCGCCTCGCCGGTTCAACATCGCGGTGTAAACCACCCGCCCGATGGGAACGTCGATACGGTTCGCGCACAGGCGCTCGAGAGCGCGAAGCGCATCGCGCCCCTGCACCTGCAGTTTGCCGAAGGAACTCTGGTCGAACAACCCCGCCGCGTCGCGCACCGCACGCTGCTCCTCGATCACCGCATCGAGCCAGTCCGGGCGGCCGAGCGTGTAGCGCATTTCGGGCTTTTCTCCCGGCCGGGCAAACCAGTTCGGCCGCTCCCATCCCATCTTGCTGCCGAAGCACGCGCCCCTGGCTTGCAGGCGCTCGTACAGCCGAGACTTGCGCAACGCGCGCCCGGTTTCCATCTCGTGGCGCGGCCAGCGCATGGCGTAGTGCAGGCCGAGCGACTCCACGGTGCGATCCCTCAACCACTTCGCACCGGATGCATACGGCCCGAAGCGCCGGATGTCGACCTCAAAAAGGTCCATCGGCGATTCGCCGCCGACGATCCATTCCGCCAGCAGCTTGCCCGCACCGCCGGCGTTCGCGATGCCAGCCGAGTTGAAACCCGCCGCGAGGTAATAATTCTTCACTTCCGGCGCTTCGCCAAGGATGAAATTGCCATCGGGCGTGAAACTCTCCGGCCCGTTCAGCAATTTCTTCACGCCCGCATGTTCGAGGGCGGGCACGCGGTGAATCGCGTTGCGCATCAGGATTTCGAAGTGGTCCCAGTCTTCCGGCAGCAGCTGGAACTCGAACTGCTCCGGAATGCCGTCCATGCCCCAGGGCTTCGCCTCCGGTTCGAACCCGCCCATCACCAGGCCGCCGACTTCCTCCTTGAAATAGATGTAGCCGTCGGGGTCGCGCATCGCCGGAAGATCGCGCGACACGCCCGCGATCGGCTCGGTGACAACATAGAAGTGCTCGGCCGAATGCAGCGGCACGTTGACGCCCGCCTGCGCCCCGAACGCGCGCGCCCACTGGCCGGTGCAGTTCGCGAGAACCTCGCAGGTCATTTCGCCCAAGCTCGTCGTCACGCCGGCGAGCGCGCCATTGGCGAGTTTCACGCCGGTGACTTTCACGCCCTGCACGATCTTCACCCCGAGATTGCGCGCACCGCGCGCGAGCGATTGCGTGAGATCAGCCGGATTGGCTTTGCCGTCCTGCGGAAACCAAAGTGCGCCTTGCAGGTCGTCGATGCGAAGGAGCGGCCATTTGTCGAGGGCCTGCCGCGGCGAGAGCATTTCAACCGCGATGCCGAAACTGCGCGCCATCGCCGCCTGCCGCTGGTAGACGATCCAGCGTTCAGGCCTGCGTGCGACATTCACGCTGCCGCATTGCTTCCAGCCGGTCGCAAGGCCGGTTTCGGCCTCGAGCGTTGCGTACAACCCGGTGCCGTACTGGCTCATGCGCGTCATGGCACGATTCGGACGCATCTGCCCGACCAGTCCCGCCGCGTGCCAGGTGGTGCCGCAGGTGAGAGAGCCCTGTTCCAGCAGCACGATGTCCCGCTGCCCGAGCTTGGCGAGGTGATAGGCGAGGCTCACGCCGACGATGCCTCCGCCAGCGATGACGATCTGCGCAGACTGTGGTACGCCCATGCCTTCAGCCTTTGAGCGCAACCACGCCCGCCGCAACCGCCACCGCACCTGCGAGGCGGCGAGACCCGAACGGTTCGTGCAACAGCCAGGTGCCGAGCAGCGCCGCGAAGATTACCGAAGTTTCGCGCAGCGACGCGACCGCCGCAATCGGCGCGCGCGTCATCGCCCACAGCGCGATGCCATAGGCCCCGATCGAAAACGCGCCCGCGATGAGTCCGCGGCCCCAGAACCGGCCCGCGTAGCGCGCGAATTCGCCGCGCCGCGTCCACGCTGCGTACGCGCAGAACGGGAAGCCGTCGAGAAAAAACATCCACAGCGCATAGCTCTCCGCCCCGCCGGCAAGGCGCACTCCGGTGCCGTCGACCAGCGTGTAGGTCGCGATGATCGCCGCATTGGCCAGCGCCCAGGCGGTGGCGCGGCCGTTTTGCAGCAGGGTGCGAACGGAAGAAAAACTGATCCCGACGACGCCCGCGCTGATCAGCGCGATTCCCGCCCACATCCACGCGCCGGGCACTTCACCGAGGAACGCGACGCTCATCACTGCAACCAGCAGCGGCGCGATGCCGCGCATCAACGGATAGCCGTGCGACAGGTCGCCCGCGCGATACGTGCCGACCAGCGCGAAGTAATAGCCGACGTGAATCACCACCGAAGCGACGAGATACGGCCAGCTGGCCGGAGCGGGAAACGCAATGAACGGGAGGAACGGGATTGCAACCGCGCCGCCGCCGGCGACCACCAACGCGGTGTCGAGCAGCTTGTCGCTGCTGCCCTTGATCATCGCGTTCCACGCGGCATGCAGCAGCGCCGCGCCGAGCACGGCGAGTGTGACCCCGAGGGATAGCTCCATCAGACCGACATCGCCCGGTCGGGCTCCACGCAAGTGTAGCCGAGCGCCTCGGCCACCTCGCGGCAGGTGACTTCGCCGAGGCAGACATTGAGACCGTTTTTCAAGTGCGGATCGTCATGCAGCGCCTCCCGCCAGCCGCGGCTGGCCAGCGCAAGCGCGAAGGGCAGCGTCGCATTATTGAGCGCGTAGGTCGAGGTGCGCGGCACTGCGCCCGGCATGTTGGCAACGCAATAATGCACCACGTTGTCCACCACGTAGGTCGGATCGGCGTGGGTCGTCGGCCGCGAAGTCTCGAAACAGCCGCCCTGGTCGATCGCCACGTCCACCACTACCGAACCGGGCTTCATGCGCGCGACCATCTCCCGGGTCACCAGCCTGGGAGCCGAAGCGCCCGGGATCAGCACACCGCCAATCACGAGATCCGCACTCAAGACGTGACTCTCGACGTTGTCGCGGTTGGAGAACACGGTCACCACGCGCGCACCGAGCAGGCGGTCCATGCGGCGCAGCGTATCGAGGTTCCGGTCGATCACCACCACCCGCGCGCCGCTGCCGACCGCGATCTGCGCGGCATTCGAACCCACGACGCCTGCGCCGAGGATCACGATCTTCGCAGGCGGAACGCCCGCCACGCCGCCGAGAAGGATGCCCATGCCGCCCGCCTCCTTCTCGAGGCAGTGCGCTCCCGCCTGCACCGCCATGCGCCCGGCGACTTCCGACATCGGCGCGAGCAAAGGCAGCCCGCCTCCCGCCTGCGTCACCGTTTCGTAAGCAATGCATACCGCGCCGGACTCGATCAGGTCCGCGCACTGCTCGGGGTCGGGCGCGAGATGCAGATAGGTAAACAGGACCTGACCGGCGCGTAGCATCTTTCGCTCTGCGGATTGGGGCTCCTTGACCTTGACGATCATCTCCGCACGGGCGAACACCTCCAGCGCGCCGGTGACGATGCTCGCGCCCGCTTTCTCGTAGACGGCGTCCGCCGCACCGATGCCGCGCCCGGCATCGCGCTCGACGATCACCTGGTGGCCGTGCGCGACCAGTTCGCGCACCGACGAAGGCGTCAGGCCGACGCGGTACTCGTGAACCTTGATTTCCTTGGGTACGCCGATCAGCATGGTGCGACCTCCGCGATTGAGTCTTCGACGATTGCCAGCGCACGATCCAGGTCCGCTTCGCCGATGACGAGCGGTGGCGCAAGCACCAGCACGTTGCCCTGTCCCAGCTTGAAGCTCAACCCCTTTTCGAGGCAGCGGTACAGGACATCCTCGGCGGCTTCGCGCGCGGGCGCGCCGGTCGCGGGGTCGCAAAGCTCGACCGCCAGCAGCAAGCCGGCGCCGCGTACCTCGGACACGAGACGCCGGCGTTTCTGCATCGCGTGCAGACGCACCAACGCACGCTCACCCAGCACCCGCGCGCGTTCCAGCAGTTTCTCCTGCTCGATCACCTCCAGGGTCGCAAGCGCCGCCGCACAGCCTACCGAACTCTTCTCATGGGTATAGTGGCCAAGCGCGCGATCACCCGCGACATCCAGCTCCTTGCGCGCGATCAATGCCGCCATCGGGAACACGCCGCCGCCGAGGCCTTTGCCGATCACCACCATGTCCGGAACAATTCCGTAGCGCTCGAACGCGAACATCGACCCGGTGCGGCCGAGACAGATCGCAATCTCATCGAGGATAAGGAGCGCGCCATGGCGGTCGCAGGCGCGGCGCAGCTTTTCGTAATAAGCCGCGGGCGGGACCTGGACATCGGTCGAGCGGACGGTTTCGATCACTACCGCGGCAACGTCTTCTTCCTTGCCGAGGACGTACTCGATGTAATCAGCGCATCGCGCGTTGCAAATCCCGCCGCAACCGTACACGCAGTGCCCGGGGTCGCAGGGTGGTGCATGCTCGGCGCCCGGCAGGAGCGGTCCGATACCGGCGCGAAACACCGCCTCGCCGCCGATCGAGATCGCGTCCAGCGACGCGCCATGAAACGAGTCCCACAGCGACACGGTCTTGTGCCGGCCGGTCGCCACGCGTGCAAGCTTGAGGGCGATGCCGATCGCTTCAGTGCCACCGGGAGCGAACAGCACCTTGCCGAGGTCGCCCGGCGCAAGCTGCGTCAACCGGCGCGCGAGCCCCACCGCCGCATCGTTGGTGAAACGGCGCGGCGAAAACGGCAATACATCCAGCTGCCGCTTCACCGCTTCGATCACCTTCGGGTGGCCATAGCCGACCTGGTGCACGCTATTGCCATGAAAATCCATGATGCGGCGACCCTCGACGTCCTCGAGCCAGATGCCGCCGCTCGAGCGCAAGCCGTCGAGACAGGGCGTGGAGAGCGATTGGTGCAGGAACAGGCGCGAATCCTCGTCGAGGAGCTTGCGCGTCACTGCACCGATGTTTCCGGTCTCCCAGCGTCTGCGCCGCGGCGAGAGGTTGACGTCGCCCTCGGACGTGAGGTCCCTAGGCATTGCGCGTCAGGGCGCCGGTTCGCGCATCGTTCGGAGCCCCATTGCTGCTGTCCTCGCGCAGGCGGGAGGGCGCCAGGGCACCGGCTTCCTCGAGGATCGGGTAGGCGATCGAGCAGATATGCGAATTGATGCGTTTGAAGTCGTTGATGATGTCCAGATGCAGGGAACTGGTCTCGATCGACTCGGAGGTCTGCCACGCGAGCCGGTTGAGGTGCGTGTCGGCATAGGTGCGCTCCAGGTCGCGGAACACCACCTTCTGCCCGAGCAGCATCTGCGCGCTCTTCAGGTCGCCGTTCAGGAACACGTTCAGGCCGAGGCGCAGGCTCCACATCAGCCGCCCGTGCAGGTCCTCGATTTCCTTCATGCCGGCCTCGGAGAACGAGCGGCCATGCGAGATCTTTTTCTGCTCGAGATCGTCGATGATGTGCTCGATGATGTCGCCCACGTGTTCGAGGTTGATGGTGAGCGAAATGATGTCGGCCCAGCGACGGCCTTCTTTTTCGTCCAGTGACTCGCGGCTGACCTGCGTCATGTAGAGCTTGATGGCGGTGTAGAGGTCATCCACCTCGTCGTCCATGCGCTTGATCTCCCGCGCGAGCCGGCCGTCGTTGCTGCGGATCACCGTCAGCACGCCCGAGAGCATGGCCTCGATGATGTCGCCGATACGCAGGGCCTCGCGCGCTGCGTTCGCGGTGGCGAGCGCCGGAGTCTCGAGCGCGGCCGGGTCGAGGAACCGCGGCTGCGCGCCGCGCCGGTCCTTCTCGGCGCGGTCCCGGATCAGCCATTCCGCCAGTCGCGCCACCGGCGCAGTAAAGCCGATCAGCGAAACCGCGAGCAGAAGGTTGAAGGCCGTGTGGAAATTCACCACCAGCCGCAGCGGATCCGGATCGAGCTGCGCCAGCAGACCTTCCATCATGCCGAGCAGCGGGATCGCGAGCGCGCAGCCGATCAGCCTGAAGAACAGGTTGCCGAGCGCGACGCGACGGCCCGCAGGGCTCATCCCGGCCGTGGCGAGCAGCCCCAGAATGCCACTGCCCAGATTTGCACCGAGCACCAGGAACAGTCCGACCTTGACCCCGATCACCCCGCTCGCGACGAAGGCGGCGGTGAGCAGCACCACCGCGAGGCTCGACCAGGCCATCACGGCGAGCAGCGCGCCGATCAGCAGGTCGATCATCAGGTCTCCGGAGAACGATGCGAACATTACCTTCACGCCGGCCGTGGCGGTGACCGGACGCGCAGCCTGCATGATCATCTGCAGCGCGACCACGATCAGGCCGACGCCGATCGCGACGCGGCCGATCTGCCCGAGGCGCGTCGCCTTCTTCGACAGGTGCAGGATCACGCCCACCGCGATCGCCAGCGGCGCGAGCCACGACAGGTCGAACGAGAACAGCTGCACCACCAGGCTGGTGCCGACGTCCGCACCGAGCATGATGGCGAGCGCAGGCGGCAAGGTCATCAGCTTCTGGCCGACGAACGAGCCGGCAATGAGCGCGGTTGCGCTCGAGGACTGCACCAGCGCCGTCACGCCGAGTCCGGCGAGAAATGCGTTGAACCGGTTCGAGACGCTGTCGGCGAGGATCTTGCGCAGGTTGCCGCCGAACACGCGCAGCACCCCCGAGCGAACGATGTGCGTACCCCAGACGAGCAGCGCGACGCCGGCGAGAATGTTGAGCAGCGTCTGCATCAATCACGTTCCATCGGAATCAGGGCGCCTCGCCGCGCCGCATGCGTGCCTGAATGTCGTCGATGCAGGGCATGATGTCGGCGATGGTGTCGACCGTGTAGTGCGCGCCGCATTGCTGCATGCGCGCGCAGGCGCGCTCGCGCTTGAGCTTCTGCTCGGCGGCGGGGAGCGCCTTCCATTCGTCGAGCATCAATCCCACCTCGTTGCCGCTCACCGCGAGCGCGATGGTCCACATACCGGCATTCAGGCCCTCCTCGACGCCCGGGACCGTGTCGTCGATCTTCACACAGGCCTGCACCGCGCGCACGCCAAGCTTGACGACGTTGTGCAGGCACATGTAGGGGTAGGGGCGGCCGGCCGGCACGTCGCTCGCGCAAACCGTCGCGTCCGGCTCGTAGCCCTGGCGCTTCGCGTCCGCCTGGTTGATGTTCATCATTTCGGTGAGATAGCCGGTGGTCGAACCGATCTTGATGCCGCGCGAGCGCAGTTCCGCGATCGCCTCCAGCGTTCCCGGGATGAGGGCCGAGTATCTGGACAGGCACTCGAGTTGAAGCGGCACGAACTCGGCGAACATGGCGCTCACGTCATTGTCGTTCGGGGGCCGTGCGTGGGTCTCCTGCCAGCGCCGGCGCACCGAGTCGAGTTCGCTGATGCGCTGGATGTGCACGCGCTTGTGCGCTCCCATGGGCGCGCGCGCCTCCTCGGTGGTGATGGGCACCTTCTGGCGCTTGAATACCTCCACGAACACCACCGCCGGCGCCATGCAGCCGAAGTCCATGGTGGTGCCCGCCCAGTCGAGCAGCACCGCCTCGATCGGCCCGGTGTAGCGGCGTCTGTAGTTGAAGCTCATCTGCGCGTCCCTCCAGTGATCGATTGTATTACCAGCGCATGCGAATTCCCGGCGCTGCGCAATCCAGGCCGTGCGCGCCGGTTCAGCCGGCGGCGCGGCGCGTCCCCTGCAAAAGAGTTTAACCGTACCGGGCGCGCAGGATGCGCGCCGCTTCGGCTTCGGCGCGAAGCTTGAGATACACCTCGTCGATATCGACCTCGGCAGCCGAGCCTGGCGCGAAGCCGCAATCGGGGTTGAGAGTGATCCGCCGCGCTTCGACCTGCTGCAGCGCACGCTCGACGCGCGCAACGATCTGCTCCGGCCGCTGGGTCTCACCCGGCGTTACGTCCACCACGCCGAGCCCAAGCTCGAAATCGGGGCGCAGCCGTCCGATGCTCTCCAGATCGTCGGCGCCGGCCGCGGTGAATTCCATGGTCAGATGCTGGACGTTGAGGCGGTTCAATTGCGGCAGGATCGGCCCGTAAGCGCCAGCATGGTGCTTTTCACCGCGCACCCGCGCACCTGCGCGCCGGCACAGATGCACGGCGAATTTGATGCCGTCGAAGCCCGCGACCAGCGCGTTGACCATGTCGACCGCGAAATCGGCGGCGCGGTCCGGATCGTCGTAGCCACGCCGCACTTCGGGATCGACGAACAGGCACAGATGAGGGTCGTCGATCTGGACGATGTCGATGCCGATGCGGCGAATCAATTCGATCTCGGCTCGCAGCGGCGCAACGCAGTCGCGCACGAAGTCGTCGCGAGTCGGGTAGGCCTTTCTCGAGCGAACGGGGTGCCACAGCCGTTCGCCGAGCAATGCAGGCGCCGGCAGCGTGATCTTGGTAGCGACGCTCGCCACGCTCTTCAGGAATTTCGCTTCCCCGGCGATGAACCCCGGCGGCTTGGGCGCAAGTTTCCCGGTGACCACGGTCCACGGCCGGTTGTCGGCGATGTTCACTTCCAGCGTGAATCCGTGGGCAAGCTCGGCAATCACGCCGATATAGGAGCGCCGGCGCCATTCCCCGTCCGTGACCACGTCGAGCCCCGCCATCTCCTGCATCGACACGGCATAGCGGACCGCGGCATCCATCGCGCGCTCATCGGCGCCGTTCCAGACCGGCTTGTCGATCAGTTCGCGCACATGCCGGGGGCGCGGGATCGAGCCGACGACGGATGCTGGAAATAGCGGCAGCGGCGTCACAGCGGCCAGTGCGTCACAGTTGCCATCCGCTTTGGGCGAGCTCCATGTCTTCCTGCGTGTCGATCTCCCGGTAGTTGCCGTGGGTGTCCGCGTGCCCGAACACCACCCCCTGCTCGATCATGTCCTGGAACAGATGGATCAGGTACGCCTTCTGGAACTGGGCCGCCTCGCGGTACTGCTTGCCCCAGAACTCCCGGCGCCTGCGATGGTAATGCTCGCGCAGCAGCTCGCCGCCGCGCGCGCTGAACTTCGCCACGCCGATGAATTCGCCGGTGGCGTCCTCGTAGGGGATCGTCCGGTAGACCCGCCGTACGCGGCCATTGGCGGTAATCACCTTTTCCGCGTCGTGCGGCGGGTGCTGCGTGCGCTGCCGGTAGTGCTCGCGCCAATCAGTATCGATGCCAAGCGCAATATCGAAGGGGGACGCGATCAGGCCGGCGACCACCTCGGAGGTGAACAGGATGTCCGAATAGGCGGTGATGAAAGGCTGTTCCATGAGTTCCTCGGCGTACATCAGCGAAACGAGGATGTTGTTCGAATCCCAGTCGGGATTGCGGCAGAAGATGAACTGCGGGTATTCCCGCTGCACCGCCTCCATCAGGTATCCGCCGATGAAACAGATTTCCGTGACGCCGCCCGCCTTCAGCGCATCCACCGTACGGTCGAGAATGCGCTTGCCGCGGATCTCGGCGAAGCATTTCGGCGCGTTCCCGGTAGTCGGCATGAGCCGGCGTCCGCGTCCGGCTCCGATGATGATCGCGCGCATGCTCCTGTCTGCCCGAGAAAGTGGCGGCGATGATCGGTCAAAGCACTGGGAAATGCAATCCGGCGGAGGAGCCGGCACGGCTTCTCCTTGACAGCCCGGAAGCAATTCGGCCACCATCGAATCGGGGAGGAGAATGCTAAAAGTCGAAAGCCTGACCAAGTCGTTCGGGTCGCTGGTTGCGGTCGACAACGTGTCCTTTGAAGTGCCGGCGGGCCAGATGGTCGGAATCATCGGCCGCTCGGGCGCCGGCAAGTCCACGCTGTTGCGCATGATCAACCGGCTGACCGACGCCAGTTCGGGCCGCGTCCTGTGCGATGACGCATTCGCGACCGAGGTCGACGTATGCACCCTCAAGGGCCGCCGACTTCGGCAATGGCGCGCGCGCTGCGCGATGGTGTTCCAGCAGTTCAACCTGGTGCCGCGACTGGCGGTGATGACCAACGTGCTGATGGGGCGCATCAGCTATCACCCGACGGTTTCCACGCTGCTGATGATGTTCTCGGACGCGGACCGTGCGCTGGCGATCCGCGCGCTGCAGCGGCTCGACATGGTGTCGCACGGCCTGCACCGCGCGGACGAACTCTCCGGCGGCCAACAGCAGCGCGTCGCCATCGCTCGCGCGCTGGTGCAGGAGCCGAAGATCCTGCTGGCGGACGAACCGATCGCATCGCTCGACCTGCGCAACGCCACCATCGTGATGGACTCGCTGCGCCGCATCAATCAGGAGGACGGCATCACGGTGATTTCCAACCTCCACCTGCTGCAGACGGCACGCGATTACTGCGACCGCATCATCGGCATGCGCAAGGGAGTGATCGTTTTCGACGGCGCGCCCGCGCAGATGTCGGAAGCGCAGGCGCGCGAGATTTACGGCAGCGGTGGGCAGGACAATGAAGAGGAAGTCGAACTGGCGCTTGGCGCCACATCAACCGGGCACTGAACGGAGGAAATGATCATGATCGGCAAACAGTTTCGCAGGAACATCGTTGCGCTCGCGCTGGCGGCGCTGCTGCCCGCGGCTCCCGCTGCTGCGCAGCAGGGCGGATGGCAGAAGAAATATCCGGTGGTCAAGTACGGGGTCATTCCGGTGGAGACGCAGACCTCGACCACCAAGGGGATGGACGGCTTTCTCAAGCATGCGGAGAAGGCGACGGGCGTGAAATGGGAGCTTTACACCGCGACCGACTATTCCGGCGTCATGAACGCGCTGATCGCCGGACAGATCAACCTCGCATGGCTTTCGGGCTTCAGCTACTGCCAGACCAACATGGACAGCAAGGGCGGCGTCGAGCCGCTGGTCGCGGCCGCCGAGCCGGACGGCTCGATGGGCTACAACGCGGTGATCGTGGTCAAGACCGACAGCCCGTATAAGACGTTCGAAGACCTGAAGGGCAAGGTCGTCGCGCGCACCGACCCTCTGTCGGGCTCCGGCTACCTGATTCCGACCGCGGCCTTCCGCGCGATGGGCAAGCCGGTGGACGAGTTCTTCAAGAGCCCGCTCTCCGGTGGTCATCCGCAAAGCGTGCTCGGCGTGCTCAAGGGCACCTACGACGCGGCGTTCACCTGGACCTCCAAGAACGACAATATCGGCAACCTCCGGCAGATGATGAACAAGGGCCTGCTCAAGCGAGAGGAGATCCGCGTCATCTGGACTTCGGACCCGCTGCCCTCGCCGCCGGTGGTGATCCGCAAGGACGTGCCGGCCGACATGCGCGCCGACATGCTCAAGCTGTTCACCGGTTTGAAAGACGTCGACATGAAGCTTGCCGAGTCCGTGGCCCAGGGCAAGACCAGCGGCATGGTGGCGGTGTCGCACAAGGACTACGAACTAATGTGCCAGGCCGCGGCCGACGAGCGCGAGGCGCGCAAGCGCAAGGCCAAGTGAACGCAGAGCGTTGATGGCAAATGCGGCACCGCGCGGCCTCGCGGCGCGCTTCGCATCCGAGTACGCTGCCCACCGGCGCCGAAAGCGGGTCTACGCGACGCTGTTCGGCGCGGTGTTCGTGGTCTGCGTCGTCGCGGCCGCGATCACGGCGAAGTTCGACGTGATCAAGCTGGTCGACGGCCTGCCGCGCACCAGCGAGTTCCTCCTCAAGCTGGTGCCGCCAATCGGCATGTCGAGTTTCGCGAACGATGTGCGCGAGTGGTACTGGGACATCGGCAAGTGGATGGGAAGCCTGCTCAACACCCTGCTGATGGCGTACCTCGCCACCGTACTCGGCACCTTCATTGGCGGTTTCCTGAGTTTCTTCGCCGCCCGCAATCTTGCCGGGCATTACCTGATCTACTGGACCACGCGCCGGCTGCTCGAGATCGCGCGCACCGTGCCCGACATCGTCTGGGCGCTGATGTTCGTCATCGCGTTCGGCATCGGTCCGCTCGCCGGCATCCTCGCCATCACGGTGCATACGATCGGCGCGCAGGGCAAGCTGTTCGCCGAGGTGAACGAGAACATCAGCCCGCTGCCGATCGACGGCATCCGCGCAGCCGGCGGCAGCTGGTGGCAGGAGATCCGCTTCGCCGTCCTGCCTCAGGTGATGCCGAACTACCTGTCGTATACCTTCTGGCGGATGGAGCTGAACGTGCGCAGCGCGACCATCGTCGGCTTCGTCGGCGCGGGCGGCATCGGCCACGATCTGTTCACGTCGGTGCAGCTGCTCTACTTCGCCGACGCGGGCGCAATCCTGCTGATCATCGTCGCGACCATCATGCTGATCGACGTGCTGAGCGAATCGTTCCGGCACAGCGCGATCGGCAAGGCCAGCTTCGCGCATTGACCCGCCCATGACTGTCCGGCTTGCCGACCTCACCGCGGCGGACATTGCCGCCGAACGGATGCGTTTTCCGCACATGTTTTCGCACTCTGCGAGCCAGCGGCTGCGGCAGTGGTTGGGGTGGACCATCGTCGCCGGACTGACCCTGTATTGCCTCTACCGGTTCGACTTCGTGTCGCTGGGGTTCCTGCACGGGGTATCGAAATTCGCGGCGGTGGTGGTGGCGCAACTGTTCCCGCCGACTGGATTCGACAACCTGCCGATGTTCATCAAGGTCATGGGCGAAACCATTGCGATGGCATTCATCGGCACGCTGCTGGGTGCGGCATTCGCGTTTCCGCTCAGTTTTCTCGCCTCGAAGAACATGACCCGATCGCGGCCGGTGCAGTTCGGCACGCGGCGCTTCGCCGACCTGCTGCGCTCCTTCGACTACCTGATCTGGGCGTTGATCTTCGTGCGGGCGCTCGGCCTCGGCCCCCTCGCCGGCATCATGGCGATCGCCATCGTCGAGACCGGTACCTTCATCAAGCTCTACTCCGAGGCGATCGAGAACCTCGACCGCAAGCAGATCGACGGCGTGACCGCGGCGGGCGGAAACGGCCTGCAGACCATCCGCTTCGGCGTGCTGCCGCAGGTGCTGCCGATGATGCTGTCGAACACGCTGTACATGTTCGAGCACAACGTGCGCTCGGCGTCGATCCTCGGCATCGTCGGGGCGGGCGGGATCGGCTTCCTGCTGGCAGACCGGCTGCGCGCCTATGAATTGCAGGAGGCCTGCCTGATCATCATGGTCCTTGTGGTGGCGGTGTACGCGATCGATTACCTGTCGAAAACGCTGCGCGAGCGGCTGATCGGCGACCATCGGCGCAGGGAGCCGGTCGATGACGCGGTGCAGGTCTGACGGCGCGTCCAAACTGGAATAAGCTATGCGGGCGGGTCATTTCACCTCAACGGAGATCACATGAAACCGTCATTCGGCAGGTTCGCATTTCTGCTCGGCACGGCACTCGTCGCCGGCGGCGCGCTGGCGCAGGGCAAGACGCAGCTCCTCGTGTACACCGCGCTCGAGACCGACCAGTTGAAGGCCTACGAGCAAGGCTTCTACCGCGAAAACCCCAACATCGAGATCAAGTGGGTGCGCGATTCCACCGGCGTGATCACCGCCAAGCTGCTCGCGGAAAAAGCCAACCCGCAGGCCGACGCGGTGATGGGCGTAGCCGCTTCGAGCCTGGCGCTGCTCAACTCGCAGGGCATGCTGCAGCCGTACGCGCCGATCAACCTCGACGCGATCATGACGAAGTACCGCGACCAGAAGAACCCGCCGGCGTGGTTCGGCATGGACGTGTGGGGCGCGACCGTCTGCTTCAACACGGTGGAGGCGAAGAAGCGCGGCATCCCGAAGCCGGAGACCTGGAAGGACCTCACCAAGCCTGCCTACAAGGGCCAGATCGTGATGCCCAACCCCGCCTCTTCGGGCACCGGTTTCTTCGACGTCACGGCATGGCTCACGCTGTGGGGCGAAAAAGGCGGCTGGGACTACATGGACAAGCTGCATGCCAACATAGCGCAATACACGCACTCCGGCTCCAAGCCCTGCAACCAGGCGGCTGCGGGCGAATTCACGCTCGGGATTTCGTTCGAGTACCGCGCCAACACCAACAAGGCGAAGGGCGCGCCGATCGACCTCATCTTCCCGAAAGAAGGCCTCGGCTGGGACCTCGAGGCGTTCGCAATCCACAAGGGTTCGAAGAAGCTCGAAGCCGCGAAAAAGCTCGCCGACTG
Organism: Betaproteobacteria bacterium; assembly: GCA_016195915.1. GTDB lineage: Bacteria > Pseudomonadota > Gammaproteobacteria > Burkholderiales > SG8-39 > JADGRQ01. The sequence goes on along the minus strand of JACPYS010000028.1, from coordinate 111,206 downwards.
GGCCTCGAGCAAGGACGCGATGATTCTGTACGGCGCGAATTTCGCGATCACCGCTCAGCCGGGTGTCGCCAAACCGCTCGCCAACGTGCCCGCCGATTACGAGGAGCGCCTGGTGAAGATGGACTTCACCAAGGCTGCTGCAAGCCGCGAGCGCGTGCTCGCCGAATGGAACAAGCGCTACAACGCCAAGTCCGAGCCCAGGAAATAGCGGTGTGACGCAGGCGCGCGAGCCCTTCCTGCGCCTGCGGGGCATCCGGAAACAGTTCGGATCCTTCGCCGCGCTGAGGGACATCCGTCTGGACGTTCAGCAAGGCGAGTTCGTCTGCTTCCTCGGCCCTTCGGGCTGCGGCAAGACGACGCTGCTGCGCATCATCGCCGGGCTCGAAGTGCAGAGCGCGGGCACGATTCACCAGGCCGGGCGCGACATCTCCGCGCTCGCGCCCGCGCGGCGCGACTACGGCATCGTGTTCCAGTCGTATGCCCTGTTTCCCAACCTCACGATTTTCGACAACGTCGCCTACGGTCTGGTGAACCGGCACGCCGGGCGCGACGCCATTGCGGCGCGCGTCGCGGAACTGCTCAGGCTGATTGGGCTGCCGGAGGCCGGCGACAAGTACCCGAGCCAGCTCTCCGGCGGCGAGCAGCAGCGCATCGCGCTCGCGCGCGCGCTGGCAACCTCGCCCGGGTTACTGCTGCTCGATGAGCCGCTTTCGGCGCTGGATGCGATCGTGCGCGTGCATCTGAGGCAGGAGATTCGCGCGCTGCAACAGCGGCTCGGCGTCACCACCATCATGGTGACCCACGACCAGGAGGAAGCGCTGTCGATGGCCGATCGCATCGTGGTGATGAACCACGGCGTGATCGATCAGATCGGCACGCCGATGGAGATCTACCGCGATCCGGCATCGCCGTTCGTCGCCGATTTCGTCGGCAGAGTAAACATGCTCGCCGCCACGGTGGAATCCGCGGGCCGGGTCCGGATCGGCGCGCGCAGCGTCGCCTGCGCGTCGTGCAATGCGCCGGCGGGCCGCAAGGTGCGAGCCTACCTGCGGCCCGAGGACATCGTTGCGCGGCCGATCGCCGCAGGCGATCCAAACACGGTGGCCGGCGACCCGAACGTGATCGATGCGAAGATCGAGAAGATCGAGTTCCTCGGTTCGTATTGCCTGGTGCGCGTCGCGGCGGAGGGCCTCGAGGGCCAGCCGCTCACCGTGTACCTGTCGCTCAACTTTCTTGCCGAGCAGGGACTGCAGGCCGGCAGCCCGCTCAGGCTGCGCATCCTCGCCGAGCGCATGCGCGTGTTCGACGCCTGATGGCCGCCGTCCTCGATTCCGCAGCTCCGGTGCGCCAGCGCGTGCACTGGACCGATCGCACCGGGCACCTGGCGCTCGCCGCGATTGCTCTCGCGCTGGCGGCATTCCTGGCCGGTCCCCTGATTGCGATCCTTGCGCAGAGTGTCGAGGACAGCCGGGGCGAGTTCGCCGGCCTCGACAACTTCTTCGCCTATTTCGGCACGCCCGCGCTCGCCCAATCGCTGTGGAACAGCGTCTGGGTAGCGCTGCTCGTCACCGCCATCGTGCTGCCCGCCGCGTTTCTGTTCGCCTGCGCCATCGCGCGCAGCTGCATGCCGGCGAAGGCCGTGTTCCGCACCATCGCGCTGACGCCGCTGCTCGCGCCTTCGCTGCTCTCGGCGATTTCGTTCATCTACTGGTTCGGCAACCAGGGCGTATTGAAGGACTGGATGCAGGCGCTTGGCATCGAGCAGATCTACGGCGCGCCGGGGATCGTGCTGTCGCAGATTTTCAGTGTATTCCCTCACGTGCTGATGATCCTCGTCACCGCGCTGTCGCTCGCGGACGCGCGGCTCTACGAGGCGGCCGACGCGCTCGGCACCAGCCGCGCGCGCAAGTTCTTCACCATCACGCTTCCCGGCGCCAAGTACGGGGTGGCGAGCGCCGCCATGGTGTCCTTCACCCTGGTGATCACCGACTTCGGCATCCCGAAGGTGATCGGCGGCAATTTCAACGTGCTTGCCACGGACGTGTTCCAGCTGGTGATCGGCCAGCAGGACTTCCAGAAGGGCGCGGTGGTGGCGGTGTTCCTGCTCGCGCCGGCGCTCCTCAGCTTCGTGGTGGACCGGTTCGTGCAGAAGAAGCAGACCTCGATGCTCACCGCACGGGCCGTGCCCTACGCGCCGAAGCCGAGGCGCGGATTCGATCTGGCGATGACCGCCTATTGCCTCGCCGTCGCGCTGCTGATGTGCGCGGTGCTCGGTATGGCGATCTTCGCCTCGTTCGTGAAGTTCTGGCCCTACGACCTGTCGTTCAGCTTGCGCCACTACGTCTTCGGCATCATCGACGGTGAGGTGAATGTCGCGTTCCTGAACAGCCTCAAGCTCGCGTTCCTCACGGCGACGGCGGGCACCGCCGTCGTCTTCGTCGGCGCGTACCTGATGGAAAAGACCCACGGCGCGGACTGGCTGCGCCCCGGTGTGCAGCTGCTCGCCCTGCTGCCGATGGCGGTGCCGGGCCTGGTGCTGGGCCTCGGCTACATTTTCTTTTTCAACGCGCCACAGAATCCGCTGAACTTTCTGTATCACAGCCTGGCGATCCTGGTGCTGTGCACGGTGGTGCACTTCTATACGACCGGGCATCTCACAGCGGTCACCGCGCTGAAAGCACTGGATGCCGAGTTCGAATCGGTATCGGCCTCGCTCAAAGTGCCGTTCTGGAAGACCTTCTGGCGCGTAACGCTGCCGATCTGCACGCCGGCGCTGGTCGATATCAGCCGCTACTTCTTCATCAACGCGATGACCACAATCTCGGCGGTGGTGTTCCTGTATGCGCCGGAAACGCGGCTGGTCTCGATCACCATCCTCAATCTCGACGAGGCGGGCGAAATCGGTGCCGCCGCCGCCATGGCCGTGCTGATCGCGGCCACCTCGCTGGCTGTCTGTATCCTGTATCTCGGCATCGGCTGGCTGGTCGAGCGCCGCACGCAGGCGTGGAGGAATCTGAAATGACGCAACGCGAGCATCCGATCCTTCTCACCCCCGGCCCGCTCACGACCTCGCGCCGCACCAAGGAGGCGATGCTGCGCGACTGGGGCTCGTGGGATGCCGACTTCAACCGGATCACCACCCGCATCCGCGATCGCCTGGTGAAGGTCATGCATGGCGAGGGGACGCACGAATGTGTCCCGCTGCAGGGCAGCGGGACCTTCGCGGTCGAGGCGGCGATCGGCACGGTGGTGCCGAAGGACGGCCACGTGCTCGTGCCCGTGAACGGCGCCTACTGCCAGCGCATCGCGAAGATCTGCAAGGTGATCGGCCGCCGGTTCAGCACGCTCGACTATGCGGAGAGCGCTCAGGTCCGCGCGGAGGACATCGATCTAAAGCTCAGGCAGGATCCGTCCGTCACCCACGTCGCGCTGGTGCACTGCGAGACCGGCACCGGCATCCTGAATCCGCTCGCGGAGATCGCGCAGGTCGCCGCACGACACGGCAACGGGCTGATCGTCGACGCGATGAGCACGTTCGGTGCGATCGAGATCGACGCGCGCGCAGCGCCGATGGACGCGGTTATCGGCGCATCCGGCAAATGCCTCGAAGGCGTGCCCGGCATGGGGTTCGTCCTGATACGGCGCGCGGTACTGGAGAAGTGCGAAGGCAACGCGCATTCGCTCGCCATGGACCTTTACGACCAGTGGGTGTACATGGCGAATACCACGCAATGGCGATTCACGCCGCCGACGCACGTAGTGGCGGCGCTGGACGAGGCGATCCGGCAGTTCGAGGAGGAAGGCGGACAGCCCGCGCGGGGCGCGCGTTACGCAAAGAACTGCGAGCAGCTGATCTCCGGCATGCAGGCGCTGGGCTTCACGCCGTTCCTTTCCCGCGCGGTGCAGGCGCCGATCATCGTCACCTTCCTTGCGCCGGCCGATCCGACCTACCAGTTCAAACGCTTTTACCAGGAAGTGAAGAACCGCGGCTACATCCTCTACCCCGGCAAGCTCACGCAGGTGGAAACTTTCCGCGTCGGCTGCATGGGGCATTTCGGCCCGGATGGGATGAACGGCGCGGTGGCCGCGATCGCCGACACGATCAAGGCCATGGGCATCAAGCGCATCGGGGCAGCGGCTTGACCAGACTAGCGCTGTTCGACCTCGACAATACGCTGCTCCACAGAGACAGCGACGTCGAGTGGTCGCAAGAAACACCCTCATCGACTTCGAGGTTATTCACAGATTCAACGCTTTTTGCAGTGCGTCGAGCTTCTCCCTGACCTCGGGATGAATCTCCGCGGGTTTCATGAGGGCGGCGATCTCGTGAAAGCGCGTGTATGTGATGCCGTGTAGCCCCGCAGCCTGCAGCGCAGGCGGGATCAGCGATTCTCTCGCCTTGGTACCACGAAGGAACGGAAGATCCTCCAAAGGATTGGCAATAAACGCGGGAGGATTCGTCGCCTTCAAATAATCGATCAAGGCCCGTTTCGCGGGATCCGCGGCCTGCGCGCCGATCTCGTGCTCGACAAATCGCTCCAGTACGGCGGGATGGTAAAGGTAGCTTTCGATCTCATAACGCTCCCAGCGAGCGCGCTGAAACCCCTTGCCCGTGATCTCCGTCGGCGCTCTGCCGCGACCGTCGTCACCGTCCACCAACTCAAATGCAGGAATGTCCTTGACCAGGCGTAGCGCCTTGTAATGCGCGCCGGAACTGATCCCGACCATGCCGCCCTCAGTCGGGTAATTTGTGGGTCGCCAGAGGATCTCGCCTTCGAGCAGTTTGCGCACCGGATGCGCCAGCGTCTTCGCCCACTCCCGGAGAATTTCCAGATCGGTCCGCCCTTCCACATAGACGATACCCGGCGCAGTCTGGGCCCGCATGATGTCGGCATGAGAGAGCACGCGCATCGCTTCCTTCAGCGCATCGCGCTGCACCATCTCGGTCATGAGTCTGGGTTTGTCGAACATCATTACCAGCTCGTCCGCATCGACCGTGTCCATGATCACCTCGGAATGGGTCGCGAGAATCAGCTGGGAGCTGTTGGCTGCCGCCACCCGCTTCAGCTCAGCATAAATTGCGTCCTGCAGATATACGTGCAGGTGCGCGTCCGGTTCGTCCACCAGCAGGATCGAGCCCGGCCGCGTGTGGAGGAACGTGAGGAGCATCAGAACCTGCTGCAATCCGCTCCCGGCGCTCGCGATGTCGAACTGCGTTCCCGTTCCCTGCCTGTATTCCGCCAGAATCTTCGCGCCGACCTTCGGCGGGATCAGTTCCGCGCTGAACAGCCTTCGGATCGCATCTGCCAGGCGATCCCATGCGTCGCCCGAGCGATGCGCCCGAACGAGCAGGTTGCGCAGCACTTCGCCGGGCCGCCCTTGCGCCAGAAAGTCGTCGATCGTCTCGTCCCGCGCGTACTCGGCTTCGTTGCGGTCAAGGCCGGTCATCGGCGGAATGAATACCGCCCGAACCTCCGCAGATTTCAGTGCGCCGGGTGTCGCCTCCTTGCTTGGGCGAATCTTGATCTGCTCGGTCGAATCGTGATGGAATTCAATAACGATGGGGGTGCGTCCCGTGAGGCTCAGCTCGACCTCGATCCACTTCTGCACGCGCCGCTCATTCCAGAGCAGATCAAAGTCCCTCAGCGGCACTGCGGCGAAATCCGCGCGGCCCACGTTGACGTAGGTGTACGCGCCTTTGTGCTTGCCGAAATCGCCCAATTCCTTCCACTTGCGCAGCGCGAAGTCCCACGCTGCAATGGCCTGCAGAAGGGTTGTCTTCCCAGAGTTGTTCGGGCCCACAACAACCGTATGGCCGGGAACCTCGAAGCGGATCTCCTCGAAGCGCTTGAAACGACGCACCACGACGGACTTTAGGATCACTTGGCCTCCTTGAGGTCTTTCAGCGCCCGGGCGAGCGAGGAGTCATACCGATAGGTTTTCGGAGGCGCCTTCTTGCGGAACTGCGGATGCATGCCTAGGTCCGGGCGCGCGACTGCTTCTTTCTGATGGCGGCAATCCGCAGTTTGCGCACCGTTGCGCGCGGCCTTGACTGTATCTCCGCGCGGCGGAGATTTTCGCGCCGCGACGGATTTCTTCTGCTTCGGCACGTCTGCCCTCCCAGTGGCCCTCTATTGTATTTGAGAGGTGGCCCGGAAAGGGTGGCCGCGTGAATGACCGACCCCTGCGCGGCAATCAGTCCGAATCGTGCTCCGCAGACAGGCTCACCAGGCGAAACACCCTCTTCTAACCACTCCCTTTTTGCTCGAATGAGGGTCCGGGCAGAACTCCTATCGCGGTGTCGCCGCGTGCATCCCCGCGTCCACAAAGATCGTCTCGCCCGTGATCATGCCCGCGCCCTCGATCAGCCACACGATGGTTTCCGCGATGTCCTCCGGACTGCAGGTGCTCTTCAACGGCGCAACCGCGCGATAGCTGTCCGATAGCTTCGCGAAGCGCTCCTCGCCATAGCCCTTGGTCATCCAGGGCGTATTCACGAATCCCGGGAGCACCGCATTGACGCGCACCTCGGGCGCCAGCACGCGCGCAAGCGACAACGTGAGAACGTTCACCGCACCCTTGGAGGTCGCATAAGCGATGGACGACCCGGTGCCGAGAAACGAGGCAAGCGACGACACGTTGACCACCGCTCCGCGGCCCGACTTCCTCAGGGCCGGCGCGCAGGCACGCGACATCTGGAACGCGGCGACCACGTTGGTCGCGTAGATCCGCTGGAAGTCCTCGGCGCTCAAATCATCCAGGTTGGCGTGCGGCACGAACTTGGTGAAGCCGGCGTTGTTCACCAGGGCATCGAGTCGGCCCCACTCGTCGAGCGCTGCCTGCGCGAGACGCCGGCAATCGGCGTCGGCGGTGACATCGGCGCGCACCGCGATCGCCGCGCCTCCCGCGCGCTCGCACTCGGCTGCCACCTGTTTCGCGTCGTCTTCGCTCTTGGAATAGTTCACCACCACACGCCAGCCGTGGCTGGCAAGCCGTTTTGCGGTGGACGCGCCGATGCCCGAAGAGGATCCGGTGACGATTGCCGCGCGTTGTTCGTTCGCCATTGGATCTCCTCAGACGGTGGCCACTGCGACCGCGGGCGAACCGACCGCACCCGGCAAGCGCAAGGGTGGGGCGGTGAGCAGAAATCGGCTGCGCCGATGCTCGCGCAGCCAGCGCGCGAGTTCGGTGAGGTACCACATCTCGCCGAGGTGGATGCCGTTCTTGAAAATGCAGTGCTCGTGCAGCGGCAGCGCAGCGTGCTTCATGGGCTTGAAAGGGCTGGTCGGGATGAGTTCCACCGCGTAATTGTCGGCAATCAGGCAGGCAAGCCCGCTCCCGGTCACCCAGTCGAGGAGCCTTTCGTCGCGGCCGTCGAGCCCGCCACAGGTGTTGTGCAGCAGCTGCGGATCGGGCTTTTTGTTCAGCTCGAGGATCACGTCGGCAAACCCGGTGTAGAGGCACACCATGTCGCCTTTCTCGATCTTCACCGCGTCGGCATCGAGCACGCGCATCAGCTCGTCGAAGTTCACCGCCTTGCGCTCACGGCCGAAGTGATGGTGCAGGTCGATCATCACGCCGCGACCCTGCGCGCCATGCTCCGCGAGGTTCTCGATGCCGAGCGCATCGGCGCGCGCGCCTTCGAATTTCGCCCACGGCTCGGCGCCCGGCGACTCCCTCGCCGGTTTGACGTGCTCGCCGGCGCGGAAGCCGTTGTAGAAAACGATCTCCGCTTCGCCGTCGCCGTCGGCGTCGAACTGGCTGCCGATGTGCGCGAAGCTGTCCCATTGCGTGGAGTACTGCAGCGTGAGCAACACCAGGTCGTCGCACACCACGTCGGTGTTCTGCGCATTTTCCTGCGACAGGGGATAGCAGAAATTCTGCTTGCCGCCGCGCAGCGTCGCGAACTGGCGCGGCGGCAGCCTGCGCGCATTGAGCACGCTTCCACCCGGATAGTCGAGCGGCAGCGACAGGCAGAAGCTGCGGCCTTCCTTCACTTCGGCGATGCCCTGCAGCACCTTCTCGCGCGTGACGTAGTTCATCCGCCCGCGCTGGTCGTCGGGACCGAACTCGCCCCAGTTCGATCCGGGGGGGCGCTGCTTCCATCGATTCGTCATGTCGTTTCCATTCAAATGTGTGCTCTGGTAACCCACTCGGCGACGAGCACCGGTTTTTCGCCGCCTTCCCGCTCGACCGTCACGTTCCACACCGTCTGGATCATGTCGCCGGTCTGCTCCCAGCTGCCGAGAACGAAATGCGCGCGGATGCGGCTCCCCACCGGCAGCGGCGCGGTGAAGCGCACGCGGTTCAGCCCGTAGTTGATGCCCATTTTGCGGTCATCGAACGAAAACGTCTGCTCGATCAGGTGCGAAAGCATCGCAAGCGTCAGAAACCCGTGCGCGATCGTGCCGCCGAAAGGACCGGTCTTCGCCCGCTCGACGTCGACGTGGATCCACTGCGGGTCGTTGATCGCGCGCGCGTAATCGTCCACACGCTGCTGACCTATGGTGAGCCAGGGCGAGACGCCGACCTCCTGGCCGACGCGGCTGGAAAGCTCGGCGATCGAAAGCGTGGCGCTCAAGTGAAATCCTCCGGATTGCGCTGGTCAATTATAGGGGCGGGTGCGCCTGGCGCATGCGGCGGCGAAGGACAGTTTCGCGTTTGACGGAAGGAGCGTCAGTTCAAGCATTCCCTGACACCCTGCACCAGCGCATCCGCAATCGCCCGCTTCACGCCCGGTTCGCGCATGCGCAACTCCTCCACCCGATTGACGATCACCCCTGCCTCGAACAGCAGCGCCGGCATCGCCGCATGGCGCAATACGGCGAGGCGATCGAAAAAGTGCACGCCGTTCGGTTCGTCGGCAAACTCGCGCGACTCGCCCAGCACCGGGTCGGCATGGTATCGCGAGGGAACGAAGCCGGCAGCGCGCAGCGCGCGGCCGATCGCGCTTGCGCATGCGAGGCTCGACGCGAAGCGCGGATTCTCGCGCGATACGAACAGGGAAAATCCGGAGACGCTGTCGTTATGCCGCTGCGGCTCTCCGTTGGGTTGCCAGACCTGCAGCAGCCGTTCCTTGATGGAATCATGATGGATGGAAATGAACAGGTCTGCGCCCTTCGCCAGGCGCGGCCGGCTGGCCAGGTCCTGCGTATCGCCCGCGGCACCGATCACGCGCACGCCCAGCCCCGCGCGCTCGAGCGCCGCGCGCGCTTCGCCCGCGAGCGCCAGGTTGTACTCGAATTCGGGCACGCCGCGCGCCGAAAGCGCACCCTGCGTGGCAATCGAGTGGCCGACATCCAGCGCGACCTCCTTCGCTGCGGCCGGCAAGGCGAACGCCATCCACGCGAAGGCGGTTATCCACAGGATGCGTAAGAGAATTTCTGGCTCCCGGGCCACGTCCAATGCCGCACAAGCGACCATCGACGATAGTACTCGACCGGCAATCCGATCCAGGGCAACAGACTTGATCGTGTTTCTTCCCCGTTGCCGGTTGAGCGGGTATCCTCCGGCTCCGGTACGGCAACTGCGACTCGACTATTGCCCGGGAGGCAGCATGGCAGGTGGACTTCTCAGCAGGCTGATCGCCGCGATGGCGCCGCGCAGCGACAATTATTTCACCCTCTATAATGAGCTGGCGGCGTGCACGGTGCGCGGCGCCAAGCTGCTCGCGAAGATGAGTTCGGTGCACGATCCCGCGGCGTTCGACGAGCTGTTCGGCGAAATCAAGAAGACCGAAGGCGAAGCCGACGGCGTGACCAGAAACATCTTCCTGTCGCTGCACCAGACCTTCATCACGCCCTTCGATCGCTGGGAGATGAAGGACCTGGCGATGGCGCTCGACGACATGATCGATTGCATCGAGGACATTCCCCAGCGCGCCGCGCTCTACGGTCCGGGCCAGTTCACGCCGGAAATGGCGGCGCTCGGCCAGATCGCGCTGCGCGCGACGGAAAAAGTCCAGGAGGCAGTCGCACTGCTTGCGGACATGAAGAACGCGCAGCGCATCCTGCAGATCTGCCAGGAAGTCGGCGAGATCGAGAGCGATGCCGACCACGTCATGCGCGCGGGCATGACCCGCCTGTTTGGCGAAGTCACCGAGGCCCGCGCACTGATTCGCGCAAAGGAACTCTACGAACTGTTCGAGGAGGCGGTCGACCGCTGCGAGGACGCCGCGGACGTGATCCACGGCGTGGTGCTCGAACGGATATGAGCGAACAGGTGTTTCTGGTCATGGCGATCCTGGTCGCCGTGGCGCTGCTGTTCGATTTCATGAACGGTTTTCACGATGCGGCGAACTCGATCGCGCTGATGGTCTCGACGCGGCTGCTCACGCCGCAGGCGGCGGTCGTCTGGGCCGCCTTCTTCAACTTCATCGCCTTTCTGATTTTTGGTGTGCAGGTGGCGAAGACAGTCGGCTCGGGCATCGTGTCGCCGGCGATCATCGACAACGCGGTGATTTTCGGCGCGCTGTGCGGCGCCATCTCCTGGAACGTCATCACGTGGTGGTTCGGCATTCCGTCGTCGTCATCGCACGCGCTGGTCGGAGGACTGGTCGGCGCGGCGCTGGCGAAGGCAGGCTGGAGCGCGATCATTGCGCAAGGGCTGATCAAGACTTCGGCTGCGATCGTCCTCTCGCCGCTGTTCGGACTCCTGCTGGCGCTTACCCTGTCGTTTGCCCTGCTGTGGGCTTTCGCGAAAGCATCTCCGTCGCGCACCGAGGCAAGATTCAACAAGCTGCAGTTCGTCTCGTCTTCGCTCTATAGCCTCGGCCACGGCGGCAACGACGCGCAGAAGACCATGGGCATCATCGCGGTTCTGCTGTATGCCAACGGCTACCTGCAGGGCGAGTTCCACGTTCCCTTCTGGGTCGTGCTGTCCTGCCAGATCGCGATGGGTCTGGGCACCCTGTTCGGCGGCTGGCGCATCGTGCGGACGATGGGCATGGGGATCACCCGGATCCGGCCCACGGGCGGCTTCTGCGCTCAGAGCTCGGGGGCCGTCACGCTGTTTATCGCGACATCGATGGGCATACCCGTCTCGACGACGCATACCATCACCGGTGCAATCGTCGGTGTCGGCCTGTCGCGCCGGGTATCGGCCGTGCGGTGGGGACTTGCCACGCGCATCGTCTGGGCCTGGGTGCTGACGATTCCCGCGTCAGCCCTGATCGCGGCCCTGTTCTGGAGTTTCGGGCGCGGTTTCATGTGATCGCCCGAAATGCGGGAGCACGGCTAGAACCTGGAGAAATCCGGCTTCCGCTTTTCGAAGAATGCCGTCATCGCCTCTCTTGCCTCGGGACCGGGAAGCCGTTCGCGGAACACGCGGCCTTCCTCCGCCATCGTCTCGGCGACCAGGGCTTCGCGAGCGCGCTTCATCAGCCGCTTGGTGAGCTGCACGGAGGCTGGCGGCAATGCGGCGAGCCCGGCAGCCGCATCGCGCGCGTATTCGAGCAGTTCTCCCTCCGGGATCACCTCGGTGACGAATCCCGCGGCGAGCGCCTTATCGACGCCAAACGGCTGCGCGAGCAGCAGCAGTTCGGCGGCGCGCTGGTAGCCGGCGATCGCCGGAAGCAGGTAGCTCGAGGCCGCTTCCGGCACCAGGCCGAGGGAAACGAAGGGCAGCTGGAAGCGCGTGCCAGGCGCTGCGTATACCAGCTCGCAGTGCAGCAGCATGGTCGTGCCGATGCCCACCGCGGCGCCGCCCACCGCGGCGACGATCGGCTTCTTCGTGGTTGCAATCGTGCGAATAAATCGGAAGGCGTCGCCTTCCGATTCCGAATGCGGCGGGCGCTCGAGGAAATCCTTCAGGTCATTGCCCGCGGTAAAACAGTCGGGCTTGCCGTGGATCAGGATCACGCGCGTCCCGGCGTCGGCGTCGGCCGCGAGGAGCGCGTCGGCCATTGCGGCGTACATCGCCGTGGTCAGCGCGTTCTTCTTTTCAGTGCGATCGATCTCGATGCGCTGGATGCGGTTTTTGGTTTCGACGGCGATGTTGGCTGACATGATTCCTCACGCGGACGGCAACTTGTAGTTCTGGAACTGCTGGCGCAGGTTGAGCTTGGAGAGCTTGCCGGTTGCGGTGTGCGGCAGCTCGTTGACGAACACCACGTCTTCCGGCATCCACCACTTGGCGATCTTGCCGGCGTAGAACTTGAGCAGTTCCTCGCGCGAGACCTCGGCGCCGGCCTTCTTCACCACCACCAGGATCGGCCGTTCGTCCCATTTCGGGTGGACGACGCCGATCGCCGCCGCTTCGGCCACCGCCGGGTGCGCCACCGCGATGTTCTCCAGGTCGATCGAGCTGATCCACTCGCCGCCGGACTTGATCACGTCCTTCGAGCGGTCGGTGATTTGCATGTAACCTTCGGCGTCGATGTTGGCCACATCGCCGGTCGGGAACCAGCCGCCCTTGAGCGGGTCGCCGCCTTCCCCCTTGAAATACGAACTGGTGATCCACGGCCCGCGCACATGCAGGTCGCCGAACGCCCTGCCATCCCACGGCAGCTCCTTGCCCTCGGTATCCACGATGCGCATGTCCACGCCGAACGGCGCACGCCCCTGTCTCGCTTGGATCGTGAATCTCTCCTCCTGAGACGCGCGTGCATGCTTCTCCTTGAGCGTGCCCACCGTGCCGAGCGGACTCATCTCCGTCATGCCCCAGGCATGCAGCACGTTGACCCCGAATTCATTGCGAAACGCCCGGATCATCGCGGGCGGCGCGGCCGATCCCCCGATCACCAGCGTCCTCAGCGTCGAGAACCTGAGCTGGTTGTCCTTGACGAAGTTGAGCAGCGCAAGCCATACGGTCGGGACGCCCGCGCTCATGGTGACGCGCTCCGCCTCGAACAGCTCATGCACGCTCCTGCCGTCGAGGTGCGGGCCGGGGAACACCATCTTCACCCCGACCATGGTGCAGCCGTAGGGCAGGCTCCAGGCATTGGCGTGGAACATCGGCACCACCGGCAGCACGCAGTCGATGGCCGAGAGGTTGAGCGTATCGGGCAGTGCCGCGGCATAGGCGTGAATGATGGTCGAGCGGTGGCTAAAGAGCACTCCTTTCGGATTGCCTGTCGTGCCGGAGGTGTAGCACAGCCCGCAGGCGGTGCGCTCGTCGAAGCTCGGCCACTCGTAGCCGTCGTCCTGCGCATCGAGCAGGTCCTCGTAGCACATCGCGTTGGGCAGCGTCGTCTCCGGCATGCGGGCGTGATCGCACAGGATCACGTAACCCTTGACCGTGTTGAGTTGCCTGGCGAGTTTCTCCACCATCTGGACGAAGCCGAGATCGAGGAACAGATACTTGTCCTCGGCATGGTTGGCGATATAGGCGATCTGCTCGCCGAACAGGCGCGGGTTGATGGTGTGGATGATCGCCCCGATCCCCGACACGGCGTAGTAAAGCTCGTAATGCCGGTAGCCGTTCCAGGCCAGCGTGGCGACACGCTCGCCGAGCGTCACGCCCAGGGCGAGGAGCGCCTTGGCGAGCTTGCGCGAACGCTTGTGCGCGTCGCGATACGTGTAGCGGTGAACGTCACCCTCGACGCGCTTCGAGACGATCTCGGTGCTGCCGTGGTGGCGGTCGGCGTGGCGGATCAGGTCGCTGATGAGCAGCGGCTGTTCCATCATCAGGCCATGCATGGGGATCTCCGGGGCGGTTTTTCGGGGCGCGGGATAGTTTAGCAGGCGCGCTTGATTCCGCAGGGGTGCGCGACTACCATGCGTCCAGCACGCCCGGAGCCCACGAAAGCCAGTCCGCCCGGCCCCGTCAATCAAAGGAGAACAGCATGAGGACCACCTTTCGCGCGGCCGCCTTCGGCGCCGCTCTCGCCATCGCCGCCCTCGGCGTTCAGGCGCAGACCATCAAGATCGCCTACATCGACCCGCTGTCCGGGCCGTTCGCCAACGTCGGCGAGCAGGGGTTGGCGGAGTTCCGCTACACGGCCGAGCGGATCAACGCCAAGGGCGGCGTGCTCGGCGGGCGTAAGCTCGAGGTGATCGGTTTCGACAGCAAGTCGAGTCCGCAGGAGGCGCTCAACCAGTTGAAGCGCGTGATCGATCAGAACATCGGTTACATCACGCAGGGCAACGGCTCGAACGTTGCCGGTGCGTTGATCGAGGCGGTGAACCGCCACAACGAACGCAATCCCGGCAAGGAGGTCCTGTTCCTCAATTACGCGGCCGTGGACCCATCGTTCACCAACGACAAGTGCTCATTCTGGCATTTCCGCTTCGACGCCAATGCCGACATGAAGATGGAGTCGCTCACTACCTGGATGGCGGCCAACAAGAACATCAAGAAGGTGTACCTGATCAACCAGGATTACTCGTTCGGCCACGCGGTGAAGAAGGCGGCGCGGGAATATCTCTCGCGCAAGCGCCCGGACATCCAGATCGTCGGGGACGACCTGCACCCGATCGGCAAGGTGAGCGATTTCTCGCCCTACGTCGCCAAGATCAAAGCCTCCGGCGCCGACGGCGTAATCACCGGCAACTGGGGCAACGATATGACACTGCTGATCAAGGCCGGGAAGGATGCCGGCCTTAACGTGGACTGGTACACCTACTACGCGGGCGGCCTCGGCGCACCGACCGCGATGGGCGAGGCGGCCGCCGGCAGGGTGAAAATAATTGCGGAGTATCACTCCAACGTCGCGAACAACAAGGCTGCCAGATGGGACGCCGATTTCCGCAAGGCGTTCGAGAAACAGAAGCTTGATTTCTACTTCCTGCGCGGCAAGATCATGTGGGACATGTTCGCCAGGGCGATCAACCAGGCGAAATCGGCGGAGCCGAAGGCGGTGGCCTACGCGCTCGAAGGCATGCGTCACGACGGCGAAATGGGCGAGGTCGAGATGCGCAAGCAGGACCACCAGTTGATCCAGCCGTTGTACGTGTTCACGCTGCACAAGTCCGCCGCCAAGGGCGGGCCGAAGGAAGCGAAGATCGACATGGAGGGCAGCGGACTCTACCCGGTCACCGACGCGCGCCTCGAGGCCTTCACCTCGGCGCAGCCGACCTCGTGCACTATGAAGCGGCCGTAACCGGTCGCAGAGTCCATCACCGGGGGGCCGCGAAGGCTCCCCGGTTGTTTTGTCCCCGGTAGTCTTGTTTTTGACCCGATGGAATTTCTCCTCGTACAGACCCTGAACGGCATCAGCTACGGGCTGCTGCTGTTCATGCTGTCATCGGGACTCACGTTGGTGTTCTCCCTGATGGGCGTGCTCAACTTTGCCCACGCGAGCTTCTACATGCTGGGAGCCTATTTCGCCTACCAGGTGAGCACGACGATCGGCTTCTGGCCGGCCCTCGCGATCGCGCCAGTCCTGGTAGGCGCGATCGGAATGCTGGTGGAGCGCTGGGGGCTGAGGACGGTACACCGCTACGGCCACGTCGCCGAACTTCTCTTCACCTTCGGTCTCGCTTACCTGATCGAGGAGGCGGTGCATCTTGTCTGGGGCCGCTCGTCAGTCGAGTACCGCGTGCCGCCCGACCTCGACGGCCCGCTGTTCACCATCTTCACCTCGCAGTACCCGATCTATCGCGGCTTCATGATGCTGGTATCGGTAGCGATGCTGGTGTCGATCTGGCTCGTGCTCACACGCACCCGCATCGGCCTGGTCATCCAGGCAGCACTGACGCATCCGCAGACGGTGGAAGCGCTCGGCCACAATGTGCCGCGCGTATTCATGCTCGTATTCGGAGGCGGCGCGGCACTCGCCGGCCTCGCGGGGGTGATCGGCGGCAACGCGTTCGTCACCGAACCAGGCATGGCCGCCGCGGTCGGCCCGATCATCTTCGTCATCGTAGTGGTCGGCGGCATGGGCTCGCTCGCCGGCGCGTTCATCGCCTCGCTGCTGATCGGCTGCATGCAGACCTTCGCCGTGTCGCTCGACTGGTCGCTCGCCGGCATCACCATCGCGCAGGCAGCCCCGGTGCTGCCCTACCTGCTGATGGTGCTGCTGCTGATCTTCCGGCCCAAGGGTCTGATGGGTACGAGGGAAGGATGACCTATCAGCCGCTCAACCTCGGGCGCTGGATACTTTGGGGCACCACCGCGCTGGTGTTCATTGCCGCACCCCAGGTGTTCAGCAGCAGCTTCGCGCTCACCATGATGACGCAGATGGGGACTATGATCATCTTCGCCCTCAGCTACAACATGCTGCTCGGGCAGGGTGGCATGCTGTCGTTCGGCCACGCCGTCTATTCCGGTCTGGGCGCTTATATCACGGTGCACGCGCTCAACCTCGTCGGCAAGGGCGCGCTCTCCATCGCGCTGCCGCTGCTGCCGCTCATCGGCGGCCTGGCCGGCCTCGCCTTCGGCGTGCTTTTCGGCTACGTCACCACCAGGAGAGCCGGCACGACCTTCGCGCTGATCTCGCTCGGCGTGGGCGAAATGGTGTTCGCCTGCGTGCTGATGTTCCCTGGCTTTTTCGGCGGCGAGGCGGGCGTTTCGACCAACCGCGTGGTCGGGCAGCCGTTCCTCGGCATCAGCTTCGGCCCGGCGATCCAGGTCTATTACCTGGTCGCGGCCTGGTGTCTCGCCTGCATGGCGGCGATGTTCGCGCTCACGCAGACGCCGCTCGGGCGTATGGCGAATGCGGTGCGCGACAATCCGGAGCGCGCGGAGTTTGTCGGTTACAACACTCAGCACGTGCGCTTCCTGCAACTGGTGCTGTCGTCGTTCTTCGCCGGCGTGTCCGGTGCGCTGTCGTGCGTCAACTTCGAGATCGTGTCGTCCGAAAACGTATCGGCAATCCGTTCCGGCGGCGTGTTGCTCGCAACCTTCATCGGCGGCGTGCCGTTCTTTTTCGGCCCAATCGTCGGCGCGGTGGTATACATTTTCTTCGTCGTTGCGCTGTCGGGTTTCACCAAGGCCTGGCTGCTGTACCTCGGCTTGTTCTTCCTCATGATGGTGCTGTATGCGCCGGGCGGCATCGCCTCGCTGATCCTGATGCAGCTCCCGGTGATCCGCGCCCGGCGCTTTGGCGAGCTCGCGTGGCCCTATTGCCTCGCGGCCGTGGCGGCGCTGGTTGCCATGTGCGGACTGATAGGCATCGTCGAAATGGTGTACCGGCTCTCCGATGTGTCCGGCGGCACTCAGATGAACCTCGCCGGGCTGGGCTTCGACGCGCGCTCTGCGCCGCCATGGATCGCATTCGGCGCGCTGCTCGGGGCGGGCCTCGCGGCCTTGCGCTACACGACGCGCCTGGTCGACGCGTGCTGGGACGCCATTCAGACTGACCTGCTGGCGAAGCAGCCGTGAAGGATCAACCTGGTCGCGCCGGCGCTCCGGCAATCGAGCTGCGCGAGGTGTACAAGAGCTTCGGCAGCACCAAGATCATCCAGGGCGTATCGCTCGCAATCGCGAATGGCGAACGCCACGCGATCATCGGCCCGAACGGCGCTGGCAAGTCCACGCTCTACAACCTGATCTCGGGGCGTTTCCCCGTCACCTCCGGAACCGTTCTCCTCAACGGCGAGGACATCACCGGCCTGAAGCCGTTCGAGATCAACCGCAAAGGACTGTCGCGCAGCTTCCAAGTCACCAACATCTTCCACAACATGACGGTGTACGAGAACATTCGTTGCGGCGTGTTGTGGTCGCTCGGCTACAGATACTCGTTCTGGCATCGTGTTAACGGCCTGCGCGAGGTGCAGCGCCGTGCGCAGGAGGTGATGGAGAGGATCGGGCTCGAGAAGCGCCGCAACGTGCATGCCGGGGTACTCACCTACGCCGAGCAACGCGCACTCGAGATCGGCGTCACCATCGCGGGCGGCGCCGGCGCGATCCTGCTCGACGAGCCCACCGCCGGCATGAGCCGCTCCGAGACGGCGCGGGCGGTGGAACTGGTCCGCTCGGTGACCGAGGGCAAGACGCTGATCATGGTCGAACACGACATGGGCGTGGTGTTCGACCTCGCCGACCGCATCAGCGTTCTGGTGTACGGCGAGATCATCGCCACCGGCAAGCCGGAGGAGATCCGTGCCAACCCGGCGGTGCAGGAAGCTTACCTCGGCGCACTTCACAAGGAGGCCGCGAGTGCTTGAAGTGCGCGATCTGAACGCCTATTACGGCAAGAGCCATATCCTGCACGGCGTACACCTGAGCGTGGGCGACGGCGAGATCGTGTCGCTGTTGGGCCGCAACGGCGTCGGCCGCTCGACCACCATCAAGTCGATCATGGGCATGGTCGAATGTTCAGGCTCGGTGAAGTTCAAGGGCGAGGAGATGGTCGGGCTGAAGGCCTACCGGGTGGCGCATAAGGGCCTCGGCTACGTCCCGGAGAATCGCGACATCTTTCCTACTCTGACGGTGCGTCAGAACCTGCTGCTCGGGCGGAAATCGACACGCAAGACAGGCCGCTGGAAAGACGAGGACATGTTCGAGCTGTTTCCGCGCCTGAAGGAACGCGCCGACACGCAGGCCGGCGTGCTCTCCGGCGGCGAGCAGCAGATGCTGACGCTGTGTCGCACGCTGATGGGCGACCCCGAGCTCGTGATGATCGACGAGCCGACCGAAGGCCTTGCGCCGAAGATCGTCGAGCAGGTCGCCGGGCTGTTCGAGGAGATCAAGAAGCGCGGCATCTCGATCCTGCTGGTCGAGCAGAAACTGGCCATCGCGCTCGACATCTCCGAACGCCTGTACGTGATGGGCCACGGCCAGATCGTGTTTGAAGGCACCCCGCGCGACATGCGCGAGAACGCCGCGGTGCGCAAGGAGTGGCTGGAGGTCTAGCTGCCCGGCCCGCCGCGCTGCGAGCCGTGTGTTACACTTTTCCGCGTTCGTGCCACCGCTTGGAGGAACTGTCGTGAACAGCGAGTTTCTGACCGTTCGGCTGTCGAAGGAGGACGCGCGCGTCGTTCATCGATTGCGCGCGACGATGGGGCTTTCGAAGACCGAGATCGTCAAGCGGGCATTGCGGTCCCTGGCGAGCGGCGCCACCGCTCCGGCCGAAGGCGCCGGCCTGTTCGAACTCGGCAGCGGGCGATTCGGTCGCTACGGGACCGTCCGGCGGCAGTCTTCCGATATCAAGCGCATCGCGCGCTCCCGCGCCATTGTTAAACGTACTCGCCGATAGCGGCCCGCTCGGGGCGCTGTTTAACCGGCGCGACCGGCATCACGCCCGGGCGGTGGAGTTCTTTCGCTCCCATGGCGCGGCCCTGCGTTGCCGCACGACCTGGGAAGTCGTTTCCGAGGTGATGTATTTCCTCGATTTCAGCGCCAACGCGCAAGCCGACTTTCTCGAGTGGCTCCACGAAGGCCACGTACGCGGGCTGATGCACATTTCGGCGCTCGATCCCACCGACCTGCCGGGCGTTGCCGTGATGATCCGGAAGTACGCCGACCGCCCGATGGATCTCGCGGACGCGTCGCTCGTGTGGCTTGCGAACAAGAGCGACATCACCGACATCATTACCGTGGATCGTTCCGATTTTTCGATCTATCGTACGGCCAAGCGCAAGTCGTTTCGAAATATTTTTCCGGCTTGAGGCGGGTGCCCGCGGCTGCGCCATGGCCGGATTTCACGGCGTTCGGGTCTGACGCGCTCACCCGATTGGAGTAAAGTATCCGGGCGCTTCACGCTGGGCGCACGGGGGAGGTGCTCATGGCGAAGGTGCAGGCGGAGCCTTACGAGTTCGAGTTCGAGCCGGCCACCACGGCGCTGCTGGTGATCGACATGCAGCGCGACTTCGTCGATCCGGGCGGTTTCGGCGAGGCGCTCGGTAACGACGTCTCTCTCCTGCGCAAGGCAATCCCGCCCACCAAACGCGTGCTCGATGCCGCGCGTTCCGCCGGGATGCTCGTCATCCATACGCGTGAAGGGCACCGCAGCGATCTGTCCGATCTTCCCCTCAGCAAGAAGCTGCGCGGCAGGCTCAAGGCCGGCATCGGCGACCCGGGACCGATGGGCCGCATCCTGGTGCGCGGCGAGTACGGCCACGACATCATCGACGAACTGAAACCGCTGCCCGGCGAGCCGGTGGTCGACAAACCCGGCAAGGGCGCGTTCTACGCCACCGACCTCGACGCGATGCTGAACAACCGCGGCGTGCGGCGGCTGGTGGTGTGCGGCGTGACCACCGAGGTCTGCGTCAACACCAGCGTGCGCGAGGCGAACGACCGGGGCTACGACTGCCTGGTGCTGGAGGACTGCGTCGCCTCCTACTTCCCGGAATTCCAGGTGATGGCGCTGGGCATGATCAAGGCGCAGGGCGGCATCTTCGGCTGGGTCAGCGATTCGAAGAAGTTTCTCGCGGCGCTGACGCGCACCTCGCAGGAAACGACAAAAGGGAGGAGAAAATGACCGCTGCCGCGCAAGCGATGAAACCTGCATGGTGGGTGCCCGGCGACTGGAACGGATTTTTCGGGCTGTTCACCAACGTGCTGCTCAACGTGATCGTGCTCACCACGCTGTGCCTTTACGTGGTGCAGATGCCGGCTGACATGGTATTCGGGCGAGTGCTGCCGGCGCTCGGCATCGCGCTGCCTCTGGGCAACCTGTTCTACGCCTACCTCGCGCGCGAGCTTGCAAAGAAAGAAGGCCGCGCCGACGTCACCGCCATGCCCTACGGACCGAGCGTGCCGCACATGTTCATCGTGGTGTTCGTGGTGATGCTCCCGACCTACCTGGCGACCAAGAACGCCGTGCTCGCGTGGCAGGCGGGACTTGCGTGGTGCTTCATCATCGGCGTGATCGTGCTGCTCGGCGCCTTCGTCGGCCCCTGGATCCGCGCCATGACACCTCGGGCGGCGATGCTCGGCACGCTCGCGGGCATCTCCATCGCCTTCATCTCGATGCGGCCGGCGTTCCAGATGTGGGAAGTACCCTGGATCGCGTTCGTCTGTTTTGCCATCGTGCTGATCGCCTGGACCGCCAACATCCGCCTGCCGGGCGGGATACCCGGCGGGCTCGCCGCGGTGATTGTCGGCACCGTCATCGGCTGGCTCGCCGCGATGTTCGGCTGGAGCGACTACATGAAGGCGGGCGAAGTCGCCAAGTCGATGGAACAGTTCGGGTTGCACGTGCCGCTATTTTCTAGCGACGTGTTTACCGGCCTGGGCAACATCGCACCGCTGCTCGCGACGGCGATCCCGCTGGGCATCTACAACTTCACCGAGGCGATGAACAACGTCGAGAGCGCCTCGGCCGCGGGCGACGACTACAACCTGCGCAAGATCCTGCTCGCCGACGGCCTCGGCGCCGTGGTGGGTTCGATGCTCGGCAGTCCGTTTCCGCCGGCGGTGTACATCGGCCACCCGGGCTGGAAGGCGGTCGGCGGCCGGATCGGGTATTCGCTCGCCACCGGGATCTGCATCGCGCTGGTGTGCTTCCTGGGACTGACGGCGCTGTTGCTGAAGGTGATCCCGCTGGTCGCGATCCTGCCGATCCTGCTCTACATCGGCCTCGTGATCGGCGCGCAGGCGTTCCAGGCCTCGCCCGACACGCATGCACCGGCGGTGGTGCTCGCGATCATTCCCAATGTTGCGGAGTGGGCCAAGATCAACATTGACGGCTCGCTCGGCGCCGCCGGTACATCGGCGGCGCAGCTCGGCGCGGCCAAGCTCGCGCAGAACGGCGTGGTATACGACGGCCTGGCGTCGCTCGGCAGCGGTTCGGTGCTGGCGGGAATGGTGCTGGGTGCGTTTGCCGTGTTCATCATCGAGCGCCAGTTGAACCGCGCTGCGGTGAGCGCTTTCATCGGCGCAGCGCTCGCCTGGATCGGGCTGATCCACGGCGCACAGCTCGGCTGGGCGGCCTCGCCCATGGTGGCGCTGGGGTATGCGTTGATGGGCGTGATCTGCCTCGCCGCGCATATGCAGTCTACCGGCAAGACCACGCCCGCCTAGCGTGCGGCTGTCAATCCTTTTGCTCGCCGCTGCGCTCGCATCGTGTGCGTCGGCGCAGCGAAACCCCGACGACGTACTGCCGAACGAAGTCATCACCGCGAAACTCCCCGGGCGCAGCATTTCGGGGCTGGTTACGCATCTTCCTGGCGCCGCGCAATTCAAGCACGGCATCGTCCTGTTCCCCGGCCACCCGGGAATCATGCGGCTGGTGGCAGAGGACGGACGGATCAAGTACCAACTGCGTGGCAACTTCCTGCTGCGCTCACGCAGGCACTGGCTCGACGATACGACGCTCACGCTCGCCGTCGACGCGCCCGACGACGAGTGGACCTGGTTCGCGCAGCGTTTCCGCGCGACACCGCGTTACGGAGAGGACGTCGCCGCTTTACTCGCGGCAGCGGAAGCCCGGTTCGGCAAGCTCGAATGGACATTCGTCGGCACCAGCGAGGGTTCGATCTCCGCCTTCCACGCGGCGCGCATGCTGCCCGGACAGGCTGCACGCGTGATCCTCAGTTCGTCGGTCATCATTGCGAATCGCAATGGGCCGGGCTTGTCCGATGCGGACTGGACGTTGCTCAAAGCGCCGCTTCTCTGGGTGCACCACTACGACGATCCCTGCCGCTGGACGTCCTATGCCGAAGCACAGGCGCACGCGAAACTGACCGGCGCACCGCTGGTCACGGTCCGCGGCGGAGGCCCGTGGGCCGGCGATGCCTGCCAGGCCTACACTGCCCACGGCTTCGCAGGCATTGAACAGAAAGTGGTGCTCGCGATGCGTGAATGGGTGTTCACGGGGAAGGCTTCGCAGGAAGTGCACGACTAGCGTTTCACTATTCCGGCGTGCGCTCCACGATGGCGCTTTGCCGGTAAAATTCGCCATTACCGCGTCCGCCAGCCGTGCGGCGCAAATCCCTATCCGGAGACCCCCGATGAGCGACGCAGCGCCCTATTCTGTCCGCGACGGCATTGCCGTGATTACCCTCAACAATCCGCCCGTGAATGGCCTGGGCCATGCACTACGCACCGGCATCATGGAAGGCTTCGACAAGGCGGCAGCCGATACGTCAGTCAAGGCAGTGGTCCTGATCGGCTCCGCGAAGGCGTTTTCGGGCGGCGCCGACATCCGGGAGTTCAACACCCCGAAGTCGTCTTCCAAGCCTTCGTTGCCCGAGATCAACGAAGCGCAGGACAATTTCCCCAAGCCGATGGTCGCCGCAATCGGCGGTTTTGCGATGGGCGGCGGGCTCGAGCTCTCCCTGGGCTGCCACTATCGCGTTGCGGCGCCCAAGGCCCAGCTCGCACTGCCCGAGGTAAAGCTGGGGATACTGCCGGGCTCCGGCGGCACGCAGCGACTGCCGCGCGTGGTGCCGATGGCCGAGGCGGTGAAAATGATGACCACCGGCAATCCAATCCCCGCGGAAAAGGGCAAGGAGTACGGACTGGTGGATGAGATCGTGACCGGCGACCTGCTGGACGGCGCGATCGCGTACGCGAAAAGACTGGTCGCCGACGGCAAGGGCCCGCGCCGCGTGCGCGACATGAAGGCGAAACTCGAAGGCGACCCGAAGGCATTCTTTGACGCTGTGCGCGCGGAAGTCGCCAAGGCGTCGAAGAATTACCCGGCGCCGCTCGAGATCGTCGCCTGCGCCGAAGCCGCCGCGACCAGGCCTTTCGACGAGGGCCGCAAGTTCGAGCGCGAGCGCTTCGACGTGCTGATCAACACCACCGAATCGAAGGCCCTGCGCCACATGTTCTTCGCCGAACGCCAGACCAGCAAGATCCCCGACGTACCCGAGGACACCCAGACGCGCGCGATCAAGTCGGCGGCGGTGATCGGCGCGGGCACCATGGGCGGGGGCATCAGCATGAGCCTGGTCAACGTGGGCATCCCGGTGACGATCATAGAGATGAAGCAGGAGGCGCTCGAGCGCGGCATGACGACGATCAAGAAGAACTACACCAGCACCGTGTCAAAGGGACGCCTGAAGCAGGAGGACATGGACAAACGCATGGCGATGATTACGCCCTCGCTCTCGCTCGATGGCGTCAAGGACGCCGACATCGTGATCGAAGCGGTGTTCGAGCGCATGGACGTGAAGCAGGACATTTTCCGCAAGCTCGATGCGCTCGCCAAACCCGGTGCGATCCTCGCCTCGAACACCTCGACGCTCGACGTGAACGCCATCGCGGACGTAACCAGGCGCCCGCAGGACGTGATCGGCACGCACTTCTTCTCTCCGGCCAACGTAATGCGCCTGCTGGAAGTGGTGCGCGGCGCGAAGACCGCCAAGGACGTTCTCGCCACCACCATGAAGCTCGGCAAGACCATCAAGAAACTGCCGGTGGTCTCGGGGGTGTGCGACGGCTTCATCGGCAACCGCATGATCGAGAAATACGGCCAGCAGAGCCTGTTCCTGCTCGACGAAGGCTGCAGTCCGCGGCAGGTCGACGGCGCGGCGCAGAAATGGGGCCTGGCCATGGGCCCGCTCACCATGGGTGACATGGCGGGCCTCGACATCGGCTGGGAGATCCGCAAGCGCCGTTACATCGAGCGGCCCAACTTCATGTATTCCAGGGTGGGCGACCGAATCTGCGAACAGGGCCGCTACGGACAGAAGACGAGCAAAGGCTGGTACCTGTACGAAGCGGGAAGCAGGAAGCCCGTTCCCGATCCCGCCGTTGACAGGATCATCGAGGACTACCGCAAGGAAATCGGCGTCAATCCGCGGCAGATCTCCGACGGGGAAATCGTCGAGCGGCTGATCTATGCACTGGTGAACGAGGCCGCGAACATCCTGGAAGAGGGCATCGCGCTGAGGGCGTCGGACATCGACATGGTCTACCTCACGGGCTACGGTTTCCCTGCCTACCGCGGCGGGCCGATGTTCTATGCCAGCACCGTGGGCCTGGCCAAGGTGGTCGAGGCGATCAAGCAATTCCAGAAGGGTTACCAGGGCGGCGCGTGGAAGCTCGCTCCGCTCATCGAGCGGCTGGCAGGCGAAGGCAAGAGCTTCACCGATTACGACGCAGCCAAGAAATGAAGTTTCGTGAACTGACGAGGAGAACCCAATGACCGACGCAGTCGTCGTATCCTATGCCCGCACCCCGCTCGCCAAGAGCTTTCGCGGCTCGTTCAACATGACCCACGGCGCAAAACTCGGCTCGGCCGCAGTGAAGGGCGCGTTGGAGCGCGCGAAGATCGATCCCGCCGAGATCGAGGACGTCCTCATGGGCTGCGCCAACCCGGAGGGCGCCACCGGCGCCAACATCGCCCGCCAGATCGCAATCCGCGCCGGCTGTCCGGTCACCACTTCGGGTGTCACCGTGAACCGCTTCTGCTCCTCGGGGCTGCAGACGATCGCGTTCGCGGCGCAGCGCGTGATTGCCGGAGAGGATGGGGTGTTCGTCGCCGGCGGGGTCGAGTCGATCTCCTGCGTGCAGAACAACATGAACAAGCACATGATCCAGGACGAATGGCTGCACCGCCACAAGCCCGAGATTTACTGGCCGATGCTGCAGACCGCGGAGATGGTGGCCAAGCGCTACGACATCCCGCGCGAGGCGCAGGACCGCTACGGCGCGCGCAGCCAGCAGCGCGCGGCCGCGGCCATGGCAAAGCTGAAGGAGGAGATCGTACCGGTCACCACCAAGATGAAGGTGGTGGACAAGAACACCAGCCAGGAAACCGTGAAGGAAGTCACTTGCGACCGCGACGAAGGCATCCGCGCCGACACCACCTACGAGGGCGTTTCGCAGATCAAGCCGGCGATCGAGGGCGGCGTGATCGCCGCGGGCAACGCGAGCCAGTTCTCGGACGGCGCCGCCGCCTGCGTGGTGATGAGCGCCGCTGCTGCGTCAAAGCGCGGCATCAAGCCGATGGGCATCTTCCGCGGTTTCGCGGTGGCGGGTTGCGAGCCCGACGAGATGGGCGTCGGGCCGGTGTTCGCGATACCCAAGCTTCTCAAGCGCGCCGGTCTCGGGATCGAAGACATCGGCCTGTGGGAACTCAACGAGGCGTTCGCGGTGCAGGTGATTTACTGCCGCGACAAACTCGGCATTCCCGACGATCGCCTGAACGTGAACGGCGGAGCGATCGCCGTCGGGCACCCCTACGGGATGTCCGGCGCGCGCCTTACCGGCGCCGCACTGATGGAAGGAAAGCGCCGCGGGGTGAAGAACGTCGTGGTGACCATGTGCATCGGAGGCG
This sequence comes from Betaproteobacteria bacterium, assembly GCA_016195915.1. Classification (GTDB taxonomy): domain Bacteria; phylum Pseudomonadota; class Gammaproteobacteria; order Burkholderiales; family SG8-39; genus JADGRQ01. Next base: position 85,150 of record JACPYS010000028.1, on the reverse strand, counting down.
GGATGGGAGCGGCGGGGCTTTTCGAGGTGGTCTGAGCGCCACCACAGCAGCGGGAATTGCGGCCCAAATCGGCGGCTTTTCGCTGCATTGCGGCCGCCGGTGTGCGCTCAACATGAAGGCGTCACTCTCCATCAGGAGCCACTATGACGCCGAAGCAAATGCAGCACAGCGAACCCGAGGAATTTCCCCTGCTGCACGACGCCGCCACCTGGGACGAAGACACCTTCGAATCTAGCTGGGACGCTGAGCAGGAACAACTCGCCGGCGAGTTGACTCGATACTCCGACGACTGAACCGCGGCGGGTATCAGCCCGCGATTTTGAGCCGCGTGACCGAAAAAGCCGGCACCGGTTGTGCGAGCCCTTTGAGGGCCAGCGGGCCGACCGAGGTCGTTTCGACCAGAGCCTCGACCTTCGCCATCGTCTTGCGGTCGATCAGCGTCTGTCCACCCGCGGCCTCGGCGCACAGGCGCGCCGCGAGGTTGGTGACGTTGCCGATGGCAGCGTAATCCCAGCGTCCTTCGAAACCGATCGCGCCGAGGGTCGCGTAGCCCTGCGCGATGCCGCAGCCCAGGGCGAGATCGAAGCCGCGCTTGCTCCATGCCTCGCCGAGCGGCGGGAAGGCCTGCTGCATCGCGAGCGCCATCCTCACCGCCTGCTCCGCCGGCCGCTCCACCGGCACCGGATCATTGAAGAAAACCATCACCGAATCGCCTGCGAAGCGCTCGAGAGTGCCGCCGTGCGCCAGCACGATCCGGCCCATCGACGCATGATAGTCGTGCAGCAGTTCCATCACCTCTTCCGGCTCGGCGCGGTCGGTGAAGGTGGTGAAGCCGCGCAGGTCGATGAACACCACGGTGATTTCGCGCCGGTGGGTCTTCAACAAGTCCTCGCCGCCGCCCGTGATGATGGCATCGGCCAGCTGTGGCGAGAAAAAACCCTTGAGGCGCCCCAGCCGCTCGAGTTGCGCCACCTGGTCGCGCACGCGCTCCTCGAGTTTTTCCTTCGCCTCGGCGAGCTGCGCAGTCTGCGCCCTGACCTCGTCCTGCAGCGACTTGACGCGCAGCAGGGACTTCACGCGCGCAAGCAGCTCCGGCCGGTTGATCGGCTTGGACAGGAAGTCGTCCGCTCCCGCCTCGATCCCCTTCACGCGCTCCTGCTGCGGATCGAGCGAGGTGCACAGCACCACCGGCAGCAGCGCGGTGTCCGGATTCGCGCGTATCCGGCTGCACACGTCGTAGCCCGAGAGCCCCGGCATCATGATGTCGAGCAACACCAGGTCAGGCGAATCCGCGGCCACTTTCGCGAGCGCTTCCTCGCCGTTGACCGCGGCGCAGACGTCGTAGCCCTTCGCCGTGAGCACGTCCACCAGCAACTTGACGTTCGCCGGCGTGTCGTCGACCACCAGGATTTTCGGCTGGGCGTTCATTTCCCGCCGCTTTCGACCACGCGCTTCACGGTCTCGACGAACTCCTTGAGATTGATCGGCTTGCTGAGAAATGCGGTAAAACCGGCGGCATTGATCTGGGTCCGGTCCGTCGGCGTGACCGAGGCGGTGAGGGCCACCACCGGGATCGCCGCGGTCTGCGGATCGGCGCGCAACTGCCGGAAGGCCTCGATGCCGTTGATACCCGGCAGTTGGATGTCCATCAGCACGAGGTCCGGTTTCTTCTCCTGAGCGAGGCGCACCCCCTCCTCGCCGGTGATGGCCTCCACGGTGGTGTAGCCCTTCGCCTGCAGGATGTCGCGGGCGAGCTTCATGTTCTTTTCATTGTCCTCGACGATCAGGATCACGCTCATGGCTGGCTCGGAATGGTGAAGGTGAATGTCGAGCCCTTGCCCGGCTCGCTTTCCAGGCGGACGGTTCCGCCATGCAGCTCGACGAATCGTTTCGTGAGCGCAAGGCCGAGACCCGTTCCTTCCTGCTTGTTGGTGTAGTGTCGCCCGACCTGGCGGAATTCCTCGAACACCGCTTCCAGGTCGTCTGTTGCGATGCCGATGCCGGTGTCGCTCACCGCAACCTCGAGCACTGCGTGCGCCAGGCGCGCGTGCACCCCCACCTTGCCGCCGTCGGGCGTGAACTTCACCGCGTTGGTGAGCAGGTTGAGCAGGATCTGCTTGAACTTGCGCTCGTCTGCACGGATTTCGCCGAGCAACGGATCGGCCTCGAGGGTGAGCGTGATGCCGTGGCGCTGCGCGCGCTCGCGCACCAGCGTCATCGCATTGGCGAGCGCCGATGCGGCGTCGAACGTACCAAGATCGAGTTCCATGCGGCCGGCTTCGATCTTCGACAGGTCGAGGATATCGTTGATCAGCGAGAGCAGGTGCTTGCCGGAGGAGTGGATGTCCTTGAGGTAATCGTCCTGCTTCTCGTTCAGCTCGCCGAACATGCGCTCGAGCAGGACTTCGGAGAAACCGATGATCGCGTTCAACGGCGTCCTCAGCTCGTGCGACATGTTGGCGAGGAACTCCGACTTGTGCTTGTCGGCGATCTCGAGCTGGCGGCTCTTTTCCTGGATCTCGTTGAACAGCCGCACGTTCTCGATCGCGATCACCGCCTGGTCGGCGAAGGTGTTTGCCAGCGCGATCTCCTTGTCGCTGAATTCGCCCAGGGAAGCGCGCAGCACTGCGACGCATCCGATCGCGCTGCCTTCGCGAAGCAAGGGCACGAACAGCGCCGAGCGGTAGCCAAGCGCGAGCGCGAGCGATCTCATGCGCGCATAGCTGCGCGTGCCTTCCTCGGTATCGGCCACGGCGATCACGCGGCTGTCCAATATGCAGGCGCCCGCTCCGCTGTCGCGGTCGAACGGCCACGGTTGCAGGAATCCGCCGGAGTTGTCCCCGTGTACCGTGCCGTCGTCTGCAAATGCGACCGATTCGAGTTGCTCGCCGCGCGGCAGCACGAGCGTTACCGCTCTCCCCTGGAACAGCCGCTGGCAACTCGATACGATTGCATCGAAGACCGGCTGCACATCGGTAATCGACCCGCTGATCACGCGCAGGATCTCGGCGGTCGCGGTCTGCCGCTCGAGCGCCTCCCTGGTCTCGTTGAACAGCCGCACGTTTTCGATCGCGATCGCGGCCTGGTCCGCGAAGGACGCGACCAGCTTTATTTCCGTGTCGGTGAACGCGCGAACCTCGGTGCGCGAAAGCGACATCACGCCGATCGGGACACCCTCGCGCATGATCGGTACGCCGAGCAGCGTGCGGTAGCCGCCGGCTTGCTGAAGATCGCGGCGCGCGTAGTGCGGATCGGTCATCGCATCCTCGATCTGCACGGTTTCCCGCGCCGCCACGGCCCGCGCCGCGATCGAACCCTGGTCACCCAGCAGGATCGGATGGCTCGTCAGGTGCTCGAACAGTTCCGGGGAGACGCCGAATTGCGCGGCGATGCGGCAGGAATTCCCCTCGATCGTGAACAGCGCGCCAAGCGTGGCGTGGCATAGCCGCACGGCACTCTCGGCCACGGCATCGAGGACCGGCTGGACGTTGGTCGGCGAACTCGAGATCACGCGCAGGATCCCGCTGATCGCCGTCTGCTGCTCGAGCGTCTCCTTCAACTCGGCCGTGCGCTCCTCCACCTTGCGTTCCAGGCTGCCGTAGGATTCGGTGAGCTTGGCCGACATGTCGTTGAACTGCCCGGCGAGCGCTTCGAGTTCGTCCCCGGTATGGATCGCGATCCGCTGCGAGAGATCGCCTTCACCGATTCTCTGGGCGCCTTCCTGCAAAGTGCGGATCGGCCGCACCAGGCCGCGCGCGAACACCAGCGCCATCAGCGCCGAGAGCAGCAACCCCGCCACCATCAGCGCGCCGGTGCGCAGCATGGTGGCCTTGAGAGTGACATACACCTCCGCTACCGGCTGCTCGACGAACACCTTCCAACCCAGCGGCTCGATGGAGGCAAATGCAGTCAACACTTCGACCCCGGAAAGATCACGCGCCACCCGCGCCAGCTCCTCGGCATCCACGGGACCCGACAGAGCAGCCTTGACGTGAGCCAGCCCCGAATAGTCGGTCTTTCTGAGCACCAGGCCGATATCGGGGTCGGCCACCAGGTGCCCGCCGCCGTCCACCACGTAGGCCTTGCCCTTGTCGCCGATCTTGATGCGCGTGATCACGTCCCAGATGAATTTCAGGTTGACCTCGGCCACGGTCACCGCACCCGCCTCGCCCCGCGAGCGCACCGCGATCGCCATATACGGCTCGGTCTCCTTCCTGAAGTACACCGGCCCGAACCAGGTCTTGTCGGGCTTTGCGCCGAGGAATGCCGGATCGCGCGAGCGGTCCTTCGAGGATTCCGCCACGTCCATCGCCAGGCGCGAAACCGCGAGCACCTCTTTGCCGGTCCGGTCGAGCTGCGCGATGTCGGTCACCGCCTGCGCCTGTTTGAGCAGCTTGAGGAATTCGATGCGGCGCTGCTCGATCTCTTCGGCGCCGAGCTGCGGAAGCGCCGCAAAGCCGACCTGCTGCTCGATCTGGCGCACGAACACGTCGATGCGCGAAGCCGCCGCCACCGCTTTCTCGTGCTGCACGCTCGCAAGCGCCGATTTGTTCTCCTGGTAGGAGAAATACACACTGATGGCGCCCGACACCAGCAGCGCACCGCTCACCAGCGCGAGGATCAGCAGAAAGTACTTGCGGAACAGCCGCCCGCGGAAGGCCGCGCGGGGAGCCGGGTTTGATTGTGCGGCGGACGTCGGCTCAGCCATTACACCATGCCGATTTTCTGCGCGTGCAGTGCGTGCAACAACCGCCCGGAGAGCATCGAGATGCGCTCGGCCATGATGGACAGGAACGCCTCGTCGAACCTGGCGCGGCAGCCCGACGAGAAATCGTCGAGATCGGCCACGCGCATGCCGATCGTCCAGCTCGGTTCGAGCGCGCTGACCGTCGCCGTGCGCGGCTGGTCGTTGCGGCGGGCGCAGGCCATTTCGCCGATGCATTCGCCCGGGGAAACGGCATTCATTGTCCTTCCATTGGTTCGGAAAACGGATCGTCGGCGAGGTAGACCGAGCCCGTGGCACCCTCGCCGAGGAGTCTGAGTATCTTGTACTTGCCGATCATTTCGCGCATGGGCGGCACAGTCTACTGGATCAACTCGTCGGCGCGCAGCAATATCGACTTCGGGACGGTGAGACCGATGGCCCTGGCGGTCTTCATGTTGACCACCAGTTCAAACTTTAACGATTGCTCGACCGGAAGATCGGCGGGCCGCGCGCCGCGCAGGATGCGCTCGACAAACCCGGCAGCGCGCCGCATGGCAGCAGAGAAATCCGGGCTGTAGGACGCCAGGCCGCCCGCGTGAGCATCAGCCGGTTGCGCGAACACGGCCGGCAACCGCAGCTCGATGGCGTGTTCCGCGATCCTTCGCGCGAGGCCGGTGAATAGGGCGCTCGGCACCAGCGCCAGCGAGTCCGCGCGGAACGCGGCAAATGCCGCGAACGCGTCACCGAGCGCCCCCGCATAGCGCACTTCGGCGGTGCGCGTTTCGATGCCGAGGCGTCTCGCGGCGGCCTCGATCTCGGCAACCGCCTCTGCCTCAGTGCCGCTTGCTGACGTCCACAGAATTCCCAGGCGCCTTGCACCCGGAACAATTTCCTTGAGTAATCCCACGCGCTTCGCCCCGAGTTCCCGGCCCGGCAAAGTCACGCCCGTCGCGTTGCCGCCAGGCCGGGCCAGGCTTTGCACCAGTCCACGCTGCACGGGATCGACTTCGACCACCATCACGAGCGGGGCGTCCGGCGCCGATTTGCGCGCCGCGTCGGTGGCCGTAAAACCGTCGCAAACAATGAGCGCCTCCCGGTGATTCATCTTGCCCGCCATCTTGGCGAATTCATGGTAGTCGCCTCGGACATCGGGCTTTTCGACCACGATCGTCTTTCCCGGTATCAAGGCTCGCTCGATCAACCCGCGCACCAAGGCGTTCAGCGGTGGCTCTTCCAGCTTGCCGCGCGAAAGCACGCCGATGCGTGGCGGCTGCGCCTGCGCGAACGCACCGCGCGAGGCGCCGACCGCGAGCATGGCGAACAGCGCTCCGCGCCGGTTCATGCCGCTACCCCGACGGGGCACGACAATGCCAACCCCGAGTCAAACGGAAAGTGCCGGCGTTCCGGCGAATCCATGGGCTCCCTCAAGCTTGCGAGAGCCTACTCCTCAAGTACCGCCGAGGAATACCCCCGGTTTCACTCCCACTCCGGAACCGGCTCCTGTTCAGGATATTGCGCAGCCGGGCCGCCCAAGGCGCGGGAGTCCGGAACTTGAGCATACAGCCGGCCCTCGGATACACGCGCCGGGGCCCGGTCCCCGTCGTTGGATGCCATCTTCAGAGTCAGCGCGGCCGCGCCAATCAGCAGCCAGGTCGGGATCAGCAATGCGAGGAATTTGACATGGTCCCAAGTCATGATGGTCACCTCCCGAGAATGAATCGCGAGGCGGCGGGCTCGTGCGGATCCGCGTTGGGCGCTCTGGCGGCGGGCGGTTTCGTCGCTGGTGCCGCGCCTTCCGGCCGAGCCGCACCAGAAGGATTGTCCGGGTCCACCTTGGGTGCAGTGATGGACAGCCACCCGCCGTACCCGAGCAGACCCGCGGCCAGGAGCGCACCCAGGTTGAAAAGGACGTCTACTGCGATTGTCCAGTTCATCTCTGCCCTCCTGTTGAATGCGGCCGAACCAGACTATTCCGGCGGCAAGGAGGGGACAGCGAACTGTGTCACTCCAGCGGTGTGACATATTCACCTTTACAATGCACCGACCATGAAGTCCCCCACGGTCGAAGCGCTTCCCCCGGCGCTTCTTGAGCAGATCGCGGCCCGCGCCGGCGCGCGCAGCTTTGCCAGGAATGCAGTAATCGTGATGGAGGGCGACGACACCGACGCGCTTTATGTGCTGCTGGCCGGGCGCGCGAGGGTGTTCGTTTCAGGCGAGGACGGGCGCGAGATGGAGGTCAACCGGCTCGGGCCGGGTGAGTATTTCGGCGAGGTCACCCTCGACGGCGGCCCGCGTTCGGCCTCGGTGATGGCACTGGAGGACTGCCGCTGCGCGGTCGTGCACCGCGCGGAGCTAAGCCGCCTGTTTGTCGAAATCCCCGGCTTCGCCGAGCACATGGTGAGGAAACTCGCGCACCGCGTGCGTGTACTCACCGGCAATGTGCGGGACCTGGCGCTGATGGACGTCTACGGGCGGGTCGCGCGGCTGCTGCTCGAACTCGCGGAAGACAGGGATGGGCGCAGCATCATCGCCGAGCGCATTACGCAGAAGGATATCGCGCACCGCGTAGGCGCCTCGCGCGAGATGATCAGCCGCATCTTTTCCGACCTCTCGGCCGGCGGTTACTTGCGCCGCGAAGGCGCTCAGCTCGTGATCGAACGCAGGCTGCCTCCGCACTGGTAGGACCTGCGCATCAAAATACAATCACCCCGCGCGCGTTCTTCCCCCACTCGAGATCGGCGAAGGCCTGTGGCGCTTCATCGATCGTATAGCGCCGGGTGATCAACTCATCGAGCTTCAGCTTGCCCGCCGAGTAGAGCGAGAGCATCTTCGGAAAGTCCTCGCGCGGCCGCGCCGAGCCGAAGTAGCTGCCGGTCAGGGTCTTTTCCTCGAAGGGAAGCGAACGCGTCACCACGACGGTGGCGGAGCTCGCCGGCGCGACGCCCACCACCACCGCCAACCCGCCTTTGCGGATCGCCTTGTAGGCGGCCGCGGCGACCTCGCCCGAACCGATGCACTCGAAAGCGTAGTCTAGCCCGCCGCCGGTGCTCTTCTTGATCTGCTTGGTGAGGTCTTCGCCCGGTACGGTCCTGATCACCTCGGTGGCGCCGAATTTCCGCGCGAATTCGAGCTTCGCATCGCTGGTATCGATGGCGATGATGCGCTCGGCGCCCGCGATGGCGCAACCCTGAATGACGTTCAGGCCAACGCCGCCCGCGCCCCACACGCCGCAGATGGATCCGGGTTGCACTTTCGCCGTGTTGATGGCCGCCCCCACGCCGGTGGTGACCGCGCAGCCGACCAGCGCGGCGCGGTCCGCGGGCACCTTGGGGTCGTACTTCACGAGGCTGCGCTCGTGCACCACGGCGTACTCGGCCATCACGCCGACACCGGAGAAAATATTGAGCGGCTTGCCCGCAGCGTCATGCGTGCGGTGCGTGCCGTCGAACATCGTGTAGAGCGCCTTGCCCTGCTGGTCGCACAGCACGGGCCGGCCGATGTTGCAGTAGTGGCAACGGCCGCACATGTAGATCCAGTTCGCCACCACGTGGTCCCCGACCGCGAGGTCGGTGACGCCCTCGCCGGTTTCGATCACTGTTCCCGCAGCCTCGTGCCCGAGGATCAACGGCAGCGGCAGCGCGATTGTTCCGTTGGTGCCCGACAGGTCGGAGTGGCACACCCCCACGGCCTCGATCTTCACCACCACTTCGCGGCGTTTCGGCGCATCGAAGCTCACTTCCTCGACCAGCACCGGCTTGTTCAACTCGCGTGCGACGACGGCTTTTCCCTTGCGCGCCATGGTGTGAAACCTCCTTCAATGGGCATTGTCGGGCAGTATAATCCACGCCCTCTTCCGCTCTCCTCTACCGGAGTTTTGCCATGCTGATGCGCGACTTGTTCTATATCAACGGCCAGTGGGTGGCCACCGGCGCGAAGGAAATGATCGAAGTTCACGATGCAGGCACCGGCGAAGTGATGGGCAAGGTGCCGGCTGGAGGGGAAAGCGACATCGACGCGGCGGTACGCGCTGCACGCGCGGCCTTCGATAGCTGGAGCCAGCTGCCGGTGGCCAAGCGCGCCGAGTATCTGGCGAAGATCTCGGCCGGGCTCAAGCAGCGCGCCGAGGAAACGGCGAAGGTGATCGCACAGGAAGTCGGCATGCCGATCAAGCTCTCGGGCCGCATTCAGGCCGGGCTGCCGGTAATGATCTTTGGCAACTACGCGAAGATCGCAGGCGAATTCCAGTTCGAGGAGAAAGTCGGCAACTCGCTCGTGGTGCGCGACCCGGTGGGTGTGGTCGGAGCGATCACGCCCTGGAATTACCCGCTGCACCAGATCGCGCTGAAAGTGGCTCCCGCTCTGGCCGCCGGCTGCACCGTCGTGCTCAAGCCCGCGGAGATCGCGCCATTCAACGCGTTCATTCTCGCCGATGTGGTCCACGAAGTCGGGCTTCCGCCAGGCGTGTTCAACCTCGTGACGGGATTCGGCCCCGTGGTGGGCGAGGCGCTGGTCAGGCATCCTGAAGTGGACATGATCTCCTTCACCGGGTCGACGCGGGCAGGCAAGCGGGTCTCGGAAGTGGCTGCGCTCATGGTGAAGCGCGTCACGCTCGAACTGGGCGGAAAGTCCGCCTCGGTGATCCTCGACGACGCCGACCTGGCGGCCGCCGTGAAGGGCACGGTGTCGAACTGCTATCTCAACTCAGGCCAGACCTGCACCGCGTTCACGCGCATGCTGGTTCCGGAATCGAAGTACGCCGAAGCCAGGGCGATCGCCGCGGAGGTTGCCCGGACGTTCACACCTGGAGACCCGATGTCGGAGACCTCGCGTCTGGGGCCGCTCTCGTCTCGGATTCAGCTCGAGCGGGTGCGCGGCTTCATCATCAAAGGGATCGAGGAAGGCGCGGAACTCGTGACGGGCGGTGCCGAAGCGCCCGAAGGCGTCGCGCCGGGCGGCTATTTCGTCAAACCCACGGTGTTCGGCAAAGTCGATCCGAAATCGACCATCGGGCAGGAAGAGATTTTCGGGCCGGTGCTCTCGATCATCACCTACAAGGACGAGGACGACGCGATCCGCATCGCCAACGACACCATCTACGGACTCGCGGGAGGCGTTTGGTCGAAGGACGAGGCGCGCGCGCAGCGGGTGGCGCGACGCATGCGCGCGGGCCAGATCGACATCAACGGCGGGCCGTACAACATCAACGCGCCGTTCGGGGGCTTCAAGCAATCGGGGCACGGCCGCGAAGCCGGCAGGTATGGGCTGGAGGAGTTCCTCGAGTACAAGTCGCTGCAGCTGAAGGCGGGCTGAGGCGAAGTCTGCCGGCGCCGCGGATCAAAGCACGCGCGGCACGGAATGTGCGGCGGTGAACCTCGCAAGCGCGGCGCGCAGCCATCTCTCCCGCTCGAGCTGGCGGTGCTCGGCGGCGCGTTCGAGCAGTTCGAGAATGTACTGCCGCAGGAGATAGGTTCCCTGCGGCGTCGCGAGGAGGTCGTTGCCGATTTCCGTTGCCACGATGTCCGGAACCTCCTCATGCTCGGCGATCACGCGCACTTCCTCGGGCGTCAGCCCCGAAATCCCGACGCAATCCTGCAGTGTCAACATGGCGTTTCTCCCGTTGCAGGCACGCCAGGTGCGTCAATCGGGTGCGCCCGGTACCTGTTTTGGTGCGCATTTACCCGAATCAGGGCCTCGCGTACCGCTCCAGGATAAGGCGAGCAAGTTGCGTGCCGAATCCGAACCCGTATCGACCGGGATGTTTCCCGTGTCGCCTATACTTGCCTTGTCAATGACCCCGCTATCGGAGAAAACATGAGCGTCAAGAAACTGTTTGATCTTTCAGGCCGCGTCGCGCTCGTCACCGGGGGTTCCCGGGGGCTAGGCCTGCAGGTGGCCGAGGCGCTCGGCGAGATGGGCGCGAAGCTCGTGCTCACTGCGCGCAAGCAAGACGAACTCGATGAAGCGGTCGCACACCTGAAGACGATGGGCATCGAGGCGAGCGCGTGGGTGTGCGACATCGGCAAGCGCGAAACCATCCCGGTCGTGTTCGACCAGGTGCTCGCGAGTATGGGGAAGGTGGACATTCTGGTAAACAACGCGGGCGCCGTATGGGGGGCGCCCGCCGAAGACCACCCGCTCGAGGCCTGGGACAAGCTCATTGCGCTCAACCTGGTGGGCGGCTTCGTCACGGCGCAGCAGGCAGCGAAGAAATGCATGATCCCGGCGAAATGGGGGCGCATCATCAACGTGGCCTCCGTCGCAGGTCTCGCCGCGAGCGACCCTGCAGTGGTACGCACGGTTTCCTACAATGCGACCAAGCATGGCGTCGTCGGCATGACCCGGCAACTCGCGGCGGAATGGGGCGAGCACGGCATCACCGTGAACGCCATCTGTCCGGGGTTCTTCCCCTCGAAGATGACGCGCGACACGCTCGATGCCTCCGGTGAGGCGGTGCGTAAGCTGACCCCGACGAGGCGCCTGGGCGGGCCCGAGGACCTCAAGGGACTCGCGGTGCTGCTCGCGTCGGAAGCTTCGCGCCACATCACCGGCCAGGCGATCGCCGTGGACGGCGGCGCGATTCTCATCTAGGGCTCCGGCCGATGCAATCGCTCCACGCGGTCAGCGAGTTTCTCAAGAAGATCCCGTTTTCGCAGCACCTCGGCATCCGCATCGATTCGCTGGAACAAGGCGTCGCCCGGCTCTCGCTTGAAATCAAACCGGAATTCACCACCAGCTGGGGCAGCGCGCACGGCGGCGCGATCCTCACGCTGCTCGACGTGACGCTTTCGATGTGCGCGCGCACGCTTTACGACCCGCCGCGCTCGATCATGACCATCGAGCTCTCGACCTCGTTCATCGGCACGGCGAAGGGCGTGCTGCGCGCCGAAGGGCGCGTGCTGAGGGCCGGCCAGAGCACGATCTTCTGCGAAGGCGAAGCGCGCGATGCCGAAGGCGAGCTGGTCGCCAAGGCAATCGGGACATTTCGCTCGCGCGTGCCTAAGCAGTAGCCGGCGCGGCCGAGAGCAGGCGCCGCCCGGCGAGCAGCCAGAGCAGGCCGGCGAACTGCGCCAGCCAGAGCGCGCCGAACGCGTAGAAATAGGCGGCAGGGTCGTAGCCGGTCGCAGTGGGCGCCCAGCGGTTGAGGATCAGGCCGGCGCCCCACTGGCCGAGAAAGGTCCCCATGAAGGTGAAGATATTCATGCAGGTGTTGGCGCGTCCGGCCATCGCGCGCGGATAGCGGCGCGACAACATCGGATAGGCGACCGAGCTGACCGCGCCAAAAAAAATGAACAGCGACCAGGTCAGCAGGGTCCACGCGGTGGCGCCGAACGTGATCAGCGCGAGGCACGCCGATGCGCAGGCAATTCCTCCGGCAAACAGCGGCAGCGTCGAGCGCCTGCGCCGCGCGATCGCATCGGCAGCCCGCCCGTAGGCGAGATACCCGGCGATCAACGCGATATTGACTGCCAACAGCGCCTGGGCAACTTCAACCCGCGAGAATCCTGCGACGTCGCGTAGCCAGGTCGCCATCCACAGGGTGAGGAGCGCGACCGTCGCAGCTTGGCTGGTGCAAAGCGCAATACCTACACGCCAGAATGCGGGATCGCGCAGGATGGCCGCGACCCCGGCGAGTTGCACGGCTAGCGTTTCGGTCTTCCGCTCCTGTCTTCGCTCCGGCACGAAGCAATACAGCACCGCGGCCACCGCGACCGTCGCGAGGGCCAGTGCGACGAAGATCTCGCGCCAGCCGAACGCCCGCAGAGCCAATTCCAGCGGCACCGTGGCCGTCATCGCGCCCAGGGCTCCCGCGGAAAACGCCACGCCGTTCATGAACGCGATCCGGTCGGCGGGATACCAGAGCACGAACGCCTGGAATGCCGACATCAGGCAGCCCGACACGCCGAGCCCGACGAGCGCGCGCCCCGCGAGGAGCGCACCGGGGGAATCGGCGCTCGCGAACACCAGTGCGCCCGCAGCCGCAATCAGCAGCAGAGCTGCGTCAACCCTCCGCGGATCGTAACGGTCGAGCAATACCCCGAGGGGGATCTGGAACAGCCCGAACGCGAGAAAGTAGACCGAGGTCAGCAGACCAAGCGTGCCGGCCGACAAGCCGAACTCCGCCGCGAGTACCGGCCCGAGCAGCGCGTTGATTGCGCGGTAGGTGTACGAGAGGTAGTAGCCCGCGAGAAACGGCAGGCTGACGTGCAGCAACAGCCAGCCGCCTGATGCGGCGCGCGCTTCGGCCAATCAGCCCTTCTTCGTCTCGAAACCGCCGACGTAGAAGCGGTTCCACGTCGGGCTGATGATCAACTCGTTCACGCAGGCGCGCGCGGGCAGGGTGGCCAGATACAGGATCGTCGCACCAAGGTCCTCCGCCTGCAGCATGCGCTCGCGTTCCTCCTGCGACGGCGGCACCGGGCGTCTCTCCAGGATCGGCGTGGCCACCTCGCCGGGCAGCACCGAAGTCGCGCGGATGCCGTGGACGCATTCCTCCATGTTGATCGATTCGCTCAGCGCCACCACCGCGCGCTTGGTTGCGTTGTAGGCGGGGCCGGTGAGCGGGGTCCCGTAACGCCCCGCCCAGGAGGACACGTTGATGATCAATCCACCTTTCTGAGCGCGCATCGCGGGAACTACCGCGAAGCAGCAGTAGAACAGCCCCGACAGGTTGATCGCGACGACCTCGTCCCAGCCATCGAGCGACATGGTCCGGAAGTTGCGCTTTCCGCCCGCGATATTCGTCCCTGCGCTGTTGACGAGAATATCGATGCGCTGGTGACGTGCGACGATATCTTTCGCCACGCGCTCGACCGCATTGCGATCGGCAACGTCCAGCGGAACCGTCTCGACGCTCACGCCCGCCGCCGTCGCTTCGGCGGCACCCGTCTTAAGCGTTTGCGCCGAACGGCCCGAGATGACGACCTGCGCTCCGGCCTTCGCCATCTCGATCGAGCCGGCGAGGCCGATGCCGCTGCCTCCGCCCGTGACCCAGGCGACTCTTCCCTTCAACTCACCGCTTGGCATGTTGTTCTTAAGCAGCAACTCGCGGCTGCACCCGCTCGCGCAAGAACTCAGGTGCGAGGTCAAAGCCGTTTGACCAGACGACCGTATCCGACTCAACGCAAATCGCGGCAAAGGCTGCTCGGTCCCGCAGTGCTGCGACGATCGGGCGCGAATTCTCTTCGATGAACGTCTTCAGGTCGATCTCGCCTTCTGCGCCGTCAGAAAAGCGCAACCACAGCCGGTATTCAGGAAGCGCCTTGGCGTCGGTAACCCAGTACATTTCCAATATCCTCATACAAGCGGATCAAGCTTGCGAAAAGTACCCGTCTTGGCGAGCGTCGTCCCGAAGCGGGTCAACGAGATACAGCGTTCGCAACATTGGCATCAATTTAGAATCTTTCGTCACACATGTCCCACAGATCGTTATGACATGTACTTTGCCTGCCATGTCCGCCTCGTGTTCCATGCCACAGCACTGTCAAAATTCCGTGACGCTTGACTACTTCGACGGCAGGCAAGAAATCGCTATCGCCAGCCACTAATACGGCTCTTCCAATTTGGCGCGTAGCCGCAAGTTCCACCATATCAACGCCCAAGAGAATATCAACATGCTTCTGGGCAAATATTGAGGAACCGTCCTGTCTTGTTCCACGATATTCCAATTTACCAAGCCTGACTTGAAAGCGAGGCAGTCGCGAAAGCGCTGCAATGTACTTTTCAGCACCAGAAAATCTTCGGCTTTCATCTTGAGTCGGGGGACTGCTTTGATAAGGCAGGCAATGGTAGTAATAGGTGCGTAGTAGGTCGCATCCAGCGCTCAAGCGGGTGGCAAGTTTTCCATAGTCGACTCTTATGCCACCAAGATAGTTCTGAAAGAGTTTGTCAACATAAGCACCATCGATAAATATTGCGCACCGTTCCATCTCAAGTAACTCCCAGCGTCCCAAAAAGCAAAAGGGCCGCTAAGGAGAAATCCGAAGCAGCCCTTATATACTTACCCGGCATCCTTATCGAACGCCGGGGGAGATAACAACCCTACGTCCGTGAGAACGTAGGGGAAGATTCTGCGACGGACTCTAGCAGTCTCTTTCCATCTTGGCAATATCCAATTTTTCAATCCAATCAACCAATTTGGCAATTTCCGCTGACGTCCAAGCGTCGTCCGCGATTTCGGCATGCAAGGCTGGAATGACACGCAGGATCCTTTGAATCCGTCCTAAATTGTAGTCTCACCTCTTCGCATACTGCGTAGCCCCGAAAAGATTCTCCCTCTGCTCAGGCGTGTGCGGTCCAGGGTTACGCCGGTGCGCGAGCACTGCGAGCGCGCGCTGCGCGGCGGGCCGGGCCGCGATGCCGTCGCGCCAGCGCTTCACGTTCGGGTACTCGTCGATGTTCACGCCTTGCCGCTCCGGGAAGCGCAGCCACGGCATGATCGCCATGTCTGCGATGGTGTATTCCTCACAGCCGATGTACTTCGATTCACCAAGCCGCCGCTCGATCACGCCGTAGAGTCGGTTCGCCTCGTTCTTGTAGCGGTTCATCGCGTAGGGAATCTTTTCGGGGGCGTAGCCGAGGAAATGATGAGCCTGCCCGAGCATCGGTCCGACCCCGCCCATCTGGAACATCAGCCACTGCAGCGTCGACCATTTGTCGCGCAGGTCTTCAGGCAGGAAACGGCCGGTCTTCGAAGCGAGATAAATCAGCATCGCGCCCGACTCGAACAGCGAGATCGGCTTGCCCCCGGGACCGTCGGGATCCACCATCGCCGGTATCTTGTTGTTCGGCGAGATCCTCAGGAATTCGGGCGTGAACTGTTCGCCCGCGCCGATGTTGATCGGGTGCACGCGGTAGGGCAGGCCGGTTTCCTCAAGCATGATGTGAATCTTGTGGCCATTGGGCGTCGGCCAGGTGTAGAGGTCAATCATCGTCGTCATCGTAGATCACCACCATATCGTTAATAAAGCGCAGAGGTTACCGGAACCCGTTGAGGAAGTCCTGCATCGCAGCCCGGCTCGATCAGGCATCCTCGGCAAATCTTGCCAAAGTGTCTAGTATCAACCTGTGAGCACGATGAACATCTCCCTGCCCGATTCGCTCAAGGCCTTCGTGGATGAGCGGGTCACCCGGCGCGGCTACGGCACCAGCAGCGAATACCTGCGCGCGCTGATCCGCAAGGATGCGGATCGGCTGCATCTGCGCGCTCTGCTGCTGGAGGGGGCCGCCTCCGCTCCGGCTGCACCAGCCGATGCCGCCCATTTCGACGTGCTGCGCAAGCGCGTCCAGCGACGCGCTCGGGGGTGAATTCCAAGCCAGTCATCTCGGGGGTGCTCGCCAATCGGGATATCGATGAGGACATCGTGAACTACCTGAGCGAGGACGCCAAGCAGGCTGCACTGGGGTTCAGCGTCGGGCGCTGGCGTTCGACCCTGGAAAGGCGACTTGGGTGTAGGCTGTCAACTGCTTTTTCTGGAGGTGATTCAGTGATCACGCGGCGCAAGCTCTTGATTGCAGGTGGTGTCGTGCTGCTTGCCGCGCGGTCTCCGGCATGGGGTCAAGCGGGCGCGAAAATCCGCCGAGTCGGATTACTGGCGATCCAGTCAAGCAGTGGAATCGCCGGTTTGTACGACGCTTTCAGGGCGGGAATGCATGGCCTCGGCTGGCGGGAGGGGCAGAACGTCGAGTATCGCGCCGCGTACGCGGACGGGCAGGTGGAACGCCTGGACGCCCTCGCGAAAGGGTTGATCGAGCAGAAAGTCGAAGTGATCGTGGTCGGCGCTCCGCAAGCCACACGGGCGGCACAACAAGCGACCAACACGATACCCATCGTCATGACAAACGTGTCGAATGCCGTGGACAACAAGTTTGTCGCCAGCCTCGCCCGACCGGGGGGAAATATCACCGGCGTGACCAGCCAGCTCGAAACAGTGCTGGGGAAACTGATCGAGATATTCCGCGAAACGGTGCCTCGCGCGAGTCGCATCGCCATCCTCGTGAATGAGACGAATCCGTCGCACAGCGCGTTCTGGACCGGCGCCCAAAGCGCTTGCGCCGCGCTTAAGCTTGTGCCGTTGCGCGTGGTTGCCAGCGCGCCAACTCAACTTGCTGCTGCCGTCGCGCAAATTGTGCGCGAGAAAGCGCAGGCGATCGTCGTGGTCGCGGATGGCATGTATCTCAACGAGCGCGCGAAACTGGAAGAACTCATACGCGCAACCAGGCTGCCCGCTGCTTACGCATTGCGCGAACACGTGGTCGCAGGCGGCTTGCTCAGCTACGCGGCCGATCTTTCCCGGAATTACAAATACGCAGCCACCTTCGTGGACAAGATTCTGAAAGGCGCCAAACCCGCTGATCTCCCCGTGGAGCAGCCGACCAAGTTCGATCTGGTGATCAATCTGAAGACCGCCAGGGCGCTCGGCATCAAGATCCCGCAGGCGGTCCTGCTGCGGGCGGACGAAGTGATCGAGTGACCAGAGGTTACCCTGAACACAGGCCGGCATCTGGCATCATATTCACGGGGGTGAAATGGCGGGCCTATGTCCACATCGCACGCCATCCCGCCACCGGCTCTCCTCGCTACGCACACGAGTTGGACCTCTCCGGCCTGTATTACTGGCCGCTGAAGCGCTACCGGCATCTGGTCTTCTACATCGAGCGCAGCGACCACATTGACGTCTGGCGCATGCTGCGTGGCCAGCGCGACATCCCGGCTTGGCTCCTCGGTGACATGCATGCCGGTACGAGCAACGATGTTTGAATCTCGCTTGGCCACGAGCTCGCGATCGAGCGCCGGCGTTCGACCCTGCATAGGCTACTTGGGTGTAGGCTGGCAACTGCTCTTTCTGGAGGTGATTCAGTGATCATCCGGCGCAGGCTCTTGATTGCAGGCGGCGTCGTGCTGCTTGCCGCGCGGTCTCCGGCATGGGGTCAAGCGGAGATGAAAATCCGCCGCGTAGGATTTCTGATGATCACGTCAAGCAATTCAGCCGCCGGTTACTACGACGCGTTCAAGTCGGGTATGCGTGGCCTTGGCTGGCGGGAAGGGCGGAACGTCGAGTATCGCGCCGCGTACGCGGATGGGCAGGTGGAACGCCTGGATGCCCTCGCGAAAGAGTTGGTCGAGCAGAAAGTCGAAGTGATCTTGGCCGCGAGTTCGCCGATTGTCCAGGCAGCGCAAAAAGCGACCAGCACAATCCCTATCGTCATGACGAACGTCTCGAACGCCGTCGACAGCAAGTTTGTCGCCAGCCTCGCCAGACCGGGGGGAAATATCACCGGCGTGACCAGCCAAAGCGAAGAAGTGCTGGGCAAATTGATCGAGATACTCCACGAGATGGTGCCTCGCGCCAGACGCATCGCCATCCTCGTGAATGAATTGACTCCCCCGCATCGTGCCTACTGGACCGCCGCCCAAAACGCTTGCGCAGCGCGCAAACTCGTCCCGCTGCGCGTCGTCGCCAGCGCACCGGATCAAATTGCGGCTGCCATCGCGCAAATTGTGCGCGAGAAAGCACAGGCGATCGTCGTGGTCCCGGATGGCATGTATCTCAACGAACGCGCGAAACTGGAAGAACTCATACGCGCAACCAGGTTACCAGCCGCTTACGCAATTTGCGAACACGTGCCCGCAGGTGGCTTACTCTGCTACTCGGCCGATCGTTTCCGTCTTTTTCAGTACGCAGCCACCTTCGTGGACAAGATTCTGAAAGGTGCCAAACCCGCTGATCTTCCCGTGGAGCAGCCGACCAAGTTCGATCTGGTGATCAATCTGAAGACCGCCAGGGCGCTCGGCATCAAGATTCCGCAGACGGTCCTGCTGCGCGCGAACGAGGTGATCGAGTGACCAGAGGTTACCCCGAACACAGGCCGGCATCTGGCATCATATTCACATACGTGTCGGACAGGAGATGGCCATGGAGACGCCGGTTCGCTGGTCGCTGAAAGTATCGAAGGAAACCGACGATGCGCTGCGTGCCCACCTCGGTCAGGCAGGCGGGCGCAAGGGCGATCTGTCGAAGTTCGTCCAGCAAGCGGTCGAGGCGCGGCTCAAGGCGGAGCGGCGCCCGGCCGAAAAATCGAGGCAATCGGCCGGCACCCGCGAGGGACTCGCCGAGGCGTTGGCGGAGATTCGCGCACGGACCGGCTCGCTTTCGAAGGCTCGCTTCGAGAAACTGGTGACGGAGGCGGTGGCATATGCGCGCAAACGGCGCTGAACCGTGCTCGTCATCCTCGATAAGAATGTTCTGCTGAGCGGACTGCGCGCCGGACGCAGCCCGCCTGCGGAGATCCTGGATGCATGGCGCAAAGGACGTTTGGGGCTGGTCACCAGCACCGAACAGATCGAGGAGTTCAGGCGGGCAGTGCGCTATCCGCAGCTGGCTTCCTATCTTCCGCGTGGTTCAACCGGTCGCGTGGTCAACGAGTTGCGCTCGGCGGAGGTTGTGCTCGAACGCCTGCGGCGCGCGGGGGACGCGCCGGACCCGGGCGATGACTACCTGCTGGCGATGGCGATTGCGGCCGGCGCCGATTTCCTCTTCACCCGCGACAAGCCTCTGCATGCCGTGAAGCGGGTCGGGCACGCTCGGATCGTTAGGCCGCGGCGTTTCGCGGCAATGCTCGCTCGACGATATTTCCGGAACAGGATGACCGCGACCGCCGGAAGCGCCACCTGTACGACGAAATCCCACACCCCCGCGAAGCCGCCCGATTGTTCCACCATCGAGAAGTAGCCGGTGCAGTAGATCGCAAGCAACAGCGGCACGCTGACCACCACCACGATCAGCGTATCGATGAGCGCAGCAAGCACGCGCTTCCAGAAACCGACGTACTGCGGCTGGCGCGCGCCGGCCTCAGGCGAGCTTGGCGGGGTGCTTTCCAAAATATACGTTGTTCACGACAACCTCGAGAACCGTTCGAGATGGTATTCCGCATCGCCGAACTGCTGCGCGATCATGGTCAGGCGACGGAAGCTGTGGCTCACCTTCAACTCCTCGGTCATGCCCATGCCGCCGTGCAGCTGCACCGATTCCTGCGCCACGTGGCGGCACGCTTCCGAAATGCATATCTTTGCGGCCGATACGGCGCGTTTGCGGTCATCGGCATTTTCTGCGGTGTCCGCCTTGCTCGCAGCCAGGCAGGCCATCGACCGCGCCTGCTCGGTGGCCACGAACATGTCCACCATGCGGTGCTGCAGTGCCTGGAACGTGCCGATCGGCACGCCGAACTGCTTGCGCGTCTTGAGATATTCGAGCGTGGTGTCGTTGGCGGACTTCATCACGCCCACCGCCTCCGAGCAGATGAGCGCCGTGGCGAATTCCACCGCCTCGTCGATCGCCGCGAGCGCGCCGCCTTCGGCTCCCAACATGGAGAGCTTTCCACAATGGCCGGTTGCCAACCAACTGTTTGGTTGAAACCGGTCGCTCACCGGTACTTCAGAAAGCTTTCAATCGCTGTTCGCGGTAACTGAATACGTGGTTTCCGCCCGATCAGTGTCAAGTCGCCGAAAATAGATTCTGCGGGACAGGAAATCCAAATGGGACTGACGTTAGCGGTCTTCAGGGTCAATCAAGCTGCCGAACCGCAACGCGGACCCGCCCGATGCAGATCTGCGCAAACAGCGCCCCAGATTCAGCCAACTCGACCCACGCTCAGGTGTCGGTGGTCCCCGGCTCGGACGCGACGATGATGGAGTCGGCGTTTGCCGCGCCGCCATTTGATGGCCATTTGCGCCGAAGAGATCGACCGAGGATCAGGGAGCGACGCCGAGGCGGGCGTGGGTGTAGCGAATGATTCCGAGGGTCGCATCGAGCGCCGAATGTACGTTCCGTTCGCTGCGTGCTCACGGCTTGGCAAGCAGTGACTCCAAACGGGCCACGTCGAGTTGCGGAAAGTGTTGGCGAAGGTATTGGGTGGCCACCCGTACCACAGCTTCTGCCTGTTGGGCGGCTTCGGCGTAATCGCCGTGGTCGAGATCGACGTAGCCCTTGTAGTCGGCGGTCAGACGGGCATGGTAGAGGTTGCCGAGGAGCTTGCCGGCGTTCTTGTCCACAACGCCGGCCTTGACGAAGTGCAGGCCGAACATGGCCTGTACGCCATCATGGCTCGATGTCTCGATGCCGTGCGCGGCCAGCAACGCGACTACGGCATGGTAGGCGGCGTAGTAAAGATCCGTGACGGCGTTGCGATAGAGCCCGTTGTGCGCGACGATCGCGGCGGCGGCAAGATTTTCCGCTGCAAGCTGCAATTCGGTTTCCGCCAGTTTCAGTTTCTCGTCCATAGCACGATCCCTTCGCGCCGCAGCGCTGCGTCGATGCGGTTGGGCGGTTCATCGGAGAAGAACGGAACGACTTGAAGCTGAGGCCCGTCCGCGCCTCCGGAGGACGTTTCCGCTTGATCGTCGAGCCAGCGTTCGAGGCGCCGGTCGCGCGGTGAAGAGAAATAGACCGCCACATCGAGGTCGGAATGCGCTCGCGAGCGTCCCCTTGCGCGGCTGCCGAAGACGACCACGCGCGCGAGCCTCGGCTCGGCGGCGAGATGGCCGATCAGGTACTCAAGGCGCTGGCGTTCAAGCGGCGTAAGGTGCGCGGGAAAGGCATTGCGGGACGCTGTCATGGCGGGCTCATTTTACAGTGACGGCCGGGAGGACGCTGGTGGCCGACCTCTACCACGCCGGGATCCAGTTGAAAGCGGCGGACCTGCGCATGCCGCACCCTGAGTGGCCGCGGGAGCGCGGGGAATATCACCGGCGTCACCTGCCTGCTCGAAGTGGTAATGGGCGACTTGAAGGTGATCGAGTGACCGGACGTTGCCTTGAACACGGCCTGGCATCTGGCACAGTATTCGCATAGGTGTCTATGTGTCTGACAGGAGATAGCCATGGAGACGCCGGTTCGCTGGTCGCTGAAAGTATCGAAGCAAACCGACGATGCGCTGCGTGCCCACCTCGGCCAGGCGGGCGCGCGCAAGCGGTACTGAACCGTGCACGTCGTCCTCGATACCAATGTTCTCCTGAGCGGGCAGCGCGCTATCCGCAATTGGCAACCTATCTTCCGCGTGGTTCAACCGGTCGCGTGGTCAACGAGTTGCGCTCGGCAGAGGTGGTGCTCGAACGCCTGCGGCGCGCGGGCGACGCGCCGGACCCGGGCGATTACTACCTGCTGGCGAAGGCGATTGCGGCCGGCGCCGATTTCCTCGTCACCGGCGACAAGCCGCTGCTTGCGGTGCAGCGGATCGGACACGCTCGGATCGTTACGCCGCGGCGTTTCGCGGCATTGCTCGATCGATGATCGTGTTCCGCCACGGCAAACACGCACTAAGATAGCTCATCGTCGTCATCGTCGATCACCACGGTGTTGGCGAGTTTGTCGTGGAAGCCATGCTTGCGGCGGTCGAACGCGACCCAGATCAGCCCCATGCAAAGGGGAAGATTGGGGTCGCTATGCAAAGCTTTACACATAGCGCAGCAGACGGTCGGCTTTGCGGAAAGCGGTCCTTCAGGGAGTAGACTGACCTTAGCGTTGGGTTGACTGGGCACTGCGGCCTCCGATCCCGGTGCTTTCGCTCTCGCGTATAAACTTGACGGGAATCGAATGAACAGACGCAACTTAGTACTTGCGCTGCTGATCTTGAGCGCCGCGCCGATCACTGCTTTCGGGCAGCAAGGAGTAAAGGTGTGGCGCGTGGGAGTTCTGACACCGCGGAGCCGCCCCGCCACGCTGGACGTTGACTATTACGGCGCGTTTCCTCGTGCAATGCGTGAACTTGGCTATCTCGAATCTAAAAACCTCATCATCGAATGGCGCTTTGCCGAAGGTAAGATGGAACGTCTGCCTGACCTCGCGGCAGAACTGGTACGGCTTAGAGTTGACGCAATCGTGACCGGGGGCGTGCCTGCCACCAAGGCGGCACAAAATGCGACGAAAACAATTCCGATTGTAATTGGAACGGCGGCTGACCCCGTGAAGAATGGTATCGTGAAGAGCCTTGGTCGGCCTGGAGGCAATGTCACCGGAACTGCGAACTTCGCGCAGGACCTGAGCCCCAAGCATCTGGAGATGCTTCTTTCTTTAGTTCCCAATCTCACTCATGTCGCGTTCCTAGTGAATCCTGCAAATCCTTCGACGCTCCTGATACTGGAAACCGCAAGGTCGGCGGCAAAGAGCGTAAGTGTGGAAGTTCTGCCAGTGAAAGCTCGGGACCCCAAGGAGATCGAAGAAGCATTTTCCACGATGTCCCAAAAAAAGGTCAAAGGGCTCATCGTTGCCGTGGACCCATTGTTTATCCAGCAAGGCCGCCAGATCGCCGAACTCGCAGCCAAGCGCAAATTGCCGACAATTTGTTCTCAGCGAGAATATACGAAAGAAGGAGGGTTAGTCAGCTACGGACAGAACTTGGCCGAGGGGTATCGCCGCGCTGCAACCTATGTAGACAAGATCTTCAAGGGAGCAAACCCAGGCGATCTACCGATCGAGCAACCTACCAGGCTGGATCTCGTGATCAACCGCCGGGCCGCCACGGCACTCGGGCTCAAGCTGCCGCAGTCACTGCTGATCCTTGCCGACGAGGTGATCGAATAGCGAGTCGGCGACCGACTGCTCCTTCGGCCGAGAGCTGACCTTCGCTTCGCGTCAAAGCAACCGTTTAGTCGCTCTTCAAATTCGGATCGAAGTGGCTCATCTTCATAGCATTGCGCCACAGCAACCACGCACTAAGCCAGATCATCGCCGTCCTCGTAGATCACCACAGTGTTGGCAAGTTTGTCGTGGAAGCCCTGTTTGCGGTGGTCGAATCCGACCCAGATCAGCCCCAGGCCCAAAGGAAGAATGGAGACGAAGTAGGCGAAGTAGCGTCCTACGAGCTGGCCAGGCGTAGGCGCGCCGAGCGTCGTCGCATCGACGATCTTCGCCGAGATGGCCATCTTGCCGGGCGTCGCGCCGCGGAATTTCCAGAACAGGATCACCGCGACCGCCGGAAGCACCACTTGCACCACGAAATCCCAGACGCCCACGAAGGCGCCCGATTGCTGCGTCTGGGAGAAATAGCTGGTGCCGTAGATGGCAAGCAGCAGCGGCACGCTGACCACCACCACGATCAGCGTATCGATGAGCGCGGCAAGCACGCGCTTCCAGAAACCGACATATTCCGGGCGGCGCGCGCTCGCTTCATGCACGCTTGGCGGGGTGCTTTCCAAGGTGTCGGCTGTTTACGACAGCCTCGAGAACCGTTCGAGGTGGTATTCGAGGTCGCCGAACTGCTGCGCGATCATGGTCAGGCGACGGAAGCTGTGGCTCACCTTCAGTTCCTCGGTCATGCCCATGCCGCCGTGCAGTTGCACCGATTCCTGCGCCACGTGGCGGCACGCTTCCGCAATGCGTATCTTTGCGGCCGATACAGCGCGTTTGCGGTCATCGGCATTTTCTGCAGTGTCCGCCTTGCTCGCAGCCAGGCAGGCCATCGACCGCGCCTGCTCGGTGGCCACGAACATGTCCACCATGCGGTGCTGCAGCGCCTGGAACGTGCCGATCGGCACGCCGAACTGCTTGCGCGTCTTGAGATATTCGAGCGTGGTATCGTTGGCGGACTTCATCACGCCCACGGCCTCGGAACAGATTAGCGCGGTGGCAAAGTCCACCGCCTCCTCGATCGCCGCGAGCGCGCCCCCTTCTGCGCCCAGCAGAGCGTCTGCTCCGACCTTGACGCCCTTGAACTCGATGTCCGCGGCGCGTTGCTCATCCAGCGTGCGATAGGACTTGAGCACCACGCCCGGCGCCTCGCGGTCCACCAGAAGCAGGCTGATGCCTTTTTCATCGGCGGTGTTTCCCGCAGTGCGCGCCGAAACCACCAGTTTGTCCGCGCAGGGCGCGCCCAGCACCACGCACTTTTCTCCGTCGAGCTGCCAGCCGCCGCCGGCCCTCTTCGCCTGGGTCGCGACGTGTGCCAGATCGTAGCGCGAGCCGCGCTCGGTCTGCGCGAACGCGAGCTTCAGCCTGCCTTCGATCAACGCAGGGAGAATCGCCTTCTTCTGCGCTGCGCTTCCGGTGCGCGCGATGAGCCGCCCGCCGAGCGCCGTCGTAGCGAGAAACGGCTCGACCACCAGCCCTTCGCCGATCGCCTCCATCACGCCCATCATGTCCACCGCGCCGCCGCCGAAGCCGCCATCGTCCGCGGCGAACGGCAGCGAGGTGAGGCCCATCTCGGCAAACATCGCCCAGACCGGCTCACTGTAGCCTTCCGCCGACGCGACGATCTTCTTGCGCCGCTCGAAGTCATAGTCCCTGGCGAGGAACTTGCGGACCGAATCCGCGAGCAACTGCTGCTCTTCCGTCTGATCGAAATTCATCGCGCTTCCTACAATCCCAAAGTCATTTTGGCGATGATGTTGCGCTGGATCTCGTTCGACCCGGCGTAGATGGTGGTCTTGCGGAAGTTGCAGTACCTCGGCGCGAGCCCGGCGGTGAAGTCGTCGAAATCGCTCGATCCGTTGGTGGGCCTGAACGGCTGCGCGAGCGGACCGACCGCCTGCATCATCAGCTCGGTGAGCGCCTGCTGGATCTCGGTGCCCTTGATCTTGAGCATCGAAACGTCCGCCCCGGGCGGCTGCCTGGTACGCCGCATCTGGTCCAGAAACCTCAGGTTGGTGATCTCGAGCGCCATCAGTTCGACTTCGACGCGCGCCACCTTGTCGCGAAAGCGCACGTCCTGCATGAGCGTCTTGCCGCCGAACACCTGATTGCCCGCGAATTCCTTCAGCTTGGCGAGTTCCCGCTTGGAGCCGCCGATGCGTCCGGTGTTCATGCGCTCGTGCCCGAGCAGGTACTTCGCCACCGTCCAGCCCTTGTTCTCCTCGTACACCAGGTTCTCCACCGGAACCTTGACGTCGTCGAAGAACACCTCGTTCACTTCGTGCCCGCCGTCCATCAGGATCAGCGGCCTCACCGTGATGCCCGGAGTCTTCATGTCGATGAGCAGGAAAGAGATCCCTTCCTGCCGCTTGGAGGCGCCGGAATCGGTGCGCACGAGGCAAAAGATCCAGTCGCCGTAGTGCCCGAGCGTAGTCCAGGTTTTCTGCCCGTTGACGACGTAGTGATCCCCCTCGCGCATTGCCTTGGTTTTGAGCGAAGCGAGGTCGGAGCCCGAGCCCGGCTCCGAGTAACCCTGGCACCAGAAATCATCGCCGTTGTAGATGCGCGGCAGAAAGCGCTTTTTCTGCGCGTCGCTGCCGAAGCGCAGCAGCACCGGCCCGCACATCGCGAGGCCGAAGGGGATCAGCGGAGGCGTACCCGCGAAACCGCATTCCTCCTCGAAGATGTAGCGCTGCACCACGTTCCAGTCGGTGCCGCCGAATTCTTTCGGCCAAGCGGGCGCTACCCAGCCCTTTTTTGCGAGGATCTTGTGCCAGCGCAGCAGATCTTCGCGGTCGAGTTCCTTGTACTCGGCGACCTTGTCGCGCAGGTCGGCAGGCAGGTTGCTGGCCAGCCAGCCGCGCACTTCGTCGCGAAATGCGAGTTCTTCGGTCGAGTAATTGAGGTCCATGGCCGACTCCCCCGGTGAAAGTTCGAAGTTTACTGCGCCATCGACGCGGGCGGTGCAAAAAGCCGGTGCCGTTTCAAACGCTCAGTTCACCCGCTCAGTTCAGCCGAACCACCGGCGGGTAGCGATAGCGCCCGTCGAGGATCTCGGAGCGCGGCTGGTAGGCACGCATCACCAGCCGGAACGGCCCTGCGGGCGCGGGCAACCAGTTGGCGTCGCGCTCGCCGCCCGGCGGCGTCGCGGATAGATAGATCTCCAGCGAGCCATCCGCGCCGCGCTGCAGGCCTTTGCTGCGGTCGCCCACGGCGTAACGCTCGATTGCGTTGGGAACGAAATACAAGCGGCCCTCGGCCGTGATCTGGTACAGCGTCAGCGACCAGAACGCGTCCACCGGCGGATCGCGGTCTTTCTCGAAGCGCAACAAGTACCGATGTTCGCCGTCGAGACGCCGCCCCTCGTCGTCGGTCTGCGTCCCGGCGTAATGCGCCTCGGCCGGCTCGAGCGCCGCGAGGCCACCCAATGCGACCCGCGCGCGCAGCAGAAAATCGTCGCCGAAATTGCCGATCGGGCCCTGCTGCGAAGACCAGCCGCTTGCATCGCCGCCGATGCCGGCCGCCGAGCGGATATCACGTCTTGCGGCATCGACACCGCGCACGAGCGCCTCCCGCCCCGCGGCGTCAAAGCGTTCGATCGCGAATGCCTGTCCCGGACCCACGCCGATCCTGGCAAAACGCTCGAGCGCGGCCTGGTCGCGCGGCGGCGGCGGATTTTCCGTCATCGACGCATTTACGGCGGCGAAAAACACGGCGGGATCGGGCGCCAGCGGCAGCAGCGGCACCGCGACCATGGCGGCGCCTCCAGAGGCTTCGAGCCGCGTCGCGTCCTGCAGCCGGTTGACCGCGGCAACGTCCTCCGCGCCGTCAACCAGCCACCGCGCGAGCGCCCATACCGTTCGCGTCGGCGCGCGAATGACGCGCGCCGCATCGGCGCCTGCGGGCAATCCCACTTCATCCGGGCCAACTACGATGAACTGACCCGCGCGCGTGCCCGTGGTGCGGCGCCCGATGTAGGCGAAGTTGTTGGTGTACGCGTCCATGAACGCGATCGAGTAGTAGCGCCCGGCGGTGTCCGGTACCGCGATATGCACCGGGCCCGCGGCGAGATCGAGCCATGCCGAGCTGTACAGCGTATCGTTGTTCGGCGTGGTGACATCCCGGCTGGAAGCGCGAATCAGGGTCTTGCGATGGCCGAGAAAATTCGCCGGCTGGCGCTGCAGCGCGCCGTTGCGCGTGCGAATCAGCTCGTAGAGCGGAAACGCGAAGATGTAGGCCTCGCGCGCGATCGCCTCGAGCTCCTGTGGCGTGGGGCTGGCCGCGGCGCAGGACGAAACTCCCATTGCTGTCGCTGCCGCGAGTACGATGCGCCAGTTCACTTCGCGCGCGCGTCGGCCGCCTGCAGGCCCATCACCGTCTTCGGCGGGAAGCGCTTGAAGCTGAGCAGGTGCTGGCGGATGCCGAGCTGAAAGGCTTCCATGTACGCGAGCTTGCGCGTCATGTAGTTGTGCGTCTCCTTGGGGTCGAGATACAGGTTGTAGAGCGCAGGATAGGTGTGCTTCTGCAGGATCCCGGTGAATCCGCCCGGCCCCCACGCACCCGCATCGTCATCGCTGGTGGAACTCAGCACCATCTTGTACTCGCCGCAGCGCAGCGCCGAAAACGTGCTCATCAGCCAGTAATAGTGGTACTTGCGGTGCGACAGGCCCTCGGGCGCGAGCAGGAAGGAGGACTGGTCTACGCCGTCGATGTAGCGCTCGGCGGGCAGGCGCACCGATTCGCCCGCCAGTGCGAGGGCGGTCGGCAGGATGTCGCTGAAGTTGAACAGCCCGTCGTTCTGCTGTCCCGCTTCGATCATGCCGGGCCAGACGAAAATGCCGGGAACGCGCACGCCGCCTTCCCAGGTCGAACCCTTGGCGCAGCGAAACGGCGTGTAGGCCGCGTCCGGCCAGGTCTCCATGTGCGGGCCGTTGTCCGACGAGATGAAGATCAGCGTATCTTCGAGCTGCCCGGTCGCGCGCAGCGCTTCGCTCAGGCGGCGCACGATGTCGTCGAGCTCGATCAGGGTGTCCTTGTACGGGTGCTTCGCGGGCGATGAGGCGAGAAAACGCTCGTGCGGGTAGTTGTCGAAATGCGCGCCCCGCGTGCAGTGATAGAGCAGCCACGGCTGCTCGCCGCCGGCCATGCGCCGGATGAACGCCTCGGAATACTGGCACCACTTCTCGTCGAGCAGCGAGAGCACCGGGATGGTCACCTCCTCGACGTTTTCCGGCGTGCCCCCCTTCTTCGCGTGCACGAAGCAGCGGTTGAAGGGCATGTTCTTCACCCACTCGGTGCGCGCTTCCGAGTACACGATCTCCGGGAAAAAATGCGGGTCGCGCCACTCGGTGTACATATCCGACACCGAAAGGAAGCCGTAGAAGTCGTCGAAACCGACGTTTTGCGGCTGCGAGGCGGCGTTCTCGCCGATGTGCCATTTGCCCACCGCCTGCGTTACATACCCGCCGTCCGCGAGCAGTTGCGGCAGCGTCACCTCGCCTTGCAGGCCGCCGGGCTCGCCGTACATCGGCGGGCGGTGCAGCCCGTGACGATGCGGCAGGCGCCCGGTGAGCAGCGTCGCGCGCGAAGGCGAGCAGGTCGGCTCCGAGTAGCACGAGGTGAGTTGCAACCCGGCGCGCGCGAGCCGGTCGAAATTGGGCGTCGGCGCGCCCACCGCCACGCCGCCGCCGTAACAGCCGAAATCGCCCCAACCCACGTCGTCCATCAGGAACACCAGGATGTTGGGGCGCTTCCTTCGCCGGGCTGCGAATTCGGCAAGTTTTCTTTTCGCGGCCTCGCCCTGCGTGGCGTGCTCGAACGCCGGCTCGAGATGCTCCGCCGTGCGCACAGTCTGCGTGGCGATCGTATCGAAGCGCTTCATATCTGCGGTTTCTCCTTTATGCCTGCACCGGCATTCACGGCCGACTCGCGCGCGCGGCCTATTGCTTGAGCAATCCGGCCTTGGCGAGCACCGGCCGAATGTCGACAAAGTATTTTTCGGCCCAGGCGCGGTAGTCGGCCGAGCTCTTGTACCAGGGCAGCTGGATGAATTTCTCCAGGAACGCGTCGTGCGCCGGGTCGTCCATCGCCTGCTTGAAGGCATCGTGGATCGCGCGCATCACGTCGGCGGGCATGTTCTTCGGACCGAGGATGCCGTACGGACTCCAGCCCACCGCGTCGATGCCTTTCTCGCGCAACGTCGGCACGCCCTTGAAGCGCGCCATCGGCGTTTCAGTGGCGAGCGCGAGGATGCGCACCCGGCCGTCGTCCGCCAGCGGCGCGAAGCTCGCGCCGTCGGTGATGAAATCGATGTGCCTGCCGAGCAGCGCCTGGATCGCGTCCGGGCCGCCCTTGAACGGCACCTGCGTGAATTTCGCGCCGGTCGCGTTCTCGATGTCGATGAGGACGAGGTGCCCGGTGCCGCCGTGACCCGTAGAACCGCTCGTCAGCTTGCCCGGCTGCGTTTTGCCCGCGGCGATCAGGTCTTCGATCGTTTTCCACGGGGAATCCGCGAGCACCGCCACGGCGAAAGTGAAGTTCGACAGCCCGATCACGTAGCTGAAATCCTTGAGCGGCTCATAGTTGCTCGTCTGGTAATGCGGGTAGCGCAGGGTGTTCACGGTCATCGCGGCGAGCGTGTGCCCGTCGGGTGCGGCATTCAGGAGCAGCGTCGGCGCGAGTGTCGCACCGGCGCCCGGTCTGGGGTCCACCGCGATCGGCTGGCCGAGGACCTTCTGCGCGCGCTCGGCGAGGAAGCGCAGGTGCTGGTCCATGATGCCGCCGCCCGGCAGCGCGCCGTAGAGCGTAATCGGGCGCTGCGGGTAGCGCGCCTGCGACCACGCTGCCGACGGCAGGAGCGTCGCCGACGCCGCCGCGGCGATGAAAGTCCTGCGTTTCATTGGAGGATCG
Organism: Betaproteobacteria bacterium; assembly: GCA_016195915.1. Classification (GTDB taxonomy): domain Bacteria; phylum Pseudomonadota; class Gammaproteobacteria; order Burkholderiales; family SG8-39; genus JADGRQ01. The sequence continues at coordinate 54,916 of JACPYS010000028.1, read as the reverse complement.
CTGTCTTCACGTCCGCACCTCGGGTGCGAATAACATCGGCATTTGCCGCGGTCCGCGCACCGTGCCCTCGGACCAGCGCACCCCCGCCGGGTCCTCGAGCCTGAACTCGGGGATGCGCTTGAGCCACTCCTCGAGCGCGGTGCGCAATTCCATGCGCGCGAGGTTCGAGCCGATGCAGCGGTGGATGCCGAGGCCGAACGCTGCGTGGCGGTTTTCCTGCCGGTCGAGAATGACCTTGTCGGCGTCCGGGAACATCTCCGGGTCGCGGTTCGCGGCGGGAAAGGAGAGCAGCACCATGTGCCCCGGCTTCATCGGGCAGCCGTTGATCTCGACCTCCTTCACCACTTCGCGCGCCATCGTCACCGGGGCGTAGGCGCGCAGGAACTCCTCGACCGCGGTATCCATCAGCGACGGGTCGGCGACCAGGCGGCGCCGGTCCTCGTCGTGCGTCGCCAGGTGCCACAGGCTCGCGCCGATCGCGCTCCAGGTGGTGTCGATACCCGCGATCAGGATCAGCCGCAGCGTGCCGAGCAGCTTGTCCTCCGGGATCGGCTTGCCGTCGTGGCGCAGCGCAAGCATGTAGCTGATCAGGTCGTCGCCGTGCTGCGAAGCGCGCTTTGCGATCTGGTCCCTGAAATACACCGTCATCTCCCCGACCGCCTGGAGCGCCTTGCTCATGTCGTGTATGCCTTCCTCGAGCGCCAGCTTGATCCAGTGCCGGAAAAGCTCGCCGTCGGCCTCGGGCACGCCCAGCATGTGCGCGATGACCCGCGTCGGAATGTGCTGCGCGTAGTCGGTCGCGGCGTCGCAGCGCCCGCTGGCGATGAAGGCGTCGATCAGGCGTGCGCACAGCGCCTGCGTGCCCGGCTTGAGCCTCTCGACCGCCTTCGGGTTGAACGGAGGCAGCAGCGGCATCCGGGCAGGCCGGTGCTCCGGCGGATCGGAAGTGATCGGGGGACTCGGGATCGGCGGATCGAGCTTTTCGTCGCGCACGATCACGCGGCGCGAGGAAAAATGTTCGGTGTCGTAGGAAATGTCGCGCACGTCCTGATAGCGCGACGGGAAGTACGCACCCTGGAAACGCTCCGTGTGCGCGATCGGGCAGCGCGTTCGCAGCCCGTCCCAGATCGGAAACGGGTCGTTCATCCAGCGTGGATCGGTGTGATCGAAATCCGTCGCCCAGTCATTGACGGGAGGTCTTGAGCTCATCGCCTTCTCCTTTCTCAGTCTTGCCTGGTCAGACGCACTGCATGTTCGGGGCAGTTCTTCATCGCGAGGCGCGCCTTTTCTTCCAGTGCCGGCGGCACCGAACCGTCGCCCGACGCGCGCGCGTAGCCGTAGTCGTCGATTTCGAACAGCTCCGGGGCGATCGAACAACACCGGTTGTGTCCCTGGCAGCGTTCAGCTTCCACGCGGACCTTCATCATGTTGCGTTCACTCATGGTTCGTTCCCCTCGCTCGAGACTCATTGCCACTTCAGCAGCGCCCGCTCCAGCCGCGACATGCCGCGTGTCACGATCATCCCCAGGCACGCGAGCAGCAGGAGCAGTCCCATCACGCCGTTCATGTTGAAGGTCGATTGCAGATAGGACAGCACCTGCCCCAGCCCGTGCTCGGCGGCGATGATCTCGGCGCCGATCACCCCCAGCATCGAAAAAATAAGCGCCAGCCGCAAGCCCGAGAAGATCACCGGCACCGCCGAAGGAAGCGTCACCTTGAAGAAGATCTGCGACCGGGTGGCGCCCATGGCGCGCGACAGCACGATGTGGTCCTGCGACACGCCCCGGATGCCGGCGACCGTGTTCGCCAGCACGATGAAGAATGCAAGGCTCGTGCCGACCGCGACCTTGGAGCCGATCCCCAGCCCGAACCAGAGCAGGAACAGCGGCGCAAGCGCGATCCGCGGCATCGCGTTGAGCACCGCGAGGTAGGGGTCCATGGCGTGCTCCAGCTTCGGGAACATGGCGAAGGCAAGCCCGAGCGCGATTGCCGCGACGCTGCCGAGCAGGAACGATATCAGCGTCCCCGCTACCGTGTAGCCCAGTTCGTGCCATAGCTTCTTCGACACCGCGAATCCCTCCCACAGGTAGGCAGCGATACCGATCGGGCTGCCAAAGAAGGTCTGCGGCAGGTATTGCGTGCGCGCGCCCCACTCCCAGAGCGCGAGGCACACGGCGATGAAAGCGCCGTGCGCGACGATCTCGGTCCAGGACGCCTTCATTGGAGCGCCGCCGGCGCGCCCTTCATGCCGGCTTCCAGCGCCTCCCACAGGTCGGAGTAGATGTCGTGGAACTCGTGGCTTTTCTGCAGCGTGCGCACCGAGCGCGGCCGCGGCAGGTCGATCGGCATTTGTTCGACGATCCGGCCGGGACGCGCGCTCATCACCACCACGCGGTCGGACAGCGCCACCGCCTCGGCGAGATCATGCGTGATGAAGACCACCGTGCGCCGCTCCGCGTTCCACAGCTCGAGCAGCAGGTCCTCGAGCTGGAGTTTCGTCTGCGCATCGAGCGCGCCGAAGGGCTCGTCCATCAGCAGTACCGGCGCATCGAGGCAGAAGGTTCGCGCCAGCGCCGCGCGCTGGCGCATGCCGTGCGAGAGCTGCTTCGGCCAGTGATGCTCGAAGTCCGCCAGCCCCACGCGCGCGAGCAGCTGCCGCGCCTTGGCCTCGCGCGCCTCCCTCGGCACGCCACGCACCTCCAGTCCGTAGCTGGCGTTGCCGAGCGCAGAGCGCCACGGCAGCAGGCTGTCGCGCGCCAGCATGTACGCGATGTCCGGGTTGCCGGCGACCGGGCGCTTGCCGAGGATCGAGATCTCCCCGGACTCGAGCGGCACCAGCCCGGTCAGCAAATTGAGGATGGTGGTCTTGCCGCAGCCGCTCGGACCGACGATCGAGACGAACTCGCCCGGCTCGACGTCGATCGAGGCGTCGTCCACGGCGAGCACCTCGCCGAAGCGGACCGTGAGGCCCGCGATCCGGATGGCAGTCGTCGGCGTGAGCACTGGCGCGCGGCCTAGGGCGCCTTGTCGAAAACGAACTCGGAAACCGGCGGCGCCTTGTCGATCTGCCTGGTCTCGACGAGAAAGTCGAGGCCGGCCTTGACCGAATTGCGGTTGATCGCAGCGCTGTAGGCCTTCGCCTCCAGCGCTGCCTTGAGCGAGGCGCGCAGTACTTCGTCACCCTTCGGCATGTCGAACTTGAAAAACGTTTCGGCGATCTTCACGGTCTCCTCGAAATTTCCCGCGCCATTGATGAATGCGTCGGCGTCCTTCACCGCCTTGATCACCGATTCGATCACGTGCGGATTGCGCTCGATGTAGTCCTGGGTGAACACCAGGTTCGACCCGCCGCCGTTGAGCGCATATTGCTCCGCGGGTTGCCTGTCCAGCGCGCCGCGCCAGATCACTTTGCAGGTCCCGAGCACGTCGCACAGGGACGGACCCGGTTCGAACATCATGATGCCGTCCACCTGTTTGGAGACGAGCGCGCCGTAAGCGGTCACCGGCCCGCCAACCGCCACGAAAGTAACGTCCTCGGCCTTGAGCCCCGACTTGAGCAGCATCCAGGTGGTGGTGGTTTCCATCAGGGAACCGCGTGCCGGAACGCCGATTTTTTTTCCTTTCAGGTCCTGCATGAATGCGGGCCAGCCCTTGCCCGCATTCGGCACCGGGGTGTGATTGCCCGCGATCAGGTTGGCGGTGTTGGCGACCGCGCCGCCGACGACCATCTTCATCTTCGCGCCCTTGGTGATCGCGCCGACCATGATTTCGGCCGGGATGAACGACGCGTCAATGCTCTTGGCGAGCATCGCCTGCGCACCGAGCGGCCCCGATGGAATCGGCTGCAGGGAGCACTTGATGCCGTACTTGTCGCAATAGCCCTTGCTGATCGCCACCCGCACCAGCATGTTGCCGATCCCGGGGTAGTCCTGGAACTTGACCGACTCTCCCTTGCCTTGCGCCCATGCGCCGCCTCCCGCAACGAGCGCAAGGACCATCGCCGATGCCACGCGAAACAGCTTCATCGTCCATCTCCTCCTCGGTTGACCTGCCGGCCCCGAAACGATTACTATTTTCGAATCCTAATTCGAATTTTTGTCCTGCGTCAACAAATATGATGGCTCCCTCACCTCGCGCGAAGCGCGTGCTGCGCCGCCACATCCGGCAAACCGGGTTGCTGCGGGCGGTCCAGCCGCGGGCGCTCGCCACCCGAGACGCGCTGCTCGGCACCGGCCGCAGGCTGCTGAACGAGGGTGACTTCGAGTCGATGTCGATCGCCGAACTGGCCTCCGCCAACGGGCTCTCGGTCGGCTCCTTCTATGGCCGCTTCCGCGACAAGGAAGCGTATTTCGCGGTGCTGCAGGAGTTGGTCATTGCCGAGTGGCGGGAGGCCGCGCGCAGCGAGTTCGACCCGGAGCGGGTGAGCGCTCTGGCGGCCGGGAGAATCGTCGCGCAGGTGACTGCTCATGTCACTGCGCTGTTTCGCAACGATCGCGGCTTCATTCGCGCCACGCTCAAGCACGCGTCGACGCATCCGAAATCCTGGACACCGCTCAAACGCGTGGGCATGGCGTTCGCCAGCGATGTCGTGACCCTGCTTGCGCCGCGCCTGGGACGCCTGCCGCGCCTCGCGCGCGCGGCGCGTGTGCGCTTCGCCATGCAGGTGCTCTACGGCACCCTGGTGAACGCCGTGCTGAACGACCCGGGCCCGCTGGTGCTCGCCGACCGGCGGCTCGAAGCCGAGCTCGCGCGCATGCTCAGCGGGTATCTCGGACTGGAAACCACACGGGCTCGCGCGTAAGCGAGTCTGGCTCAGTCCAGTGTGATGTTTGGATCACTCGAGCGTGATGTTTGGATCACTCGAGCGTGATGCCGCCGATCTCGTCGATGATCTTGCGGTTGATCGAGCGCTCGGCGCGTATCTGCTCGGAGAATTTTTCCAGCGCCATTCCGGCCGGTTCGAGGCCCCATTCGGCGAACCTGGCCGCCGTGTCGGCCGAGCGCACGATCTTTTCGGCCTCCTTCGCCAGGCGCTCGAGCACCGGGCGCGGCGTCTTCGCCGGCGCGAGCAGACCGTACCAACCCTTGCTCATGCGCTCGAGGCCCGGAAAACCCGACTCTGCGAAGGTCGGCACGTTCGGCAGTGCGGGCGCGCGCACCGTGCCGACCGCGGCGAGTGCACGAAGCTTGCCCGACTTGATCAGCGGACCGGCGGTGGTGAGGTCGATGAACATGGTATCGATCTGCCCGGTAATCACGTCGCGCACCGCATCGGCAACGCCTTTGTAGGGCACATGGTCCATTGCCGTGCCATAGACCTTGTTGAAGAACTCACCCGCCACGTGCCCGCCGGTGCCGGTGCCGAAGGAGCCGAACGTGATGCGGCGCGATTTTGCCTTCGCCAGCGCCATGAATTCCCTGATGTCCTTCGCCGGAAACGCGGGGGTGACGACCAGGAACGAGGTGAGCGTGGCGATCTGCGCCACCGGCATGAAATCGCGATCCGCATCGTAGGGCAGCTTTCGGTAAGTGATCGGATTCATCACCAGCGGCGCGCCGATGGTGAACATCAGCGTAAGCCCGTCGGGTGCGCTTTTCGCCACGATCTCCGAGCCGATGATCCCCGACGCGCCCGGACGATTGTCCACGATCACCGGTGTGGCCAGCGCCTCGCCCAGCCTCTGTGCAACCAGGCGGGAGACCGCGTCCGTGCTTGCCCCGGCGGGAAACGGCACCACCAGCTTGACCACCTTGCCCGCGGGATATTCCTTTTGCGCGAGCGCTGCGGGAACCGACGCAACCGCCGCCAGCAACGCCAGCAGGCGAATGAGATTCGACATGCCTCCTCCTCCTCGATCGGGTCGCAGTCGCACCCGCGCTTGACCTGCAGTTCGCACCGCGCCTACATTCTACTCATGCACACGCGCAGCGCGGTGACGCGATCATCGGAGCGAGAAATCGACCACCTGCCTCCCGCGCATGCGTGCCGCGAGCAAGTCGTCGAACGCCTGCGGCAGCGCATCGAAGCGGATGCGCCGCGCGATCCGCTCGAGGCAGCGCGGCTTGAGGTCCGTCGCCAGGCGCTGCCAGATGCGCTTTTTTCCTTCGAGCGGATTGTCCACGTTGGTGCCGAGCACGCGCACGCCGCGCAGGATGAACGGCAGCACGTTGCCCTTGAACTCGTTGCCGCTCGCATTGCCGAATGCCGTGATCACGCCCTCGCGCTGCATGGTGCGGATCAACCACGCAAGCTGCTCGCCACCCACCGAATCGACCGCGCCCGCCCACATGGCCGCTTCGAGCGGTTTGGTGCCGTAATTCATCGAATGGCGGTCAATCACTTCGGCCGCACCGAGGGAACGCAGGTAATCCGCTTCATTCATCTTGCCGGTCAGCGCGACCACATGGAACCCGAGCCCGGAGAGGATGTCTATCGCCACGCTTGCCGCCCCGCCGGTTGCTCCGTTCACCAGAACCTTGCCCTTGTCCGGCGTGAGCCCGTTCAACTGCATCAGGTCAATCCCGACACCCACGGTATGGCCGGCAACGCCCAGCGCGCTTGCATCGAACAGCGTCAGGCCCTTGGGCAACGGTACCACCCACTCGGCGGGAAAACGGCCTACGTCCGCGTAGCTGCCGTCGTGCTCGCCACCCAGGCCGAAACTGTGAACGATTACTTCGTCGCCCGCCTTGAAGCGCGCGTCTTGCGAAGACTCGACCGTACCGGCGAGGTCGATGCCGGCTACCAGCGGGAACTTGCGGGCGATCTTCGCCTTGCCAAGCGCGGTGAGCGCGTCCTTGTAATTGACGCTGGCGAACGCCGTGCGCACCACCACGCTGCCTCTGTCGAGTTCGGCGCGCGACATCGTCACCGCGCGCCCGCTGCCGAACTTGCCGTCGTCGTAGACGCGAAATGCACGAAATGTTTCCATGGGGCGGGATTCTAGCCGTTCGAACCGGGGGAGGAAGAATGGATTTCGATTACATCGTGGTGGGTGCCGGATCCGCCGGATGCGCGCTCGCGGCGCGGCTGACGGAAGATCCGGCGGTCAAGCTGTGCCTCGTCGAGGCAGGCAAGAATGACGATTCGCAGCTGATCGAAATTCCTTTTGGCGCCGGGATCATGCTTCCGTCGAGCCTGTACAACTGGGCGTTCGAGACGGTCCCACAGCCCGGGTTGAACGGCCGGCGCGGTTACCAGCCGCGCGGCAAGGTGCTCGGCGGATCGAGCTCGATCAACGCGATGATTTACATCCGTGGACATGCGAAGGACTACGACGACTGGGCGGCGCTCGGCAATCCGGGCTGGGGGTGGCCGGACTTGCTGCCGGTGTTCAAGCGCATGGAGCACAACGAGCGCGGTGCGGATGAATTCCACGGCACGGGCGGAGTGCTCAATGTCGCCGACGCACGCTCTGCGCACCCGATGTCGCATGCCTTCGTCGAATCCGGCGTGCAGGCAGGCTTTCGCAGGAACGCGGACTTCAACGGCGCCGAGCAGGAGGGCGTCGGCATCTATCAGGTGACGCAAAAGGCGGGCAGGCGGTGGAGCGCGGCGCACGCCTATTTGCGCGGCGCCGAAGCGCGGCCGAACCTGAAGGTCCTTACTCAGGTTCACGCAAGCCGTCTGATCCTCGAGGCAAAGACCTGCACCGGCGTGGAAGTCGCGGGAGCCCGGGGCCGCACGGTCCTGAATGCCGCCGCGGAAGTGATCGTCGCGGCGGGCGCGTTCGGCTCGCCGCAGTTGCTGCTCCTTTCCGGCATCGGGCCGCGCGCAGAACTGGCGCCGCACGGCATCGCGCAGGTGCACGAACTTCCCGGCGTCGGCAGGAACCTGCGCGATCACATCGATTTCATCGCCGGCTACGAATCGCCCCGCACCGACCTCCTCGGGTTTTCGCCGCGTGGCCTGTTCAACATGGCGAGGGCCTGGGGCGAATTCCGCCGCTCGGGCACGGGGCCGCTCGCCAGCAATTTCGCCGAAGCGGGCGGCTTTCTCAAGACCGACCCGGCATTGGAGCGTCCGGACGTGCAGCTGCATTTCGTAACCGGTCTGGTCGATGATCACGCACGCAAACGCCATTTCCGCCTGGGGTTCTCGTGCCACGTCTGCGTGCTGCGCCCGAAAAGCATCGGATCGGTGGGTCTTGCGAGCGCAGACCCTTTGGCGCCGCCGCGCATCGACCCGGCGTTCCTCTCGCACGCGGATGACCTGGCGACGCTCTCGCGGGGCGCGCGCCTGATGCAGCGGATTCTCGAGCAGCCTGCGCTCGCGCCGTTCCGCACGCGCGGCCTGTACGGCATACCGCCGGCGTCGGACACGGACCTCGAGCAGATGCTGCGCGAGCGCTCCGATACCGTGTACCACCCGGTCGGCAGCTGCAAGATGGGCGTGGACGAGATGGCGGTGGTGGATCCGCGACTGCGCGTCCGCGGCATCGAACGCTTGCGCGTCGCCGACGCATCGATCATGCCGACGCTGATCGGCGGCAACACCAACGCGCCCTCGATGATGATCGGCGAGAAGGCCGTCGAATTCATCCGCGCGGCGCGGCGCGTAGCGTGAAGGACGCGAGCGCCGCCACGCGCGCAGCCAATGCGGCGGCGCGGACCGGATTGGATTTTTCGGATCGGGAGGATTTCGAATTCGCCGCGCGCGGCAGGATCGAAAGCGCGCGCGACCTCGTCGTGACCGACGCCGAGGGCAAGACTGTCTGGGATCTGCGCTGCTACGCGTTTCTCGACGGTGATTCACCCGACACCGTCAACCCCAGCCTGTGGCGCAATGCGCTGCTCAACCTGCACTGCGGCCTGTTCGAGGTGACCCCGGGCATCTATCAGGTGCGCGGTTTTGACATCTCCAACATCAGCTTCATCGAGACCTCCGATGGCGTGGTCGTGGTCGACCCGCTGATTTCAACCGAGGTGGCGCGCGCCGCGCTCGAGCTCTACTTCAGGCACCGGCCGAAAAGGCCCGTGATCGCGGTGATCTACACCCACAGCCATGCCGACCACTTCGGCGGCGTGCGCGGCGTCGTCGACGAGGCCGAGGTACGTGCCGGGCGCGTGCAGATCATCGCCCCCGAAGGTTTCATCAAGCATGCCATCAGCGAGAACCTGTTTGCCGGCGTGGCGATGGGCAGACGCGCCGGTTATATGTACGGCAACCTGCTGCCGCGCTGCGCCTGCGGTCAGCTCGACGCCGGGATCGGCAAGGCGACCTCCACCGGCACGCTGTCGCTGATTGCCCCGACCCGCACCATTACCCGCACGGGTGAGGAAGTGGAAATCGGCGATGTGACATTCGTGTTTCAGCTGACACCCGATACCGAGGCGCCGGCGGAGATGAACTTTCACCTGCCGCAGCTGCGCACACTGCACCTGGCCGAGAACGCCAATGCAAGCCTGCACAATTTCTACACCCTGCGCGGCGCGCAGGTACGCGACGCGAGCGCCTGGGCGCATTACCTGCGCGAAGCGCTGCGTCTGTTCGGCGAGCACTCGGAGGTGATGTTCACCGGACACTTCTGGCCGCGCTGGGGCGGCGCGCACATCGCACGGTACATCACGCGGCACGCGGACGCCTATCGCTACATCCACGACCAGACGCTGCGCCTCGCCAACCACGGCCGGTCCATGAATGAGATTGCCGAGGAACTCGCGCTGCCGGAAACGCTTGCGCGCGAGTGGTACAACCGCGGCTATTACGGCACGGTCAGCCACAACGCCAAGGCCGTCTACCAGAAGTACCTCGGCTGGTTCGACGCGAACCCCGCGCATCTCAACCCGCTGCCGCCGGAAGACGCGGCGAAGAAATACGTCGAGTACATGGGCGGTGCCGACGCGGTGATCGCGCGCGCCGAGCGGCATCTCGCACAAGGCGAATACCGGTGGGTGGCCGAAGTGCTCTCCCACGTCGTGTTTGCGGATTCGGGCAACCAGCGGGCGCGGGAACTGGCGGCCGACGCGATGGAGCAGCTCGGCTACCAGGCGGAGAGCGCGATCTGGCGCAACTTCTACCTGACCGGCGCGATGGAGCTGCGCGCGGGAATCCGCAAACGTCCGGGCGCGCGCGGATTTGCGCCCGACGTGGCGCGCAGCATGTCGCTGGCGATGTTCTTCGATTTCCTCGCGGTGCGCCTGAACGGGCCGAAGGCCGCCGGGCGCCCGATCACGCTCAACTTCGAGTTTTCCGACAGCGGCGAGCGCTGCACGCTGCGCGTTCGCAACGGCGTGCTGGATTACACCGCGGGCGAACAGGCGGCGGACGCGGACGCCTCGGTGCGGCTGCCGCGTGCGCTGTTGCCGGCGATCGCGCTGGGCCGGGCGGACGTCAAGGAGCGCTTGGCGGCCGGGGAAATGAGCATCTCGGGCGAGCCGAAGAAATTCGCCGAGCTGTTCACGCTGTTCGACAGCTTCGAGCCGTGGTTCGAGATCATCGCGCCGTGAAGATGCGCGCGTGATCGAGGATCAACTGCTCGAAGAGGTGGATTCCCCGGGGGGCGTGCGGCGTGCACGCACCGGAGTCCTCCGGCGGGTCGAAGGTCGGGTTACCGCGGACTCGAATGCGCGCAGGGCACGGCGCACCCGCGCCACGATCGCCGGCGCGCGCGCCGCCTTTTCTGTCACTACCGCCGCAATCAATTCGCTGCCGTAGAGGTTGCGTACGCGGTGCCGGAACGCGCGCAGATCGTCGAGGTCGCCGCGCAATGCCTCGGGAAACACCGCGGGCCGGCAGCCTGGAACAGGCGTGAACATGAGGGCGCACAGGCGCGCGTGCCAGTCCTCGGCCGCAGGCACCGCGCCGTCAATTTCGGCCGCAATGATCTTGAACGCGTGTTCCATGCCGCTGTACGCATGTTCGATACCGCTCGCGACGGCAGTGACATGGATCCATTGCCCGAGCGCATCGGCGCGGGAGCGCGACAAGCGCTCGGCAGCGCGTTTTGCGCGATCGGCCTCGGCCGCGGCCTTGTCGAGCGCCGCCGCGATTTCAGCGAAGAGCGGACGCATCCCGCAGCTCCGCGAGCGCGCGAGCGCGCCAGGGCTCGCGCATCTCGTCGGCATAGGCAACATCGAAGGGTATGCCCTGCATGCGATCCTCGATATCCGCCTCAATACGGTATCGCAACGCGGGTGGACAATCGGTCACGAGAAAATCCACGTCCGAATGCAGGCCGAAGCGTCCCGCAGCAAGCGAACCGAATACGCCGGCGCGCACCCCGCGGCTGCCCAGGCGTCGCAATACTTCGATCGCCGCGCCGCGCGCGGTGCGCTCCCGCGCGCGCCGGCGCGCTTCACGCAGCCGATCGAGCGACGGGTAGTCTCCGCGGGCCGGCGGAACATCGGCCGGGGTCCACACCACGCGCGCCTTCAGGCCGAGCGCGCGGCGGCGTTCGCGGTAGCGCCGCGTGCGCTCCGCCGGGCTCAACGCATCGGGCTTGGCGGGGCGTCCGCGGCGGCGGGCAGCAGGTAACATCCAAATATTGTCACACGTCACGGAAAGTGAGGCAATGCGGCAGGGCACGGTGACGCTACAGAATCGTCACCCCGCCATCGGCAACGATGGTCTGGCCCGTAATGAAGGCCGCGGCCTTCGAGGCAAGGAATACCGCGATGCCGCCGATGTCCGCGGGCTCCCCGAGCCTGCGCAGAGGCGTGGCGGCTTCGCGCTCCGTACGGCGCTTTTCGTCCGTCCATAGTGCGCGCGCGAAATCGGTCCGGATCAATCCCGGCGCGATCGCGTTGACACGCACGTTCTTCGGTCCCCACTCGGCCGCGAGGTTCCTGACCAGATGGTGGTCGGCGGCCTTGGAGATGCCGTAGATCCCGACCACGGTATTGGCAAGGAGTCCGGCGATCGATCCGACCATGATCACCGAGCCGCCGCCACGTTCGGCCATGCCCGGCATCACCATGTTCGCCAGCCAGAGATTCGACTTGACGTTAGCGTTCATGGTCTTGTCGAACACCTCATCGCTCAAACCGCTCAACGGACCGTAATAGGGGTTGACGGCGGCATTGGACACCGCGATGTCGATGCGGCCCCACTCGGCGAGCGTGAAATCCACCAGCGCCCGGAGTTCATCCTTGTGCGATACGTTGCACGGCCTGGCAATGGCGGTCAGCCCCTCGCTGCGGAACTCCGCGAGCACGGCCTCGCAGGCGTCCGCCTTGCGGCTGGAAATCGCCACCTTTGCGCCGGCACGCGCGAGTTCCCACGCGATGGACTTGCCGATGCCTTTGGTGGAGCCGGTAATCAGCGCGATCTGACCGGAGAGATCAAACATCGGGTTCGGCATGTAAGGTGGCCTCGTCTGGGCAAATGTCCAGCCTAATCCACTTTCGGCGCCTGATAATCCTTACCACAAGCATTGTCTATTGTTTCGCTATGCGAAAATAGATATGACTAAGTTGACTTTCAAACCTCCCCGACCGAATATCGAAATGAAACAAATCTCATCGCGACGCCGCTCGAAGGCGACCGGCGCGGCACCATACCAGGAGGGAGTTCCCATGGGCGCACCAGAGTCCAACGCACCGCTTTCCGCGCAGGTTCGGGGCTACAGCTACGAGCACGAGGGCGACCGGCAGTTCGCCACGACGCTTGCGCGCGGGCTCGAAGTGCTGCGTTGTTTCACCCCGCTCGAGCCGATGCTCGGCAACAAGGAAATCTCGGTGCGCACGGGGTTGCCCAAGCCGACCGTATCCCGCCTTACCTATACGCTTACCAAGCTCGGCTACCTGCGCCACAACATGCGCCTGGGGAAATACCAGCTCGGCTCGGCCGTGCTCTCGATCGGCTATCCGCTGCTCGCTTCGATGAGCGTGCGCCAAGTCGCGCGCCAGCACATGAAGGAACTGGCCGACCAAACGCATGGCTCGGTGTCGATGGGCATCCGCGACCGTCTGAACATTGTGTATGTCGAATCGAGCCGCAGCGGAAATGGCATCACCACGCTGCCCGACATCGGCACCTCGCTGCCGATCGCCCAGGGCGCGATCGGGCGCGCCTATATCGCCGCCTGTACGCCGGCTGAGCGCGAGGCGCTGCTCAACCAGATGAAGGTCAAGCAGCCCGAGATGCAGCGCAAGTACAAGCCGCAGATGGACAAGGCGCTGGAGGACATCCGCGAGCGCGGCTTTTGCGTGGCGACGGGCGACCTGCGACGCGAGATCTATGCAGTGGGCGTGCCGATGCGCCGAACGGTCGACGGCGAGATCGTCGCCTTCAATTGCAGCGTGCCGGCCTTCCTGCTGAAAAAGGGCCAGCTCGAGGAAGAAATCGGGCCGCGCCTGGTGGCGATGGTCCGCAACATCGAGGCCGCCCTCGGCATGCACTGAAGCGCAACACCGGGGCGAACCATGTCGGCCAATGAGCCACGCGTTGTCGAGGCGCGCCACGGGCGGGTGCTCGAGCTGGTGATCGACAACACGGCGCAACGCAACGCGCTCACGCCGGGGGTCTCGGATCAGCTCACGCGCGCGCTGCGCCTTGCCGACGAAGACGATACGCTCGGGGCCGTGGTGCTGCGCGGTGAAGGCAAGCACTTTTGCGCGGGTGGCAACCTGAAATCGCTCGCAGAAATGCGCGCCAGCAAACCGCGCGAAGCGATGTTCGAGCGCATCAACCATGTCAACGAGCTCGCGCGCACCCTGCGCGGTATCGGCAAAGTGGTGATCGCGGCAGTCGAAGGTCATGCCGCGGGGGCCGGATTCTCGATCGCGCTCGGATGCGATCTGGTGGTCGCGGCCGAGGATGCCGTGTTCACTCTCTCCTACGTGAAAATCGGCGTGAATCCGGATGGCGGCGGGTCCTGGCTGATTGCGCGCGCACTGCCTGCACAACTGGCGAACGAGCTTGCATTTACCGCGAAGCCTGTCGAAGCCGCGCGCCTCGCCGCACATGGGGTGGTCAACCGCGTCGTGAAGCCCGGCGGTGCGAGGGACGAGGCGCTCGCCTGGGCGCGCGAAATCTCCGAGGGCGCGACGCGTGCGATCGGACGCACCAAGCGGCTGTTGTGCGAAGCCCCGACACAGGACCTCGCGCAGCATCTCGAGCGGGAACGCGAATCGTTCGCCGAATCGTTTTATGGCGACGAGGGTGGTGAAGGACTCGCGGCGTTCCTCGAAAAGCGCGCGCCGAAGTTCCACGGCTAGAAGATAACTTTCTTCTCATGGGCCCTATTTCCGGCATCAGGGTACTTGAATTCGAGGCGATCGGCCCCGGGCCGTTCGGCGGCATGATGCTCGCGGACATGGGCGCCGATGTGCTGCTCGTCGACCGTCCCGGCAACTCCGATCTCGGCCTCAAGCGCGAGCGCTGGATGGACGTGATGATGCGCGGCAAGCGCTCGGTGACGCTCGACATGAAATCGCCGTCGGGTGCGCAGGCCGCGGTCGCGCTCGCGGCGCGTGCCGACGCGATCATTGAGGGATTCCGGCCCGGGGTGATGGAGCGGCTCGGTCTCGGGCCGGAAGTTCTGCTCGCGCGCAACCCACGGCTCGTGTACGGACGCATGACCGGCTGGGGCCAGGACGGTCCGCTGGCCGCGCGCGCGGGGCACGACATCAATTACATCGCGCTCGGAGGCACGCTGCACGCGATCGGGCGCGCGGGCGAAGCGCCGGTACCGCCGCTAAACTTGCTGGGGGATTTCGGGGGCGGCGGGATGCTGCTCGCCTTCGGCATCTCCGCGGCGCTGCTCAACGCGCAGCGCACCGGCCAGGGACAGGTGGTCGACGCGGCGATGGTGGAAGGCGCGTCGATCCTCGCAGCCATGTTTTCCGGATTCCTCGCCAGTAAGAGCTGGAGCGAACAGCGTGCCGTCAACATCCTCGACGGCGGCGCTCCGTGGTACGACACCTACGAAACGAAGGATGGGAAGTACGTTGCCATCGGCTCGATCGAGGCCAAGTTCTACGCGGATCTTCTCGGCCGGCTCGGCCTCGCCTCCGAGGTGCTGCCGAAGCAGCACGAGCGAGTGGGCTGGCCCGAATTGCGCGCGCGCTTTTCCGCGGTGTTCAAATCGAAAACGCGTGACGAATGGTGCGCGGCGTTCGAGGGTTCCGATGCGTGCTTCGCACCGGTGCTGACTTTCAGCGAGGCGCGCGCGCACCCGCATAACGTGGCGCGCGGCGCATTCGTGGAAGTCGCCGGGGTGCCTCAACCGGCGCCGGCGCCGCGTTTCTCCCGCACCCCGGGCGGCGTGGCGCGCAAGCCGCCCGAGCGCGGAGAAGGCGGGCGCGAGGCGCTCGCCGACTGGGGATTCGCCGTCGGCGAGATTCAGGAACTCGAGTCGCTCGGCCTCGGACTCAAGTAAACGACCCGCTTCAGTCGTGAAACTCGGCGATGACCGCGTGCGCGGCCGGCCAGTTGCGCACGGTGATTCTTTCCTTGTTAAACACCGCCACAACGGCGCGCGACGGCGGATCATCGAGTTTCAAGGTCGCGAACGAGACGCCCGGCACGCCCTCGTTGACTCCCGGCGGAACCTTGCCGTCGATGGTAAAGGTGTCGCGCCCGTGGCCGAGGTAGCCGCGCGGGCGGGTGATGCTCACCGTGCTGCTCTGTCCTGCGGGCGCACTCGCCGCGGGACGCAGGTGCACGAACTCGCTCGAGCGTGCGAACGGCGAACGATAAATGTGGGTGACCGGATATCCCTGCGCGGTGATGACGAATTCGTAATACGCCTCCGGGCGAGCATTCAGTGGTCCCCATAGGCCGTCGGAGCCAATCGTCTTCGCGTGAACGCGCGCGATCCGTTCACCGCTTGAAGCGGAAACCTCGAATACCTCAAGTTGCGCGCCCGCAAGCGGAAGATTCGTGGGCCCGCGATTGGCGTAGCCGCTCAGCTTGCCGTTCAATATGATCGTCGCTTCGGGCGCCATGTCGAGTTGCCGCGGCGCCCGGCCGGCGATGAAGCGGTACATCTCGGCAAACGCACGCGGATGAAACGCAACCTCGCGATGATCGAGCCCGGGAAGCACGACATTTTCTGCGCCTTTCAGCGCGGGTCCTTCATAGGACACGTTGGTCGGCTTGCCCGGCTGTCCGAGGAAACGGCCGTCGGGTTGCGCATACTTGTCGTTGGTATCGCTGCGAAGAGTGAGAAACTTCACACCCTCGACCACCTCGTTTGCGCCAGCATTGAGCTGGGTGAGGAAGGGTCCCCTGCCGTTGAATTCGTTGCCGAGGCCGTCATCGGCGGCGCGTACGCCATGATTGGGCGTGCCGGAGAGCACCGCGTGCGACACATGCGCCGCGCCGCCTCCGTTCTTGAGGTAATTGCGGATCGCATTGCCACCTCGCGAGTTGCCCACCAGCGCAACCTTGGCGCGGCCGGTCACGCGTTTGACTTCGGCGACTTTCGCGGCAAGTTCTTCGCGCTGTTGCGCCGCTGAGGAACGATTCTCCTGCGCCGCCGCATCGTCGGCGCGGGCGAGCGGATTGGCGAAATCGATTGCGTGCAGCAACCGTCGATCGTAGCCATTCGATTCGAATCGCCAGATCGTGGTGTGCCACAGGGCGGCGGTATCGCCATTGCCATGCACGAAGACGATTGCCGGGAGGTCGTCTCCCTGGCGCTCTCCGGGGGCGGCGCATCCGGCGAGCAATGCCGCCCCGAGGACGGCGGCAAGAAACAATCTACGGGAAATCATCGGGTCTCCTCCGGTCGGGTGATATAGGGTGAATCCGCTATTTTCCACGCAGGCGGCGCCTCCAGCTTGAAAATCTGCCGCAGGTGGACTTCGTCGGGTCCGTCTCCGATCCTGAGCAGCCGCGCCCAGGCGAGCGCCTGGTGGATCGGCGTGTCATCCGACCCGCCCATCGCGCCGAACACCTGGATCGCGCGGTCGGCGATCTTCTGGAACATGTTGGGCACTGCCACCTTGATGAGCGAAACGTCGCGCCAGGCGCCGTGATGGCCTTCGCGGTCGAGGCGCCACGCCGAGCGGTGCGTGAGCAGCCGCGCCTGCTCGAGTTCGATGCGCGATTCG
This sequence comes from Betaproteobacteria bacterium, assembly GCA_016195915.1. Taxonomy (GTDB): domain Bacteria; phylum Pseudomonadota; class Gammaproteobacteria; order Burkholderiales; family SG8-39; genus JADGRQ01. The sequence continues at coordinate 37,915 of JACPYS010000028.1, read as the reverse complement.
GCGATCCAGCGCTGCACCGTGTCGTACTCAATCACCTGCCGCCAGAATGCCCTGCGCTCGGCCGCGCGCGCCATCATCAGCTCCACCAGCACCTCGCTCATGCCGATCGAGCGCATGCAGTGGTGCACGCGCGCAGGACCCAGCCTCACTTGTGCCACTTTGAAACCTGCACCCTCCCGCTCGAGCAGGTTCTCGACAGGCACGCGCACATCGCGGAATTCCAGTTCGCCGATCGGCGCAACATGGTCCTCGCACCCCATCCAACGCAACGCGCGCACCAGACGCACACCCGGGGCGTCCATCGGCACCATCACCATGCTGTGCCGGCGCGTGCGATCGGCACCTGCATCGGTCACCCCCATCAGCATGATCTGCGTGCAGCGCGGGTGGGCCGCGCCGGTGATGAACCACTTGTCGCCGTTGATGACGTATTCGCCGCCCCGGCGTTCAATTCGGGTGGCGATGTTGGTTGCGTCTGACGATGCGACCGCAGACTCGGTCATGCCGAAGCAGGAGCGCGTCTTCGCTTCCAGCAAGGGGGAAAGCCAGCGCTGCTTCTGCTCCGGGTTCGCGCAGTTCTGCAGCGCGATCATGTTGGGCACGTCGGGCGCCTGGCAATTGAACACTTCCGGCGCCCAGAACAGCCGGCCCATGGCTTCGGCAAGCGGCGCGTACTCGAGGTTGGTGAGGCGAGTTCCGGGTTCGTCGGCTGCGAGTTCGGGGAGGCCGAGGTTCCACAAGCCTTCGGCGCGGGCCCTGGCCTGAAGATCCGGCAGGAATGCGGCCGGCTTCCCCTCGCGCGCAACGCACTGCACCCACTCCCGGTTGCGAGGCAGCACCTCGCGTTGCATGAAAACCTGCAGCCGTTCATGCCACTCGCGGGCGCGCGGCGAAATCTCGAAATCCATGTTTCCACCTCCGTTGCCCGAATGCTACGCGCGAGCGCGGCATATCGAAACCGGACACCGCGGGCGTTTCACTACAATAGCCGCATGATCCGCGACCCCTCCAGACTCGAAGCGCTGCTCGTCAGCACCCGCCGCTTCGTGTGCGAGACTGCGATTCCGAACGAGGCGCTGGTCGAGGAACGCGACGAGATCCCGGAGCCCATCGTCGACGAAATGCGCCGCCTCGGGCTATTCGGGTGGAGCATTCCCGAGGAATACGGCGGCGCGGGACTCACGACCGAGGAGCTGTGTCTCGCCAACATGGAGATCTCCCGGTGCTCGGTGGCGTTCCGCGCGCGCTGCGGTACCAATACCGGCATCGGCGCGGAAGCCATCATTCAGGACGGCACCGCGGAGCAAAAGCGCACCTACCTGCCGCGGCTTGCCTCCGGCGAAATGACCGGCTGCCTTGCGGTGACCGAACCGGGAGCGGGCTCGGATCTGCTCGGCGGACTGGCGACGACGGCCGTCGAAGACGATGGAGGCTTTGTCCTCAATGGTACCAAGCGCTATATCACCAACGCCCCGATCGCAGACGTGTTCACGGTCATTGCGCGTACCGACCCCGGCAAACACGGCGCCTCCAGTACCACGACTTTTCTCATCGAGCGTGGGACGCCGGGACTCTCGACGGGCAAACCGCACAAGAAAATGGGGCAGGAGGGTTCGCCGGTTTCCGAAGTCTATTTCGAGAACTGCCGCGTGCCGAATTCGAGCGTGCTCGGTGGCGTCCCGGGCCGCGGATTCGCCTCGGTGATGAAGTCGCTCAACAAGCAGCGCATCAACCTCGCTTCCCTGTGCACCGGGCCTGCGATCCGCCTGCTCGATGAATCGCTTGCCCACGCGCGCACGCGAAGACAATCCGGCAAGGCGATCGGCGAGTTCCAGCTGGTGCAGGCGATGCTCGCCGACTGCAAGGTCGAGATCGAGGCCGCACGCGCGCTGATTCTGGATACGGCGCGCAAGCGCGATCGGGGCGAGGATGTCACGCTGGAGGTCTCGATGTGCAAGTACTACGCAAGCGAGATGTGCGGCCGGGTGGCGGATCGCGCGGTGCAGATCCTCGGCGGCGCGGGGTATTGCGAAGATATCGGCGGCGCGGTGCCGCGGCTGTATCGCGACGTGCGCCTGTTTCGCCTCTATGAAGGCACCAGCCAGATCCACCAGTTGAATATCGCCAAGCTGTTGCTCAAGGGAGTGTCATGAAATTCGTCATCCATATGGCAGCGCTCGCGATCGCCCTGGCCGCGCACGCCGCGCTCGCGCAATCCTGGCCCGCCAAGCCGATACGGCTGATATCGCCGTACGCTGCCGGCGGCACCAACGACGTCACCGCGCGCATCGTGGGCGAGCGCCTCGCCGCACGCCTGGGCCAGACGGTGCTGGTCGAGAACAAGCCAGGCGCCAACAACCGCATCGCGACCGAATTCGTGGCGAGAAGCGCCCCGGACGGCTACACGCTGCTGTGGGTAGCCGCGCCGCACACGGTCAATCCGGCGCTCTACGGCAGGCTTCCCTACGACACCGTCGGCGATTTCGCGTCGGTAGCGCACACCGTGATGCTGCCGATCCTGTTCTCGGTGCCCGTTGCCTCGCCCGCAAGAACGGTGAAGGAATTCCTCGCGCTGGCGAAATCCGATCCACTGTCGGCCACGGTGTGCAGCCCCGGAAACGGCAGCGGGCCGCACCTCGCCGTCGAGTTGCTCGCCGCCACTTCGGGCATCCCGCTTGCGCACGTCCCCTACCGGGGCGACGCGCCTGCGGTGAACGACCTGCTCGGCGGGCGGGTAGGCGCCGGCATGAATGCGTTCGGCACACCGCTGCCGCACGTCAAGGCGGGAAAGTTGCGCGCGCTCGCGGTCGTCGCGACGCGACGCATGCCGCAATTGCCGGAGGTGCCGACTTTCGCGGAGGCCGGTTACGCGGCGGTCGACGCGTTTGCCTGGTTCGGCCTGCTCGCGCCCGCCGCAACCCCGAAGGAGATCGTCGAGCGCCTGAATGCAGAGGTGAACCAGATTCTCAGGTTGCCCGAGACGATCGAGCGCTTCGACGTTCTCGGCGCGCTGCCACTCGGCGGGAGCGCGCAGGACTTCGACAAATTCATCCGCGCCGACATGGAGAAATGGGGCCGAGTCGTCAAGGAACGCAACATCAAGGCCGATTGAAACGAGCGCAACCCATGGAGGGCGCGTTGATGAGACGAATGCTTGCTGCGATGTTGCTCCTCGTCGCCGCGCAGACAGCGCTTGCGCAGGGCTATCCCTCGAAGCCGGTGCGGGTGATCGTGCCCTACCCCACCGGCGGTATCGTCGACATCGTGGCGCGGGCGATCACGGAAAAGATCGCCGCCGGCTGGGGGCATCCGATCCTCGTCGAGGGCAGACCCGGTGCGGACAGCAACATCGGCACCGATCTGGTCGCGAAGAGCGCGCCCGACGGCTATACCTGGCTCGTCACCGGCCCGGCGGTCCTGTCCAATCCCACCATCTACGGCAATCTTTCGTGGGACCCGCTGCGGGATTTCCAGGCCGTGGGCATCGTGGTGTGGAACCAGAACATTGCCGTGGTGCCGGCCACGCTGCCGGTAAACTCGATGAAGGAGTTCGTCGAGTACGCGAAGGCCCGCCCCGGCCAGCTCAACTTCGGCAATCCGGGAACCGGTTCATCGAATCACCTGTCGACGGAATTGTTCATCCAGGTCGCCGGCATCAGGATGGTCAACATCGGCTACAAGGGTCAGCCGCCGGCAATTCCGGACCTGTTGAACGGCGCGTTGCACTTCAAGATCGTCGCGCTCGGTCTCGCGGCGCCGCACGTCAGGAGCGGAAAGCTCAAGGCGCTGGCCACGTTCACGCACGAGCGCGTAACGGCCCTCCCCGAAGTGCCGACCATCGCGGAAGCGGGCTTTCCGGAAGCGGCGCTGGTTCCCTGGTACGGCGCGTACGTGCGCGCGGGAACCCCCAGGGAGATCGTCGAACGCATCAACAGCGAGATCAACAAGGCGCTTCGATCGCCCGAGGTTTCCGATCGCCTGCTGAACTCAGGCAGCCTGCCAGGCTCGGTCAAGAGCGCCGACGAGATCCAGGCGATGATGCGCTCGGACTACGAGCGCTGGGGCAAGGTGGTGCGGGCTGCGGGGATCAAGGCGCAGTAATGCTGCGCGCGCGCTTCGCCCTCGCGTTTTCCTCTTCCTGCAGCTTGCGCCAGAACACTTTTCCGGTTCCGGTTCTCGGCAGCTCGGTGACGAACTCCACCACGCGCGGAACCTTGTAAGCGGCCATCTTCTCGCGCGCCCATTCGGTGATGTCCTCGGGCTTGAGCCGGTCGCGGCTTGCCGCCTTCGGCACCACCAGCGCCTTCACCGTTTCTCCACGGTACGCATCCACGGTGCCAATGATGCAGGCCTCCTGGATATCCGGATGGGCGTAGAGCATCGCCTCGACTTCGGCCGGCCACACCTTGAAGCCGGAGGCATTGATCATGCGTTTCAACCGGTCGGTGATGAAGAAGTAGCCTTCCTCATCGTAGTAACCGAGGTCGCCCGTGCGAAAGAACCGCTTGCCGTCGTGCTCGATGAACGCTTCCTCCGTCGCCTTCGGCTGGTTCCAGTACCCCTTGAACACCTGCGGGCCGAAGGTGACGATCTCGCCCACCTCGTTCGGACCGCATTCGGCGTAGGTCTCGATATTGATGACGCGTGAATCGGTGTCGAAAAATGGGATGCCGGCACACTGTTTCTTGGGCCGGTCGGTTGGATTGACGTGCGATGGCGCCATGGTTTCGGTGAGTCCATAGCCTTCGATGAACGGCAATCCGATCTTTTCCTGCAACCGCTGCGCCACCGCCTCGGGCATCGCTGCACCACCGCCGCCCACCGAATCGAGCGAAGAAAGATCGTATTTCTGAAGATTCGGATTGGCGAGGAAGTCAACCATCATCGCGGTAATGCCGGTGAAGCTGGTCACTTTCGCGCGCTCGATCATCATCGCCGCCGCCTCACGATCCCAGCGGGACATCAGCACCGTGGTCGCACCGAGCTGCGCCGGCGTGTTCATGTTCGCTTGCATGCCGGTGACGTGGAACAACGGCAGCACCCCGAGGGTGACACCCTCGCTCGTAGCGGTGCGCCAGAAGCACGCCATCGTGCTGGTCGAGAGCACGGTGCCATGCGTGTGCATGCAGCCCTTGGGCCTGCCGGTGGTTCCCGAGGTATAGGGCATCACTGCCAGGTCGTCGAAACCCGCAAGCGGCGCGGCCGGCTCGATTTGCTGTCCGATGGCATCCATCCACGCGGTGATCCCTTCGCGGACGGGCACCGCGCGCGCGGCACGCACGATCTCCGGAACCGGTACAGCGGTGCGTGCGGCGATGTAGTCCGAGTAGGTGCCGAGCACGCACTGCGTGAGCGCGCTCGCGCCTAGCAGCGGTTCGAACTGTGCCCACACTTCCTGCCCCGCCAAGGCGACCTTTGCGCCAGCGTCTTCGAGATAGTGGCGCAACTCTTCCGTGCGGCTCATCGGATTGACGGGCACCGCCACCGCATCGGCGCGCAGAATCGCGTAAAAGCCGATGACGAACTGCGGACTGTTCTGGAAATCGAGCAACACGCGCTCGCCACGCGCGACGCCCAGGCGCTGTTGCAGGAAGCCGGCGAGCGCGTCGACCTGGTGCTTCACCTCGGTAAAACTCAGGCAGCTCTCGTAATAGTTGATGAACGTTTTCTCAGGGTAGCGTTTCGCGCTCACCTCGAGGTTGAAGTAGACGCTGGTGCGCGGAACCGTCAGCGATTTCGGGACCCCGCGCGGCCAATGCGGGTAATGCCTGGTGAACGACGCCATCGTGTTCCTCTCTCCTCGCTTCAGGTGAGCGCGTACTTGCGCACCGCGCTCTCATCCCATTTCATTCCGAGGCCCGGCCGCTCCTGGATCGGGATGTAACCGTCCTTTACGACAAGAGGCTCCTCCAGAATCGCATCGGCCCAGTCCACATACTCCAGCCAATGCGCCGTCGGCGTCACCGCGAGCAGATGGCAACTTGTCTCGGGGAACAGGTGGCTCGACATCTCCACTCCGGCGGCCTGCGCGAGCGCAGCGGCGCGCATCAAGCCTGTAACGCCCCCGATGCGCTGCGCGTCGGGCATTACGAAGTCGCAGGATCCGGCCGCGAGCGCCTGCGCCATCTGCTCGGGGCCCATGAAGTTCTCGCCGATCTGGATCGGCGTGGCAACCTCGGCGGCCACGCGCGCGCAGCCGGCGAAATCGTCGGCGCGCACCGGTTCCTCGATCCACAACAGGCCGCCCTCCGCATCGAGCATGCGCCCGCGCCGGATCGCCTCGTTCACGCTCAATGCCTGGTTGAAGTCCGCCATCAGCGTGACCTTCGGCCCGATGGCCTTCTTCACCGCGCGCAGCGCACCGATATCGTCATCCGCCTCCGGCCTGCCTAGCCGCAGCTTGACAGCGTCGAAACCCTCGTCGACCAGTTGCTTCGCCTCGCTTGCAAGCTTTGATGGCGGCATTATTCCAAGTCCCTTGGAGTTATAGGCCCGCGCCGGACGTGGCGTGCCGCCAAGCAATCGCGCCAAGGGCTGCTCGAGCGCCTGGCCGAGCGCGTCCCACGCTGCCATATCAATCCCGGACATTGCGAATAGCACGATGTTGTGTACGCCGAGAAGAGTGTACTTCGCGCGCAGCTTCTTCTCGATATCGAACGGCGCGAGCGCGTCGCCCTTGAGCATTTCGCCCATCGCCTCCACCAACTTCGTGATCGGCGCGAGATTGTGACGACCGACTGCGAACAGGTAGGCACGCCCGGTGATGCCCCCGTCGGTTTCCACGTCCAACAGCACCAGCGGCGCGCCATCGATCGCGCCGGTGCTGGTGGCGAGCGGCAGTTTCATGGGCGCGACCACGCAACGCGGCTTGATGTTCGTGATTCTCAGTTTCTCGATTTTCATTCCTGCACCCTCCCGAGGGACGCATTCTGGCGCATGTCGTAAACTGGCGCTACAAATTGGCGCCGCGATCCCGCTCGACGCGTCGCTCTCCTACACCCAAGTCGAACGCCGGTCCACCTGTTCGGCAGTCACTGATTCAGTTTCAGTTATACTTATCAACAGAGTGATAGGTATGCCCGTTGAATCCGGATGGGATCATTTGCTGAGTCTCGATGGCGCGACATTCGTGGTCGACGAGAGGCTTGGCTATTAGGTCAAATTCGTGGTGCGCAAGACCGGGACAAGCCAGGCGGCACCGCATGGCGTTCGCTATTCCTTGTCCCTTCACCATCGCAGCGGGACGCGCGTTCTCGGATTCGACAATGCCCATCGGGTTTAAAAAGCTAAGCCCTTCGATCATTGGCATCGCGACGCGGATGATGCCGGCCGGGGGTATGAATTTCATTCACCGGAGGGCTTGCTTGGCGATTTCTGGCGCCAGGTCGACCGGGTACCGAGGGAGCACGAAGATGACTAGGCTGAATATCGGCATCGCCCCATACGAGGCAATGAAGCAGTGGACGCTGGAAGTGGCGGCTGGACGGATTCGCCCCGGCTCCACCGCGCCGAAGCTTTGGTTCACCTCGCTCAAGGCTGCGGCAAACGTGTTTTCGGAGGAAAACCGGCATCTGCTGAAAGTCATTGCGAAAGAACATCCCCAGTCCATCGCGGAACTGGAGAAACTTACCCGCCGCAAGGCCTCGAATCTTTCAAGAACACTGAAGACGTTGGAGCAGTATGGACTGGTGCGCCTGACCGAAGGCCCAGCGGCCAGAGGACGCCGCGCGATCAAACCTGAAGTCCTGGTTGATTCAGTCAACGTGACGTTTACGTTGATTTAGTAAACCGGAGGTTTCCGACTGTGGCCCGAGTTGAGTGAGATTCGGCTTGCCTTTTGCGAAATGCATCGTGAAGGTCTATGCGGGCGCCAAATCCCGGTGGATCGCAAATCGGTTCGGCGCATTCGCCTGAGCTGGCCGTCAATGCCATGATTCCTTCTAGCCATGGAAATCCCAGTACGGCTCGGGACCGAATCGCTCGACGAGGAAATCGATAAAGCTGCGCACCTTGGGCGGCAGATACTTTCGATTGGGATAGACCGCAAACACGGAGAACTCATCAGCCTCCCATTCGGAAAGAATGCGTACCAGCCGTCTTTGGCGCAGCGCCTCGAACACCAGAAAGCTGGGCTCGAGGATCACACCCAGGCCTTCGATCGCGGAATTGACCAGGATGTCGCCGTTGTTGCCGCGCAGGTTGCCCGAAACCCGAACCGTCTGCTCCACGCCGTTGCGCCTGAAGCGCCATTCGTTGTGCAAGCTCGAATACGCGAAGGTCAGGCAGTTGTGGCCGGTGAGTTGTTCGGGTGATTTTGGCGTGCCGTGCTTTTTCAGGTAAACGGATGAGGCACAGGCCACCGTACGCGCGCGTGTAAGCCGGCGTGCGACCAGCCCCGGGTCTATTTGCTTGGCAACGCGGACGGCGAGATCGAATCCCTCTTCGACCAGATCCACCACCCGGTCGTTAAGCGTGAGGTCCACCTCCACGCCCGGGTAGCGCTGCAGGTATCCCGTGATCGCACGATCGAGATGGCGAACCCCGAAACCGATCGAGGCGGCGATGCGCAGAGTCCCGCGCGGGACCGAGGTCTCCTGCGCCGCCGAAGTCTCGGCTTCCTCGACCATGGTGAGTATCTGGGTCGCACGCTGGTAATAATCGCTGCCTGCTTCGGTGAGCGAGAGCTTGCGTGTCGTCCGATTGAGCAGCCGCACGCCGAGATGTGCTTCGAGTTGCGCCACGTAGCGCGTGGCCATGCCTCGCGATAAATCGAGTTTGTCTGCTGCACCGGCAAAGCTGCCGGCCTCCACCACTGCGGTAAACACCCGCATACCCACCACGATGTCGATGGCCATGACCGTTTTATGAAAGTAAATAGTAAATTGGCATATTGATGGTTTATCTCCCCACGGGCAATTGATCAAATATGGGCCTCCGTAGCCGGAATGGTTCCGGCACGGATTCAATCCACACTCACGGAGGCCCCAGATGAATATTCAGCCGTTCGTTGTCGCACCGAAGAACTATCCGCATCCGCTGAACGTGATCGGCGTGAAGGTTACCGTGCTGGCGTCGAACGCTGCGACACGGGGCTACGAGATCACCATGCAGGAGGGCGACGAAGGTTCGGGCCCGCCCCCGCATAGCCATGACTGGGACGAGTCCTTCTATGTCGTCAAGGGCAAGGTCGAGTTCAGTTACGGGGACAAGACCGGGATGGGCGTGCCTGGTACGCTCTTGCACCTGCCCGCCGGCACGGTGCATAGCTTTCGCTTTGGCGCTGGCGGCGGTGCGATGATCGAGGTAACCGGCCAGGGCGGCCTTGCCACAAAGATGTTCACCAGCATCGACAAGGAAGTCCCTCCCGGGCCTCCCGACGTTCCCAAGCTGATCGGGGTCCTGCGGCAATACGGAGTAACTGTCGCGGCTTGAGGCCGCGCGCCGTTTCGATCTCGTCTACAATTTCACAGGAGGAGAAATTGGACGCAGAAAAGCTTTCGCAACGCTGGTTCCTGGCGGCAGTCACCTATTTCGTGGTCGGCATCGGCTTCGGCGTGTACATGGGGGCAAGCGGCGACCACGCGATGTTCACCGTGCACGCGCACATCAACCTTCTTGGCTGGGCCTCGATGGGCCTCACGGGGCTGCTCTACCGATCCTTTCCCGCCGCGGCGCTGACTCGCCTCGCCGCGTGGCACTTTTGGCTGTATCAGGTGGCTGTGCCGGTGATGCTTTTCGCGGTCGCTGCCATCTACTCGGGCAACAAGGATGCCGAGCCCGTCGCCGGCGCCGCCTCGGTGGTGGTGTTCGTTTCGGTGCTGCTGTTCTGGTGGGCCATTTTCTCGGCGCGAAACGACAAGGCCGCGATCAAGCGACCATAGCGGCGACCGATACAACCCCGGTCAGAGAGATGGAACCGGCGGGCGCGATGCATAGTATTGACTTGGATCAGCATTTCGACGCGTCGCCATGTCCATGATTGAAATTCACTGTACCTTGGAACCGCTATGAGCCCTACCAAAACGCCGGCGAGCGTTCCTTCCGTTTCACGCAACAAGCCTCGCCCGCGACCGCCCGCCAAGCCCTCCCGAGGCAACGGCGGTCCGCGCGGCGGGCGGCCCCTGCTCAAAGGCCCTGCCCTCGAGGATTTCGTGATCGAGGAGGCGAGCGAAGCCGCCTACGAGGAGAAGGCCGGCGCGATCCGCGACCTGCTCGAGAGCACGGCGCCAGCAGACGCGGTGCGCGTGCTGCAGTCCGCGCTCAGCCAGCAGCGCGGACTCGCCAAGCTCTCGCGCACCGCCGCCGACCGGGAGTTGGCTCCCGATTGGCAGCACGGGGGCTACCCCTACAAGAACCTCATGTCGCGAAAGAGTTACGGGCGGCAGAAGTTCCGGCTGCAGGTGGAACTGCTAAAGCTCCAGGCCTGGGTCAAGGAAACCGGCCAGCGCATCGTGGTGCTGTTCGAGGGGCGCGACGCGGCGGGCAAGGGCGGCACGATCAAACGCTTCATGCAACACCTCAACCCGCGGGGAGCTCGCGTGGTCGCGCTGGACAAACCCAGCAATGTCGAGCGCGGCCAGTGGTATTTCCAGCGTTACGTGGAGCACCTGCCGACCGCGGGCGAGATCGTCCTGTTTGACCGCTCGTGGTACAACCGCGCCGGGGTCGAGCACGTGATGGGGTTCTGCAGCGACGCGGAGTACCAGGAGTTCATGCGCCAGGCGCCGGAGTTCGAGCGCATGCTGGTGCGCCAGAACATCCACCTGTTCAAGTTCTGGTTTTCCGTCAGCCGCAGGGAGCAGCGGCGCCGCTTCCAGGAACGCGAGGCGCACCCGCTCAAGCACTGGAAGCTCTCGCCGGTCGACATGGCCTCGCTCGACAAATGGGAGGAGTACACGCGCGCCAAGGAAGCGATATTCTTCCACACCGATACGGCCGATGCCCCCTGGACGGTGATCAAGTCGGATTGCAAGAAGCGCGCGCGGCTGAACGCGATGCGCTACCTCCTGCACCGGCTGCCGTACGCGAAAAAGGACGCGGAGCAGATCGGTCCCGTCGACGCGCTGCTCGTAGGACGCGCGCAGGTCGTATTCGAGCGCGGCGAACATGTCGCCACGCTCCCGGCTCCCGCGCCCTGAGCCACTGCTAGGGCTTGCCGCCCGGTCCCCATATCGACGAGGGCGCGGCGCGCGCGTCGCGGCCGGTCCAGCGGCCAGCTTCCACGCGGTGGAAGAAATCCACGAGCAGCTGGTTGAACAGGGCGGGCTCTTCCAGGTTGATCGCGTGGCCCGAGTTCGCGAGCACCGCCAGTCCCGCCCTGGGAATCGCGCGTTTCAGCATCACCGAGGGCTCGATGCAGGGTTCGTCCTCGTCGCCGGTCATGATCAGCGTCGGCACGTCGATGCGTGAAATCTCCCCGACGAGGTCGTACAGGCAGGGCCGGCGCGCCTGATAACCCGCCATGGTGTTGGCCGAACCTTCGGCCGAGTGCTCGGCCAGCTGCTTCGCGTACTCGGCAAAACCGCGCGGATCCTTGTTGAGGTACTGCACGCGCGTCGGACCCTGCCCGTAGCTTGCGGCGACCTTCGCCATGCCGTCCCTCCGGATCACTTCGGAGAGCGACATCGCGTCCTCCTGGAACTTCCTGTACGCGGCGGGATGAGCTCCCGACCCTACTCCGGCGAGCGTGAGCGAGCGGGCCCGCGCCGGGGAGCCCTGCGCGCAGTACTTCATGCCGAAGTGCAGTGTGGCGAAGGCGCCCATCGAAAGTCCGACGACGTGCGGCGCGTCGAGCTTGAGCGCATCGATCACCGCGCGCACGTCTTCGCGCCAGTGTTCCTGGGAGTAGTGCTCCAGCCCGGTGGGCACCTCCGAAGGCAGGTAGCCGCGCGCGCTGTAGGTGATGCAACGGTAGCAGCGCGAGAAGTAGCGCAACTGCGGCTCCCAGCTGCGCCAGTCCCCCGCAAATTCGTGCACGAACACGATCGGCGTGCCGCCGCCGGCTTCCTCGTAATGCAGCTTGATTCCATCGTCGGTCGTCAATGCGGGCATGGTGGCTCGTAGTGAAATGCCGGGTCGGATGCGCCGTGTTTCTCTCGGCACGATGGCAGCGATGCTAGCACGCGTTATGATTCATGTTCCCATTGTGCAATCGCGGAATCCCCCCATGAAAGCAGTGCTCTGCAAGCAGTTCGGCCCGCCCGAGTCGCTGGTGGTCGAAGAAGTGGCTGCACCCGTGGCCGGCAAAGGCCAGGTGGTCGTTGCCGTAAAAGCGGCGAGCGTGAATTTTCCCGACGTGCTCGTGATCCAGAACAAATACCAGGTCAAGCCGCCGCTGCCATTTTCCCCGGGAAGCGAAATGGCGGGCATCGTGAAGTCCCTCGGCGAAGGCGTGACCGAAGCCAGGCCGGGCGATCGGGTGATCGCATTCAGCGCCTACGGCGCATTCGCCGAGGAAGTCGTGGTCGACGCGGCGCGCCTGATTCCGATACCCGAGGGCATGGACTACGTCACCGCCGCGTCGTTCCTGCTCACCTACGGCACTTCGCACCACGCACTGCGCAATCGCGCCGACGCAAAGGTGGGCGAGACGTTGCTGGTGCTTGGCGCGGCCGGCGGAGTGGGCATCGCGGCAATCGAAATCGGCAAGATCCTCGGGCTGCGCGTCATCGCCTGCGCCTCGAGCGGGGACAAGCTCACGGTGTGCCGCGAGCACGGCGCGGATGAAACGATCAATTACGCCACCGAGGACCTGCGCGAGCGGATCAAGGCGCTAAGCGCAGGCAAGGGCGTGGACATCATCTACGATCCTGTCGGCGGCGCCTACGCGGAAGCCGCGTTGCGCTCGTCGAACTGGCGCGCGCGCTTTCTCGTCATCGGCTTCGCGGGCGGAGACATTCCAAAAATCCCGCTCAACCTGCCCCTGCTGATGGAGCGCAGCATCATCGGGGTGTACTGGGGTGAATGGACGCGCCGCACGCCTGAGGAATTCGCCGCCGCCGTGCGCGAGCTTGGCGGCTGGTTCCGCGAAGGCAAACTCAAGCCCCACGTCAGTGCGACCTATCCGCTCGAGAAAGCCGCGGAAGCGATCCGCCTGCTCGCGGACCGCAAAGTCAAAGGCAAGGTGGTCGTTACGACGGGTTAAGGTCGGAGCGGCCCCGGTAGCGTGCCGTCGCCCGCCGCAAGCGGCCGTTGCATGATCACCGTGTCCACCCAGCGGCCGAACTTGAACCCGACCGAGCGGATGGTGCCGACGCGAACGAAGCCGGTGGCGGCGTGCACGCCGATTGAGGGCGCATGCGCGCTGTCGCCGATGACGGCAATCAGCTGTCGATAGCCGAGTTGCGCGCAGCGCCTGATCAGTTCCTCGAGCAGCGCGCGGCCGACGCCCTTGCGGTGGTGGCCCTGCCGGACGTAGACCGAGTCCTCCAGCGCAAAGCGATACGCTGAACGGGGACGGTAGGGTGCGCAGTAACCGTAGCCAAGCACGGTGCCCTCTTCGAGCGCGACGATCCAGGGTAATCCGGCTGAACTCACTTTCGAAAGACGTGCGCGCATTTCCTTCACATCGGGCGGCGTCTCTTCGAAGCTCGCCAGCCCGTGGAGCACGTGGTGGGCATAGATCTCCTGGATCGCCGGCAAATCTCCCGGCGCGGCGTCGCGGATGTCCAATTCAGTGCGAAAAATCGGGTGGTTTGCGTGCAAGGGCGGGTTTGAGCGTGCCAAAATGCGCCGCGGCATTGAAGTCGTTGCATACGCCTTCGTGCGGGTCCGTCCGTACCGCCAGGCGGAAGGCCGCGGCGCGGTCGGCCGCGGTGAGGCTTTTCAGTTCCCGGACGCTTCCCATCTCACGCCTCTCCCGCCAAACTGGATACTGAATTATAGTTGCGCCATGGATCGTTTCGCTTGCCTGAGCGCACTGGCCCTGTTCGTCGCCGGGAGCGCAGATACGCTCGCACAGGACGCCCGCCTTGCGCTCGGCGCGAAGGTGTTCGATACCGACTGCAAGACCTGCCATGACACCGGCAAGGCGAAAAACGACGCGCCGCAGCTATCGGAAACAAGCGAGTGGAAGGACCGTCTCGGCAAGGGACGCGCCGAGCTGTACAAGAATTCGATCGAAGGATTCTCCGGCTACTTCGCGATGCCGCCGCGCGGCGGCAATCCCAATCTGACGGACGAAGAGGTCAAGGCCGCGGTGGATTTCCTGCTGTATCGGGCTGGTCTGTGGCAATAAGAAGCGTTCTTGTAGCCGCGCCCGAAGGTGCGGTCATGACTCCCGACGCGGCAACGTAAATGTAAACGTCGAACCGCGCCCGAGCGCGCTTTCGAGGCGCATCGTGCCACCATGCAGTTCGACGAACTTCTTCGCCAGCGCGAGGCCCAGGCCCGTGCCCTCGGCCTTGCGCGCGCTGTCGCCGCCGACCTGCCTGAACTCCTCGAACACGAGAGCCTGATCCTGCGGAGAAATGCCGACCCCGGAGTCGGACACGGACACTTCGATCGCGCCTTCGGCCGACCGGGCGATCACGCGGATCGCGCCCGCGTCGGGTGTGAATTTGACTGCGTTGGACAGCAGATTCAGCATCACCTGCTTGAGCTTGCGCTCGTCGCCCCGGACCATGTCCAGTCCGGTCTCGATCTCGAGGCTGAGTGCGATCGAGTGACGCGCAGCGCGCTCGCGCACCAGCGTGTTCGCGCCCTCGAGCATCGCCCGCAGGCTGAACTCGGTAAGCTCCAGCTCCATCCGCCCTGCTTCGATCTTCGACAGGTCGAGGATTTCGTTGATCAGCGAGAGCAGGTGCTCGCCGGAGGAGTGGATGTCTTGCACGTACTCCGCCTGCTTTTCGTTCAGCTCGCCGAACATCCTTTCCTCAAGCACTTCCGAGAACCCGATCACCGCGTTGAGCGGCGTGCGCAGTTCGTGCGACATGTTGGCGAGAAATTCGGACTTGCGCCGGCTCGCGGCCTCGAGCTGGCCGTAGAGCCGTTCGAGCTCTGCGCTCATTCGATTGAGGTTCCCCGCAAGCGCCCCGAACTCGTCGCGGTTCGGGACCTGCACTCGAGCGGAGAAATCCCCCGCCGCAATCTCGCTGAAGCGCTGGTCCATCTTCCTCACCGGCCCGATAATGGACCAGGAGATCGAATACCCGAGACCGAGCGCGAGCAGGAGGCTGCCGACCGCCAACGCGATGACCAGCCGACGGGACTCGAGATAGCTCTGCTGGTTTTCGTCGACCCGGGCCAGCATGTCGGCTTCCGCCTTGTTTACCAGCTCGTTGGTGAGCCGTTCCAGGCGATCGGCAAGCGGCCCGGCGCGTCCGATCTGCGCCTCCCGCCCTTGCGCAACTTTTCCGGCGCGCACCAGCTCGACCACCTCGGTGACCACCGTGATGAATGCCTCGTAGTCCTTGCGCACGCGGCCCACGATCTCGGCTTCGTCCTGGGTGACGAATTGAAGCCGGTCAAGGTCGTAGCCAAACTGGTTGAGCTGGCGCAGCGTCGCATCGAGCGTGCGCTCGTCGGGAACGACCAGCGCGGAGGCGACGCTGTAGAGTTGCGCGGTCGTACCGTGCTGGAGTTGGCGGTAGGCAGCGATCTTGCGCTGCAGCTTCACCTGCTCCTCGGCGCTCCGATTGACCCGGCTCAGTTCAGCGAGGCTCACCGCGCCGATGATAATGAGCAGGCAGGAGATCGCGAGGAACGCCGCGAGCAGCTTGGCATAGATCGAGAGCGGTGCCCGCGCCACAACATCGGGCGGCCAACGAAGCAGCGGCGTCTTCACTCTCGCATCAGCGCCTTGAGGTCCCGAAACATCTCGTCCGGGTCGAAGCGGTAGCCCAGGTACTGCACGCGCAGCATTCCGCGGCGGTCAATCAGAGAAGTGAGGAACAGGTGATCGACGTCTCCCGGCGCCAGTCTCTTCGCGAATGCGCCGTAACGCCGGACCACATCCCGGATCTCTCCGCCGGTGCCCGTGAGAAAGCTCCAGCCGGCCGGATCGGCATCGAATTTGCCGGCGTAGGCCTTGAGCACGGCGGGCGTGTCCACCTCCGGCTCGACCGTGATGGACATGAACCGCACGCGCGGGCCGAAATCGGCGCCCAGCTTGCGCTGAATCGTCGCCATCTTCGCAGTGAGCAGCGGGCAGGTGTCCTTGCAGGTGGCGTAGATGAAGGTGACGGCGAGCACCTTGCCGCGCAGATCGGCGAGCGCGAGCCGTGTGCCGTCCTGCGTGGTCAATGCGAACTGCGGCGCCGGACCGACTGTCGGCAGGCGCGAGTCGGCCTTCGCCGCGTGGCCGAACGCATGCGTCGCGCACAGAATCGAAAGTGCCGCCGCACAAACAGTCAACGGATGCTTCATTTATGCCTTCAACTCGCGTTTGAGCTGATTGACGAACCGCAGATCCATGCCCTGTGCGATGAGCTTCTTCGGGTCCGATTTGATCATTCCAAGCTCGTGCAAGCGCAGCGCGTAGAAGCGCGCACTGTCCTCGGCGCTCAACTGCCGCCACGATCGGTAGGGCAGTTCCTTCATCATCTGGAGCAAATGCTCGGCCCTGATCTCGGGACGACGCCCCACGACAACCTGCACGCTGCGCTCGGGCTCCGCGGCGCACAGGTCCGCGGCTTTCAGCATTGCGCGCAGCGCCCGCCTGGTCGCCACCGGATGCCCGCGCACGAACTCCCTGTTCGCTTGGACGATGCAACAGAAGTACTGCGACCAGGGACGGTCGGTGGTCGTGTTGAGGATGACGTGCCCGACCTTGCGCTCGCGCAGCACCTGCGGCTCGGGCGGGATGCCGACAAACGCACCAATCTTCTCCGCTCCGAGCAAGCGCGCGACTTCGTCGAGGCGGCGCTCCTCCCGCCACTCGATGTCGCGCTCCGGATGAATGCCGACATAGGCGAGGAGCGTCGAAAGAAGGATGCGCGGGCCGCTTCCAAGTCCGGAAACGACGACGACTTTGCCTTTGAGATCGCGTAGCGCGCGGATGCCCTGGGCGGCGAAGACTTCGATGCACCCGGCATGCGCCCCGGCGAGGATGACGTACGGGTAGCCCGAGTCGATGAGGAGCAGCGAGATCGGCGCGAAGTTGATGCCGATGTCGGCTCCGGGGTCACTGAGCGGGAACTTTACGTTCGGAATCGGCTTTGGAGCGGCGAACTGTATGTCGTCAAATCCTTCCGCTCGCAGCAATGCCTCCGCGACGTAGACCGGCGTGAGGCAGTACGCCCCGATTACAGGGAGCCTGATCCGCCTGGTCTCCGGCGGCGGCTCGGCGGCGAGCGCGTCGCGGCCGATGCCCAACACGCCCGCCGCGCCCGCGAGCGCCATGTCCTTCACGAACTTCCGCCGGCAGATCACGCTTTCAGCTCCTTCTTCAGAAAACTCGCTGCGTTCCTCTCCGGGTCGACCGGTCGCGCCTCCCGTGCGGACGCATCGCGCCCGACGCCTTTAACTCTACTCCGCGATGCCAATTACGCAAGCGGCGCGGAGGTCGCAGGGCGGCGCGCAGGCGTGCTACACTCACCCTGTCCAGAACTTTGTACAGGGTCGTGCGATGCGGACGATGAGCTATACCGCGGTGCGGAACAGCCTGGCGCAGGCGCTCGACCGCGTCGCGCAGGACCACGCGCCGATCGTCATCACGCGCCAGAACGGCGCCCCGGCGGTGCTGATGTCGATGGAGGACTTCTCCTCATGGCAGGAAACCGAGTACCTGCTCAGGTCTCCGGCAAACGCCGCTCATCTCGCGAAAGCGCTGCGCGATCTGGCGGCGGGCAAGGGAGTGACGCTCAATCCGCTCCGGCGCGCGGCGCGGGATTCCGCATCAAGTGGGCGCCGGAGGCGCTCAAAGACTACCGCCGCTGGCGCAACACGAACCCCTCGGTTGCGAACAAGGTCGACGCGCTGATCGCCGACGTCCTGCGTTCACCGTTCTCGGGCATCGGCAAGCCCGAGCCGCTGAAGCACAAGCTCGCCGGCCACTGGTCCCGGCGCATCACGCACGAGCATCGCTTGGTTTACCATTACCGGTCCGGCCTGCTTTCAATCCTGTCCTGTCGCTACCACTACTGAGCCCGCGCCGGCGGATCATGTCTTCAGCTCCTTCTTCAATTCGTTGAGAAAGCGCCAGTCGGTACCCTGCGCGATGAGCTTCTGCGGCGCGCCCTTCACCATGCCCGCCTCGCGCAGCCGCAGGGCGTAGAACCTGACCGTTTCCTCCGGGTTGTATTCGCGCCACCGGCCGAAGGGAACCTCCTTGACTGCCTGCCGCGCAAGCTCCGGGTTCGGCGCAAAACCCTGATTCGTGTAAGCCTTCGCCGCGCGCTCCGGTTCCGCGGCGCAGATCTCGCTCGCCTTGAGGATTGCGCGGACAGCACGCTTGGCGGCGACCGGATGTTTGCGCGCGAATTCGCGGTTGGCCGCCACCAGGCAGCAGAAATATTGCGACCACGGCCGTTCGGTGGCGCTGTTCAGAATCACCCGGCCGACGCGCCTCGCGCGAAGCTCTTGCGGATCTGGCGGGAAGGCCAACATCGCATTCACCTTGCCCTCGGCGAGAAGCTTCTTGCCTTCCTCCGACGGAGCCATGACCCACTTGATGTCCTTGTCCGGATCGAGTCCGACCGAGGTCGCAACGCTCGAGAGAAAAACGTGCGGAATCGATCCGGCGCCAGGCGCCGTCACCGTTCTGCCTCTCAGGTCGCCGATCGAGCGAACTCCTTCAGTCGCAAAGAGCTCGAAACAACCTGCGTGCACGCCGGCCAGAAGCACGATCGGCAATCCCGTGTCGAGCGCGATAACGAGCGGCGCAGCGAAATTCATGCTCAGGTCGAACTGACCGGCACCCATCGCCTGCGCGCCAGGCACACCTGACGAGGTCTGGGTGTCGCCGACGTACTGCACATCCGTGAAGCCCTCCGCGCGCAGCAGGTCTTCCGCGACGTACTGCGGCGACACGCAAAGGCTGGAAAGCTTTCCGAGCCGCAGCCTGGTCGTCTCCGGCGGGGGTTCGGCGGCGAACGCGTCGCGGCCGATGCCCAGTATGCCTGCCGCGCCCGCGAGCGCCATGTCCTGCACGAATTTTCGCCGGCTGATCATGTCTTCAACTCCCTCTTCAAATCGTTCAGGAACCGGAAATCGGTGGCCTCGGCGAGGATCTTTTTCGGGCCGGACTTGATGAGCCCCGCCTCCTGCAGGCGCAGCGCGTAGTAGCGAACGGTGTCCTCGGAGTCGTAGTCGCGCCAGCGCGCATACGGAAGGTCGCGAAGCATTTGCAGCGTGATGTCGTGATTCTTGTAGAAGCCCCGGCTCACCAGATGCTTGGCGGTCGGCTCGGGGCTTGCGCAGAGGTTCGCGCCTTTGAGGATCGCCCGCATCGCGCGTTTCGTCGCCACCGGGTTCTTGCGGACGAATTCCCGGTTCCCCGTAAGCACGCAGCAGAAGTACTGCGACCAGGGCCGATCGGTTGTCATGTTGACCAGGACGTGCCCGATCTTCTTCGCCCGCATCTCATAGCTCAAGGGAGGACCGGCGATCGTGGCGTCGACCTTGCCGTCAGCCAACTGGCGCAACAACTCCCCCGACTGCTCGACCACCACCCAATTGATGTCGCGGCGCGGGTCCAACCCGACATGGCCGACGATGCTCGCGAGAAACCCGTGCGCCGCGGAGTTCAAGCCGCCTACGGCGACCGATCTGCCCTTGAGATCGCGAACCGATCGAATCCGACTGGAAGCAACCAGTTCCAGGCACCCGGGGTGGATTCCGGCGAGCATTACGATCGGCGCTCCCGCGTCGGCCTGAATTACGAAACCCGAACTGAACGCCATGCTCAGGTCGATCTCCCCCTTCGCGAGCGCAATGTAGATTGCTCCGGACGTGGTCAGTCGCACGTATTGAAGTTCGGAGAACCCTTCGCCGCGCAGCATCTGCTCGGCCATGTATTGGGGCGCGTAGCAGTTGTCAGGAATCTGGCCAATTCGCATCCGCTTCGT
Organism: Betaproteobacteria bacterium; assembly: GCA_016195915.1. Classification (GTDB taxonomy): domain Bacteria; phylum Pseudomonadota; class Gammaproteobacteria; order Burkholderiales; family SG8-39; genus JADGRQ01. Next base: position 17,909 of record JACPYS010000028.1, on the reverse strand, counting down.
CTCCGGCGGTGGCTCGGCGGCGTACGCATCGCGGCCGAAACCAACAAGACCCGCCGCGCCCGCAAGCGCGACGTCCTGCACGAATTTTCGCCGGCTGATCATGTCTTCAGCTCCTTCTTGAGCTGGTTGAAAAATCGCCAATCGGTCCCTTGGGCGATGAGCTTTTGGGGACTCGTCTTGATCATCCCACCCTCATGCAGGCGAAGGGCGTAAAAGCGCACGCTGTCCTCCGGGACGAACTCGCGCCATTGAGTGTAAGGGACTTCGCGAAGCGTCTGCAGCGCGTACTCGTATTGCGCCGTGTATTTCCGCTCGAGCAGGAAACGGGCGACGCGTTCCGGTTCGCTGGCGCAAAGGTCTGCCGCCTTCAGCAGCGCGCGCAGAGCGCGCCTGGTCGCCACGGGATACTTGCTCGCGAATCCCCGATTCGCCGCCGCCATGCAACAGAAGTACTGGGACCACGGCCGGTCGACGGTGGTATTGACGACGACGTGCCCGATCTTTTTCGCGCGCAGTTCCTGCGGCTCGGGCGGAAAGCCGAGGAAGGCATCCACGCGGCCTTGCTTCAGAAGACGGACTGCCTGTTCCGCGGGATGGACGACCCAATCGATATCCTTCAGTGGGTCCAGACCCACGTGCACGGCCATCGCGGCGACAAAGGCGTGGCGGTCTTTGCGCAGATCGGATACCGCGACCTTCTTGCCCTTGAGGTCGCGGATGGTGCGAACGCGCTCGGTACCGAACAGCTCGTAGCAGCCCGAATGCACTCCACCGAAAACGACGATGGGTTCACCCGCCTCGAGGTTGAGGATAAGAGCCGGGACCGCGTCGGATCCGATGTCGGCCTTACCCGCGCCCAGCATCTCCCCGGGCGCAAGGTCGCCTTCCACCGGGACGTACTGCACGTCGCCGAAGCCTTCGGCCTTCAGCAGCTCCTCGGCGATGTAGAGCGGAGCCAGGCAGATGGAGGATTCACGCACCAGCCTGATCCGGGTCGTCTCCGGCGGCGGCTCGGCGGCGAGCAGATGGGCGCTGAGACCGGCCAGGCCCGAGGCGCCAGCCCACGTCAGCGACTTCAGCAGCCTGCGGCGCGCGCGAAACTCCGCAGTATTCAGTTCCGGGATCACTCGTTCTCCTCCGAACGCCGATCGTCGACCACGGAACACTCTACTCCTTGAAGACGTTTACGCAAATGTGATGTGACACGAACAGAAGGGCGGCCAAAACCACCCTTTCCGCTCACGTCGGCGCAATTGCGATCGCTCAAACCCATCTCGTCACGCTTGCGTCGGGCCGCATGTGCGGGATACGCAAGTACATTTTCCTCTGGCCCTATTGACTGCCGGGAATGGCAATGAAAGACTGCCTTCCCGGACAGGAGTTGCGCAATCCGCACATCTTTTCGTGATCCGCGACTGTCGAGGAGCAACCCATGGCACAGCAGGCCCCGCAGGACTTCAGAAGCTTTCTTGCCGCGATCCGGGCCACCGGCGACCTGATCACGATCGACGAGCAGGTCGATTGGGACCAGGAGCTCGCAGGCATCGGCCGCCTGAGCTGCGAGCGCAACGGCCCCGCGTTCCAGTTCAACAACGTCAAGGACTATGCGCCGCAGTGGCGCGTCGCCACCAACCCGATCGCGACGTGGCGCCGCATGGCAGTTGCCTTCGGGCTGCCCGCGGATACGCCTGTGCCCAAGCTCTACGAGACCTATGCGGCGCGCGAGAGCAATCCGATTCCGCCGGTGGTGGTGAAAGACGGGCCGTGCAAGGAAGTGGTCATCGCGCACGACAAGGTCGATCTGTTCGACCTGCCGGTGCCGATGGTGCACGAAGGCGACGGCGGGCGATACGTCGGCACCTGGGACCTGGTGGTGTCGAAGGACGCGAGGAGCAATTGGGTCAACTGGGGCATGTATCGCTTCATGATCCACAACGAGCGGCTCATCACCGGCTTTCCGCGCCCGACCAGCCACCTCGGAAAAATGTTGCTCGACGGGTACGTGCCGAACAAGCGGCCGATGCCGATCGCAATCGCCATGGGCTGCGACCCGTTGAGCCATCTCGCTGCCACCGCGACCTTCCGCATCGGCGGCAACGAGGCCGATCTCGCCGGCGGCCTGCGCGAGCGTCCGGTGGAACTCGTCAAATGTGAAACCTCGGATCTGCAGGTCCCGGCCTCGGCCGAGGTCGTGATCGAGGCCGAGGTCTATCCGGACCGCATCAACCAGGAAGGCCCTTACGGCGAGTATCCCGGCTACCGCAGCGGCGAGATTGGCAACGCGCTCTGTGCGCGGGTGACCGCCATTACGCACCGGCGCGACCCGATCTGGACCCTCGACACCACCGGCTTTATGGACTCGAGCGCGACCACAACCTCGATCACGGGCGCAATCGCCATTCAGCGGCGCCTGGAGGCGAACGGCGTTCCGGTGAAGGCCGTGTACGTGCCGCCCGAAGGGGCTGTGCACCTCGCAATCGTTTCGGTGCGCAGCGGCGGAACAGAGGTGGCGCGCAAGATCGTCGACGTCCTCACCGTGCGCCGCGCGCTCATCTCCAAGATCATCGTCGTCGACGAGGACGTGGACGTCTTCAATCTGCCGGCGGTACTGCACGCTTTCGCCACCAAGTGCCATCCCGCGCGCGGGATCCACGTCACGAACTACGTCGGGCGGGCGAACACGCTGACTCCAGCCTACACGCAGGAAGAGCGTGTGACGCGCACCGGAGCGAGCGTGGCGTTCGACTCGACGTGGCCGCCCGAGTGGCCGGCGGATGCGACGCCGGTGCGCGCGACCCTTGATTCGATGTATTCGCCCGAGGTCCAGCGCCGCGTGCTCGAGCGCTGGAGATCGCTCGGGCTCCAGTGAGGAAGACCGCCATGGCGAAAGAATATGAAACTTTTGCGCGTGAACGCGCCAAGATCCTTTCGGGGAAGGAGGTCGTCCTCACGCTGCGCGAGCTCTCCCCGGGGCGCAAAAAGTACCGCGGCGTGAACGTGCGCTGCGTTGTTTCGCGGCCGCCGCGTCCCGGCGAGCCGGCGCTGTGGATCCGTTCGGTGGTCGGGTTGCGTGATCCCGAGCCGTGCAGTGTAAGCATCGTCGAGGAACTGCCGGAGATGTTCCAGGCCGCGCCTTACAGCGACTTCTTCGAGGCGACGGAGCGCGCGGAGCGGCGTTGAGGGAGACGATCGTCGCTGCCCTCGCGCGGCACGCGCGCGAGCGGCCCGCTGCCGGCGCGATTGCCGATGACCGATCACGGCTGAGTTGGGGCGAGACCGAACAATGGGTCGGCCGCGCAGCCGGCTGGCTGGCGGCGCACAAGCTGCGGCGGGGCGCTGCGGTACTCGGCTGGCTGCCGAACTGCGCCGAATTGTATTTGTTGCGCCTTGCCTGTGAGCAGGCGGGGTTTTTCTGGGTGCCGGTTCCCGCGTCCCTCGGGCGACGCGAGATCGCCTCCATCACGGAGCGGGTGCGTCCCGCGGTGGCGGTGAGTTTCGCGCGTTTTCGGGAACGCGCGCCAAGCGAGGAACTCGACGGCGTATTTGCCGCCCTCGGCATGGATCCGATCCGCGTCACGGTACGCGACGAGCCGCTGCTGCGGCTCGACGGGCCGCCGCCGCGCGCATGCGACGCGCTGCGCCTTGAGGAAGATGCGCACGCGCTCGCTACGACCGGCTCCGAAGGCATTCCCAAGCTCGCGGTCTTTACGCTTGCCGCCGCGTGCGAACGCGCGCACGCCCAAACGCGGTTGCTCGGGCTGACCGCGGCAGACATCCTGTTGACGCTGTCGCCGGGCGTCGGTCCGGCGCGGGCGGCGTGGCTCGCGGCGCCGCTGGCTGGGGCTGGCGTTGTCGCACTTTTGGCGTTCGGAGCGGACGCCGCACTCGAGTGGATCGAGCGCGAGCGCCCGAGCGTCGTCTGCGGCACGCCTTCGCAGCTCGCGATGCTCGCGCCGGGGCTTGCCCGGATCGACTGCACGACGGTACGGCTCTGGTACACGGCGGGTTCGGTGCTGCCGGTGTCGCTCGCCGAGGCGCTGGAAGCAACAACTCACGGCAAGGTGGTTTCCACCTACGGCGGCGCTGATTTCGGCGGCTGGGCCGCCGCGGATCCCGACGATCCGCCCGCCATTCGACATCGCACGGTCGGGCGGGGGCGCGGCGGCACCGAGTTCAGGATCGTCGATTCGCGGGGACGCGACCTGCCCGCGGGGGCGCCGGGCGAACTGATTGGCCGCGGTCCCTGCTGCGTTCGCGGTTACCTCGGAGAGGTGGAGCGCGATCGCTGGCGCGATGGCTGGTTCCACACCGGCGATCTCGCGTCGGCCGACCAGGCCGGCAACATCGCGATCGTCGGGCGGTTGAAGGAGGTCATCATTCGTGGCGGCGATAATGTCAGCCCGGCGGAGATCGAGGCGTTGCTGCGCGCGGATCCGGAGGTGTCCGACGCCGCGGTGATTGGGGTTTCGGATCCCGTCCTCGGCGAAAGGGTGTGCGCCTGCGTGGTGCCGGTCGCGGGCGCGGCGCCCGGCCTCGAATCGCTGCGCGACCGTTTGCGCCGGAGCGGGTTGGCCCATTTCAAGCTGCCTGAGCGACTGGTCGTGCTTGACGCGCTGCCCTGGGTCGGCGACAAGATCAACCGTCGCGCGCTTGCCGAGCTCGCGGCGGCGCGGCTCGCACAGACCGGATGAACTCACATAGGAGGATGCGTCTATGAAAACGTTGATCCACGTCCTGCTTATCTTTCTGTTCGCGTGCGCATCGCTCGAGGCCGAAGCGCAGGGCTATCCCACGAAGCCGGTCCGGTTCGTAGTCCCCTATCCCGCGGGCGGCTATTACGACCTGCTCGCCCGTGTCATCGGAGCGAAGCTCGGCGAAAGCTGGGGCCAGCCAGTGTTGGTGGAAAACCGCGTCGGCGCGAACGGCATGGTGGGTACGGACTTCGTGGCGAAGAGCGCACCCGACGGCCACACGATCCTGATGGGCGGGATCGGCCCGTTCGGCATCAGTCCCAGCCTGTACCCGAAAATGGCGTACGATCCGGTGCGCGACTTCGCTCCGGTGATCCATGTCGCCTCGGCGCCGAACGTGCTCGTGGTGCATCCGTCCGTCAGCGCCAAATCGGTGAAAGAGTTAATCGCGCTCGCACGCGCCGATCCGGGCAAGCTCACCTTTTCCTCGGCTGGCAGCGGTTCCTCGCAACACCTCTCGGCGGAGATGTTCGGCGCCATGGTCGGCGTGACGATGACGCACGTTCCGTACAAGGGTAGCGCGCCGGCAGTCACTGCAGTGCTGGGAGGCCAGGTTTCCCTGCTTTTCGGCACCATGGCCGACGTCGTGGCGCATATCCGGGCGGACAAGCTGCGCGCGCTGGCGGTAACGAGCGCGCGCCGCATTCCTGCCCTGCCAGAGGTGCCGACGATGGACGAATCGGGAGTGCCCGGCTACGAAGCCACGGCGTGGTTCGGCGTATTCGCGCCGGCCGCCGTACCGCACAACATCGTTTCGAAACTCAACGAGGACATCGGCCGAATTCTGCTGATGCCCGATGTGCTGGAGCGCATTTCGCAGCAAGGCTCAGCTGAAATTATCGGCGGCTCGCCCGAACAATATGGAGCGTACGTTCGCGCCGAGATCGCGAAATGGGCGAAGGTGGTCAGGGAATCTGGCGCCAAGGCCGATTGATCCGCGCGTCTGCGAAGCGCGCCAGAGCAATGGTGCCCGAGCGCTTCCCCGCTCTCGCCAGAGGCCCGACTCAACCGCCGCCAGCCGTCGCCTCGGCGGTTGTTTCCTCGCCCGGGGGCGAATCCGGCAGCACCGGCTCGGCCGCCTGGTCGCGCCTCACGTTGTGGTAGGCGAGGCCCGTACCCGCCGGTATCAGGCGCCCGACGATCACGTTTTCCTTCAGCCCGCGCAACTCATCGCGCTTGCCCATGATCGCCGCTTCGGTCAGCACGCGCGTGGTCTCCTGGAACGACGCCGCAGAGATGAACGAGTCGGTCGAGAGAGACGCCTTGGTGATGCCGAGCAGCATGTCGCGATAGGTCGCCGGCTTCTTGCCATCGGCAGTCGCCTTTTCGTTCCGCTGCAGCATCTTGGCGCGCTCGACCTGCTCGCCGGTGATGAATCCGGTGTCGCCCGGATCCGCGATTTCCACGCGCCGCAGCATCTGGCGCACGATCACCTCGATATGCTTGTCGTTGATCTTCACACCCTGCAGGCGGTAGACGTCCTGCACTTCGTCGATGATGTAGCGCGCAAGCGCCTCGACCCCGAGCAGACGCAGCTGGTCATGCGGGTCGACCGATCCGTCGACCACCATCTCGCCCTTGTTCACCACCTGGCCATCGTGCACCAGCACGTGTTTGTCCTTCGAGATCAGGTACTCGTGCGCCGCGCCTTCGGGATCCGTGATCACCAGCCGCTGCTTGCCCTTGGTGTCCTTGCCGAAACTGACCGTGCCCGTGACCTCGGCGAGGATGCCCGCGTCCTTGGGTATGCGCGCCTCGAACAGTTCGGCCACCCGCGGCAGACCGCCCGTGATGTCACGCGTCTTGGCGGTTTCCTGCGGGATGCGCGCGAGCACTTCGCCGACGCCCATCTGCTGGCCATCGCGCACCGCGATCACCGAGCCCACCGGGAAACTGATGTTCACCACGTGGTCGGTGCCCGCGATCTTGACCTCGTCGCCCGATTCGCTGAGCAATTTGACCTGCGGGCGCACGCTCTTCGCCGCCGAGCCGCGCTGCTTCGGGTCGATGACCACCAGCGTCGAAAGGCCGGTGACCTCGTCCATCTGCTTGTTCACGGTCACGTTCTCGATCACGCTCTCGAGTTTCACCTTGCCCGCGTACTCGGTGATGATCGGCCGGTGGTGCGGATCCCAGTTGGCGACCGTCATGCCGGCCTTCACCGATTCCCCGTCCATCACGCCGAGCTGCGCGCCGTAAGGCACCTTGTGGCGCTCGCGCTCGCGGTGGTTGTCATCGACGATGATGATCTCTCCCGAACGCGAGATCACGACCTTCTCGCCCTTGGAGTTGGTCACGTAGCGCATCGCCGCGGTAAAGCGCACGATGCCCGCGGACTTCACCTCCACGTGGCTCTGCACCGCCAGCCGGCTCGCCGCGCCGCCGATGTGGAAGGTGCGCATGGTGAGCTGCGTGCCGGGCTCGCCGATCGACTGCGCCGCGATCACGCCGATCGCCTCGCCGACGTTGACCGTCGACCCGCGGCCGAGGTCGCGTCCATAGCACTTGCCGCACAATCCCCAGCGCGTGTCGCAAGTGAGCGGGGTGCGCACCTTCACCTCGTCGATGCCGAGGTTCTCGACCGTCTCCACCGCGTCCTCGCCGAGCAGGGTGCCGGCGGGATAGAGCACTTCCTGCGTTTCCGGATTCAGCACGTCGATTGCGGCGACACGCCCGAGGATGCGCTCGCGCAGCGCTTCCACCACCTCACCGCCCTCCACCAGAGCCCGCATCACGATGCCGTTGGTCGTATTGCAGTCATCCACCGTGACCACCAGGTCCTGGGTGACGTCGACCAGCCTGCGCGTGAGGTACCCGGAGTTGGCAGTCTTCAAAGCCGTGTCCGCCAGGCCCTTGCGCGCGCCGTGCGTGGAAATGAAGTACTGCAGCACGTTCAGGCCTTCGCGGAAGTTGGTGGTGATCGGCGTCTCGATGATCGAGCCGTCGGGCTTGGCCATCAGGCCTCGCATTCCCGCCAGCTGCCGGATCTGCGCAGCCGAGCCGCGCGCGCCGGAATCGGCCATCATGTAGATCGAGTTGAACGCTTCCTGCCTGATCTTCTTGCCGTTGTGATCGACCGTCTCCTCGGTGCCAAGCTGCTCCATCATCACCTTGGCGACCTGCTCGCCGCAGCGCGACCAGATGTCGACCACCTTGTTGTAGCGCTCGCCCACGGTGACCAGGCCCGAGGTGTACTGATTCTCGATCTCCTTGATCTCCAGTTCGGCCGACTTGATCAGCTCGTGTTTCTGCGGCGGCACGCGCATGTCGTGCACGCCGAACGAAATGCCGCCGCGGGTGGCAAACGCAAAGCCCGCGTTCATCAGCCGGTCGGCGAAGATCACCGTCTCGCGCAGGCCGCAGCGGCGGAAGCCGATGTTGATCAGCTTGGAGATTTCCTTCTTCTTGAGCGGCTTGTTGATCAGCTCGAACGGCAGTCCGGCAGGCAGAATTTCGGAGAGGAGCGCGCGGCCGACGGTGGTTTCGTAGCGCGTGATCTTCTCCTTCTTCGCGCCGTTCGCACCAAGGTCGAATTCGCGGATGCGCACCCAGACACGCGCGTGCAGGTGGGTATGGCGCGCCTCGTAGGCGCGTGACACTTCAGCGAGATCGCTGAAGGACATGCCCTCGCCCTTCGCACCGATCCTCTCGCGCGTCGCGTAATACAGGCCGAGCACGATGTCCTGCGAGGGAACGATCACGGGCTCGCCGTTGGCCGGGGAAAGCACGTTGTTCGAAGCGAGCATCAGCGTGCGCGCCTCCATCTGCGCTTCGAGCGACAACGGCACGTGCACCGCCATCTGGTCGCCGTCGAAGTCGGCGTTGAACGCCGAGCACACCAGCGGGTGAAGCTGGATCGCCTTGCCCTCGATCAGCACCGGCTCGAAAGCCTGGATGCCGAGGCGGTGCAGCGTGGGAGCGCGGTTCAACATCACCGGATGCTCGCGGATCACTTCCTCGAGGATGTCCCACACCTCCGGGACTTCCTGCTCGACCAGCTTCTTGGCGGCCTTGATGGTGGTCGCGAGGCCGAGCAGCTCGAGTTTGTTGAAGATGAACGGCTTGAACAGCTCGAGCGCCATTTTCTTCGGCAGGCCGCACTGGTGCAGCTTGAGTTGCGGGCCCACCACGATCACCGAGCGGCCGGAGTAATCAACGCGCTTGCCGAGCAGGTTCTGGCGGAAACGGCCGCCCTTGCCCTTGATCATGTCGGCGAGCGACTTGAGCGGGCGCTTGTTGGCGCCGGTCATGGCCTTGCCGCGGCGGCCGTTGTCGAGCAGCGAATCCACCGCCTCCTGCAGCATGCGCTTTTCGTTGCGCACGATGATCTCGGGCGCCTTGAGTTCCAGCAGCCGCTTGAGCCGGTTGTTGCGGTTGATCACGCGCCGGTACAGGTCGTTCAGGTCGGAGGTCGCGAAACGCCCGCCGTCGAGCGGCACCAGCGGCCGCAGTTCCGGCGGCAGCACCGGCAGCACCGACATCACCATCCAGTCGGGCTTGATGCCGGAGTTCTTGAACCCTTCGAGCACCTTCAGGCGCTTGACGATCTTCTTGATCTTGGTGTCCGAGGTGGTGGACTCGAGGTCCTTCCTCAGGGCGTCGATGTCGCGCCCCAGGTCGATCGAGCGCAGCAGCGCGCGGATGCCCTCGGCGCCCATCGACGCGGAGAAATCGTCGCCGAACTCCTCCACCTTTGCGAGGTAATCGTCCTCGGTCAGCAGCTGGCAGCGCTTGAGCGGCGTGAGGCCCGGGTCGGTGACCACGAACGCCTCGAAATACAGCACGCGCTCGATGTCGCGCAGCGTCATGTCGAGCACCAGCCCGAGGCGCGAGGGCAGGCTCTTCAAAAACCAGATATGCGCGGTCGGGCTCGCGAGTTCGATGTGGCCCATGCGCTCGCGACGCACCTTGGCCAGCGTCACTTCGACGCCGCACTTCTCGCAGATCACGCCGCGGTGCTTGAGGCGCTTGTACTTGCCGCACAGGCACTCGTAGTCCTTGATCGGGCCGAAGATCTTGGCGCAGAACAGTCCGTCGCGCTCGGGCTTGAAGGTGCGGTAATTGATGGTCTCGGGCTTCTTCACTTCGCCGTACGACCAGGAGCGGATCTTCTCGGGCGATGCGAGCCCGATCTTGATCGCGTCGAATTCCTCGACCTGCTGGACCTGCTTGAACAGCTCAAGAAGTGCTTTCATCTCAGTAACGCTCCAGATCAATGTCGATGCCCAGCGAGCGGATTTCCTTCACCAGCACGTTGAAGGATTCCGGCATGCCGGCGTCGATCTTGTGGTCGCCCTTGACGATGCTCTCGTACACCTTGGTGCGCCCGTTGATGTCGTCGGACTTGACGGTGAGCATCTCCTGCAGCGTGTACGCCGCACCGTAGGCTTCGAGCGCCCAGACCTCCATCTCGCCGAAGCGCTGCCCGCCGAACTGCGCCTTGCCCCCGAGCGGCTGCTGCGTCACCAGCGAGTACGGGCCGGTCGAACGCGCGTGCATCTTGTCGTCGACCAGGTGATGCAGCTTGAGCACGTGCATGAAACCCACCGTCACCGGGCGGTCGAACGCCTCGCCGGTGCGGCCGTCGTGCAGCGTTACCTGGCCCTTCGTCGGCAGCCCGGCGGATTCCAGCATGGCGTCGATCTCGACTTCGGTGGCGCCGTCGAACACCGGGGTGGCAAACGGCACTCCGCTCTTGAGGTTGTGCGCGAGCGCCGAGACCTCCTCGTCGGAGAGCTTGCCGACGCCTTCGTCCTTGGACGCCGTGTCGTAGATCCTGGACAGCGCCTTGCGCAATTCGGCCGCCTTCGCGCCGGCCTTGAGCATCGCGCCGATCTGCGCGCCGAGGCCCTTCGCCGCCCAGCCGAGGTGCGTCTCGAGGATCTGGCCGACGTTCATGCGCGAAGGCACACCGAGCGGGTTGAGCACGATGTCGACCGGCGTTCCGTCGGCCATGTGCGGCATGTCCTCCACCGGCACGATCTTGGAGATCACGCCCTTGTTGCCGTGGCGGCCGGCCATCTTGTCGCCCGGCTGCAGGCGGCGCTTGACCCCGACGTAGACCTTGACCATCTTCAGCACCCCAGGCGGCAACTCGTCGCCCTGCGTGAGTTTCTTCTTCTTGAGTTCATAGGCGGCATCGAATTCGCGTTTCTTCTGGGCGAGCGACTCCTTGAGGCCCTCGACCTGCGCTGCCGCTTCCTCGTTCGCAAGGCGGATGTCGAACCAGTCGTAACGCTCGACCGTATCGAGGTAGGCCTTGGTGACCTTGGTGCCCTTGCCGAGCCGCTTCGGTCCGCCGTTGGCGCTCTTACCCGAAAGCAGGCGCTCCAGACGCTCGAACACGTCTCCCTCGACGATGCGCAACTGGTCGGCGAGGTCCGTCTTGTAGCGCCGCAACTCGTCTTCGATGATCGACTGGCTGCGCTTGTCGCGCTCGATGCCTTCGCGCGTGAACACCTGCACGTCGATCACGCAGCCGGAAATGCCGGAGGGCACGCGCAGCGAGGTGTCTTTCACGTCCGAGGCCTTTTCGCCGAAGATCGCACGCAGCAGCTTCTCTTCCGGCGTCAGCTGGGTTTCGCCCTTCGGCGTCACCTTGCCCACCAGCACATCGCCCGCCTCGACTTCGGCGCCGATGTAAACGATGCCCGATTCGTCGAGCCGCGCAAGCTGGCCTTCGGAAAGGTTCGAGATGTCGCGCGTGATCTCCTCCGATCCGAGCTTGGTGTCGCGCGCGACCACCGTGAGTTCCTCGATGTGGATCGAGGTGAAGCGGTCGTCGGAAACCACCCGCTCGGAGATCAGGATCGAATCCTCGAAGTTGTAGCCGTTCCAGGGCATGAACGCCACCAGCATGTTCTGGCCCAGCGCCAGTTCGCCCAGGTCGGTCGAGGCACCGTCGGCGATCACGTCGCCCTTGGCCAGGCGCTCGCCCTGCCTCACGATCGGCCGCTGGTTGATGTTGGTGTTCTGGTTGGAGCGCGTGTACTTGGTAAGTTTGTAGATGTCCACGCCCACTTCGCCCGGCAGCGTCTCGTCGTCGTTGACGCGCACCACGATCCGGTCGGCCTCGACGTAATCGACCACGCCGCCGCGCAAGGCGACCACGCAGGTGCCGGAGTCGACCGCGGCAGTGCGCTCCACGCCGGTACCCACCAGCGGCTTTTCCGGGCGCAGGCATGGCACCGCCTGACGCTGCATGTTGGAGCCCATCAGCGCGCGATTGGCGTCGTCGTGCTCGAGGAACGGAATCAGCGAGGCGGCCACCGAGACGATCTGGTTCGGCGCCACGTCCATGTACTGCACCCGGTCCGTGGTCGAGAGCATGAACTCGTTCTTGCTGCGGCACGACACCAGCGTGTCGATGAGCACGCCATTCCTGTCGATCTGCGCGTTGGCCTGCGCGATGATGTAGCGGCTCTCCTCGATCGCCGACAGAAACTCGATCTCGTTGGTCACCTTCGCGTTCGTCACCTTGCGATAGGGCGTTTCCAGGAACCCGTAGCGGTTGGTGCGCGCGTACAACGCGAGCGAGTTGATCAGCCCGATGTTCGGACCTTCAGGCGTCTCGATCGGGCACACCCGGCCGTAGTGGGTCGGGTGCACGTCGCGCACTTCGAATCCCGCGCGCTCGCGCGTGAGGCCGCCCGGTCCAAGCGCCGAAACACGCCGCTTGTGCGTGATTTCCGAAAGCGGGTTGGTCTGGTCCATGAACTGCGAGAGCTGGCTCGAGCCGAAGAATTCCTTGATCGCCGCAGAGATGGGTTTCGCGTTGATCAGGTCGTGCGGCATCAGGTTGTCGCTTTCCGCCTGCGACAGGCGCTCCCTTACGGCACGCTCGACGCGCACCAGGCCGGCGCGGAACTGGTTCTCCGCCAATTCGCCCACCGAGCGAACCCGGCGGTTGCCGAGGTGGTCGATGTCGTCGATCTCGCCGCGGCCGTTGCGCAGCTCGACCAGGATACGTATTACTTCGACGATGTCGCGCGGACTGAGCGTGTAGCGTTGCTCGAGCGTCGCCTCGAGTTTGTTCCTGTCCACGCCCTTGGCCTTGAGGTCGTGGAACATCTTTTCCACCGCCTCGTTCGCCTGCTCTTCGGTGGTGATCCCTTCGAGGGAAACCTTGCCGACCGACAGTTCGGGCGCGAACCCGAAATACTCGCGCAGCGCGCCTTCGGCCTCTTTCGCAAGCGCAAGGTTGCGCAGGCGCAACTGCCAGCTCGTCTCGCTCGCGACGTTGCAGCGGCGGTTGAACTTCATCCGTCCGACCGCGGACAGGTCGTAGCGTTCCTCAGCGAAGAACAAGCCGTTGAACAGGGACTCGACCGAATCCGCCGTGGGCGGCTCCCCGGGGCGCATCATGCGATAGATCGCGACGCGGGCCGCGTTCATGTCCGCGGTCTCGTCGACGCGCAGGGTCTGGGACATGTACGCCCCCTGGTCGAGGTCGTTGGTGAACAGCGTCTGCACCTTCTTCACCGCGGCCCCGCGCAGCTTGGCGAGCAGCTCGTCGGTGATCTCCTCGTTCGCGTTCGCCACGATCTCGCCGGTATCGGCGTTCACCACGTTGTGCGCAAGCGCGCGGCCGATGATGAATTCGTCCGGCGCGACGATGCGCTTGACGCCACCGGACTCCATTTCACGGATGTGCTTCACGGTGATGCGCTTGTCCTTGGCCACGATCAGCTTGCCGGCCTTGTCGTTGATGTCGAAACGGGCAACCTCGCCGCGCAGCCGCTCGGGCACGACTTCGAACAGCACGTTCGCATGCTCGATGTGGAAGGCGTCGAACTGGAAGAACACCTTCAGGATCTTCTCCGGCGTATAGCCCAGCGCCTTGAGCAGGACCGTCACAGGCATCTTGCGCCGCCGGTCGACGCGGAAATAGACGTAGTCCTTCGCGTCGAATTCGAAATCCAGCCAGGAACCGCGGTAAGGAATGACGCGGGCGGAGAACAACAGCTTGCCACTGGAGTGCGTCTTGCCGCGGTCGTGCTCGAAGAACACCCCCGGCGAGCGGTGCAGCTGCGATACGATCACCCGCTCCGTGCCGTTGATGACGAACGACCCGGTGGTGGTCATGAGCGGAATCTCGCCCATGTACACCTCCTGTTCCTTCACTTCCTTGACGGTGGGCTTGGCGGCCTCCTTGTCGAAGATCGTGAGGCGCACCTTGGCGCGCAGCGGGCTGGCGTAGGTGAGCCCGCGCTGCTGGCATTCCTTTACGTCGAACGGCGGTTCGCCCAGCCTGAAGCTCACGAATTCGAGCCGCGCGTTCTTCGAGTGGCTTTCGATCGGGAAGATCGAGGTGAACGCGGCCTGCAGGCCCTCGTTCTTGCGGCGCGCGGGGTCCACCGCCGCCTGCAGGAATGCCGCGTAGGACTCGAGCTGCGTGGCGATCAGATACGGCACATTGAGCACCGTGGCGCGCTTGGCGAAGCTCCTGCGGATGCGCTTACGCTCGGTCAGTGAATAGGTCATGGACGCTCCAGTGGGGCGATGCTGTCAAGGGCAAGGGAAAGGCGGCGTGCCTTTCCCTTGCGCTCGAGCGGCCATGCGGGGCCCACCCCGCACGCACCGCGCGTGCGCTCAGTGTTACTTGATCTCTACCTTGGCGCCGGCGTCGGAGAGCTTCTTGGCGAGCGCGCCCGCGTCCGCTTTGGAAATCCCCTCCTTCACCGCCTTGGGCGCTCCGTCCACGAGGTCCTTGGCCTCCTTCAGGCCGAGGCTGGTCACCTCGCGCACCGCCTTGATGACGTTCACCTTGTTCTCGCCTGCGGCGAGCAGCATCACCGTGAATTCGGTCTGCTCCTCGACCGCGGCCGCGCCAGCACCTGCGGCCGCCGGGGCCGCCATCGCGACTGCTGCTGCGGCCGATACGCCGAACTTCTCTTCCATGTCCTTGATGAGCTGCGAAAGCTCGAGGACCGTCATGCTCGAAATGGCATCCAGAATCTGTGCTCGTTCCATGTTTTGCTCCGAAATGTTTCTGAAGAATGGTTGTAGGTATGCGTTACGCCGCCGCTCAGGCGGCCTGCTTCTCTTTGTGGTCTCTCAGCGCCGCAAGCGTGCGCACGAACCTGCCCGGCACCTCGTTCATGGTGCGGACCAGCTTCGCCACCGGCGCCTGCATCGTGCCCATCAGCTTCGCGAGCAATTCCTCGCGGCTCGGCATCGTAGCCAGTGCCTTCACGTCTGCGACCGAGATCGTCGCGTTGGGCATCGCACCGCCGCGAATCACGAATTTATCGTGGTCCTTGGCGAATTCCGCGAGCACCTTGGCGCAGCCGACCGGGTCCTGTGCAATGCCGTACATCAGCGGTCCGACCATCTGGCCGGACAGCTTCTCGAAGGGCGTGTCCTTGACGGCACGCCGCGCGAGGGAGTTCTTCAGCACGCGCAGGTAGACGCCCGATCTGCGCGCCTTGGCGCGCAGATCGGTCACGGCGCCGACGTTGAGGCCGCGGTATTCCGCGACGATCACCGCCTGCGCCTTGGCAAGCTGGCCGGCGATCTCGGAGACCACCGCCTGCTTTTGTTCCAGACTCATTCCCAAAGGTCTACCTCCTGGGTTGCATCAGTTGTAGCCAGTTGCAGCTACGGGTTGCAAACACGGGACACGACAAGTTCCTCTCGGTCACTTGCCGCATCCCCCCTCGGCGACCTTCTTCAGGAACGCCGTCTGCGTAGGGTGCTGCTCGATTAAGCCGGCGGGTCGAAACCTGCCCGGCCCCTACGGTCTTTGACAGCAGCCGCCCGGCCAACGCAGCGGGGATTCTGCCTCCCGCCGCGTTGGTACGAGCAGCAGCCCAAAGTTCCATTGCCCTTCTTCATCCTTGCGCCGCGAGCGACGCGGGATCGACCTTTACGCCGACACCCATCGTGCTCGAGACGGAAAGCTTCTTCAGATAGACGCCCTTGGCGTGCTGTGGCTTGGCGCGGTTGAGCGCCTCGACCAGCGCACTCAGGTTGTCGCGCAGTTGCTCCGGCGTGAATGAGGCAAGGCCGATCCGGCATTGCACGATGCCCGTCTTGTCCGCGCGGAACTGCACCTGGCCAGACTTCGCATTCTTGACCGCTCCGGCCACATCCTGCGCGACCGTGCCCACTTTCGGGTTCGGCATCAGCCCGCGCGGACCGAGAATCTGGCCCAGTCCGCCGACGATTCGCATCGTGTCGGGGGACGCAATGACCACGTCGAAGTCGATCTTGCCCGCTTTGATGCTCTCTGCGAGATCCTCGAGTCCGACCAGGTCGGCGCCCGCTTCCAGGGCGGCTTTGGCCTTGTCGCCTTGCGCGAACACCGCCACGCGCACCTTCTTGCCGGTGCCCGCAGGGAGAACCACGGAACCGCGCACTGTCTGGTCCGACTTCTTCGCATCGATGCCGAGATTCACGGCCACGTCCACCGATTCGTCGAACTTGGCGGTTGCCGTCTGCTTGACGAGCTGCATCGCATCGATCACCGGGTAGGCCTTGTTGGCCCCCACCTTTCCGCCCAGTGCCTTGCGCCGCTTGGAGATGCGGGCCATGGTCACATTCCCTCCACGATGATGCCCATCGAGCGCGCGCTGCCGGCGATGGTGCGCATCGCCGCTTCCAGGTTTGCCGCCGTGAGGTCCGGGGTCTTCGCCGTGGCGATTTCCTCGACCTGTTCGCGGGTGATCTTGCCGACCTTGTCGGTGTGCGGCCGCGGGCTGCCCTTTTCGATGCCCGCCGCCTTCTTGATCAGCACCGACGCGGGAGGGGTCTTGAGAATGAAGGTGAAGCTCTTGTCCGAGAACGCGGTGATCACCACGGGCAGCGGCAGCCCCGGCTCCATCTTCTGTGTCTGGGCGTTGAACGCCTTGCAGAACTCCATGATGTTGAGGCCGCGCTGACCGAGCGCCGGGCCGATGGGTGGCGAGGGATTCGCCTTGCCCGCGGGCACCTGAAGCTTGATGAAACCAACGATTTTCTTCGCCATGTTGCTCTCCTCATCGGGTGCAAGCGGACGCCGGAGCGCCCTCCCCGTAAAAAACTCAGGCCTTCTCGACCTGGCCGAATTCGAGCTCGACCGGAGTCGAGCGCCCGAAGATCGTCACGCCCACGCGCAGGCGCGACTTTTCGTAATTCACGTCCTCCACCGTGCCCTGAAAATCGGTGAACGGTCCGTCCTTGACGCGCACCAGTTCGCCGTTTTCGAACAGCACCTTCGGTTTGGGCTTTTCCACCCCCTCGCGCATCTGGTCCATGATCGCGTTGACCTCGCGCTCGCGGATGGGCGAGGGCTTGGTCGCGCTGCCGCCGATGAAACCGGTCACCTTGTTGGTGTTCTTCACCAGGTGCCAGGTGTCATCGTCCATTTCCATTTCGACCAGCACGTAGCCGGGGAAGAACTTGCGCTCCGACATGTGCTTCTGGCCGCCCTTCATCTCGACGACCTCCTCCACCGGCACCAGAATCTTGCCGAACTTTTCCTCCATCCCGGCGCGCCGGATCCGATCTTCGAGCGCCCGCTTCACCGATTTCTCGAAGCCGGAGTAGGCATGCACCACAAACCACTTCTTGCTCATGATTTCTTCCAGCCGAGGACGAGGTCGTACAGCACCCATTCGAGCGTTTTGTCGCTCACCCATAGAAACAATGCCATCACCACGACGAAGCCGAATACCGCGGCGGTGGTCTGTATCGTTTCCTTGCGCGTCGGCCAGACGACTTTCTTCGTCTCCACCACGGCTTCGCGCGCGAACACGATAAACTCCCGCCCCTGCTGCGAAAGCGCCGCCACCGCAATGCCGGCGGCGATGCCGGCGAGCACCGCGAGGATGCGCAGGATCAGCGCCGCGTCGCCGAGGGCGTAGTAACCCGCCACGCCCGCGGCGGCGAGTACGGCAGCCACTACCAGCTTGATCGTATCGGCCATCGATTCCTGTTCAGTCCAAAGTGGCAGGGGCAGAGGGGATTGAACCCCCAACCTTCGGTTTTGGAGACCGACGCTCTGCCAGTTGAGCTATGCCCCTATTGGTGCCATTCACTCGAGGATCTTGGCCACGACGCCCGCGCCGACGGTCTTGCCGCCTTCGCGGATGGCAAAGCGCAAACCCTCTTCCATCGCGATCGGATTGATCAGCGTCACCGTCATCTTGATGTTGTCCCCGGGCATCACCATCTCGG
>JACPYS010000025.1 GCA_016195915.1 Betaproteobacteria bacterium | reverse complement strand
GAAACAAAAACCTCCTCGCCAAGGACCAAGGTCTCCACTACAAGCCTCGCCGCAAACTGGGCCGCTTTGCATCAAGCACTTACGTCATGCACCGAGCCGATTTCGCTCAAAATCAACGGCAAGTTGAGAAAGACGGGTTAGCCGTTACTGACTCCTCTCTTGTGCGATTGCAGTTCCAGCAAACATCCTTGTCCTCCGGCGTAAGCGCCTTGCAAAAGTGACACTCCCAATGTCCCATGATTGCCCCCCAGACGGCTAACGAATAGCGTTTATCCGCCGCCGCGCAATCGTTGAATCCTGCCGCGGCGGCAATGGCGGCGGATAAACCTCGTTGGACTGAACCGCCGTGCGGGCGGTAGCTATGGGGATTGTAAGCTTGCGGGAACGCGATGCAATCGTTTGGCGCGACGATGACGGCGGCCGATGAGCTCTGTGGCGTTGATGGCTACGGCCGAGACTGACTGCGAGCTGCCGAAACATGCGCGCTCCGGGCCAAAGGGCCGAGCGAGGCTCTGGTGAACGACGGCACCAAGAGTACGGCACGAGAATCGCAAGCGCAGCGAATATCTCACGGTGGCCCCCGCACGCGCGGCGCACGCGCTGGCGCGATGGGAGCGGTCGGTACGAAACTGCCGTTGCCGCAATGCGGGCAGCGCAGCGATTCGATGCGATGGATGCGGCCCATGAATGCCGCGACCGACTCCACCACGCGCGGATCGGGCGCTGGCACCGAGAGCGCAGCCCGCGCCCGGGCGAGTTTTGCCGCCTTGCCGGCCGGGCCGAGCAGACCGTAATGACGGATACGCTTGAAGCCCTTGAGCAGCACATGCAACAGGAAGCGCTCGATGAAGGTTTGCGCCGGCACGCTGAGAGTGCGCCTGCGATTACCGTGGGCCGAATCGCGCACCCGCAAACTCACCGTGTCCCTGTCCGTGCCCAGGATGCGCTCGTTGGAGGTCGCCACTCGATGCGTATAGCGGCCCAGGTAGTCGAGCACCTGCTCAGGCCCGCCCAGCGAGTGCCTGGCGTAGACCACCCAATCGTGGTCATAGAGCCGGGCGAGAAGCGTGCCCCACGCAGTGTCGGTGAGCCGCGCGTCACCGCGCAGAGCCTCAGTTCGCAGTTTCCCGCCTCGGTGTGCCGCCTTCAGTGCGGCGAGGAATTTCCCTCGGTAGACTTGGGACAGCGCCGCGATTGGAAACAGAAAGCCGCGCTTGGCCGCCACCCAATGCCCGTCGGCCTTGAGCGCTCCGCCGGCCACAGTGCATGGATATGCACATGGCGGCCCAGGTCCTGCTTCCAGGTGTGCAGCACCAGCGTGAATGCGGCTGTCCCGCCCAGCCAGCGCGGGTTGGCGGCAAACTCGGTGAGCGTTGCCGCGACCGCACCGAAGAGCATCTCGTAGAGCGCCCGTGGGCACTGCCCGATGAGTCCATTGAGATCGTGGGGCAGGGTGAACACGAGGTGGAAGTACGGCACCGGCAACACCTCGCGCTGTCGCGCTGCGAGCCAGGCTTCCTTGGCTCGCGTCTGGCACCGCGGGCAATGGCGATTGCGGCAGGAGTGTCAGACGTGGCGCGTGGTGCCGCAGGCGTCGCAGGTTTCCACGTGGCCGCCCAAGGCGGGGGTGCGGCACGCGAGGATGGCGCGCCAGACCTTCGCCTTGGCCGCCGGCAAGGGATGGGCGGCGAGATACGCCGGGCCGCGGCGACGCAACACCTCGGCCAAGCCCACCCCGGGGCCAGCGGCAAGCATCCCGGGGGCTTCTTCAATGCTTGGGCGGTTCGAGCAACTCCAGAGGGGAAGTGGCGCCGGTCAGGTGGCTGCGCGCCAGATGCAGATAGATCAAATGTGCAGCTGCACATTTGATCTACACACACGTCATGAATCGCGGCGGTCGCGGGGTGCGAAGTCCGGCGGATCGGCGCTGAACGCGGGTTTACCGTGCACCGCGCCGGCGCGGCGATCGATGCGATCCTGCGCGTCGACGACGAAGATTCGACTGGAATGGCGCGGCAGATTCATGAAGACGGGGCCGGATTTCGAAGGATTTCAAGCGTCATCCCCGCAAACGCCTCAGCATTCAGCCGACCACGGCGGTCAGTATCAGCACGCTTGTGGCCGCTTCAAGCCATATTTGACGTGGCGCCGGTACGTCCGCACCGCGACCCACACCGGAACGAAGATTGCAGCCGCTACGCCGGCCACCCATACAGCGCCGGCGGGTGGCCGGGATAGGCACCTTCGGCCGGCCGGCGCAATCTCAGGCGTTTGCCTTGACGTGGCTCCAGCGCTCGGCCGCAGCACGAAACGCGGCCTCGTGCTCGGGCCAGTCGTGGAGCGTCGCCGGGTCGAAGTCGGCCCCGCAGGGCCAGACCACCGTATGAATCTCCGGGTCGAGAGCAACCTGAGCAAAGACGGCCGGATCCCGGAGCGGGCCGAACAGTTCGCCTTCAAGAATCGGCCCCAAATCAATTGTGCGGGTAAGCCCATCGTCAAACCGCACGCGCAGCGAGTACGGCAAAATGCACTCGACGGATGTGACACGGTAAATGGGGTGGTTCATTTTGCTACTCTACCGCAACGGCGGGATTGATGCAGGCCGGCGGCCCTGCTCAAGAAGTCTCCAATCGGCCTTGCTTCTTGGAGTGTGCGTGCAAGAGGCGATGTTTGCGCTTGCAACGCGGAGCGATTGCTAGGAATCACCGCGCCAACCGCGCGACGTCGGGCATGCTGATCGGCATCATCGATTCAAACGCGCGCGCCGCGCGCAGCACCAGTGCATCGGCATAGCGCGCACCGACGATGTGCAGCCCGACCGGCAATCCCGCCTTGGTGAAGCCGCAGGGAATCGAGGCCGCGGGCTGTTGCGTCAGGTTGAAAGGATAGGAAAACGGCGACCAGTCGGTCCAGCGCCGCTCGCGCAGCACGTCGGCTACCTCCCTGCCGGCTTCGAATGCGGGGATCGGCAACGTGGGCGTCACGAGCAGATCGTAATCCTGGTGGAACTGGTTCATCAGCACGCCGAGCGCGCCGCGCTTCTGCGCCGCGTCGATGGATTCGAGCATGGTGACCTTTGCGCCCTGCGCGGCGACTTCCACCAGGCCGCGATCCATGATCGCCTTCTGCTCGGGCGTGAAATTGCGCAGCAGGTACGCCGCACCGGAAAACCAGTGCGTGGAGAACACCGGGCCCTGGTCCTCGAACCCGGGATCACGCTCCTCGACGCGCGCGCCGAGTTCCGCGAAGCGCATCGCCGCGGCCTTGACGATCTGTGCGACTTCTTCGTCAACCTTGGCGTAACCGAAATCGGCGGAATAGGCGATGCGCAGGCCATGCACACCGTCGTCGAGTCCGACGCGATAGTCCCGTGCGTCGTGCGGCAACTGGTGCCAGTCGCGCGCATCCGGCAGGGAGAGCACGTTCATCATCAGCGCTGCATCCGCAACCGTGCGCGTGATCGGGCCGACGTGTGCGACCGTGCCGAACGGAGACAGCGGCCACGCCGGAACACGGCCGAAGCTGGGCTTGATGCCGAACAGGCCGGTGAAGCTGCAAGGAATGCGGATCGAGCCGCCGCCGTCGGTGCCTACGCTGAGGGCGCCCATGCCCGCGGCAACCGCTGCCGCGCTGCCGCCGGAGGAACCGCCGGGGGTCCTGGACGGATCCCAGGGATTGCGCGTGATGCCGGTCAGCGGCCCGTCGGTCACGCCTTTCCAGCCGAATTCCGGCGTCGTGGTCTTGCCGAGCAGCACCGCGCCGTGCTCGCGCAACCTTGCTACGCAGGGTGCGTCGTCGTTCCACGGTCCCTTCGGATCGACCGTTTTCGAGCCGCGCAGCGTCGGCCAGCCGCGCGTGAGCAGCAGGTCCTTGATCGAGGTCGGCACGCCATCGACCATTCCCCTGGGCTCGCCCTTCATCCAGCGCGCTTCCGATTCCTCCGCCGCGGCGAGTGCCTGCTCGGCGGCGATGAGGTTGAACGCGTTGAGAACCGGATTCAACTTTTCGATTCTCGCGAGCGCGGCATTCGTCGCTTCCACGGGCGAAGCCTGCTTCGTGCGGTAGAGCTGGAGGAGGTCGGTGGCTGAGACTGAGCAGAGGTCGGTGATCATGGGCGTATTGTAGGAGCAGACGCAGGTCTGATCAGCAGGGCGTCCTATTTTGCCCGCAACGCCTCCGGCGCCGTCATGTACGCCGCCGTCGCACCGCGCGTGTCGCGGCCGCGTCTCATCTCGGCCCGCGCCACCGAGCGCAGGTGCACTTCATCGGGCCCGTCGGCGATGCGCAGCACGCGGCCGTAGGTCCACATGGTCGCGAGCGGTGTGTCCGGCGAAAGCCCCATGGCGCCGAAGACCTGCATCGCGCGGTCGCACACCGCCACGTGCACGCGCGGCACGATCGCCTTGATCATCGCCACTTCCTTCGCGGCAGACCGGTTTCCCCCCCTGTCGATCAGCCACGCCGCTTTCAGCACCAGCAGCCGCGCCTGGTCGATCTCGATCCTCGAGAGCGCGATCCACTCGGCCACCTGGCCGTGTTCATGCAGATAGCGCCCGAAGGTTTTTCGTTCCGACGCGCGCTCGACCATCAGCTCGAGCGCCAGTTCGCACTGGCCGATCGAGCGCATGCAATGGTGTATCCGCCCCGGCCCGAGGCGGGCCTGCGCGATGGCGAAGCCGCTGCCTTCCTCGTGCAACAGGTTCGAGCGCGGCACGCGCACGTTGCGAAACACGATCTCGCAATGCCCGTCGGGCTGGATGTGGTTCATCACCGAAATGTTGCGCACGATTTCCACGCCCGGCGCATCGAGGGGAACGAGCACCATGCTCTGGCGCCGGTGCACTTCGGCTTCGGTGTCCGTCTGTCCCATCACGATTGCGACCCGGCAGTTCGGATGCATCGCGCCGGTGATGAACCATTTGCGTCCGTTGATGACGTAATCGTCGCCATCGCGCCGGATGCTGGTCTGGATGTTGGTCGCATCCGATGACGCCACGTCGGGCTCGGTCATCGCGAAACACGAGCGGCTCCTTCCCGCGAGCAGCGGATCGAGCCAGAGTTCCCGTTGTTCCGGTGTGGCGAACAGGTGCAGGATTTCCATGTTGCCGGTGTCCGGCGCGCTGCAGTTGAACACCTCCGAGGCCCATGAGACGCGGCCCATGATCTCGGCGAGCGGCGCGTACTCGAGGTTGCTGAGCCGCGTGCCGGGCTCGTCGTCCTTGAGCCCGGGCAGGAACAGGTTCCACAGGCCTTCCGAGCGCGCGAGGGCCTTGAGGTCGTCCATGACGGGCGGGTACGGGTTGCCGGCCTCCGCCTGGCGCTGATAGTCCGCTGCGGCGGGAAGCACGTAGCGCTCGAGAAAATCGCGCACGCGTGCCTGAAGTTCCTGCACCTTTGGGGAGTAGCTGAAGTCCATGGCGATCCTTTTCAATCAGTGAGTGGCGACAAAGTCCCAACCTGTTTCTGCGGAGCGCCGGTAGGACTCCTTGAATCGCGCCGCGGAGTTCGAAGCTGCGTTCCCGGCGAGTGACCGTGCGTACACGCCCTGTTGTATTGCGGCGACCCGAAACAGACTGAACGCCACGAAAAATGCGTAGTCCGCGAAAGGGTCGCGTCCGCTGCGACGCGCATAGTCGGCGACATATTCGCCCTCCGCCGGTATGCCGAGCATCACGAGGTCGGCGCCGGCCAGACCGGCTGCCATGTCGTCGCCGGCCGGAACGTGGAAGCTCATGCAACTGTACGCCAGATCCGCGAACGGATGCCCGAGCGTAGAGAGTTCCCAGTCCAGGATGGCGACAACGCGCGGCTCACGCGGGTGAAAAATCAGGTTGCCGAGGCGAAAGTCCCCGTGTACGAGCGTGGTCACCTCATTTCTCGGGACGTGTGCCCTCAGCCATTGCTGCAGCTTGTCCATCGCCGGCACGTCGTCTGTCCGGGTTGCCGCGTATTGCCTTGACCAGCGCGCAATCTGGCGTTCGACATATCGTTCCGGCTTGCCGAAGTCCGCGAGCCCCGCGCCAGCCCAGTCGAATGCATGCAGCGCCGCGAGCGCCGCATTCATGCCATCGTAGATTCCGCCCCGTTCCGCGGGAGCCAGTCCGGGAAGAAGCGGTTCATCGAAGATGCGCCCGGGCACGTAATCCATGACATAAAACGGCGTCCCGGCGATTGCGGCGTCGTTGCAGTACAGGCGGGTGCGAGGCACCGGGACATCGCTGCCCGCGAGCGCGCTGAGCACCCGGAACTCGCGATCGATTGCATGTGCCGAAGGGAGCAAGGTGCCTGGCGGCTTCTTCCGCAATACATATTCACCGTCCTGAGCTGCAAGATGAAACGTGGGATTCGATTGCCCGGCAGCAAACTGCCGCACGCTGACCGGGCCGCGAAATCCCGGCAGCTTGCGTTCGAGGAACCCGGCTACAGCCGCGCAGTCAAACCGGTGGCGGTCGCTGAGCGCAGTGGTGCCCGGGGGTGCATCCACTCTATCCCGACCCCATGGATTTCTGTTCGACCGCACGCGCGGCTTTCGGCGGCACCGCGGGGCGCACCGGATTGGTACCGTCCCAGCCGACCGACGCCTGGTACATCGTGGTGTAACGTTCTTCCACGCTGTCGGTGAATTCGATGAGCTCGATCATCCCGGGGAAATCACGCGTCGTATCGATATACGCGATGCGGTAGCCGTACGGCATCCGGTCGGTGAACGCGGCTTCATACCCGAGCAGGCGGTACTTCTCTACGTCCTGGTCGAAGGCGCCAGTCATGACCGCCCCGTGGTGAAAGCCGTAACCCCGCTTGTTTACGATCTCCCGGTACACCGATGGAGCGTCGTTGTGCTGCTCGATGAGTTCGAAACTCATGTGGCCGCCAAATCCCACCGCAAGCGTCACGTGGAGGTCCGTAGGCCGGCCGCGATAGCGTGCCTCGGGCGGGGTGAAGGGCTCCGATGCGAACCAGGGCCCGATGTGGAGCCGCGCGGTGAAGTCCTGCATCGATTGCCTGATGTTCTCGACGATGAAGGCTATCTGGAACACGCCGCCGAGCGGCTGTCCGAAATTCAGCAATGGCATCTTGACTCTCTGGTTGATGTAATGGGCCGGCCGGGGGATCACCGTTTCGAGAAAAACTCCACGCTTCCGGCAAGCCGTTCCCTCGCCACGTGAAAATCGATCACCGCCGGCACGCCTCGCGCATTCGCCTCGCGCGCGCGTTCGAGTGCCGCGCGAATCTGCGAGGGATCCGCCACTTTCTCGCCGCGGCACTCGCAGGCCTGGGCGATGCGCGCGAAGTCCGGCTGCACCTTGAACGCGGTGGCGATGTAGCGGCCCTGGAATACGTTGCGCTGTCCGTCCCAGATCGATCCCAGCCCGTGGTCGTCGAGAATGCACCAGGTGACGGCCAGGCCATGTTCGGCGGCCACTGGCAGCACGTTCGAAATCATCTGGAAGGAACCGTCTCCGACGAAGCCCAGGGCGGGGCGATCCGGATAGACGATCTTCGCCACCGGCAGCGCAGAGGAGGCGAATCCCATGCCGTAGAAGCTGGAAGGCACGATGCACGAGTGCGGCTCGTATACCTTGAAGTACGGATAGGCGCCTCCCATGCCCTGTGCGAGCACGCCGACGTCGATCGCGATCGACGTTTCCCTGGGGAAGGCCTCGCGCGCCTCCTGCAGCACCCGCAGCGGGTGGATCGGCTGCTGATCCGTCGAGGCCATGCGCAGCGCCTCCGCTTCGAGTTGTTCCTTGTCGCGCGCCAGCTGTTGCAGGCGTGATCGCGTCGCCGGCGATTGATCCGGCGTTGCAAGCAACTCGAGCATGTCCTGGAGCACGAGCCGGATGTCACCGACGACTCCGATCCGCGGAACGATGCTCCTGCCGATCTCCTCCGCGTCGATGTCAACCTGGACATAGCAGGCCGCAGGATCGGGCACGTAGGTCGGTCGCCAGTTCGTTTCCTGATCCTCGAACCGGCATCCGAGGCCGAGGACGACATCGGCCTCGGCAAGGAGCCGCTTGGTCAGCGAAGTCCGATGATGGCCGAGTCCGCCGGCGGCCAGGAAGTGGTCGTCAGGAAGGCTGCCGCGTCCCGCAAGCGTCGTCGCGACCGGAGCCCCGATCCGTTCTGCCAGCTGCCGCAACTCCGCAAAGGCTCCCGACGCGACCACGCCGCCACCCGCCACCAGCAACGGACGCTGCGCTCCCGAGAGCGCCGTGATTGCGGCGCGCAGTTGCGCCGGATCACCGCGCGGTCGCGGAGGTTTGCCGACCGGCCGGTAAGCGTCGAACGCGATCTGCTGGACCAGCAGATCGCGTGGCATGTCGATCAGGACCGGCCCCGGTTTGCCTGAGCGCGCGATGGTGAACGCCTGGCGCAGCACATCGACGATGATGTCGGAGCGGTCGACCCGGATCGCCCACTTGGTGATGGGCCGGAACACCTGTTCCTGGGCGATCTCCTGGCTTGCGCCCTTGTGCGAGGTCGTCGCGGGACCGCGCCCGGCGAGGATCACTATCGGCAGCGCTCCGATGAAAGCTTCCGCGATGCCCGACACGAGGTTGGTCGCACCCGGCCCCGCGGTCGCGCAGCACACGCCCGGTTCCCCCGTGAGTTGGGCATACGCCGCCGCCATGTTCGCGGCGACCTGCTCGTGCCGCACCAGGACATGTCGTATTTCAGGCGTGTCGTAAAGTGCGTCGTAGATCGGCAGGGTATGGCCGCCGGGGATGCCGAACACGGCCTTTACGCCCTCCGCCTTCAGCACCTCCACGATCGCGCGGCCCGCGTTCATGATCGGCATTCGTCCTCTCCCGTGGTCTTCGCCCATCCGCGAATCCGACTGACTCTACGCCGCGACTATCCGAGCGTCAACGATGCGCGTCCGTTATTTGGACTAAAAAAATCTTTTGATTCGCGTGTATCATTCGCAAAACATGCGTTGACTTTGCGTCCTTGAATGGGGCGTTCCAGTATATGGACATGAGAGCGAAAGCGCTTTTCAACGTCGAAGGCCTGACAGCGGTGGTCACTGGCGGCGCGACCGGCATCGGGTACGCGTACGCGGAGGCGATGGCGGACAATGGCGCGCATGTGACGCTGCTCGACGTCGATGCGGGCGCGCTCGATCGGGCAGTCGCTGCGCTCGCCGCTCGCGGCGCGACAGCCCGCCCTGTCGTGGCGGATGTAACCGATCGGCCGGCCCTCGGCAAGGCGATTGCCGAGACGGCGGCCGAATCCGGCCGGCTGGATGTCGTGTTCGCCAACGCCGGTATCACGGCCGGGCCGGGGTTCCTCACGGTCGAAGGCGAGCGCGACCCTGACGGCGCCATCGAGAACGTGCCTGCGGAACTGTGGGATCGAGTCGTCGAAACCAATCTCACATCGGTGTTCGCCACGATCCGCTCGTCGGTGCCGCACATGAAGGCGCAAAGGAACGGCCGCATCATCGTGACCACGTCGATCGCTGGACTCCGGCCTTCGGCCGTGGTCGGCATTCCCTACATGATCGCGAAGGCAGCCGCCTCCCATCTGGTGCGGCAGGCTGCCCTGGAACTCGCCGCATTCGGCGTCTGCGTGAATGCGATCGCGCCTGGACCTTTCCTCACGCGGATCACCACGCCGGGGCTACGCGCGATCTGGGAAAAGGCCCTGCCGGTTCACCGCGTGGCGTCCACTGACGAGCTGCAGGGACTCGCGCTGTTCCTCGCCTCTCCTGCGTCGGCCTATGTCACGGGCGCGCTGTTTGTGATCGACGGCGGCTCCATGCTCGGGCGGGCAGATTGATGCGGGAAATTCGAGCCTTCGCCGGCGCGCAGACCGTCGATCGCGCATGCATGCTGCTCAAGGAAATCGCGCGTCACGGTCCCTCCGGCGCGCGTTTGGTCGATCTGACCACGGCATCGGGGCTCTCGCGTCCGACCGTGCACCGGATCCTCCGGTCTCTGGCGGCGGCGGAGTTCGTCTGCCAGACCCCCGGCACCAAGCGCTATAAGATGGGCGTGGCGATCTACGGTTTGGGGCTCGCCGCGCAGGGGCCGATCGAACGCTTGTCCGAACTGAGATTGCTGCTCGATGGACTGGCCAACCGTACGGGCGACACCGCCTACCTGATGTTGCGCCGCGGCGACGAGATGCTCTGCGTCGCGCGTGCAGAGGGGGCGACGCCCATCCGCACCTACGTGATCGAAGTGGGCGCCCTCAGGCCCATTGCGGCGACGATCGCCGGAATCACGCTGCTTGCCGCGCTCGCAGACGACGAGGTCGAAGTCATCCTCAGGCGCACGACTTCCGCCATGGCGACCTTTCGCAATGCCACGCCCCAGTATGCGCGCCGGCAGATCGCCTGCGTGCGGCGCGACGGTTTCTGCCTGAGCGACAGGGTGTTCATTGAGGGGGCGGTCGGCATCAGCGCCGCAGTGCCCGCGACCGACAGTCCCTGCTGCCTTGCGATCAGCCTGTCCGCGATTCCGTCGAGGATACCGAAGAGCCGCGTGAAGCCGCTGGCGCAGGAGATCGTGCGCACCTGCGCCGAGATGGCGAGGGTCCTCAGCCGGCGCGCCAATTGAGCGCGGGGCGGTGCCGCGCTTTCTGCCATAAGTCCGCTATTCGGACGTAACGCGGGATTGCTTGACAGACGAACACTTGTGGAACGAACATAACAGTGGTGCCCAGGGTGTACGCAGTACGGACGCGACCGTCTCAAGCACCAGGGAGAGGAGATTGAGAGCGGATGCGCTTTTCGATGTTCGCGGTCTGGCGACCATCGTCACTGGCGCTGCGAGCGGAATCGGACTCGCATGCGCCGAGGTAATGGCGGCGAACGGCGCGCGCGTCACCCTGATGGACAGGAACGCGAACGAACTTGAAAACGCAGTCGGGCGGCTCACCTCCGATGGCATGGATGTTCGCGGCGAAGTCGTGGATGTGACCGACCGCGCCGGATTGAATCTCGCGTTCGATGCAGCCGCAAGAGTCCATGGCCGTATGGATGTGGTTTTTGCCAATGCGGGCGTCGGCGGCGGAGCGGGATTCCTGACGGTGAAAGGCGAGCGCAATCCGGACGGCGCCTTCGAAAACATTTCCGACCAGCGCTGGGACGACGCGGTCGCCAATAATCTCTCCTCGATGTTCTGGTCGATCCAGGCCGCAGTGCGCCACATGAAGCCGCAGGGAGGCGGGCGCATCATCGTCACGACCTCCATCGCCGCGATCAAGGCTGAAAGCGTGGTCGGAACACCCTATATGCCCGTCAAGGCAGGCGCAGCGCACCTGGTGAAGCAGGCGGCGCTGGAACTCGCCCGCTACGGCATCCTGGTGAATGCGATTGCACCAGGCCCGTTTCTCACCAACATCTCGGGCCGCAAGATGTTCGATCCGGACGTGCGCGGTTATCACGAACGGGTGGTGCCGATGAAGCGCCTGGGAACGACCGACGAGATGATGGGCCTAGCCCTGTTTCTCGCATCGCCGGCCTCGAAGTACATCACCGGCACGCAGATCGTGATCGACGGCGGGGCCACCCTGGGCAGCGCCGATTAGTTTCGCCAACCTTGTACATGAGGAGAACAGACATGCGTTCGAAAACACGCCGCCGCCTTCTCGGTGCTGCCGCCGCGACGACCGCCCTCGGTCTCACGCCCGGCCTGCTGCGCGCGCAAGCGAAGCCGATAGAACTGAAACTTTCACACTGGTTCCCGGTCGGACACTTCCAGCACCAGGACGTGCTCGTGCCTTGGGCCGAAACGGTCGAGAAACGCAGTGCCGGCCGGCTCAAGATCACCATCTTCGCCGGTGGCGTGCTTGGCAAGCCGGCGGACCATTGGGACATGGCGCAGAACGATATCGTCGATATCGCCTGGGGCAGTCACAACTACACCCCCGGCCGTTTCCAGCTGACTTCGGCCATGGATCTGCCGTTTCTCACGCGCTCGGCCAAGGGCGCCAGCCGTGCACTGTGGGAGTACTACCTCAAGCACCTGCAGAAGGAGCACGCCCGGGTGAAGCTGCTCTGGCTGCAGAGCCCGGCGCCGTTCCAACTGCACATGTCCAAGAAAGCCCCGCTGACACCGGAGCAGTTCGCCGGGCTGCGCATCCGCGCCGGCGGAGGGCAGATATCTGAAATCATCAAGTCGCTGGGCGGGGTTCCGGTCGCGATGGCGGTGCCGGAAACCTACAACGCGATCGAACGCGGCATCGTCGACGGGACCGCCCTTCCCTATGAGGCGCTGCACGGATGGAAGCTCGCCGAAGTGACCAAGCACCATGTCGCGGTCAACATGTATACCACGAGCAATTTCCTCACCATGAGTCTGGCAAAGTACAACTCGCTGCCCGCCGAACTGAAGAAAGTACTCGACGAATCGACCGGCGCCCGAGGCTCGGAGTTCGCCGGCGCGGCGTGGGACAAGGGCGAAGAGCCGGGCATCGAGGCGGCCCGCAAGGCCGGCAACCAGTTCTACAAGCTCACCCCGGAGCAGCGCAACGCATGGATCGAGAAATCCAAAGGCGTGGAGATCGAATGGCTGCGCTCGATGGAGGCCAAAGGTCTGCCGGGCAAACAGGCGCTCGCCGACCTGCGCGGATTCCTGAAGCGCTACGACTCCTGAAGGCGCGTGCAACTGCAGCAGTCGAAGGAGGGCGTAGCCGCGCGCGTTCTTCGCGGCGCGGCGATCGCCGCATGCGCGGTTGCCGTAGCCGCGCTTGCAGCGCTCGTCGTGGTCACCGCGGTGGACGTCGCGGGGCGCTATTTGTTCAACAAACCGCTGTTCGGTGCGGTCGAACTGAGTGAATTCCTGCTCGTATTCATCGGTTTCGGGGGGTTGGCCTACGCGGAGTTGCGCGATGCCCATATCACCGTAGATTTCTTCGTCACGGTGCTGCCGCGCCGTGTCCAGGCGTTGCTCGAGTCCATGGCGGCGCTGCTGGGCAGCTTATTCTGGGGGTTCGTCGCCTGGCGCGCGCTCGATCATGGGGAACAGATCCTGGAGGCGGCCGAAGTTTCCATCAACCTGGCCGTTCCGACGTATCCGTTCTACCTCGCCGTCGCATGCGGCAGCATTTTGTATGCTTTGCTGCTCGCGCGCCGCGTGGTGCGCGCACTGCGGGTTGAAACAGCGTAGTGGACGCCACCACCATCGGGGTCATCGGTTTCGCGGCGATGCTCGCGCTGATGTTCATCGGCGTGCCGATCGGCGCTGCCATGGGCGCCGTGGGCTTTCTCGGCTTCGCAAGTGTGAACGGATGGAACTCGGCGCTCAACATGCTGGGGCTCGCGCCGTACAGCGCGGTTGCAAGCTATGTCCTCAGCGTAGTTCCGCTGTTCGTGCTGATGGGACATCTCGCCAACGAGGCGGGCATCGGCCAGGAGCTGTATTCCACCGCCAACACCTGGCTGGGACACCGGCGAGGCGGGCTCGCGATGGCGACCGTGGCCGCCTGCGCGGGGTTCGCTGCCATCAGCGGCTCAAGCGTCGCCACGGCCGCCACCATGACCACGGTGGCGCTGCCGGAGATGCGCCGCATGGGTTACGACCCGAGCCTTTCGACCGGTTCGGTCGCCGCGGGCGGCACGCTCGGCATCCTCATTCCGCCAAGCGTCATTTTCCTCATCTACGGCTTCATGGCCGAGCAATCGATCGGCAAGCTTTTCCTTGCGGGAATCCTGCCGGGCATCCTGCTGACATTTATGTTCATCGTGACGATCGCGATCGTCACCTGGCATAACCCCGCACTGTGCCCGATCGGGAAGGAGCGGGCGCCGCTCAGCGAGCGCATCCTCGCGCTACGCGATGTCTGGGCGGTCGCTCTTCTGTTCCTGCTGGTGATCGGCGGGATGTACGGCGGGGTGTTCACCGCCACCGAGGCCGCGGGCATGGGCGCATTCGGCACCCTGCTCGTCGCGCTGCTGCGCCGCCGGCTCACCTGGCCTGCGCTGCTGCGGGCCCTCACCAACACTGTCGAGACCACCGCGGTGATTACCTTGATATTGATCGGTGCGGTGGTCCTCGGCTACTTTCTGGCGGTGACTCAGCTGCCGATGAAACTCGCGACCGCGCTTGCGACTTCGGGCCTGTCGCCGACGGGAATCATGTTGCTGATCATCGCTGCTTACCTGGTGATGGGCGCCTTCATGGACGAGCTGGCGATGATTCTGCTCACCGTGCCGATCCTGCTGCCTGTCACCCAGGCGATCGGGTATGACCCGATCTGGTTCGGCGTGATCATCGTCGTCGTATGCCAGGCTGGAATGATCGCGCCGCCGGTCGGGATCAACGTGTTCGTGATCTCCAGCATGGTCAAGGACGTGCCGATGCAGCAGATCTACCGCGGCATCATGCCGTTCCTGGTGGCGATCGTGGTGCTGCTTGGGGTGCTGATGATCTGGCCCGAGATCGCGCTGTATCTGCCGCGCACCATGAAATGACACGCGGTCCCGTTTGCGTGGCTGCCGCCCGGGAAAACGCTTGACGCCGATTCCGCTGAACTACTAATCGGCTTTGATCCCGCGCGCTCGAATCAGCACGCCGTTTCTCTCGTAGTCGGCGCGGATGCGCGCCGCGAACTGTGCGCGCTCGAGGTTGAGCGGCCGGAAGGCCAGCGCCTCGAGCCGTTGTGCGACTTCGGGTGCGCGCAATGCCTTGGCGGTCACGGCCTCGAGGCGCGCGACGATTTCGACCGGCGTGCCGGCGGGCGCGAACAGCGCGAACCAGCCCGAGACCGCGAATCCCGGCAGCGCCTCGGCGATGGCGGGTACGCCCGGCAGGCCGGGGAATCGTTGCGGGTCGGCGACCCCGAGCAGGCGCAGCTTGCCGGCTGTCACGTGCGTCTGAAAGTTTGCGAGGTTGCCGAACATCACCGGCACTTGCCCGGCGAGCAGGTCGTTCACCGCGGGCGCTCCCCCTTTGTAGGGCACGTGCACCCACTGCACCCCGGCGCTTTGAGCAAACAGTTCACCCGCGAGATGCTGCGGAGTGGCGACTCCCGGCGAGGCGAACGAGAGCCGGCCCGGTTCCGCCTTAGCGAGCGCGATCAGTTCCGTCACCGTATTCGCCCTGACCGACGCATGGACAGCGAGAAACAGCGCGAGGTCGGTGAGCGGCGCCACAGGGGCGAAGTCCCGGAAGGGGTCGTAACCCGCATCGGCATACAGATGCGGGGTGACCGTGAAAATCGAATCGGTGCCGAAGAGCAGCGTATGTCCGTCGGGTTTTTCGCGCGCGACGGCGTGCGTGCCGATCATTCCCGAGGCGCCCGGCCGATTGTCTATCACGATCGGCTGTCCGAGATCGGCGCTCATCGCCGGCGCCAGCACGCGCGCGAGCACGTCGGTCGCGCCGCCTGGCGGAAAGGTGAGCACCAGGCGCAGCGGCCGGGACGGGAACGGCTGCGCGAGTGCGCCGAACGCGCTCGATCCGAGCAACAGCGCACACAGCGCAATTCGGAACGCCCGGCCGGTATTCGACATGGCCATTACGCTATCCTAGCCCACTGCGAGCCAAGCGGAGCGAAACCATGAAGACCTTGAGCAGCTATGTAGGCGATCAGTGGGTCGAAGGATCGGGCGCGCAGCAGATGCTGCTGAATCCCGCCACCGAGGAACCGCTCGCCTGCGCGCGCAGCGAGGGCGTGGATCTTGCCGCGGCGCTCGATCACGCGCGCCGCGCAGGCGGGCCGGCGTTGCGCGCGCTGTCCTTCGCCGAGCGCGGCGCGTTGCTCGGCGCCATGGCGCAGGCGATGCAGGCGCATCGCGACGAATTGCTCGAGCTGGCAATTGCGAACTGCGGCAACACCCGCTCGGACGGAAAGTTCGACGTGGAAGGCGCCATCGCCACCTTGTCCGCCTTTGCGGAGATCGGCACGAGTGTCGGTACCGCGCAGTTTCTGGTGGACGGCGAGGGCATGCAGCTCGGCCGCTCGCCGCGCTTCCACGGCCAGCACGTCGCCGTGCCGCGCACGGGTGTTGCCGTTCACATCAACGCGTTCAATTTTCCGGCGTGGGGATTCGCCGAGAAAGCGGCCGCGGCACTGCTGGCCGGCATGCCGGTGCTCAGCAAGCCGGCCACGAGTTCCGCGATGCTCGCCCACCGCATCATGGAAATCCTGGTCGAGAGGCGAATCCTCCCGGGCGGCGCGCTCTCGCTGCTGGTGGGCAGCCCGCGCGAGCTTCCTTCCCTGCTCGGCGGACAGGACGTGCTCGCATTCACGGGCTCGGGAGACACCGGGGCGCGGATTCGCGCGCTGCCGAACGTGGTGCGCGAATCGGTGCACATCAACGTAGAGGCGGATAGCCTCAATGCAGCGGTGCTCGGCCCCGACGTCGAGCCCCGCAGCGACCTCTATGAGCTGTTCCTCAAGGACGTGCAGCGCGACATGACGCAGAAGGCGGGCCAGAAATGCACCGCCATCCGGCGTGTGATCGTTCCCGCGGTGGTCGCGGCCGGCGTGCGCGAGGATCTGGTGGAGCTGCTCGGCGGCGTGCGCGTAGGCAATCCGGCAATGGATGAGGTGCGCATGGGTCCTCTCGCGACCGCCTCGCAGCTCGCCGACGCACGCGAGGGCGTCGAGCGGCTCGCCGCAGACGGAGAGCTCGCCTTCGGCAGCGCAGCGCCGTTCGCGGCCGCCGGCGTCCCGGCCGGCAAGGGCTACTTCATCTCGCCGGTGCTGGTCGAGTTTGCGCAAGGCGCTGCCGCCGATGTGGTGCACGCGCGCGAGGTCTTCGGTCCGGTGGCGTCGCTGCTGCCTTATTCCGGAGAAGCCGGCGACGCGGCGGCGATCGTCGCGCGTGGCAATGGCGGATTGGTGACGGCGGTGTATTCCGACGATGCAGGCTGGATCCGGGAAGCAGTGTTCGGCATTGCGCCGCATTGCGGCCGGATCTATCTTGGCAACGCGAAGATCGAGCTTTCGCCCGGGCCGGGAACAGTGCTGCCGCAGCTGGTGCATGGCGGGCCGGGACGCGCAGGCGGCGGGGAGGAACTGGGCGGGGTTCGAGCGCTCGCTTTCTACCTTCAGCGCGTGGCGCTCGAAGGATCGCGGCCGGTGATCCAGAAGCTGCTCGGTACGCGAACGGGTTAAGGCGCAAATCCTGCGTGGCCGTTCGCGGTGCCGAACAGCCACGCGGCGCCTAGCGCCGCGGGCAGGACACTGGAATACAATCCGTCGCAGATCAGGCGAGGCTTGCACCCGAGCGTCTCGAGCCGCGCCGCGAGCGCGGCCGGGTCCTTGCATTCGAGCGCATAGCCGGCGAGTGCAGGGGCGGCCGGTGCTGCGCCGAGCAGTTCCTGCCAGTCTTCCCGCGGGGCGACCAGCGCTCGCCCGCGAGCCGTGTCAAGTGACACGAATCTTCCGCATCGACGCGGCAAAAGCGCCGCGAAGTGCGCCAGGCGGGCCGACACCGCCGTCACGTCTTCGGCAACGACAAAGACACCCCGCAGCGCGGTCACGCCGTTCGAATGCCCGAGATAGCGTGGCTGCCACAGGCACTCCGGGGTGATCTGCTCCACGAACTGGATGCGACCCTCGGGCATCGCTTCGGGCGGTACGCGCGCAAGCGCAAATTGCGCGAGCGCCGGCTTGCCGTTCAGATCCACCGTGCGTTCCAGCCGCACGAGGGGCGGCGGCGCGAAGCCGTGCGCCGCGAGACGGGCATGTTCTTCTTCAGCCGCCGGCGTGCCGAGCGCAATGAGGTGCACGCCGGTGTGCTTCGCGAGCGCCGCGCGCAGCAACCGGGCGTTCGGCGTGTCGGCAATCGGGGTCAGGATTTCGAGGTAGCCGCAATCGAGCATCACGCAGCGATTCGCCGAGCCGGCGCTCACCACAGCACCTGCATCGTTGCGTAGCGATTGTTCGGAGAACGGCGTCAGTACGAATCCCAGTGCATCCAGCGCGCACTCGGCAGGGCCCATTTCGGGAACGAAATGCGCAACGTGGTCGAGTACCAGCCGGCCCGCTTGCGGGCGCTGGCGCGCGGCGACCGGATCGAGCGCCGCCATCACCCCATGCTGCGCGGGAGCCACAGCGACAGCGCCGGAAACGCGCACAGGATCGTCAGGCGCACGATGTCGCTGGCGATAAAGGGCATCACCCCGCGGTAAATGGTCCCTAGGCTCACGTCGCGCGCGATGGAGTTGATGACGAACACGTTCATGCCCACAGGAGGGCAGATCAGGCCGAGGGTCACCGCCATCACGATGATGACCCCGAACCACACCGGATCGAAGCCGAGCTGCATCATCACCGGGAACACGATCGGAACCGTGAGCAGGATCATCGCGAGTTCGTCCATGATCGCGCCGAGGATGAAATACATGACGAGGATGATCGCGAGCACCCCGTAGGCGCCGATCGGCAGGCCGACCAGCAGCGCGATGAGTTTCTGCGTGGTTTGGGTGATCGCGAGGAAATAGCCGAACAGGTAGGCGCCGATCACGATCATGAAAATCGCCGCGGTGGTGCGCAGCGAATCGACCAAGCAGCCCATGATGGCTTTCGCGTTCAGGCGCCGCTGCACCAGCCCGATGATGAGCGCGCCCATGGCGCCCATGCTCGCGGCCTCGGTCACGGTAAACCAGCCTGCGTACATGCCGCCGATCACAAACAGGAACAGCAGCAGGGTTTCCCAGACGTTGCTGATCGCGGCGAAGCGCTGGCGCCAGTTGCTGCGCGCGCCGCGCGGCATGCTTTCGGGAGCGCGCCAGCCGAGGATCTGCACCGTTACGATGTACATCGCGATGCCCAGCAGGCCCGGAACGATGCCGGAGATGAACAGCTTGCCGATGTCGGTCTCGGTCATGATGCCGTAGAGCACGAAGATCACGGACGGCGGAATCATGATACCGAGTGTTCCACCCGCGGCGATCACGCCGGTCGAGAGGCCGGGGCTGTAGCCGGCCTTGTTCATTTCGGGCAACGCGACCCGGGTCATGGTCGCCGCCGTCGCGACCGAGGAGCCGTTGATCGCCGCGAATCCGCCGCAGGCTGCAATGGTGGAGATCGCCATCCCACCGCGCAGGTGGCCGAGCCAGGCCTGCGCAGCGCGAAACAGGTCGGCGCTCATGCCGGCGGCCGAGGCGAACGCCCCCATGAGGATGAACATCGGGATGATGCTGAAATTGAAATCCGTCACCGTGGAAAACGGCGATCCGGCGAGCAGCCCCAGCGCCGAGCTGAAATTGTTCACGAGCGCGAAGCCGCCCACGCCGATGATCCCCATCGAGATGCCGATGGGGACGCGCAGCAGCATGAGCACGAACAGCAAGATGAAACCGCCGATGGCGACGACGTCCTTGTCCATGCGGGATCAGCCGGCGCCGGGACCCGCGGCGTTGTCGCGGATGAGTTCGACCAGGCGAATCAGCCCGACCACCGCTGCCGCCAGGACCCCTGCGGCAGCAACAATGTAGAACGGCCAGACCGGCAGCTTGAGGTCGCTGGTCAGCTGGTGCGCACGCTGCACCGCCGGAAGGCGCTCTACGAGCATCCAGGCAAACGTCGCCATGAACGCCAGACTCACGCTCGAGGCGAACAGGTCAATCGCGCGTCGCGCGCGCCGGGCGGAGAGTTCCCATACGACGTCGACCGAGATATGGCCGTTGCGGTAGGTAGCTACCGCGAGCCCCCAGAAGATCGCGATACCCTGCAGGTAGCGGGAAAAATCGAAGTTGTCCGGAAGGTTGACCGAGACGGTGGCCCGCAGCACGACCGATATGAACACGAGGAGCGCGATCGCGGCGAGCGAGGCCCCCGCGATGCGCTCGACCCACAATACCGTCCGTTCCACCGACGGCCTGCGGCCTTACGCGCGTTTCAGCGAAAATCCGCTCAGTGAAAATCTGCTCATTTAAATTCCGATTTATATTTCTTCAGCAGTCCCTGCAGCTCGGAGAGCGCCTGGTTCGCGTTGACCCCCGTCTTCGTCGCCTGCTCCGTCCATTTCGTGTAGACCGGCTCGGCAGCCTTGCGCCACGCAGCGATCTCCGCGGGCGTCAGCGTGTACACCGTGTGGCCGGCCATGCCGCGAATCTCCGCGCGCCCGGCGGCCTCGTAGTCGCCCCAGGCCTTGCCGACTTTCGCAGCCCAATCCGTGGAGCAGTGCGCGTCGATCGCTTTTTTCTGCGATGCCGACATCTTCTCGTAGGACCCCTTGTTCATGAGCCAGGCGAATCCGGAGACATAGAACGGCAGGTCCATGTGGAAATTCACCACCTTGTCTATGCCGAACAGCACGATCGACTTCCAGGGGAAGGTGATCGCGTCTGCGACGCCCGATTCCAGCGCCTGGCGCGATTCGGGTGCGGACACGCGGACGTTCGTTCCGCCCAGCGAGGTGACGAAATCGGCCATCGTGCCGTGCGCCGAGCGGATCTTCATGCCCTTGATGTCCGCAGGCAGGGTGATCTTCTTCTTGGAATGCAGGGCGCCGGGATCGTGAACGAAGGCGAGGCACATCTTCACGTCGGACATCTCTTTCGCGTAGTACTTGCGGTACCACTCGTCTACGGCGCGCGAGCCACCATCGGCATTGGTCATCAGGAACGGCAGGTTGACCGCTTCGCCCATTGGCAGGCGACCGGCCTGGTAGCCGAGCGCGATATAGGTGAGTTCGGCGATGCCGTCGCGCGCCATGTCGTAGTGGTCGTCTGCCTTGCCCAGCTGTTGCGCCGGGTACAGCGTGACCTTGACCGTGCCTCCGGTGGCCTTGGTGAGCGAATCGCCCCAGTCCTTGATGGCCGGATGCATGCCGTGCGACGGCGGCACCCAGGATGAGAATTTCAGATCGAAAGTCTTGTCCTGCGCGGCGACGGGCAGGCTGAACGCGGCGAGCGCCACCGCTGCGAGTGCAAGGGCATGTTTGTTCATCGGGTTTCTCCTCTCTGAGCGCTGCGAATTTGCATTATGCCGCAGAACACATTCATGCGTCCCGCGTCGCAGGCCAAACCGCGATCCGGGCTACTATTGCGGTCATGAACGATTCCGTCGGAACTGCGGCCGCGACGCTCACCGCCGCGGAGGCCGCGGTGGAGATGCTCCGGTTGCATGGCGTTCAGATCATTTTCGGCCTCTGCGGCGATACGAGCCTGCCGTTCTACGATGCACTTGCGCGCCTGCCGCACGGCATGCGCCACGTGCTGACCCGCGACGAGCGTCACGCCGCATACATGGCCGACGGCTATGCGCGCGTTTCCGGAAAGGTGGGCGTGTGCGAAGCACCGAGCGGCGGCGGCGCGACCTACATCCTGCCGGGTATCGTCGAGGCGAACGAGTCTTCGGTTCCGCTGCTCGCGATCACCAGCGACATTTCCGTGTCTGCGCGCGGGCGTTACACGCTCACCGAACTCGATCAGGCCGCCCTGATGCGCCCGCTCACCAAGTGGAACACTGTACTCGATCGCGCAGAGGACCTGCCGCGCGCATTCCGGGCCGCATTCAACGCCATGACCACCGGGCGCCCCGGCGCGGCGCACATCGGGCTGCCTTTCGATGTGCAAAAGGGCACGCTCGCGCGCGGTGAGGTATGGGCCGATCCCAGCCTGGGCGAGGCACCGTCGCGCAGGGAGGGTCCCGAGCCTTTCCTGATCGAGCTCGCGGCCAAGCTGCTGCGCAGCGCACGGCGGCCGCTGTTCATTTGCGGCGGCGGGGTGGTGATATCGCGCGCCGAGAACGAACTTCTGGAACTGGCGGCCAAGCTTGCGGCGCCGGTCGCGACCACCATCAGCGGGCAGGGCTCGATCGACGAGGCGCATGCACTTGCAGCGGGCGTGGTGGGTTCGAACGGGGGCACGCCGGAGACGCGCGCCATCGTCGACGACGCGGACCTGGTGGTGTTCGCAGGCTGCCGCGCCGGCTCGGTCACGACCGAGCGCTGGCGGCATCCGGTGCCAGGCGGGGTGAAGGTCATCCACATCGACGTCGATCCTCAGGTGATCGGAACCAACTATCGCGTGGATGTGCCGTTGGCTGGAGACGCGAAACTCACGCTTGCCGCGCTCGGCGAAGAATTCGACGGGCGCGACGGCCCCTACGCGAGCGGTTGGCCGGCGGGTGCCGTGGAGAGGGCAAGACGCGAGAAGTTCGCGAAATTCGACGCGCTCGCGGCATCGGATGAGAAACCGATCAAGCCCGAGCGCATCGTCGCGGAACTCGCGCGCGCACTCGATCCGGACACGATTGTGGTTGCCGATCCGGGCACGCCTTGCCCGTACCTGTCCGCGTATTTCCC
The DNA here is from genome assembly GCA_016195915.1 of Betaproteobacteria bacterium. Taxonomy (GTDB): domain Bacteria; phylum Pseudomonadota; class Gammaproteobacteria; order Burkholderiales; family SG8-39; genus JADGRQ01. The sequence goes on along the minus strand of JACPYS010000025.1, from coordinate 21,541 downwards.
GGTGCGCGGCACAGGGCGAAAGCTGTTTTCGAACCGTGCGCATGGGGCGCTCGGCTACGCGCTTGCCGCGTCGGTCGGCGCGCATTACGGCCGGCCCGGCGTGAAATGCGTCGCGGTGATGGGCGATGGCAGCTTCGGCATGGCGGTGGGCGAACTCGAGACCGTGGTGAGGCTCAAGCTGCCGATCACCTTCGTTGTCATTGCCAATGCGGTCTACGGCTGGATCAAGGCCGGTCAGAAAACCGGCTACGAGCGGCGTTACTTCGCGGTGGATTTCAGCGACACGGACCACGCGGCGGTCGCTGCGGCGTATGGCGTGAAGAGCTGGCGCGTGACGGAACCGTCGGAACTCGCGGGCGTGCTGAAAGCGGCGCTCGCGAGCGGAGGTCCGACCCTGGTGGATATCGTCGCGCAGCCGTTGCACGAGGCAAGGGCACCGGTTTCGGAGTGGGTCGCCTGATCCGCAATGGATCGGGTTGAGGCGATGAGCGAGCGCAGTCCGGACGTAACCGCGCCGTGATCGCCGGTGCGGCGGTTCTGACGGCAGCCGACCGGATATTGCAGACCCGACGGACATTGGATCGGGCTCAGGGCCTGCGTTGAATTGGCAGCGCAATCGATTGCAATTCCGGACATTGCTCCGGCGGGACACGTCGTAGGATGCAATTTTTCGCCGGAGTTGCGCCGGCTGCAGTAGCGGCCCCGCATGTCCATGAGCCCGGATTCCGCCAGTACACACGGATTCGATGCCGAACTCGATGCGCTGAAACGCGAGAGCTTTTTTGGCGGCGAGGGCATGCTCTACGGCACTGCGGCGGCGATCTCGCTTTGCGCGCTGCCGGTGGTCGTGCTCTCGGATTGGTTCTCGTTCAACCGCGTGGACATCGGTCGCATCGGCCTGATCGCGATCGTGCTGATCCTGTCGGTGACGTGCTACATCCTTTCGCGCCTGGGGTACCGCAAGTTTGCCGGTGGACTGTTGGTGGTCGTCCTTTGGATTGCGATCACCGCGTTCCTCGCCTACACCGGCATCGGCCTGCACTCCGCGGTGGCCTTTCTCTATGTGCCCGCGATTTTCTTTTCGGCGCTCATGCTCGGGCTGCGCAGCGCAGCAGCGCAAACAGCGCTCACCGTTGCCGTGTTGACCGCCTTGTGGCGCGCCGAGGAAGCGGGAGCCATCGGCGGCATCCATGCATTCCTCGCCAGCACCACCAATTTGAACTTCCTGCTTGGGGTGATCGCGAGCTGCGTCGTGACCCTGGCGATCGCGGCGTTGTTCCGGCGCGCCGTGGAACGCGCGGCAGAGCGCGCGGTGACCGAGATCGAGGGGCAGCGGCGTACGCTCGCTGAGCTGCACCTCGCCAATGCAAGGCTCGAGGCCACGGAGGCGCGGTTGCGTAGCCTCAACGATACGCTCGAGCAGCATGTCGCGGAACGTACGCGTGACCTGATGGAGAAGGTGCGCGAACTGGAACTGCTCAGCTATTCGGCTTCGCACGACCTGCGCTCGCCGCTGCGCGCAATTGCGGGTTTCTCCGCGATCCTGCGAAACGAGCACGGCGAGCGTCTTGACGGGGATGCGCGGCTGCTGCTCGAGCGTGTCGGCGCCGCCGCCGAACGGGCCGACGAGTTGCTCAACGCGCTGCTTGACCTGACGCACCTGGGCCTGCGTCCGCTTGCGCGCTTGGACGTCGATGTGGCGGCGCTGGCGGAGCGGGTTTCCGAGGAGTTGACCGGAGATCGGGATCACGCCGTGCCCATCGAAATCGCGCCGGGGCTGAAGGCCTACGCAGATCCGCGACTGCTCGAGATCCTGCTGCAATCGCTGCTTGCGAACTCGGTCAAGTTCACGCAGGGCAAGGACCGCCCGGTGATCCGGCTGCTTGCTGCCGAGACGACGCGCGGCAGGGCGTTCTGCGTAGAGGATAACGGTGCGGGCTTCGATCCGCGCTTCGTAGACAAATTGTTCAAGCCCTTTCACCGGCTGCACCCGGAAAGCGCGTTCCCGGGGATCGGCATCGGACTCGCCATGGCGCGCAAGATCGTCGAGCGTCACGGCGGAGAGATCTGGGCGGAGGGACGGTTGGGGGAGGGGACCGCAATTTTCTTTACCTTGCCGGCGCCTGCGAAAGCGAACTAGGCCGGGGCGCGTTCCGGCCAGCGAACAGGGATGTGCGCGGCGCGAGGTGCACCCCCTATAATGTTTTTCGCAGATCCTGCAGTTCGATCGGAGATGAAGCGATGGAGAACGCGCGGAGTTCGACCCACGCATCTGCCCGGACGCATCGGGGTTTGACCCGCATGAGCATGTGGCTGCTTGGGCTCGGCGCCATTGTGCTCGCCCCCGGGGTGTTGTACGCGCAGGCGCCGGACTGGCCGGCGCGCCCGGTGCGCGTCCTGGTCGGCTATCCGGCCGGCGGCGCCAACGACCTGGTCGCGCGCGCCGTGGCCGGGCGCCTCGGGGAGTCGCTCAAGCAGTCGATCGTGGTCGAGAACAAGACCGGCGCGGCTGGGTCGATCGCGGCCGACGCGGCGGCGAAGGCTGCCCCTGACGGCTACACGCTCTACATGATGTCGAGCGCACAGGTGCTCGCCCCGAGCGTACGCAAGGACGTCACCTACGATCCGGTGAAGGACTTCAAGGCGATCGCGCTCGCCGCGTATGCGCCCTATCTTCTGGCAGTCCACCACAGCGTTCCGGCGCGCAGCGTCGCGGAGTTCGTCGCGCTCGCAAGATCGAAGCCGGGCAAGATGAACTACGCATCGTCCGGCGCGGGGGCCGGTCCGCATCTCACCTCGAGCCTGTTCATGACGGTCGCCGGAATCGATCTGAACCACGTGCCGTACCGCGGTGACGCGGACGCGATGATCGACCTGGTTGCGGGGCGTGTCGAGTCCTCGTTCATATCGGTCGCTCCGACTTTTCCGCACATCCAATCGGGCGCGCTGCGCGCGCTGGCGGTATCGAGCGCCGAGCGCCTGCCGCTGTTGCCCAACGTGCCGAGCGTCGCGGAGAGCGGCTACTCCGGCTTCGACATGGGCGCGTGGTGGGGGCTGGTCGGTCCGGCGGCGCTGCCTGATGCGATCGTGCGCAAGGCCGCCGCCGCGGTGCGACCCATCCTCGACTCCAGGGAATTCGGCGATCAGTTCGCTGCCCAGGGCATCACGCCTCAGACGCTGGGCCCCGAGGAGTTCGCGCGGCGTATCGCGCAAGACGGTGTGAAGTTCGCCGAGATCGTCAAACGCGCGGGAATCGTGAAACAGTGACCGGTTCCGGTTCCCGTCCGGTCGTTTTCTTCGGCGGCGGTGCGGTCGGCAGCTATATCGGCGGGATGCTGGCGGCCTCGGGCGTCAACGTCGTCCTGATCGACGGGTGGGCGGCGCATGTAGATGCGATTCGCGAGCGCGGTCTCGCGATCATGACGCCCGAAGGCGAGCACGTCGCGCGACCCGACGCGTGGCATCTGGGCGATGCCCATCGGCTGCGGAGCGCTGCGCCGGCTGCCGTCTTCCTGACTGTGAAGCTCTACGATACGGCGTGGGCATCCGCACTGCTTGCCAGCTGGCTTCCCGGCGATGTTCCCGTGGTGACACTGCAAAACGGCCTGGTTGAAGAAATCGTCGCCGGCGCACTGGGGTGGGGGCGCGTGCTGGGCGGAATCGGCGGCGGGCTGGACGTCTTCCTGCGCGAGCCCGGAGTGGTCCAGCGTGCGCGCAAACGGTGGGCGGGGTCCGATCCGGTGCTGAAGATCGGCGAGGTGCACGGGCGCCGCACGCAGCGCGCCGGGTTTCTCGCGAAGATGCTCGGTGCCGTCGATCACTCTGCCGTGACGACGGATCTGTGGACCCATCGCTGGGCGAAACTCTGCGCCAACGCGATGACCACCGGATTATCGGGCCTGACGGGCCTGGATTTGCGCGAGGTTTACTCGCGCGAAGATGCTCAACGCATCGCCATTCGCCTCGCTGCCGAGGCGCTCGCGCTCGGAGAGGCGATGGGCTTCGAGGTGCCTGCGCTGTTCGGCGTGCAAGCCGCGACATGGCGCCTGGCGGCAAGCGGATCACGCTCCGAGGCGGCAGAGTCGATGGCGGCGCTGAGCGCACAGGCATCGACCATGGTCTCAGGTGGCATGTCCGGCACCTTGCAGGACCTGCTCAAGAAGCGCCCCACCGAGGTGGAATTTTTCAACGGTTATGTCGCGCGCGAGGCCCGGCGACACGGAACTCAGGCGCCGGCGCACGCTGTCGTGGCTGATCTCATCCGCTCGGTGGAGCGCGGCGAGCAGGCCATCGACCCGGCAGCCTTGGCGCGGATCGAGGCGTTTGCGTCATCCCGACCCGTTATCGTCAACCCAATGGAACACGGCACATGACTATTCAAAGCAACTTCACGACCAGCGATGGTGTCCGGCTCGCGCTCCACATCGACGACTTCACCGACCCGTGGAAGAAGGCGCCGGTGCTCGTGATGCTGCACGCCGCAATGGGAAGTTCGCGGCGTTTCTATTCGATGGTGCCGGGGCTCGCGCGGCATTTTCGCGTCGTCCGTCTCGACACCCGCGGTCACGGTGAATCCCAGATCCCGCCGGCGAGCCTCCCGCTCGACAAGGCACGGCTCACGCGTGACGTTGTCGAAGCGCTCGAGCATCTCGGGCTCGACCGGGTACACGTGCTCGGCAACTCCGCGGGCGGTTATGCGGGGCAGCAACTGGCGATCCACTACCCCGCGCGCGTGCTGAGCCTCGTGCTGTTCGGATCGGCGCCGGGATTCAAGGGTGAACAGGGCAAGCGCTGGCTTGCCGATGCGGCCGTTCGCGGGATGCGCCCCGTGTTCGCAGAGACCATCAACGACCGTTTCCCGATCGGCGAAGTGGACCAGCGGCTGGTGGACTGGTTCATGGACGAGATCTGCAGCAACGACCTCGCCTGGCTCGCGCGCTACATCGGTTACTGGACCGATACCGAATTCATGGACGAAGTCTCTGCGATCGCCTGCCCGACGCTGATCGTCGCGCCGGGTGCAGAGCCGATCGGATCGGTGTCCGCCTACCTCGAGATGCACAAGCGCATCACGAACAGCCAGGTGGTCACCTACGCGAAAGCGCGCCACAACATCTGCGACTACCTTCCGGATGCCTGCGTCGCGGATGCGCTCGCGTTCTATCGCAGGCATTTTCCCTCGGAAATCGCTGCGTGATGCAGGCGATTGAAAAGGAATTGCCAACGGAGATGCCCATGACGCTTGCGCGGTCGTTCCACCTGCTGTTTCTCGCATTCACCCTGTTTGCGGGCCCGGTCTTCGCCCAGGCTTGGCCGGTGAAGCCGATCCGAATCATCCTGCCCGTTCCGCCCGGCGGCGGCACCGACATCCTCACGCGCAACATCCAGGCGAAGCTGGGCGAGGCGCTCGGCCAGACGATCCTGGTGGAGAACCGGCCCGGCGGCGGCGCCACCATCGGCACCGACCTGGTCGCGAAGGCGGCGCCCGACGGCTATACCTTCCTGATGGTCGACACGGCGCTCACGGTGAACCCGAGCCTGTATTCAAAGCTGCCGTTCGACACGCTGCGCGATCTCGCGCCGGTTTCACTCGCGGCCACTGCGCCGGTGATCCTGGTGACACATCCGTCGCTGCCGGTGAAGAACCTCGAGGAGCTTCTCGCGCTCGCGCGGGCGCAGCCCGGCAAGTACGCCTACGCCTCGGGCGGCAACGGCACCGCGCCGCACCTGTCAGGAGAGTTGTTGAAGCAGGTTGCGAAGATCGACCTCATCCACGTGCCCTACAAGGGCATCGGTCCGGCGATCGCGGACGTGCTGGGCGGGCAGGTGGCGATGATTTTCACCGGCATCAGTTCGGCAAAACAGCACGTGGCGGCGGGCAAGCTGCGCGCGATCGCGCATACCGGCGAGCAGCGCTCATCGGCAATGCCGGAGGTGCCGACCTTCGTCGAACTCGGTTGGGGCGCGGTGGAAGCCCGCTCCTACTGGGGCGCGCTTGCACCCGCGGCGACGCCAAGGGAAATCATCATTCGGATGAGCACCGCGATGGACAAAGTGCTGAACCTCCCCGAGATCCGGCAGAAGCTCGAGGATCTTGGCTTCACGGTGATTGGCGGGCCGCCGGAGCGGCACGCGGCCAACGTGCGCAGTGAAATCGATCGCTGGGCGAAAGTCGTCAAGGCTGCAGGCATCAAGGCGGATTGAGTGGAGCGGGCGGGGCGAATCGAGGGCGCCGCGCAGCGTTCATCAAACACTGCAAACACTGATTGGAGAAAACAATGGCTAGGCACATCGTCTGTCTTTCCTTCGATTTCGACGCCATGTCCGGCTTCATCGCGCGCGGCATGACCTCGCCGACTCCCGTTTCACGTGGCGAGTTCGGCGCCGATGTCGGCGTGCCGCGCGTGCTCGATCTGCTGAAAGAACACGCGCTGCCGGCGAGTTGGTACATCCCGGGCCACACGCTCGAGACCTATCCGCAGATGTGCAAGCGGATCTTCGACACCGGCCACGAGATCGGCCATCACGGCTGGACGCACGTTCCGCCCGCCATGCTCTCGAGGGAAAAGGAGGAGGAGGGCATCGTGCGCGCGAACGAGCAGATCAGGAAACTCACGGGCCGATACGCCACTGGTTACCGCTCGCCGTCATGGGACCTGTCGCCGCACTCGGTCGAACTGCTGCTCAAGCACGGTTTCGTCTACGACAGCAGCATGATGGGAAACGACTACACCCCGTATCGCGTGCGCCAGGGGGACGTGATCGAACTGGAACAGCCGGCCATGTTCGGCAAACCCACCCGGCTGATCGAAGTCCCGGTCAGCTGGTCGCTCGACGACTACCCGCATTTCGAATTCGTGCGCACCAGGGAGTGGGTGCTTCCCGGTCTGCAGAACGCGCACGGCGTGCTGCAGAACTGGTGCGACGATTTCGCCTGGATGCGCGACCATCTCGAATGGGGAATCGTCAACTACACCTTTCATCCGTACGTGATCGGGCGCGGCCATCGCATGATCGTGCTCGAAAAGCTGATCCGCTATCTCAAGGACAACGGCGCCGTGTTCATGACCATCGGCGACGCGGTCGCCGAGTACGACCGGCGCGTGCCGTTTCACGCGTGAGAGCGTGTTTTCTCGCCGATGGAAAGCAATGGCACGTGCAGCGGTCCCGCCAGGCATGAATCCATACCCGAACGCTGCGCGTGCGACGGATTATAATTACGCTTTCCGCTTCATACGCGCCTGACATCCGGGCCGAAACTACCAGTGGCCAGTTCCATCCTCATCGTAGACGACGATCCGAACATGCGCGAACTGTTGCGCCTGCACCTTTCGGCGGCCGGCTACGACGTACGCACCGCCTCCGATGGCATCGAGGTGGGCTACTCGGTGCTGCGAAATCCGCCCGATCTGATCATTACCGACATCAACATGCCTCACATGGACGGGCTTGCTTTCATCGATGCGCTCAAGTCCGACAAGGCACTGCCGCGCATGCCGGTCATTTTCCTCAGTTCCAGTGAGCGGAACGAACGCAGCCATCAACCCGGCGTGGTCGATTACATCGTCAAGCCGGTGCGTGCGGAAAGGCTGCTGGCCGCCGTGGCCAGGCACCTGCCCGGCGGATCGTATCCGATCGGATAGATCGAGCCGGCCGCTGCCGGGCAGCGTGCGTACGCGGCGTATCGTTTTCCATGCAGATCTGGGTCGACGCCGATGCCTGCCCGAGAGTGATCAAGGAAATCCTCTACCGCGCCGCCGGGCGCCTGGAGGTTTGCCTGACGCTGGTGGCGAATCAGGCGCTTGCCACGCCGCGCTCGCCTCACATACGCACGCTTCAGGTTCCGCGCGGCTTCGACGTGGCGGACAACGAGATCGCGCGTCGTGTCGCGCCCGGGGACCTGGTGGTCACCACCGATATTCCTCTGGCTGCCGAGGTGATCGCCAAGGGCGGCCACGCGCTCAATCCGCGTGGCGAGTTCTATTCGACCGAGAATGTCCGGGCGCTGTTGAACATGCGTGACTTCATGGACACGATGCGCGCGAGCGGCGTGCAGACCGGCGGGCCTGATACGTTCAGCCAGGCTGACCGCAAGGCTTTCGCCAGCGAACTCGACCGCTTTCTCGCGCGCTACTGCAAGCCGGCAGGCGGAATGAGCGCCTAGCGCGCGCCGCGCGGCGCGCTGTTCCCGTGTCGGGCATAGCCGCCGCGTTTCGCCTTCGGCCTGAAATCCGGCCGGGCGCGGGGTTCCAGTCCCGGCACGCCGTCCACCTGGACCTGGCGTCCCGTGAAACGTTCGATCTGGCGCATCGAGTGGCGCTCATCCGGTCCTACGAATGTCACTGCGATCCCGGTGCGCCCGGCGCGGCCCGTGCGTCCGATGCGGTGCACGTAATCCTCGGCCTGGCGCGGCACGTCGAAATTGATCACGTGCGTGAGTCCGAGCACGTCGATGCCGCGCGCGGCGACGTCGGTGGCGACCAGCACCCGGGTGCGCCCGTCGCGCAGGCCACGCAAGGTGCGGTTGCGGGCGGTCTGGTGCATGTCGCCGTGCAGCGCGGCGGCGGAAAAGCCGCGCGCGCTGAGTTCGCGCGCGAGTCCGTCGGCGCTGCTCTTGGTCGCGGTGAATACCAGCGCCTGCTTCATTTCATCATCGCGCAACAGGGAATCGAGCAACTTGCCCTTGTGGCTGTAGTTGTCCGCATACATCTGCGTTTGGCGGATCATCGCTTCGCGCCTTGCGGGCGCTGCGACCTCGATGCGCCGGGGAGATCGCGTGAGCTTCGCCGCGAGCTTGCCGACCACGCCGTCGAGCGTGGCGGAGAACAGCAGCGTCTGGCGCGTGGCCGGCGTCTTTGCGGCAATCAGGTGAATGTCGTCGATGAAGCCCATGTCGAGCATGCGGTCGGCTTCATCGAGCACCAGCACTTCGATGGCCGAGAGGTTGATGCGCCCGCTTTGCAGGTGATCGATCAGGCGCCCCGGCGTCGCGACGACGAGATCGACGCCTTCACGCAGCATGCGAAGCTGCTGGCCGTAGGCCGTGCCGCCGACCACCACGACGGAACGCAGGCGCCGAGCGCCGCGCGTGAGGTCTTCGGCTGCTCTTTGCACTTGCAGCGCCAGTTCGCGCGTCGGAACGAGCACCAGGATGCGCGGCAACGATCGCGGCACATTGCGGCCCTGGTTGCGCGCTTCGATTGCGGGGTGTTTGCCTGGATCGGCGTAAAGAGTTCGCTGGACGCTCGGCAGAATGAAGGCGGCGGTCTTGCCGCTGCCCGTCTGCGACGAGGCCAGAAGGTCGGCGCCGGAAAGCGCCGCCGGTATTGCCGCGGCCTGCACCGGAGTCGGCCAGGTAAAGCCGAGATTTTCCACCGCGCTGACCAGCGATGCGTTGAGTCCAAGAGCCGCAAAGCCATTGGGCGCGGGAGCGACAGGTTCGGAATTCAGATCGGATTGCGCAGACGACAGCTCGGCTTCGAAATTCATATGGTGCCTTTTCTTCCAGTCAACAGGCCGGCGGACCGGAGCGCCCAAGGGCTCCGACAGACGGAACTTTGCGTTCGAAAAACGCGGGCCTGCGATGCGACCTCTGGAAAAGGCACCAGTTGCTGCGCTGCACAAGCGGCGCGCAGTATAGCCTTAAGCCGGTGGTATTACCAGCACGTTGGCGACACGCCCGCTTCGCCCGGGTGCGCGCGTCAACTGCGCTCGCGTTTCAACGCCACCGGCTCGATCTGCACCGTCCGGGTTGCATCGCTGAACCACACCTGGCCTTCCTGGACGGTGCATTGCAGCTGCATGTTTCGCGCGGCGAGGCCGGCGAGATCCCGGCTGGACGCGGCGGGAATGCGCCACACCACGAGGTTCTTCGCGCGTGCGAGCGTCGCGTTCAGGGGCTTCCACCACAAAGCCGCGCTCGTCGCGTAAGCGTACACGGTGACGCGCGCCGCGCGGCCGCAGGCACGCAGCAACGGCTTGTCGTCCGGCTGCCCGACCTCGATCCAGTGCTCGAGCGCGCCGCTCAGGTCCTTCTGCCACAAGTCGGGTTCGTCCGTGTCCGACAGTCCTCTCGCGAACGCGAGGTGTTCGTGCGCGTTGAGCGCGAAGGCGAGGATGCGCATCATGGTGCGTTCGTCGGTTTCGGAAGGATGGCGGGCCACCGTGAGCGAGTGTTCGGCGTAGTAGCTGCGGTCCATGTCGGACACCTGCAGCGCGGCTTTGTAGATGGTCGATTTGAGCGCCATGGGCACACTTTACCGGAGGTGCGTGCACCTGCCCTCAAGTTCTGTTTCATCCAGCCGAAGATGAAGAGACAATCTCCCGCACCTGCGCCCAGACGCATGAGGACCAATCGTGAGCAATACCCTGCTGAGACTGGGCGATGTCATCAATTTGCAGGCGTACGGACGCCCCACCGCTGAGCGTTGCCCCGTGAAACTGATTGGCGTGGCCGATGGCCTGAGCCTGATCGTGGTCGCCGGCGCATCGAACGACAGTCGCAGTTTCGTACTCGGCGAGCAGTACGTCGCCCGCTGCCTGAGTGGAACGAGCGTCTATGGGTTCACCACCGAAGTGATCAAGATTGCCATTGATCCCTACGCTTATCTGCATCTGAGCTATCCCAAAGAAGTCCAGACCGTGGGTGTGCGCCAGTCAGAGCGGGTCAAGGTGTGCATCCCCGTTGCCGTCCGATCGGCAAGCGGTGAATCACACGCGGGGACCATCATCGATTTGAGCCCGACCGGGGCGCAGGTGACCAGCAGTTCGGCAGCGGGGCAGGTCGGCGCAAAGATGACGCTTGCATTCGATGCCGTCTTCGCGGGAGTGACCAGCAAGTTCGAAAGCGCAGCGGCGGTCAAAAGCACGCGCGAACTTACCGAGAAATCCGGTACGGGCGAGAAACAGCATTCGTTCGGAGTGCAGTTTGAAGGGCATAGCGAGCACCAGCGGATATTCCTTTCCGGCTTCGTCTACGAGCAATTGCTGGCGCGGCGCTCTGCTGCCTGAGGCAGGGGCGTTTGACTGGAGTATCAGCCGCCGGTCCCCGGGTTGCGCCGGTGCTTTTTCAGGTGCTCGCCGAGCCCCAGGTCATTGTGGAGTATGTGATCCACCAGCCAGTCCTTGAGGAATTTGGAGAACTGGCCACCCCGGTTTCAGGCGGCTGCCCGGGAAACGCGGCACAGCAAGACCTTCAGGTTGGTCTGATCGGAAACCGGGTCGCGCTGCGTCTTGTCGGTGAGGAAGTTGACGGAACGCCAGGGATGGAAGGGCTGCCTCTCTCCCCAGCCGATCGGCACGAACACGGCGCTCGCGCGTATGCCCGCGTGTATCCATGCCACCGCCTCGATTGCCCCGTGCGCGGTCTCGATGCGCACGCGCCCGCCGTCGGCAATGCCCATCTGCGCAGCTTTCTCCGGATGGATCTGGCAATACAGGTCGGGCCACATCTCCTGCGCCTGCCAGAGATAGTGCGTCATGCTGTGAAAATGCGCCGCCGGCGGCCGTCCGGTGACAAGTTCCGTGTCGTAGCCCAGCGCGCGCAGGCGCGCCCCGGGACCATCGGCGGAAGCTGCGACGATGCGCCCGCGAGCGCTAGACGTGTCCGGGCGGCAGAAAGGCGAGATCACGCCTTCGTCGGCGTCCGCGTCGAGCAGCTCTATATAGGGCAGGTCGGCGAGTTGCTCGCGCTCGCTGTAGAACTCCGGCAGCGCGGATAGGCCAACCGTCTGAAACTTTCCCTCCATCGCTTCGGTCCAGAACTCGAGCTTTCCGCTCCCGGTCGGGAAGCGGTGGCCCCGTGGCGCGCCCGGTGCCGTGGTGCCTTCGAGGTACAGAGTGTCGATCTCGGGTGCCGATTCGCTCATTACCGGCTGGCGCACCCAGCGCCACGGGACGGAATGCAGGCGCTTCTGGGTCACGCCGCGCATCAGTTCGTTGCCGATACACACCTCGTCCCAGAAAACGCCCGTATCCTTGTACTCCTCTTTCAGCACGTCACCGAAGCCGAGGCGCCTGGCGAGTTCGACCCAGATCCAGCCGTCGGCCTTCGCCTCGCCCGGAGGTTCGATCATCTTGTCGATCCACACGATGCGCCGGTCGTCATTGGCGCGTCCGATCTCGCCCTTCTCGATGCCGGTCGCGGCCGGCAGCAGGTAATCGGCGTAGGCCGAGGTTTCATTTGCGAACAGCTCGATGTGCACCAGCAGGTCGAGCGCCTTGAACGCCGCGCGCGCAGCCTCCTGTCCCGGCCATTGCGCCATCGGATTGTTGCAGGCGATGAGAGCGCGTATCGGATAGGGCTTGCCCTTGGTCATCGCTTCGGTCCAGCCGGTCGGGCTGCGGCGTACGCGCGGCCGGCGCAGCGCAGGGCGGCGCTCCTTCGGGGCGTCGGGCGCGATCGGCGCGCCGGCGGTCATGTTGAAGAACGCGCCGCCGCGTCGCCCCCAGTTGCCGGTGATCGCGGCAAGGAACATCAGCGCGCGGTTGGTCTGCGTGCCGTTGGTGTGCTGGTTGATTCCTCGGCTCGCGAAGATGACGCATCCATCGGCGCCGGCAACCTCCGCCGCGAGTCGGCGGATTTCGGCGGCGGCGATCCCGGTGACCGGTCCGGCCCAATCCGGCGTATAGCCGCGCGCGAACAGAAAATCGCGCCACTCGCCGAATCCGACGATCCACTCCGCGCAGAATCGTTCATCGTGCAGCCTCTTGTCCAGGATGTGGTGGCACATGGCGAGTGCGAGCGCCATGTCGGTGCCGGGGCGGATCGCGAGCCAGCGGTCGGCCTTGCTCGCGGTCACCGTGAGGCGCGGATCCACCACGACCATCTTCGCGCGGTTTCTGATGCGCCAGTCGTTGACCATGCCGAAGTAGACCGGGCGCGTCTCCGCCTGGTTGTCGCCGAGATAGAGATACATGCCCGCCGATCCGATGTCCTCGCGCGTATAGCTGTTGCCGCTGCCGATGCTTCCCTGCGTGAGCAGGTAGGCGACATTCTTGCCGCTGGCGCAGAACGGATCGGTGCCCTCGTGGTTGGGTGTGCCCCAGAGTTGCGCGAACAGCCGCGAGTAGCCCAGGTATTCGAGGATGCCCGTGCGCGTGCCGATGAACAGCGCCAGCGCCTCGGCGCCGTGCGTTTCGCGCAGGCGTTCGAGCTTCGCTGCGATCTCGTCGAGCGCCTGGTCCCAGCCGATGCGCTCGAAGCGCCCCTCGCCGCGCTCACCGACCCGCTTTTGCGGATAGAGCAGCCGGTGCTCGCTGTGATAGAGCTGGAGCATCAGCTGCGATTTCGGGCACACGCGTCCCTCGAGCAGCGGGTCTTCGTCGTTGCCGGTGATGCGTACCAGCTCCTTGCCGCGAAAGTGATACTTGGTGCTGCAGCAGTTGAAGCAAATGTTGCAGCCGCCCGGCTCGACGCGGTCGGCTGACGCGTCCGCGCGCAATTCGCGGTAGGGGAAGGCGGGCCGCGCGCTCCGGAAGACCGACTTCGCGGCCGGCGCATCGGGAAACGCGGGCCGGCGAAAGTCTCGGGTGCTCGCCTCGAGTCGCTCCAGGTAGATCGTTGCGGGGCCGAGGAGAAACTGGTCGTTGTCACGCTGCGAGCGGCCTTCGCTCTCGGCGCGCAAGAGCAGATCTTCACGCGCACCAAAGCTGATCGCTTTGGTGGGACAGACGCTCGCGCAGGCGGTGGTCTGGCCGTGCGCCCGGCGTTCGGAGCACAGATCGCATTTCACCGCGTGATGCCCTTCGGCGTCGTAACCCATTGCACTGTAGGGGCACGCGATGACGCATTCGCCACAACCGGTGCAGCGGTCCTCGTCGACGCTCACGACGCCGCTCACCGGGTCCTTGACGATCGCCTTCGGATTGACCGGGCAGGCGCGCAGGCAGGCCGGACGCTCGCAGTGCTGGCAGGCGAGGGTGAGGAACGCGAGCGCCGGCTCGCTGGTGCCGCTCGACCAGATCACCTTGTTGCGGAATTCGCCGGGTCCGAGCCGGTGCTCCTGCTTGCACGCCGCCTCGCAGCTCTTGCAGCCGGTGCAGCGCTCCAAGTCGATCATCAGAGCCAGTCTCATTGCGTCACCGGTCATAGCGTCACCACGCCGCAAGATGCCACCAGGTGATCGTCCCTCCACCGGCGACATAGCCTGCGAAAAAGGTCACGGTCACCACGTGAACCAGCACGCCGAATACGAAGGTCCATGCGATCGCCATGTGCAGCGGACGCCACCCGGATTGCGCGGCTCCGACGGCTTGCCGCGTGCCGAGCAGTTCCGCTTCCGCGCGCGCGAGCTTCTGGTAGGCGAACGCCAGGCCGGGCCGGCGCAGGATGTGGGAGAGCGTGACCGAGAAGGTCCCTTCATTCGCCGCGGGATCAAGGTCGCGCAGCAGCGCGCGCTTTTGCGCGATGAGCTGCCTGAGTTGTTCGCGCGTGCCCGCGTCGGGCAAGGCAAACGTGGGTTGCTTGGAGGCAAATGTCGCCGCCATGCGGCGCGAGCCATGCAGGCGCGCCCAGACGCCGAGCGCCGCGAGCGCCACTATGGCGAGCAGGAGGAGCGCAGGCGCGCGCCGCAGGAAGCCCCCGGAGTGGATGACGATCAGCACCGCGCCGAGCGAGGAGCACAGCACATGCGCGTTGAACCATGCAAGCGGGGCGCGGCTGCGCCCGCTTCGCTTGGCGAGCGCAAACGCGATCGGCACGAGCAGCAGCAGTGCTCCCGCAACGCCGGTCAGGTAAAGCTCGGGACTGCCCGGTTCCCGCCACGCGGGCGGCAGCCAATGCCGCAGCGCGAACCATGCCGCCATGGCAAGCACCGCGCTCGCCATGAGGCGCCGCAGGGTGCCATCGCTGATATCCGCTCTGCGCGTCTCAGTGGGCATGCCGCTCGATCCGAGCGCGCATTGTCGCACCGCCCGCGCAGTCCGTGGCCGCGGTTACCGCTCCAGCACGTAGGTTCCGGGTGCGTCGTCGAGCTTCGGAAAATCGCCGGTCGAGATCGGCGGCGGATCCATCAGCGCACCGCATTGCGGGCGCAGCCACGCCACCCAATCTTCCCACCAGGTTCCGTCGTGTTCTTCAGCGCCCTTGCGCCATACGTCGGCCGTGTGGCGCCGGTGCGCGGCACCGACCCAGAACTTGCGCTTGGGCGGTTTCGCCGGCGGATTCACGATGCCGAGGATGTGGCCGGAGCTCGACAGCACGTAGCGTTTAGGCGCCTGCACCCACTGGTTGATGCGGAACGTCTGCCGCCAGGGGGCCACGTGGTCGTCTTCGGCTGAAACCGCATACAGCGGCTGCCGGATGCGCTCGAGCGAGATCGGCTCTCCCGCAATCACCAGCGAATCGGCCTTGATCAGCCGGTTGTTCAGGTACATTTCGCGCAGGTAGAACTCGTGCATCGCGGCGGGCATTCGCGTGGTGTCCATGTTCCAGTAGAGCACGTCGAATGGCGGCGGCCGCTCGCCGTACAGCCAGCTGTGCACCACGTAATGCCAAATCAGGCTGTTGCTGCGCATCAGGCGGAACGTGGACGCCATTTCCCTGCCATCGAGGTAACCCTGCGTGCGCATGTTGGAGCAGATCCAGCGCACGCTCCCTTCGTCCAGGAACACCTCGATGTCGCCGGGCGACTGGAAATCCGTCATCGTCGTAAACAGCGTCCAGTGCGCGACCGGCACGTCTTTCTCGTGTTCGTGGCGGCGGTTGAGCCAGGCCATGTAGGTGGCCAGCAGCGTGCCGCCGATGCAATAGCCGGCGGCGTGCACGCGCGGCGCCCCCGTGATTTCGCGCGCCACGTTCACCGCCGCGTCGACTCCGTCGGTCAGGTAGTCGTCGAAGCTCACGCCGGCCATGTCCGCGGTCGGATTCTTCCAACTCACGATGAATACGCTGAAGCCTTGCTTGAGCAGGTACTGCACCATGCTCTTCTTCGGCGTCAGATCGAGCACGTAGAACTTGTTGATCCACGGCATGACGATGACGATCGGCACCTCCTGCACCTTGTGCGTCATCGGCGTGTAATGGATCAGCTCGATCAGCCGGTTGCGGAAAACCACTTCGCCGGGTGTCGTCGCGAGGTTGGAGCCGACCTCGAAGTCCTCGGGGCTGGTCATGCGCACCGTCCCGGCTCGCAGGTCCTTGACCAGCTCGTCCAGCCCTTTCACGAGGCTCTGGCCGTTGGTTTCGATCGCTTTGCGCACGGCCACCAGATTGGTCAGGAAATAATTCGTGGGCGCCACCATGTTCAGCGATTTGCGCCACCAGAATGCCGCGCGACGGCGTTCCTTGGGCGCGAGTCCCGGCGTCTGGAACAGCGCATCCTGGACGTTGCGCGTGAAGAACAGGTAGTACTGCTTGAGCACGTCCCAGCCGGCCGACTGCGTCCACACCGGGTCCGCGAAACGCTGGTCGTCCGCGTTCGGCAGTACCACGTCGTCTTCGGAAATTCCCAGCATGCGGCGCCCGGCGTGCGCCTGCAACGCGAACAACTCCTGCGTCGAGCGCGCCATCCACTCGCTCAGTTCCTGGGGGTGCAGCAACCACGCCGCGTGCGCATGCACGATCGGGGCGATCATGCCGATCGGGTCGAGCATCGATTGCTCCCGTTCGAGCAACGTCTGCCATTGCTTCCAGGCGGTTCCCGGATCGCGCGCCGATTCGCCGCTCGGGAGTACCAAGTCTTTGGGGTTCATGGAATTAACCTATTCGCTATCTGACAACCCGGTTTTGCGGCAAATCAAACCTGCGCGCGTTGGCCGCCGGCAGCGTTCAGAAAGCGCGCGGCAGGATCTTGCGCTCCCATGCTTCCCGCTCCAGCGCGCCGCGAAAATCGGGGTGCGCCACCTCCATGAGTTCGCGTACCCGCTGTCTCAGGGTCTTGCCGTAGAGCTGCGCGATGCCGTATTCGGTCACCACGTAGTGGACGTCGGCGCGGGTCGTCACGACACCGGCTCCCGGCTGGAGCATCGGCACGATGCGCGAGAGCTTTCCCTTCGCCGCGGTAGAGGGCAGCGCGATGATCGGCACCCCCGCCTTGCTCATCGCGGCGCCTCTGATGAAATCGAGCTGACCGCCGAAGCCCGAAAAAATTCGCTTGCCCACCGACTCGGCGCAGACCTGCCCGGTGATATCCACTTCCAGGGCGGAATTGATGGCGACCATCTGGTCGTTCTGCGCGATCACGAAGGGATTGTTGGTGTAATCGGCAGGGTGCATCTCGAACAACGGGTTGTTGTCGATATAGTCGTAAAGCGCGCGGCTGCCCATCGCAAACGTAGCCACCACCTTGCCCGGGTGCAAAGTCTTGCGCGCCCCGGTAATGACGCCGGACTCGATGGCGTCCATCACGCGGTCGGACACCATCTCTGTGTGCACACCGAGGTCTCGCTTGCCCGCCAGCGCCGCCACGACCGCGTCGGGGATCGCGCCTATGCCCAGCTGCAGGGTCGCGCCGTCTTCCACCAGGGTTCCCACCAGTTGACCGATGCGCGTGTTGACCGCGGACGCCTCCTCGATCGGCAGCTCGGGCAGCGCATAGGACACTTCCACGATGGCAGCCACCCTGTGGGCGGGAATGAAACAGTCGCCGAGCGTACGCGGCATCTGGTCGTTGACGACGGCGATCACCACGTCCGCCACCTCCACTGCGGCGAGGCTGGCGAGACACTCCACGCCGAGCGATAGATATCCGTGTTCGTCGGGCGGCGCGGTGGATACGATCGCCACGCGGATGGGAAGGGCGCCGCTCTTGAAGAGCTGGGGAATGTCGTGCAGGTGTACCGGGAGGTAGGCGGCGCGCCCCTCCTGCACCGCCTCGCGGTCGGCGCTGCCGACGAACAGGACCGTATGGCGGAAATGCCCCTCCATTTCCGGGGACGCAAGCGGATCCTCCCCCGCGAACAGCAGGTGCAGGAGTTCGACCTGCTCGAGAACCTGTGCCCGATCTCGCAGGGCGTAGAGCATCGGGATGGGAGCCGCGACGTTACCGCCGACAAAGACCCGGTCCCTGGACCTCACGAGCTTCGCGGCGGCGGCGGCATCCATGCGATGAGTCTCATAGTGCGCCTTCCAAGTCATCTCGGTCTCCACATCGTGGCGGGAGCCATGATTTCTTTGATGATTATCACATTTTGCGGCAGCGCACAAAACACAATTAGCCGGACTTGATTGACCTAGCTCATGAGTTTGTCAAATCAATCGGCTTTTGTGCCCGAAACCTCGGCGAGCTTCGCCCATCTGACGGAAACACCCTCACTCGAGCACTTTGGCCTTACGGGCGTCCACTGCTGCCTGGAATTCCGGCAGGCTTTCCCCGAATGCCGCTCTGAAGTTCGCTCCGGCATCCGCGGACCCGCGGCGGCGACGGAAGAAATCTATCGTGCGTTCATAGGAATGGCGCTCGACCAGGAAATCGAGCACGAGGAAGACATAGGGGTACATGGCATCGAGCTACACGGTAGGCGACCCGCTCTGCAAATCCCTCCACCAGCCACTGATAGCGCACGAGCGAGCGCTGCCCGGCCAGCTCCTGCTGGGAGGTGTGCACGATTTCGTGCGCAAGACCGACCATGCGCTCCGGCCAGTTCCATGCCGCCATCGCACGCTCGTTCACCATGACCCGCCGGTTGCCGACCGCGGCCTTCGCATATTCGTCGACCTTCCGGCCATCCATTGCAGCTGCGGAGTCGCTGACGACCAGCGGCACCTCCCTCGGCACCGCGCCGCAAGACGCATGGAATTGCGTGGCGGCTATTGCAAAGATGAGAAGCCGCATGGTCGTCGGCTCCGGCAGCAGCGTCAGAACATCCCGTTCGAGTTTGCAGCCTTCTCAGGCACGTCCTGCGCGACGTCCCAATGCTCGACGACCTTGCCATTCTCGAGTTAGAAGATATCGATGATCGCGCGCCCGCGCGTTCCGGACTCTCGGATCGCATGCACATGCACGATGACATAGTCGCCCTCCGCGAATACCCGCTTGATCTCGCTGCGTGAGTTGGGAAACTTGTCGCGCAGGAACTGGATGAAGCCCGTTAACCCCTCGGGCCTAACGTGGAAGCCAGCGGCGCGCGGCGGATGACCCAAGCAAACCTCCGCCGCTCGCGCGCGTCCGCCGGGCTGCCGGGTTATGTGGCAACGCTAGCCCCAGAAGCATGCATATTCGTCTTTCTCGACAGCGGCTAAGAACTTTTCGATTGAGCCCACGGTCGGCAATGGCTCATAGCTGTGCCACTTGAGGTCGGAGCGCATCCAGAAAATCTTCCACAGCGCCGTACTCCGAACAAACGTCGCCTTCGCAATCGGATGCTCCATCTTCACTTTCGGTTCTTTCCAGCGAGGCCGAATCTCAAAAATCTCGACGCTTTGGCCCGAGATACGAAAACCTATATCCAGTTCCGGCCGGATATGCGGGGCGGGCCGATGCTTCTGAACAAACGCCGTGACGGTATTCTCGGCCCGTTTCCGCTCAAAGTCATTTAGCGCCATGCTTTTGCTGCCACATGACGTTCGCAGCCACCGGCGCGCGAGCAGAGACGGTCGATAAAGCACGGCGCTTGACGCGCGTCCGTGTGGGCTGCGCTGTTCGGTGGCATACGTACTCGAATCGAGTGCGCGCGCGATGAATACCGGCGGCCTGAAGCGCTATTACTTGACCCAGTCGTAGAGTGGTTTGCCCTTGTCGACGATATGCACCGTGAATAGCTTGACCGTCTTGTCTCCGGCAATCTTGAAGCCCGCGTGAGGCGCATCCCGAAGATTCATGATCGGAGCACCAGTGGGAATCGCGAACGCTGGCTTCCCGGGTACCTCCACCATACCGCCTTCCACAACGTACCCTGCCTCGATCCCATGATGGAAGTGTGCCGGCAGCGCATCACCCGGCTTGTATTCGCTAATCGAAAGTATGACTTCCATTCCGGGCGCGCCGGAGAGATCGACGCGACGCATCTCCTTGCGCCCCGGTGTGTCCTGCGCCCAGACCGTTCCCACGGTGCCGGTTACCAATGCGAGTGCCGTTACGGAAAGTGCCTGCCGAATTGATGTCATGCTCCCCTCCCTGTGTTTTGAACAGTAATTCGGTAAATCGCGTCGTGATGCCACGCAAATGCCACCGAACGTCGTCGCTAATCGGCGGCCCGCTTGCGGGACGATCGTGTTGAGCGACCAGTAATACGTTGCGATTGGTCCAATAGGCGACCAGTGACGTATTTATGCAGAACGCTCGCGATCAGAGTTTGATACGGAACGCCTTGTTCCAGCGCTTTCACCTGAATGTCGCTCAGATCGATCGAGGACAAGCGGATGTTCACCCTTCGATCCTTGATCGCAGTGGCCCGCGCCGCGGCCTTAAGCCTTTCGAGCTCACGTTTCGTGGCCACAGACTTGAGTTGGCCCTTCTCAAATGCTCTCAAGACTTTCAGTTCGTAAGCATCAAGTGTCGACATCTGGCGCACCTTTTTGCAAGTGATCTCTCGTGGCTTTGCGGCTTGGAATAACCGTCTTTAGGAAGTAGTGGTCTTCTTCCTCTACGAATGGCACCAAGTGCGCGTAGTTCTCGATCGCGACTACCAGCACCCTTTGCTTCGAATACTTGGCCTGGTTCGGGTGGTTCACAATGTCGAGTAGTCCGCCGGACTCGACGGCGACGACAATGCTCTCAAAAGACAGTCCGCGAGCGCCCTTGAGTGCATCATTCTTCTCAGGGTTCCACCGAAACGGCTTCATCGATCAATTCTACGGTGCCGTGTGCCTTTTGTCACCATGCATCAAAGCGACGTATAACGACCGGCGTTCAGCTGCTGGCGCGAGCCCCGCTGCGTGCACTCACGCACGCGGGGCGAGTGACAGTCAGCTGCAACGGCATGTTAGGCGGTGCTCCCGGTGCTCTCTTGAAACGGCCGAGTCGTGAAGCCCCAGCGGGGAACGGCACGCCGGTAGGCCCGATACGACTCCCCGAACTGTGACTCGAGCGCAGGCTCCTCGTAGAGAACCACGAATAGATGGAAGAAGATGAGGACTGGAAGTGCGTACTCAGCCAGACCGATGCTCCGGAAGAGCCACGCCTCCGCGAGGATGAGGGCGATGACGCCGTTGTACATAGGGTTGCGGGTGAATCGATACAGACCTCGGACAACAAGGAAGCGTGGGGGATCGATAGGGGCGAGAGTGCCCTTGCCTGCGTCGAAGAAGTCCCAGACGCACCGGAGGAGGACAAGAGCACCGGTGATGGCGAAGACGGCGGCGCAGACGGAGGCGAGCCCGAGGTGTGGGACGCGCAGTAGGTTTCCGGCTCGGAGGATGCTGAATGGGATGTAGCCGGCCACTGTGCCGGGTAGCAGCAGGACGAAGAAGAGAGCTCTGAGTGCGAGGAGGAGTCGCATGTTGAGGGGGCTGGGCAGCGCCTAACGTGTTGTTCTGCGGCGGGCCAAGATGACACCCGCACTGGCACGGCGCTGGCGGCCCGTCCGCAGCAACAAAGGGTTGGGCCTACCGATGCTGGAGCAACTCGGAGACGGTGAGACCAATGTCTTTTGCGATTTGGCG
>JACPYS010000034.1 GCA_016195915.1 Betaproteobacteria bacterium | reverse complement strand
TTCCGTGGTGGCAAGGCCGCAAGCTGCGCGTCGAGATCGTGTGAGCGCAGCGCTCAACCCGCGTGGCGGCCGCAAGGCGAGCGAGCCACGTTGCCCAGGCCGGCGTTATCTGTTTTACTGGTGTGAAAATTCAGGCTAATGAAAATGCCTGCTCGCAACGTCCCGCTGACAACCGGAGCCGCCATCCATAAATGCATCGTCACGGCTTTTCTCGCCTTCGCTGCCAGCGCGCCGGCTTTGGCTCAATCGGATCCGGAACCGGCCGTCACGAAGCACAAGGACGAGCACCATGAAATACCGCCTTCGGCGCACACAATCGCGGGAAACCTCGGGTTGGTCAGCCAGTACGTTTTCCGCGGCCTGTCGCAGACCAATGGCAAGCCGGCCATCCAGGGCGGGCTCGACTATTCGCACGCTTCCGGCTTCTATGCGGGAACCTGGCTGTCGAATATCTCCTGGTACACCGACCAGAACGCCAACATCGCCTCTGCACCCGTTTCACTGGCGTCGCCTGGAAGCGTGGGAGCGCCCTACACGCCTAATCGCAGCAACGCGGCCAGCGTCGAGTGGGATTTCTACGGCGGTTACAAGGGTAGTTTCGCCGGAGACTGGACGTACGACGTTGGGGCGGTGCGCTACTACTACCCCGGACGCTTTGAGAACGTGGGCGCCTATCGGAACCCGGATACGACCGAAGTCTATGGCGCGATCGGCTACAAATGGGTGTTGCTGAAATACTCCAGGGCGATAAGCACCCATACCTTCGGCGTCAACGAGTCCAAGGGAGCGAGCTATCTCGACTTGTCGGCATCGGCGCCCTTGGGTGAAAGCGGCTTCACCCTGTTGGCTCACGTCGGCCGCCAGGACTACCCGGGCAATGCCAACGTCGGCTACTGGGGCGCGTCGGGCGGCAACAACAACTTCTTTGACTACACCGATTATAAGCTGGGTCTGACCAAGGACTACTTCGGCTTTGCCTTCGGCGCTGCCTGGACCTACGCCAATACCCGGCACGCCGCGCCCGACGGACAAACGACGGCGTACATGAACGCGTTCGGCAACAACATAGGCCGCAACCGGGTCGTGCTGTCGGTAAGCAAGACTTTCTGAGACGTTGAAGGTCTTTCGGTTGGCAAGACGTCCTAACAGCTGGCCTCAGAGCTTTACCCGATTTTTTGCGCGGGAGTCCCCAACTTTTGTCCGATTCTTACGCGGCAATCCCCACACTGATCTCCTGACGCCGGTTTCGGCGGAAAGAGATCAGATGACCACACTTCAAGCAGTTTTCGCACAGGTCGCGCGACGCACGACCAAGCCCCGCGATCACGACCGGATCCGGGCAGTTGCGCGTACTGCGCTCGGCGCAGCCCTCTTCGTTGCACTACTCGTCGCTGGCATTGCACTTCGTGTGCTCATGTTCGTACCGCTGTCGTGAGCACCATGGCCAGCGCCGATGCCATGCCAATGGTCGCCCCGGCGGATTCCCCGTCATCGCCGCGGCGCGCGGATCGCGTCGTGGTTCACTGCTGCCCGGTCTGCAATGCGCGACATGAGGTCTTCGCAGCACGCGCGGAGATGGCCTACGGCAGACAAGTGTGCTGCAGTCCAGATTGCGAGGGTGAGCGCCGGCGCCGGGCAAGAGGCAACGCCTGGAGAATCGTCGCCGCGTGATACGCGGAGAGCCTTGGAAACGGAAAGGAGCGATCATGAACGATATTCCGGCAATTCTGTTCGCCGGACTCTTCGCACCACCTCTGCTGTGGCACGCGATTGCGCACCTCCTATCCTGATCACTTTGCGGGTTGCGGGGTATCGAGCGCAAGTTCCTGATAGCGATGCTCCCGAGCCCAGCCTTCGGCCAATGTTTCTTTATGCGCCGTTTACGGGCGGGAGGCCGGGATTTACACAATCCTGACGCAGCGAAGCCTAGATTGCTCCTCATTCGGCACAAACACCCGCCGCAAAAAAGAGATGCCATGAACACGCCATTTTCGACCGAATCCCTGGATTCCGAACGGCTCACCCGTCAGCGCGAGTCCGCGGGGGTGGACGCATACGCCTACCTCTTCGCAGTGGTGCTGCTGGTCGCGCTCGTCGCGGTACCAGTCCTGTTTCGCATACTTGAGGTCTTGCATCGGATATGAAAACGACCTTGCAATCGGTCGGCGAGCGCTACTATGGTGTCGACGTCGCCGAGGACGGCGCGCTTGTGGTCGCCGCGCGACCGAACGAAGCCACCGCCGTCCGATATCCCTCCGGTGCAGCTGGCGTGGCGGCCCTGAGCGAACGCATCGCGCGGGAATCGGCACATCCCCATATCTGCATCCGTTCTTGCGGTGCAGTCGCTCTCGCGCTGGCGACTGCCATGATCGCGCTTCCGGGCCCGAAGTGACTCTGGTCGAGCCGCACGCGATCGAGCGGGTCGTCCGGGGAGAGCGGCAGGTCGCACCGGAACAACCCGTAGAACGCGCGCAGCGCCTCGCCCGGCTCGCCGAACGGTTGTTCTGATCGCGTTTCACGCCGCTGGGCCGTTCAGGAGCGGAAACATCCAGTAGCTGCGCGAGACGATGGAAAGGTCTTTGCGCAACTACACTGGTACCTGAAACCTCACCCAAACAGGATGCGGTAAAGTGCGCGAATGAGCGCTTCGCGCCCCGATCCCGACGCGTTGCTCGCGCGCGTCAAGCGCGAGGAGTCCCGCGCGGGGCGCGGCCGGCTGCGGGTTTTTTTTGGCGCCTGCGCCGGCGTCGGCAAGACCTACGCAATGCTTACCGCCGCGCGCGCGGAAAAGGCGCGCGGTACCAACGTGGTCATCGGCATGGTGGTGACCCATGGGCGCAGCGAAACGGCGATGCTCGCCGAAGGCATCGAGCGACTGCCGCTGCGCGAGTTCGAGCGCCAGGGCGCAATGCTCAGCGAATTCGATCTCGACGCGGCGCTCGCGCGCAAACCTGCGCTGATGCTGGTCGATGAACTGGCGCATACCAATGCCCCGGGCTCGCGCCACCCGAAGCGCTGGCAGGATGTCGAGGAGCTGATTGCCGCGGGGATCGACGTCTACACCAGCCTCAACGTCCAGCACCTCGAGAGCGTCAACGACGTGGTCGGGCAGATCACCGGCGTGCGCGTGTGGGAGACGCTGCCCGACAAGGTGTTCGAGCAGGCCGATGAAGTCGAGCTGGTGGATCTCCCCCCGGATGACCTGCTCGAGCGGCTCGGGCGGGGCAAGGTCTACATTCCCGAGCAGGCGACGCGCGCCGCCGACAACTTCTTCCGCAAGGGCAACCTGATCGCTCTGCGCGAACTTGCGCTGCGGCGCACGGCGGAGCGCGTCGATGCTCAGATGCGCGACTACCGGGACGAAAAAGGTATCCGCGCTGCCTGGCCGGTCACGGAGCGGCTGCTCGTCGCCATCGGGCCGGGCGAAGACGGCGAACACCTGGTGCGGACCACCCGCCGGATGGCGAGCAGCATGGGAGCAGAGTGGACAGCGCTCTATGTCGAGACCCCGGCGCTGCTGCGGCTGCCCGAAGCCGAGCGCGACCGGGTGCTGCGTACCCTGCGCCTGGCCGAGGAACTCGGGGCCAAGAGCGTTGTGGTCGGCGGCGGCGACGTCGCCAGCGAGGTACTCGGTTTCGCGCACGCGCAGAACGTCAGCCGTGTAATCATCGGCCATTCAAAACACAGCCGCTGGCGCCGCAGGCTGCTGGGTTCCACACCCGAGCGCATCATCACGGGCGCGGGTGACCTCGATGTTGCGCTGGTCGGCACGCAGGGAAAACACGCTATTCTCGCTGCGGGAATGATTGTGCGCTCGCGCGAGGCGCTGGGCGTCAGCAGCGCGGGCAGACGCCGTTGGCCGGCCTATCTTGGCGCTGCCGCGACGCCGGCCGCGATCAGCGTGCTTGGCGCCGTGATGCACGGCAGCTTCGCGCTGCCCAACATCGCGATGGTGTTCCTGCTCGGGGTCGTGGTGGTTGCGATCCGGTTCGGCAGAGGGCCGTCGGTACTCGCGGTGGTACTTTCGGTGGCGGCATTCGATTTCTTCTTCGTGCCGCCTCGTTTCAGCTTCGCAGTGGCCGATACGGAGTACCTGGTCACGTTCGGCGTGATGCTGTTGGTCGGCCTCGTCATCAGCACGCTCGCCGGACGCGTGCGCCTGCAGGCGAGGATCGCCGGCTATCGCGAACAGCGCACCTCGGCATTGTTCGAGATGAGCCGGGAGATGGCGGCGACGGAAAAGCTGGAAGAAATCGTGCGCATCGCGGTGCGCCACGTGGCCGAAGTATTTGCGAGCCAGGTGGTGGTGCTGCTTCCGGACGCGAACGGACACGTGCAGCACCCGCGCGGCAACGGCCTCGCGGGCTCGCTGCGTGGCGCAGACCTCGCCATCGCGCAATGGGTGTACGACCACAAGCAGCCCGCCGGGCTCGGGACCGACACGCTGGCCGGTTCGGACACGCATTTCGCGCCGCTCGCCACGCCGGCCGGCCCGGTCGGCGTGCTTGCGCTGTTGCCCGCGAATGCGCGCCGCATCTTCGTTCCCGAGCAGCGCCGGCTGCTCGACACCTTCGCCGCCCTGGTCGCCATGGCGATCGCACGCGCGCGACTCGCGGACGAAGCGCGCGCCGCGCAACTCGCAGCTGAAACCGAAAGCCTGCGCAATGCACTGCTCGCAGCCATCTCGCACGAACTGCGCACTCCGCTCGCCACCATCGTCGGAGCCTCCTCGAGCCTCGCCGAACAGTCCGAAGCGATCAGCGCAACCGCCCGCAGGGAACTCGCGCATAGCGTCGCGGAGGAAGCGCGGCGCATGAGCGAGGTGGTCACCAAGGTTCTCGATCTTGCGCGACTTCAGGCCGGAGCCACTCGCGTCAATGCCGGCTGGCATACCGTAGAAGAAGTGGTCGGCGGCGCCCTCTCGCGGCTCACCGCCAGGCTGACGAAACACAAGGTCACCACTCGCCTGCCGAAGCAAGCGGTGCTGGTGCGTTTCGATGAGGTGCTGGTCGAACAGGTACTCGTCAACCTGGTCGAAAACGCGGCAAAGTACACTCCTCCGGGCAGCGGCATCGATGTCGCGGTCGAGACGCGGCCGGACGAGATCGAGTTCACTGTGGTGGACGACGGACCCGGCCTCAGGCCCGGTGAGGAGAAGAAAGTGTTCGACAAATTTCACCGCGGCGTGCCGGAGTCCTCGCCCGGTGGCGCCGGACTCGGGCTCGCGATCTGCAAGGCGATCGTCGAGGCGCACGGCGGGCGGATCTGGGCCGAGAACATTCCCGCCGGCGGCGTGGTGTTCCGCTTCAGCATTCCGCAAGGCGACGAGGAGCCGCCCGTCCTGGAAGCCGAGATACCGGCATGACGAGTGGGCGCCCGGTCGTGCTGGTGATCGAGGATGAGCCGCCGATCCGGAAATTCCTGCGCGCCTCGCTGGAGGCGCAGGGATTTTCAGTCGAGGAGGCGGAATCCGGCGAACGCGGATTGGCGATGGCGGCCAACCGCAGGCCCGAGGCGATCGTTCTCGATCTCGGATTGCCGGATGTCGACGGCGTGGAAGTAATCGTCCGGTTGCGCGAATGGAGCCGCGTGCCGATCGTCGTTCTCTCGGCGCGCACCCAGGAGGGCGACAAGATCCGCGCGCTCGATGCGGGAGCCGACGATTACGTCGTCAAACCTTTCGGAGTCGGCGAACTTCTCGCTCGCCTGCGTGTCGCGATGCGCCACGCAGCCATCGTGGACGGGACAAGCGCGGCCACGTCGATCGAGGCGGGTAATTTGAAAATCGATCTCACGGCGCGCCGCGTTATGGTCTCGGGAAAGGAAGTTCACCTGACGCCGACCGAGTACCGCCTGCTCGCGGAGTTGGCGAAACACTCCGGCAAGGTGCTCACACAGAGGCACCTGCTGAAGGAAGTCTGGGGGCCGGGTTATGCGGACCGGCCTCACTACCTGCGCATCTATATGGCGAACCTCCGCGCCAAGCTCGAGGCCGACCCGGCCCGACCGCAGCGGCTGCAGACAGAAACGGGTGTGGGATACCGGCTTTCTTTGGATGCTAACTGATTGATTATTAACAGTGGGCAGTTTCCCATCTTTATCGACAGGAGGGTTGTGGTTGCATTCCCACCACCTCGTACGTACCGTCCGGGATGGGAGGGGTCGGCATGGAAATCGTCGCGTCATCCGGAGGAACGCTGCTCGACAGCATCTCCGAGTTCTGCCGCGACAGCCACATGGCGGAGTCGACCTTCGGCCGGCACGCCGTCAACGACGGCAAGTTTGTCGCGCGGCTGCGCGATGGCGCGCGCATCACTCCTGAGACGCTCGAGCGCGTCAATACCTTTCTGACCCGGCGCGGGGCGAAGCCACGCGCTGCGCCGCCCGAACTGCTGCCGTTGATCCGCGTTGCGCACCGCGCGGCGCCGAAGACCACCGCACCGGGCGAAGGCGCGCCCTCGCGCAATTTCCGCTTCTTCGACAACCGCCAGAAGTACCTGCTGTTCGTCAACACCTGCAGCGAGAAGGAAGTGATCGCGCGGCGCGTCGGCATGGAGCTTGCGCACATCCACCCGCGTCCGCCCGCCGTCCGCGTGTTCGACGCCGGCATGGGCGACGGCTCGGTGCTCACGCGCGTGATGCGCGAGATGCACCGGCGATTTCCGACCCGGCCGTTCTACTTCGTCGGCAAGGAGATCAGCCTCGAAGACGTGCGGCTGTCGCTCGACAAGATGGCCGACCGCCTGTTCGAGCACCCGGCGACGGTGCTGGTGGCCACCAACATGTACTACAGCGAAGCCCCGTGGCTTGCGCCGAAAGCGCTCGCCGCGGCCACGTCGCTGGAGTGGCGCGAGGTGGCATTGAGCGGGACCACTGCGCACGAATTCAGCGAGCAGATCTCGGCGCTCGCGCCGTTCCTCGCGCGCCACTGGCAGGCGCGCCACAGTCCCAAGACCGGTAATCCGATCTACGAGCGCCCGGTGGCACTGGTGCTCTACCGGGAGGATTTCCGCTTCCTGCTGGACGAGGTGATCCCGCGCCAGGGCAAGGCGCGCGCGGATTACGATCTGGTGATCGCTTCACAGCCCTACCGCGCACGCGTTCCCGTCGAGTTCAAGGCGGCGAAGGTGATCGGGCCGCTCGCCCGCGCGCTCGGCCCCGGCGGACGCCTGCTCGGCATTCATTCCCACGGGCGCGATCCGGGACTCGAAGTCGTGCGCAAGGTCTGGCCCGTGGAAAACCCCTTCATCACCGGCCGGCACGACCTGCTGCGCGCGGTGCGAATCGAACTCGGAAAGGACGCGCGCCATTACAACTTCAATGCCTATGCCGATTCGCGCGCCGTATTTCGTTACGAAATGCACACGCTGCCGACCGAGATCGCCGAGACCATCGGCACCTCGACGCTGTTCGCGGCATGGAACGCGGCGGTGTACGTCGCGCAGATCGACGACGAACGGCTTGCGCAGGTGATTGGCGAGCGCGGCTATCTCGATGCCACAAACGAGGTCCTGCGGGCCCACGGTGGCATGTGGTTTCTCGACGAATCGTATGTCGTTTCGCGCAAGAGGAGGTAAGTATCCCCCGGCAGAGCCGGGGGCTTTAAGTTGTGAGCCGCTCGAAGCGGCTTTGGCGCCGCGAACGCGTCGCCAAAAATTCGAGGGCACGTTCGCGCATCACCATTTGATGATCGACTACCAAACCACATCGCGCCTCACTTGTGCATACACCTGCGTCGCTCACTGTACCCGGAGGGCTCCTTCCGGGTACGCACACTCCCGACCCGAACTCGTTTCCGGGTCTATTTTCTGCGCCGCCTTCGCATTTACTTTCCTCGACTTGCGATTGCTGCCACTGCCACGGCGACTTCCGGAAATGTCAAACCTCTGCTGCCTCCCCGGCAGAGCCGGGGGGTCTCCCTTGGTAGGCTAGCCTGCCTTCTGCGAGGCGGCGAGCGCCTGGTCGAGGTCCCAGTAGAGGTCCTCGAGGTTTTCCAGCCCGACCGAGAGGCGGATCATGTCCGGACTGATGCCGGCCGCGATCTGCTCCTCGTCGGTGAGCTGCTGGTGCGTAGTGCTGGCAGGATGGATCACCAAGCTCTTTGCGTCGCCGACGTTCGCAAGGTGCGAGTGCAGCTTTACCGCCTCGACGAATCGCCGGCCCGCCGCGCGCCCTCCTTTGACGCCGAAGGTGAAGATCGACCCTGGGCCCTGCGGCAGGTATTTTTTTGCCCGTTCGAAATAGGCACTCGACGGTAGCCCCGCATAATTCACCCAGGGAACAAGCGGGTGCCTTGCCAGCCATTCCGCGACTGCTTTGGCGTTGCCTGCGTGGCGCTCCATGCGCATCGAGAGCGTCTCCAGCCCTTGCAGGAACAGGAAGGCGTTGAACGGGCTCATGCAAGCGCCGAGGTCGCGCATCATCTCGACGCGCGCCTTGAGGATGAATGTGAAGTTACCGAACGTCTCCCAGTAACGCATGCCGTGGTAGCCGGGCGAGGGATCGGTCATCTCGGGAAACGTGCCGTTGTTCCAAGGAAAGGTGCCGCCGTCCACGATCACCCCGCCGATGCAGGTGCCGTGCCCGCCGATGAATTTGGTGGCCGAGTGCACCAGGATGTCCGCGCCGTGCTCGATGGGGCGGCAGAGATACGGCGAGGCGAAGGTGTTATCGATCATGAGCGGAATCTTGTGCGCGTGTGCCAGGTCAGCGACCTCGCGAATGGGAAAAATGTCGCCCTTGGGGTTCCCGATGGTTTCGCCGTACAGGAGCCTGGTCTGCGGCGTGATCGCGCGCGCGAAGTTCTCCGGGTCTTCCGTATCCACGAAATGGACCTTGATGCCGAATCGCTTGAAAGTCAGCGCGAACTGGTTGTAGGTGCCGCCGTAGAGCGTATTGGAGGACACCATCTCGTCGCCCGCCTTGAGCAGCGTGGTGATCGCGACCAGCTGCGCCGCCTGGCCAGAGGCCGTCGCGAGCGCGCCCACGCCGCCCTCGAGCGAAGCGACGCGCTCCTCGAACGCCGCGGTGGTCGGGTTGGAAATCCGCGTGTAGATATTGCCGAACTTGTTGAGCGCGAACAAGTGCGCGGCATGCTCAGTGTCCTCGAACACGAACGAGGTCGTCTGATAGATCGGGACCGCGCGGGCGCCAGTGGCAGAATCGGGCGTCTGCCCGGCGTGCAGCATGCGCGTGTCGAAGCCGTAGTCGAACTTCTCAGCCATGTTGACGCCTCCTACCGGAACACGCAGTCGTAGCGGCTGGCGGTGATGACGCCAGTGTTCAGGCCCACCACGTCGAGCCCGTAGTCCTTCTTGCCGAAGAAACGGCAGTGCTCGATCTTCACGCAGCGGTCCATCACCACCTCCATGCCCTCCCGCGCCGCCTGCAGCGCAGCCTCCTCGTTGATCACGCCGATCTGCATCCAGAACACCTTTGCGCCGATCGCGCGCGCCTCGGCCACCAGCGGTAGCACCGTTTCGCTGCGGCGGAAGATGTCCACGATGTCCACCGGCTCGCCGATGTCCTTGAGCGAGTGGTAGCAGCGCAAGCCGAGGATCTCCTCGGTGCCGGGATTAACCGGATAGACGGTGTAGCCCTTGCTTTTCATGTGCACGAGCGCGCGGTAGCTCGCGCGGGTGGGATTGCCCGACACGCCCACCATGGCGATACGCCGGTAACGGGTGAGGAGGTCCCGCGTGCGCGCGGAAAGCTCCCCGGTCATGATGCCTGCGTAGTGCGCCATCGGCGGCTCCTTTAAGGAAGACGTGCGGTTAGGTTTCCAACTGAACCAAAACTACGCTAGTTTATGCCTGGTTGGGAACGCAACCACAATCCATCGACGGAATAGCGTGGGATGTATCCCAATTCGGAAAATAATTCTCGCCGTTCGATTGTAGCCGCCGAACTCGTATGATCGCCTGTGGCCTCGGACGCGCTTTGGCGCGTCGGGACTCGCCCAAAGGAGGAAACAAACCATGAAACGCGCATTGTGCTGGCGCAGCGTCGTCGTATCGCTGCTGCTGTCGACGCTGACCCTTTCCGCCTCCCCGGCCGTCGCCCAAGCCGATGACCGAGCCGTACTCGCCGGCCTCAAGGAGGTGAAGGTCGGTTTCGACATCACCACCGGCGAAGGGAAGGCGCTGCTCAACCGGCCCAACGTCATCGACGAAACGCGCCAGTCACTGATCAAGCAGGGTGTCACGCCGAGCTTCGTGCTCGCGTTCCGCGGCCCGGCCACCAAGCTGGTGCAGACCGACATGAGCAAGGTCAAACCGGAAGACAAGGAGGCGGTGCTCAAGATCGCCGAAAAGCTCAAGGAGATGAGCCAGGCGCCGGGCGTTCACGGCATCGAGCAGTGCTCGGTCGCAATCCGCCAGCAGGAGACCAAGGCGGAGAACGTGCTGCCCTCCGTCAAGGTTGTCGGCAACAGCTGGATCTCGCTGATGTCGTACCAGGCGAAGGGGTACGCTTACATCCAGCCCTGACCTACGGCTGCGGGTTGCGCGGCCGGATTTGCAGTTAGCAGTTTGTTGAAATTCGCATCTCGCGTTCAATTCGTCACGCGATGACCTACTACATAGCGCTCAAGCGTGCGCCTTTCGCCTATATCTTGTGGTCCGATCCCGAGCGGATCATGCGTCGAGATCGTTTTTCACAACATCGTGGGTGTCAAGCTTCTTCCGTATTTCGGCCTCGCCCGGCCGGCGGTAAAAACATGAAGCACAAGGCCAAGATCATCATGGGTTCGGCGCTCGGGTTGGCGGTGATTGCGATAACGATTGATCACACCCGTCATCGTTTGCCCGCGCCGGCTGTGACACCCGGCGCTCCTAGCGCTCCGGGATATGGCGGCAGAGCAGCTCCGGCCACTGCGCTCCGCGGGTTGGGTACCGAGCCGCCGCCGTGCGGCCTTCACTCGTTGCCCTGCAGTCTCTAGCCGCGCAAGTTCCGCTCGCGGGTTGCCGCTTACAGGGGTCGCGCAGCTCTACATGGCCGTCGCATCGCAACTGCCGATGTTCATAGTCTCCTTCGCCGGCGCCTGGTTTGGCCCACAGCTTTCGCGCTATCTGCGCGAGCGCTGGCTCAAGGCCCTGCTCGCGCTGGTATTGTTTGGGATAGCGTTGCGCTATTTCGGAATGGTCTAACCTTACTTGATTGGCGACCATATTCAGGTGGCCGCAGCCAGACTCGTGTCCGCTTGGGCGTGAAGGCTGCGGCACGCAGGAGACGAATCTAATCTGTGATCAAGCCGCGGCACCATCGATTACCGTGCTCGCGCACACAGTGCCAGTCGAGACGGTGCGCGGCCGCATCGCGGTCGAGCACCTCATAGGGTTTCAGCACGTGAACGCCCCGACCGGGCATCGGCGGTCTCTGCTCGGGAGTTCAGCCGCCGGCCGCGGCGGACTTCGCCGCGCGCCCCGCGTTCACGACTTCCATGGTGACCGGTACCGGCGCCCTCAGGGCGTCGAGCACCGGGCAGTGCTTCTCTACCATCTGCCGGAGTCTTGCGACGTCGGCGTCGCTCGCCGGAGTGTCGAGCGTCACCGTGCCCCGGACTTCGAGAAAGCCCGACCGTACGCGATCGTCGAGCCCGATAAACCCCCTGGCGTCCGAAACACCGGTGACCGTGACCGACACGCCGTCGAGAGGGATTCCGAGGGACTCCGCCATCACCCGGTAAGTCACCTCGTGGCAGGTGGCGAGACCCACCAGCACGAATTCCGTGGGCTTCGGCCCCCGATCAGTGCCGGCGAAATTCGCGGGTAGGTCCCCGGTGAGGGTGTGATCGCGGACTTTGACCTCGCTGCACCATCCATCCCGATCCACCACCCGGCTCGCAGCGGTTATCGAAACCATCGCCCTATCCGGGTGGGCCTCGAGATTCGCCTGGATCTCCTGGATGCGTCTTCTCAGCTTTTCGGCCATGTCTGTTTCCTCTCCGGCGGCACGGTACTCCGAACTATAGCTCCGATTTGCAGGCGCCTGTGCCCACAAAGGCTACCCCCACTTCGCATCACCGGACGTATCCGGCCTTCCATTGCACGATACCGCCGGCAAGACTGGCCCCGCTACCGCGCAGAACTGCCCTGACGGAATATGTCCAAGGGGACCCCTTCAAGGGTCACCACATGGTCTTCTTCGGGATCGTATACGTTGCCGACGTTCCTGATACTCGAGGCTCCGCCGGTCGCGGAGCGCGAATTCCCGTATCGGGCGTGACTCGCTGCTACCATTGGCACCGTTCCGTCACCCCCCGCAGCGTGGAGGCGCGCCGTCCTTGCGCTTGGGGCGCATGAGCGAAGCCGAGGATTCAATCAGCGTCGCATCCACGTTTGAAGCGCTCACCGGAGAGCGACCACTGCGCCTTCGCTTACCCCGGCAACCGACAAAGAAGCGCCCCGCGATCTCGTGCTCGATCAAACGCTGCCGATTATTGGGAAACGTGGAGTGATCCGCGCGTTGCAAATCTGTCCATGCCGCTTGCCGCCACCGGACACTTGCAACGCGCGGCACATTTGCTTTCAGCGTAAGACTTTCCTCCCGCCATCAATTCTTGTACGCCGAGCGAGGTTGACCGCGAATCTCGCCCAAAGGCGCCTTCACCCCCATCTCCTGCATCGCTTTTTTCAGCGGCGCATCGTTGATCGCGGTCTTCGGCATCTCCGGGGACTCGATCACCTTGATCTCGTGGAGAAACTTGTAGCCGTTTTTCATGAGCGCAAGCACGTCGTCGTCGAACGCGAGCTTGGCGACGTAGTTAACCGGATCACCCCCCTTGCTGGCCGGAATCTCCTCGTACAGCGCGGCCCACACGGTTTTCTCGTCGTAGCCGGTCAGCTCCTTCGCAATGAGCTTCACCGCTTCGCGCGGCTTGTTGATCAGGAACTGCATCGCTTCGATCTCGGCTTTCATCCAGCCTACCGCCGCCTCGGGATTTTTCTGGATGAAGTCCTGCCGCATCGAGGTGAAGTTGGCGTCAAACTCGTTCCACGGCCCCGAGGTCGCCACGATCTTCGCGTGGCCGTTCTCCACCATGCGGCGCGCATGGGGCTCCCACATCCCGGCGGCGGAAAGCTTCCCGGCCTCGAAATTGCTCGCGATGACCTCGATCGGCATGATCAGGACTTCAGAAGGCTTGAAGGCTCCCTTCGCGATGAGCGACTCAATGGACCGGTTGACGCAGGTCCCCTTGTGATAGGCGAACGGCTTGCCGCTCAGCCACTTCATCGCCTCTTTGTAGTCCTTGAAATCAGGAGCGTTCTTGCTCACCATGATCTTTGGGCAGTTCATGCTTTTGCTGTACATCGTGACCGAAACCAGCCGGAGATCCGCGATCGCCCCTTTGGTGGTAAGCACCAGCGAGGGCATGTCGCCCATCGTGCCTATATGCATCTTGTCCGCGAGCATCGCGTTGATCATGGGCGGACCGGTCAGATGCGGCTCGAACTTGACTTTGCTCCCCGCGGGCAGGTGTTTCTTCCACAGCTCCTGGGACTTGAGGATGACCCCGTACCAGGCCCCCGTCCAGTACGGGTGGTACCCGTAGGTGATATCCACCGGCGCGGCCGCCATGGCAGGCTGTTTGAGCAGAATCCCAGCCGCCAGCACGACCGCGAGCTTCAGACCACTTGAAATTCGCATCTCCATTTTCCGTCCTCCCTGGTTGACAACACATTAACCCCTGGCCGGCACGCGCTTCAGGTGCGTGCGGCGCGGATCGACGCTATTGCACTACCACCGCTGCGACGGCCTCATCCCTGTAGAGCTCCTCCATCAGCTCTTTCTTGATCTCAAGGTAACGCTCACCGGTCAGAACCTCGAAGGTCCTCGGGTGCGGCAGGTCCACCTCCACCGTCTTCACTACTCGACTCGGCGTTCCGCCCATCACCAGCAGCCGGTCGGCAAGGAAGATCGCCTCCTCCAGTTCGGAGGTGATGAACAGGGTGGTCAGGCGAGTTTCCTCGAAAAGCCCCATGTAATACTCCTGCATCAGCTCGCGCGTCATCACGTCCAGC
This sequence comes from Betaproteobacteria bacterium, assembly GCA_016195915.1. Classification (GTDB taxonomy): domain Bacteria; phylum Pseudomonadota; class Gammaproteobacteria; order Burkholderiales; family SG8-39; genus JADGRQ01. Next base: position 46,096 of record JACPYS010000034.1, on the reverse strand, counting down.
CCGCGGAACGGTTCGTCAAGAATCATGATCCTGGGGCTGTTGATCAGAGCCTGGGCCAGTTCGGCCCTTCGCTTCATTCCACCCGAAAGCTGCCCCGGGTACTTGTCCCGGAAGTCGATGAGACCGAACTTAATCAGAAGTGCCTCGGCCTTGCTGCGCGCTTGCGCTTCGGGCAAGGACTTCAGGGCCATGGGACCGAAAGTCACGTTATCCATGACGGTCATCCAGGGCCACAGGGCGGTTTCCTGGAACACGGTGATCCGATCCGGCCCCGGCCCTGTGATCGGGGCGCCGTCGATCGTCAGGGTTCCCTGGTCCGGGCTGATGTAGCCTGCAAGCAGGTAAGCAAGCGTGGACTTGCCGCAACCGGACATGCCCATCAGCACCGTGAGCTTGCCGGGGTCGATTGCGAACGAGCAGTTCTCGAGGACGTGGACCGGCGGCTGCCGCTTGCGGTGGTACCACTTCCGCACGCCATCGACCGTGATCCGCCCCGCTGATCCGGCATCAGCCAATTAGCACCCCCGGCGGATTGCGGTCTATTTCCGCCACGGCATCATCCTTTTTTCCACCCAATCGACCAGCTTGGTGGACAGGTACCCTGCCAGGCCGATGCTGATCATGCCGATGAGAACCACGGTTGCGGTGTTGCTCACGTAACCCTCCCACGTGAGCCGCCCCAGTCCAACGTCGCTCGCGATCATCTCCGCGGCGATCACCACGTTCCACGTCACCGCGATCCCGAGCGTCATGCCCACCGCGATCGAGGGAATCACCGACGGGAGAATGATCTGCCGGAAGATGCGCATGGGCGTCGCGCCCAGGGACATGGCGAGCCAGAGGTGTTCCTTCTTGATGCTCCGCACCCCGTCGTGCACGTTGATCACGATGATGAAGAACGCGCCGATGAACGTGATAAATACGATGCTCATCTCGTTGGTCGGCCAGAATAGGATCGAGATGGGAACCCACGCAAGCGGCGGTATGGGACGCAGTATCTCGATGACCGGGAACATCAGATCGTGGAACTTCCGCCGCGTGCCCATAAGCAGCCCGAGCGGTATTCCCAGCATCTGGGAAACCACGAAGCCGTAGGCCACCCGCTCGAAACTCACGGCCCAGGCTTGCCAGTACCTTGCGCTCGTCAGGTATTTGTTCCAGAAGACTTCGAGCGCATTGGAGAGCGTCGGGATCGCCTCGAAGCCGGGCGCCTTGGTTCGGACCAGGAGCTCCCACAGCAGAAAGAATCCGGCCACCGACACAGCACCGCGCCAGTTGATTCCGCCGAGCCAGCGAGCGACGCGCGTCCGCCGCCGCTTCAATCCCGAAACGGCCATCGCCTCCCGCATGTCTTTGTCGGCAGCGTTCATCGGGATCGACTGCTACGCCTGTTCCCGTTCGCCGCGCTCGAACGCCTTCCTGGCTTCCTCGTGCACGCCTTCCGCTGCCTGCCGCTTGAGGTCGAGGTACTCACGGGAAGACATCATTTCAGGGATCCGCGGGCGGGGCAAATTCACCGCCAACGTCTTCTTGACGGTTCCCGGTCGCGTCGTCATCACGATTGCCGTGTCGGCAAGGTAGATGGCCTCCTCCAGGTCGTGGGTGATGAACACGATGGTCCTCCTGGACATCCGGTACATCTCCAGTAGGTGCTGGTGCATGGTCGTTTTCGACACCGTGTCCATGGCGCGGAACGGCTCGTCGAGCAGCAGCACCTGGGGCTCATTCATGAGCGCGCGGATGATCTCGACGCGGCGCTGCATTCCCGAGGAGAGCTCGGTCGGATAGGAGGTTGCCACCCGGTCGAGCCCCCCGCAGCGCTGCAGCAGATCGATTGCCTTTTTCTCGGCCTCTTCCGCGGTCATCGCTTTCTGCCGGAGCGGACCATACATGACGTTCTCCAGCACCGTCTTCCAGGGAAACAGCGCGCCATGCTGGAAGACGACGACGCGGTCCGGTCCCGGCTGCAGTGGGCGGTTCACGCTCGCCAGGAGCTTCCCGTTGAGGTAAATCTCTCCCGAGGTCAGCGTGTCGAAGCCCGCCAGGATATTCAGCAAAGTGCTCTTGCCGCAGCCGGAAGGTCCCACCAGCGCGACAAACTCGCCGGGCGCAATTTCCACGCTGCATTCGTAAAGGGCGACGACCCTTGCTCCTTCCGGGTCGTAGACCTTGGACACCTTGCGGATCGAGACCCCGCCGCCTACTGCAGCCATTGCGGTCCCGTTTCGATCGCACTCGCGCGGCGCAACCTGTTCCCCGGCAGGCAGCGCCATCGCCTTAGCTCTTCACTCCGATTACTTCCTCGCGCCAGCGCATCAACCTGTTGCCGACGAGCCGGATGATCGCGCTGCTGATGTAGCCGAGTATTCCCAGGGTCGCCATGCCGATCACGATCGTGGGGGTCTGCACCAGGTTGTAGGCCTCCATGATGAGAAAGCCGAGTCCGTATTGAGCGGCAATCATCTCTCCCGCCGCAAGGGCAAACCATGCCGCACCCATGGCGATCTGCAGCCCGGTGAATATGTTGGGCAGGGCGCCGGGGATGATCACATCGAACAGGACGTCCTTGCGACTGGCTCCGAGGCAGGCGGCGGCGCGGAAGTAATCGGGATCGATGGATTTCACGCCCGCATGCGTATTCAGGACGGTGGCGAAAAACGCCACTAGGAAGCATACGAAGATCACCGCCGCCTCGCCCCCGCGAAGAATCAGGATCGCCAGAGGAACCCAGGCGAGAGGCGGCACCGGCCGCAGCAGCGCGAGCAGCGCGGAGGCAAAATCGCTGAACTTCCTGCTCCAGCCCATAAGAATGCCGAGCGGCACGCCCAGCGCCAGTGCAAGGAAAAACGCCGTCGTCGCGCGGTATGTGCTGTACAGAATGTGGTAGTAGTACGTCTTTACGAAGATCGAGATGCCGAACACCGGGTTGGGGTTGAGCCACTCGGAGATCACCTTGACCGGGTCGGGTAACCGGCCGAAAGGTGCCAGCGGCACCCATTTGACACTGCCGTACCACACGGCGAAGAAGCCCAGAAACCCGGCACACATCGACCAGAATCTGCGGTTTTGCATCAGTCGCAAGACGGTTTCCATGTCCGTGGCCCTCCCGCGCACGAAGAACGGAGTTACCGATGCCTGCCGGCGTCCCGCCCGATGCTGATCCGGAGTTTGTCCTTGTCCAAACCGACAGTGATGTGCGTTGTCATCGTGGTCTCCCCCTCCCGGAGACTATTTCGCTTCCGATCATTCAAGCTATACCATGAATGAATAGGAAATTCCATCGTGACTCCGCGTCTTTTCCGAGCTGGGATCCGCGGGCAGTTGTCCACATCGCCGAACAGGCACCTTCTGAATCATGCACTTTCCGTATTGGGAGATCTCCCACTCCGAGAAAACCGCAGGGCTCCGTTCTTTCGCAAAAAAACCGCTGGAGCCATTCGGCGCCAGCGGCTTTCGTCGCCTTCTTCAACCGGCGTCAGGCGTATCGTTCACGCAGGGCGTTCGCCGCCTCGACGATGCGTTTCATCTTCGCCGTCGCCGTGTCCTCGGTGGCGACGCAGCAGCCGGAGAACGTTCCAAAGCCGCAGTCCGGGCCGATGAAGATGTCCTCGGGCTTGTAGTACTCCAAAGCCCTCTCCACCTTGCCGACGATGTAATCGACGCTCTCGATCTCCGCGGTCTTGGGGTTGGCGACCCCCAGACCGATCTCGTGGTTACCGAGGGTCCGGCCGACGATACCGAAATCGCCGGCCCTGGGAGTCGCGAATTCAAGAACGAACTGCCGGATGTTCATTTTCGAGAGCGACGGAACCAGGGGCTCGTAGTCTCCCGAAAGATGCACCGCGTCTTTCCTGCTCCAGTTGCCGCGGCAGACATGGACGCCGGTTCGTATGCCATCCATGCCTGTCTCGTCAATCGAATGGCGGCACCGAATAGCGGCGCGCGGTTGGCGCGCTCAACCCGACGTGTCGGGCGGCCGCCGGGTAGGGCGGACTTCCCGGCTGCGCCTCGTTTCCGCCATTGCCTGTCCCCGAACTGCAATGCACGAATGTTGCTCACATCGCCGCTCCGATACCTTCTCTAAGACGTTGATTTTCTGCGATGGGATATACCCCACTCCGCTCCCTTGACAGATTGTGGTTGCGTTCCCAACCGGGCAGGAATTAGTCTAGTTCAGCATGCACAAACACGCCAAGGTCGAATCGTGGCTTGCGACGCGCCCGCGCCGGCCTATCTCGCCAAGCGCCCTAGACTTTGTGAACGAATCAGGGGGGCGGCACACGAGGCCATGACCACCGCCGCCACAGCGTCCGATGCAGTCGCAGAATGCGAGACCGACCTCATCTCCTGCGGCTCGATCGAAATGAGCGCGCACCTCGCCGAGGACGCGCGCACGCTGGGCAACCTGCTGCCGGCGGGCACCAAGGTCTACGTGAATCACCTGCCGCGCCACACGCTCGCCGATACCCTTTCGGCGCTCGAGGCGGTGCGTCGCGCAGGGCTGGAGCCCGTGCCGCACGTGGCGGCACGCCGCGTTGCCACGCGCAAGGAACTGGAGGCGTTCCTCACGCGCGCGGTGCGCGACGCCGGGGTGCAGAAGGTGCTGTTGATCGGCGGCGACGATCCGCGGCCGCTCGGGCAATTCGCAGACAGCGTTGCCCTGCTCAAGAGCGGCGTGTTCGCCGCTTGCGGCGTTCGCGAAGTCGGCATCGCCGGCTATCCGGAAGGCCACGCGCACGTTCCGCGGGCCTCGCTCGATAGCGCGATGGCCGAAAAACTCGCGCTCGCGAAAGCGCAAGGTCTCGGTGCTTATGTGGTCACCCAGTTTTCGTTCGCACCGGCGCGGGTCGTCGAATACTGCTCCGCGCTTTCACGCAACGCGCCTGGCGTGCCGGTCTACGTCGGCCTGGCGGGGCCGGCCGACCCGGCGAGACTGCTCAGGTTTGCGCAGCGCTGCGGCGTGAGCGCTTCACTTCGGGCCCTGCGGGCACAGGGAATGGGGTTGGTGCGCCTGGTCACGCATACCGACCCGGGAGAGCAGCTGACCGCGGTTGCGCGTTACTGCTCCAGCCACGAGGGCTGCAATATCGTCGGCGCGCACCTGTTCAGCTTCGGCGGCGCGGCCAACACCGCCGAGTGGATGAACCGCGCGCTCGCGGCGCGGCGCTAGCCCCAGATCGCGCGCGCGGCGTCCACGCAGAGTTTCAGCTTTGCGCGCTCGTCGTCCTCGGTCACGGGGTTTCCGCCGATCGTGCTGGCGAAGCCGCACTGCGGGCTGATGGCGAGTCGGGAAGGATCGACATACTTCGCCGCCTCGTCGGCGCGCCTCCTGAGGACGTCCAGAGATTCGAGCCGCGGAACTTTCGAACTCACCATCCCGAGCACCACGCCCTTGGTCCTGGGCATCAGGCGCAGCGGCGCGAAATCCCCGGCGCGCGGCGTGTCGAATTCGAGCAGGAAGTGATTCACATCAGCTCGCTGGAACAGCTTCTCTGCGATCGAATCGTAGCCGCCCTCTGAAAGGTACTTTCCCTTGTAATTGCCGCGGCACATGTGCACGCCGATCACCGTGCCCGGCGGGCGGCTCTTCACCGCCTCGTTGATCGCGTCCACGTACAGATCGACCAACGCTCCCGGATCCTGTCCCGCAGCTCGCACCTTGTCGCGCGCCGCGGGGTCGCACAGCACCGCAAGCGCGACCTCGTCCAACTGAACGTAGCGGCAGCCCGCCTTCGCGAGTTCCGCGATCTCCTGCTGATACACCTTGCCCAGATCGCTGAAAAACGCGCGCGCGTCGGCGTAAGCCGCCGGGTCGCCGTAGTCGTTGCAGCGGTAGAAATGCATGGTGGACGGCGAGGGCATGGTGATCTTGGGCGTAGCCTTCGCCACCGAAGCGACGAAGCGGTATTCGTCCAGCGTGATCGGCGACGTCCGACTGACCTTGCCGGTGACATAGGGCGCGGTGAAATCGGTCTCGTGGCCATGCTCGTCGTGAAACTTGAACATCGCCTGCTTGACCGTGAGGCCCTGCGTCAGGAGCACGAAACGCGCCCAGTAGGACGTGCGGCGAAACTCCCCGTCGGTCACCACCTCGAGCCCGGCGTTTTCCTGCAGCTTGACCACGCCGCGCACGGCCTCGTCCTGAACGCGCCGGAACTCGGAATCCGAAATGGCCGTCGCCGAGCGCTGCTTGAACGCATCGCGCAGGCGCTTCGGGCGCAACAGGCTGCCAATGTGGTCGGCGCGGAACGGGGGGCGCCCTGCGGTAGCGGGTGGACGCCCTTCGCCAGCAGTCATTGGATCGGTCATGAAAACTCCTCGGACGAAAGCAGGTCAATACGACCGCGGCATCCCGAGCACGTGCTCGCCGATATAGCCGAGGATCAGGTTGGTCGAGATCGGCGCGATCTGCGAAATGCGCGCCTCGCGCCAGCGGCGCTCTACGTGGTACTCGCGCGCGTAGCCGAAACCGCCGTGTGTCTGCATGCAGGCCTCGGCCGCCTGCCAGGAAGCTTCCGATGCAAGCAGCTTCGCGACGTTGGCGTCTTCGCCGCAAGGCAGTCCGGCCTGGAACAAGGCAGCCGCCTTGCGCAGCATCATGTCGGCGCCCTGCATCGCCGCATAAGCGCGCGCGATCGGGAACTGGATGCCCTGGTTTTGCCCGATGGGTCGGTCGAACACGATGCGTTCGTTCGCGTACTTCGATGCGGTGCGGATGAACCAGCGCGCGTCGCCGATCGACTCGTGCGAGACGAGGATCCGCTCGGAGTTCATGCCGTCGAGTATGCAGCGAAAGCCCTTGCCTTCCCCGCCCACGAGATTCTCTGCCGGGACGCGCATGCCGTCGAAGAACACTTCGGTGGCGTGGTGATTGATCATCGCCTTGAGCGGGCGGATCTCGAGGCCCTTGCCGAGACTGTCGCGGAGATCGACCAGAAACACCGACAGGCCTTCGGTCTTCTTCTTCACCTGCTCGATTGGGGTGGTGCGCGCCAGCAGGAGCATCAGGTCCGAATGCAGTGCACGTGAGGTCCACACCTTCTGCCCGGTGACCACGTAATGCTCGCCATCGCGCACCGCGCGCGTCTTCAACTTCGTGGTGTCCGTGCCCGTGGTAGGTTCAGTCACGCCAAATGCCTGCAACCGCAGTTCGCCGCTCGCGATCTTCGGCAGGTACTTCGCCTTCTGCTCCGGGCTGCCGTGGCGCAGCACCGAGCCCATGGTGTACATCTGCGCGTGCGCCGCCGCGGCGTAGCAGCCCGCCGCGTGGCTTTCCTCCAGGATCACTCCGGCTGCGCGCAGGGGCAAACCCGCCCCGCCGTATTCCTCCGGGATCAGCGCCGCGAGATATCCCGCCGCGGTCATCGCCTTCACCCACTCGGTCGGATAAGCCTCGCGCTCGTCGAGATCCTTCCAGTACGCATCGGGGTAGTCGGCGCAGATGCGTCGCACGCCCTCGCGGATTTCCGGATAGTCCTCGCCGAGCGGGACGTTGACGTCGGTGGTCTTCATGATTGCATTCGCTCCTGGGCGCCCGCTCCCGGGCAGTCACTCATTCGGGCTTGATGCCCGAGGCCTGCACGATCCCGCGAAAGGTTTCGATGTCGTCGCGCACCATGCGAGCGAACTCCTCGGCGCTGGTACCCGACACCGGCATCCCGGCCGATTCCAGCTTGGAGCGCACCTCGGGCGCATGCACCGACTTCAGGATCTCGCCGTTGAGACGCGCAACGATCGCCTCCGGCAACCCCGCTGGGCCGAAAAATCCGAGCCAGGAACTCGGCATGACGTAGCCCGGCACCGACTCGCCGATCGTAGGCACCTCCGGCGTGCTCTCCTGGCGCTTGCGCTCGACGACCCCGATCACCCGGATCTTTCCGCTGCGCATCTGCGGTATCGCGGTGGAGAGCGTGGTGAATACGATCGGGATCTGTCCGCCGATCAGGTCCTGCATCGACGGTCCGGCACCCTTGTACGGAACATGCACCATGTCGATGCCGCCCACCTGCTTGAGCAACTCGCCCGCCAGGTGATGCGGCGAGCCCGTTCCCGAGCTGCCGAACGCAAGCTTCCCCGGATTCTTCTTTGCGTACTCGAGCAGTTCCTTCGCGTTGTTCGCCGGGATGGACGGATGAATGGCGAGCGCAATCGGAACCTCGACCGCTGCGCAAATCGGCGTGAAGTCCTTGACCGGATCGTAGGGCACGGTCTTGGACAGGAACAGCGTGATGCCGTGGGACGCTCCGGTGCCGAGCAAGAACGTATAGCCGTCGGGCGCCGAGCGCGCCACCAGTTCCGAGCCGAGCATGCCGCCCGCGCCACCGCGATTTTCCACGATCACGTTCTGGCCCATGCTCTCGGACATCTTCTGCGCGACAGTGCGTCCCAACAGGTCGGTAGAGCCGCCCGGCGGGTAGGGCACCACCAGCCTGACCGGTTTCGCGGGATAGGATTGCGCAAGCGAAGCGAGCGGCGCGGCAAGTATTGCGAGCAACGCCAGCAGCGCGAATCGTGTCTTGAGCATCGGGATTTTTCCTTCCACGCGTTGCGGCCGCTGCCCGGGCGCAATGCGCCGGATTGCCTGAACCGCGAAATGCCCTTACATTTTAAGCGCACGGGCGCCGGGAAGGCCAACGCGCCAGCGAACCAACGAGGATTCTGCCGATGCCTGACTCCGCTGCAACATTTGCCGGCCGTACCGCTATCGTGACCGGCTCCGGGCGAAATATCGGCCGGGCGATCGCCCTGGCATTTGCCGCCGGCGGTGCAAACGTGGTCGTCAACGGCCACCGCGACCGCGACGCTGTGGAGGGCGTGGTGCGCGAAATCGAGCAGGCGGGAGGGCAGGCGTACGGGCTCATGGCCGATGTTTCCTCCCACGAACAGGTCGAGGACCTGGTGCGCAAGTGCGTGCAACGCTATGGCTCGGCCGACATCGCGGTGTCCAACGTCGGCATCCGCCGCATGCAGCCATTTCTCGAGATCAGCCTCGAGGACTGGGACAGCGTGCTCGCTACCAATCTGACGCCGGCGTTCTACCTTGCGCGCAACGTGATCCCGCACATGCAGAAGGGAAGATGGGGACGCATCGTGCTGATTTCCGGCTTCGACGGCTTCTGGGGGCAGGTGACGCAGCGCGCGCACAACATCACCTGCAAGGCGGGGTTGCACGGATTGGCGAAGGCGCTGGCGCGCGAGTTCGGGCCCGACGGCATCACCGCGAACACCGTCGCCCCGGGGGCCATCGACACCGTGCGGGACTGGTCGCAGTACAAGCACCAGCCGAGGGAGAAGATCGAGCGGGAAATCCCGCTCGGCCGGTTCGGCAAGGTCTCGGAGATCGCCGCGGCCTGCGCGTTTCTAGGCTCCGAGGGCGGCGGATTCGTCTCGGGCCAGGTCGTACATGTGAACGGCGGGCACTACATGTACTAGTCCCCGCGCGGCAAGATTGACAAACGGCATAGCGCCCCCTAGGCTGGGCCGCGCAAGATCATCTCGGAGGAGACATGAAAAAGACCACAATGCTGGCAGCCATGGCGGCCACCGCCGTGGCCGCCATACTGCCCTCACTCGCCGCCGCCCAGGAAACAACGCTCAAGGTGGTGAGCGCGTTTGCCGAGAACAGCGCGTATGTGAAGCGCCTGGAAAACTGGATCGAGCGCCTCAACGCCGAGGGCAAGGGTGTACTGCAATTGCAGTTCATCGGCGGGCCTAAGGCCATGCCGTCGTTCGAAGTCGGCAATGCGGTCAAGACCGGCGTGGTCGATATCGGTCTGTCGACCGGCGCGTTCTATACCAACGTGATGCCCGAGGCCGACGCGTTGAAGCTCACACGCATCCCGGTGGCGGAGCAGCGCAAGAACGGTGCGCTCGCCTACATTCAGAAGATCTGGAACGAAAAAGGGAACATGTACTACCTGGCGCGCGTCGTAGAGCACCAGCCGTTCCACATCTACCTCAACAAGAAGATCGACAAGCCCGACTTGAGCGGCCTGAAGATCCGCATCACCCCGGTGTACCGCGATTTCTTCAGCGCGCTCGGCGCGCAGGTGATGCAGACCGCGCCGGGCGAGGTCTACACGGCGCTCGAGCGCGGCGTGGTGGACGGCTACGGCTGGCCAGTCGGGGGCATCTTCGACCTGAACTGGCACGAAAAGACCAAGTACCGCGTGGACCCGGGCTTTTACGACGCGGAAGTGTCGCTGGTGGTGAACCTGACCAGATGGAAAGCCCTGTCGCCCAAACAGCGCGCGTTCCTGCAGCAGCAGGGGCTCAACTTCGAAGGCCGCAACGATTTCTGGAAGGCCTACGCGCAGGAGGAGATCAAGCGCCAGGCGGCCGCCGGCATCCAGACGATCCGCTTCGAAGGCGCCGTCGCCCGGCAGTACGTCGAGCGCGCCTATGCCGAAGGATGGGCGGGCGCGATCAAGGCGAGCCCGCAGCACGGGCCGAAGCTGAAGGAACTGTTCGGCAAATGAGCGAAATGCCGACCGAGAGGCGGACCACACGTCGAACGTGACCCCGCGTGGAAAGGCTCTCCGCACTCTACGGCCGGCTCCTCGCGGCGCTGGCTTACGGCGCCTGCGCGGTGCTGTTCGTCATGATGCTGATGATCTGCGCCGACGTGCTGTTGCGGAACGTACCGCTGGTTACCGGCCTGCCCGGCCTCGCCTGGTCGAACGAGATTTCGGAGAACATGCTCTACTTCATCACCATGCTCTCCGCGCCGTGGCTCATGCGCAAGGGCCAGCACATTCGCGTAGACATCGTGCTGCGCGTGCTGCCCCGGCACGTTGCGTGGTACTGCGAGTGGGCCGTCGATACGCTCGCGCTCAGCTGTTGCGCTGCAATGATGGTATACGGCACTCAGGCGACGCTGGCGAGCCACGCTTCGGACTCACTCACCATCAAGACGCTGGTCACCCCGGAGTGGTGGATGCTTGCCCCCCTGCCCGCGGCCTTCGCGCTGCTCGCAATCGAGGTGCTGTTCCGCATGCGGCGCCTCTACCTGGGCGAACGGGCGCCGCGCGACGACGCGGTTTCGGCCGGCTAGATGTCCTGGCAGTTCGCGGCATGGTTGATGCTCGGCGGCTCGATGCTGCTGCTGTTCCTCGGCCTGCCGGTGGCGTTCACGTTCCTGATCATCAATCTGCTGGGCGCGGTGATCTGGCTGGGCGGCGAGCCGGGGCTGGTGCAGCTCGCGCGCAACAGCGTGCAGTCGGTCACCAGCTTTTCGCTCACGCCGATTCCGCTGTTCGTGCTGATGGGCGAAGTGCTGTTTCATACCGGCCTCGCGGTCAAGGTGATCGATGGCGTGGAGCGGTTGATCCGCAAGGTGCCGGGGCGGCTGGCGGTGGTCGCGGTGGTCGCCGGCACCGTGTTCTCCGCAATTTCCGGCTCGACCATCGCCACCACCGCCATGCTGGGCAGCCTGATGCTGCCGGTGATGCTCGCGCGCGGCTACCATCCGACCATGGCCACCGGGCCGATCATGGCCATCGGCGCAGTCGACATGCTGATACCGCCTTCCGCGCTGACGGTGTTGCTGGGCAGCCTGTCGGGAATTTCGATCTCCAAACTCCTCATCGGCGGGGTGCTTCCCGGACTGATTCTTTCGGCGGCATTCGTCGTCTACATCATCGTGCGCGTCAAGCTCGATCCGAAGCTCGCGCCGCCGAGCGAGCTCACCGAGTACCACGGCTGGGAAAAACTGCGCCCGTTCGTCCAATACGTCGTCCCGCTGGTGTCGATCTTCGCGGTGGTCGTCGCCTCGATGTCGGCGGGCTGGGCAACGCCCACCGAGTCCGCGGCAATCGGCGCGCTGGCCACCGTGCTGCTTGCCACCGCATACCGCGCGCTCACCCCCGCCAACATGGTCAAGGCGCTGCTCGGCACGGTGTCGATCAGCGGCATGATCCTGTTCATCATCGTCGGCGCAACCACGTTCTCGCAGATACTGTCGTTTTCCGGTGCTTCCAGCGGGCTGGTGAAAATTATCACCGAGCAGGGACTGCCGCCAATGACGGTGATCGCGGGCATGATGCTGATCCTGATCCTGCTCGGCATCTTCGTCGACCAGGTGAGCATGATGCTGATCACGCTGCCGATCTTCATGCCGGTGGTGCAGGCCTTCGCCATCGACCTCGTATGGTTCGGCGTGATGTTCCTAATCTGCATGCAGCTCGGGCTGCTGCTGCCGCCGCACGGCCTGCTGCTGATGACGATGAAGGGCGTGGCGCCACCCGAGGTGAGGATGAGCCACATCTTCCAGGCGGTCGTGCCTTACGTCGCGATGAGCATTGCCGTGCTCGGACTGGTGTTCTTCGTTCCCGCGGTGGCGCTGTGGCTGCCGAAGCTGCTGGGTTGAGGCAATAGCCCGTGGAACGTTCGTTTGCCGTGGAAGTCGAGATGCTCAAGCTGGGCGACGGCGAGATCTTTCGCGGCGAAGGCATCCTCGCGGTGACCAAGGCACTGCTGCAATCGGGCGTGTCCTACGTCGGCGGCTATCAGGGCGCGCCGGTATCGCACCTGATGGACGTGCTGAACGACGCGCGCGACATCATGGACGAGCTCGGCATCCACGTCGAGACGAACGCCTCCGAGGCCGGCGCTGCCGCGATGCTGGGCGCCTCGATCAACTATCCTTTGCGCGGCGCGGTGACGTTCAAGTCGACGGTCGGAACCAACGTCGCATCGGATGCCTTGTCCAATCTCGCCTCTGCGGGGGTGAAGGGCGGCGCATTGATCGTGCTGGGCGAGGACTATGGTGAGGGCGCTTCCATCATCCAGGAGCGCAGCCACGCCTTCGCGATGAAATCGCAGATCTGGCTGCTCGACCCGCGGCCGAACCTGCCGAAGATCGTCGAGATGGTGGAGAGAAGCTTCGAACTTTCGGAAGCGTCGAACACCCCGGTGATGCTGGAACTGCGGATCCGCGCCTGCCATGTGCGGGGCAACTTCACTGCGAAGAACAACCGCGCGGCGCCATTTTCGCGCCGGCGGTTTCTCGACCGGCCGGAATTCGATTTTGGCCGCATCTCCCTGCCGCCGTCGACCTATGCGCAGGAAAAACACAAGATCGAAGTGCGCTGGCCAGCCGCGGTGAGTTTCATCCGCGCACGGAATTTGAACGAGTTCTTCCCTGGAGACATGGAAGAAACGGGCATCCTCTGCCAGGGCGGCCTGTACAACGCGACCGTGCGTGCGCTGCAGCAACTGGGCCTCGCCGACGCATTCGGTGCGTCGCGCATTCCCATCTACTGCATGAACGTCACTTACCCGATGGTACCGCAGGAGATCGTGGCGTTCTGCGCCGAAAAGCGCGCGGTGCTGATCGTCGAGGAAGGCCAGCCCGCCTACATCGAAGAGGCAGTGCTCGCCGCGTTGCGCCGTCACGAGGTGAACGCCGTCAAGGTGTACGGCAAGGGCATGCTCCCCCTGGCCGGCGAATACACCGGGGAAGTAGTGCTCACGGGCGTGACGAAATTCTTCGAGCACGCAGCACCGCGCGGAATCGATGCAGGCAGCATTCGCGCCGCGCATGAAAGCCACACTGGAGCGAAGAAACGCGCTGCGCAGTTGCTTGGCGGCGGGGTGCCGGCCCGCCCGCCGGGATTCTGCACCGGATGCCCGGAGCGCCCGGTATTTTCGGCGATGAAGCTCGCCGAGCGCGAGTCTGGCGCCTATCACGTCTCGGCGGATATCGGCTGCCACACTTTTGCCACGCTGCCGCCATTCAACATCGGCCACACCGTACTTGGCTACGGCCTGGGGCTGGCTTCGAATTCGGCGGTAAACACCATGTTCGGTGCACGCACCGTCACCATCATGGGCGACGGCGGTTTCTGGCATAACGGCCTCACTTCGGGCGTGGCGAACGCGGTGTTCAACAAGGACGACGGCATCCTCGTGATCATGAAGAACGGCTACAGCTCCGCGACGGGAACCCAGGAGCTGCCCTCTTCGCCGCATCACAGCGCGCACAAGGCGAGCGACATGGGCATCGAGCGCACCATCAAGGGCCTCGGCGTGAAGTGGCTCAAGACCGTCGACAACTATCGCGTGGAAGAGGTGCGCCGGACGCTCAAGGAGGCGATGACCTCCGCGTACAAGGGGTTGAAGGTCATCATTGCCGATGGCGAATGCCAGCTCGAGCGGCAGCGCCGCCTGCGGCCCCTGATCGCGCAACAGCTCGGCACGGGAAAGCGCGTGGTACGCGTCAGATACGGCGTCGACGAAGATACCTGCACGGGCGATCATTCCTGCATCCGCCTCTCGGGCTGCCCGACGCTGACCATCAAGGACAATCCGGACCCCTTGCGCCGCGACCCCGTCGCCACGGTGATCGACGGCTGCGTGGGCTGCGGGCTGTGCGGCGAGAACGCGCACGCGGCCGTGCTGTGCCCGTCGTTCTATCGTGCGGAAGTGCTCCAGAATCCGTCGCGCTGGGACACATGGCTGCATCAGCTCCGCCGCGCCATCACCGGCTGGCTCGCGCCTCGCGCAGCCTGAGACGGCACCAGGACGCAAAGACATGGAACGCTCATTCACACACGAGATCGAATCGCTCAAACTGGGCGAAGGCGGAACGTTCCACGGCGAGGGTATCCTCGCGGTGACCAAGGCGCTGCTGCAATCGGGCGTGTCCTATGTCGGCGGCTACCAGGGTGCGCCGGTTTCGCACCTGCTCGACGTGATGGTGCAGGCGCGTGAATACATGGATGAACTGGGCGTGCACGTGGAGGCATGCACCAACGAGGCCTCGGCTGCGGCGATGCTTGGCGCCTCGATCGCTTACCCGATGCGCGGCGCAGTGACCTGGAAATCGATCGTCGGCACCAATGTGGCATCGGATGCACTGAGCTACCTGTCGACCGCCGGCGTGATTGGCGGTGCACTCATCGTAGTCGGCGAGGATTATGGCGAAGGCGCCAGCGTGGCACTCGAGCGCACCCACGCGTTTGCGCTCAAGTCCTCCATGTGGATGCTCGATCCGCGGCCGAACCTGCCCACCATCGTGCACATGGTGGAAAAAGGCTTTGAGCTCTCTGAATCCTCCAACTCCCCGGTGATGATGGAATTGCGCATTCGCGCCTGCCACGTGCGCGGACGCTTCGCGACTTCGCCGAATCGCGCACCGACCGTATCCACCCGCAATCAGCTCGCTGCTCCTGCCGCATTTCTGTATGACCGCCTCTCGCATCCGCCGGCCACGTTCCGGCAGGAAAAGCTCAAGGTGGGCGTACGCAAGCCGGCAGCGCTCCGCTTCATCGCCGAGCACCGTCTCAACGAGACCTTCTCCGGTGACGAACACAGCGTCGGCATTATCGTGCAGGGCGGCCTGTACAACAATCTGACGCGCGCGCTGCAGATCCTCGGGCTGTCCGACGCGTTCGGCGCCTGCCGCCTGCCCATCCTCGCGCTCAACGTGGTCTACCCGCTCGTGCCCGAAGAAATCAGCGCGTTCTGCATGGGCAAAAAAGCGGTGCTGGTGGTCGAGGAAGGGCAGCCCGAATTCATCGAGCAGGACATCGCCACGCTGTTGCGACGCGCGGCCGAGCAACCCGGCCTGAGGGAGCTTGCGCAAACGAAGCTGCACGGCAAGGACCTGCTGGCGATGACCGGCGAATACACTGCTGAAGTCATCGTGCGCGCACTGTCGCGATTGATTGCGCAGCACGCTTCGCACATCGATACCGCTGGCGGCGACGGCTGGCTGCAAAGCACCGGCGCGGCGCGGGAACAGGCGGCCGCGCTGCTGGGATCGCCGCTTCCGCCGCGCCCTCCGGGATTCTGCACCGGCTGCCCCGAGCGGCCGGTGTTCTCCGCGCTCAAGCTCGCGGCGCGCGACGTGGGCCTGCCGCACATTTCGGGCGACATCGGCTGCCACGCGTTCGCCACGTTCGAGCCGTTTTCGATGGGCAATTCGATCCTCGGCTACGGCATGAGCCTCGCTTCGAGTGCAGGTGTCTCGCCGGTAATGGCACGCCGGCCGCTCGCGATCATGGGTGACGGGGGTTTCTGGCACAACGGCCTGCTGTCGGGCGTCGCATCCAATCTGCTCAACAAGGGCGACGCGGTGCTGGTGGTGATGAAAAACGGCTACGCGTCGGCGACCGGCACGCAGGAACTGATTTCGACCCCATCGCACTCGGCGCGCGATGCGACGCACGGCAAGAGCGCGGTGCATGCCGACCGCACCATCGAAAACACGTTGCGCGGCCTCGGCGTGAAATGGCTGCGCACCGTGGACAACTACCGGGTTGCCGATGTCACGCAAACCCTGCGCGAAGCCATCACGACGAAGGAGCCCGGCCTCAAGGTCATCATTGCCGAAGGCGAATGCCAGCTGGAACGCCAGCGTCGCTTGCGCCCCCAGACGGCGCAACAGCTTGACGCGGGCGAGCGCACGGTGCGCACCAGGTATGGCGTGGACGAGGATACCTGCACCGGGGATCACTCGTGCATCCGCCTTTCGGGCTGCCCCACGCTCACCATCAAGGACAACCCGGATCCCTTGCGCCGCGATCCCGTCGCGACCGTGATCGATGGCTGCGTGGGCTGCGGGCTGTGCGGCGAGAACGCGCATGCCGCAGTGCTGTGCCCGTCGTTCTACCGTGCGGAGGTGATCCAGAATCCCTCGCGCTGGGACCGCTTCATGCATCGCGTGCGCGGGGCGGTGACCGGCGGGGTGGCGCCGTGAGCGATGCGCGCCCCATCACCATCCTGATCGCCGCGCTCGGCGGCGAAGGCGGCGGCGTACTCGCGGACTGGATCATCGACGCAGCCGAGCACGCAGATCTTCCGGCGCAGGCCACGTCGATTCCGGGCGTCGCCCAGCGCACCGGCGCCACGACCTATTACCTGGAGATCTTTCCGCTGCACCGCGCGGTACTCGGCGGGCGCGAGCCGGTGATGTCGCTTACGCCCAATCCGGGCAACGTCGACATCATGGTGGCCTCAGAGCTGGTCGAAGCGGGACGGGCGATGCAAAACGGCTACGTGAGCCCCGGGCGCACCACGCTGATTGCCTCGACCCACCGCATCTACGCAACCGCGGAAAAAATGCGGATGGGCGACGGGCGCTTCGACAGTTCGAAGGTTCTGGAAGCTGCGCACGAGTTGGCGAAGCAGGCGTTTCTGTTCGACATGCGCGCGGTTGCGCTGGCGCACGGCACGGTGATCAATGCCGTCCTGTTCGGCGCCATGGCGGGTTCGGGCGCGCTGCCGGTGGCGCGCGCGGCCTGCGAGGAAGCGATCCGGCGCGCCGGCAAGGGGGCGGAAGCGAGCCTGCGCGGTTTCGATGCCGGTTTCCGCCTTGCGAGCGGCGCCTTGAAGGAAGACGCGCCGGATGCTCCTCCGGTTGCGGGAAAGCCGGACGCGCGCGTGGCAGCGGAGTTCCCGGCCGACGTGCAGGAGGTTCTCTCGCTCGGTGTCACGCGCCTCATCGACTACCAGGACGAGCATTACGCCGGTCTTTACCTCGAACGCCTCAAGAGGGTGCTCGCAATCGACGGGACGCCTGCACACCGGCTCACTGCGGAAACCGGACGGCATCTCGCCCTTTGGATGAGCTACGAGGACGTGATCCGAGTCGCCGACCTGAAAACCCGGCCCGAACGATTCGAAAGAGTGCGCAAGGAGGTTCGCGCCAAACCCGATGAACCGGTGGTGGTGATCGATTACCTCAAACCCGGCGCGGAGGAATTCTCCTCCATCCTGCCGCCCGCGCTCGGCGCGAAATTCCTCGCGTGGGCAGAGCGCACCGGACGGCTTCGCAGTCTCAATATCGGGCTGCACATCAATACGTCGAGCGTGCTGGGGTATCTCACGATGCGCTCGCTTGCCTGGCTCAAACCCTGGCGGCCGCGCAGCTACCGGTACGCGCTGGAACAGTCGCTGATCGAGCGCTGGCTTGACGAGGTCTGCGCGGCGGCGAAACGCGAGCCACAGCTTGCGCTCGAGATCGCGGAATGCGTGCGCCTCATCAAGGGTTATGGCGAGACGCACCGGCGCGGCGTGGCGAATTTCCTCGCTATTCTGGATGCCCTGGTAGTGAACCCGGCAACGGACGATCCGCGCGAACAGGCCCGTACCGTCGCCCGGGCGCGCGACGCAGCGCTTGCCGATCCCGACGGGGATGCGCTCGCGGCCGATCTGGGACGCCCCGTGAGCCTCTCTAAGCCAGTGATTTGGCTATCTAAATCGCCCTGATCATAACTCAGGCAGTTTGCTAGAATTGTTTGCCGCTTAGAGGAGATCTCGCCACCATGTCCGCCATACCCCGGGGTTCCCCACAGGCCGAGCGTGTCGATCTTTATCGGCGCTTGGACAAGCACCACCTCGCACCGCTGTGGGAGGTGCTGCACGCGCTCGTGCCGCTCGATCCCCAGACACCCTGCGTGCCCGCATCGTGGAAATACAGCGACGCGCGACCCTATGTGATGGAATCGGGCAAGCTGATCACCGCGAAGGAAGCGATCCGCCGCGTGCTGATCCTTGAAAATCCGGGCATGCGCGGCCAGTCCTGCATCACCAACAGCTTGTTTTGCGGACTGCAGTTGATCCTGCCCGGCGAAATCGCCCCCAGCCACCGCCATACCCAATCCGCGCTGCGCTTCATCGTCGAGGGTTCGGGCGCCTACACCGCGGTCGATGGCGAGCGTACAACCATGCATCCGGGCGATTTCATCATCACACCTGCATGGACCTGGCACGATCACGGCAATCCCGGCGACGAGCCCGTGGTGTGGATGGACGGCCTGGACATCCACATCCTGAAATTCTTCGGCGCACAGTTCTCCGAGAATTACTCCGAGGACGTGCAGCCCGTGACCAGGCCCGAGGGTGATTCGTACCACCGTTACGGGCACAATCTTGCACCCCTCGATTACACGCCGGCCGGCAAGACTTCCCCGATCTTCAGCTATCCCTACGCGCGCAGCCGTGAGACGCTTGCAGCGCTTTCGCGCAGCCAGGATCCGGACAGCTGCCACGGCTGGAAAATGCAGTTCATCAACCCGCTCACCGGAGGCTACGCGATGCCGACCATCGGCAGCTTCATCCAGCTGCTGCCCGCGCGCTTCGGCTCGGAGGCGTATCGCTCGACCGATGGCACGATCTGGTCGGTGGTCGAGGGCCGGGGCACGGTGAAGATCGGCACCGAGACCTTTGCGTTCGAGCCGCGCGACACGTTCGTCGCGCCGCCCTGGTACCCGGTTCGCTTCGAAACAGGGGGTGACGAAGCGGTCCTGTTCTCGTTCTCGGACCGCCCGGCGCAGGTCGCGCTCGGACTTTGGAGGGGAAAACGTGGCTGACCTACGCGATTCCGGGTTTTACAACCGGGAGTACAACGCCCGTGCGATGGTTCCGGACCACGCAAGGTATTTCGAGCGCTGGTCGCAGCTGTCGGCGCGCGCGCGCGGAACCATGACCTGTTACCTCGATCGCGAGTACGGGCCCGCGCCCGGCGAACGGCTCGATTTCTTCCCGGCGCGCAAGGGCGACGGCAGCGTGCTGATGTTCATCCACGGCGGTTACTGGCGCTCGCTCGACAAGGCGGACTTCTCCTGGCTCGCTCCGGCGTTCATCGACGCCGGGGTTTCGCTCGCGGTCGTCAACTACGACCTGTGCCCGAAAGTGACCGTCGAAGAAATCGTGCGGCAGATGCTGCGCGCGTCGAGCTGGCTGTACCTGCACGCGGAGGAATACGGCGCCGACTGCGACCGGCTGCACGTGGCGGGGCACTCCGCCGGCGGGCATCTCACGGCGATGATGATGTGCGCGCTCTGGCCCGTGCTCGACGCGCGCTTGCCGCGCGATTTGTTCAAGGGTGGCCTGGCGATCAGCGGCCTGTATGACCTGCGGCCACTGGTAATGGCCGATTTTCTCAACGTGGACCTGCGGCTCGATGAGGCGGCTGCATTGAAGGTCTCTCCGGCATTCATGCCGCCGGCCACGCGCGCTCCGATAGTGACTTGCGTAGGCGGCGCCGAGAGCTCCGAGTTCAAGAGGCAGAACGCTTTTCTCGCCGAGCGCTGGCGCTCGGCGGTCGCAGCCGATGTCGCGATGCCGGGCCACAACCATTTCAGCGTGATGGACGAGCTGGGAAATCACTCGAGCGCGCTGTTCGCAGGAGCGCGGCGCATGATGAAACTCGATCGATGAACAACGACCCGTACCTCCAGCCCGGAAAGTTCGTCGACAGCGACCACCCGCGGGTGGTGCATTTCGCCGCCGAGCACGCGCGCGGCGCGAGCGACCTGGAGCGCGCGGTGGCGCTCTACTATGCAGTGCGCGATGCGGTGCGCTACAACCCGTTCCAGAACTTCCTCGTCGATGCGAGCTATCGCGGCTCGGTGTGCCTCGAAAGAGGCCATGGCTGGTGCGTTCCCAAGGCGGCGCTGCTCGCGGCCTGCGTGCGTGCAAGCGGCATTCCTGCGCGCGTGGGATACGCCGACGTGAAGAACCACCTCACCTCGCCCGCCCTTACCGAGCGCATGGGGACCGATTTGTTCGCGTTCCATGGCTACGCCGAGTTGCTGCTCGAGGGAAAGTGGGTGAAGGCCACTCCGGCGTTCAACATCGAAATGTGCCGCCGGTTCCGCGTCAAGGCGCTCGAGTTCGACGGGCGCAACGACTCGATCTTCCATGCGTTCGACCAGGACGAGCGGCGCCACATGGAATACCTGCGCGACCGCGGCAACTACGCCGACGTTCCGGTCGAAGAGATCAAGCGGGTGTTCGGCGAGATCTACCCGAAGTTCTACAACCTGGGGCCCGACGCCGCGAAAGAGCAGTTCGCGGCGTGAACCCGCGCGAACTGCTGCTCGCTTCGTACCGCGCGGCGGTCGCCGCCGCGGATCCGCTCCAGATCGTTCCGCCGCATTTGCCCGCGCTGCCGCGCGGCGGCACCTTGGTGGTCGGCGCAGGCAAAGGCGCCGCTTCGATGGCGCTCGCCTTCGAGCGGCACTGGCCCCCGAATGCGCCGCTCGAGGGCATCGTGATCACACGCTATGCCCACGGCCTGCCCACCGGTCGCATCAAGGTAGTCGAGGCCGGGCACCCCGTGCCGGATGCCGCGGGTGAAGCAGCGGCGCGGGAAATTTTGGCGCGCGCGCGCGAACTCGGCGCGGACGATCTTCTCGTCGCCCTGATCTCGGGCGGCGGATCGAGCCTGCTCGCGTTGCCCGCCGAGGGAATCACCATGGCGGGCCTGAAGAAAGTGACGCAGGAACTGCTGCGCTGCGGTGCGCCGATCCAGGAAATCAACACCGTGAGAAAACACCTGTCGGCAATCCAGGGCGGACGCCTCGCCGCGGCGACGCGCGCGCGGGTGCTCGCGCTCATCGTATCGGATGTGACCGGGGACGATCCTACGCACATCGCCTCCGGACCCTGCACTCCCGATCCCACGACTTGCGCCGACGCTGCCGCGGTGCTCGAGAAATACGCCATCGCCGCGCCGGGTCCGTTCGCGGAAACACCAAAGCCCGGCGACGCCGCGTTTGCGCGAACCGAGAATCGCATCATCGCCACCGCCCACCGCTCGCTCGAGGCCGCTGCGGAAGTATTCCGCGCGGCCGGCGTAACGCCCGCGATCCTCGGCGACTCGATTACGGGCGAAGCATCGGAGGTTGCGAAGGTGATGGCGGCGCTAGCGCGCGAGGTGCGCTCGCATGCTCAGCCGTTCAAGACTCCAGTTGCGCTGATCTCCGGCGGCGAGTGCACGGTGACTGTGCGCAGCCCGAACGGACGCGGCGGACGTTGCGCGGAGTTCCTGCTTTCGCTCGGCATTGAATTGAATGGAATGAAGGACGTTCACGCCATCGCGGCAGACACTGACGGCATCGATGGCTCCGAGGACAACGCGGGAGCGCTGCTCGCTCCAGATTCCCTTTCGCGCGCGCCACGGCTCGACGCGAAAAAGCTGCTCGCGGCGAACGACAGCTATGGATTCTTCTCCGCACTCGGCGACCTGGTGGTCACCGGTCCTACGCGCACTAACGTCAACGACTACCGCGCGATCCTGATTGCCTGAGCAGCCAATGCCTCAATCGTGTGCGGCAGCGGCCTCAGCAACGCGGCCGATGACGCCCACGCCTACCTGGAGCCGTCGGTCGCAGGGCGCCACGCACACCGGCAACCT
The DNA here is from genome assembly GCA_016195915.1 of Betaproteobacteria bacterium. Classification (GTDB taxonomy): domain Bacteria; phylum Pseudomonadota; class Gammaproteobacteria; order Burkholderiales; family SG8-39; genus JADGRQ01. Next base: position 23,949 of record JACPYS010000034.1, on the reverse strand, counting down.
CCTCACCGAGGACGAACAGTGGCGCAAGCTGGAAGTGATGCTCGAGACCGCGCACCGCGTATGGGGAAAATCGATTAGCATCACGCAAAATCAACGGAGGATCTCATGCATGCTTCAATCAAATTGATGCTCTCGGGCATCCTGGCTTTCGCGGCGGTTCAAACCCGGGCGCAGGACATCAAGATCGGCGTCGCCGGCCCGATCACCGGCCCGCTCGCCTTTCTCGGCCAGCACATCAAGTGGGGCGGCGAGCTCGCGGCCGACGAGATCAACCAGAAGGGAGGCGTCCTCGGGCGCAAGCTCGTGTTCCTCATGCAGGACAGCGCCTGCCGGCCGGCCGATGGCGTGGCCTCCGCGGAGAAGCTGCTCAGCCAGGACCGCGTCGATGTCATGCTGGGCGACGTGTGCAGCGGCTCCACGATCGCGATCATGCCGGTGATGGAGAAAGCGCAGAAGCCGTTCATCGTCACCATCTCCACGCATCCGGACATCACCAGCAAATCCGGCGCGGGTGGCAACAAGTGGGTATTCCGCACCGTCGCGCACGATGGCATGATCGCGGAGGTCGTCGCGGAAAGGATGAAGGGGTTCAAGAGCATCGCCATCGTCGGGGAAGACACCGACTACGGCCGCGGCGCGGCGCGGCTGATGAAGGAGCGCCTGCCGGCGAGCGTGAAGATCGTCTCGGAAGACTACCTGAAGCAGACCGAAACCGACTTCCTGCCGGTGCTGACGCGCATCCGGGCCTCGAAGCCCGACGCCCTGGCCACCTACGTCCTGGACCAGCAGGCTTCCAACCTGATGAAACAGTACCAGCAGTTCGGCCTGACAATTCCGCTGGTCGGTCGCCCGCCGCTCGGCTCGGGCGTGGTCAGCGAGCAGGTCGCAAGCGGGAAGTTCGACGGCTCGTGGACGGTCTATCCTTATTTCGACAAGTTCGCGGAGCCGAAGAACCAGGCGTTCACCAGAGCATACGTGCAGCGGTACAAGCAGCCGCCGCACTATGCCGGCTGGGGTGTTTATGAAGGCGTTCAGACGTACGCCGACGCCGTGCGGCGTGCCGGCACCACCGATCCGGAGAAAGTGCGCGATGCGCTGGCCAGGTCGGACTTCGACGCGATCCTCGGACCCATGCGGTTCGATGCCAACCAGCAGGCGCGCACCCGCATGATGTTCATCGTCGTCGACAAGGGCGCTGCGACTGTGAAGGAGCTTGTCGCAGTGAAGTAGCAGCCGGTGGCAACAGATCCGGTCTTCCTCGCCCAGCTCGCGGCGAACGGGTTTTCCGTAGGGCTGGGGTACGCGCTGGCGGCGGTCGGCCTGGCGCTGATCTTCGGCATCCTCGGGCAGGTGAATTTCGCGCACGGCGAGCTGTACATGCTCGGCGCCTTCCTGCTTTTCTGGGCCATGAAGCAGCTCGGCCTGCCCTATGGGATTGCCGCGGTCCTCATGGCGGCCCTGATGGCGGGGTTCGGCGCGCTGCTCGCCCACGTGGTGATCGTGCCCAACCTCGATCGCGGCTTCGAGTCGGTGGTTCTGGGCACGCTCGCGGTCGGGATCATCCTGCAAAACGCGGTACGCCTGGGTTTCGGCGCCACCCCGCTGGACGTCGCTTCGCCTCTCGAGAGCCAAGCCTTCGAAATCGGCGGGGTACTGCTGTTTGGCCAGCGCATGCTCGTTTGCGCGACCTTCCTTGCCGCGTTTTCCGGCCTGTATGCCTTTCTGCGCTACTCGGAAATCGGTCGGGCGATGCGCGCGATGGCGCAGAATCGCGAAGCCTGCGTTATGGTCGGCATCGACGTGCGGCGCGTCACCCGCTGGACCGGCGCCCTCGCCGCCGCGCTCACGGGCCTCGCGGGGGTCGTCATCTCGCCGCTGTTCGATCTCTATCCGAACATGGGCACCGAAGTCGTGATCAAGAGCTTTGCGGTGGTGATCATCGGCGGGATGGGCAATATCTGGGGCGCGGCGATCGCCGGTGTGGCGCTCGGCCTGGCGGAAAGCTATGCCGGAGGCCTGGGCAACGCCGCGATTCGCGACGGCATCGCATTCATCGTGATGATCGCGATGCTGCTCGCGCGCCCGCAGGGACTGTTCGGCAGGACCGTGCGGGTATGAGACGCAGGAGCGCACTGCTCTGGGCCGCGGCGCTCGGCGCGCTCCTCCTACCGCTGGCCGTCGACTCGCCGTACGTCCTGCACATCGCGATCGTCACCGGTATCTACATCGTCCTGGTCCAATCGCTCAACCTGGTCCTCGGGTATTGCGGCCTGCTGTCGCTGGCCAGCCCGGCTTTCTTCGGCGTTGGCGCCTACGTGGCAACGCTCCTCGCGCTGCGCCAGGGATGGGACAGCACGGCCACATTGGCAATGGCGATGCTGGCGGGGATCTTTTCGGCATTGGTCGTCGGGTTCCCGAGCCTGCGCGTCTCGCGGCATTCGTTCGTGATTGTCACGCTGTCGGCGACACTGCTCCTGCAGCTGGTGGCACTGAATTGGGAAGAAATGACGCGGGGCTCGCTGGGGCTCGCCAACATCCCGGCGCCGCGGCTCTTCGGGATGACGGTGCGCACGCGCATCGAGTGGTACTACCTCTCCGCCGCTGCCGCTGCGATCGCGGTGTTCTGCACCTGGCTGCTGGTCAGCTCGCGCTTCGGCCGGGCAATGATTGCCACGCGCGATGACGAGCAGCTCGCGCTCGCTTGCGGCATCGACGTGTTCCGCACGCGGCTGGTGGCGTTCTGTCTGTCCGGTGGGCTGGCCGCCGTCGCAGGCAGCCTTTATGCCCACTTCATCAGCTACATCGACCCGGGCGTGTTCGGATTCTCGGTGTCGGAAACCCTGCTGATCATGGTGATCCTGGGCGGCTCGGGCACCCTGTGGGGTCCGGTCGCCGGCGCCGTAGTCTTCACGGCATTACCCGAGATGCTGAGGCTCACGCCCGAAATCCGCTCGCTCTTGTACGGCGTCATCCTGCTCTCGCTCGTGCTTTACCGGCCGCGCCGGCTGTTCCCATGAGTGGCGTCCTGCGGGTGGAAGGGCTGAGCAAGAGCTATCGCCGGGTCACGGCGCTCGACAGCGTCTCCCTCGAGGTGCGCCAGGGAAGCATTACCGGGCTGATCGGCCCGAACGGCTCTGGCAAGAGCACGTTGTTCGATTGCATCAGCGGGTTCCAGCGACAGGATTCCTGCCGTGTCCTGCTGCAGGGGGAAAAAAACCTTCTCGATCTGAGCGATCTGCCCCCGGTGAAGGTGGTGCGAGCCGGCGTGCGGCGCACTTTCCAGCAACTGAGAGTCTTTCCCCGTCTGAGCGTGCTCGACAACCTCCTCACCGCCGCGCAGGCCGCGCCGGGCTTCTCCACCCTCGCGGAAGCCTTGCGCTGGCCGGCCGTGAGGCGGCATGAATCGAAAAACTGCGAGCGCGCGGCGCAGGTGCTGGAAGAATGCAGCCTGTCACCCCATGCGCAAGGGCCGGCCTCGGCGCTGTCCTACGGGCAGAAAAAGCTCCTCGAGCTCGGCATGGCGCTGATGACCAATCCCAAAATCCTGCTCCTCGACGAGCCGGTTGCCGGGGTGAACCCGACGCTGATCGGCAATCTCCGGCAGGAGCTGCTGCGCATGCCGAAACGCGGAGTGACGCTCTTCGTGGTCGAGCACAATCTGAAGCTGGTGTTCGATATCTGCGACTGGATATTCGTGCTCGACCGCGGCCGGCTACTGACCGCGGGCACGCCTGCGGATGTGTCAAAGGACGAGCGCGTGCTGGAGGCCTATCTCGGCCATGGCTGAGCAATTCGTGCTCGAGATCCGGGGGACAACTGGCGGCTACGCCGACAACACCGTGCTGCACGGCGTGGACCTTGCGATCCCGGCAGGCAGCTGGACGACCATCATCGGCGCAAACGGCGCCGGCAAATCGACCTTGCTGAAGCTCATCGCCGGCATCATTGCCTGCCGCAGCGGCCGGGTGATTTTTCAAGGCACGGAGGTGACACGTCTTTCAGCCCTCGAGCGGCTGCGTGCCGGAATCGGCCTCGTGCCGCAGGGACGCTGCAACTTCCCTTTGTTGTCGGTGGCCGAGAACCTGCTGCTCGGCGGCTACTCCCGTCGCCTCAGACGCGCGGATCTCGCGCGCGAAAGCGCTGCCGTCGTCGCGCGCTTTCCGCAGTTGCGGGAGCGCTGGAGCGTCGACGCCGGCAATCTGTCGGGCGGCGAGCAGCAGATGCTCGAAATGGCCATGGTGCTGATGGCGCGACCGCAGCTGTTGTTGCTGGACGAGCCGTCCCTGGGCCTCGCGCCCGGCCCCATGCAAGCGGTGTTCGAGACCGTGCGCGCGCTGACCGCGCAGGGAATCACGGTGGTGATGGTGGAGCAGAACGCGCGCCAGGCGCTCGAGCGCTGCGATATCGGGGTGGTGCTCGAGCTTGGCCGGGTCAGCCTGGTCGAGCCTGCGAATCGCGTGCTCGAGCACCCCGACATCCGGCGCAGCTTTCTCGGCCTCTAGCTGGCTTTAGCGGCGAGCTCGGCGCCGTAGAGGATACGATGCGGGTTGAGCACCGACATGCGGGTGATGTCGTCTTCCTTCACGCCGCGCTTCTCGAGTTCCGCCATGTATTCCCGCCATCCGTCGGAGACCTTCATATTCATGGCTTGGCCGAGGTCGGTCGTCAGCACCACGCCTTCGGGCCCCACCGCCTCCGTGACCTGGACGTACTGCTCGTACGTCAGATGATCCATTGCGATATTGACGAAGGCGAGCTCGCTGTACGCGCCGTATTCGCGCCACATCCTCGCCAGCACGTCGACTTCCTGGTTGGTCGCCTGGAACAGCGGGTGCGTCATCAGGATGCGCCGGATACCGGCAGCATGCGCGCGGCGGATAAGCGCCACTGTCTCGACTGCGTTCAGGTGCCCGGTCGCGAGCACGAGGTCGTTCTCGGCCAGCGCTTTCAGCATGCGCTCGACGGCGGCCATCACCTTCTCGTCGTTCTCATCGAGCCGAAACCCGCAGCCGATCGGCACGAAGCGCGAATACTTCCCCTTGACGCCCCAGAGCTCGGGCATCTCCCTGCGCCCGTACAGATTCAGGTGCGCTTCGGACGAAAGCGTTGGCATCCACACCACCGCGCCTCCATGCTCGGGATCGGGTGCGTGCACGTCGCGCTTCCAGCCCGACATCGCCGAACGGATGGCATTGTCGTCGACGCCGCCGACGGCGGCATTGAGAACGATTGCGCCGGCGAATTTCACCTGGTCGTCGGGCCGGAGCGCCTGGCTGACCCATCCGGTGGTCGGCTGGAAGTGGTTCTTCATCACCGCGCCGAAGCCTTCGCGCCTGCCCTCGTCCATCAGCGCCTGAGCCGTGTAGCGCCGCTGCAAATATTCAGGTCCGACGTGGACGTGCATGTCGAGCAGCAATTGGTCGTCCACTTTCGGCAATGCGCCCGCCATGATCGCTCCTCAATTTTCTTGTATTAATGGGTCGCGGGCATACTAGCCTCCATGCCACATCGCCGCAACGCATGCTTCGCGCACGTGGCGTGGATAGCAGCATTCCGGTGCGCATGCGACACCAGAGCTGCTTTGGCAAGTCATGGCCGTCAAGCGGTGAGAGTTGCTCAAGGCGCTATGCGGAGCTGGCTCGGTATCCATTCGGGAGGCGGCGCGACGCGTTGGCCGCGACGCAAGAGCGGTGCACAGCGACGTAACTGCACTGCTCAACCCTGTCGTGCTCGAGCGTCGAGAGGGCGGCGGTATTGTCTTTCCGTTCGAGGCGGTGAAGGTTGAGTTTCTCCTGCAAGCGGCATAGCCCGTTTACTACCGCGCGATCCTGATTGCCTGAGGAGCCACGGATGCCCCGGCAGTATGTGTCGGCGGTATGCGGCGGCGAAGACGGAGTTCTGGTAGTATTTTCCGACTACCGATGGAGGCCTTGTGACAGTCGCGGCGACCAGCATCAAGCTTCCCAGCCGGCTCAAGTCGAAGATAGAACGTCTGGCGAAGCGTTCCGGCGAGACCCCGCATGCGTTTATGCTGCGCGCGCTGCAAGGCCAGGTAGCGGCGGCGGAGCGCTACCAGGACTTTGTGCGGGAGGGAATACGCGCGGACGAGGCCATGCTGCGCAGCGGTCTCGGCTACGCGGCGGATGATGTACATGCCTACCTGGAGGCGAAGGCGGCAGGGCGTTGCGCGCGCGGGCCGAGACCGGTGCGGTGGCGCGGGTAATCTATTCCGACGAAGCGCTCGACGATCTCGAACGTTCATCGAGTTTCTGCTTGCGCCTTCTCCTGAAACTGCGGGCGCCGCGCGCGGCCAGATCCGCGGCGCGGTGTCCGTGCTTGCATCGCATCCGCAAATCGGGAGACGGGCGGACGTGCACCGCCGCGAGCTGGTGATCACCCATGGGACCACGGGGTATCTTGCGCTCTACCGCTACGATGCGCGGCTCGATCTCGTCCGAGTTCTGCGCATCCGCCATCGGCGAGAGGCGGGCTATCGTGATTGATCGCCGCTGACGCCTTTTTGGAGGGCGGGCGGCGGCCTGCCCGCCGGTACGCCGATAACCAGCGTCGTGGCCTGCGCGCGCCGGGGCGCGGCCGACATCGCCTCGCCTTCGCCGCCTCGGACTGCGAACACGCGAGGTCTGAGCCGTTTCTCTACCGGAGGAATCGCGTTTCCAAATTTTCGGCATCCTGCGTCCCGCGTCACGTGAACGAGGGCTTGTGCCTCGCGCAATTCCGCACGGTCATCCGCCGCCGTACGTCGTTATGGGCCAGAGCACGACGCACGACCGTGGACGACCGGTTATCAACGTGTAGTCGATCTCGAACGCAGACGAACAGTCGCCAGTTCCGCTTTCGACCCACATCGGTCGCCGACGGCGTAGACTTCGTGCCACGCTCGCCGGGGAGACGGCAATGTACCAAGTCCGACGCAGACGGTTCCGCATGGCTACCGCCAGGGTGCTCGGAATGACTGTCCAGCGATCAGTGCTGCTGCGCGCCCGTCGTGTGATCGAATGATTTCTCGGCGGAGATCGCTAATTGCGCTAGGGCTCGGTTCGTTCGCCGTTCCGATCACCTCGCTCGCGCAACAGCCAGGCAAGATTGCGCGAATCGGATTTCTCGGTTCCACTTCTGCACTCGGCTATGCGCGTCGATTGGCAGCATTCCGGGCGGGTCTACGTGTACTCGGATATGTCGAGGGGAAGAACATATACATTGATTTCAGATGGGCCGAAGGAAGATTCGATATCCTTCGCGGCTTGGCGGTCGAGCTTGTCGATCTCAACGTCGACGTAATTGTGACGTACGGCACTCCCGGAACCCGTGCGGCTATGCAAGCGACCAAATTGATTCCCATTGTCATGGCAACTAGCGGCGACGCGGTTGCCACTGGTATCGTCGCTAGCCTTGCGCGACCGGGCGGGAATGTCACTGGAACAACCTTCCTTCAACCTGAAATCACTGCAAAGCGACTCGAGATGCTTAAGGAGGTCCATCCGCGAGCGAGGCGTATCGCTGTACTCGTAAATCCAGACAATCCGGCAACGGTTCCGATGCTGATAGCGATGGACGGTACCGCAAAGCACTTTAAGGTCGAGTTACAACGATTCGAAGCGCGTGGCCCAAACGAATTCGAGTTCGCAATTGCAGCAATGGTAACTCAACGCATCGAAGCCTTCGTTCTCCCGGAGGATCCGCTGTTTACCTCCAATGCGAAAATCGTCGCTGATCTTGTTGCGAAGCGGCGTCTCTCGTCAATCGGATTCGCGGGGTACGCCGAAGCTGGCGGCCTGATGGAATATGGACCTGACCTTGTCGAGATGAATCGCCGCGCGGCCGGATTTGTGGACAAGATCCTCAAGGGTGCGAAGCCCGCTGATCTTCCTGTGGAACAACCCACGAAGTTCGAAGTGGCGGTGAACCTGAAGACGGCCAAATCCCTCGGCATTACGATCCCGCAGTCGCTGCTGATTCGTGCAGACAGGTTGATCGAATAGAGAGTCGACATTTTTGAATGATCCGGTGGTCGGCGAATGTCTAGACACGGCCGATACCGGAAGCTAAAGCGCGACCCCGATTAGTCGCGAGTTCCCAGTTTCGCTCTGGTCGGGGAGCCGACCAGGGATCGAACACCCCAATTACCCTGACGATCGCCGCGCTGCGATGCGATCAAGCGAACGAATCCGTTGCCGCCGCAATTGAAATAGGCCGGTTCGACCGGCCCTTTTGTCTTCACCGCAAGTCCGCCTACGCGGCCTTGTCGTCCTTCTTCTTTTTCTTCTCGTCGCCTTCCACCTTCTCCGGCTGGTCCATCAGCGTGACCAGCGCCAGCGGAGCATTGTCCCCCTTCCGCACGCCAGCCTTGAGAATCCGCATGTATCCCCCCGGCCGCGCAGCGAAACGCGGGCCAAGCTCACCGAATAACTTGACCACCGTCGCACGATCGCGCAGCCGATCAAACGCCAACCGCCGGTTGGCAAGCGAAGGTTTCTTCCCCAGCGTGATCATGGGTTCCACCACGCGGCGCAGTTCTTTCGCCTTGGGCACAGTGGTCATGATGGTCTCGTGCGTAAGCAGCGACACCGCCATGTTCCGCAGCATCGCAAGGCGGTGGCTCGAGGTGCGGTTGAGCTTTCTCAGTCCGTGACCGTGACGCATGGCTTGCCTCTCCTGAATCAGGTGCGGCCGAGCTCGAGGCCCGTCGGCGGCCAGTTCTCGAGCTTCATGCCCAAGGTCAGGCCGCGCGAGGCGAGCACTTCCTTGATCTCGTTGAGCGACTTGCGCCCGAGGTTCGGCGTCTTGAGCAATTCCGTCTCGGTGCGCTGGATCAGGTCGCCGATGTAATAGATGTTCTCCGCCTTCAGGCAGTTGGCCGAGCGCACGGTGAGTTCGAGGTCGTCGACCGGGCGCAGCAGGATCGGATCGACCGTCACCGTCTTCGGCGTCTCGGTCGGCATGGTCGTGCCTTCGAGTTGCGCGAACACCGACAACTGGTCCACCAGGATGCGCGCGGAGTAGCGGATCGCCTCCTCCGGTTCGACCGCGCCGTTGGTCTCGATGTCGATGATCAGCTTGTCGAGGTCGGTGCGCTGTTCCACGCGCGCGCTCTCCACTGCGTAGGAAACGCGGCGCACCGGAGAAAACGAAGCGTCCAGGACGATGCGCCCGATGCCCTTGGTTTCCTCGGGCAGGTAGCGCATGTTGCCCGGCAGGTAGCCGCGGCCCATTTCGATCTTGATCTGCATCTCGATCTTGCCGCCGGCGGTGAGATTCGCAATCACGTGCTCGGGATTGACGATCTCGACATCGTGGGAAGCCTCGATATCGGCCGCAGTGACCGCGCCCTCGCCTTTTTTCTTGAGCGTGAGGATCGCTTCCTGCCGGTTATGCAGGCGCAGCACCACGCCCTTCAAATTGAGCAGGATGTCGACGATGTCCTCGCGCACGCCGTCGAGCGTCGAGTACTCGTGCACCACGCCCGCGATCTGGACTTCGGTCGCGGCATAGCCGGGCATGGAGGAAAGCAGCACGCGCCGCAGCGCGTTGCCAAGGGTATGTCCGTAGCCGCGCTCGAACGGCTCCATGGTCACTTTCGCGTGCGAGGGCGAAAGGTTCTGGACGTCGACGATGCGCGGTTTCAAGAATCCGGTCTGGGGCATTTTTGCGTCCTGCGCTGGTCTGGATGAAATTACGTACGGTTACTTCGAGTACAGCTCGACGACCAGGCTTTCGTTGATCGTCGCCGGGAGATCGACGCGCGCCGGCATCGACTTGAACGTGCCCTTCAGGTTCTTCGCATCGACTTCCAGCCATTCGGGTATGCCGCGCGACTCGGCAGCTTCCGCCGCGGCCTTGATGCGCAGTTGCTCTTTCGATCCCGACGCCACTTCGATGACGTCGCCGGGGCGGCACTGGAACGACGGGATGTTGACGCGACGCCCATTGACGAGGACCGAATTGTGGCGCACCACCTGGCGGGCCTCGGAGCGGGAGATTCCGAAACCCATGCGGTAGGCGAGGCTGTCGAGCCGGGATTCGAGGATGAACAGCAGGTTCTCGCCCGTGATTCCCCTGCGCCGGTCGGCTTCAGCGTAGGTCTTGCGGAACTGGCGCTCGAGCACGCCGTAGATGCGGCGCAGCTTCTGTTTCTCGCGCAGCTGCTTGCCGAAATCGGATAGGCGCATGCCGCTCTTTTGACCGTGCTGGCCCGGGGCATAGGCGCGGCGGTCCACCGCGCAGCGATCGGTAAAGCACTTTTCACCCTTCAGGAACAGCTTTTCGCCTTCCCGGCGGCATTGGCGGCACTTTGCGTCAAGGTTTCTTGCCATGGCTTATCCTCGGCTGGGCTTTAGACGCGGCGCCGCTTGGGCGCGCGGCAGCCGTTATGCGGGACGGGGGTCACGTCGGCGATGCTGGAGACTTTCAGCCCGACGCCATTGAGTGCGCGGACCGCCGACTCGCGTCCCGGGCCGGGACCCTTGATCCGCACTTCGAGATTCTTCACCCCGCACTCCTGCGCCGCGCGTCCTGCGCGCTCCGCCGCAACCTGGGCGGCAAAGGGTGTCGACTTGCGCGATCCCTTGAAACCGGCGTTGCCCGAAGTGGCCCAGGACAGGGTGTTTCCCTGCCGGTCCGTGATCGTGATGATGGTGTTGTTGAACGAGGCGTGGATGTGGGCAATGCCCTCCGCCACGTTCTTCTTTACCTTCTTGCGCGCGCGCGTGGCCGACTGCTGCTGCAGCTGTTGCGCGGTTGGGGCGGTCTTGGTTGCCATGTCGGTCCTTGAATGACTGGTATTTGGCCGCGGCTATCCGCCGCGGCGGTTACGGGTACGGTCGCGAAATATCAGCCCTTGGCTGGCGCCGCCTTGCCGGCGATTGCGGCCTTGCGCGGCCCCTTGCGGGTACGCGCGTTGGTGCGGGTGCGCTGGCCGCGCACGGGCAGTCCCTTGCGATGGCGAACGCCTCGATAGCAGCCGAGGTCCATCAGCCGCTTGATGGACATCGAAACCTCGCGCCGCAGGTCGCCCTCGACCGTGAGGCGCGTCACGTGCTCCCGCAGCCGATCGAGTTCGCTGTCGGTGAGGTCCTTGATCTTGCGCGTGACCGCTACGCTCGCGGCGACGCAGATCGCCTGCGCGCGCGCGCGACCGATGCCGTAGATCGCGGTAAGCGCGATTTCCGCATGCTGGTGGTTCGGGATGTTGATACCTGCAATTCGGGCCATGTGCCGGTTCCGCTCAGTGTACCGTCATCGGATCAAAAGCCGGTCCGAAAACGGGAAAACCTGAAATTATACAGTTAACTGCCGAAGAACTAAAGTTCAACCCTGACGCTGCTTGTGGCGTGGATCGGTGCAGATGACCCGCACCACGCGCTTGCGCCGCACGATCTTGCATTTGCGGCAGATCTTCTTGACCGATGCCATCACTTTCATGGTGTTTCTCCTCTAGCGGGCCGACAGCCCGCCCTTGAAATTCGCCTTGCGGAGCAGGCTCTCGTACTGATGCGTCATCACATAGGCCTGCACCTGCGACATGAAATCCATCGTCACCACCACGATGATCAGGAGGCTGGTGCCGCCGAAATAGAACGGCACGTTCCACCTGAGGATCAGGAACTCGGGCAGCAGGCATACCAGCGTCACATAGGCCGCGCCGGCAAGCGTGAGCCGCGTGAGGATCTTCTCCAGGTAGCGCGCCGTCTGGTCGCCGGGCCGGATGCCCGGCACGAACGCGCCCGACTTCTTCAGGTTGTCCGCGGTTTCCTTCGGGTTGTACTGCAGCGCAGTGTAGAAAAAACAGAAGAAGATGATCAGGCCCGCGTACAGCAGCACGTAGATCGGCTGGCCCGGAGTGAGCGTACCCGAGATGTCGCGCAGCCAGAACATCCCCTCGGCGGAGCCGAACCAGCCGAGCAGAGTGGCCGGGAACAGGATCAGCGAGCTGGCGAAAATCGGCGGGATCACGCCCGACATGTTGAGCTTGAACGGAAGGTGCGAACTCTGTCCGCCGTAGACGCGGTTTCCCACCTGGCGTTTCGCGTAATTGACGAGGATCTTGCGCTGACCGCGCTCGATGAAGCACACCAGAGCCGTCACGACGGCCACGGCGGCTGCGACGAACAGAGCGGTGACGGGGTGCATCGCGCCCGTGCGCACCAGCTCCAGCGTTCCCGCGATCGCGTTCGGCAACCCGGCGGCGATGCCCGCGAAGATGATGATCGAAATGCCGTTGCCGAGTCCGCGTTCGGTGATCTGCTCGCCGAGCCACATGATGAACATGGTGCCCGTGACCAGCGTCGTCACCGTGGTGATGCGGAACATCAGCCCGGGTTCGAGCACCAGCCCGGGCTGGGACTCCAGCGCGATCGAGATGCCGGTCGCCTGGAACAGGGCGAGAAATACCGTGCCGTAGCGTGTGTACTGGGTAATCTTGCGCCGCCCAGACTCTCCTTCCTTGCGCAGCGCCTCGAGTTGCGGGCTGACCGTCGTCATCAGCTGCATGATGATCGAGGCTGAAATGTAAGGCATGATCCCGAGCGCGAAGATGGTGAAGCGCGACAACGCGCCGCCCGAGAACATGTTGAACATGCCGAGTATGCCGCCCTGCTGGCTCTTGAACAGGTCCGACAGCACGTTCGGATCGATACCCGGCACGGGAATGTGCGCGCCGATGCGATAGACGACGAGCGCCCCGAGCAGAAACAGCAACCTCTTCTTCAGGTCGCCGTAACGGCCCGATTTCGCCTGGGGTAACAAGCTCACCAATGAAATTCCGGGTGCGAAGCTCAGGCCGCAGCGGCCTGCGCCTCCTGCTCGATCGCCCCGCCCGCAGCCTCGATGGCTGCCCGCGCGCCCTTGGTGACCTTCACGCCCTTCAGGGTCACTTTGCGCGACAGTTTGCCCGACACGATCACCTTTGCGACGCGCGCTCGCTGCGGCACCACGCCGGCCGCCTTGAGCGAGGCGAGGTCAATGGTCTCGACGGCTTGCATCCGCTCAAGTTCCGAAAGACGGACCTCGGCGCAGGAATCGCGCGAAGCGGAATTGAATCCACGCTTCGGCAGGCGGCGATGCAGCGGCATCTGGCCACCCTCGAAGCCGACCTTGTGGTAACCGCCCGAACGCGCTTTCTGACCCTTGTGTCCGCGCCCGGCAGTCTTGCCCGAGCCGCTGCCCCTGCCGCGCCCGATGCGCTTGCTGTCGCGCTTGGCGCCCGGAGCCGGCTTGATCGTATTGAGTCGCATCCTTCGTCCTCTATCCGTGTAGTGGGGGGTGCGGGGGGAGACGACTTGAGTCTTCCCCTGCTCCTTTCGGTCCCCCTGCTCCTAATCTTGTACGCGCACCAGGTAGAAAACCTTGTCGATCATCCCGCGCACCGCAGGCGTGTCTTCGAGTTCCACCGTCTGGCGAATCCGTTTCAGACCCAGCCCGCGCACGGTGTCACGGTGGGTCTGCTTGCAGCCGTTCGTGCTCTTCACCAGCTTTACCCGTATTTTCTTGTCGGCCATGGCGGTCATCCTCAGGCAAGAATCTCTTCGACGTTCTTGCCCCGTTTAGCGGCGATCTCCGCCGGCGTGTTCATGGCCTGCAGGCCGTCGAGCGTCGCGCGCACCACGTTGTAGGGGTTGGTCGAGCCGAAGCACTTGGCGAGCACGTTGGTGACTCCCACCACCTCGAACACCGCGCGCATCGGGCCGCCGGCGATGATGCCCGTGCCCTCGGAGGCCGGCTGCATCAGAACCACCGCTGCGCCATGCCGGCCAATCACCCTGTGCTGCAGGGTCCCGTTCTTCAGGCTCACCTTGAACATCCTGCGGCGCGCCTCGTCCATTGCTTTTTGCACCGCTACGGGCACCTCGCGCGACTTGCCTTTGCCCATGCCGACACGCCCGTCGCCATCGCCCACGACGGTGAGCGCAGCGAATCCGAGGATCCGTCCGCCTTTCACCACCTTGGTGACGCGATTGACCGCAACCATCTTCTCGCGCAAGCCGTCGCCGCGATCGTTGCCGCCCTGCGTTCTCGGTTTGATTTTCGCCATCTGTGACCCCCTCAGAATTTCAGGCCGCCGGCCCGTGCGGCCTCGGCAAGAGCTTTAACGCGGCCGTGGTAGCGAAAACCGGAGCGATCGAATGCAACGGTCTCGATGCCGAGCGCCTTGGCTTTTTCGGCGATGCGCTGCCCGACGGCTTCCGCGGCCTTGCGGTTGCCGCCATGCTTGAGCAGCGCGCGCAGTTCCTTTTCCACTGTCGAGGCGCTGACCAGCACCTTGTCGCCCGGAGCGGAGAAGATCTTCGCGTAGATGTGGCAGTTGGTGCGATGCACCGAAAGGCGCACCGCGCCCAGTTCGTGGATCTTGGCGCGCGTCTGGCGCGAGCGGCGAAGCCGGGCAGAATTCTTGTTCATCATGATGGCGCTCGGTTGTCTCTGGCTCGGTTGACTCTGGACTATTTCTTCTTCGTTTCTTTGAGGACGATCGCTTCGCCGAGATAGCGCACGCCCTTGCCCTTGTAAGGTTCCGGGGACTTGTAGGCGCGCACTTCGGCGGCCACCTGGCCGACCAGTTGCTTGTCCATGCCGCTGATCACGATCTCCGTCTGCGTGGGCGTAAGCGCTTTCACGCCCTGCGGCATCTGATGAACTACCGGGTGGGAAAAGCCGAGTGAAAGGTTCAGCTTGTCGCCCTGCGCCTGCGCGCGATAGCCGACGCCAACCAGAGACAGCCTGCGCTCGTAACCCTTGCTCACGCCGACCACCATGTTGGCGACGAGCGCGCGCATGGTTCCAAACATGGCGCGCGCGTGGCGCGAATTGCCGAGCGCCTTGCACTGCAGGTTCTCGCCATCCTTGTCGATGCCGACGTTCGGGTCGATCGGGCGCGCAAGCGTTCCGAGGGGGCCTTTCACCGAAATGCTTCCGCCGCCCAGCGTCACATCGACGCCCTTGGGCACTGGAATGGGGTTCTTGCCGATGCGCGACATCGCTCTCTCCTCAGGCCACGATGCACAGCAGTTCGCCGCCGACGCCTGTGGCGCGGGCCTTGCGGTCGGTCATCACGCCGCGCGAGGTCGACAGGATCGCAACGCCGAGACCGTTCATCACCTTCGGAATCTCCTGCACGCCCTTGTAGATGCGCAGGCCGGGACGCGAGATTCGCTCGAGGCGCTCGATCACCGGCCGCCCGGCGTAATATTTCAGCGCAATCGAAATTTCCTTGCGGCCTTCGCGCTCGCGCACCGCGAAATCCTCGATATAACCCTCGTCCTTCAGCACCTGGGCGATCGAGAGCTTCACCCCGGAACAGGGAATCGAGACCTCGGTGTGGCTGACCATCTGCGCATTGCGAATGCGCGTCAACATGTCGGCGATCGGATCGGTCATGCTCATGCGGCTCTCCTTACCAGCTCGCCTTGATGACGCCGGGAACTTCGCCCCGCATCGCCATGTCGCGCAGCTTGCTGCGCCCGAGTCCGAACTTGCGGTACACGCCCCGCGGCCGACCGGTGAGAGCGCAGCGGCTGCGCAGCCGCGAAGGTGAAGAGTCGCGCGGCAGCTTCTGCAGCTTCTCGCGCGCAGCGTCTTTTTCCTCATCCGACGACGCGCTCGAGCGCGTCGTCTCAAGCAGCGCGGTGCGCCTGGCCTTGAATTTCTCAACCGTCTTGCGGCGCTTCAGATCGCGGAGTTTCAGGGCGAGTTTTGACATGCGGTTTCCTCAGTGCTTGAACGGGAAGCGGAATGCGCCGAGCAGCGCCTTGGCCTCGTCATCGGTCTTCGCAGTGGTGGCGATACTGATGTTCATGCCGCGCAGCGCGTCGATCTTGTCGTATTCGATCTCGGGGAAAATGATCTGCTCCTTCACGCCGAGGCTGTAGTTCCCGCGACCGTCGAATGCACGCGAGGACACGCCGCGAAAATCGCGGATGCGCGGTATCGCGATGCTCACCAGCCGGTCGAGGAACTCATACATGCGCGCGCCACGCAGGGTGACCATGCACCCGATCGGAACGCCGGCGCGGATCTTGAAGCCGGCGATCGACTTGCGCGACTTGGTCATCACGGGCTTCTGGCCGGAGAGCCTGATCATGTCGCCGACCGCGTTGTCGAGGATCTTCTTGTCGCTGGCGGCTTCGCCTACGCCCATGTTGAGGCTGATCTTGCGGATGCGCGGAACCTGCATCACAGTCGTGTAGCCGAACTTCTTCATCAAATCCGGCACCACGTGTTCGCGGTAGTGGACCTGCAGCCGCGCCGGGCCGGCCGATGCCACCGCCTGCTTCGCCGTCTTCGGTGCCGCCGGGCCTGTCTTGGGAGCCGCCTGTTTGGCTGCGGCCTTCGCGCCGGCCGCCTTCGCGCCCGCGCCCTTCGCGTCGGGGGACTTCTTCGGTTGTTCGCTCTTGCCTGGAGCCTGGGATTTCGCCATATGCTTTCCTTCGGGATACGGGGAGGGGTCAGGTATTTCCTGGCCCCGCGTCACGCTACGCGTCCACCTGTTCGCCGTTCGACTTGAATATCCGCACCTTGCGGCCGCCCTCGAGCAGTTTGAAACCGACGCGGTCCGCCTTTTGCGTCGCCGGATTGACCAGCGCCAGATTCGAAACGTGGATCGGCAGATCCTTGTCGACGATCCCGCCGGCCACGCCCTTCATCGGGTTGGGGCGCTCGTGTTTCTTCACGCGGTTCACTCCCTCGATGACCAGGTGCTCGGCGTCCTTGCGGCGCAGCACGGTACCGCGTTTGCCTTTGTCCCGGCCGGCAGTGACGATCACCTCGTCACCTTTGCGTATTCTGTCCATGGCGAAGCGTCCTCAGAGGACTTCGGGGGCGAGCGACACGATCTTCATGAACCGCTCGTTGCGAAGTTCGCGCGTCACCGGCCCGAAGATACGGGTGCCGATCGGTTCGAATTTCGGCGTCAGCAGCACGGCGGCGTTGGCATCAAAGCGGAGCAGCGAACCGTCTGCGCGGCGCACCCCCTTCGCGGTGCGGACCACCACCGCGTGGTAGATCTCGCCCTTTTTCACCCGCCCGCGCGGCGCCGCGTCCTTGATGCTCACCTTGATCACGTCGCCGATCGAGGCGTAGCGGCGTTTCGATCCGCCCAGCACCTTGATGCACATGACCGAGCGCGCGCCCGTGTTGTCCGCGACATCGAGTATCGACTGCATCTGAATCATGGTTTCCGCTCCATCCAACTTGCGCTTCGCGCCCGGGTTCCGCCGAGCCGGGGCTCGCCGTATCCGACGGATGCGAATGCAGTTTTGGACCCCGTCCGGGTCGATCTGCCGCCACCGGGTTGAATCGGCGGGGCAGAAAAGCCGATAATTATAACCAGTATCGCCCCCGCGAACAAGCCGAAGGGCGAAAAATCACAACAGCTATGCCGCCTTCGTCTTCTCGATCACGCGCGTCACCTTCCAGGCCTTGGTCTTCGAGATCGGCCTGCACTCGGCAATCTCGACCAGATCGCCAGCCTTGACTCCGCCGTCCTCGACGTGCGCGGCGTACTTTTTGGAACGCGTGACGATCTTACCGATCATCGGGTGCTTGACCCTGCGCTCGATCAGCACGGTTACGGTCTTGTGCATGCGGTCGCTCACCACTCGACCGACCAGGGTCCGGGTGTTCTTTTCCGCCGGTGCCGCAGTCTGCTGGTTCATTTGCTTGCCGCCTTCTGGGTTAGCACGGTGCGCACGCGTGCGATGTCGCGCCGCACCCTTCTTAACTGGCTTGAGTTGGTGAGCTGTTGCGTGGCCTGCTGCATGCGCAGGCCGAAGCGTGCCTTGAGCAGATCGTTCAGCTCCTTCGTCAGCTCGTCACTCGATTTCGCGCGCAGTTCGCTCGGTTTCATGGTCTCATCCCAACAGTCGTTGCACGAATGCCGTTCGAATCGGAAGCTTCGCCGCAGCGAGCGCGAACGCCGTGCGTGCCATCGCCTCCTCGACACCGTCCATCTCGTAGAGCACCTTGCCGGGACGGATCTCCGCGACGAAGTATTCGGGGTTGCCTTTGCCGTTTCCCATGCGCACCTCGGCCGGCTTGTGCGACACGGGTTTGTCGGGAAATATGCGGATCCAGATCCGGCCGCCGCGCTTGATGTGACGCGTCATCGCGCGCCTGGCAGCCTCGATCTGGCGCGCCGTGAGCCTGCCGCGGCCGATCGCCTTCAGGCCGTATTCGCCAAAGGAAACCCGGGTGCCGCGCGTGGCCACACCTTTGTTGCGTCCCTTCTGCTGCTTTCGGTATTTGGTTCTCGCCGGTTGAAGCATGCCTTACTCCTTGTTGCCCTCGCCGCCTTCCGGCGTGACCGTTTTTCTCGCGCGTTTCACCGTGGTCTTGACCTTGGGCTTGTCCTCGGCCGCGCCCTCAGCCTTCCTGGCCGCCGCGCGAGCCGGTTTGCGCGCCTCGCCCTCGGGTTTGTCCTTCGCAGGGCGTCGCGCATCCGGTTTGGGCACCGTCCGCTTCGGCTTCTTCTCCGGCGGAGGGGGCGCATCGCTCAACGCCGGCGCGGCCGCGGGCGCACCGAGCTGCGCCTGCGCGTCGTTCTTGGGCACCACCTCGCCCTTATAGACCCAGACCTTGATGCCGATCACGCCGTAGGTGGTCCTTGCCTCGCCCACGCCATAGTCGATGTCGGCACGCAGCGTATGCAGCGGCACGCGCCCTTCGCGATACCACTCGCGGCGCGAGATCTCGACGCCGTTGAGCCGCCCGGAACTCATGATCTTGATGCCCTGCGCGCCCAGCCGCATCGCGTTTTGCATCGCCCGTTTCATCGCGCGCCGGAACATGATGCGCTTTTCGAGCTGCTGCGCGATCGAGTCCGCGATCAATTGCGCGTCGATCTCCGGCTTGCGGATTTCCTCGATGTTCACGTGCACGTGCTGCACGCCGAGCAGGCGCCGCAACTCGGCCTTGAGTGTCTCGATCTCCTCGCCCTTCTTGCCGATCACGACGCCGGGACGCGCCGAGAAAATGGTGATGCGGGCGTCTTTGGCCGGCCGCTCGATCAGCACACGGCCCACCAGGGCGTGCGCGAGCTTGCGTTTCAGGAATGCACGGACCTTGATGTCCTCGGCGAGCATCGGTGCGAAATTGCGCGTGCTGGCGTACCAGCGCGAACTCCAGTTCTTGTTGACCGCGAGCCGGAATCCGATCGGATTGATCTTCTGTCCCATAAATCCTCTTCAGTCCCCGACCTTGATGGTGATGTGGCAGGTATGCTTCAGAACGCGATTACCGCGACCCTTGGCGCGCGCCTGGAAACGCTTGAGAAACGTGCCGCGATCGACAGTGATCGTCTTGACGCTGAGCGTGTCTACATCCGCGCCGTCGTTGTGCTCGGCGTTGGCGATCGCCGACTCGAGCACCTTCTTGATGATCGCCGCGCCCTTTTTCGGCGTGAACGCGAGAATGTTGAGTGCGCGGTCCACCGGCTGGCCGCGGATCAGGTCGGCGACCAGCCGTCCTTTCTGCGCCGACAGGCGAACCCCGCGCAGCTTTGCCATGGTTTCCATCATGCGTTCCTCATTTCTTCGCCGGCGCCGCGGCTGGTGCGGATGCGCCGGGCCCGCTCGGCGCGCCCGGCGCGCCCGGCACGCCCGGCGCCGCACCCCGCGGCACACCGCCAACCATCGCGGTCTTGCGCTCTGCGGAGTGGCCCTTGAATACCCGGGTGTGAGCGAATTCGCCGAGCTTGTGGCCCACCATGTTCTCGGTCACGAAAACCGGGACGTGCTGCCTGCCGTTGTGCACGGCGATCGTGAGTCCGACGAAATCCGGCACTACCGTCGAACGGCGCGACCAGGTCTTGATCGGCCGCTTGTCCGACGTCTCGCGCGCCTTGAGGACCTTTTTGATCAGGTGCAGGTCCACGAACGGACCCTTCTTTATTGAACGTGGCATCGATTCGCTCCGGTTCCGTTACGCGCGACGCCGGTCGCGGACGATCATCACCTGCGTCCGCTTGTTGCGCCGCGTCTTGAAGCCTTTGGTCTGCACGCCCCACGGGCTGACCGGAGGACGACCCGCCGCGGTCTTGCCCTCGCCGCCGCCGTGCGGATGGTCGATCGGATTCATGGCCACGCCGCGCACCGTCGGGCGGATGCCACGCCAGCGCTTCGCCCCGGCCTTTCCGAACGAGCGCAGATTGTGTTCCCCGTTGCCGACCTCGCCGATGGTGGCGCGGCAATCGACGTGCACCTTGCGAATCTCGCCGGAGCGCAGGCGCAATTGCGCATAGTTGCCTTCACGCGCCAGCAATTGCACGCTGACGCCCGCCGAACGCGCGAGCTGCGCGCCCTTGCCCGGCAGCATCTCTACGCAGTGCACGGTGGTACCGACCGGGATATTGCGCAGCGGCAGCGTATTGCCCGGCTTGATCGGTGCCTCGGATCCGGAAAGCAACTCGGTGCCCGCGGAGACCCCCTTGGGCGCGATGATGTAGCGCCGCTCCCCGTCCGCGTACAGCAGCAGCGCCAGGTTGGCGCTGCGGTTCGGGTCGTACTCCAGCCGTTCCACTTTCGCTGAAACGCCATCCTTGCCGCGCTTGAAATCGACCATGCGGTAGTGGTGCTTGTGGCCGCCGCCCTTGTGCCGCATGGTGATACGGCCAAGGTTGTTGCGGCCGCTGTTCTGCGATTGCTTCGACAGCAGTTGCGCGTGCGGCCTTCCCTTGTGCAGCTCGGGATTGACCACCTTGACCAGCGTACGGCGGCCGGGCGAGGTCGGTTTGACTTTGACGAGGGCCATGGCTTACTCCAGCGCGCTATTCGAGAGAGGCAAAGTTGATTTCCTGGCCCACCGCGAGGCAGACATAGGCCTTCTTCCAGTGGCGCCGGCGGCCCATGAACCGGCCGAAGCGCTTTTCCTTGCCCTTGACGTTCGCGACCTGGACCGAATCGACCTTGGCCTTGAACATCAGTTCGACCGCCGCCTTGATCTGCGGTTTGGTCGCGGATTCGGCGACGCGGAAAACGTACTGCCGGTTCTTGTCCGCGACCATGGTGCTCTTTTCAGACACCACCGGTGCGAGCAGCACGCTCATCAGATGCTCGGCCGCATATTTCCTGGACGCGCTCATTTGAACATCTCCTCGAGTTGCGCCACCGCCTTCCGGGTGAGCAGCACGGACGGGTAACGGATCAGCGCCACCGGATTCGCGTGGCGCGCTGCGATCACCTGCACGTGGGGCAGGTTGCGCGCCGACAGCATCAGGTTTTCGTCGACTTCGTCGGTGATCACCAGCAATTCGCCGAAGCCCAGCGACTTGACCTTCTGCGCGAGCAATCTGGTTTTCGGCGCATCGAGCTTGAAATCATCAATCACCCGGATTCGATCCTCCCGGGCAAGCTGCGAAAGGATCGAAGTGATGCCCGCCCGGTACATCTTGCGGTTCACCTTGTGCGAGAAGTTCTCGTCGGGCGAGTTCGGGAAGATCTTGCCGCCTCCGCGCCACAGCGGGCTGGAGGTCATGCCGGCGCGCGCCCGGCCCGTGCCCTTCTGGCGGAACGGCTTCCTGGTCGAGTGGCGCACTTCGCTGCGGTCTCTCTGCGCCCGGCTGCCGATGCGTGCGTTCGCCTTGTAGGCGACCACGATCTGGTGGATCAGGGCTTCGTTGAAATCGCGTCCGAACACCGTGTCCGGCGCGCTGATGGTCGCAGTACCGGCGCCTTTTTCATCTATCAGTTTGAGTTCCATTGCGCCCTCTTCAGCTCTTCACGGCGGGGCGTACGACCACGTCGCGCCCCTTGGAGCCGGGCACGGCACCCTTGACCAGCAGCAACTGGCGCTCCGCATCGATGCGCACCACCACCAGGTTCTGCGTCGTGCGATTTGCGTTGCCGAGATGGCCCGCCATGCGCTTGCCCGGGAATACCCGTCCCGGATCCTGGGCCTGGCCGGTCGAACCCGGCTTGTTGTGCGAGATCGAGTTGCCGTGACTCGCGCGGCCCGAGGAAAAGTGGTGGCGCTTGATGACGCCCGAAAACCCCTTCCCCACGGTCACGCCGGCCACGTCGACCTTCTGCCCGACCTTGAAGATTTCCACCCCGATCTTGCCGCCGACTTTCAACGCGCTCAGGTCCTCTGGCCTGGCGCGAAATTCCCTGAGCGTATGCCCCGCGCCGACGGCCGCCTTGGCCAGGTGACCTGCAAGCGGCTTGGAGACACGGCTGGCGCGGCGCTTGCCGAACACGACCTGCACGGCCGCATAGCCATCCCTGTCCGGCGACTTGATCTGGGTGATGCGGTTGTCCGAGACGTCCAGCACCGTCACCGGGAGCGTGTCGCCGCTCTCGGTGAAGATGCGCGTCATGCCGACCTTGCGGCCGACGAGACCGATACTCATGACTCACTCCTTTTGTTCGAAACCCGGGAATCGCTCCGGGCGCCGGCATCAATTGGCCGGCACTTCACTTATGCCGTACTACTGAACCTTGATCTCGACATCCACCCCGGCAGGCAGGTCGAGCTTCATCAGCGCGTCGACCGTCTTGTCGGTCGGATCGATGATGTCCATCAGCCGCAGATGCGTGCGGATTTCAAGCTGGTCGCGCGAGGTCTTGTTCGCGTGCGGGCTGCGCAGCAGGTCGAAACGCTGCTTGCGCGTCGGCAGCGGCACCGGGCAGCGCACCACCGCTCCCGTGCGTTTGGCGGTATCGACGATTTCGAGCGCCGACTGGTCGATCAGCCGGTAGTCGTACGCCTTGAGGCGAATGCGGATGCGTTGGCTTTGCATTTTCTTACTCGAGGATCTACTCGAGGATCTTGGCCACGACGCCCGCGCCGACGGTCTTGCCGCCTTCGCGGATGGCAAAGCGCAAACCCTCTTCCATCGCGATCGGATTGATCAGCGTCACCGTCATCTTGATGTTGTCCCCGGGCATCACCATCTCGGTGCCCTTGGGCAGCTCCACGCTGCCGGTCACGTCGGTGGTGCGGAAATAAAACTGCGGCCGGTAGTTGTTGAAAAACGGCGTGTGCCGCCCGCCCTCTTCCTTCGAGAGCACGTACACCTCGCACTCGAACTTGGTGTGCGGCGTGATCGATCCGGGCCTCGCCAGCACCTGCCCGCGCTCGACTTCCTCGCGCTTGGTGCCGCGCAGCAACACCCCGATGTTGTCACCGGCCTGGCCCTCATCCAACAGCTTCCTGAACATCTCCACCCCCGTGCACACGGTCTTCATCGTCGGCTTCACGCCCACGATCTCGATCTCCTCACCCACCTTGATGATGCCGCGCTCCACCCGCCCGGTGACCACCGTGCCCCGGCCCGAGATCGAAAACACGTCCTCCACCGGCATCAGGAACGCTCCCTCCACCGCGCGCTTCGGCTGCGGGATGTAGCTATCCAGAGCTTCCGCCAGCTTCATGATCGAGCCCTCGCCCAGCTCCGAGGTGTCCCCCTGCATGGCCTTCAACGCCGAGCCGATCACGATCGGGATCTTGTCCCCGGGAAACTCGTACTTCGACAGGAGTTCCCTCACCTCCAGCTCCACCAACTCCAGGAGCTCCTTGTCATCGACCATGTCGGCCTTGTTCATGTACACCACCATGTAGGGCACCCCCACCTGGCGCGCCAGCAGAATGTGTTCCCGCGTCTGCGGCATCGGACCGTCGGCGGCACTGACCACCAGAATCGCCCCGTCCATCTGCGCCGCCCCGGTGATCATGTTCTTGATGTAGTCCGCGTGCCCAGGACAGTCCACGTGCGCATAGTGGCGGTTGGCCGTCTGATACTCCACGTGCGCCGTGTTGATCGTGATCCCGCGCGCCTTCTCCTCCGGCGCGGCATCAATCTGCTCGTAGGTCTTGACATCCCCACCATACTTCTTCGCCAAAATCATCGTCATCGCCGCCGTCAGCGTCGTCTTGCCGTGGTCCACGTGCCCGATCGTGCCGACGTTCACGTGCGGTTTGGTACGCTCAAATTTAGCTTTTGCCATG